>NZ_BAAANE010000004.1:608412-1070278 GCF_039529635.1 Kribbella alba | reverse complement strand
TACATCCCGGCGTGGCTAGCCCATTTCCCGGCTCGACCCGCCGTGGATCGTTCACTTCCCGGCTCGGCTCGCCGTGGGTACGCGTACATCCCGGCGTGGCTAGCCCACTTCCCGGCTCGACCCGCCGTGGATCGCTCACTTCCCGGCTCGGCTCGCCGTGGGTACGCCTACATCCCGGCGTGGCTAGCCCACTGCCCGGCTCGACCCGCCGTGGATCGCCCAGTTCCCGGCTCGACCCGCCGAGGATCGCCCAATTCCCGGCTCGACCCGCCTAGCTGGCTCGACTTCCCGGCTCGACGCGCCGAGCCGGCTCGATGATCTAGGCGAGTCAACCCGGGAAGTGGCGTGTTCACGGCGGGTCGAGCCGGGAAGTGCCCGTGTGAACGGCGACTCGAGCCGGGAAGTGCCCGTGTGAACGGCGGGCCGAGCCGGGAGCTAGGGGTGCCCAGCGACTCGCCTGGCACGACTGCTCTGGGATGCCCGATTCGTCGCGCTGGACGAGGAGACGGCAGGGGAGGAGCCGGCCGCCTGGGTAGGCCTCTCACCAGGTCAACTAGACGCTTGACCTCCATCGGGCGGTGAGGTGATCACGGGGTGCCTCTCGTTGCCGTGTCGGGGTAGTTGAGGAGTCGGCGCCCATTCGTGGATTCGTGCCGCAGGCAAGGATTGCTGGGCACACCGCGATCGCGGAGAACCCGTCGCTGGTCCGCGATCCACGAATGAGCGCCGACTCAGGGATTGACGGCAGCCCCCGGCTGAGGACAGCCCCCGGCTGAGGACAGACCCTGGCTGAGGACAGACCCTGGCTGATGACAGACCCCGGCTGACGACAGACCCCGGCTGACGACAGCCCCTGCTTGGGGAGTGCCCGCCGGCTGACGACAACCCTGGCTGGGAGTGCCGCCGGCTGGCGACAGCCCTCGCCTGGGAAACAGCCCCAGGAACTACTTCGTGCCGAAGGTGTAGATCGTCGTGGAGGTGAAGGTCTCGCCGGGACGCAGAACCGTCGACGGGAAGTTGGGCTGGTTGGGGGAGTCGGGGAAGTGCTGGGTCTCGAAGGCGAAGGCGTCGCCCTGGCGGTATGACTTGTTGCCGATGCCCTGGAAGGTGCCGTCGAGGAAGTTGCCGCTGTAGAACTGGGCGCCCGGCTGGCTCGTGTGCACCGTGACGGTCCGGCCGGCCTCCGGCTCCCAGAAGCGCGCCGCGAACCGCAGGCCGTCGGAGTCCGCCTTGCCGAGGACGAAGTTGTGGTCGTACCCACGCCCGATCACCAGTTGGGGGTGGTCGTCCCGGATGCGTGCACCGATCGCCGTCGGCTTGTTGAAGTCGAACGGCGTGCCCGCGACCGGTGCGATCTCGCCGGTCGGGATCAGGCCCGCGTCGACCGGCGTGTACGACGGGGCGTTCAGTTGCAGGACGTGTCCGTCGATCGAGCCGCTGCCTTCACCTGCGAGGTTGAAGTAGACGTGGTTCGTCAGGTTGAGCACGGTGGGCTTGTCCGCGACAGTCGCGTGGTAGTCGATGCGGAGGTTGTCCTCCTTGTCCAGGGTGTACGTCACCGTGCTGGTGAGTTCGCCCGGGAAGCCCATCTCGCCGTCGGGACTGACGTAGGTGAAGGCGACCCCGACCGCGGACGAGGTCTGCACCACCTTCGCCTTCCACACCTTCTTGTCGAACCCGATCGTTCCGCCGTGCAAGGCGTTCTCGCCGTCGTTGATCGGGATCTGGTAGGCGTGCCCGTCGAGGGTGAACCTGCCCTTGGCGATCCGGTTGCCGTACCGGCCGACGGTCGCGCCGAAGTACGGGCTGAGGGCCGCGTAGTCGGGCAGGTTGTCGAAGCCGAGGCTGATGTTCTCGGTGTGGCCGCGGCGGTCCGGGGTCTCGACCCGCTGGATGGTGGCGCCCCAGGTCAACATCGAGATGGTGACTCGGCCGTTGGTGAACGTGTATACGTCCACCTTCACGCCTTCCGGGGTGGTGCCGAACGGATCCTTGCGAATGGCCAGCCGGCCGTGGTGTGAACCCATGGCGGCGACCCTATCCGGCGTACCAGCGGCCCCGGCGCTGGTCTGCAGCGCTCCTGCGGCGGCGGCGCCCAGCCCGAGCGCACCCGCGGTTCGCAGTACTTGGCGGCGGGCCAAATTGTCTGGCATGAAATCCCCTCACTGTGAGAGCGGTGACGGCGGGAGAGCGTGCACATGGCCGGTCCGGGCACTCTAAGCAGGGTTGTCCAGTGTTTGGAATAGTTTGTAACGGTACGAAATCGTCCGATGACTGAAATGACATCGGCTATGAGCTTCAGGGCGTGACCAGATGCGTCCGGCACCAGGCTCGATGGTGCCTACTACACCAGGCTGTTGGGGGCAGACGATGGAGGCATGAGCAGAACAGCATTGATCGTCATCGACGTCCAGGAGTCCTTCCGCGTGCGGCCCAACTGGAGTGTCGTCAACCACCCGGACATCGCCGACAGGGTCCAGCGCCTGGTCCAGGCAGCGCGGGCCAAGGGCGACCTGGTCGTCTGGATCCTGCACAGCGAGCCCGGGACCGGCGGCGCATTCGACCCGGCCGAAGGACATGTCCGCCTGATCGAGGGGCTCGAGCCGATCGAAGGTGAACCGGTTCTGACCAAGACGGCCCACAATGCCTTCACCACGACGAATCTGCAGCAACTGCTCACCCAGCGCGGCATCGGCGAGGTCGTGATCAGCGGGATCCGCACCGAGCAGTGCTGTGAAACGACCGCCCGGGTGGCGTCCGATCTCGGCTATGAGGTTGTGTTCGTCACCGAGGCGACCGCGACCACCCCGCTGCCGCACTGGACCACCCCGGCCGACGCCACTCTCGAGGAGATCCTCGCCGACCCGCGCACGCTGAGTCCCGAGGTTGTGCTGGAGCGTACCGAGTACGTGTTGGCCGGCCGGTTCGCAACCATTCGGACGCTGGACGAGGTGGCCGGGCAACTCGTGGCATCCTGACCGGATCATGCCTACCAAGGTCGTCTTCCTCCTGGTGCCGAAACTGCACCTGCTGGATCTGGCTGGTCCGGCCCAGGCCTTCTCGACCGCGAACGACCTCGGCTGCGGCTACGACCTGTACTACGTGGCCGAGGTCGAGGAGATCGTCACGGCGCAGGGTGTGCCGATCAAAGCGCAGCGGGAGTGGCCGGACCTCGGCCCAGCCGACCTGATCGTCGTACCGGGCTGGCGGTCGCCGAAGTTGTCGCCGCACCCGCCGATCGGTGCTGCCACGAAGCAGCGGTTGCGCGGCCATCATGCGGCCGGCGGTCAGGTGGCGAGCGTCTGCTCGGGGGCGGACGCGCTCGGTGCGGCCGGACTGCTCGACGGCCGGCGCTACACCACGCACCACGACCTGACCGACGAGCTCGCCGCGCGGTATCCGAAGGCGAGCATCGTCCGGGACGTGCTGTACGTCGTGGACGACCGGGTGATCACCTCCGCCGGGATCGCCAGCGGGATCGACCTGGCTCTTCACCTGATCGCCGTCGAGCGAGGCGCCGAGGCAGCTGCGCGGGTAGCTCGCGAGATGGTCGTCTACGCACGGCGCAACGGCGACGAACCGCAGGAGAGTGCGATGCTGCGGCACCGGGGGCATCTCAACGACCTGGCTCATCGGGTCCAGGACGTGATCGACGGCCGGTACTCCGAGCAGCTGAGGTTGTCCGACCTGGCTGACGGAATCGGGGTGAGCGAGCGAACCCTGACGCGCGTGTTCAGCCGGGCTACGGGCCTGACCCCGTTGCGCTACCAGCAACTGCTCCGCTTGGAGCGCGCGGAACACCTCATCGGCCACGGAGCGACCGTCGAGGCAGCCGCGCGGGTGGTCGGTTTCGAGGACGCCCGGATGCTCCGCCGGCTCCGGTCCCGTCCGATCGCCGGGTAGAGCGGGGTAGAGCGGGGGGTAGAGCGGGGTAGACCTAGGTCCACTGCGCCTGGGGGTTTGGCACTCCTGAGATCCGCAGCTCGCCAGGCCAGGCTCTTAGCAGAGCGGGCAAAGGGCCCGGGCGGGGTCGGCGAGAGGCTGAACATGAGCAGGGGATCGGTGACCGTGCGCGCAGCACGGTGGAGTGCTACCCATCCGTGGCGGGCGATCGGCCTCTGGCTGTTGCTCGTCGTGGTCGCGGTCGGGATGTCGGCTGTGATTCCGAAACAACAGACCAAGGACAAGGACAACTGGGTCGGCCAGTCGGGTGTCGCCTCCCAGCTGATCGAGCAGGCGAACCTCGGTGAGCGGCCGAGCGAGACGATCCTGGTCACCGATGCGGGCGCTCCACTGAACAGAGCCGCCGCCACGAAGGTGATGAACCAGCTCAGCCAGAAGATGAAGGGGATCGATGCCGTCAGCAACGTCGGTCAACCGGTCTGGGCCGAGAACGGCAAGGCTGCCCTGCTCCCGATCGAGCTGAAGGGCACCGCGGATGACGCCGCGGACAACGTCGACAAGCTCCTCGCGGCGACAGCCGACGCCCAACGAGCACATCCCGACCTCTCGATCGAACAGACCGGCAGTGCGTCTCTGGACAAGGGGATCTGGAAGCAGGTCGGATCCGACCTCGCGCGTGCGGAGAAGCTCAGCCTGCCGATCACCTTCGCCCTGATGTTGCTTGCCTTCGGCGCCTTGATCGCGGCCGGAATCCCAGTCCTGCTGGCGTTCTCGGCAGTCGGCGCGGCTCTGGGCTTCTATGCGCCGCTCTCCTACCTGTTCCCCGACGGCGGCTCGGTGGCGAACGTCGTGCTGCTGATCGGTATGGCGGTAGGCGTCGACTACTCGTTGTTCTACCTCAAGCGAGAGCGCGAGGAACGCCGTCGCGGCCGGAGCCCGATCGACGCGGTCGAGATCGCGGCAGCCACCTCGGACACTCGGTGGTCGTCTCCGGCCTGGCCGTGATCGTGTCGATGGCCGGCCTGTACGTCGCTCAGGACGCCACCTTCTCCTCCATGGCGACGGCCACGATCGTGGTGGTGGCGGTTGCGGTGCTCGGTTCGCTCACCGTTCTCCCCGCCCTGCTGGCGAAACTGGGTCACCGGGCGGACCGGCCGCGGGTTCCCCTGCTGTGGCGGCTCAACCGGCGGATCGGCCCGGGTGGGATCAGCCGTCGCATCCTCGCGCCAGTACTGCGCTTCCCCCGCATCGCGCTGGCGATCTCAGCCGTCGCGGTGGTCGCGCTCGCAGTACCGGCCCTCGGTATGAAGACGGAACCGGGTGGTCTGAACACGCTGCCGCAGGCCATCCCCGAAGTACGGACGATGACCGCGCTGCAGGAGAATTTCCCGTCCCGCGGTACGTCGTACTCCGTGGTGGCGAAGGCGCCTGACGGGCAGGCGGCGGTGGCTGCGTTGGCGAAGTTGCAGGCCGAGGCGGTCCGGTCGGGCGAGCTTGTCGCGATGCCTGGGCAGGAGATCAGGAGGTCCGGGAACACCGCGGTACTGACTGTGGTCTCGCCGCATCCGGAGAGTAGCTCGCAAGCAAAGGACGCATTGCTGAAGTTGCGGAACGAGCTTGCTCCGGCCGCGCTGAGTTCCTTGCCGGGGGCAACTTGGGCGGTCGGCGGCGAGGCGGCCTCGTCGAGCGACTACGGGCAGCATCAGCGTGACCAGTTGCCTTATGTGATCGCGTTCGTGCTCGGGCTGACGCTGGTGATGATGGCGTTCACCTTCCGGAGTCTCGCGGTCGCTCTGGTCACCACATTGCTCAACCTGGCCTCGGTGGCTGCCTGCTTCGGCGTCCTGTCGCTGGTCTTCCAGCACACCTGGGCCGAGGGCTTGCTGAACTTCACCTCACCCGGGTTCGTGGTGTCGTGGATCCCGCTGTTCTTGTTCGTGATCCTGGTCGGGTTGTCGATGGACTACCACGTGTTCGTGCTCGGCCGGATCCGCGAAGGGGTTGCGGAGGGGTTGACCCCGCGGGAGGCGGTGCGGAAGGGGATCACCGAGTCGGCCGGCGTGGTGACGAGCGCTGCGGCCGTGATGGTCTCGGTGTTCGCGGTCTTCGCGACGCTCGGGATGATCGAGATGAAGCAGATGGGCGTCGGGCTCGCGGTCGCCGTGCTGATCGACGCGACGCTGGTCCGGATCGTGATGCTGCCGTCGATCATGGTCCTGCTCGGGCGGAAGGCCTGGTGGCCGAACAGGCTTCACGTCGCCCAGCCGGAGCAGACCCGCGAACTGGTTACAGTCTGACGGTTCGGGGGAGGGGGCCGGTGGGGTTCATCCACCGGCCCCCCGCTTTCAGTGCAGTTCGTAGGCTGCCGTCAGCTTGGCGATCGCGTTGCTCAGCTCGCCGGTCAGTGCCAGGTGTTCAGCGTCGGAGGTCAGCTTCGAGGTGGCCTCGTCGAGGTTCTGCCCGATCTGATCCTGCGCGATCCATCGGGCGCCCGCGACCACCGCGTCGTCATCGGCGAACGAGTCCACCTTCGCCCGCTGCAGGTACTTACCGGCCTGACCGAGTGCTGCCAGCGCGGAAGTTGCCTGCGGCCCTGACCAGTCCTTCACCCGGAGGGCGAGGTCGATGTAGATGACCGAGGCAAGCACGTCGGGTGACGTGAATCCCTTGCGCAGCAGCTCCTTCTTGGTGTCCGCCAGCTTCTGCCGTGCCGCCGCCTGAGTGGTCAGGCCCCAGCCATACGGGTACTGCGGGTCGTAGGAAGCGTCACCGACATTCAGCGGCTCCTGCGCCTCCGACTTCGGCCAGCTGACGGGCAGTCGGCCACCGAACGGCCGCTTGCCGAACAGGACATCGGCAACACCGGCGCCCTCGGTGCCCGGCAGCCACGAGGCCACCAGCGCGTTGATCTCGCCGAGCTGATCGGCGATCACCTGCGGCCGGCCCGAGACCACCAGGACCACACATTTCATTGCCGCGCACACCTTGTCGACGGCAGCCTTGTCGGCAGCGGTCAGGCCGAGCGTGTGGCCGTTGTTGCCGACGTCGCCGATCCCTTCGGCATAAGGCCTCTCGCCCACCACCACGACGCCGACATCGTGTCCCTCCAGCGGCGCCGAGGCGTCCTGGCTGAACGTCGCCGTCGGCACGACCTGCTTGATCCCGTCGAGGATCGTCGTCCCTGTCGTGGTGTTGCCGGAGCCGCCCTGCCAGGTGATGCTCCAGCCACCCATCTGGTTGCCCAGATCGTTCGCGTTGCTGCCCGCCACATACACCTTCGATGTGCTTGCCAGCGGCAACAGGTTCCCGTCGTTCTTGAGCAGCACCTGGGACTTGGCCGCAGCCTCACGGGCGGTCGCCCGGTGCTCGGCCGAACCGATGGAACCCAGCTTGCTGGTGTCGGAGTACGGGTGCTCGAACAGGCCGAGCTTGAACTTCTGCGTCAGGATCCGGCTGACCGCGTCGTCCACGCGGGCCTGCGTCACTCGGCCGGCGGTGACCTCGTCGGTCAGGCCCTGAGTGAAGCCTTGGTAGTTCGTCGGCACCATGATCATGTCGAGCCCGGCGTTGATCGACGTCCGGATGTCGCTCGGGTAGTCCCCGGGCAGCTGGTCGATCGCCTGCCAGTCACTGATGACGAAGCCGTCGAAGCCCATCCGCTGCTTCAGGACTCCGTTGATCAGCGCTGCGTTGCCGTGCATCTTCACCGGACCCGTGACACTGACACCGTCGTCGCCGATGATGTCGACGCTAGAGTACGACGGCATCACCGTGCCGACCCCCAGATCCACCGAGGTCTTGAACGGGTCGAGGTGGATCGCCTCGAGCTGTTGCGGAGTGACCTTGGTGATGCCCTGGTCGATCTTGTAACTCCCCGTCGTCGAGGAGCCGTACGTCGTACCACCGTCGCCGACGTAGTGCTTCGCGGTCGCCAGCACGTGGTTGTTCTGGTTGAGCTGGCTGCCGTCGGCCTTGCCCTGCATACCGGTGATGACCGAGGCCATCGTCTTCACCAGCGCGGGGTCCTCGCTGTAGCCCTCGTAAGCTCGACCCCAGCGATCGTCGCGAACCACGCACACACACGGCGCGAAGTCCCACGGGATGCCAGTGGCCCGGACCTCGGTCGCCGTCAGCTCACCGGTCCGGCGGGACAGGTCGGGGTCGCGGGTGGCGCCCATGCCGATGTTGTGCGGCAGGATCGTCGCACCGATCACGTTGTTGTGCCCGTGCACCGCGTCCACACCGTAGATCAGCGGCACCTGCAGGCGGGTCGCCTGCGCATTCAGCTGGTAGCTGTCGATCATCGCGGCCCAGGCAGCGGGCGTGTTCGGCGTCGGTACGGAACCACCGCCGGACAGCAACGACCCGAGCGCGTACGACGCGATGTCGCTCTTCGAGCGCAGGGCGTTCCGCTCGGCCTGGGTCATCTGGCCGATCTTCTCGGCCAGCGTCATCCGGCTGAGAAGGTCCTTCACCCGCGTCTTCACGGGGAGCTTGGCGTTCAGGTATGGCAGGTCGTGCGCGTTGATGACCACCTGCGGTGTCGTGGTCGGCGCCTTCGCCCCGGTCACGGTCAGCTCCACCGGGATGGTCTCCGCGACCTCGGCCGCCTTGTCCTTCTTGGTGACCACGCTAATGGTTTGGGACGCGCCCGACGGCGTACCGGCTGGGAAGGTGAAGGCGCCCGACACCGGCTGGTAGTCGTCGCTGCCGGCTGTCCCTGTGCCGGTGCGGTACTCGACTGTCACAGGTGCCTCGAGCGGGATGCTCCCCGTGGTGGCGACGGACACCTTCACCTGGGCGGTGCCGCCCTCCTTGACCGGGTAGACGCCCGCGTCGGTGACCACGCTGGCCTTGAGCGCCGGGTCCGCCTTGCCGTAGACCTCGACCTGATCGATCGCGAACTCACCAGGAGTCCCGACCGGCATGGTGAACGCATAACCCCACATCTGGGTCAGGTTCAGAACCTGGTCGATACCACCGACCGGCTGGTAGTCGCCGCGGTAGACGAGATCGCTGAACGGGATCTCGACCTGGTGCCAGCCCTGCCAGTCGTCGGTGAAACTCGTGTTCCACAACTCGGAGGCCTCGGCGTTGGCGCCCCCGTCCTTGATCTCGAAGAAGATCCGCTTGCCGGAACCAGGCGGCAGCGGTGCGGTGTTCTGGCCGTACCACCAGAACCGGATGCCCTTGTGCATCGACCAGTCACCAGGATTCTGGTCGAACGTCACGTCATGGCTGAACCCGCCGTACCCGCTGATGTTGTACGTCCCGTGCAGCACCTTGCCGCCGACAGGCGCGTCGGCGCGAGTCTGCAGTTCCATCGTCGGCGGGTCGTCCCCATCACTGCCCCACCCGAAGATGCCGGCGTTCGGCGGCGAGGCGAACGGTTCAGCCCCCTCGAACGCAGCCAACACAGTCGGCGCCGGATCATCGGCCACCGCCTGCGAGGCAACCCCGAGCGGCAGAAGCCCGGTCAACAGCGCGACCGTGGTGACAAGAGCAGTACGACGTCTGGGACGGATCTGGCGGAAAGCAGGCCACCTGGGCATGGGCGACTCCTCGAGGGGATTGCTGCGCGAGCCTCACGCACGCGTCGCGCCCGACTCTCAGCCCTCCCCGCTCGTCGGTCAATACCCCACCGGTTCCGGAACTAGAGCGCTCTCACCCCCAAGATCCGCCGCAGGCCTGGAGACACCGCCGGCCGCCGCTCCTGAGTCGCTGCCCCCAGCCAAGGCCCCGGACCGCCAACACTCACTAACCTCAGATTGAGGAGCCCGCGCCCGGTAAAGCCCGGCTGCACACCGAGCTGCAACCGCGCCTACTGAGTGTTGGCGGTCCGTGCGGTCCACCCGCTTCCACATGGAGGGGTTCCCCACTCAACTTGTGGGTTGCCCCACCGGAATATCGACAGTCAACCCACAAGATCCTGGGGCAACCCCCACCTCTCGGGGCCGCGAGACCAGCCGGACTAGCCAGCAGTCGGCGCCGGCAGACGGGCGTCGGCGAGGTGGTGCGGGCGCATGAAAGGGCGCCTGGGGTCGGGGGAGTGGTGAAACCGGACCAGTTCCGCAGTGGGAATGATGGTCGTCCCCAGGTCGGTGGTTCGGTGGGAGGCGACCCAGCTGATCAGGGCACGGGGGTCGGCGATGTCCGTGGTGAAGTGGAGGAGGTTCAGGTACCAGATGTCGCGGCGGTCGGGGTGTTCGAACCAGCCGTCGGGGCCGAGGGCCTCGGCGAAGGTGTCGAGGAAGAGGTCGGCCTGGGCGTCGGTGGGGAGCGCGCACGCCATCACGGTGCCTGCGGTGAGGGTGAGGCCGGTGACATGGAACCGGGTCGGCCCCGCCTGGGCGGCTGCGGCTTCCATTGCTTTGCGGTAGCGCTGGATGACTGGCTCCGACTCGTCGACGACCTCGCGGTAGGTCTCCAATGCGCGGACGGTCAGGTGGGCCGACCCGCTGCGGCCGGTGTGCCAATGGCCGGGGCCCGCGAGGGCGGCGGCCTCGGTCGTGAGGGCGTCGAGGTGGCGATTCAGTTCGCTGTCGGCAGGCGGCCGCAGTACGACGCTGACCGGCCAGCGGCCGCCTTCAACGGGTGCTGAGTCGCGCTGGTGCCGCTGAGCCGAGATCAAAGGCACAGCCTCGTCGAACAACGTGTCGAACTTGGTCGGCTGAATGGTCGTTCCCTCCTTGTGGTGGCGCTCGACCCGGTACGACGCCGCGCCGGCTCGGCTGGTTCGGGGTGAGTGTTTGGCGGTCCGGGCGGTCCGGGCGAGTTCCGCGTGAAGGGTTCCCCACTCAACTTGTGGGTTGCCCCACCGGAATATCGAGAGTCAACCCACAAGATCAGGGGCGAACCCCGGCCCTCCGGCGATGTGAGGCGACTCACTGGTGAAGGCGGCACGCCGCGCGTAGTACAGGGATTGAGAAGGTGGAGTGCGGGAATTGAGAAGGGATTCAGTGGATGGAGTGCTGGACCGGTTCAGTGTCGAACCGGTTGGATAGGAGGTATGACTACACGCTTTGGGTTGTTCGTTCCGCAGGGCTGGAAGATGGATCTCGCGCAGATCAGTGATCCGATCGAGCAGTGGGAGGCGATGACGGCCGTCGCCAAGAAGGCCGACGAGGGTTCTTGGGACTCGATCTGGCTGTTCGACCACTTCCACACGGTGCCGGAGCCGAGCACGGAGAGCACCTTCGAGTGCTGGTCCGCCACCGCGGCGCTGGCGCGCGACACCAAGCGGGTCAACATCGGTCAGATGGTCGGCTGCAACGGCTACCGCAACCCTTCGCTGTACGCCAAGATCGCGTCCACCGTCGACGTGGCCAGCCACGGCCGCCTGTACGCCGGGATCGGCGCCGGGTGGTACGAGCACGAGTGGAAGGCCTACGGCTACGAGTGGCCCGAGCTGAAGGACCGGATGGGCGCGTTCCGCGAAGCCACCGAGATCATCTACAAGATGTGGACCGAGGACGAGCCGGTCTACAAGGGCAAGTACTACTCGATCGACAAGCCGATCAACGAGCCGAAGGGTGTCCGCAAGCCGCACCCGAGCTTCTGGATCGGCGGCGGCGGCCCGAAGGTGACGCTGAAGTTGGTCGCGCAGTACGGCGACGCGGCGAACATCGGCGGCGGCAACCCTGAGGTGATCAAGGAGAAGGCGGCCATCCTCAAGGGGCACTGCGACGAGCTCGGCCGGGACTACAACGAGATCATCAAGTCGACCGGGATCAACGCGTTCCCGATCGACAAGGGCGACGACCCGAAGAAGGCGACGGCCAAGGCCCTCGGCCCGATGAACTGGGAGAAGTTCTCCAACGACAACCTGATCGCGACCGAGGACGAGATCGCGGACAAGGCCGAGGCTGCGATCGAGGCCGGTGCCGACTACGTGATCTTCTACGTGCCGGGCGTCGCCTACGACCTCGACCTGGTCGACCGCATCGAGCAGGTCGCCAAGCGCTTCAGCTGAACCCAGTCCCAAGCCGGCCGAGCGACCCAGTCCCGCTCGCCGGCCCGACGCCGACCCTGGGTAGCGGGTTCTTCGATCACTGGCGGCCTTATTTGACGCCAGCGGGCGAAGAACCGGCCAGCCGGGCGCGAGGCGATCGCGACACCTGACCCGGGCGGCGTGGGCAGAGTGCGGGCGGCGTGGACGGGGACGGCTGCCGCGCGCAGTGAGGGTTCGGCTGGCCAGATCCGGTCATGGCGGGTGGTGGCCAGGGCGATCGATAGACCGTGCCAGAGGCAACTGTAAGGCTCGGCGGCGATGACCTCGCGCCCGTCGGGGCATCGGGAGGTGCCCCTGTGAGATCGTCACGCCTTGCCGCCAGCCTGTCTTCGGCTGTGACGGTCGGCGCCTTGCTCGCGTCGACTGTCGCAGCCCACGCGGCACCCTTGTCTGCTGGTGGTGCCGGTGCAGGATCCGGCACCGGCGCTACCAGTACCGCCGCGAGGCCCACGCCCGGCGCGAGCACCCACCGGATCACCCTGGTCACGGGCGACGTCGCCGAGCTCACGACGACGGCCGACGGCTCGCGCTCCGCACGGCTGGTCGACGGCGGCAACTATTACCTGGGCGACTTCAAGAACGAGCTCACCCTGGTCCCGGTCGCCGCGTATCCGATGCTCGCCCAAGGGCGCCTCGACCGCCGACTCTTCAACCTCAGCCAGCTCGTCGCGCAGGGCTACGACGACGCGAGTACCGCGACGCTGCCGATGCTGCTCAGCGCACCGGCCACCGTCCGCAGCGCACCGCAGGCGCCTGCCGCCGCGACCACGCGCATCACCCTGGCCAGCGTCGGCAGCACCGCCGTCACCGTCGAGAAGGCTCAGGCGAAGGAGTTCTGGGCGGGCGTCCAGGGCAACAACCTCCGCAGCAGCGTCGGCAAGATCTGGCTCGACGGCCGGACCCACGCCACCCTCGACCGCTCGACGAAACAGATCGGTGCGCCGACCGCCTGGCAGGCCGGGTACGACGGCCGCGGGATCAAGGTGGCCGTCCTGGACACGGGTTACGACACCAGCCACCCGGACCTGAAGAAGCAGGTCCTGGAGGCTGAGAGCTTCATCCCGGATCAGGGCGTGCAGGATCTCCACGGGCATGGCACGCACACCGCCTCGATCGTCGCGGGCACGGGCTCGGCGTCCATGGGCTCGCGCAAGGGTGTCGCCCCCGGCGCGAACCTGCTGATCGGCAAGGTGCTCGACAACAACGGCAGCGGTCTCGACTCCGAAGCGATCGCCGGCATGGAGTGGGCGGTCCAGCAGGGCGCCAAGGTGATCAGCATGAGCCTCGGCGGGCTGCCGTCGGACGGCACCGACCCGATGAGTGAGGCCGTCGACCGACTGTCCGCCTCCAGCGACGCCCTCTTCGTCGTTGCCGCAGGCAACTCCGGCGCCGAGGAAACAGTCGGTACTCCGGGCGCGGCCGCGGCCGCTCTCACCGTGGGCGCGGTGGATCGTGACGACAAGCTCGCGGCGTTCTCCAGCCGTGGGCCGCGGCTCGGGGACGGCGCGATGAAGCCCGAGGTGACCGCGCCCGGCGTGGAGATCGCCGCCGCCAGGGCTGCCGGAACCGAACAGGGACGTGAGCTCGGCCAGTACTACACGGCGATGAGCGGAACCTCGATGGCCACCCCGCACGTCGCCGGCGCGGCGGCGATCCTGGCCCAGCGTCATCCCGACTGGACCGGCGAACAGCTGAAGGCCGCGTTGGCGGCAACCGCCGTGCCGAGCACAGGAGCAACGTCGGCGCAGCAGGGTCTCGGCCGGATCGACATCCCGAAGGCGCTCGACCCGAAGATCCTGCCGGACACGGCGAACCTGTTCTTCGGTGAGCTGTCCTGGACCGGGACAGCGCCGGCACCGGTCAGCCGCAAGGTTGCCTACCGCAACAACTCGGGTTCGCCGGTGACGCTCGATCTCAGCGTCGACGCGACCTCGCCGGGCAGCGTGCGCCCGGCGCTGCGGGTCAGTCCGGCCGAGCTGACGATCGCGCCGGGCGCCACCGCATCGGTCACAGTCACGCTCGACCTGGCCAAGACCCAGCCTGCCAAGTACTCCGGGGAGCTCGTCGCGCGCGCGGGCGGCTCGGCGTACCGGACTGGTCTTGGGTTCGCGGCGGGTGGCCGGCTGAACCAGCTGACGGTGAAGGCCATCGGGCACGACGGGAAGCCGGCCGCGCCGTCGCCGTACAGCGCGAGCGGGGTGCAGTTGTGGAACCTCGACACGGGTGACGTCAACGCGACCATCTTCGACCAGACCGGCGGCCGGACCCTCGACGTGCCGACCGGCCGGTACAGCGTGATGGCATTCGTGATGGAGGGCGATGAGATCGGGTGGACGAACTCCGTCACGCTGCTGGGGGATCCGGACGCGCGGATCACTGGCGATCGCACCTTCACCTTCGATGCCCGCAAGGCGAACAAGGTCACGGTCAAGACCCCTCAGCGGGCCGATGCGCAGAGTGTCGGGATCGCCTGGCACCGGAAGGTCGGGGACCGGGATGTCGTCTCCGGCTGGGGCTTCGGCAAGGAAGTTGCCAACGGCATCTATGTGCAGAACTTCGGCAAGGTGTCGGACGGCAGTTTCCAGGTGGTCCAGCGCTGGGACCTCGCCCAGCCGAAGCTGACTGTGGACGTCACCGGCCCCGGTGGCTTCCGGTTGCCGACACCTGCTGAAGGGGCCGACCGCACGGTGTACGTCGGCAACGAGAGGCTGCCGCTCGTCGACGGCGGCGACGGCACACAGGAGGAGTTGCGGAACGTCCGTGGCAAGGTCGCACTGATCCGCTGGCGTGACTACGACCTGACCGCCCGGCAGGTCCAAGCCGCCAAGGATGCCGGCGCCAAGGCTGTGTTCATGTACAACGAGCAGGCGGGATTCTGGAGTGACGGCGCCGACCTCGGCATCCCGTTCTATTTGCTCCGCCAAGCCGAGGGGCAGCGTCTGCTCGGCCTGCTCAAGCAGCGCGAGGTGACGTTGCAGTTGGCCGGCTTGCTCGACAGCACCTACCGCTACGACCTGGCCGCTGGTCCTTCGGAAGTACACGGTCCGCTGACTTACGACTTCGCGCGGATGCGTCCGGCCGCAGTGACCACGGACTTCAAGAAGAACGACGCGTGGTTCCTGCACGTCGATCAGCGGGTCGCGCACTACCCTGGCCTGGCCACCGGGCTGACGTCCACTCGCCTGGTTGCCGGCCCGGTCACCCGCACGGACTACCTGGCCAGCGACGTCCCCGGGATCACCTGGGACGAGAAGCGGGTGGCGGGGGTGTGGAACGAGTCCGGGTACGAGTACAGCATCGCCCGCGGCTACCGGCCGAACGAGAAGGTCAGTCGCGCGTGGTGGGAGCCGATCGCCCGTCCGGCGACTCCGGACGCGGCCGGAAGCGAGGCCGACGGATTACCCGCGGCCAGGTTCGAGAATGCGCTGCGCGTGGCGATCCCGCAGTACGTGAACGGCGATCGCAGTGTGTACGGCTGGGGTGATCGTGGGGACACGACCTCGATCAAGCTCACCAGCGAGGGGAAGGAGCTCGGCAGCAAGGACTGGTCGGTCGCGCAGTTCCCGGTGCCGGCGCGGACAGCGTGGTACGACCTCACGCTGGAGGTGAAGCGCGGCGAGGAGAGTTGGGCGAAGACCTCGACGACAACGCACACCCAGTGGCATTTCCGCTCGGGTCCGACGACCGGCCGCTCGCTCTTGCCGTTGATCCAGGTGGACTACCAACTCGGCAGAGGCTGGCTCGATCTCAAGCCGGGCTACCAGCCAGGCGCCCAGGGGATCGGCTGGTTCCGCACGACCGCAGAGCTCTCGTACGACGGCGGCAAGACCTGGCAGCGTTCGCTCGTCGTACCGCGCGGGCCGGGCGGCAAGGTCGGCGCACGTCTGCCGGCCGCGCCTGCGGGTGCGACCGATGTCAGCGTGCGGGTGACTGCGAAAGACCTGGTCGGCAACAGCATCACCCAGAGCATCGAAAAGGCCTGGCTGCTGAAGTGAACGTACAAAAGTGAAGACCGCTCAAGTAAGCGCTTGACCAGAAAGGGGCGACGCCACGAAGCCGGGGGGAGGTGCTCCGTGGCGTCGCCAGAGGCGCGCCTAGGGAGGGGTGGGGGCAGGCGCGCCGGTCTGTGGGTGGTCAGCTCCCGAGGATGCCTCCACCGAGAACCCCGAGCAGGCCCAGCACGGACAGCAGGTTGCGGATCACCTGGTCGACCGCGGCGGTGCCGCCGGTCTGGTAGGCGGTCACACACTTCTGCAGCTGGGCCTGGGTCGGCTTGGTGATGGTCACCTTCGACATCTCCGACTGGCAGTACTGCGTTGCCTTGGTCAGTTCGCTCACCGTGCTGCCGACCGTGCCGACGATCAGCCCCGCCCCTGTCTGCAGCGTCGCGAGACCCGGTGTGGGCTTCGTGGTCGGCGGCTTGGTGGACGGGGGCGTGGACGGCTTGTCGGCCGGCGGCTTGGACGAGCCAGGCTGACTTGGCTGCGTCGTCTGGCTGCCTGGCTTCTTGGTCGGGCTGGTGGTCGGCTTGCCGTCGCCGCCCTGTGCGTTGCTCTGGGTCGGCCTCGCACCCGGCGGGTAGACCGGCAGATCGACCGCCTGCGGCAGGTTGTTGTCCGCCGGAGCGTCCGTGTACGGGTCGTCGATCCCGCCGCCGGCCCGGTCGATGCCCTGGCCGTCGCTCTCGGTTCCGTTGCCGACGGCAATCCAACTGCCGCCCGCGTAGGCCTTGGCGATGCTCAGCACCAGGTCGACGTAGGCCTGGGAGTGGTTGTAACGCAGCACGGCCTGGTTCAGGTCGCCTGCCTTGGACAGATTGGCCTTGCCCGAGCACAGGTAGACGGCGGTCGACATTGCCGCGTCGTCGATGTCCTGCGGGTTCTTCACGCCGTCGCCGTCACCGTCCACGCCCATCGATCGCCAGGTGCCGGGGATGAACTGCATCGGCCCGACCGCGCGGTCGAAGGCGCCGTCGCCATCGAACTTGCCCGCGTCGGTGTCGGTGATGCGGGCGGTGCTCGATCCGTCCAGCCGCGGCCCGTAGATGCCCGGCACCGCGACGCCGTCGCTGTTCAGCGAGTTACCGCCGAAGCGGCCGTGGTTCGACTCCACCCGGCCGATCGCGGCTACCAGCGTCCACGGAAGCTGACACGCCGGGTCGACCTGGGCCAGCACCTGCTGAGCCCGCGAGTATGCCTTCAGTGCTGCGGTCGGGATGCCGTTGCGGGACAGCCCGGAGACCACCTGCGTCGGCTGCTCTCCCTTGTCGACCCCGTTGCCCACACTTCCGGGCACCGGGATGTTCGCCGGGTCCACGATCGGATCCTTCGGCACGACGACCGGGTTGTTCCCGGAAAGCCCCTGGTCCAGCGCCGCTGTCGCGACGGCCGGATCATCCGTGGCACTGACGGTGAACGCGCTCGCGAACAACGCCAACGGGACGAGCGGCGCCACCTGACGCCACCCGCCGCTCGTAGCGCGACGCTTGCCCTTCGCCATCGATGATCCCCTCCGTGACTCATCGACCTGCCCCGCCCCACGCTGCGGGCAAATCTTGTAGTCGGTCTCCGGCGACTGCGACATCTGGTCTAACGTCCGTCCCGTTCGTGGGTTACGAGCGGACGCTGACAGTACGCGAGCGGTCACCGGGTACCCATACTGGCGCGTAACAACGCACAAGTGAAGCCCCTGGACGCTGCTTACTCTCCGATCGATGCGTAATCGGGCGGTCCCCGCCCACCTGGCGCACTGGTCTGTCGGGGAGAATGGCGGCCGTGTCCGACCACACCGAACGATCCGCCGCCCTGTTCGACCGAGCCTCCGCCGTCACGCCCGGCGGAGTGAACTCCCCGGTCCGCGCGTTCCGCGCCGTCGGCGGGGTTCCGCGCTTCATGGCCTCCGGTGACGGATGTCACATCACCGACGTCGACGGCAACACCTACCTGGACCTGGTCTGCTCGTGGGGGCCGATGCTGCTCGGCCATGCCCACCCCGAGGTCACGGCCGCTGTCCAGGCGGCGGTCAGCCGCGGTACGTCGTACGGAACGCCCACGCAGGCCGAGGTGGAACTGGGCGAGGAGATCGTCGCCCGTACTCCGGTGGAGAAGGTGCGGCTGGTGTCGTCGGGCACGGAGGCGACCATGTCCGCGCTCCGGCTGGCCCGCGGTGCCACCGGCCGGGCCAAGATCGTCAAGTTCGCCGGCTGCTACCACGGGCACGTCGACGCGTTGCTCGCTCAGGCCGGCTCCGGCGTCATCACCCTGGGCATCCCCGGCACCCCGGGAGTCACCGAGGCCACCACGGCGGACACGATCGTGCTGCCCTACAACGACCAAGCCGCGGTCAGCGCCGCCTTCGCGCAGTACGGCGACCAGATCGCCGCACTGATCACCGAGGCCTCGCCGGGGAACATGGGCGTGGTCCCGCCGCGCGACAACTTCAACGCCTTCCTGGCCAAGATCTGCAAGGACAACGGCGCACTGTTCATCTCCGACGAGGTGATGACCGGCTTCCGGATCACGAAGTCGGGTTGGTACGGCGTGGACGGGGTCGTGCCGGACCTGATGACGTTCGGCAAGGTGATGGGCGGCGGGTTCCCGGCGGCGGCGTTCGGCGGCCGGGCCGACCTGATGTCGCACCTGGCGCCCGAGGGCTCGGTCTACCAGGCCGGCACGTTGTCCGGGAACCCGATCGCCACCACGGCCGGGCTGACCACGCTGCGGTTGGCCACGGACGCGGTCTACGCCAAGCTCGACCAGACCTCCGCGACGATCCAGCGATTGGTCGCCACGGCCCTGGAGAAGGAAGGTGTGCCGCACGTCATCCAGGCCGCCGGGAACCTCTTCAGCGTCTTCTTCGTGGAGTCATCGGAGGGAGTGCGGCAGATCCGCGACTTCACCGGGGCCGGTGCCCAGGTGCTGCCAAGATTCGCCGCGTTCTTCCATGCCATGCTGGACGCCGGCGTCTACCTGCCGCCGAGTGCCTTCGAGGCCTGGTTCGTGAGTGCCGCGATCGACGACGACGCCCTGGCCGACCTCGAGACCGCTCTGGCCTCCGCAGCCCGCGCGGCAGCCGCAGTACAGAACTGAAGGGATCCACAGCGGTGACCGAAACAACGGTCGTGCACCTGATGCGTCACGGCGAGGTGTACAACCCGACCGGCGTGCTCTACGGCCGGATCCCCGACTTCCACCTGTCCGACCTCGGCCGCAAGATGGCCGAGCGGGTCGCCGAGCACGTGGCCGGCCGGGACATCGTGCACCTGGTCAGCTCGCCGCTCGAGCGGGCCCAGGAGACGATGGAGCCGATCGCCAAGACACTCGGCCTGACCCCGGACATCGACGAGCGGGTGATCGAGGCGGCGAACCTGTTCGAGGGCAAGAAGTTCGGCGTCGGCGACGGAGCGTTGCGCAACCCGGGTGCCTGGTGGTTGCTGCGGAACCCGATCAAGCCGTCCTGGGGCGAGCCGTACCAGCAGCTCGTCCGGCGGATGCGGGACGCGATCGAGACCGCTCGGCAGAAGGCGGCCGGGCACGAGGCGCTGATCGTGTCCCACCAGCTGCCGATCTGGATCGTCCGGTCCGCCATCGAGGGCCGCCGCCTGCCGCACGACCCCCGGAGGAGGCAGTGCAGCCTGGCCAGCCTGACCTCGTTCACCTTCCACGGCGACTCGATCGTGTCGGTCGGTTATGCCGAGCCGGCCAAGGACCTGCTGCCGGTGAAGAACGCGAAGAAGTTCGTGGCAGGCGCCTGATGCACCTCCGCGCCCGCACCCTCCGCCGTACGCCGCTCCTGCCCGCCGCGGTGCTGCTGCTGGCGACGGCCTGCAGCTCCGGGCAGCAGGCGAGCGAGAACCGCAGCGGGCAGACGGGCTTCGTCAGCGGTAGCGGGCAGGTCTCGATCTTCGCAGCCGCCGATCGCCAGCCGGCCCCGAACTTCGGCGGCGAGACCCTGGACGACAAGCAGTGGAACCTCGCCGACCACAAGGGCAAGGTCGTCGTGCTGAACGTCTGGGGCTCGTGGTGCCCGCCCTGCCGCAAGGAGGCGCCGGATCTGATCGCGGCGTCGAAGCAGCTCGGCGCGGATGTGCAGTTCATCGGCCTGAACACCCGCGACCTCGACAAGGCCCCGGGCCGGAAGTTCGTGCAGGAGTTCGGCGTCGAATTCCCGAGCGTGTTCGACCCGTCCGGCAAGCAGTTGCTGGGCTTCAAGGGACAGATCTCGCCGACCTCGATCCCGAGCACGCTCGTGATCGACAAGCAGGGCCGGGTTGCCGGCCGGGTGATCGGCGAGGTGACGACGCAGACGCTGGTCGGCATGGTGAACGACGCGGCCGCTGGGTGATGGTGGCGCACTGTGGGTGAGTGGTTCGCGCAGTCGATGACGGGCTCGATGCTGGTGGCACTGCCGATCGCAGTGCTGGCCGGCGCGATCTCGTTCTTCTCGCCCTGCGTGGTGCCGCTCCTGCCGGGCTACCTCTCGTACGTCACCGGGCTGTCCGCGGCCGAGCTCGGGTCGGAACGCCGGGGTCGGATGCTGGCCGGGACCAGCCTCTTCGTGGCCGGGTTCTCGGCCGTCTTCATCCTGACGGGGGTGTTGTTCGGTGCCATCGGCAACGCGCTGCTCGAGCACCAGACGCTGATCACCCGGATCCTCGGCGGGGTGACCGTAGTACTGGGACTGGTCTTCCTTGGTGGGTTCGGGTTCCTCCAGCGGGATGTGCGCGTCCATCGGGTTCCCGCGGTCGGGATCGCGGCCGCGCCGTTGCTCGGGGTCCTGTTCGGCTTCGGCTGGACGCCTTGTATCGGGCCGACGCTCGGTACTGTGATGAACCTGGCCGCCACACAGGGCAGTAGCGGACGTGGAGCCGTACTGGCGTTGGTGTTCAGCCTCGGGCTGGGGATTCCGTTCATCGTGGCCGCGCTGGCCTTCCGCCGGATGCTCCGCGCGGTCGCCTGGGTGCGGAAGCACCAGTTGCTGGTGATCCGCATCGGGGGCGTGCTGATGATCGCTGTGGGACTACTGCTGCTGACAGGGGTATGGGATTCGATGACCGCCGATCTCAGGCAATGGGTCGCCAACTTCGGGTCGGCGGTGTGAGATGACCGAGGTCAAGGACCGGATCGTCACCCCTTCGGAGGAGCCGCCGAGCGAACCGCCCGCACTGGGCCTGGTCGGCTGGCTGCGCTGGACCTGGCGGCAGCTGACCTCGATGAAGACGGCGCTGGTGCTGCTCTTCCTGCTCGCCCTCGGTGCCGTTCCCGGTTCGCTGATCCCGCAGACCGCGATCGACCCGGTCAAGGTGTCCGACTTCCTCACCGCGCACCCGAAGCTGGGGCCGTTCTACGACAAGCTCGGCCTGTTCGCGGTCTACAAGTCGGCTTGGTTCTCGGCGATCTACCTGCTGCTGTTCATCTCGCTGATCGGCTGCGTGGTGCCGCGGCTGCAGGTGTACCTGAAGGCGCTGCGGGCGCGTCCGCCGAAGCCGCCGCGCAACCTCAACCGGCTGCCGGGGTACCAGCGGTTCGAGACCGACTCCGACTCTCCAGCTGACGTGCTTGCCGTCGCAACCAAGGAGCTGCGTCGCCGCCGCTTCCGGATCCAGTCGTACGACGGCGCGCTCGGTGCCGAGCGGGGTTACCTGCGCGAGGCGGGCAACCTGCTGTTCCACTTCTCCCTGATCCTGGCTCTGGTCGGAGCCGCCTGGGGTGCGCTCCTCGGTTACCGCGGCACCGTGTTGGTTGTCGTCGGCAACGGATTCTCGAACTCCGTCGCGCAGTACGACGATTTCAGTCCGGGCCGGGTGTTCACGCCGGACGACCTGCCGCCGTTCTCTCTGACGGTGAAGGACTTCCAGGTCAAGTTCCAGACCGACGGCCCGCAGCGGGGCGCGGCTCGCGACTTCAACGCGAACCTCACCTACCAGGAGACGCCCGACTCGCCGGTGAAGTCGTACGACCTGCAGGTGAACCACCCGCTGCAGGTGGCGGGCACCAACGTGCACCTGCTCGGCCACGGGTATGCGCCGCGGGTGACTGTGAAGGACGGCAAGGGCCAGGTGGCGTTCTCCGGGCCGGCGCCATTCCTGCCGCAGGACAGCAACTTCTCGTCCTTCGGCGTGATCAAGGCGCCGGACGCAAGACCCGTCCAGCTCGGCTTCGAGGGTTTCTTCCTGCCCACCGCGGTGATCGACCAGAGCGGCCCGCACTCGGTGTTCCCCGACGACCTCAACCCGGCGCTGGTGATGACCGCGTACTACGGGCGACCGGCGGCCGAGGACGGTAAGCCGGAGTCGGTCTACCAGCTGAACAAGGCGAAGCTGACGCAGTTCAGCGACACCAAGGGCGACAAGCTTCGCTTCCAGCTCATCCCGGGCCAGAGCGTCACCCTGCCGAACGGCGCCGGCTCGCTCACGTTCGATGGATACAGCCGCTGGGTGAAGCTGCAAGTCAGCCACACTCCTGGGCTCAACCTCGCCCTCGCGGGGATCCTGCTGGCCATCCTGGGGTTGATGGGATCGCTCTTCATCCACCCACGGCGTACCTGGGTGCGGGTGCGCACCGAGGACGGGCGTACCGTGGTCGAGGTCGCCGGCCTGGACCGGGGACCCGAACGCGGCCTCGGTGACGAGATCCAAGCCATCGCAGAAGTCTTGAAGAAGAAGCAGGAGCAGCCATGAGCCCGGAGACCTACGCGCAAGTCTCCAACCTGGTCGTCCCGACTGCCACCGTGATCTACGCCCTGGCGATGATGTCGCACGCTCTGGAGTGGGCGATGAACCGCGCGGTCTCCGGCACTGCTGCGGGCGATGCCGCCGTCGTGGCGGAGAAGCCCGCCGAGGTGCTGGTGGGATCCGCTCGGGTGCAGGACGTCGTACCGTCTTCGTCTTCGTCTTCGGCTGTCGGTGCGTCGGCGACTACGGCTTCGGGTTCCGGTGCTTCTGATGGTGCGAGCAGAGGAGCCGACCGGGCTGATGCGGCGAGCCGGATCGGGTTGCTGCTGACCTACCTGGCGTTCGTGCTGCACCTCGCCGGTGTGGTCACCCGTGGTCTCGCCGCCGGGCGGGTGCCCTGGGGCAACATGTACGAGTTCTCCATCACCGCCTCGCTGGCTGTCGTGGTGGTCTACCTGGTCTTTGTCCATCGGTACAAGCTGCAGTGGCTCGGCCTCGGCGTCACGGTGGTCGCCGCGGCGGTCCTCGGCCTCGCGACCCTCGCGCTCTACACTCCGGCTGGCCCGTTGGTGCCCGCGCTGCACTCGTACTGGCTGGTGATCCACGTGTCAGCCGCCGCCATCTCCGGAGGCGCGTTCACCATCGGCGGACTGGTATCCGTCCTCTATCTGGTGAAGTCCCGGGCCGAGCGGCGAGTGCTGGCCGGCGGGACGATGTCCCCGTCGCTGAAGCGGCTGCCGAGTGCCGAGGCGATGGACGGTACGGCGTACAAGGTGCTCGCGTTCGCCTTCCCGCTCTGGACTTTCGGTGTGCTGGTGGCCGGGCCGATCTGGGCGCAGTACGCCTGGGGCCGCTACTGGGGCTGGGACCCCAAGGAAGTCTGGTCGCTGGTCACCTGGGTCGTGTACGCCGCGTACCTGCACGCGCGGGCGACCGCCGGCTGGCGTGGGCGCCGCGCGGCCACGATCGCGATCGTCGGCTGGTTCGTCTTCATCTTCAACTTCGTGGGCGTGAACCTGCTGGTCTCGGGCCTGCACTCGTACGCCGGGGTGTGAGATGAAGGAGTTCGCGATCTACACCGGCCTGCGGCTGGTTCTGTTCGGAGCGTGCTTCGGCGTCCTCTGGGTTGCCCTGCACAGCTGGCTCGGGGTTTGGCCGCTGCTGTTCCTCGCGTTGATCATCACGTCGATCCTGTCGATCTTCGTACTCCGCGCCGCCCGCGACCGGCTGGCCCGGTCCATCGAGGCCCGCGCCGGCCGGATCTCCTCCCGCATCGAAGCCGCGCGCTCCGCCGAAGACGACGACTGAACTCACCGCTCCACCAGAGCCCCCGCCCCACCAGTTCGCCCGCACCCACTCGCCGAGTGTGGGCAGCGCAGCGCCGAGTGTAGGAAGCGTGCCGCCGAGTGTGGGCAGGGCGTGGCCGAGTGTGGGGACCCGTGCCGCCGGGTGTGGGCAGGGCAGCGCCGCGTGTAGGAAGCGTGCCGCCGAGTGTGGGAGCCCGTGCCGCCGAGTGCGGGCAGCGCAGCGCCGAGTGTAGGAACCGTGCCCCCCAGGTGCGGGCAGGGCGTCGCCGAGTGTGGGGACCGTGCCGCCGAGTGTAGGAACTGTGGCGGCGGTAAGCCTTTGCCGACGACACAGTCCCTACAGTCAAAGGCGGCCGGGTCGGCGGGGCCAGGGGGAGTTCAGGCTGCGGGAATCGGCGGGGGCGGCGGGGCCGTCAAAGCCGGCGGGGCCGGCGGGAGCAGCGGAAAGCAGCGGGAAGCAGCGGGGGGCTCAGGCTGGGGACGGGGCGGGGGCTGTACCCGGCATGTGAGCGTCCTGCCCCCACCAAACACGCCGGTTGCGCGCACTCGTCGAGTGTGGGCAGCGCGGTCGTCGAATGTAGGGACTGTGCCGGCGGTAAGCCTTTGCCGACGACACAGTCCCTACAGTCAAAGGCGGCCGGGCCGGCGGGGCCGGGGGGCAGTTCAGGCTGGGGAATCGGCGAGGGCGGCGAGGGCGGCGGGGCCGTCAAAGCCCGGGGGGCGGGGCCGGCGGGAGCAGCGAAGCAGCGGAAAGCAGCGGGGAGCAACGGGGTCGGGCTCAGGCTGGGGACTGGGCGGGGCTGTACGCGGTCGTGAGCGTGGATTCGCCGTACCACTCGTCCACTGGTACGCAGAGTGACCTACGACTCATCCAAATTTCTGAGAAAAACATTTGTGCATCCCTTCACGTGAGTCGTAATGTGGTTGATGAAACGAAACCGTTTCGTTCTATCAGCGACAACGCAATCACACAGGGTGATCAGAGAAACATGGCAGATATCGCCGAAGAAGCCGGTCCGCGTCAGCGGCCGCGGGTCGAAGGCGGTCGCGAAGAGGAGATCCTCGACGCGACTGTCGAGGTCGTCGCCGAGCTCGGCTACGACCGGTTGACCATGGACGCGGTGGCGACGGCCGCCAAGGCCAGCAAGGCGACGCTGTACCGGCGCTGGTCTACCAAGGCCGAGCTGGTGGTCGACGCGATCAGCCGGGCGAAGGGCTGCCCGGTGCCGGAGGACGTCGACACGGGCAGTCTGCGTGGCGACCTGATCTGCCTGTCCTGTGGCGAGGGCGGCTTCACCTCGGAGATGCCGATGTCGGTGATGGCCGGTCTGCTGACCGCCCTGCACCGAGACAGCGATCTCAAGAAGGCCTTCAAGGAGCGCTTCATCGGGCCGCGGATCGCCGTCGTCAACCGGATCTATCAACGGGCCGTGGAGCGGGGCGAGATCGCCGCCGACGTCGACGTCGACCTGCTCTCGCAGACGCTGCCCGCCGTGCTCATCCACCACGCCTTCATCCTCGGGAACGAGCCCACGGACGATCTCGTCCTCCGAGTCATCGACAACGTGATTCTGCCTGCGGCGCGGGGGTCGCAGGCCAGCTGACCGGTGTGGGGCCGGACTCAGCACCGCCAAGCCAGCAACCAAGAGGGGATAGTTCAGCATGTCTGAAGAAGTCATCAAGGCCGATCCGCGGGAACCGCGGCCGGTCGACTCGGTGGCCGAGCCGCCGGCTCACGGTCACCGCAATCTCGGCATCGCGCTTGCGCTGATCAGCATGGCGCAGCTGATGGTGGTGCTCGACGGCACCATCGTCAACATCGCGCTGCCGCACATCCAGACCGATCTCGGGTTCAGCAACGCATCGCTGCCGTGGGTGCCCAACGCCTATGCGCTCGCCTTCGGCGGTCTGCTCCTGCTCGGCGGCCGGATCGGGGACATCCTCGGCCGCCGCAAGGTGTTCATGTTCGGCGTCGTGCTGTTCGGCGTCGCTTCCTTCCTCGGTGGGATCGCGCAGAACGAGACACTGCTGCTCGCCAGCCGGATCCTGCAGGGCCTCGCGGCCGCGGCGGCCTCGCCGAACGCGCTCGCGCTGATCACCACCACCTTCCCGGCCGGCAAGGAGCGCAACCGCGCGATGGCCGTGTACGCCGCGATGTCGGGTGCGGGTGCTGCCGTCGGTCTGATCCTCGGTGGCGCGCTGACCGAGGCGTCCTGGCGCTGGACCTTCTTCATCAACACCCCGATCGGCCTGATCGTGGCCGTGCTGGCGGTCCGCTACCTGGGTGAGTCGGCCCGCCAGAAGGGCAAGTTCGACCTGCCTGGCGCGATCACCGGCACCGTCGGTCTGACCGCACTGGTCTACGGCCTGACGCACGCCGCGCAGAACGGTTGGGGCGACGCGGTCACGCTCGCCTTCATCATCGGCGGTGTGGTCCTGATCGCGCTGTTCCTGACCATCGAGGCTCGCTCGAAGCATGCCCTGATGCCGTTCCGGATCCTCGCCAACAGGACCCGCGGCGTGAGCTTCATCGCGATGCTGGTGGTCGGTGCCGCGCTGTTCTCGATGTTCTACTTCCTGGGCATCTACATCCAGAACGTGATGGGCTACAGCGCTCTGAAGACCGGCTTCGCGTTCCTGCCGTTCAGCTTCGGCATCGTGGTCGCGGCGCAGATCGGCTCGGTCCTGATCGCCAGGATGGACCCGCGCTGGATCGCGGGTGCCGGTGCCGCACTGGCCGCGGGCGGAATGTTCGGCTTCAACCAGCTCACGGTCGACTCCGGATACGCCACCCACCTGCTGCCGTACATCCTGCTGCTGTCGGTCGGTATGGGCCTGATCTTCGTGCCGCTCACCCTGACCGCGGTCAGCGGTGTGGCTGCCGAGGACTCGGGTGTCGGCTCGGCGGTGCTGAACACGGTGCAGCAGATCGGTGGCGCGATCGGTCTGGCTCTGCTGGGCACGATCTCCACCACCGCCATCAACAACAAGTTCACCGAGCTGGCTCCGGGGCTGCAGAAGGCAGCAGAAGCCGGGCAGTCGCCTGACCAGATCAAGCAGCTGCAGGGCCAGTTCACGGCGGTCGCCACCACGCACGGTTTCACCACGGCGTTCCTGGCCTCGGCGATCATGTTCGTCGGCGTCGCGGTCGTCATCCTGGTCGGCCTCTCGGTCAAGCACAAGGACCTGGCCAATGACGGCCAGCCCGTGCACGTGGGCTGACCTCGCCAGAAGGCTCGAAGGGCCGCATCCCGGGAGGGGGGATGCGGCCCTTCGGTCGTTCCGGTCTCGTCTTCAGTCGAGGTGCTTGCGCATGACCTGCTCGTGATGGATGCCGTCGGGCATCAGGTCACCAGACTCGTCGGTATCGGCGAAACCGCTGCGGAGGTAGAGATCGTGGGCCCGCTCGTTGCCTGCGACAACGGACAGCTTCAGCGTGTGGGCCTCGGTATCGCGGGCCCATCGCTCGACCGCGGCCATCAGTTGATCACCGATTCCCCGGCCGCGGCCATCGGGGGCGATCCACATCGAGACGAGCACGACCACGCCGTCCTCCTCGGTGTGGAGCCCGCTCGCCATCCCGACCGGCCGGCCGTCGAGTGCGGCGACCACGTTGCGCGAGCCGGGAATCCCCAGCCGCGCCCGCCAGCGCTTCTCCTTGGCATCCACCCAATCGGACAACTGGGAGCCGAACGCGTACGGCGCCTCCTCGAGCGCGGCCAACCGCAACTCGCGCCAAACCTGCCAGTCGTCCGGACTCAGTTCACGAAGCTCGATCACCCGGACAGCTTTACGGGTCACCGGGCCGCGGGCAAACCAGTTCCGGCGGCGTGCCGTTCAGTCAAACGCCCGCCACAGCAACACGAAGTACCGGGTTGTCAGCGTGGGGGGAACTTGGAGGAGACCCAGTCGCGGACCCCGCCGAGGCCTTCGCCCATGTCGCGGAGGAGTTTGGCGAGCGGGTCCTGCGAGCGGCTGAAGGCGTCGGAGTAGGACTTCGCCGCGTTCTTCGCCTCCTGCGACATCGACGCGTCGTTGTCGTCCTGGCGCTTGGGGTAGGTGCCTGAGACGATCGTCGTGTACTCGCCCTCGTCCACCCAGCGCCGCAGCTCGGCAGCGCGGATCACGGCCATCGGGTGCGTCTGCACCTCCAGCAGCAGGAGCTTCAGCACGCTGTCGCGCAGGTCGCCGGCACTTTCGTACTCCGTGCCCTGGGCAAGGAAGGCCGTCGTGTCGAGTTCGCCGAGCTGCCCGCCGCTCGCCAGCTTCATCTGCACCCGCAGCGCGACCGCGGGATCCTGTACTGCGAGGAGCCCGGCGCGATCGCCCGACAGCTCTGCCTTCCGGGACCACTCGTGCAGCGCGGCGATGATCGCGCGCAGGCCGAGGGCGCCGATCGGCATCCAGTTCAGCGCGCCGGTCAGACGCATCAGCCAGAGCAGCAGCGACTGGTAGAGCGCGTGACCGCTCTGCGCGTGACCTAGCTCGTGGCCGAGGATGAACCGGGTCTCCTCCTCGTCCAGGCCCTGCAGCAGCGCGCTGTTGACCACGATGAACGGCTTGTCCATGCCGATCGTGACCGCGTTCCAGACCGGGCTGTTGGTGACGAAGAGCTCGGGCAGCTCGCGCACGTCGAGGGTACTGCCGGCCTCGGTGTAGAGGCGGTGCACCTTGGGGAACTGCCGCTCGTCCACCCGGATCGCCGACCCTAGGAACTGCAGCCGGAACGCCCGCTCGTTGATCAGCCCGGACATCTTCCGAAGCAGGTAGTCGAAGCCCTTGAGCTGCCGCAGCGCCACCAGCGCACCACGGTCGGCCGGGTGCTCCCAGGCGCGCGAGCTGATGTCGGTGAGCGTGGCCCGTACCCGCGTCGGGCGCTCCTCGTTCTCGGTCATCATTCCCCCACAGGTTCGACGTGTGCTCCCCAACCTAGCTCGCCGCGGGGTCCGGTTGCGGAGAGTAGGAATACTCAATCGCGGTGTGGCTGGCCTAGCCTGACCCCATGAGTGAGGTATGGGGCAGTAGTAAGCCGTTGGCGTGCCGTGAGGTCGATCGACGCGACGACAAGGCGCGGGCGTGGGTCTCCGAGGCGATCCGGGTGGTGGATGCGGATGCCAACCGGAGCGCGGACACCCATCTGCACGTGTTCCCGATGCCCGCGATCACCGGCGTGGAGCTGTACCTGAAGGATGAGTCGGTCCACCCGACGGGGTCGCTCAAGCACCGGCTGGCCCGCTCGCTGTTCCTGTACGCGCTCTGCAACGGCTGGATCCGCGAGGGGACGACGGTCATCGAGG
Source organism: Kribbella alba (assembly GCF_039529635.1). Lineage (NCBI taxonomy): Bacteria > Bacillati > Actinomycetota > Actinomycetes > Propionibacteriales > Kribbellaceae > Kribbella > Kribbella alba. The sequence goes on along the minus strand of NZ_BAAANE010000004.1, from coordinate 1,041,088 downwards.
CGTCGAGTGGTTCGACCGCGGTGAGCGAGGCGTACTTCGCCCGGTTGCTCGGGCTGCCCTTCATCGCGGTGATGCCGGCCTCGACCAGTCAGGAGAAGGTCGACCTGATCCAGTTCTACGGCGGCCAGTGCCACATGGTGGAGCGCTCCGGGCAGATCTACGGCGAGGCCAAGCGGCTCGCCGAGGAGACCGGCGGGCACTACATGGACCAGTTCACCTACGCCGAGCGCGCCACCGACTGGCGGGGCAACAACAACATCGCCGAGTCGATCTACGGCCAGATGTCGCTGGAGCAGCACCCGGTTCCGACCTGGATCGTGGTCGGCGCGGGCACGGGCGGCACCTCGGCCACCATCGGCCGGTACGTCCGCTACCAGCGGCACGACACCTCCGTGGCCGTGGTCGACCCGGAGAACTCGGCGTTCTTCCCGGCCTTCGAATCCGGTGACGGCGACTTCGCCACCGGCCGCCCGTCCCGGATCGAGGGAATCGGCCGCCCGCGGGTGGAGCCGTCGTTCGTGCTGGGCGTGGTGGATCGGATGATCGCGGTCCCGGATGCCGCCTCGATCGCGGCGATGCGGTTCTGCTCCCAGGTGACCGGCCGGCTGGTCGGTGGATCCACCGGGACCAACCTGTGGGGATCACTGCGACTAGCGGCAGAGATGCGGCGTACGGGGACCCGAGGCAGCATCGTCACGCTGCTCTGCGACGGCGGCGAGCGCTACACCGACACGTACTACGACGACGGCTGGCTGGAGAGGACGGGCATCGACATCGCGCCATACTTGGAGACCCTTGAAGGCTTCACCTCGAGCGGCCGCTGGCGGGAGCCCGTCCGCTAGCTCCTCTGCTCAGCCGCCCAGGGCCAGACCGACAGCGAGGCCGACCGCATAGACCAGCTCGGTCAGGCCGGTGTCCTTCAATACTGGGATAAGCGCCGGTCCGACTGCGTCACTGACGACGACCCGTACTGCACGGACGCCCAGCGGAAGGGCAATCAGCGCCAGCAAGGCCCAGGGTGTCGCCAGGGCCGACAGCACGGCCAAGATGAACGCCAGCGCGATCAGGCCTGCATAGAGGCGCCGGGACCGCTGCGCTCCCAGTACTACGGCCAGGGTGCGCTTGCCGGTCACGGTGTCCGTGGGGATGTCCCGCAGGTTGTTCGCCACGAGCAGCGCGCAGGCGATAGCCCCGATGGCAACCGCACCGGCTACAGCTGTCCAGTGCAGCTTCTCGGCCTGCACGTAGGTGGTGCCGAGCACGGCGACCAGACCGAAGAACAGGAAGACGCTGACCTCACCGAGCGCGCGATACCCGTACGGCTTCTTGCCGCCGGTGTAGAACCACGCACCGACCAGCGAGGCGGCTCCGGCAACCAGCAGCCACCAACTGGAGGTCGCGCAGAGCACCAAGCCAAGCACTGCACCTATGCCGAAGCAGGTGAACGCCGCTGCCTTCACTTGCTTGGGGCTGGCCACCTTCGAACCGACCAGCCGCAGCGGTCCGACCCGGTTCTCGTCCGTGCCGCGGATGCCGTCGGAGTAGTCGTTGGCATAGTTGACGCCGATCTGCAGGGCCAGGGCCACGCCGAGCGCGAGCAGGGCCTTCCACCAGACGAAGCTGTCGAGGTAGGCGGCTGCACCGGTACCGACGAGCACCGGCGAGATTGCGGCGGGCAGCGTGCGTGGGCGCGCGCCTTCGATCCACTGGGCAGGGGTGGCCATGACCGACGATTCTGTCAGCACCCGGCGACAGGCCTGCAGGCGGCACAGGTTGCCGGCCCGCCGGAGCCGCGCCGTACGCTCGGATGGACATGACTGAGTTGCGGCTGGTTCCTGGCACCCCTTCTGCCGTGTTGTCGGCGTTGACCGGCGTGCTGGACGGATCCGGTACGCCGTTCGCCCCGGTGCCGGCGGATCGCGCAGCAGCTGAGCGGGTTCGGCAGGCAGTGGCGCCGGATGAGCCGCTCGAGACGGACGACTGCGCGGTGGTCCTCGGCACGTCCGGCTCGTCCGGTGAACCGAAGGGCGTGCTGCTTTCCAAAGCCGCCCTGGTCGCCTCGGCCTCGGCCACCCACGATCGGCTCGGCGGCCCCGGCCAGTGGTTGTTGCCGATGCACCCGTACTTCGTCGGCGGGCTGCAGATCCTCACCCGGTCCGTGCTGGCGGGACTCTCGCCAGTGGTCGCGGCTGACCATCCTTCGTTCAGCGCGGCCGCGGGCGTCATGACCGCGGCGCGGCGCTACACCGCGATGGTGCCTACCCAGCTGAGCCGGTACCTCGACACCGAGGTGGAGGCGCTGCGCAGCTTCGACGCGATCGTGATCGGCGGCGCCGCCATGCCGCTCGAGCTGAAGCAGCGCGCCGCCGCGGCTGGGGTGACGGCGATTCCGGCTTACGGGATGACGGAGACCGGCAGCGGGTGCGTGTACGCCGGGGAACCGCTGCAGGGGACTCGCCTCGCACTGGACGACGGCCGGATCCTCATCAGCGGACCAACGCTGTTCTCCGGGTACCGCCTCCGGCCGGAGCTGACCGCGGAGGTGTTCCAGGACGGGTGGTTCCGCACGCAGGATCGCGGCCGCCTGGTCGACGGACGCCTGCAGGTGATCGGCCGGCTGGACGACGTGGTGATCTCGGGCGGCGTGAACGTGACGCTGCCAGCCGTCCAGGCACGCCTGCTCGAGCACGAGGGGGTGGGCGACGCGGTGGTGCTGGGTGTGCCCGATGCCGAATGGGGGACCCGGGTGGTCGCGTTCGTGGTCGGCCGCACGGGCCAGGCTGGTCGCGAGGAGCTCAGGGATTTCGTTGCGGAGACACTGCCGCGGACTTGGGCGCCGCGCGACGTGGTTCAGCTCGACGCCCTGCCGATGCTTGCCTCGGGCAAGGTTGATCGGCAGCTCCTGCTGGAGCGTCTGCGGTGATCACCTACTCGATCGGGCTGCGCAACAGGTTTCGTGGCATCACCGTCCGCGAGGGGATGCTGTTCGAAGGACCTGCCGGGTGGGCGGAGTGGAGTCCCTTCCTGGACTACGACGACGCCACCTGCGTCTCCTGGCTCCGGGCCGCCCGCGAGGCCGCTGTGGACGGATGGCCCGCGCCCGTGCGTTCCGCAGTACCGGTGAATTGCACTGTGCCTGCGGTTGATGCTGCGCGTGCTGTGGAGATCGTGCGGGCTTCTGGATGTACTACTGCCAAGGTGAAAGTGGCTGAGCCGGGGCAGACGCTTGCCGATGACTTGGAGCGAGTCGAAGCCGTGCGGGACGCGCTCGGGCCGACCGGACGAGTGCGGATCGACGCGAACGGCGGCTGGTCTGTGGATGAAGCGCTGCGGAGCTTGAAGGAGCTTGCGCGCTTTGAGTTGGAGTATGTGGAGCAGCCGTGCGCCTCGGTGGAGGACCTGGCCGCTGTACGCCGTCGTACGGACGTTCTGGTGGCTGCGGACGAGTCCATCAGGCGTGCCGAGGACCCGCTGCTTGTGAGGAAGCTCGAGGCGGCCGACATCGCAGTACTGAAGGTCCAGCCCATCGGGGGCGTTCGGGCCTGCCTCGACATCGCTGAGCAGATCGGCCTGCCGGTGGTGGTGTCGTCGGCGCTGGAGACATCGGTAGGCATCGCAGCCGGCGTAGCTCTTGCAGCAGCCCTGCCGGAGCTTCCGTATGCGTGCGGGCTGGCGACTGTCTCCATGTTCACCTCCGAGGTCGTTGCCCAGCCGCTCCTGCCGGTGGACGGCTTGCTCCCTGTCGGCCGGGTCCAGCCTGACCCGGCGATGCTTGCCGCCGCCGAGGCCGACGCGGCGACCACCATTACCTGGAATGCCCGGTTGGCGCGGGTCGAGAGTCTCCTGAAGGGAAGTACGGGATGAACCCGTCCACGGCGTTCGCGACTGTGGTGGTCGACGAGCTGATCCGGTCCGGCGTCCGCGAGGCCGTACTCGCACCGGGCTCACGCAGTGCGCCGCTTGCGTTGGCTCTGGCTGCCGCCGACCGCGAGGGACGGCTGCGGCTGCACGTACGCATCGACGAACGTACTGCGGGGTTCCTGGCGATCGGGTTGATCCGCGGAACCGGCCTGCCCGTTCCGGTGGTGACTACCTCCGGTACTGCGGTGGCCAACCTGCACCCGGCCGTCTTGGAGGCGTCGCACAGCGGGCTGCCGCTGATCGTGTTGAGCGCGGACCGGCCGCCGGAGTTGCGGGGGAGCGGGGCGAACCAGACGACCGACCAACTCAAGGTGTTCGGCGATGCGGTTCGGCTGTTCCATGAGCTCGGTACGCCTTCTCGCGAGGTAGGCCAGGTTGCCTACTGGCGTTCGACGATCGCGCGTACGGTCTCGACCGCCGTCGGGGCTCGCACTGCTGATCCTGGTCCGGTGCAGTTGAACTGCGCGCTGACAGAGCCGCTCGTGCCGACCGCTGATGAGCCCGACTGGCCGGAATCCCTTGATGGTCGTCGCACTGGACCCTGGACGAGCGTTCATGCCGGCTCCGCACAGCCGACTGCGGTTGCACCTGGGCCCAGGACGGTAGTGGTCGCTGGTGACGGCGCCTCGCAGGCCGCGCGGCTTGCTGCTGAGGCTGGTGGATGGCCGTTGTTCGCGGAACCCTCCAGCCGTGCACGGACCGGGCCGGCCGTGATCTCGGCGTACCGGTTGTTGCTGTCGGCATCGGACCTCGGCGCGGAGATCGAGCGGGTGCTGGTGTTCGGGCACCCGACGTTGTCCCGGCCGATCTCGAAGCTGCTCGCGCGTCCCGATGTCGAGGTGATCGTCGTCGCGCCGACCGGGCTGTGGCCGGACGCGGGCCGTCGGGCCGCCGCGGTGGTCACCGGGTTGGAGGTCACGGGCGCGGACGGAACCGGCTGGCTCGCTGGGTGGCAGCACGCGGATCAGCTGGCCCGACCTGCGATCGACAAGGTGCTGGCCGACGACCTGTCCGGCCCGGCGATAGCCGCCATCGTGGCGGAGGCCGTCGGTGCGGACGGGATGCTCGTCGTCGCCTCGTCGAACCCCGTGCGCGACCTCGACCTGGCGCCCGTCGTACCGATCCGAACCGTGGCCAACCGCGGCTTGGCGGGCATCGACGGCACGCTGTCCACGGCTGTCGGAGCCGCTCTGGCCAACGGCGGCGCGACGTATGCGCTGGTCGGTGATCTGGCCTTCCTGCATGACCTCAACGGCTTGGTGATCGGCCCGGCCGAGCCGCGCCCCGACCTGCGCATCGTGGTCGTCAACGACAACGGCGGCGGCATCTTCTCCACCCTCGAGCAGGGCTCAGACGCTCACGCCGACCATTTCGAGCGCATCTTCGGCACGCCCCACAACACCGACCTGGCTGCCCTGTGCGCCGGCACCAACACCCCCCACCTCCTGGTCGAGACCCAGGAGGCGCTCCGCACCGCCCTGACCCGCACAGTCGCCGGCATCGACGTCATAGAAGCCCGGCTGCCCCGAACCGCCCACCGCCCGCTCGCGACCACCCTGACCACAGCACTAAGGGACGCTCTCAACCAGCCGTGAACCCGGCCCCGCGCTCAGGGCTACCCCTGACCTTGTGGTCTTGGCCACCGGTAGCGGCTTCTTCGTCCGATGGCGCCGTATTTGCGGGCAGTGGCCGAAGAACCCGGCACCCGACCCCCGGCCGGCCGTGCAGTTGGAGGGTGTGGAGGTGGCCTAGGAGGGTGGCCGCTACTACCAGGACCAGTGAAGTGGTGACGAGGATGGGGATGACGGCGCCGCGAAGGGAGGAGTTGAGCGGGGCGGCGATGGTGAGGATGATGCTGACGCCGACCAGGGTTGTGGTGAGGCGGCGGCCGGGGCGTGCGACGGCCAGGAACGGCAGACACCACACGAAGTACCAGTCGTGAGCGGTCGGGCCGAGGAGAACTACTGCCAGCAAGGCGATCCCCACCGCGCGGGCTGCGTTGTGGATGGATGAGCGCAGGCCAAGTACGGCGATCAGGCCGAGTGCTGTGAGCATGCCGACGAGCCGCACGATCTGCAGAGCTTGCTTGGCGGCGGTGTCTTCGCCGAGCCAGGCCAGTAGGCCGGATGCACCCAGGCCGATGAGGTTTGCGATCGACAGCGGGGACCGGACCAGCCCTGGTACGTCAAGGGCGCTCAGCCAGCCTGATCCCACGCCAGCCAGTTCGCCGATCGTCATCAGTGTCAGTACGGCGACGGCACCCGCGATGACAAGGCTCGCCAACCGCAGTCGGGCTCTACCGGCGAGCGGACTCATCACCGCGGCTATAGCGATCACCACCAGCCCACCTGGCAACTTCACTGCAGCCGCAGCACCCGCCAGTACTGCGGCGGTGCCCCACCGACCCGTCAGAGCTAGGGCAAATGCAGAACAAGCCAGTCCCAACATCAGTACGTCGTTGTGCGCCGCGCCGAGGCCATGCGTAATCAGCACAGGGTTCGCGACTACCAGCCACGTCGCAACAGTCGGGCTCACCCGGCAGGCCGTTGCCAACCGTGGAACCGCCCAGGCGATCAGCACGATGCCCAGCACTGCGAGGGCCCGGTGAGCCAGCATCAACGCGTACGGGTTGAGAGTCACCCCCGCCGCGAGCCCGCCGTACGCGAGCGGAAGCGGTCCGTACGGCGCTGGCGTGGACATCCACATCGGGTCGACCGCCTCGATGATGTGGCCCGACAAGACGCCCGGTCCCACGCTGTACGGGTCGTAGCCCTTCGCAACGAGTGCACCCTGGGCGGCGTAGCTCCACGCGTCCCGGCTGAACAGAGGCGGCATCAGCAGCAGCGGCGCACTCCACGCAATCACCACAGGGGTCAGGCGATACCGCACCCCGGCCAGGACCTCGCGACCGATCAGCAGCCAGGCCCAAACCATCAGCCCGAGCCCGGCCACCATCAAGGTCAGCCCAGCCATCCGCCCGGGCAGCGTGGCCCTCAGCGCGCTGGCGATCGGCAGCGAAGCCACCCAGGATGACTCGGGCACCACTGACGTCACCAGCGATGCGGCCGCCACCATGCATGAGCCCAGCACTCCTCGAACCAACGGCGAGGGCAGCTGCACACCGGCACGCTAATCCCCTTGAGCGACGCCCTGATGAACAACGTCTTGCGTCCGAAGAACTAGCGACCCCTCCCGCCAGTTCCTCGGACGCAAGCGATGGGCTAGGCGGATTCCTTGCGGAAGGTGCGGGCGCCCACGGTCAGGCCGAGCACCGTCAGGAGGACCACCCAGAACAGTCCCCACATCGACGCGCTGCTGCTGATGTCGCCGCGGAACAGCGCGCGGACCCCGTTCACCACGTGCTTCAACGGGCTGATGTCGGACAACCGCTGCAGCCAGGTCGGCCCGATCTGCATCGGCAGCAGGATCCCGGACAGCAGCAGCAGCGGCATGGCGATTCCGTTCAGCAGTGGAGCCAGCGCGTCCTCGCTCTTGGTGATCAGCGCCACGGAGTACGAGAGCGAGGCGAAGGTCGCGCCCAGCAGGGCGACGATCACCAGCGACAGGAGTACGCCGCCCCAAGGGGCCCGCAGGCCCATCGGGATCGACACCAGCAGCAGGAGGATCGTCTGGACCACCAGCACGACGACGTCTCGCAGTACGCGTCCTGCCATCAGCGCGATCCGGGACGCCGGGGTGACCCGGTCGGCCTCGATCACGCCGGCCCTGTACTCCGCGATCAGGCCGAAGCCGACGAACATCGCGCCGAACATCCCGAGTTGCACGATGAGGCCCGGGATGAACACCTGGTAGGCGTTCGTGGTCGCGCCCTGGCTGATCTGCGCGGTGATCGGCTTCAGCAGCGGGCCGAACAGGAACAGGTACAGCAGCGGCTGGCTGAGCATCAGGATGGACCACATCGGGTTGCGCAACGACAACCGCATCGCGCGGTTGAAGACGATCCAGGTCTCGCGCAGTACCTGACCGGGGTGGTGGGGTGGGGTCAGAGTTTGCGCGGTCATGCCACCGCCTCCTTCTCTTCCTCGGCGGGTGCGGGGGTCTCGCTGTCATCACGCAGCGATCGACCGGTCATGGTCAGGAAGACGTCGTCGAGCGTCGGCCGGTGCACCTCGACGCCGTGCAGCTCGATGCCTTGGGCATCGATCGAACGGAGCAGCGACGGCAGCACCGAACCACCCTTCGGGATCCGGAACGCGACCACGTCGCCATCGGTCTCGACCGCGACCGCGCCAGGCAGTTCCGCGACGATCTTGGTCACTCCGGGAGCCTGCGAGGCGTCCGCCAGGCTCAGCCGGACGCCGTCGCCGGACACCTGCTGCTTCAGCTCCTCCGGCTTGCCGGCGGCAACGATCCTGCCGTGGTCGATGACCAGGATCCGGTCGCAGAGCGCGTCTGCCTCGTCCAGGTAGTGCGTGGTGAGGAACACTGTGGCACCGCCGCGCCTCAACTGCCGGATGTGCTCCCACAGGTTCGCCCGCGCCTGCGGGTCGAGGCCGGTGGTCGGCTCGTCCAGGAAGATCAGCTTGGGGTCATGGATCAACCCCATCACGATGTCGAGCCGGCGGCGCTGGCCGCCCGACAGGGTCTTGCACTGCCGCCGCCAGAGGCCCGGCAGGTCCAACTCCTCGAACAGCCGCTCGCCGTCCGCGATCGCCTTGCGCTTGTCCACGCCGTACAACCGGGCGTGGTCGACGACCTCGTCGCCGGCGATCGCCTCCGGCAAGGTTGAACCGCTCTGCGGCACATAGCCGATGCGGCGCCGGACCCCGACCGGGTCCTCGGCCAGGTCACACCCGGCGACGGTCGCGGAACCGCTGGTCGGCTTGATCAGGGTCGCCAGCATCCTCATCGTGGTGGTCTTGCCGGCCCCGTTCGGGCCGAGGAAGCCGACGATCTCCCCGTCGGCGACGTTCAGGTCTACCCCCTGCACGGCATGCACCGGGCCGCGCTTGGTCTTGAAGGTGCGGACGAGTCCGCGAGCTTCGATCATCATGCCGGACAGTCTGAACAATCAACATTGAATAGTCAACGTTGATTAAATCCCGCACTACTGCCGCTGCTAGATCGCCACCAGGTACTCCCCGACCCAAACACCGGCACCACCCGCGCTTGGTGCGACGCCCCGCCCGCGCTCCACCCGCGGATCCGGCCCACCCGCCAGCAACTCTGGCCCACCCACCAGCGGATCGCCACCGAATTCGCATCCGCGCCGCCGGTAGCGGCTTCTTCGACCGGTACCGCCTCCATTTGGCGCCAGCGGTCGAAGAACCTGACGGCCGACCCGGCAGGCGGAGGGCCGGGCCTAGGTGGGTGGGTCGGGCCTAGGCGGGTGGGTCGGGGATCTCGGTCCATTGGCTGATCATGCTGGGGTGCGGGGCCCAGTCGGGGGCCTCGCCGGCGAAGGAGTAGGCGCCTTCGGCTACCCGGTCGCGGAAGTTCCTGGTCCACTCGAGCTCGCCGCGGTCGCGCGCGTTGGTGATCCGGAACATCTCCACCACGTGGTTCGGAGTACCGGGATCCTCCAGGATCTGCCGTTCAGAGAACGGCTCCGCCTTCGCTTGCTGCTCCAACTGCACGATCCGCGACTCCAGCGCGGCGATCACCTCGTCGCGGCGGAGGGACCAGAGGAAGCTGAGCGCGGCCTGCATCTGGCCGGGGTTGAACCCGTCCACGCTCCACAGCGCCTTGCGGAGCAGTGTGAAGTACTCGCTCTCGCCGTCGACCGTCAGCTTGTACGACGTCCTGCCGGGCTTGTTCCCGGCGCCTTCCTCGATCTCCTGCAGGAATCCGTGCTTGGCCAGCGTCCGCAGGCCCGTGTAGATCGAGCCCGGGTTGATATTTGCCCACTCCTGCACGTTCCAGGTCATCAACTCCCGGCGCAACTGGTAGCCGTAGGCCGGCTGGAAGATCCGCACGACCCCGAGCAACAGCAACCGCGTGGTGGACATGCTCGCAGTGTAAAACTCCTTACGTCCGAAGAGCCGTGGGGCAGGCCCCTCGCGTCTTCGGACGCAAGCGCTGGGGCGTCCTCGCACGCGAGCAGCGGAGCGTCTTCGGAAGCAAGCGCCGGAGCGTCTTCGGATGGCAGCGCCGGGGGCGTCTTCGGACCCAGCGCTGGGGCGTCCTCGCACGCCAGCGCTGGGGCGGTCTTCGGACGCAAGCAGCGGGGCGTCTTCGGACGCACGCAGGGGGTTGGTCGGACGCAAGTGCCGGGCTTGTGGAAAACCATCTGACCCGACCCTCTCGCCGCAGTAAGGTTCCTAGGCATGAGCGTGCGGCTGACGAGCGATCCGGCTGAGTTCCAGGCGACGACCTTTCCCTTCCTGGAAAGGGATCCCGTGCTGCACACGATCATCATGAGCAACGTCGCCGAACGCGCCGCCAGGACCTATCGCACAGAGACCGACCCGTCGTACTTCGTCTCGGTCCACGACCACTCCGGCGAGGTGATCGGCGTCGCGATGCGCACGCCCAACCGCCCGGTCTACCTCGGCGCGCTGCGCGCCGACCTTTCTAACGAGGTCACCGACACCTACCTGGACCTGTTGCCTGAGCTCGCCGGGGTTGCGGGAGATCGGGCCACGGCAACCGCCTTCGCGAACCGCTGGACCGCTGCGCGCGGCATCACCGCGACCGAGTCCAAAGGAACGCGGCTGCACAAGCTGGTCACGCTCAACCCGCTCCCGGCGGAGGGCACGCCGCGCAAGCTGACTGCGGCCGACCTACAGTTGGCCAGCGACTGGGTGAACGACGGCTTCCCGGACGAGCCGACTGACCTCGAGTGGGCCGAGCGCCATCTGAAGGATCAGACGATGTGGATCTGGGAGGTCGACGGGGCGCCGGTGAGCTTGGTCGGCTACCACAAGCCGGTCTTCGAGGTCTGCCGCGTCGGTCCGGTCTACACCCCGCAGGAACACCGGCGCAACGGTTACGCGGGCGCCCTCACCGTGCACGTGTCCGCCGAGATCCTTGCCCAGGGCAACCGCGCTTGCCTTTACACGGACCTGGCCAACCCGACCTCGAACAAGATCTACGCCCAGGCAGGCTACGTCCCGGTCGCGGACTTCGTCGACTTCACTTTCGAGCCGTGAGTACGACGGTCCGCGCGCGAGGTTGTCCCGCGGAGTTCAAGGCGACGGTTTTCCCTTTCCTGCAACGCGATCCGGTGCTCAACTCGGTAATCCTCACCAACACCGAGGACCGGATCCGCGGGATCCTGCACGACCCGGCGCCGCCAGGCCCGGGGAGTGCGGCGGTCGGCTGAAACCAGCCGGGCGACCAGCATCGGCGGCGACAAACCGTGGCTGCGGACACCATGTCGTGACGTGGACAGGTAATGACGTGTCCGCGTCCCCGAGGAGGTGTCCGAGGCGCCAGTTTCCCCCGCCACAATCGTCGACCACCTCGCTCCGCTGCCCGGACTTCACCGCCACCTCAACTGGGCCGACCTCCGCTCACGGTTACCGGACTGGGCCGGCTGCCGGGATAGCTGGCTCTTCGGCCGATAGCGCCCTGCAAGCCGCCAGTGGTCGAACAGCCTGCCAGTGGCGGGGCATCCCGCAGTGGCCGGGGGTGGGCCGACCCCCGCTCAGGGTTACCGGACTGGGCCGGCTGCCCGGATGGCCGGTCGGCCGATGGCGCCCTGCAAGCCGCCAGTGGAGGAACAGCCTGCCAGTGGTGGGGCAACCCGCAGTGGCCGGGGGTGGGCCGACCCCGCTCAGGGTTACCGGACTGGGCCGGCTGCCCGGATGGCCGGTTATTCGGCCGATGGCGCCCTGCAAGCCGCCAGTGGAGGAACAACCGGCCAGTGGTGGGGCATCCCGCAGTGGCCGGGGGTGGGCCGACCCCGCTCAGGGTTACCGGACTGGGCCGGCTGCCCGGATAGCTGGCTCTTCGGCCGATAGCGCCCTGCAAGCCGCCAGCGGACGTACAACCTGCCAGTGGCGGAGCAACCCGCAGTGGTCGGGCGGGCCGCGGGCCGAAAGACCGGCCAGCGGACGTACAACGTGCCCGCGGCGGGGCACCCCGCAGTGGCCGGGCTGGCCGTCGGCCGAAAGACCCGCCAGCGGGCGAACAACCCGCCAGCGGCAGAGCAACACACAGCGGCCGGCTGCCCGGCGGGCGGAGGGGGTGCCGGCGGGGGAAGGGGGGTGGCAGTGGTTGGCGCAGTGGGGGCTAGTACTACAGCCGGAGTTTGTGATGTTGCGGGGACGGGCCCGGACTGCGCAGCGGTCACGAAGCGGGAACCTTGAACACCAAACAGGGACCGCGGACACGAAATAACCTGTTCAAGGCCCCGACTACCTGTCCCAGGTCCCCACTCTTGGCCAGGGCCGCACCCACCCAGCCCTCCGCGGCCCCTGCCGAAAGGCATCATCACGAACTACGGCTGTCGTACTAGTTGATCTCGATTGAGTCGCCGGGGGTGACGGTTAGGTAGGGCCGATCGTCGGTGTTGAAGAAGCGGGGCATCATGCCGACGCCGATGGGGCTGAGGAGGGCGTCGTGGATGCCGAGGGTTTGCTGTGCGTTCACGGCGCGGGCGTACTCCACCGCCGGCGGCATCGAGAACCATGGGCCGGAGATCGGCACCAGGTTGGTGTGCACCTGGCGGTCGGGCTGGGTGAACGAGTCGCCCGGGTGGTAGACGGCGTCCTCGATCAGGTATCCGACGTTCTGGCAGGGAACACCCCACTCCGGCAGGATGATCGCGTGGTCGTTGCCGTAGGCACTGATCGCGAAACCCGCGGCCTCGAAGGACTGGCCGCCCGCGATGACGGTGATCCGGTCGCCCAGGTCGCCGAGCTGCGAGGCGACGCCGGCGTTGGTCCAGATCGGAACGTCCAGGCCCATCACGCGGTCGGGATCCAGGTGGTCGGCGTGTTCGTGCGTGACCAGGATCGCGTCGACGCCCTCGAAGGCCGCGTCCTCGGCGAAGGTGCCGGGGTCGACCAGCAGGACCTTGCCGTCCTTCTCGAGCGTGACACAGGCGTGTGAGTACTTGGTGAGCTTCAACTCAGTCTCCCAGCGCGTCTCTCATCGGAACCAGCTTGGCGTTCGTCTCGGCCAGCTCCGCCTCAGGGTCGGACCCGGCGACGATGCCGGCGCCGGCGAAGATGCGCATCCTGGTCGGGTCATGGGGGTCGGCTTGGCCGCAGCGCAGCGCGATACACCACTCGCCGTCACCGCCCGCGTCCATCCAGCCGACCGGTCCGGAGAACCGGCCGCGCGACATTCCTTCGATCTCGCCGATCAGGTCGCGCGCGGTGTCGGTCGGCGTACCGCAGACTGCCGCGGACGGGTGCAGGGCGGCTGCGAGGCCGAGGGCGGAGGCGCCGTTCGCGGCGACACCGGCGACGTCGGAGGCCAGATGCATCACGTTCGGCAGGTGCAGGACGAACGGGGTCTCGGGCACGTTCATCGACTTGCAATGCGGCTTCAGCGCATCGGCGACCGACCGTACTGCGAACTCGTGCTCCTCCAGGTCCTTGCTGGACCGGGCGAGTGACGCGGCCAGCGCGAGGTCGTGGGCGTCGTCCCCGGTACGCCGGATCGTGCCGGCCAGGACCCTTGAAGTGATCAGGCCCTTCTCCCGCCGGACCAGCAGTTCGGGGGTCGCGCCGATCAGCCCGTCCACCGAGAACGTCCAGCAGTTCGGGTACGCCGCGGCGAGCTGGCGCAACGGCCAGCGCAGGTCGATCGGCTGCGAGGCGATCGCGATCAGGTCGCGGGCGAGCACCACCTTGTCGAGCTCGCCGCCGGTGATCCGGGTGACGGCGTCGGCGACGATCCCGGACCACTCGGCGCCGGAGCGGGATCCGTCGGCGAAGGCGACTTCGCCGACCGGGGCCGGTTCGTGCCGGATCAGGTCAGGGCGAGTGGCCAGCGAGCTGGCGGGGGAGATGGTCGTCACCCACGTGGTGCCGCCGCGGCGGCCGACGATCACCTCGGGCACGACGAGTTCGCTCGGGTCGGCGTCGGTGAAGCCGAAGGAGCCGAAGCAGACCAGGCCGGAGCCGGGCACCCGCACCTCGTCGCGGACGACGGCGGCGCCGACGAGGTCCTTCCACCAGACCTGGGCCTCCGTGAATCTGTTGCTGCCGGCAACATCCAGCCGGGCGGCGACACCCCAGCCGACGTGGCCGTCGCCGCGCCGGACCCAGGCCAGACCACCGGTCTGGGGCAGGTGGTCCATCAGCTGGGCCGAGACTCCGTCGATCGGCTGGCTGCGGATCACCAGATGCGGTGCCGGGTGATGACCGGGTAGAACCGGGTCAGACAGGCTCACGGCAACACTCCTCGCTCGCGCTCCGGCCCCGGGTCTCGATGGCCGTCCGGCTCATTGGTGATGCACTCACGGCATGCAAGCGTATGCCTGCCCTGTATCCGGCAAATTTCGGAGCCCGCCGCACCCGTGATCCACTAGACACTGTGACCCGCGCAGATCTCACCAAACAGCCAGAGGCAGTGGCAGCGATGTTCGACAACGTGGCCGAGGGCTACGACCGGACGAACGCGGTGGCCACCATGGGGCTGGAGAAGCTGTACTGGCGGCCGCAGACGCTGGCGGAGATCGCGCCGCGGAAGGGGATGAAGATCCTCGATCTGGCCGCGGGCACGGGTGCTTCGAGCGTGAAGCTGCGCGAGGCGGGCGCCGAGGTGGTGTCGTGCGATTTCTCGGTCGGGATGCTCCGGGTCGGCAAGCGGCGGTACCCCGAGCTCGACCTGATCGCGGGGGACGCGCTGCGGTTGCCGTTCGCGGACGAGACCTTCGATGTGGTCACGATCTCGTGGGCGCTGCGGAACGTGAATGACGTCACGGTCGCGTTGCGGGAGATGCTCCGGGTCACGAAGCCGGGCGGCCGGCTGGTGGTGCTGGAGAACTCGCACCCGACGTGGAAGCCGTTCCGGGTGGCCTACCTGGAGTACATGATGCGCGCGGTCCCGGTGGTGGCGAAGGCGGTCTCCACGAACCCCGACGCATATGAGTACCTGGCCGAGTCAGTACGCGCTTGGCCTGGTCAGGAGCCACTCGCGCGGACCATCGAGGCGTCCGGCTGGACCCACGTGCAATGGCGCAACCTGACCGGCGGACTGGTCGCGATCCACCGGGGCACGAAGCCGCTCTGACAGACCACCTGAGCCACTGGTCCGTAGTACGAGGTGCTGGTGCGGCTCAGATAATTACGCAAGGCAGGACGCGCGTAAATCGCCTGTCGGTAAGGGATTCCGGCCCGGTTTCGCGTCCAAGTCAGGCAGTCCTAGACTGTCGGATGACCAGGCCTCGTGAATCGCTTCACGAGTGCCGGAGACCTTAGAAACCCCAACCTCCAGGCCGGGATGAGATGAGTCAGAGCGCGTCGCCGCGGCAGCAGGCCGAGACCGCGGATGTGATCGTCGTCGGTGCGGGACCTGCCGGCTCGGCTGCTGCCTACCATCTCGCGAACGCCGGACTCGACGTCCTGCTGCTGGAGAAGACCGCCTTCCCCCGCGAGAAGGTCTGCGGTGACGGACTGACGCCGCGCGGCACCAAGCAGCTGATCAACATGGGCATCGATATCTCGCCCGAGGCCGGCTGGATCCGCAACTACGGCCTCCGCATCCAGGGTGCCGGCCACCAGTTGCAGCTGGACTGGCCGGACCTGGCCAGCCACCCCAACTACGGGCTGACCCGCAACCGGATGGACTTCGACGACCTGCTCGCCCAGCAGGCCGTGAAGGCCGGGGCCAGGCTGCGCGAGCGGACCAACGTGACCGCGCCGATCCTGGACGACAGGGGCTTCATCGTCGGCGTCACCGCCAAGCCGGTCGACGAGAACGGCAGACGCCGCGCCGACGGTGATGACAGGGAGGTCGAGTTCCGGGCGCCGCTGGTGATGGCTGCCGACGGCAACTCGTCGCGGCTGTCGGTCTCGATGGGCCTGCACAAGCGCGACGACCGACCGATGGGGGTCGCCGTGCGCACCTACTTCACCAGCCCGCGTCACGACGACGACTACCTCGAGTCGTGGCTGGAGCTGTGGGCGGACGACCCGCAGCAACCCGGGCAGCGCAACCTGCTGCCCGGCTACGGCTGGATCTTCGGGATGGGCGACGGCACCGTCAACGTCGGCCTCGGCATCCTGAACACCTCCGACGCCTTCGGCAAGGTGGACTACGCGGACCTGCTCAAGCAGTGGCTGAAGAACACGCCGGAGGAGTGGCAGTTCCGCGACGAGTTCCAGACCATACCGATCCGTGGTGCGGCCTTGCCGATGGGCTTCAACCGGCAGCCGCACTACACCCGCGGGCTGATGTTGCTGGGCGACGCGGGCGGCATGGTCAACCCGTTCAACGGCGAGGGCATCCCCTACGCGATGGAGTCCGGCGCGTTCGCCGCGGAGGTCGCCGCCCAGGCGCTGCACCGGCAGCCGAACCAGCGCGAACGCGCGCTCTCGGCGTACCCGAAGGCGCTCAAGCAGGAGTACGGCGGCTACTACACGCTCGGCCGGATCTTCGTGAAGCTGATCGGAAATCCGGAGGTGATGCGGCTGTGCACGAAGTACGGTCTGCCGCGCACCACCTTGATGAAGTTCACCCTGAAACTCCTGGCCAACCTCACCGATCCGCGCGACGGCGACGTGATGGACAAGATCATCAACGGGCTCACCAAGGTCGCGCCCGCCGCCTGATTGCGGCGGGGCGGCTGACGTGAGCCACAGCGGTACTGATAACACAGTGCTGTCTTGCAACAGGGAAACACCAGACACAGCCGGCAGTACGGACGCAAGAAGGAGGGAGCAGCCCCAAGATGCACCCTTACGTACCGATCCTCATCCTCGGTGTGCTCGCGACGATCTTCGTGGCGGGCACGTTGGTGACGAGCGCGCTCGTCGGCCCGAAGCGCTACAACCGGGCCAAGCTCGACTCGTACGAGTGCGGGATCGAGCCGACCCCGCAGCCCGTCGGTGGTGGGCGTTTCCCGGTGAAGTACTACATCACCGCGATGCTTTTCATCGTGTTCGACATCGAGATCATCTTCCTCTACCCGTGGGCGGTCGCCTTCGACCAGATGGCGCTGTTCGGGTTGATCGAGATGGTCATCTTCATCGTTACCGTCTTCGTCGCGTATGCCTACGTCTGGCGCCGCGGCGGACTGGAGTGGGACTGAATATGGGTGTTGAGGAACAGCTTCCGGCAGGCGTGCTGCTGTCGACCGTCGAGGGTCTGTCGGGCTACATGCGCAAGGCATCGTTGTGGCCGGCAACCTTCGGGCTGGCCTGTTGCGCGATCGAGATGATGACCACCGGCGCACCCCGCTACGACGCGGCCCGGTTCGGCATGGAGGTCTTCCGCGCGTCCCCGCGGCAGGCCGACCTGATGATCGTGGCCGGCCGGGTGAGCCAGAAGATGGCCCCGGTGCTGCGCCAGATCTACGACCAGATGCCGAACCCGAAGTGGGTGCTGGCGATGGGCGTCTGCGCGTCGTCCGGCGGCATGTTCAACAACTACGCGATCGTGCAGGGCGTGGACCACGTCGTCCCCGTGGACATGTACCTGCCCGGCTGCCCGCCGCGGCCGGAGATGCTGCTGGACGCGTTCCTCAAGCTCCACGACGACATCCAGCACGGCAAGCTCGGTGCGAACAAGAAGGCGCTGCAGGCCGAGCAGGAAGCCGCGGCCCTGACCGCCGCACCGACGCTCGAGATGAAGGGGCTCCTTCGGTGAGTGATACCCAACCGGAGAACCTGCCGGCGACCACTGCGGCTGCCGACGCGCAGACGCCCGGCGCCGAGGTCGTCGACCAGCGCGAAGGCATGTTCGGCGTCCGGGGTACTGGTGACACCTCGGGCTTCGGCGGCCTGCGCCGTCAGGTCGCGCTGCCCGGCGGATCGGCCAAGCCGTACGGCGGCTGGTTCGACGGCGCCACCGAGCGCCTGGAAGGTCTGGTCGGCGACAACGCGATCGAGAAGGTCGTGGTCGACCGGGGCGAGCTGACCCTGCACGTCGCGCGGGAGCGGCTGGTCGAGGTGGCCCAGCACGTCCGTGACGACGAGGCACTCCGGTTCGAGTTCTGCTCCGGCGTCAGCGGCGTGCACTACCCGAACGAGACCGGGCGCGAACTGCACGCGGTCTACCACCTGCTGTCGATCACGCACAACCGGCGGATCCGGCTGGAGGTCTCCTGCCCGGACTCCGACCCGCACATCCCGTCGATCGTCTCGGTCTACCCGGCCAACGACTGGCACGAGCGGGAGACCTGGGACTTCTTCGGCATCATCTTCGACGGACACCCTGCGCTGACCCGGATCCAGATGCCCGACGACTGGCCGGGGCACCCGCAGCGCAAGGACTACCCGCTCGGCGGCATCGACGTCGAGTACAAGGGCGCCGTCATCCCGCCGCCCGACACGCGGAGGTCTTACAACTGATGACCACTACAGATCCGTACGCAACCACCCGGGACACCACCGAGGGCAAGGTCTTCACCGTCACCGGTCAGGACTGGGACTCGGTCGTGGCCGGGCTGGGCGACGAGCCCGAAGAGCGCATCGTCGTCAACATGGGCCCGCAGCACCCCTCCACGCACGGCGTGCTCCGGCTGATCCTCGAGATCGAGGGCGAGACGGTGACCGAGGCCCGCTGCGGCATCGGCTACCTGCACACCGGCATCGAGAAGAACATGGAGTTCCGCAACTGGACGCAGGGCACCACGTTCGTCACCCGGATGGACTACCTGTCGCCGTTCTACAACGAGACGGCGTACTGCCTGGCGGTCGAGCGGCTGCTCGGCATCGAGGACCAGGTCCCGGAGAAGGCGAACGTGATGCGGGTGCTCCTGATGGAGCTGAACCGCATCAGCAGTCACCTGGTCTGCATCGCCACCGGCGGGATGGAGATCGGCGCGCTGACCGTGATGACGATCGGCTTCCGCGAGCGGGAGATGACGCTGGACCTGTTCGAGCTGATCACCGGGCTGCGGATGAACCACGCGTTCATCCGGCCGGGCGGTGTCGCCCAGGACCTGCCGCCGGGCGCGCTGGACAAGATCCGCGAGTACATCACCTGGATGAACAAGCACCTGCCCGAGTACGCCGAGCTGTGCAACGCGAACCCGATCTTCAAGGCTCGCCTGCAGGACGTCGGTTACCTCGACCTGGCCGGCTGCATGGCGCTGGGGATCTCCGGCCCGCCGCTGCGGGCCACCGGCTACGGCCTGGACCTGCGCAAGTCCCAGCCGTACTGCGGGTACGAGACGTACGACTTCGACGTGCCGACCTGGGACACGGCTGACTCCTACGGGCGCTTCCGGATCCGGCTGCAGGAGATGCACGAGTCCCTGAAGATCGTCGAGCAGTGCGCGGACCGCCTGGCCAAGATGGAGGGCGAGCCGGTGATGGTGGCCGACAAGAAGATCGGCTGGCCCAGCCAACTGGCGGTCGGCAACGACGGGATGGGTAACTCCCTCGACCACATCAAGCACATCATGGGCGAGTCGATGGAGGCGCTGATCCATCACTTCAAGCTGGTCACCGAGGGCTTCCGGGTGCCGGCCGGCCAGGCCTACGTGGCGATCGAGTCGCCGCGCGGCGAGCTCGGCTGCCACCTGGTCTCCGACGGCGGCACCAAGCCGTACCGGGCGCACTTCCGTGACCCGTCGTTCGCAAACCTGCAGGCGATGCCGATCCTGTGCGAGGGCGCACAGGTCGCCGACGTGATCGTCGCCGTCGCCAGCCTTGACCCGGTGATGGGTGGAGTGGACCGCTAAATGGCCGAGAACCACACGACTGCGACGAACAAGCCAGTGCCCTACAGCACTGGTGACTCGAAGATCACCGA
Source organism: Kribbella alba (assembly GCF_039529635.1). NCBI lineage: Bacteria > Bacillati > Actinomycetota > Actinomycetes > Propionibacteriales > Kribbellaceae > Kribbella > Kribbella alba. The sequence continues at coordinate 1,021,327 of NZ_BAAANE010000004.1, read as the reverse complement.
GACCACGGTGGCCGAGCTGCGCGAGCTGGCCGGGCGCTACCCGGAGGCCCGTTCGGCGCTGCTGCCGATGCTGCACCTGGTGCAGTCGGTCGAGGGGCGGGTCACGCCGGAGGGCATCGAGGTGTGTGCCGAGGTGCTCGGGCTGACCGGTGCCGAGGTGTCGGCGGTGGCGACCTTCTACACGATGTACAAGCGCCGCCCGGTCGGCGAGTACCACGTCGGGGTCTGCACCAACACGCTGTGCGCGATCATGGGCGGCGACCTGATCTTCGATCGGCTCAAGCAGCACCTGGACGTCGGCAACGACGAGACCACCGAGGACGGCAAGATCACCCTCGAGCACCTCGAGTGCAACGCCGCGTGCGACTACGCGCCGGTGATGATGGTGAACTGGGAGTTCTTCGACGACATGACGCCGGAGTCGGCCACCCAGCTGGTGGACGACCTGCGTGAAGGCACCGAGGTGAAGTCGCCGCGCGGTGCGACGGTCTGCACCTGGCGCGAGGCCGAGCGAGTGCTGGCCGGGTTCCCCGACGGCCGCGCCGACGAGGGCCCCACCGGCGGCAAGGCCACCCTGGCCGGGCTGCGGCTGGCCCGCGAACGCAACTGGACCGCGCCGGCCTCGAACCGGTCCGGCTCCGCGCCGGCGCCGCAGGAGACCGTCTCCCCGGAGGCCGCGGCCGGTCCGCGCCCGGAGGACCAGCCGGGTCGGGAATCGCAGGCTGTCCACACCGACGACCCGCGGAAGGAGGACTGATCACTGTGCTGACTCCGGTGCTGTCCGACAACTGGGACCAGATCCGCTCCTGGCAGCTGGCGTCGTACCAGCGGTCCGGCGGCTATGACGCGCTGAGGACCGCGCTGCGGATGCAGCCGGCCGACGTGGTCACCGCCGTGAAGGACTCGGGCCTGCGCGGCCGTGGCGGCGCGGGTTTCCCGACCGGCATGAAGTGGTCCTTCATTCCGCAGGACAACCCCAAGCCGAAATACCTCGTGGTGAACGCGGACGAGTCCGAACCGGGCACCTGCAAGGACATCCCGCTCATGCTGGCCTCGCCGCACACCCTGGTCGAAGGCGTCATCATCGCGTCGTACGCGATCCGGGCGTCGACGGCCTTCATCTACGTCCGCGGCGAGGTGCTGCATGTCGTCCGGCGGTTGCAGCAGGCGGTCGAGGAGGCGAAGGCGGCCGGTTTCATCGGCCAGAACATCCTCGGCAGCGGCTACGACCTCGACGTGATCGTGCACGCCGGCGCCGGTGCGTACATCTGCGGCGAGGAGACGGCACTGCTCGACTCGCTCGAAGGTCGTCGCGGTCAACCCCGTCTGCGTCCTCCGTTCCCGGCGGTGGCCGGCCTGTACGGCTGCCCCACTGTCATCAACAACGTCGAGTCGATCGCGTCGGTTCCCGCGATCATCAACAACGGCGCCGACTGGTTCGCCTCGATGGGCAGCGAGAAGTCCAAGGGCATGACGCTGTACTCGCTGTCCGGGCACGTCACCCGCCCGGGCCAGTACGAGGCGCCGCTGGGCATCACGCTGCGGCAACTGCTGGACCTGGCAGGCGGCATCCGCGAGGGTCACACGCTGAAGTTCTGGACGCCGGGTGGTTCCTCCACGCCGCTGCTGACCGCCGAGCACCTCGACGTCCCGCTGGACTACGAGGGTGTCGCGTCGGTCGGGTCGATGCTGGGCACCAAGGCGCTACAGATGTTCGACGAGACCACCTGCGTGGTCCGCTCGGTGCTGCGCTGGACCGAGTTCTACAAGCACGAGTCCTGCGGCAAGTGCACCCCGTGCCGCGAGGGCACGTGGTGGCTGGTCCAGATCCTGGAGCGGCTGGAGGCCGGCAAGGGCACCGAGGAGGACCTCGACACCCTGCTCGACCTGTGCGACAACATCACCGGCCGTGCCTTCTGCGCACTCGCCGACGGAGCGACCGCGCCGATCACCAGCTCGATCCAGCACTTCAAGGACGAGTACATCGCCCACTTCACGAACGGTGGCTGCCCGTTCGACCCGATGGCATCCACCCTCTTCTCCACCGCTGGAGCAAGCGCATGACCATCCAAGCGAATCCGCCGGCCGGATCCGAGGTCCAGAAGGTCGAGCTGGTGACCGTCACCATCGACGACATCGAGGTGAAGGTCCCGAAGAACACCCTGCTGATCCGGGCCGCCGAGAAGATCGGCGTCCAGATCCCGCGGTTCTGCGACCACCCGCTGCTCGATCCGGTCGGCGCCTGCCGTCAGTGCCTGGTCGAGATCCCCGACGCCGGTAACGGCCGGGGCATGCCGAAGCCGCAGGCGTCCTGCACGATCACCGTTGCCGACGGCATGGTGGTCCGCACCCAGCTGACGTCGCCGGTGGCGGACAAGGCGCAGCACGGGAACATGGAGTTCCTGCTGATCAACCACCCGCTGGACTGCCCGGTCTGCGACAAGGGCGGCGAGTGCCCGCTGCAGAACCAGGCGCTGACCAACGGTCCGGGCGAGACCCGCTTCCACGAGGTCAAGCGCACCTTTCCGAAGCCGATCAACATCTCCGCCGAGGTCCTGCTGGACCGTGAGCGCTGCGTGCTCTGCGCCCGCTGCACCCGCTTCTCCGAGCAGATCGCCGGTGACCCGTTCATCGCGCTGATCGAGCGGGGCGCCCTGCAGCAGGTCGGCATCTACGAGAAGGAGCCCTTCGAGAGCTACTTCTCCGGCAACACCATCCAGATCTGCCCGGTCGGTGCGCTCACCAGCGCGGCGTACCGGTTCCGCTCCCGGCCGTTCGACCTGGTCTCGGTGCCGACGGTGGCCGAGCACGACGCGTCCGGGTCGGCGATCCGGGCCGACTACCGGCGCGGCAAGGTGATGCGCCGGCTGGCCGGGGACGACCCGGAGGTCAACGAGGAGTGGATCTCCGACCGGGACCGCTTCGCGTTCAACTACGCGACCACCGGTGACCGGCTGACCCACCCGCTGATCCGCGAGGACGGCGAACTCCGCGCGGCTTCGTGGCCGGAGGCGCTGCACTACGCCGCCGAGAAGCTCACCGCCGCCCGGGGCAACGCCGCAGTACTGACCGGGGGGCGGCTGACGCTGGAGGACGCCTACGCGTACTCGAAGTTCGCCCGGGTCGCGCTCGGCACCAACGACATCGACTTCCGCGCCCGGCCGCACTCGGCCGAGGAGGCCGACTTCCTGGCCGCCGCGGTCGCCGGCACAGGACTCGGTACGACGTTCGCCGACCTCGAGCGGGCGGGATCCGTGCTGCTGGTCGGGTTCGAGCCGGAAGAGGAGGCGCCGGCGGTCTTCCTGCGCCTGCGCAAGGGCGTTCGCAAGGTCGGCACCAAGGTCTTCACCGTGGCGTCGTTCGCGTCGCGCGGTGTGGAGAAGCTCGACGGAGTCGTCGTCCAGACCTCCCCGGGTACAGAGGCTGCGGTACTGGGTGATCTTGGCAGTACGGGCGAGGCCGGCGCCGCCGCGCGGGACGCGCTCGGGTCGGACTCGATCATCATCGTGGGCGAGCGACTCGCGACCGCGCCGGGTGCGTACTCCGCGGCGCTGCGACTGGCCCTGGACACCGGCGCACAGCTCGCCTGGATCCCGCGTCGCGCGGGTGACCGCGGTGCGCTCGAGGCCGGCTGCCTGCCGGGTCTGCTGCCGGGTGGACGCCTGGTGACGGATGCGGCCGCGCGGGTCGACCTGCAGGCTGCCTGGGGCGTCGAGAACCTGCCGGGCGCCATCGGCCGGGACACCGGCGAGATCCTCGAGGCGGCCGGTTCGCTGCAGGCGCTGATCGTCGCCGGCGTCGAGATCGACGACCTGCCGGACCCGGCGGCCGCACTGGCCGCGCTGGAAGCCGCGCCGTTCGTGGTCAGCTTCGAGGTCCGCAACTCGCAGGTGACCGAGCACGCCGACGTCATCTTCCCGGTGGTTCCGCCGGCGGAGAAGGACGGCACCTTCGTGAACTGGGAGGGTCGCGAGCGGCCGTTCCCGGTGGTGCTGAAGGTGGTCGCCCCGATGCCGGACGTCCGGGCGCTCGCCGCATTGGCCAAGGAGATGGACCTGTCGCTCGGGTTCAGCACCCCGGCCGGGGCGAAGCAGGAGTTCGACGAGCTCGGCCGGTGGGACGGCAACCGCGCGAACGAGCCGACGTACCAGGCCGGTCCGGCGCTGGGCGCTTTCGACTCGACCCGGCTCGCGACCTGGCGGATGCTGATCGACGACAGCCGCAGCAACGACGGTGAGCCGCACCTGGTCGCGACCGCCCGCAAGCCGGTGGCGCGGATCTCGCTGACCACTGCACGCCGGGTTGGGGTCGTCGACGGTGACGAACTGGTGGTCAGCACCGACGCGGGCTCGATCCGGCTGCCGGTCGTGATCACCCCGATGACCGACAACGTGGTCTGGCTGCCGGCCAACTCGGCGGACTCGCACGTCAGAAGGTCGCTGCACGCAGATCATGGCTCGATCGTGACGATCGCCGGAGGGAACGCATGAGTCTCATCCCACTAGCGGTGCCTGACGCCGGGGTTGGCCGCGACCCGTGGTGGGTGGTGGGCATCAAGGTGCTGCTGATCTTCGTCTTCCTGGTCGTGTTGACGCTGTTCAACATCTGGTGGGAGCGCCGGGTCGTGGCCCGGATGCAGCAGCGGATCGGCCCGAACGTGCATGGCCCGTTCGGTCTGCTCCAGTCGCTCGCCGACGGTATGAAGCTGATGTTCAAGGAAGACCTGATGCCCAAGGGCGTCGACAAGTTCGTCTACGTGGCGGCACCGGTGATCGTGTCGATCCCGGCCTTCCTGACCTTCGCGGTGATCCCGTTCGGGCCGACGGTGAAGATCCCCTTCACCGACACCTACACGCGGTTGCAGCTGACCGACCTGCCCGTCTCGGTGCTGTATGTGATGGCGATCGCCTCGATCGGCATCTACGGCATCGTGCTCGGCGGCTGGTCGTCCAACTCGACGTACTCGCTGCTCGGTGGTCTGCGGTCCAGCGCCCAGATGATCTCCTACGAGGTCGCGATGGGCCTGGCGCTGGTGACGGTCTTCCTGTTCGCCGGCTCGATGTCCACCTGGGACATCGTCCAGGCGCAGGCCTCGCACCAGTCGATCAACCTGTTCGGCGCGCACATCCCGATCCCGGGCTGGTACGCGTTCCTGCTCTTCCCGTCCTTCGTGATCTACGTGATCTCGATGATCGGCGAGACGAACCGGGCGCCGTTCGACCTGCCGGAGGCCGAGGGCGAGCTGGTGGCAGGCTTCCTGACCGAGTACTCCTCGATGAAGTACGCGATGTTCTTCCTCGCCGAGTACATCAACATGGCGACCGTGTCGGCGCTCGCGACGACGCTGTTCCTGGGCGGCTACCGGGCCCCGTGGCCGATCTCGCTGTGGTCCGGCGCGAACGAGGGCTTCTGGCCGGTGCTGTGGTTCGTCGGCAAGATGATGTGCTTCATCTTCTTCTACATCTGGCTGCGCGGGACGCTGCCGCGACTGCGCTACGACCAGTTCATGAGGCTGGGCTGGAAGATCCTGATCCCGGTCTCGCTGGCCTGGATCCTGCTGGTCGCCACCGTCCGCGCGGTGGGCCGCGAGGTCACCTTCCAGCGCAACTACCTGCTGGTGGCCGCCGGGATCGTCGCGCTGATCGCGGTGATCACGATGTTCCTGCCCCAGAAGAAGGACGAGGAGCCGACGCCGGAGGAAGAGGGCGAGTTCGATGCCTTCGCCGGCGGCTTCCCGGTCCCACCACCGCTCGTCAACACTCCGAGCCGAAACGAGGGCGACGTCAGTCGTGGCTAATTCAAAATCCGTCAAAGAGTCCCTCTGGGACCCGGTAGCCGGGTTCGGGGTCACCTTCCGGACGATGTTCCGCAAGGTCTTCACCGAGCAGTACCCGTTCGACAAGAAGCCGACCGCGCCGCGGTTCCACGGCAGGCACCAGCTGAACCGCTGGCCCGACGGGCTGGAGAAGTGCATCGGCTGCGAGCTGTGCGCGTGGGCCTGCCCCGCGGACGCGATCTACGTCGAAGGTGCCGACAACGCTGTCGGCACAGCCGGCGGCTCCGGTCGTTTTTCGCCGGGTGAGCGGTACGGCCGCGTCTACCAGATCAACTACCTGCGCTGCATCCTCTGCGGACTGTGCATCGAGGCGTGCCCGACCCGGGCGCTCACGATGACCAACGAGTACGAGCTGGCCGACCGTAGCCGCGAGTCCCTCATCTACGAGAAGAAGGACCTGCTGGCGCCGCTGTTGCCAGGGATGGAGGAGCCGCCGCACGAGATGCAGCTCGGCGCGACCGACAAGGACTACTACCTCGGTCTGACCGGTGCGGCCGCTGCTCCCGAGAGCGCCTCGGTCAACCCGTTCAGCTCGACCCAGGGCGGTGGCGACCAGTGATCGGGCTCGTCACCGGCGGCCAGGTCGCCTTCTGGATGCTGGCGCCGATCATGGTGCTGGCCGCGATCGCGATGATCCTGGTCCGCAAGGCGGTGCACTCGGCGTTGCTGTTGGCAACGGTGATGATCTGCCTGGCCATCCAGTACGCGGCCCAGGACGCACCGTTCCTGTTCGCGGTACAGATCATCGTCTACACCGGCGCGATCCTGATGCTGTTCCTGTTCGTGCTGATGCTGGTCGGCGTCGACGCGTCGGACTCGCTGGTCGAGACCATCCGCGGTCAGCGGCTGCTGGCCGGGCTGGCGTTCCTCGGCATCGCGGTGCTGCTGATCTTCGCGGTCGGCAACGCCGCGTACGGCGACCCTGTCGGCCTGGGGCAGGCGCAACCCGCCGGCAACCCGAAGGGGATCGCCCAGCTGCTGTTCGGCAAGTACGTCTTCGCGTTCGAGGTGACGTCGGCGCTGCTGATCACCGCCGCGATGGGCGCGATGATGCTGGCGCACCGCGAGCGGCTCACCAAGAAGAAGACCCAGCGCGACCTGGCACAGGAGCGCATCCGCAAGTACGCCGAGCTCGGCGTACACCCCGGCCCGCTGCCCACTCCGGGCGTCCTGGCCCGGCACAACGCCGTCGACACCCCGGCGCTGCTGCCGGACGGGTCGATCGCACCGACCTCGGTTTCGCGCGTGCTGCAGGCGCGTGGCACGGTGTTCCCCGAGACCGAGGAGCGCGAGGAGCTCGAGACGGTCCGCCGGATCGCCGAGGGCGACGCCGGCGACGAGGTCCCGCCGGAGCCCACCGGCACGGACCTGACCGGATTCGGCGAAGGAGACAAGCTGTGAGTACCGAGCCGTACATCATCTTGTCGGCGATCCTGTTCAGCATCGGCGCGCTGGGCGTGCTCGTGCGCCGCAACGCCATCGTCGTGTTCATGTGCGTGGAGCTGATGCTGAACGCGACCAACCTCGCGTTCGTCAGCTTCGCCCGCCAGCACGGCAACCTCGACGGCCAGATCGCCGCCTTCTTCGTGATGGTGGTGGCCGCTGCCGAGGTCGTGATCGGCCTGGCGATCATCATGGCCATCTTCCGCACCCGTCGCTCGGCCTCGGTCGACGACGCCAACCTGCTCAAGTACTGAGGTCTGAACCGATGAGTCATGAGCTGATGTGGCTGCTGGTCGCCATTCCGGCGGTCTCCGCGGCGATCCTGCTGCTCGGTGGCAAGGCCACCAACAGCTGGGGTCACCTGCTGGGCACCGCGGCGCCGCTGGCCTCGTTCGTCTGCGGGGTCCTGCTCTTCTTCCAGATGCAGGGCAGGTCCGGCGAACAGCGGTCCGAGACGGTCAAGCTGTTCGAGTGGTTCTCGGTCGGCAGCATCAAGGTGGACGTCACCTTGCTGGTCGACCCGCTGTCCATCCTCTTCGTGCTGCTGATCACCGGTGTGGGTTCGCTGATCCACATCTACTCGATCGGCTACATGGCGGACGACCCGCGCCGGCGCCGCTTCTTCGCGTACCTGAACCTGTTCATCGCGTCGATGCTGCTGCTGGTGCTGGCGGCGGACTACCTGCTGGTGTTCGTCGGCTGGGAAGGCGTCGGCCTGGCGTCGTACCTGCTGATCGGCTTCTGGCAGGAGCGGCCGTCGGCCGCGACCGCCGCCAAGAAGGCGTTCGTGGTGAACCGGGTCGGTGACATCGGCCTCTCGCTCGCGGTGATGAGCATGTGGTCGCTGTTCGGCTCGTCCGCCTTCTCCACGGTGAACGCGGGCGCGGACAAGCTGTCCTCGACCTGGGCGACTCTGCTGGGCCTGATGCTGCTGCTCGCGGCCTGCGGCAAGTCCGCCCAGGTGCCGCTGCAGTCCTGGCTGCTGGACGCGATGGAGGGCCCGACCCCGGTCTCGGCCCTGATCCACGCGGCGACCATGGTCACCGCCGGTGTCTACCTGGTCGTCCGCTCGCACGCGATCTACGAGGTCACCGACGCCGCCTCCACCGCGGTGGTGATCGTCGGTACGGTGACCGCCCTGGCCGGCGCGATCATCGGTTGCGCCAAGGACGACATCAAGAAGGCGCTGGCCGGTTCGACGATGAGCCAGATCGGCTACATGATGCTCGCCGCGGGCCTCGGCCCGGCCGGTTACGTCTTCGCGATCTTCCACCTGCTCACGCACGGCTTCTTCAAGGCCAACATGTTCCTCGGCGCCGGCTCGGTGATGCACGGCATGAACGACGACGTGAACATGCGCCACTACGGCGGCCTGGCGAAGTACATGAAGGTCACCTTCGTCACCTTCAGCTTCGGCTACCTCGCGATCCTCGGCATCCCACCGTTCGCCGGGTTCTTCAGCAAGGACAAGATCATCGAGGCCGCGTTCGCGCACAACACCGTGATCGGTCTGTGCGCACTGCTCGGGGCCGGGATCACCGCGTTCTACATGACCCGGCTGATGATCATGACCTTCTTCGGCAAGCCGCGCTGGGACAAGGACGTGCACCCGCACGAGTCGCCCGCGGTGATGACCGGTCCGCTGGTCGTCCTGGCCGCGCTCTCGCTCGGTGGCGGTGCGCTCTACTTCGGCGGCCCCTGGATCGTCAACTGGCTGGAGCCGGTGGTCGGTCACACCGAGGAGCACCCGCCGGTCAGCGCGACGGTGATGACGCTGATCACTCTCGCGGTCGTTGCCGTCGGCATCGTGATCGCGGTGGCGCTGTACCGTCGCGACATCCCGCGCGAGGCGCCGGTCCAGGTCTCGCCGGTCACCACCTTCGCCCGCCGTGACCTGTACGGCGACGCGCTGAACGAGGCGGTCCTGATGCGCCCGGGCCAGTACCTCACCCGGACGCTGGTCTGGCTGGACAACCGCGGGGTGGACGGCCTGGTGAACGGGCTGGCCGCGCTCTTCGGTGGTCTGTCCGGCCGGCTGCGCCGGTTCCAGACGGGCTTCGTCCGTTCCTACGCACTCAGCATGGTCTTCGGCGCCGCATTCGTGGTCGTCGCCCTCCTCGCGGTGAGGTTGTCGTGAACATCGGTTGGCTGACCCTGACACTGCTCCTGCCGTTCGTGGGAGCCATCGCGACGATGGCGGTGCCGAAGGTCCAGGCACAGCTCGCGAAGCAGGTCGCGCTCGGCTTCTCGGTGCTCACGCTGGCGCTGACGATCGTGATCGCGATCGGCTACCAGCGCAATGGCGCCGCCGACTACGAGGAGTCCTACACCTGGATCAAGGCCTTCGGCGCGCACTACGCCCTCGGCCTCGACGGTGTCGGGCTGGTGCTGGTGGTGCTCACGGCACTGCTCACGCCGATCGTGCTGATCGCCTCCTGGAACGACGCGAAGACCGGTCGCTGGAGCGAGAAGTCCTTCTTCGCCTGGGTCCTGGGCCTGGAGGCACTGTCGATCGGCGTCTTCGCCGCCACCGACGTGTTCCTCTTCTACGTGCTGTTCGAGGCCACGCTGATCCCGATGTACTTCCTGATCGGTGGCTTCGGCGGCCCCCAGCGCTCGTACGCCGCGGTGAAGTTCCTGCTCTACTCGCTGCTCGGCGGTCTGCTGATGCTGGCGTCCGTGGTCGGCCTGTACGTCGTGTCGGCCAAGGCCGGCGCCCCGTCGTACCTGCTGTCCGACCTGGTCAAGCTGGACATCAGCCAGAACACCGAGCGGTGGCTGTTCCTGGGCTTCTTCTTCGCGTTCGCGGTGAAGGCGCCGATGGTGCCGTTCCACACCTGGCTGCCGGACGCCGCCGCCGAGGCAACCCCGGGTACGTCGGTGCTGCTGGTCGGCATCCTCGACAAGATCGGCACCTTCGGGATGATCCGGTTCTGCCTGGGCTTGTTCCCGAACGCGTCGCAGTGGGCCACCCCGGTGGTGCTGGTGCTCGCCCTGATCAGCGTCCTGTACGGCGCGCTGGTGGCGATCGGGCAGACCGACATCAAGCGGCTGATCGCGTACACCTCGATCTCGCACTTCGGCTTCATCGTGATGGGCATCTTCGCGCTCACCTCGCAGGGCATGACCGGATCGACGCTCTACATGTTCAACCACGGTCTTTCCACCGCGGCCCTGTTCCTGGTCGCCGGGTACCTGATCTCGCGGCGCGGGTCGGCCCGGATCGCGGACTACGGCGGTGTCGAGAAGGTGGCTCCGGTGCTGGCCGGCACGTTCTTGTTCGCCGGCCTGGCCAGCCTGGCGTTGCCCGGGTTGTCGCCGTTCATCTCAGAGTTCATGGTGCTCGCCGGCACGTTCAGCAGGCACAGGGTGATCGCGGCGATCGCGGTGCTCGGTATCGTGCTGGCCGCGCTCTACATCCTGCTCATGTACCAACGCCTGATGACCGGGCCGGTGCGTGACGGCATCGACAAGCTGAAGGACCTGAACTTCCGCGAGGTGTTCGCGATCGCACCGCTGGTGCTGCTGATCGTCGGCCTCGGCATCTACCCGAAGCCGGTCGTCGACATCATCAAGCCGGCGGTCGAGTCCACGATGCAGCGCGTGGGTGTCACCGACCCGGCCCCGCAGGTTCCCGTGACGGAGGGACAGAAGTGAGTGCCCAGCTGTTTTCGCTGATGACGGCCCCGATGGCGGCGCAGGCCTTGCCGTTGGCGGACTTCGTCAAGCCGAAGATCGAGTACACCGAGCTGGCACCGCTGCTCGTCGTGTTCGGTGCGGCTTGTGTCGGCGTCCTGGCGGAGGCCTTCCTGCCCAGGGCCTGGCGACACCTGGTCCAGCTCGCGATCGCCATCGTGGCGCTGATCGTCGCCGGCGTTCTGACCGCGATCCTGATGAACGACAAGAAGTCGCTGATCGCGGCCCAGGGCGCGATCTCGGTCGACGGTCCGGCGCTGTTCACGTGGGCGATCCTGTTGGCGCTGACACTGATCAGCGTGTTGCTGTTCGCGGAGCGCTCGGTCGACGGCGGGCTGTCCGCCTTCGCGGGCCAGGCCGCCGCAGTACCGGGCAGTGAGGCGGAGCGTGAGGCAACCGCGCTCAAGGTCGAGCACACCGAGGTCTTCCCGCTGACGCTGTTCGCGGTCGGCGGCATGATGCTGTTCGCCTCGGCCAACGACCTGCTGGTGCTGTTCGTCGCGCTCGAGGTCTTCTCGCTGCCGCTGTACCTGCTCTGCGGGCTGGCGCGTCGTCGCCGGCTGATCTCGCAGGAAGCGGCGATGAAGTACTTCCTGCTCGGCGCGTTCGCCTCGGCGTTCCTGCTCTACGGCATCGCCCTGCTCTACGGGTACGCCGGCACCATGTCGCTCGGCGGGATCTCCGACGCGCTGGCCACCCAGACCGGTGGGGACGCGATCCTGCTGGCCGGGACCGGCCTGATCGGGGTCGGCCTGCTGTTCAAGGTCGGCGCGGTCCCGTTCCACTCGTGGACGCCGGACGTCTACCAGGGTGCGCCGACGCCGGTCACCGGGTTCATGGCGGCCTGCACCAAGATCGCCGCGTTCATCGGCCTGATGCGGGTCTTCTACGTCGCGCTCGGCGGCACCCGCTGGGACTGGGCGCCGATGATGTGGATCGTCGCCATCCTGACCATGGTGGTCGGCTCGATCGTGGCCATCACCCAGACCGACGTGAAGCGGATGCTCGCCTACTCGTCGATCGCACACGCAGGCTTCCTGCTGACCGCTTTCGTCGGTCTCGCGCAGGCCGGCAGCGGGGTCCGCGCCGGCGGCATCACCTCGACCCAGGCCGTGCTGTTCTACCTGGTCTGCTACGGCTTCCCGACCATCGGTGCCTTTGCGTTGGTGACCCTCGTCCGGGACGTGGGCGGCGAGGCCACCCACCTGTCTCGGTGGGCCGGGCTGGGTAAGAAGTCGCCGTTGCTGGCCGGAATCTTCGCCTTCTTCCTACTCGGCTTCGCCGGGATCCCGCTGACCGCCGGCTTCACCGGCAAGTGGGCCGTGTTCACCGCGGCGTGGACCGGTGGCGCGTGGCCGCTGGTGGTGGTGGCGGTGCTCTGCAGCCTGATCGCCGCGTTCTTCTACGTCCGCGTGATCGTGCTGATGTTCTTCTCCGACCTGCCTGCCGACAGCCCGGACGTGGCGCTGCCCGGATGGCAGACCACCACGGCCGTCGCACTCGGCCTCGCCGCCACCGTCGTCCTCGGTCTGGTTCCCGGACCGGTGCTCGACCTGGCGGCCCGAGCGGGTGAGTTCATCCGGTGAGCCCGTCCCCGCTGCCGGCCGACAGCCTGGGAATCGCGATCGCCGACGAGGCGCTCGAATCCCGGGTCCGTGCCGGGCTGGAGGCGGTCGAGGTGGCGTTGCGCGACTCGGCCCGGTCCGAGGCGCCGTTCGTCACCGAAGCCGCCCAGCACGTCATGGTTGCCGGCGGCAAGCGGTTCCGTCCGCTGCTGGTGCTGCTGGCCGCGGAGTTCGGTCCGTCGCCGGCTGCCGCTGAAGTGGTGGAAGCCGCCGTTGTGGTCGAGCTGACGCACGTGGCGACCCTCTACCACGACGACGTGATGGACGAGGCCGCCCTGCGTCGTGGCACCTCGACCGCGAACGCCCGCTGGGACAACTCGGTTGCCATCCTGACCGGTGACTGGCTGTTCGCCCGGGCCTCCGACCTGGTCGCCTCGCTCGGACCGGAGGCCGTGCGAATCCAGGCGCGGACGTTCGGCCGGCTGGTCGAGGGACAGATCCGGGAGACGCTGGGCGTCACCGAGGGGCAGGATCCGCTCGCGCACTACCTGTCGGTGGTCGCGGACAAGACCGGTTCGCTGATCGCCACCTCGGCTTTGTTCGGTGCCCGGTTCGCGGGTGCCTCGACCGAGATCCAGGAGACGCTGCGGGCGTTCGGTGAGGAGATCGGCGCGGCCTTCCAGCTCGCCGACGACATCCTCGACGTGGCGTCGGAGTCCGGCCAGTCCGGCAAGACGCCGGGCACAGATCTCCGCGAAGGCGTCCCGACCCTGCCGGTACTGATCTTCCGGGCCCAGGCGGATCCTGCCGACGAGACCGACGCCAGGTTGCTCGAGCTCCTCGACTCCGACCTGACAGACGACGCCGGCCTGGCCGAGACCCTCACCCTGCTCCGGGCCCACCCGTCGCTTCAGCAGGCCGAGGACGACGTACGCCGTCGCGCCGACGACGCCCGCAAACTCCTGGAGGACCTCCCCGAGGGCTCGGCCCGCGCCGCCCTCGAATCCCTCTGCGACCTGGTCGTCACCCGCACGTCCTGATCCCAACGCTTACGTCCGAACAACAGTGGGGCAGACCCCGCAGTTGTTCGGACGCAAGCGCATTCACGGGCGTCAGCTGTCGACGCCGCAGTTTCGCGGGACGTCAGCTGCCGACGCGGGCGCCGTCCTTGCGCCAGACGCAGGAGATCGCCGGGCGGGGGAACGGGTGGGTGTGGGGCCAGGTGGAAGACGGGTTCTCGAAGGTCGCCGTGTCCGTCTCGCCCGGGTGCTGGACGGCCACGAACGCGGTCTTGTCGTCCTCGCTGACCAGCGGACCGCAGGCCTCTGAGCCGAACGGCACCGAGAGGAACTGCTTCACCTGGCCGCGCTTCGGGCCGGCGACGGGCACGGTGAAGATGCCGTCGTTGGAGCCGAGCACATTGCCGTCGGTGGAGATCCAAAGGTTGCCGGAGCCGTCGAAGGAGACGTTGTCCGGGCACGAGATCGGGCTGACCTTGGTCTTGTCGTAGCCGCCGAAGTAGGTCTCCTGCGCCGTCGGGTCGCCGCAGACCAGGAACAGGGTCCAGAAGAAGCTAGTCCTGGCCGCGTCGTCGCCCTCCTCGGTGAGCTCCAGGATGTAGCCGTTGCGGTTGCCGGACTGCTCCACCAGCGGCCCGTCGAGGGTCGCGCGGGTGTGCGACTTCGCCAGCGGGTTCGCCTCGTCGACCGCGAAGGTGCCGCCCCGGTTGGAGTTGTTGGTCAGGGCGGCGTAGACCCTGCCGTTGACCGGATTGCGCTCGATGTCCTCGGGACGGTCCATCCGGGTCGCCCCTACCTTGTCGGCCGCGAGCCGGGTGTCGATCAGCACGTCGGCGACGCTCATGCCGTCGATGAAGGACTTCTTGTCCGTGGTCAGCGCGATCCACTGGCCGGTGCCGTCGAACAGGCCGTCCTCGGTGCCGTCACCGGTGAACCTGGCCACGTACAGCGTGCCCTCGTCGAGCAGGCCGAAGTTGGCCTTCCGGTTGTTCTCGTCGTACTTGCCGGCTGAGACGAACTTGTAGATGTACTCGCCCCGCTCGTCGTCGCCGAGGTAGACCGCGATCCGTCCGTCGGCGGTGATCGTGGTGGTGGCACCCTCGTGCTTCAGCCGGCCGAGCATGGTGCGCTTCTTGGGCGTCGCCTTCGGGTCGTACGGATCGACCTCGACGACCCAGCCGGAGCGGAAGGCCTCGGTGGGGGTCGTGGTCAGGTCGAAGCGTGCATCGACGATGCTCCACTCGCGCGCGGACTTCGTCACCGTGGTGGGCACGCCGTACCGCTTGTAGCTGGTCGCGTACTGCGCCGGCACCGCGCCGGTCACGTCGTAGTACCCGTTGAAGTTCTCCTCGCCGGACAGGATCGTGCCCCACGGGGTGACGCCACCGGCGCAGTTGCCGAAGGTGCCGTAGGCAACTTTGCCGACCCGCGGGTCGGCGGCGGCCGGGCCGACGACGTCGAACTTGGTGGTGGCGGTGATCCGGCGGTTGTAGCGGGTGCCGGACTTGTCCCGCCGCCATTGGCCGCTGCGGCCGACGCGCTCGATACCGACGACGGACATGCCGTGTGCGGCCAGACCGATACCGGCGATCGTCTTGGCGTCGTACTTGCCGGTCGGGAACATCAGGTTCTCGTCGGTGTACTCGTGGTTGCAGACCAGCAACGCCTTACGGTCGTCCTTCAGCGGGACGATCATCGTGTAGTCGTTGTTGTAGCCGAACTGCTTGGCCTGCGCCGCGGCCGACTGCTTGTTCGCGTCGAACTTCGGCGCGCCCTCCTCCACCGGGTCGCCCCAGGCGATGATGACGGCCTGGTCGTAGCCGTTGGGGATGACGATGTCGTCCTTGCGGTTCGGCGGGACGACGCCGTGTGTCAGGTCGCCGCGCTGCCCGAAGCCCGGGAACGCGCCGTTGCCCTTGTCGGCACCGGTGGCGGTCATGTCGGCCGCGGCCGGGATGCTCGAGGCCAGTGCGCCGACCCCGGCGGCCGCTACGCCGGCGGCACCGATCTTGAGCATGCCGCGCCGGGAGAAGGCGGACTGCAGGACGGTCTGGATGTGCTCGTTGCCGGAGGTGTTGGGCTCGGCGTGGTCGCACTGGTTGGCGCACTTCAGCTGACAAGTGCGGAAGGCGCGGGATCCGTGACGGGTGCCGATCTGGCTGATCAGCGGCAGCAACTTGGGGCTCACTGGCGGGTACTCCGGGTTCTCGCGTGGACGGCAGCGGACGCCGTGAGGCTAGGGAACCTGAGCGGAAACTGAGTGAAGGGCAGGTGAACGCCGCAAGGCTAGGTCATCCTCAGCTATCCGGGTGTCCGGGTCGTCACACAGCGGAGGCAGCGACCTCGAGTGCGGTCGTGCGGCGGCGCCGGGTCATACCGTCCCAGGTGAGGATGATCAGGGCCAGCCAGACCAGGGCGAACCCGGCCCAGCGCATCGGCGGCATCTGCTCGTGGAAGACCAGCACCCCGACGGCGAACTGCATGACCGGCGCGATGTAGTTCAGCAACCCGAGCGTCGTCATCGGCACCCTCGTCGCCGCGGCCCCGAAGAGCAGCAGCGGTACTGCGGTGATGGGTCCCGTGAGCATCACCAATACCAGATAGCCCGGCCCCTGGTGGTTCACCGTGGTGTGGCCCTGGAACGCCAGCACCAGCACGGCGATCAGCGCGAGCGGCGCCGCCGTGACCGACTCGACCGCCATCCCCTCGATCGCACCGGCGCCGGCCTTCTTCTTCGCCAGTCCGTAGAACGCGAACGAGAAGGTCAGGATGATCGCCACCCAGGGCGGCCGGCCGTTCTGGATGGTGAGCCCGATCACGGCGACGAACGCGACCGCCAGCGCGATCCACTGGGCGATCCGCAACCGCTCCTTCAGCACGATGACGCCGAGCAGAACGGTGAACAGCGGCGTGATGAAGTAGCCGAGGGAGGTCTCGACGACCCGGCCGTGGTTCACGCCCCAGATGTAGGCGCCCCAGTTGACCGAGATGAGCAACGCTCCGATGACCAGGGGCCACCGCCGCCGGGGACTCCTGAGCAGTTCCCGCACCTGGCCGAAGCGGCGTAGTACCAGCACCAGCAGGGCGATCGTGACGAGCGACCAGAGGATCCGGTGAGCGAGCAACTCGATCGCGCCGGAGTGGTCGAGCAGTTTCCAGTAGAGCGGGAAGAGCCCCCACAACAGGTAAGCGGAGAAACCGTAGATGAACCCTCTCCGCTGCTCTGCCACGCCCGGGAGTCTAGTCGCTCGTCATTGGCATCCTGCCACTTTGCTCATGACGTGAGACACACTTCCCCGATGAGGTTGGATAGACGTGTGAACTCGAGGAGGCGCACGTGGCTGTGAGGACCGGTTTGGTCTCGGTGACGTTCCGCAAGTTGGCGGTCGAAGAGGTCGTCCAGGTGGCTGAGCGGGCGGGGTTGGCGGCGATCGAGTGGGGTGGCGACGTGCACGTCCCGCTCGGGGATCTGCCCGCGGCCCGCAAGGCGCGGGCGCTGTGCGAGGACCGCGGCCTGGGGATCGCGGCATACGGTTCCTACCTGCGGGCCGGCAGTGTCGACCGCGAAGAGATCCGTACTGCGGTGACCACCGCGGCTGAGCTGGGTGCCCCGAGGATCCGCGTCTGGGCCGGAACCGTCGGGACCGCCGAGGCCGGGGTGGGGGACCGGATGGCGGTGACCCGTGGACTGGCCGAACTGGCCGACGTCGCGGCCGGTTCGGGGATCGAGATCGCGATGGAGTTCCACCGGAACACCCTGACCGACGAGGTGGATTCCACCATCACCTTGCTGCTGGATGTCGGCGCGCCCAACCTCACGACGTACTGGCAGCCGCCGGTGGACTTGGACGACGTCGAGTGTCTCCAGCAGTTGGAGGCGCTGATGCCGTGGCTCAGCACCGTGCACGTCTTCTCCTGGTGGCCGTCGAACAACCGACTGCCGCTTGCCGCCCGCGAGTCCCTGTGGCGTCCGGTGCTGGACCGCCTGGCCGCCGAGCCCCGCGAGATCAACGCCCTGCTCGAATTCGTCGCCGACGACTCGGTCGACCAGCTCGCCACGGACGCCGCCCACCTGCACAGCTGGGTCTGACCACCCAGGTCGTCCGGTTGGTTGTCCGTTCGTCGAAAAGTTTCTGCTGAGGTCTGGCGCAGAGACAGATAATGACGCGATTCTGACCGGTGACACGCGTTCCGCCCCATCGCGTCCCCCGGAGGTCATCCGATGCTTTCTCACTTCCAGAAGCCCCTGCCGAGGATCCTCGCCATCCTGGCCCTGTTCGCGGCGATGCTGGCCACCACGGTTGCGACCTCGGTGGTCACCGCGACCAAGGCGCATGCCGACGGCTGTTACACCTGGAGCCGCACGCTCACCGAAGGAACCAGTGGTGAGGATGTCCGGCAGTTGCAGATCCGCGTCGCCGGCTACCCGGCGTACGGGGGTCACATCGCCGCTGACGGCGCCTTCGGCCCGGCCACCAAAGCGGCGGTGCAACGGTTCCAGTCCGCTTATGGGCTGGGTGCGGACGGCGTGGCCGGTCCGGCGACCTTCAGCAAGATCTATTCGCTACAGGACGACGACTGCACGCCGATCCACTTCACCTACGCCGAGCTCGACGACGGTTGCGGCGGTAGTGGTTGGGATGGCGGGCCGCTCTCCGCCGCCGCGACCAAGGCGAACGCGCTGCAGACCATGTGGCAACTCGAGGCGATGCGGCACGCACTCGGTGACCAACCGTTGACCATCACCAGCGGCTTCCGCAGCATCCCCTGCAACAACTCGGTGGGTGGCGCCAGCAACAGCCAGCACCTGTACGGCCGATCGGCCGACCTGGTCGGGGTGCACTCCCTCTGCACGCTGGCCAAGCAGGCTCGCTACCACGGCTTCGGCGGCATCTTCGGTCCCGGCTACCCGGGTCACGACGACCACACTCACGTCGACATCCGCACCAGCAACTCCTGGTCGGCGCCCACCTGCGGCATCTGAGAGTTCAGCCCGTACTGCGTACCAGCTGGGCCAGGGTGACCCCGGCCGCCCGGTCCAGGTGGTGCGCGGTCAGACCTGCGGCGCGGGCAGCCACGACATCGAGCTCGAAGTTGTCGCCGATCATCAGGGTGTCGGCCGGTTCCACGCCGAGTGCCTCGCAGGTCAGGTGATACGCCTCGACTGCGGGCTTGCTGAAGCCGAGACTCTCCGAGGTCGAGACGACATCGATGAAGCCGGCCAGGCCGATAGCGGCCAGCTTCGCGTTCTGCTGCGGGGTGCTTCCGTTGGTCAGTACGCCGATCCGCCAACCGTTGCTCCGGGCAACCTCCAGAGCAGGCTCGGCGTCGGGGAAGGCGGCCCAGCTCTGCCGGTAGAACTCCAGGTAGCCGGCGAAGACCTCGTCCAGCTCATCGTCCGTGCCCGGCACCGGCCGGCCGATCAGCGGCAGGAACTCCAGCAGCCGGCCGCGCCGCTGACCCTGGTGGGTGAGCCTGCCCGCGAGCCAGCCGTCGAAGTTCCGCCGCTCGATCTCGAACCACTGTGGGATCAGGTCGGCCGAATAGGTGGCGCCCAGGGCCGGAACCCAAGCCTGGATGGCGTTGGTGGCCGAGGTGGTGTGGTCGAACAGGGTGTCGTCGAGGTCGAAGACGACCGCCTTCACGCGGGCACCACCGAATCCCGGTTGAGCTCGCGGTGGTTGGCGTACCCCGACAACGCGAGCGTGAGATCGAGCTCAGCGAGCAGACAGCGCAGTACGTGCTCGACGCCGGCCTGGCCCGCAAGCGCCAGGCCGTACAGGAACGGACGGCCGAGCAGGACTGCCTTCGCGCCGAGGGCGAGTGCCTTCGCGACGTCGGAGCCGGTGCGGACGCCGGAGTCGAAGAGCACGGTGAGCTGCTCGCCGACGGAGTCAGCGATGGCCGGCAACGCGTCCAGCGCGGCGATCGCGCCGTCCACCTGGCGGCCGCCGTGGTTGGACACGACGATGCCGTCCACCCCGTGTTCGGCGGCGAGCTTGGCGTCGTCGATCGAGGTGATGCCCTTGAGCACGATCGGGCCGTCCCAGTTGTCCCGAAGGAAGGACAGCTCGTCCCAACTGAGGCCGAGGTTGGGGAACATCTGCGCCCAGTGCATCACGGCTGCGGTCGGGTCCTCCTCGATCGGTTTGGCCAGCTTGGCGCGGAACGCGGGGTCGGTGAAGTAGTTCGCCAGTCCTTCGCCGGTGAGGAACGGCAGGAAGCCCCGGTCGAGGTCGGCCGGACGCCAGCCGATCGTGCCGGTGTCCAGCGTCACCAGCAGCGCCGAGTAGCCGTTGTCCCTGGCGCGTTGGAGGAAGCTGAGGCAGACGTCCTTGTCGGTCGGCCAGTACAGCTGGTACCACTTGCTGCCCGCGTCGATCTGCTCGAACGAGTGACTGGCCTGCGTCGAGTGCGTGTAGGTCAACCCGAGCGCTGTGGCCGCCCGCGCGGTGGCCAGCTCGCCTTCAGGATGAGCAAGCGTCTGTACGCCGACTGGGGCGATCACGACGGGCGCCGGCATCTTGGTGCCCAGCACAGTGCAGGACAAGTCCCGCTCGACGCTGCCGCGGAGCATCCGGGGGACGAGTCGCCACCGCTCGAACGCGGCCAGGTTGGCTCGCGCGGTGGAGCCGCTGCCCGCGCTCGGCACGATGTAGCCCATCGCCTCGGCGGACAGGTTCGCGGCGGCCTGGGACTCCAGCCGGGACAGATCGGTGGTGATCTCGGGCCGGGTGTCGGAGAACATCCCCTGCACGTAGATGCTCAGTTGGTGATCGCCGTAGTTGGCCATGCCGGATGCTTTCACGACCCGCCGCGCCCCTCAATGCTGGATGAGGTCAAGCCGACAGCTTGAGCGACGCAGCGCGGTGGCGGTGGTCACATCAGCGGCTGAGACGCCGCCGGTGGGAGGGAAAGTTGATGGGACAATCAGGCGTGAAAAGTTCGGTGACTCCTGACGGCTCGGGGCGACATGTCGGCCTGGCCCTGCTCGCGTTGGCGATCGGCGGTTTCGCGATCGGAACCACCGAGTTCGTCACGATGGGCCTGCTGCCGCAGATCGCGGACGGCGTCGGCATCTCCATCCCGACCGCCGGGCACATCGTCTCGGCGTACGCGATCGGTGTCGTCGTCGGCGCCCCGGTGATCGCCGCCCTGGGTGCCCGGACCGGACGGAAGCGGCTGTTGCTCGGGCTGGTGGCGGTCTTCGTCCTCGGCAATGTTCTCTCGGCCGTTGCCAACAGCTATTGGTTGCTGATGGCCGCCAGGTTCCTGTCGGGTCTGCCGCACGGCGCCTTCTTCGGTATCGGTGCCGTGGTCGGCGCCTCGCTGGTTCCGGTGAACCGGCGCGCGTGGGCGGTCTCGATGATGATGGTCGGCCTGCCGGTGGCGAACATCGTCGGTGTGCCGGTGACCACGTTGCTCGGTCAGAAGTTCGGCTGGCAGCTCCCGTTCCTGGCGGTCGGCGTACTGGGCCTGGTGACGCTTCTCGCGGTCTGGTTCTGGGTCGCGCCGCAGCCGGTCGGCAACGACGTCAACGTCCGCAGTGAGCTGAGCGCGTTGGCCAAGCCGCAGGTGTGGATGGCCCTGCTGGTCGGCATGGTCGGCTTCGGCGGCATGTTCGCCACCTACTCCTACATCACCCCGACGATGACCGGCCTGGCCGGCTTCAGCAAGGCCGCGGTGACGATCGTGCTGGCCGTGTACGGCGTCGGCATGACCGGCGGCACCCTGGTCGGCGGCCGCCTCGCCGACCGCGCGCTGATGCCCAGCCTGTACGGCGGGATGGTCGCGGTGATCGTGGTCCTCGGGACGTTCGGGTGGCTCGCACACAGCAAGGCGGGCGCGCTCGTCGGCGTGTTCGCGCTCGGGTTCAGCGCGAGCATCCTGATCCCGGCGCTGCAGACCCGGCTGATGGATGTCGCACACGAGGGCCAGTCGCTCGCGGCCTCGCTGAACCACTCGACCCTCAACGTGGCGAACGCCCTCGGCGCGTGGCTCGGCAGCGTCGTACTCGCAGCTGGTTATGGCTACGAGTGGCCCAGTCGCCTTGGTGCGGCCCTTGCGGTCGCTGGTCTCGTGCTGGCGATCATCTCGGGCTCGATGGACCGGCGTACCGGGCGGCGTGAGCGCGAGCTGGTAGAGGCCGCCGTGCGCTGAGCCCGACGCTCCGGACGTGATGACCGGGGAGTTGGTTGAATCGGAGTATGACAACGGTGGTGTTGGGTGCGGCTGATGTGGTGCGGCGGCGGGGATTGCGGCAGATGCGGGCCGTGGCCTTGTCGCTGCTGGTGCTCGCGGCGTTGGTTTACGTCCTGACGCTTCATCACGGCGGCGCCTGGGCGTACGTGAACAATGCCGCCGAGGCCGCGATGGTCGGCGCGCTGGCGGACTGGTTCGCCGTGACCGCGCTGTTCCGGCGACCACTGGGCCTGCCGATCCCGCACACCGCGATCGTGCCGACCCGCAAGGACAGCCTGGCCGAAAGCCTGGAGCAGTTCGTCACCGAGAACTTCCTGTCCGAGGCCGTGGTCGCGGAGAAGATGCGGACCGCCGAAGTAGGCCGTCGGGCCGGCGAATGGCTTGCCGCGGGCAACCATGCCGAGCGGATCGTCGAGGAAGGCGCCCGGACGATCGGCGCGGCGCTACCGAAGCTAGGTGATGACGACGTCACCGCGTTCCTGCGGGGATCGCTGCTGCCGCGGTTCGCCAAGGAGCCGTTGAGCCCGATCGCCGGGCATTTCCTGCAGTCGGTGGTCGACGACGGCGCCCACCACGCGCTGTTCGACCTGCTCATCGTCGAGGCGTACGACTGGCTCAGCGAGAACCGCGACACCGTGGCCGAGGTGGTCGGTCGTAGAGCACCGCGCTGGTCGCCGCGCTGGGTCGACTCGATCGTGATCGACCGGATCCACCGGGAGGCGCTGACCTGGCTGGCCGGAGTACGCGACGATCCGCAGCATGCCGCCCGCAAGGCGGTCGACCGGCTGCTCAGCCAATTGGCCGAGGATCTGCAGCACGACCCGGAGATGATGGAGCGGTTCGAGACGTTCAAGCGCCGGATGCTGAGCCACCCGGACATGGGGACCAGCCTGACCGCGGTCTGGGACGCGGTGCGGACCGCGTTGATCGACGCGATCGCCGATCCGAACGGCCCGCTGCGAGCACGGGCAGCCCAGACCATCAAGGACCTGGGCAAACGCCTGCAGACCGACGACGAGCTGCGCGCCCGCGTCGACGCCCGCGCTTCCGAGGCGGTGGGCTACGTGATCCGCACCTATGGCAGCGAGATCGTCTCCGTCATCTCCGACACCATCGAACGCTGGGACGGCCGCGAAGCCGCCGAACGCATCGAACTGCACGTCGGCCGCGACCTCCAGTTCATCCGTATCAACGGCACCGTGGTCGGTGCGCTGGTCGGCCTGACCATTCACGCCGTCAGCCAGCTGCTCTGAGCGCCGTTGGGCTGTCCTCCCAATTTGGGGGGGTTCGGGACTCTGCGTCGTCGCTCGGTGACGTCCCGCCCGGCTGCGGGCGGAGGGC
Source organism: Kribbella alba (assembly GCF_039529635.1). Taxonomy (NCBI): domain Bacteria; kingdom Bacillati; phylum Actinomycetota; class Actinomycetes; order Propionibacteriales; family Kribbellaceae; genus Kribbella; species Kribbella alba. The sequence continues at coordinate 998,225 of NZ_BAAANE010000004.1, read as the reverse complement.
CGAGCACTGGCGGATCGGAGTCGGCCGTGCGACCGTAGATAGAGCCCCCCACCTCAAAAATCGCAACATTCGTTACGGGCAATGCATCAAGGGAGTAGATGCGTTTCCGGCGATGAGTAAGTGGGGGATGGGTCATGCGGTTCAATTGGCGGCGCGGTGGCGCGCCTGCAACCAGGCGGGGACGACTGCGGTCGAGGACGGTGATCGCGGCCCTGTTTGCACCGGTGCTGCTGGTGACCGTCGTGCAGGCAAGCAGCCCTGATTCAGCCGACGCCGCTGTGGTGATTCCAGCGGGCTTCACGCCGGTACCGATCGCGACCGGGCAGGACCCGGGCAGCCTGTCGAACTTCGAGTTCCTCCCTGATGAGCGGGTGCTGACGCTGGGGCGGGACGGCCGTGTCACCGTCGTGTCCAACGATGCGGCGCCGCGGATCCTCACGACGATTCCCAGCGCGGCCCATACGGGGGACCTCGGTGCGCTGGGCCTCACGCTGGCACCGGACTACGCCACGACAGGGAAGCTCTACCTGCAGTACGCCAGCGATACCGCGGCCGGCCGGGTCATCCGGGTCTCGCGCTGGACGGCGACCCCTGCCGCCAACCCGACCTCGCTGGCCGGCGAGCAGGTCCTGCTCGAGACGCCGCTACTCACCAGCATCTATCACGGTGGAGGGACCGTCCTGGTCGCACCGGACGGGAAGCTCCTGGTCAGTATCGGCGACAACGCCGCGCCGCTCGCCTCCGCGAACCCTGACGGCATGCGTGCCCAGAACCTTGACGTCCCGTTCGGCAAGATCCTGCGGATCGATCCGGCCACCGGCGCCGGCGTGCCCGGCAACCCCAACTACAACGCGGCCTCCCCGACCTCATGGCGGAGCAAGGTCTACGCCTACGGTCTGCGCAACCCCTTCCGGATGTCGGTCGACCCGACGAACGGTCGCGTGCTCGTGGGGGACGTCGGCTGGGCCTCGTACGAGGAGATCAACTCGCTGACCGCCGGCGCCAACTACGGCTGGCCGTGCTACGAGGGCGTGGCCAAGCAGGCGAAGTACGCCGCCACGGCAGCATGCCAGCCGGTCTATACGAAGCCGGTGCAGGCGCCGTTGTATTACTACTCCAGGGTCGGCGTCCAGGGGTCGATCATCGGTGGCACCTGGTACACCGGGACGTCATACCCCAGTGCCTACCGGGGTGCGTACTTCTTCGGCGATTACTCGCAGCAGAAGATCTGGACGATGCAGATCGACGACCAGGGCAACGTGACCCGCCCGCCGGAAAGCGCCGGCTTCGCCACCGGCATCGGCGGCCCGGTCGCGATGAAGACGGGCCCGAACGGTGACATCTATTTCGCGGATATCATCTCGTCCAACCTGACCCGGCTGCGCTATTCGGCCGGGAACCGCGCACCCGTTGCCCAGGTCGCCACGACCGTGAACCCGGCCACCTTGACCGTCACCTTCGACGGCACGGCCTCCTACGACCTGGACGGCGACAAGTTCACGTACGCGTGGGACTTCGGGGACGGGCAGCAGGGGGTGGGTGCCGTTGTCACTCATACCTACGCGGCGGCGGGAAAGGTCACCGCGAAACTCACGGTCAAGGATTCGCTGGGACTGACGGGGACGACCGACATCGTCGTAGTGCCGAACAACCATCCACCTGAGCTGACACTGACCGGTCCTGCCAAGAAGTACGCCGTCGGGAACACGGTCTCGCTGAGCGCCTCGGCCAACGACGCCGAAGACGGTGTGCTCCCGGTGTCCTGGCGGACGGACCTGATCCATTGCGACAGCGTCGGAGGATGCCACCTGCATCCCGGGCAGACGAGCACGGGGCCGACGTTCTCCGACCTCTTCGACGACCACGGCGGCGAGACCAGCATGCAGGTGACGGCCTCGGCGGTGGACTCGGACGGGGCCCTCACCCAGAAGGTGTACAAGGCGGACCCGGACCTGCGCACTCTCACTGTGGTGTCCCGAGCCCCTGTGCTCATCAACGGCACCGCGCGGGTCAGCGTCAAGGTGACGGTGGGCTCCAGCAACGACCTCGCCGCGCCCGCCATCTCCGGGAACATCGTGTTCAACGGCTGGTCCGACGGTGCGAACCGGACGCGCGTGCTGACGATGCCCGCGAGTGACCTGACATTGACCGCGCAGTACGCCGCGTTCGTACCCGGCCAGTACGCCGACTACACCGGTGACGGCCGGACGGACCTGGCGGTCTTCCGCCCTAGTACGAACACTTGGCTGGACCGCGGGTTCCACACAGTCCAGTACGGCGCGGCCACCGACGTGCAGGTGCCGGCGGATGCCAACTCGGACGGGCGAACCGACATCGTGAGCTGGCGACCTTCGGACGGTATCTGGCGGGCCCGCGGGTACTTCGAGACCCAGTGGGGCACGAGTGGAGACGTCCCGGTGCCGGGTGACTACAGCGTCGACGGTCGCACGGATCTCGCTGTCTGGCGGCCCAGCACAGGCGTGTGGTGGGTACGGAACGTCCTGACGGCGAGCTGGGGCGTGAAGGGTGACATCCCGGTGCCCGGTGACTACAACGGCGACGGGAAGACGGAACTCGCCGTGTTCCGCCCGTCGACGGGAATGTGGTGGATCCGCGGCAGGACCGCCGGCATCCACTGGGGCGAGCCCGGCGACATCCCCGTAGCCGGCGACTACATCGGTGACAAGAAGACGGAGCTCGCGATCTGGCGCCCGTCGACGTCGACCTGGTGGATCAACGGCCGTGCCTCACAGCGGTGGGGCGAGCCCGGCGACATCCCGCTGACCGGCGACTTCACCGGCGACGGCAAGACGGACCTCGCCATCTTCCGCCCCTCAACCGCCACGTGGTGGGTCGTCGGCATGACCGCGGTCACCTACGGAGAACCAGGCGACCGGCCGATCCCCCGCCCACTCGGCTCGCTCTCGTAACGACACACAGCTGGACCGGGGCCTCCTAAGGGCCACGGTCCAGCTGCGTCGCAACGAGCTGTGGAGGTAGCCGGTAGTGCGTTGTGTTATGGCGAGTTAGCAATTACCTTTGAACTATGAGTGAGCTGCAAGAAGTCACCTTCTCGGACCTGCTCCAGCGCCCCAACGAGACCGTTGAGAAGTTGAAGTCGGCCCGGAGCCGCTCTTTGCGGGTTCATCGGCGCGGTTCGGAAGACGATCTGATCTTGACAACTGCTGCACGGGCGACACAGGACGACGAACTGATCGACGTGGCGACCCGGCTGCTCCGGGCAGTGATGAGCAATCCTGTTGTCCGATCTACGCACCTACTCGAGATCCTGCCGAAGGTGTTCCCATGGATCCGATTCTTGACCGACGGCGACCGCATGACCTTCGCCCAGGAGTTGGTCGACGTGATGGACGCCAGCGAGAGTCTCGGATCCCCCACACCAGTGCTGCAGTTGATCACTGAATGGCGCCACACTGCGGAGATCTACGCAGATCCTGAGTTGCTGGCCGCCCTAGGCTCCAACGTTGTCGAAGACTCCGGCACGGTTCCCCCGCCGGTCGTATGAGCCCTGGCAAGCGAAACGACCGGGTCGCACCTCCCGCTGCACCCGGTCAGTGGGAGCTGAGGTTTGCCAGCTCGGAGGCCGGCAAAGGGTGGGATGAGCTGTGCCAGCAGGCGCCAGGCAACACTTTGAAAGCGTGGGAAGCGATCCGTGCCGACCCGCGGCCCATTCCGCCCACTGAGCGTCAGCACCGACTCAAGGGCAGGGATCTAGGCACAGTGAATGGCCTCGAGCAATGGCAGTACGAAGTCACGGGGGGAGGCCGAATCTGGTACCTGATCGACCCAGACAAGAAGACCATCTGGATTCGCCACGCAGGCACCGGCCATCCGAGGGCCACGGACTAGCGCGTAGCAGCTGCGACCGGCGTTGATCGTCCGCGCCCCGGCCGCCCCGGCCGCCCCGACGATCCAGGTCGACGGGGCGGCGTGGGCCGGAGTACTAGCCGATGGTCCAGGTGTCTGCGCCGGTGACGAGGGCCTGGAGGTCGCCGGTTCCCTGGGTTTGCTGGGCGGTTTCGACCTGTTGGCGGACCATGTCGTCGTACGCGGGCCGCTCCACCGAACGGAACACACCCACCGGGGCGCGGTGCAGTACGCCGGCGTCGGTCAGCCGGGAGAGGGCGAACGCGTACGCCGGGTCGTCCGTGTGCGCGTCGTGCACGACCAGGTCGGCCTCGCCGTTCGGCAGGTCCGCGACTTCGCGAACCGCGAGCGACGCGAAACCGTCCCGGACCACGCCGAGTCGCCCGTCGGTACCGAAGCGGATCGGTTCGCCGTGGACCAGCGGGATGATCGCGTCGTCCCGGGTCTCCGGGTTCTTGAACGCGTCGAAGGCGTTGTCGTTGAAGATCGGGCAGTTCTGGTAGATCTCCACGAACGCCGTGCCGCGGTGGGCCGCCGCTTGCCGCAGTACATCGGTCAGGTGTTTGCGGTCCGAGTCCACCGTCCGGGCCACGAACGTCGCCTCCGCGCCGAGCGCGAGCGAGACCGGGTTGAACGGGTTGTCCACCGAGCCCATCGGCGTCGACTTGGTCACCTTGCCCGGCTCCGAGGTGGGGGAGTACTGCCCCTTCGTCAGGCCGTAGATCCTGTTGTTGAACAGCAGGATCTTCAGGTTCACGTTGCGCCGGAGTGTGTGGATCAGGTGGTTGCCGCCGATCGACAGCGCGTCGCCGTCACCGGTGACCACCCAGACGCTCAGGTCCGGCCGGGCCACCGCCAGGCCGGTCGCGATCGCGGGCGCCCGGCCGTGGATGGAGTGCATGCCGTAGGTCGAGAGGTAGTAGGGGAAACGCGAGGAGCATCCGATCCCGGACACCATCGCCACGTTCTCCCGCTTGATCCCCAGCTCCGGCAGGAACCCCTGGAACGCGGCCAGTACTGCGTAGTCGCCGCAACCCGGGCACCACCGGACCTCCTGGTCCGACACGTACTCCTTGCGGTTCTGCGGATCGTCGGCAGTGGGGACTCCCCGCAGGCCGGGCAGACCCAGCTCGATCGCGGTCATCGTGCTCCCTCCGGCTTCAGGTGGCCGCTCGAGGCCGGGTGCCCGTTCGAGCGCCCGTTGGGTTCGTCGTGCAGGGCTTCCCCGTGGGTCAGGCTGGCGGCGGCAGCGCCCAGGTGCCGGGCGTCGTCGTCGATCCCCTCGGTCTCTTCGACCAGGTTGCCGATCACCTCGGCGAGTTCGGCGGCGCCCAGCGGCATCCCCCGGACCTGCGCGTAAGAGACGACGTCAACGAGGTACTTCGCCCGGAGCAGCATCGCCAGCTGGCCCAGGTTCATCTCCGGGACGAGCACCTTGTCGTAGCTCTTCAGGATGTCGCCCAGGTTCGACGGGAACGGGTTCAGGTGCCGCAGGTGTGCCTGCGCGACCTTGCCGCCGACCTTGCGGACCCGGCGGCATCCCGCGCCGATCGGGCCGTAGGTGCTACCCCAGCCGAGGACGAGCACTTTCGCAGTACCGCCCGGGTCGTCGACCTCGAGCGGCGGGACGGTGATGCCGTCCACCTTCGCCTGGCGGGTGCGGACCATCAGGTCGTGGTTCGCCGGGTCGTAGGAGATGTTGCCGGTCTTGTCCTCCTTCTCGAGCCCGCCGATGCGGTGGTCGAGACCGGCGGTGCCGGGGATGGCCCAGGCGCGGGCCAGGGTCTCCGGGTCGCGCAGGTACGGAAGGTAGGTGGGCTCGCCCTTGTCGTTCGTGGCGTTGGGCTCGGTGGTGAAGTTCGGGTCGATCGTCGGCAGGTTCTCGACCACCGGGATCTGCCAGGGCTCGGACCCGTTCGCCAGGTAGCCGTCGGACAGCACGATCACCGGGGTGCGGTAGGCGACCGCGATCCGGGCCGCCTCCACGGCGATCGCGAAGCAGTCCGCCGGGGACTGGGCCGCGAGGACCGGCAGCGGCGCCTCGCCGTTCCGCCCGAACATCACCTGCAGGAGGTCGGCCTGCTCGGTCTTGGTCGGCATACCGGTCGAGGGACCGGCGCGCTGGATGTCACAGACCACCAGCGGAAGCTCGAGCATCACGCCGAGGCCGATCGACTCGGACTTCAGGCTGATGCCCGGGCCCGACGAGGTCGTCACGCCGAGCGCGCCGCCGAACGCCGCACCCAGGGCCGCGCCGACGCCGGCGATCTCGTCCTCGGCCTGGATCGTCGTGACATTGAACCGCTTGAGCTTGGACAGCTCGTGCAGTACGTCGGAAGCCGGGGTGATCGGGTAGGCGCCGAGAACCAAGGGCAGCCCCGCGCGCTGTGCGCCCGCCACCAGGCCGTACGCCAACGCGAGGTTGCCGGAGATGTTGCGGTAGGTGCCGGTCGCCATGCTGGCCGGTTTCACCTCGTATCGGACCGAGAACTCCTCGGCCGTCTCGCCGAAGTTGTAGCCGGCCCGGAACGCCGCGATGTTCGCGTCGCGGATGTCCGGCTTGCCGGCGAACTTGGACTCGAGGAACTCGATCGTCGACTCGACCGGGCGCTGGAACAGCCAGGACACCAGGCCGAGCGCGTACATGTTCTTCGCCCGGGACGCGTCCTTGCGGGACAGGCCGAACTCCTTGACCGACTCGACCGTCATCCCGGTCAGGTTGAGCGGGACCACGTGATAGGCCTCGAGCTCACCCGTCTCGAGCGGGTTCTCCTCGTACCCGATCCGCTTCAGGTTCCGCGCGGTGAAGTCCGCGGTGTCCACGATCAGCGTGGCACCCCGCGGGACCTCCGGCAGGTTCGCCTTCAGTGCGGCCGGGTTCATCGCGATCAGTACGTCGGGCGCATCACCCGGCGTCAGGATGTCGTGGTCGGCGAAGTGGAGCTGGAACGACGACACGCCCGGCAGAGTCCCGGCTGGTGCCCGGATCTCGGCGGGGAAGTTGGGCAGCGTCGACAGGTCGTTGCCGAACGATGCCGTTTCCGCTGTGAACCTGTCCCCCGTGAGCTGCATCCCGTCGCCGGAGTCCCCGGCGAAGCGGATCACCACGCGGTCGAGCTGCTTGACCTCGATGGTCACTGTTCTGTTCATCTCCAAGTCGAACTTGGGCCGGCCAGCCGTCTTGTGAACGGTGCCGATCCCCCCAGTCAGGGCGATAACCCCATGTTAGTTCGCCCTTAGTACAGAACCATGCAGAAGGCGGCGAGGTCCACAGCCTGGGATCGGCCTCTACCGGCCCGGTGCCCCGGGGTATGCGGCAAACCGGCCAGTGTGACGCACCGCAGTCGCTCGCTTGCCATCCGCCGCCAAGACCGGCAGGGTGTCTTCATCAAGCTGTGATCTACCCCGGGATCCACCCGGGCTCGAGGGAGTTTCACCATGGGCGTGCGCCCTTTCATCGGCCTTGTCGTGGGCTTGTCCTTGTCCGTGTCCCTGGCCGGTTGTGCAGCAGCGGCCGTGCCCGCGCAGAGTGCGCTCTCGCTGCAGAGCAGTCAGACGGACGCCCAGGCCGCGGCACCGACGCGAACCGTGAAGGTCACCAGCATCCGGACCACCGACTACACCAAGGGCACGCTCACCGTCGCCGGCACGCTGACCCCGGCGCCCGCGGCCGGATCGCGCGTCGCGCTGCAGCGATGGTCCTCGACCGCCGGCTGGCAGGAGATCGGCCACGCCACCCCCTCCGGCGGCAAGGTGACGATCTCGGCGAACCAGCCCGGTTCGATCCGCACGTACCGGTTGGCGATCGGCCCGCAGTCCCCGTACGCCGCTGCGGCCTCCGCTCCGACCGGGTTCTCCCACTATGTCTGGCGGGGGATCTACAAGAAGCCTCTCCTTGCCAGCGGCGGGACGGGCCACCCGCAGTACAACGTCGCGCCGCCGAGCGAGGCTCCTCGTCGCGCCGAGGCGGAGGTGCTCGCGGACAAGGGCGGAGTCGTCTGGGGTGACGTCAACACTGCCGGCTGCAACTGGGTGAAGAACTGGCTCGGCAACATCACCGACGGCACTGTCCGCGTCTCGCTCCTCAACGGCAGCACCGTGCGGGGATCCGTGGACATGGCCCAGGAGACCGAGACCTGGCTGAACCGCCAGATCCTCGGGGTCAACCGGCTCCGCCTCCAGGTCGCCGACGTGAAGTCCGGCTACGGCCCCCAGGTCGCCACCGACTCCATGCTCCTGTGCACCAACTAAGCCGCCCTGCAAGCACTAATGTGGTGCAGGTGTCAGAGGCCTACGGAGTAGTCGCGGCGATCCTCGTGCTCGGCCTCGGCGGCCTGGTCGGTGCCTTCGCGCTCAACCGCGCCCTGACGGTCACCTACCCGACGGCGGACAAGCTCAAGACGTACGAATCCGGCGTGGACCCGGTCGGCGAAGGATGGGCCCAGATCCACATCCGCTACTACCTCTACGCCTACCTGTACGTCATCTTCGCCGTCGACGCGGTCTACCTCTTCCCCTGGGCCACCATCTACGCGGCCCTCCGCATCTCGTCGCTCATAGAGATGTTCATCTTCCTCGCCTTCGTAGCGGTGGGCCTCCTCTACGCCTACCGCAAAGGCATCCTCAGCTGGACCTGAGCCGCCTGACCGCCGCCCGAATCCGGTGCACATGTCGGGGGTTCGGACACCTCATGGGGACCTCGGACAAGAAATACCCTGACCCAGGTCCCCACGACGTGTCCGAGGTCCCCAGACCTGGCCGACCCCACGTCGCGTGGTGTGTTACTTGGGTCCGGCGGCTAGGACCGCGGTTATTGCCCAGTCCTGGGGACCTATGCCTACGGATTTGAAGACGGTGCGGGCGGTGGGGGTGGGTTTGGTGGTGAGGGCGGTGCCCAGCTCTACGAGGTCGGGTGGAGTGAGGGTGCCTGAGTTCACGGCGTCGATGATCTCGCCGGATTCCTCGAGTGCTGCCTCGAGCCGGTCGACGACTACGAGGGAGGCGTCGGCCAGGAGGGAGCGGGGGAGTTCTCGCATGGTGGGGCGGAAGGCGCCGATGGCGTTCACGTGGACGCGGGCGGGGAGGGCGTCCAGCTCGAAGAGCGGGGTCGGCGACGAGGTGGCGCAGCAGATGACATCGGCGTCGCCGATCGCTTCGTCGATCGAGGTACCGGGGGCGAACTTCACCGCCGGGAACTCCTCAGCCAGGGCGGACACCAGAGTCCTTGCCCGCTGAAGGTTCCGGCCGGTGATAGCAACGTCGGAGATAGCCCGTACTGCGAGGACGGCGCGCACCTGGTCCGCGGCCTGAGCACCGGTTCCGAGCATGGCCAGCCGGGTCGATTCCGCCGGCGCGAGGAGATCCGTGGCGACTCCCACGACTGCGCCGGTTCGCAGCGTCGTAATGCTGGTGCCGTCGGCAACTATCTGCTCGCCGGCACCCGTCCAGATCACCGTCGCGCGGATCGCCGGCAGCTGGTCGAGCGCGATACCGATCTTCTTCACCACCGCGGTGCCGGTGGGGGAGTGGTAGGCCGACATCACCAGCACAGCGCCGTCTCCGAAGATCTGCCGCGCGGGGAGGACGAAATGCCCGGCGGCGAGATCGAGGAACGCCTGCCGCACCGCGTCGATCGCGGCCGGCATGGGGACCAGGCGGCGTACATCCTCCGCGCTGTAGATCTTCACGAGGCCGCCTGATCGCGCGGACTCGCGGACGGCAGGATCGGCATGGCGGCATCTTATGTCTGGCCGACCCCGGCTGTGAGGGCGTTTGCGCCTCGACGGTGCAGGGTTGATTTTCGGGTACGCCGGTGGTCGGCTGGGCGTCGGTGGATGGGCGAAGGCGCCGAGGGGGACGAAGGACGGCGCTACACCGGGACGCGGTGGTGGACGTACACAACGAGCTGCTGGTCGACTGAAGGAGCATCACGTGCAGCAATGGCTCAGCGACAACCTCGGACGACTGATCGAGAAGCACGGGGTGCCGGCCGCGGCGATCGCCGTGCTGGCCGACGGGGAGGTGAGCGAGGCGGCGGCCGGGATCCTGAATCTGGCCACGGGCGTCGAGGCGACCACCGACTCGGTCTTCCAGGTCGGCTCCATCACCAAGTTGTGGACGACGACGCTTGTGATGCAGCTGGTCGAGGAGGGCAAGCTCGACCTGGACAAGCCGGTCAGTGACTACCTGCCCGAGTTCGCGCTGCCCGACCAGCAGGCCGCCGCGGTGATAACACCCCGGCACCTGCTCACCCACACCAGCGGCTTCTCCGGCGACGCGTTCACGGCGACCTCGCGCGGCGACGATGCCGTCGCGCGCTTCGTGACCGAAGTGGTCCCGACGTTGGAACAGGAAGTCGAGCCGGGCTCCGGTTTCTCCTACAACAACAGCGGTTTCGTCGTCCTGGGCCGGATCGTGGAGGTACTCCGCGACGGTAAACCGTTCCACGAGCAGGTGACGGAACACATCGGTACGCCGCTCGGCCTGCAGCACCTCGCCACCATTCCCGAGGAGGCACTCCTCCACCGGGCGGCGCTCGGCCACATCTCGCTGAAACCCGGTGAACCGATCCAGCCTGCGCCGATGTGGAGTCTGGTGCACTCGATGGGCCCGGCCGGATCCATGCTGGCGATGAGCGCGCGCGATCTGATCAGCTTCGGCCAGGCGTACCTCGACAACACCCTGCTGGACGAGACCACCAGAGACCAGCTATGGCAACCGCAGGTCGCCGTCCCGGCGATCGGCGGCTTCGCCCAGCACTGGGGACTCGGCTGGATGATCTTCGACGTGGACGGCGACACCACAGGCGACACCGCAGGGGGCCGCCTCTACGGTCACGACGGCGGCACCATCGGCCAGTCGGCGTACTTCCGTCTGGTCCCGGACAAGCGCGTCGCCGTCGCGCTGCTCACCAACGGAGGCGACGCCCCAGCCCTGTACGACGAGCTGGTGGGCCACGTACTCCGTGAGTCGGCCGGCGTGGAACTCCCAGCCCGACCGGTCCCGCCGACGGAGGCGCTGCCGGTTCCGACGGAGCTGATGCTCGGACGGTTCGAGGGTGTGCAGGAGTCTGTCGAGATCACCCTGAACGAGAACGGCGACGTCTGGTTCGAGAGCAAACCCCGCACGGAGGAGGCCAAGGCCTTGATGCCTGAGCCTGAGCGGAAGAGGCTGGTTGCACTGGACGAGACCAGGTTGATCACGGTCGAGCCCGAACGCGGGGTCCACGAGGTGCTCGCGTTCCTGTGGCCCGGCGCTGACGGTCGCGCTCAGTACCTCTTCGGTGGAGGTCGGATGATCCCGCGCCGTGACTGAAAGTCAGCTGCGGCGGCAGCTAGAGGTTGTTGCTCGATCACCGCGAGTGATTGCCTCGGACAACGATCTCGATCGGAAGCCTCCTTCTGTAACGGATTGCGATGGATCCATCGCCAATTCGGCAGAACAGGGCTATGGTGACTACTGGGGGGATTGAGGCGAGTACGGGGCGGTGGGGCATGGCTTGGCAACTCTGGGTATTGGTAGCGGCGGTTTTCGCTAGTGGTCTGCTAGTGGTCTTCGTCGTGAGAATGCGGCACGCGCAGCGGGTGTTCAACCGGATCGTCGGGCAGGTTGACGAGTCCCGGAACGACGAGATCGCCAGGCACCGCCGCGCCCGCGGCAGGCTGCTGCGTGACCTCGGACAACCGGCCGGCGTCGCCGCCCACGCTCGCAGACACCACTGACCGATCCGTCACGACAGGCGCCCATCACCTGTGGCAGGTCCTCGACCAGTGGCGGGTCCGTGGACAGAAATGCTGACCGAACGGCCTGGGCTCGCTGCCACCCCCACCCCCCTTGGCGCGGGCACTAGGCAACCCACCTGCTCTCCGCTGATGCGGAGAGCAGGTGTGCGTCGGGCGAGGTTCAGCCCAGCAACGGGGCCGCCCGGGCGGCCGGGACGAGCTGCGGGTCAGTCGAGGAGGCCGTCTCTTCTGGCGACGGCGGCGGCTTCGGTGCGGGAGCGGACGCCTAGTTTGGCGAGGATGTTCGAGACGTGCACGCTGACTGTCTTCTCGCTGATGTAGAGCTCCCGCGCCAATTGCCGGTTCGTCCGGCCCTCCGCCAGCAACGCGAGCACCTCGGTCTCCCGGGCGGTCAGCGCGGCTGGGCCGCCGATCCCGCCCTCCGCACCTCCGAGCTCGTCAAGCAGCGGCTTGGCCCCCAACGCGCGAGCCACCTCTGCTGCCAGCTGAGCCTGCTCGTGAGCCTCGGCCACCCGGCCCGCGGCACGCAGCGCGGCGGACAGGTGGATCCGCGACCACGCTTGCTCGAAGACATACCCGTAGCCGAAGGCGTCGACGGTGCGCCGCCAGGTCGTGACGTGTTCCGCAGGCGTCGGCGGCTCGATGTCCGCGAGCCATCGCAGGCGCTCCCACTCCGCCTCCAGCCGAGCGAGCCAGGCGATTCCCTCGACGCCCAGCACGCGGCCGGGCGGCATCCCCTTCTCGGCGGTCAGCTGCCCGTCGCTGACCAGCTCGGCACCACGAGCGACCAGCTCGGCGGCCGCGCCCGGCTCGCTGACGACCCGATGGCTCAACAGCTGCAGCCCCATCGCCGAGAACCGGATCCGGGCCAGGAACCACTCGTTCTGGAACACATCCGCGCACAAGGCGGCCACGTCCGCGATCAGCTTCTCGGCCTCCGCGATCTGGTCCAGCCCGCGGTAGGCGTCCACCGCGGGCTGCAGGCCGATGATCGGCAGCATGATGTCGATCGTCCACCAGTTGCGGAGCCGCTCGAGCTCCTCGGCCACGGAGGTGTCGCCCCGGCCCGAGCGGACTGCCATGCCGACTGCCCGCAAGGCCGCGTCAGCCGCCGCCGGTGTCTTCGAGTCCGTCTGCGCGGTAACCGCCGCCTCATCCCAGTCGCCCATCACGAACTGGGTCAGCGCGAGCATCCGCCGGGCGTCGAACCCATAGGCGGCCCACTGCCGGCCCAACTCGCCTGCCCGTTGAGCGGCGTGCAGCAGGGCTGTCTTCGCGTTGGCGAGATCGCCCTGCTCGTAGTGGTTGGAGCCCAGCAGATACCGGCTGCGCACCTCGGCGGCGGGATCGCCGGCCAGCTGAGCCCGCACTGCCGCTTCCTCGAGTTGCTTCGCGGCGGCAACAGGGTCACCAGCCCGCCTGCGCAGCTGGGCCAAGGTGATCCCAGCGTCACCCGCGGCTGATTCCTGACCGACCTCGCGAGCGATCTGCAGCGCCTCGTGGGCCCAACGCTCAGCTTCCATCGGTCGGCCCAGGGCATCCGAAACCCGCGCATAGAGCGAGGCGACCTGCGCCTTGAACACGCTCGCGGGCTCGTCCGCGGTCAGCCGCAGCGCCTGCGAGATCGCCTCATGCGCTTCCTTGTCCTGGTCGACGACCAGCGCGATGTCAGCCAGCGGCATCAGCAGCTGAGCCCGCTGCAGGCGTGGCGCATCCGCAGGCAGGTCTGCGAGGGCCTTCCGCAGCAGCTTCAACGCGCGCAACTGCTGGGCGGAAAGCGCGGCAGCCGTGGCGGTCTCGACGATAAGCCAGGTCTTGTCGATGCTGGCCTCGGTCGAGGCGTTCGGATAAAGCTCCAAGGCCAGCTCGTAGTGCTTCAGCGCCTCCAGCGGTGCGGCCACCGAGATCGCCTCCTGCCCGGCCCGCACCCGCGCCTCGAACGCGGTCGCCAGGTCATGCGATCTCGTGGCGTGACCGGCAAGCTCGGCCGCTGTACCCGCGACCGTCTGGTCCTTGAGAGCCTTCGCGTACGCCGCGTGCTGCCGCACTCGTTCCCCAGGGAGCAGGTCGTCATAGACCGCCTCGGCCAGCAGCGCGTGCCGGAAGTAGTAGCTCGCGTTTCCCGGGTGCTCGATGATGTGCGCGTCGATCAGCTCCCGCAGAGCGGCGTCGAGCTCCCGGTCGGGGAGCCCGGCGACAGTCGTCAGCAGCGTGTGTGGAACCCGCCGACCGGCGACAGCGATCACGCGAGCCACCTGGCGGGCGTCGTCCGAGAGCGGATCGAGCCGGACGAGCAGGAGATCGGCCAGATCGGGTGGCACGGCATCCGCGTCGCCCATTGAGGCTGCGGCGACCAGCTCCTCGGTGAAGAAGGCGTTGCCGCCCGCACGCTCCAGGATCCGGCGTACCTCCGATTCGGGCAGCGGCTGGGTGAGCAGGGCAGTCAGCAGGGCGCGGGACTCGTCCGCGTCCAGCGGCAGCAGATTGACCCGGCGGACCCGCGGATTGCGCGACCACTCGGCGATCGGCCGGCGCAGCGGGTGCCGCCGGTGCAGGTCGTCACTGCGGTACGAAACCACGAGGGCGAGCCGCTGGGAGGTCAGCCGGGTGAGCAGGAAACCGATCAGGTCACGGGTGGAGTCGTCGGCCCAGTGCGCGTCCTCGACAACCACCAGCAGCGGCTCGCTGGTCGACAGCGCGGTGAACGCACCGAGCACGGCGTCGAACAGTGCCGCGCGATCGAGCTGGCCCTCCCGCGGGACCGCCGGCGCTCCGATCACGCGATGAGTCGGCAGCAGCCGGCCGATCGCCGGGAAGTTGGTGAGCACGCTGTCGACCAGGTCGGGGCGCTCGCCGGCGAGGCGGCCGAAGATCTCGGTGAACGGCAGATACGGCAGGCCCGCGTCGCCGAAGTCGGTGCAGTGCCCGACCAGGACCCCGAAACCGCGTTCGTGTGCGCCGCTGGCGACCTCGTCGAGCAGCCGGGTCTTGCCGACGCCCGCGTCACCGGACAGCAGGATCGCACCGGCGCGGCGCGTTTTCGCGTCGTCGACGGCGCTGAGCAGGGCGGCCATCTCGGTCGAGCGGCCGACGAGAGGTGTCGAGGTCCAGGGCACGTCGTCCATCTTCGCCCCTGGCGCCGACACAATTCGACGGCATCCCGTCCGCGGGGTGTCCGCAGACACAGAAACGCCGTCCCTGACCGAAATTCTCTGGTCAGGGACGGCGATCGCCGCGGTCATGCGGCGTGAGTGGGTCGCAGGGACCGGCGCACGTGCCGGGGCTCAGGCTTGGCGGCCTGCTCCCGGCGCTCCCGGCGGGCGGTGGCCCGGCCGAACTCGCGCTTGGTCCGCTCCTGCCGGTAGGCGGTCTCCGCCTGAACTGACTGGGGTGTGATGAACATGGTTTGCCTCCCCTCAGACGTTCTTGGTGAAGAGGTGGACCAGGTGCCGGCGGGCTGCGCCGGTCCTGCGGGTGGAGCGGGCGTAGTCACGGGCGAGGCGCTCCCTGCGGTAGGTGACCTCTGCCTTGACGGACTCGTTGGTGAACATCTCGTCTGCCTCCTGGGGCGGTTGCTCTCGACTCCTTGTCGATGCCTCTAATCTGCTCGTCTGAGGAGGGCCGGCACATCGGAACTACTCCCTATCCAGCGCCCTGGGCACTCACTAGGGAGTCCCTGTACGCCGTACCCAGGGCCTAGGTAGTCCCAGTACGCCGTATGCGGCGCCTAAGGAGTCCCCTGAAACAGCAGCGCGGCCGAGTTCCGAAGAACTCGGCCGCGCGGGGATTGACAGGGACTGGTGGTGGTCGGGCACTCACATCGCGTGCCTGGCCTGGACTGCCTGCCGGCTAGGCGCACGGTGCGCCACAGCCTTGGGCTTGCGGTGGAACCACCAGGGGCGCTGGTAGTCCCGCCTGAGGCGTTCCTGGCGGTAGGCGATCTCTGCCTGGAGCGACTGGGGAGAGTGGAACAACATGATGTCCTCCGGGAGCTTGTCGATGGCACGACTCTGCTCGCCTGAGGAGGAGGGCCACATCGGCACAACTCCCTATCCGGGCGCTAGAGACCCCTTAGGAACGCCTCCAGTTCGTCTTCGGTGGGTCCGGTCGCAGGTCCCCGGCGGCTGACGGCAAGTGCCGCCGCGGCGTTGGCCCGGCGGGCGGCTTCGGCCGGTTCCTTGCCCTCGGCAATTCCCACCAGGAAGGCGCCGGCGTGCGCGTCCCCGGCACCATTCAGATCGACCGCCTCGACGTCGAACCCAGCGATCAACTCCGGTTCCCGATCCCGTACTGCGAGGACGCAACCGCCCGGCCCGATCCGCACCAGCACGCCCCCACGAGTGGCTCCGACGCCGCCCTCTGGGGTGATTGTGTTGAGCAGGGCGGAGGCGGCTTTCAGGGGGTCGGCGAGAGCGGTCAGCGAGGTGGCTTCGCGGGCGTTGCAGCTGAGCCAATCGGTTCGGCCGAGAACGGCTTCGAGGGCATTTGAGGGGATCTCGGCAACGAGTGGGCCGGGATCGAAGAAGACCGGCACGTCGTCGGAGATCGTGCTGAGCCAGGGGACCAGGGCCGATCGGTTGGAGTCGTGCAACAGGCTGTACCCGGACAGGTACAGCAAGTCGTCGCTCCCAGGTGCCGGCAGATCCTCGCTGGTCAACGTGGCCTCAGCGCCGCGGCTCGTCACAAAGGTGCGTTCGCCGGACGCATCCACCAGCGTCACCACGAACCCGGTGTCCGATTCCTCCTTTGCCGGACATAACCACTCGACGTCTGCTTCTGTCAGCGCCGCCCGGGCCTGGTCCCCGAACGGCCCGGTGCCGTGCGCCCCGGCGTACAAGGTGGGCAGGCCGAGGCGGGAGGCGGCGGCCATGACGTTGAAGCCGCCGCCGGCCCCGGTCGCAGTACTGGAGGCGATGACGTCACCGCCGCGGGCCGGTAGGTCGCTGACGGTGAGGACCAGGTCGATGACGACGTTGCCGAGGTGGATCAGCCGCATGCCTCACGCACCTTCAGCAGCTGATCGGCGAGGTCGTCCAGGTCGAGGTCGTTGACCTCGGCAACGGTGATCCGCGCCTGCGCGGGGAACGCCTCGTCGCCGTGGCAGGCCCCGGCGACGGCACCCGTGATCGCCGCGATGGTGTCGGTGTCGCCGCCGACCGATGCGGCGAGCCGGCAGGCCAGCCAGGGATCGTCTGGGAAGGCGGCAAGCACCGCGAAGGCGGCTGGTACGGATTCCTGGCTCGCCAGGCTGGTGCCGACGAGGTCGTAAACAAGTGCAGACACGGCACCCGGCCTGGGAGGGGTGTTGCCAGGCGCCGTGTCGATCAGGGAGGTGGCCCACTCGATGCGGGTGGCAACATCCGCACCTGCCACCCAGTGGCCTCGGCCGGCTGCTTCCGCGGCTGCTCGGATCGCGACCGGGATCGCTTCGGCCACCGTCGCGCCGTCGATCCCGGCGCTGACGGCGGCTGCGACCGCAGCCGCTGCTGACAGGGCGAGGCCGGTGTTGTGGGTGGCCGCGCTGGCGGCAACTACGCGATCGAGGAGCAGTTCGGGTTGGTCCGAGGGGGTCGCGATGCCGACCGGCGTGATCCGCATCGCCGCGCCGTTGGTAGTGCCGAAGCGGCCGGCCTCGTTGAGGTCAGTGCCGGCGAGGAGTTCGTCGATGGCTCGCCTGGTCGACGGGCCCAGAAGGTCGAGCGAACCTCGCGCGCGCATCGAGTCCTCCCAGGCCAGGAGCCTCCGCGACAGCTCGCGGCCGTCGACGAGGCCGTTCGACGACACCACCAGTTCGGCCAGCAGGACAGCCTGTTCGGTGTCGTCCGTGATCGCGCCCGCGGGCATCCCGGCCGCCAGCGGCTGGTCGTCCGGGGCGGGGTGGAAGCCGTCGAGCAATTCGCCGTACCGCTCCGCGATGAGTGCCCGCGGCAACGACTGGGTCGGCATCCCGAGGGCATCGCCGATCGCCAGACCGTAGAGGGCGCCGGCGGCCCGGGAGACGCTGGAGGCGCTGGAGGTGCGGCTCATCGGGTGGTCTCGCTGTAGCTGAGGCTGAGCTCGAAGTGCCGCGGGTCGAGCAGGCTGTCGACCTGCTCGGCGAACCTGTCATCAGCTGTCCAGCTGGTCCGTCGGGTGTGCAGGAACCAGGCGCCTTCGGGCCGTCCGAGCAGGGCGGCCTCTTCCGGTTCGAGCGGGCGGCCGCGGAGTCGTTGTTCGCCATGGTCGAGGTGCAGCCCGGCCCTGCTCAGCGTGGCGGTGATAGAGCCGTCGTCCAGACCGCGCTCCGGAAGGTCCCGGAGCCCGTCGACGGCAGGCACGCAACTGCGCTCGATCGAGATGGCATCGCCGCCGACGACGACCCGGAGTCGCTGGATCACGATCACGTCGGGTGAGTCCAGGTCCAGCCGTTCGGCCAGCTCGTGGTCCTGCTCGAGTGCCATCCGGAGCACCCTGACCTGGGTCTCGACGCCTTGTTCGGCCAGTGCGTGGGTCCAGCCGAGCCGGTCGTCGAGCGGCCGGCCGTCGAACAGCACGAACGACCCCTTGCCCGTGCGGGTGGTGATCAGGCCGCTCTCAGTCAGTACTGCGAGCGCCGAGCGGACGGTGTTCCGGCTGACCGAGAACCGCTTGGCCAGTTCCACCTCGCCCGGCAGCTGGGTGCCGCGGCCGACCCGTCCGGAGCGGATCTCACGGGCCAGGATCGACGCGATCCGCTCGTGTTTCAGGCCCACCCCACGGATCACTGTGACTCCGAGGGGTCGAGCTCGCTCCCCGCGCCGTCGGTTTTGGCCGCCGCGTCGACCTGGCGAAGCTCGTCGACCGTGACGATCTCGAGCATCGGCGCGTAGAGCCGCATCAGGGCGATCGCGTGCCGGTGGCTCTCCTCGTCGACCGCGGCGCACGCATCCTCGACCACCTGCACCTGGATCCCGGCATCAACCGCGGCGAGGGCGGTCGAGATCACGCAGCAGTCCGTGGTCACCCCGGCGATCACGAGGTGACCGCCCGGGCCGACGGCCTCGGCCAGCTCAGGACCCCATTTGCCGAAGGTGGTTTTGTCCAGCGTCGGGGCGTCCCGGAACTCGTCCACCAGCTGGTAGGCGTACGAGTCCGGTGGCTGCAGGGCGAACGGCCACTGCTCGTAGTACGGGATCCAGGAGCCGGTCGGTTCCTCAGGCGCGACGAAGCGGGTGAACACGACCTGGGGTGAGAAGAGCTCGACGAGCTCCTGGGTCGGCTTCACCACCCGCTGGAAGTCCGGCGTCGCCCAGCCGCTCTCGGGTTCGGCGAAGATCCGCTGCAGGTCGATCAGGGCGAGGACGGGCGGCATCAGGCCACCTCCTGCCGGCTGCGCTCCTCCTGCGCGTGAACCGCGGCGCGGCCGGCGAAGTACTGGACCAGGAACCCGACGACCAGGGCGAACAGCACGCCCAGGTTGGCAAAGGCCCAGTTCCCCTGCTTGCCGCTGGCCAGTCCGAGGGGATCGAGCAGGTAGCCCTGCCAGGTCAGCCACTTCGCGCTCGTGTTGGTGACCAGGCCCCAACCGATCACGGTGGCGATCACCATGGTTGCCACCGGCAACCACTGCACGTCGCCGTACCGGCCGCGCCGGTCGAACAGTTCGGCCTCGGCGTAGTCGCGGCGACGGTTCGCGATGTCGGCCAGCATGATGCCGCACCAGGCTGCCACCGGGACGCCGAGGGTGATCAGGAAGCCGGTGAACTGAGCGAGGAACTGGTCACCGAAGAACACCACGTAGACGGTCCCGGCGATCATGATGACACCGTCGACGAAGGCAGCCACGTACCGCGGTACGGGCAGGCCGAGCGACAGCAGCGCCAGCCCTGACGAGTAGATGTCCAGTACTGCGCCACCCACCAGCCCGAGCACTGCCACGATCACGAACGGCACCAGGAACCAGGTCGGCAACGCCTCGGTCAGGGCCCCGATCGGGTCGGCCGCGATCGCCGTGCTCAGCTCGGTCGAGGAACCGGCCAGCAGCAGGCCGAAGATGAACAGCACGATCGGTGCGATCGCGGCGCCGAAGGTGGTCCAGCCGACCACGCCGCGGCTGGAAGCCGAGCGGGGCAGGTACCGCGAGTAGTCAGCCGCCGCGTTCACCCACCCCAGGCCGAACCCGGTCATCAGGAACACCAGCGCGCCGATCACCTCCTGGATCGACCCGCTCGGCAGGGCGCTGACCTTGCTCCAGCTGATCTGGTCGGCGACGAGCGCGATGTAGACCACGGTGAGAACGCCGGTGACGATCGTGATGATGGTCTGCATCCGCATGATCAGGTCGAAGCCGAGCACACCGCAGGCCACGATCAGGGCGCCGACCACGACCAGTGCGATCAATTTCGTGAGCCCGCCGCCGCCCCAGCCGAGCCGTTCGAAGACGGTCGCCGTGGCCAGTGTCGCGAGGATCGTCAGCACGGTCTCCCAGCCGACCGTGAGCAGCCACGAGACGAGTGAGGGGAGCTTGTTGCCCCGGACACCGAACGCGGCCCGGCTCAGCACCATCGTCGGCGCCGAGCCGCGCTTGCCCGCCAGCGCGATCAGGCCGCAGAGCAGGAACGAGAAGACGATGCCCAGCACGCCCGCGATCACGGCCTGCCAGAACGAGATGCCGAACCCGAGCGCGAACGCGCCATAGCTCAGCCCGAGCACCGAGACGTTGGCGCCGAACCAGGGCCAGAACAGTTGTTTCGGCGACCCTTTCCGGTCCGCGTCGTCGATGACGTTCAGGCCGTTGCTCTCCACCTGGAGCACGCGCGGCTCGAGCGCACTGTCCTGCAACTGATCGGCCATGGGGTCTCCTACCCGGAATGAACCTGTCCAGTCCTGTCCAATCACCCTAGGTCGACCAGGTAACCCGGTCAAGGATCGTCGTGCCTGTCGGTCGGTGGATGATGGTCATCGCTCATCCAAGGAGCAGTCGGGCTCTGCGAAGGGGTGGTGTGGGTGCCGGTCAGCGCGGAGGTTGATGGGTTTCGGTTGGCCTATGACCGTGACGGGGATGGGCCGGCTGTCGTGCTGTTGCACGGGTGGCCGGGGGATCGGACCGACTACCGGTTGCTCGCGCCGAAGCTGGTTGCCGCGGGCTGTGAGGTCGTGGTGCCGGATCTGAGGGGATTCGGGGAGTCGGACAAACACGTGGCGGACCCGGCCGCGCAGTACGACGTGGCGGCGCAGGGGCGGAGCGTGCTCGGATTGATCGAGGAGCTCGGGCTGGACCGGCCGGTGCTCGCCGGATACGACATCGGCAGCCGGATCGCGCAGGGGATCGCGCGCACCAGGCCTGAGCTGGTCCGCGCGCTGGTGATCGCGCCGCCGCTGCCGGGCATCGGCCGGCGGGTCTTCGGTGAGCAGGCGCAGGTGGAGTTCTGGTACCAGGCTTTCCACAGGTTGCCCGTGAGCGAGGAACTGATCGACGGGAAACCCGAGGCCGTCCGGGCGTATCTGCGGCACTTCTGGACCCACTGGTCCGGCCCGGGCTTCGAGCCGGAGCTGGATCACCTGGTCGAGGTCTACTCGGCGCCAGGCGCGTTCACCGCATCGATCAACTGGTACCGCGCCGGTGCGGGGTCAGTCGCCACCTCCGCGGCCGAGAACGCACCCGCGCCCGGGGAGCGGATCGGCGTACCGACGTCTGTCCTGTGGCCTGAGCACGATCCGCTCTTCCCGCGGGAGTGGTCGGACCGGCTGGACGAGTTCTTCAGCGACGTCCGGCTACGGTTCGTCGACGGCGTCGGGCACTACGCGCCACTGGAGTACCCGGAAGTCCTCGCCGAGGAGATCGTCGGACTAGGCTGACCACCATGGCTGACAGCGCGGTTCATCTGCCGATCCCGACGGTCCGGCCTGCCGTCGGTGCGCTGGCGAAGCTGGCTCCCGAGCCCGTGCGGTACCTGCTGAACTGGGGCCGCAAGTACTCGCTCTGGGTCTTCAACTTCGGGCTGGCCTGTTGCGCGATCGAGTTCATCGCGGCCTCGATGGGTCGGCACGACTTCATCAGGCTCGGCGTGATCCCGTTCGCGCCCGGGCCGCGGCAGGCCGATCTGATGGTCGTGTCCGGCACCGTGACGGACAAGATGGCGCCCGCGATCAAGCGGCTGTACGACCAGATGCCGGAGCCGAAGTACGTGATCTCGTTCGGCTCCTGCTCGAACTCCGGCGGGCCTTACTGGGACTCGTACTGCGTGACGAAGGGTGTCGACCAGATCATCCCCGTGGACGTCTACGTGCCGGGTTGTCCGCCCAGGCCGGAGGCGTTGCTGCAGGGCATCCTCAAGCTGCAGGAGAAGATCGCCGGCGAGAACGTCACCAGCAGGTATGAACCGTCGGCGAAGGCCCTGACCCGCGGCCTGGTGAATCCCCGGTGATCAACGACGCGCTGCGGGCGCTGACCGGGGCCGGGATCACCGCGACGACCGCCGACAGCTTCGGCCCGCAGGTGCTCGACGTACCGGCCGAGGCCTGGGTCGCGGCCCACGAAGTGCTGCGGGACGAAGTCGGGCTGATCTTCTTCGACTTCCTCAGCGCGAGTGACGAGCTGACCGACGGGTTCCGGGTGGTCACACACCTCGCCGACTTCTGGGGCGGTTCGCACGTCGACCACCTGATGGTCCGGACGCTCGTCGCGCGAGCGACTCCACAGCTTGACACGTTGTCCGGCGTCTACGCCGGGGCGAACTGGCACGAGCGCGAGACGTCGGAGATGTTCGGCATCACCTTCGACGGGCACCCGAACCTGGTGCCGCTGCTGCTGCCCGAC
This sequence comes from Kribbella alba, assembly GCF_039529635.1. Lineage (NCBI taxonomy): Bacteria > Bacillati > Actinomycetota > Actinomycetes > Propionibacteriales > Kribbellaceae > Kribbella > Kribbella alba. The sequence goes on along the minus strand of NZ_BAAANE010000004.1, from coordinate 975,818 downwards.
GGGTTCGAAGGCAACCCGCTGCGCAAGGAGTTCGTCCTCGCCTCGCGGGTCGCCAAGCCTTGGCCGGGCGCCAAGGAACCAGGCGAGTCCGACCACGCCCCCGCCGCGAAGGCCGGAGCCCCCAGCCGCCGCCGCACCCTGCCCCCGGGCGTCCCCGATCCCGAGTCGTGGGGCCCCCGCCCGCCAGGTTCCCCCGATCCGGACCCGCTCGCCGCAGCGCTCACGGCCTCCACCCCGGCCCGCCCCCGCCGGGGCGCGGGCGAACGCCGCACTCCTGGCGAACGCCGCGGCTCGGCACAACGCAGTACGACAGACCAACCCGACGCCTCACCGCCCGCAGGAGAAGGTCCGTCCGAGAGTTCGCCGACTCCTCCGAGCGACAGCGAAGGCCAGTCCTGATTCATTCCTCCTTCGACCTCAGCCGATTCAACTCGAAGACGAGCTGCCCTAGTCGGACGGCTGGAACTCGGCGGCGTGTTCTTCGGTCCATTGGCGGTAGATGAACGCGGGCCTGGCTAGGAGGTCGGGGACTGTGGTGGTGACCGGCTCAGGTTTCTCGACGAGTGAAGCCCAGTAGGCGACTGAACTGTCCGCGAGGGCGGGGTCCGCACCAAAGCCCGCACGGTCACGTCGGCCTCGAGCAGCCCGGTGACTACGTGCCGTCCGACGCGTCCGGTGGCTCCGGTGACGAGGATCGTGGTCATGGCTCTCCCAAGAAGGTGACTGTTTCCGCCCACCCTCGGTCCTGAACATCGGTTGAGGTCAAGCCGGACTCGATAGGGTGCGGTCATGCTCGAGTTCGTGGTGCGGGTCGTGGGGGTGCTGGTCGCGTTCCTGGTGGCGCCCTTGCTGGTCGGTCAGGCCGAGCACAAGGTGATGGCGCACATGCAGTCGCGGCTCGGCCCGATGTACGCCGGTGCCTTCCACGGCTGGGCGCAGCTCGTCGCCGACGGGGTGAAGTTCGTCCAGAAGGAGAGCGTGACCCCGGCAGCCGCGGACAAGCGGGTCTTCGAGTGGGCCCCGGTCGTCGCGATCCTGCCGTACATGGCGGCGATGGCTGCGATCCCTCTCGCACCCGGGATCGTCGGGGCTGACCTCGACTCCGGCCTGTTCTTCGTACTGGCCGTCATGAGCATCGGCGTCCTCGGCTCTCTGATGGCCGGCTGGGCCAGCGGCAACAAGTACAGCCTGCTCGGTGGACTCCGGGTCGCGGCGCAGCTGATGAGCTACGAGCTTCCGTTCGTGTTGTCCGCGGCAAGCGTCGCGGTGGCCGCCGGCACCTTGAGCCTCACCGGGATCGCCGAGGCCTGGAACCCGTGGTGGTTGCTCTGGCAGCTGCCCGGGATGGTGGTGTTCTTCATCGCGGGACTCGCCGAGCTGCAGCGGCCGCCGTTCGACATGCCGGTGGCCGACTCCGAGGTGATCTTCGGCCCGTACACGGAGTACACCGGTCTGCGGTTCGCCATGTTCCTGCTCGCGGAGTACGCCGGGATCGTGGTGCTGGCAGGGCTGGTCACGGTCCTCTACCTCGGTGGCCGGAGCGGCCCCGGCCCCGACTCGATCGGCTGGATCTGGAGCATCCTCAAGATCGCGGCCGTCTCCCTCCTCGTCATCTGGATCCGGGTCGCCTTCCCCCGCCTGCGCGCCGACCAGCTCCAGAAGCTCGCCTGGCAGGGCCTCGTCCCGGTCGCACTCCTGCAGCTGGCGGTCACCGGTATCGGCGTCGCGATCTTCAAGTGAGTCGTTCAGGGAGTCGCCACGCCCGCGCCCCAAGCAGAGGGTCTCTTCAAGCCGTTCCACGGGCCGGCTGGTCGGGGCGAAAGGGGGCAGGGCTCGGGCCGTCGATCGTGCGGTCGGTGGCGCAGGCTCACGGTGGTTCGGTATGCGCTGTCCCGCGAGGAGGGTGGCGGCTTGACGCTGCCTGTCGATCCGGGCTGACCCTGTTCGTGTAGAGGGTGAGACCAGGGAGGACCTGATGAAGCAATACCTGTTGAGCGTCTACCAGCCCGATGGGCCCACGCCGGCTCCGGAAGTGCTGGAGCCGATCATGAAGAACCTGGCCGCCTTGAACGAGGAGATCCAGGAGGCGGGTGCCTGGGTGTTCGCCGCGGGCTTGCATCCGCCGGAGTCCGCGACCGTACTGCGCGCCTCGGGTGACGAGCTGCTCGTCACGGACGGCCCGTTCACCGAAGGCAAGGAACACCTCGGCGGGTTCACGGTCATCCAGGTCGACGACCTCGACGAGGCGCTCGACTGGGCCCGCAAACTGGCCCGCATCCTCGCCCCCTTGTCCATAGAAGTCAGACCCTTCGCCTCCTGATGCCACCCGACGAGCCCACGCCTGACGAGCCTGGAGTGTCGGCCGCGCGCGATCCTGTGCCGTCGGCGCCCGACAGGTCCGCTGTCTCGGCGGCGGGTGAGCCTGACGTGTCGGCGCCTGACGTGCCTTTGGTGCCGGTGGCGGGTGAGCCTGACCTGTCGGCGCCTTACGTGCCTTTGGTGTCGGTGGCGGGTGAGCCTGACCTGTCGGCGCCTTACGTGCCTCTGGTGTCGGTGGCGGAGGTCGCGGCGGTGTTCCGGGCCGAGCACGGCCGGGCGGTAGCAGTACTGGCTCGGGTGTTCGGGGAGCTGGACATCGCCGAGGACGCCGTCCAGGAGGCCTTCGCCGCGGCGGTGGAGAAGTGGCCGCTGGCCGGGCTGCCGCCGAGCCCGGCCGGCTGGATCCTCACGACTGCTCGCAATCGCGCGATCGACCGGCTCCGGCGCGAGGCGTCGCGAGAGGACAAACACGCTCAGGCCGCGCTGCTGCACGCACAGGGCGACCCGGTGGAGGAGGGTGTCGTGCGCGATGACCGACTGCGGTTGATCTTCACCTGCTGCCATCCCGCACTGGCGCTGAACGTGCGGGTCGCCCTCACCCTGCGCCTGCTCGGCGGCCTCACCACGACCGAGATCGCCCGGGCCTTCCTGGTCCCCGAGCCCACGATGGCCCAGCGCCTCGTCCGGGCGAAGGCGAAGATCAAGGCCGCCGGGATTCCCTACCGCGTGCCCTACGAGGCCGATCTGCCCGAGCGCGTCCGCGGCGTACTGGCCGTCGTCTATCTGATCTTCAACGAGGGGTACGCCGCGTCGTCCGGCGACGAGCTCATCCGCTCCGACCTGTGCACCGAGGCGATCCGCCTCGGCCGCTTGCTGGTGGAGCTGATGCCGGACGAGCCCGAGGCGCTCGGCCTCCTCGCGCTGATGCTGCTCCAAGAATCGCGCCGCCCCTCGCGCGTCGGCCCTGACGGCTTCCTCATCCCGCTCCCTCAGCAGAACCGCCGGCTGTGGGATCGCGAACTGATTGCCGAAGGCCAAGACCTGGTACGCCGATGCCTCCGCCGCGGCGCGCCTGGTCCGTACCAGATCCAGGCGGCCATCAACGCCATCCACAGCGACGCGTCCTCGGCCGAGAGCACCGACTGGACCCAGATCGTGCAGCTCTACGACCAGATGATGCTCGTCGCCCCGAGCCCAGTGGTCGCTCTCAACCGAGCTGTCGCCGTCGCGGAGGTCGACGGTCCGGCGGCCGGCCTCGCTCTGGTGGACGACCTGGACCTTGGTGGCTACTACCTGTTCCACGCGATCCGCGCCGACTTCCTCAAACGCCTCGACCGCCTCCCCGAAGCCGCGACGGCCTACGACTCAGCCCACGCCTTGACCGCCAACACCACCGAACGCAACTTCCTCCAACACGCCCGCAACACCCTCTAGCCCTCCCGCTCCCTCCCCGCCCACCTACTCCGCGCTCGCCTGCTCCGGGCCGTGTTGTTCCGCGCTCGCCTGCTCCGGGCCGTGTTGTTCCGTGCTCGCCTGCTCCGGGCCGTGTTGTTCCGTGCTCGCCTGCTCCGGGCCGAGTTGCTCCGCGCTCGCCTGCTCCGGGCCGTGTTGTTCCGTGCTCGCGTGCTCCGGGCCGTGTTGTTCCGCGCTCGCGTGCTCCGGGCCGTGTTGCTCCGCGCTCACCTCCTCCGGGCCGAGTTCCATCGCGCCCACCTCCTCCGCGCCGAGTTTCACCGGCCCGCGCGGACCGCCAACACTCAGCAAGCCGGCTTCAGTACCTAGGTCCGCGCTCACCGGCGGCGCTGGCGGGCGGCTGGACCCCGGTTAGTGAGTGTTGGCGGTCCGCGCGTTCTGTCAGAGGCGTCTGGGAAGGTCAGGGCGTGACCGAGACCGTGGTTCCCAAGTTGCACGACTGGCACATCGAGGCGCGGGAGTATGCCCGGCACGAGTCGCGGCGCGGCAAGCGGCACGCCTATCAACAACTGGTGCCGGCTCGGACCGCCCTGATCGTCGTCGACATGGTCCCGTTCTTCACCGAGGAGGGCGACTACCAGCGCGGCATCGTCCCGAACATCAGCCTGCTCGCCGACACCCTGCGCGGCCTCGGTGGAACCGTTGCCTGGGTGCTGCCGGGATCAACCGAACCCACAGCGGTCACGCTCGAGTTCCTCGGTCCCGAAGTCGCGAAGCTCTTCAACGAGTCCGGCGGATCGGGGTCGCTCGCCGGTCGGGTGTGGCAGGAGTTCGAGATCCACGACGACGATCTGCTGGTCGAGAAGACCGCTGCGAGCGCCTTCTTCCCCGGCCGCTGCGACCTCCACCCGATGATCGAGCAGCGCGGCATCGACACCGTCCTGATCACCGGCACGGTCGCGAACGTCTGCTGTGAATCCTCGGCCCGCGACGCCAGCACCCTCGGCTATCGCGTCGTCATGGTCGCCGACGCAAACGCAGCCCGCCGCGACCAAGACCTCAACGCCACTCTCCACACCGTCTACCGAACCTTCGGCGACGTCCGACCCACAGCGGAAGTATTGGAGCTGCTCGCCGGTTAGCCGTTCCCGCTCCCGAGGTTGTGGTGGATCCTGATGCTCGGCGCAGCAGGCGTCGTTGCCGTCGACCATGGCCCGGCGCTCCGCCGCCTTGGTGTTCGCCTTCTGCGTTTCATGGTCGATGCGGTCGCCGTGCTCCGCCCAGTGGCCGCCGAGGTGCTGCTGGCTCCAAGCGAGTCGGTGGACGCCTGGGTGATGGCTAGCGGGTTCGCGGTATGGCGGAAACTTTTTGTCGCTATGTTCAAATTAGTTTCCGGCGTATCCGGACACGACGCCGGAGTTGACTTCGTACTGCGGACTGGTCGTCGGTAGGGTCGCGGGGTATGGGTGACGGCGGGTTCGAGTTGGTTTGTGAGGTGGAGCCGCCGACGCGGCCGGATCTGAAGAAGGTGCGGCACCAGATCGGGGTGCTGAGCCCGATCGCGGATGCCTTCCTGATCCCGGACAACCACATCGGCCGGGCGACCGTGTCGAGTGTGGCGGTGGCGAACGAGGTCCAGGCGATGGGTGCCCGGGGGATCGCCTGCTTGAACTCCCGGGACCGCAACCTGCTCGGCTTCCGGCGTGACCTGCTCACCGCCGCGGCGTACGGGGTCGAGCAGTTTCTCTTCGTGCACGGGGACGAGCCGAGCGCAGGTGGGCGGACCAGCGAGCTCACCGTGCGGACGATGATCGAGGAAGCCCGGGCGACGTCCTTCCCCGGCGTCGCGCCGTTCCAGGTTGGCGCGGCGACTCGGCTGCGGCCTGTTCCGGGGTGGAAGGCCGAGGCTGACTTCCTGTACGTGCAGGTCAGCTACGACCTGGAGGAGCTGCTGCGCTGGCGCGACAGCGTAGTACTGGACGTTCCGGTCTATGCGGGCGTGATGGTGCTCGCGAGCGCCAAGATGGCCCACAACCTGGCCGCGTTGCCGCAGTTGACGATCCCCGACCAGCTGATCGAGTCGGTCGAGCGGGACCCCGACGCCGGGGTCGAGGCCGCCTGTGAGCACATCCTGAAGGTCCGCGACAGCGGGGCGTTCGACGGCGTCCACCTGATCCCGGTCAGCCGGTACCGGCAGGTCGCGGCCCGCCTCGAACGCGACCTCTGACCGGAGCACGCCTCAGGGGAGCTGCGGACTCGCCCCGGCTCACCTCGCTGTTGACGAGCCGCGACCGGGGAGCTCCGGAATCACCGAGCTCGCGGAACCACCTCGCGGTTGTCCCCCGAAGTACAGCCTGAATCCCGGACTCCGACGCCTCCTGGCCCCCTCACGGCCCGGGACCGACTAGTCTCAGCGTGCAGAACTGACCGACGGGAGGAGGAGGCGTGGCGCTACCTGGCAAGGGTCTGATCGACGGGCTGAAGGTCACCGCGAAGACGCTGTCCCGCCGCTCCGTCACCGAGCAGTACCCGGACGTCCAACCCGAGTTGCCGCCGCGGAGCCGGGGCGTGATCGCGCTGATGGAGGAGAACTGCACCTCCTGCATGCTCTGTGCGCGGGAATGCCCGAGTTGGTGCATCTACATCGACTCGCACACCGAGACCGCGCCGTCGGTCGGTGAGCAGGCACGGGAGCGCAGCCGGAACGTGCTGGACCGGTTCGCGATCGACTTCTCGCTCTGCATGTACTGCGGGATCTGCATCGAGGCGTGTCCGTTCGACGCGTTGTTCTGGTCGCCGGAGTTCGAGTACGCGGAGACCGACCTGCGCAACCTCACCCACGAGAAGGAACGGCTGCGCGAGTGGATGTGGACCGTGCCCGCGCCGCAACCCATCGATCCGGGGCCCTCGGTCGTCGAGCCGGTGATCGAAGCGGGCGAATCGGGGCGTGAGGAGTGACGACTGCGCTCTTCTCCATCGCGGGGGCGGTGGTGATCGCGGCGGCCGTGCTCGTCGTCACCTCGCGCCGGATCGTGCACGCCGCGCTGTGGCTGGTGGTCGCGCTCGGTGCTGTGGCGGGCTGCTTCGGTGCGTTGCATGCCGAGTTCGTGGCGTTGGTCCAGATTCTTGTCTACGTCGGCGCGATCGTGGTGCTGGTTCTCTTCGCGCTGATGTTGACGAAGGCGCCGACCAACCCACTGCCCGCACTGACGACCCACCGCAGCCCTTTCGCGGCCGGCGTGGCCGTTGTCCTGGCGCTGATCCTCGGCACGGGGGTAGTAATTGCCTTTGGCAACGAAAAGATCAAGCCCGTGCCGGCCGGTTCCGCAGCCGACATCGGTACTGCGGTGTTCCGCGTCTGGGTCTTGCCGTTCGAAGTCCTGTCGGTGTTGTTGCTGGCAGCATTGATCGGCGCGATCGCCCTGTCGCAGCGATCCGGGAAATTGTCGGAGCCCTCTGACACGGTGTCGTCCTCGGATGATTCGGCGCAGAAGGGGGACGGCTGATGCCACTGATTCTCCCGCTGCTGCTGGCAGTCGTGCTGTTCTGCCTCGGTGTGTACGGCGTGCTGGCGCGGCGCAACGCGATCACGATGCTGATGTCCTTCGAGCTGATGCTGAACGCGGTGAACCTGAACCTGGTCGCCTTCGACGCGTGGCGGCTGGACGGGCTCGCGACCGGTCAGACGCTGGCTGTGTTCGTCATCACCTTGGCCGCGGCGGAGATCGGGCTGGGCCTGGCGATCGTGCTGCTGCTGTTCCGCGGGCATGGCCATGTCGACGCCGACGCCGCGCGCGACCTGCTGGAGAAGGGCGCTGACAGGTGATCGCCACAGCCTGGCGGGTGGTCGGTGTCGGGTTCTCCCTGCTGGTGATCCTGGCTGCCGCGTTGCTTTACGGGGTGGATCCGCAGCAGACCTCGCTCGCCGGCACGTTCATCGGCAATGAGGTGTTCATCAGTTTCGACCTGCGCACCGACGACCTGACCGTGCTGATGCTTGCCATCGTCGGTGTGATCTCGGCCTGCGTGCAGGTCTACTCGATCGGTTACCTGGAGAAACGGGTCGCCTCCTACACCGCGCTGGTGACGTTGTTCACCGCGGCGATGGTCACGGTGGTCGTGTCGGACAGCCTGTTCCTGCTGCTGATCGGCTGGGAGGTGATGGGCGCCTGCTCATATCTGCTGATCGGTCACTACTGGGAGCGTCACGACGCCCGGGCAGGCGCGATGAAGGCGTTCCTGATGACCCGGCTCGGCGATGTCGGTTTCCTGTTCGGCATCTTCGTGCTCGGCGTTGGAGCGGGCACCTTCCGTATCTCCGAGCTCCGGCCGGAGGAGATCTCGCCGGGTGCGCTGACCGCGGGGACCTTGCTGCTGCTGGTCGGCGTGATCGGCAAGTCCGCTCAAGTTCCGCTGCACACCTGGCTTCCGGACGCCATGCCCGGCCCGAGCCCCGTCAGCGCGCTGATCCACGCCGCCACGATGGTCGCCGCCGGCGTCTTCCTGATCGCCCGCCTGTTCGGCGTGTTCGCCGCGGCTGACGCGACTCTCACGGTGCTCGCGGTGGTGGCGTCGGTGACGATGCTGTTCGCCGCCCTCTGCGCGATGGCCGCGGTCGAGGTGAAGCGCGTGCTCGCCTGGTCGACCGTGAGCCAGCTCGCCATCATGTTCGCCGGACTTTCGCTCGGTACTGCGGATGGCCGCCACGCCGCGTTGTTCCACCTGCTCACGCACGCCGCGTTCAAGGGGTTGCTGTTCCTCTGCGCGGGCGTGCTGCTGCACCAAGTCGGGAGTGCCGCGTTCGTCGTGCTCCGGCGATACACCCGTCGCGGCGCACTGCGGAAGGCGATGCCCGTCACCTTCGTCACGATGACGATCGGCCTCGCCGCGCTCGCCGGCGTACCGGGGTTTGCCGGGTTCTTCTCCAAGGATTCGGTGGTCGAGGCGGCCTGGCATCACGCGCGGGATGGTTCGCTCGTTGGATGGATCGTGCTCGTGTCGGTGTGCGTGACCGCTGGGTTGACGGCCTTCTACTGCGTGCGGATGTGGTTGTGGGTGTTCTTCCGGACGCCTGCGCTGGCGGGTGCGTTGGGGGCGTTCGAGGCCGACGACCCGATGGCGGATCTGGAGGACCCCGACACTTCGAAGCTCCGTGATGCTCCATGGATCATGCTTGCTCCGCTCGTGCTGCTGGCGGTCGCTGCCGTGGTGCTCGGCTATACCGATGGCGTTCACGTCAACTGGGCGATCGCGTTGCTGACCACCGTCCTGGCGTTGCTCGGTGCGCTGCCGGCGTACTCGCTGTGGCAGCGCGGGGCCGATCCACGGCCAGTCGTGCTGGAGCGCGAGTTCGGGGTGGACGCCCTCTATCACCGCCTGTTCGTTGTGCCGGTGCAATGGTTCGCGAAGCTTGTGGTCGGCGGTGACCGGGATGTGGTCGGGGCGTATGTGCGCGCGGCCGGACGAGCTGGGGTGCTGGCCTCGGCCGGCTTCCGGAAGTTGCAGACCGGGAACGTGCAGACGTACCTGACGGCCGCGGTGGTCGGGGTGGTCGCGCTGGCGATCCTGGCGGGGGTGATCGGGTCGTGAGTGTATTGCTGATCGCTCTGCTCGCGGTGCCGTCGTTGACCGCGCTGGTGCTGTGGGCGCTGCCTGCCGGGACTGGCGAGCGGGTCGCGGCGATCGTCGGTTCGGTGGTCTCCGGGTTGGTGTTGGTCGGTTCCGCGGTGCTCTGGTGGGATCTGCTCAGGCCGCGTGGTCCAGTGACGGCGACGGATCAGTATCTGACCGGTCCCTCGCAGAGGATCTTGCCGGGCGCAGTGCACGCCTACGCCGAGACCGACGTGTCCTGGATCCCGGCGCTGGATGTCAGGTTCCACCTCGGGATCGACACGATCTCGATGCCCTTGATCGTGCTGGCCGCGCTGCTGGTGTTCCTCTGCTGCCTGTACTCCTTGCGGATCACCCCGCGCATCGGCCGGACCCGTTCGCTGATCGCGTTGCTGCTGGTGATCGAGACCGGCGTGATCGGGACGTTCTCGGCGCTCGACCTGGTGTTGTTCTTCCTGTTCTTCGAGGTCGTGCTGATCCCGATGTGGCTGGTCATCGACATCTGGGGCGACGAGCACGATCCGGCCGGCCGGCGTCGTGCTGCGACCACGTTCGTGTTGATGACGGTGCTCGGCTCCGCGCTGATGCTGCTCGGGTTCCTGCTCGTGCATCGCCTGACCGGGACGTTCGATCTGGAGGCGCTCGGCCGAAACCCGTGGCAGAGCGGCCACGGCACCGCGCTGAAGGCGGCCGTGCTGATCGCGATCGGCCTGGCCGTGAAGATGCCGCTCTGGCCGTTGCACATCTGGCTGCCGGACGCGCACGCCAAGGCTCCGACGGTGGGCTCGGTGCTGCTGGCCGGGGTGCTGCTGAAGCTCGGCAGTTACGGAATGATCCGGATCCTGCTGCCGGTTCTTCCCGGAGCGACGGCCACCATCGCGCCGTACCTGGCAGGCTTCTCGACTGTGGCAATCATCGCCGGATCGCTCGCGTGTCTGGCGCAGACGGATGTCAAACGGCTGATCGCGTATTCCAGCGTCGGGCACATGGGCTTCATCGGGCTCGGTATCTCCACGATGTCGCCCGAGGGACTGAGCGGCGCGCTGTTCGCCAACATCGCGCACGGCATCATCACTGGCCTGCTGTTCTTCCTGGCCGGGGCGATCAAGGACCGGCACGACACCAGCGATCTGCGCGCGATCGGCCGGGCCCTGTATGCCCGGATGCCGCGCATCAGCGGTCTGCTGACGTTCGCCTGCCTGGCCTCGCTCGGGCTCCCCGGACTCGCCGGCTTCTGGGGCGAGATGCTGGTCCTGCTGGGCGCCTTCCATCCCGCGGATTTCTTGCCGCGGGCAACTTTTCTGGTGTTCATGGTGATCGCCGGGCTGGGCACGGTGCTCACCGCCGCCTATTTCCTGCGCCTGATCCGGAATCTCTGCCAGGGTGATCCGGCCGAGTACCCGGCCGCCGCCTTCGCGGTGGACCTGAGCCGGATCGAACTGATCGCCTGGGGGCCGCTGGTGCTGCTGACCGTCGTCCTCGGGGTCTGGCCCTGGTTCCTGCTGCAGTACTGGACGTTCGTATGACGATCACGTGGACCGACTGGCAGGCGATGGCCGTACCGCTGGTGCTCGCGCTCGGCGCGATCGCGGTACTGCTGATCGACGGCTTCTGGAGCACCGGGACCAAGCAGCTGAAGCACACGGCGGCCACGCTGATCACCGGTGCCGTGATCCTCTTCGGACTCGCGTTCATCGCCGCCCAGCGGAACGATTTCCATGCCGGGTTCTGCCGAACCGTGGTCGAAGGTCCGGCCGAGTGCAGCCTGGTGGTCGAGCCGCTGACGATCGGCCTCTGGGCCGTGCTGTTGATCGGTGGACTCGGGGTCGTGGGACTCTCGGCGTACCGGTTGCTGTCCGCGGACATCCCGGTCGGGGAGTACCACTTCCTCCTGCTCAGTGCGCTGGTCGGGGCGACCGTTCTCGCCGGCGCGCGCGACCTCGCGACCATGGTGATCGCGCTCGAGGTGGTGTCCCTGCCGAGCTTCGCGATGGTGGCCCTGCGCCGCGACCGCCGCGGCTCCGAGGGCGCGATGAAGGCGTTCCTGGTCTCGGTGCTGTCGACCGCGGTGATGCTGTTCGGCGTCTCCTACCTGTACGGCGTGACTGGGTCGCTGTACCTCCAGACGATCGCGACCAGGCTGCCGGGGATCGACACGGACCTGCGACGGGTTGCATTCGCCGCCGGGTTGTTCGTGATCGTCGGCTTCGGCTTCAAGATCGCGGCGGTCCCGTTCCACGGCTGGCTTCCGGACACGTACGCCGGGGCGCCGGTCGAGGTGGCTGCCTTCCTCGCGGTGGTGTCGAAGTCCGCCGGTGTGGCCGGGCTGCTCGTGCTTATGACCTTCGGCGTCGCTCCTAGCGGTGGCGACCTTCGGATGGTCCTCGCTCTGTTGGCCGCGGTGACGATGACGGTGGGAAACCTGGCGGCGCTGCGTCAGGTGGAAGCTGTCCGGCTGCTCGCCTGGTCGTCGATCGGCCAGGTCGGGTTCCTGCTGGCGCCGCTGGCGGTTGGGGACGCGCAGGCCGTCGTTGGTTACCTCGCCGCTTATGTGGTTGTCACGCTGGGGGCGTTCGGTGCGGTGGCGGTGGTTCAGCGACACCGGCCGGCGGGGCTGCTGACCGACTACCGGGGCATGGTTCGGTCCGAGCCGGGCCTTGGGGTGGCGCTGGTGTTCTTCCTGGTTGTGCTGGCAGGGCTTCCGCCGGGCTTGGCCGGGTTGTTCACCAAGTTCGCGGCCTTCCAGGCTGTGATCGGTGCGCACATGGGGTGGCTCGCTGTCACGATGGCGGTCAACGTGATGATCGGCCTGGCGGTCTACCTCCGCTGGGTGGCCGAGCTGATCCGGCTGCCGGCCGACGACCCGTTCTCCGTCGACATCGAGAATCCAGCAGTGGCCGTCATCAGCGCCTGCGCCGGAGCGGCCGTGGTCCTCTCGATCCTCCCCGGCGCCCTTTTCGCCCTCGTCACCTGAAGCCCGTCCCGGCCGAGTGATGCGGGCTCGCGCTCAGGGGAGTTTCGGGGCGTCCGGGTGGTAGGCGCGTTGACGCTCGATGGGGGCGTCGGCGAAGTCGCCGGAACCGTTGACGACCTCCCCTACCTTGAGGGTGAGCTTGCGCGCCGTGCCGAAGCCCTTCAGTACGGCGCCGCGGTGATCCGGGTCCGGGTGCGACCCGTCGGCCCCTCCGCTCAGCTCGACCTGCTGTGCCGTGATCTGCCCGAGCACCGCGCAGCCGTCACCCAGTTCAGCGGGGCCGAGGATGAGCGGGCCGCTGCTGAGCCTCGTGTTGTCGCCGATGGTGACGTTCTTGCCCGGCTGGTTCGCGGTGATGCGCGCGCCGCCTTCGCCGATGCGGTTGTTGCTCCCGATGCTGACCTCGGCACCGCCGGTTGCCGTGATGAAAGTCCCGGGCAGGAGCGTGTTCCCCGAGCCGAGGATGCACTCGCTGTCCTGGTCGCACTCGATCACGACTCCGGGGTACAGGACATTTCCCTCACCGAAGCGGACTCGGCTGCCTACCAACACGGAGTACGGATCGAGAACGACCGTGCCCGCCGCCGCGAGTTCGAGAATCTCGCCGACCGTCCTCAGCCCCCGCGCTGACCTTTGCTCATCAGTGATCATCCGCCCGACTCTAGGCTTCCCTTCAGCTCAGCCCCAAAGCTCCAGACGTAGATCGTGATGTGCCCCGGTCTGGAGGCGGTCTGCCGCTGGCGGAAACTCAGGTGGCCTTGGCGCGCCAGCTGGGTAGAGTCGGGCAGTGCCAGAACTGAAGCAGTTGCACGGTGGTCACGCCCCGGCGGTCCTGGCCTTCGAGCTGGCGAACCGCACCTACTTCGCTGCCTCGGTCTCGGACCGCGGCGACGACTTCTTCGACCAGTTCTCCGACCGGTACAACGCTTTGCTGGCTGAGCAGGAGGCGGGCGTCTGCGCCTTCTACGTGCTCGTCGCCGAAGACGGCTCGGTACTCGGGAGGTTCAACCTGATCGACATCGAGGATCGCACTGCGAAGCTCGGCTACCGGGTTGCGCAGCACGTCGTCGGCCGTGGCGTGGCGACCGAGACCGTTCGGGAGCTGTGCCGGCTGGCGGCGTCGCGGCACGGGCTGCGCACACTGCGGGCGGCCACGACCCACGAGAATGTCGCGTCGCAGAAGGTGCTGACCAAAGCCGGGTTCATCCTGTCCGGCCCAGCTGACCCGGCCGACCTCGGCGGTAAGCCAGGCCGCTGGTATCAGCGTGACCTGCTACTCCAGCCGTAGACCGCGATCTTGCTGCCCAGGCCAGCCACTGCCGGAGGCAAGCCGCGAATCAGACCCGAAGATCACGATGCACTGCGGGAGCACTGGGGAGCTTTCACGACTCCCGTCGCCCAACCCGCCTAGGCGGGTTCCTGCTGCACTTGTTTGGCCTTGCCGAGAAAGCGCCGCTCAGTTGGAAGCAGTAGCCGCCCGCTTCGCGGCTGCTGATCCGCTCGGCTGACTCGATCGGGTCCAGCCGGCCGCCACGGCCGAGCTGCCGCTCGGCGGCGCGCTGGGCCCGGACCGCCAACACTCATCAACCGATTGACCTGGCCCGGAGTTGAGCGTGCAGCGGGTCGGACGGAGGCCTGAATCGTGGATTGGTGAGTGCCGGGTGTCCGGGGACCTGGCAGGGTAGGGGCATGACCTCGGAGCGGATCTACGTCGGCAGTTACACCACCCAGGCAGGCGGCGGCGAGGGGATCGGTTTCGGGCCGATCGACGCGATGACAGTCGCCGCGACGACGGACGACCCGTCGTTCCTGACCCGCTCGGCCGATGGGCGGTTCCTCTACGCGACGAACGAGCTGGAAGCCGGTCGCGTCAGCGCCTTCGCCATCCAGGAAGATGGCTCGCTTGAGTTCCTCAACGACCAGCCGACCGGCGGCGCGCATCCGTGCCACCTCGCCGTCGACCCGTCCGGGAACTTCCTGTTGTCGGCGAACTACAGCTCGGGATCGGTCGCCATCCACCCGATCGCCGAGGACGGTTCGCTCGGCGAGGCCACGCAGATCCTGCAGCGCGAGGGGACCGGCCCGAACGAGGAGCGTCAGGAAGGTCCGCATGCGCACCAAGTGGCATTCGACCCGGCCGGCGCTTACGCCTTCGACATCGACCTGGGGTCCGACTCGGTGTACGTGTCCACGCTGACCTCCGAAGGTCGCCTGGAAGAGGTGGCCCGGCTCGCAGTCCACCCGGGCGCCGGGCCACGGCACCTGGTGTTCCACCCGCGCGTCGGGGCGGCGTACCTGATCAACGAGCTGAACTCCACGCTGATCGTCTGCAGCTACAGCGACGGCAAGCTGGCGATCGCGCAGACCTTGTCGACCCGGCCTGAGGGCGCGGAGGGCGACAACTTCCCGGCGGAGGTGCTGATCTCCGCCGACGGACGATTCGTCTACGGCTCGAACCGCGGCGACGACAGCATCGCGGTGTTCGCGGTTGGCGACGACGGGCTCTCGGCGGAGCTGATCCAGACGATCGACTCGGGCGGGACCTGGCCACGACACCTTGCCTTGAGCAACGATGGCACTCAGTTGTACGCCGCGAACGAGCGTTCCGACTCGGTCGCGGTGTTCACCATTGGCCGGACCAGCGGCGTCCTCTCCGCAACGGGGACGCCGCTGACCTGGCCCAAGCCGGTCTGCGTACTACCTGCCTAGTCCTGCGGCTCAGACAGTGACGAGCTTCTCGAAGAAGAACTCGTGCTTGAGGAACGACACGTCGTACTCGTGACCGGGCTGCGGCGGGAGCAACTGAGCGGCCTGGAAGAGTCGCCAGCCGTCCTTGAGTGCGTCGAGTCCGCTCGCGTACGGCGGGACGTCGGAGTCACCCGTGGTCGGCGAGGTCTCGCCAGTGCCGTCGTACGTGGACCAGCCGACGACGCGCGAGTCCAGCGCGGAGGAGGACAGGTAGAGCACCAGGACCTGCTGGCGGACCACCTGCTGGGGAGTGGTGACGGTCATGCCATCTCCTTCTTCGCTGCGTGCGGGTTGAGGCTGCGCTGGGCGACGACCCGACGCGGGCGGTTCGACACCCGGGTGACCCAGTAGTCCGGGTCGTAGGTGTCGTCGCCGGTGATGGCCTGCCACAGCTTCACCCGGTTGTAGATCTCCAGCCGGCCGGTGGCGTTCTCGTACCAGGGGAAGGACTGGCCGAGCGCGGCGGCCACCTGGTCGTCGTACAGGTCCTCGGTGTTCCACAGCCGGACCTGACGGACGGTCGGGTTGAACCGGATCTTGAACATGTAGCGGTCGATGGCGCTGTCGTTCTTGCGGCCGCCGTGCCAGATGCCGTGGTGCAGGAAGACCACCGTGCCGGGCGGGCAGGTGAGCCGGGTCTGGCCGAGGAGGTTCTGGTACCGGCCGGTATCGGTCTCGTTCGTGCGGCGCAGATGGCTGCCGGGCACGCTCAGGGTGCCGCCCATCTCGAGCGTCACTTCCTGCGGGTAGTACATGAGCTGTACGTCGAAGGCGTCCGGGCGGACGTCGATGATCGCGTCGCCGTGCAGGTTCTGCGCCTCGCCCTCGTTGGCCCGGCGGATGTGGACGGCGTGGTGGTCAACGGCCGGCTCGGGGCCGACGAAGCTGTGGATGGCGCCGGCGATCTCGGGGAGTTGCACCAGCCGCTGCACGAACGGGCTGTCCTGGAAGGCCTCCGAGAGCGGGGTGCCGTACGGGACGCCGGGGATGCCGGCCTTCAGTACGTCGATCGCCTCCTGGTTCATCTCGTCCGGTACGACGGCGTCCATCCGGAACGCGCCGGTGGCCACGAAATGGGCCATCTGTACCGAGGTAAGCAGGTTCTTGTGATGAGGTTGGGGCATGTCTCTCCCTCTCGGGGCGAGTAGTCCTTGGTGGTCACTACTCGACAAGCGTAAGAAGATTTCGCCTTGCTGCGCGTGGGCTGAGATCACCACTGGTGGTAATTTCTCACCATGATCGAACGGGTTCCATTGCATCTGCAGGAGCCGCCGGAGCTGGTGAACCCAGGCATGGGCATCCACGGAGTTCGCACCTCGCGCGACGTGTTCCGGCTGCCTGACCTGTGGCAGTTCCACCTGTACGGCTACTCGGCCGACCTAACCCTGAACGGCCGCACCTACCCGGTCCGGCCGGGATCGGTCAGCCTGGTGCCGCCCGGCGTCCAGGTGGAGTTCGCGTACCGCGGCCGGTCCGAGCACCTCTTCGCTCATTTCCGTACGTCGACCGCGGGTGACCCGGTGCTGGTCCCTGTCGTCCAAGAGGCCGGGGTGGCGGCGACGGCGTTGTCGGACCTGATGAGCAGCGCCATCGAGGCTTCGCCAGGTGGTTCGCCGCGGGTTGCAGCCGAGATCTGGACGGCGCTCTGGCGGGTTTCGCAGTTGAGCGCGGCTATAACCGACGGCAGTGGTGCGGCCGGTCATCCGGCGGTTTCGGCAGCCATCGCCTATATCGAGGCCAACCTGGCGCGCCCGCTCACGGTCCCCGCCCTCGCCCGAGCGGCGGGTGTCTCTCATAACCATCTGACCCGGTTGTTCGGCTCGGAGACCGGAACGACGGTGGTTGCCTATATCCGTGAGCGCCGGATGGCCCGCGCCAGGCACCTGCTGGTCTCCTCGACCCTGTCGATCCCGGCCGTAGCGGCGTCCGTCGGCATCCCGGACCTCCAAGCATTCAACAAGGCCTGCCATCGCGAACTGGGTGGTTCCCCCCGGGCCGTCCGCGCCGGAAATGTGGTGGTCGGCGCTGGTACACCGGCCTAGCGTTCACCAGAGGTATGAGCTGATCCCGGTTCCCGCCGCTTGAGCTACTCCTTGCGTCCGAAGAAGCGAGGGGTCCGCCCTACGTTCTTTCGGACGCAATGCCTAGGAGAGTGCCCAGCCGACCGCATCCTCGAGAGCGCGGGCGCAGCGATAGTAGGTGAGCCGGTCCGCGTCGAGGTTGACCTCGCCATAGCCGGTGACACGGACGGCTGGGAGCCGTGGGCCGGGCAGCTCAAGAAGGCGCTCAGTTGAGCTTCGGTGGTCGGTCCGACCGCGCCCATACCGCCGAGCATGAACATCAGATCCTGCTCCCGCGGTGCGAATATGACGTCGTCCCAGTCGATCAGGTGGAGGTGCCAGTCGGTCGGTTCGACCGCGGAGCCGACGTTGTTCTCGCCGGTCCCGCCACTGACGAGGACATTCCCGAGGTGCGGGTCCGCGTGGCAGATCGCCAGGTCGCCGCCAAGCTTCTTGCTCGCGAGTTCCTCGGCCAGGTGGAGCAGGTCGGTGACGAGCCCTCGGCGTTCCCGCCAGACGGTTGCCAACTCGTCCTCGAGCGCATCCGCTGGCGGCTCCGCAGTGAGCCGGTGCTCGACTGACCGGAGCTGAGCCGGCATGCGAGCGCTGATGGGACTAAGTCGGGGGAGTACTTCACAGAGATCCGCCGACGGTGCTGTGGCATGCACCTCGGCCAGCAGAGCGCCGTACGAGCTCCACTGGTCTGGCGTGAGGCCGGTCTCGGCGGCACGGCTGCCGGAGATCCACGGGACCAGCGAGAGGCGCTTGCCTTCGCGCTTGCTCCAGAGATCGCCGGTGCGGGTCTGTAGCGGCGCCGGCACGCCTCGTACGCCCCTGCCCGCGAGATAGGCGGCCGTCAGCGGGGCAGCATCCGTACCCGCGCCACTCCACTTGACGGCGTACCCCTCGCCTGTGGTCGCCTGGGCCTGCCACACCGCGGCGGCCACGTCTGCGCCGTGGTCGACCGGAGTGAGGTAGGTCACCTCCAGGCCGTAATCATCGCTGATCCACTGGCACGGCTTGGTCATCACCCGACCCAGAATGCCGGGCCCGGCGCCCACCGGCGACCGAGTTATCGGGCCGCTGGATCCGGCGTTGCCCGAGGCGGCCGACCGGTCCCTGGGTACGCGCTGCTGGGCGGGTTGCCGGGCCGAGGCGTCCCGGGCGGGGGATGGCCCTGTCTCGGCGTACGGGTCGGTCAGCGGTAGTTGACGAACTGGACCGCGAAGTCGAGGTCCTCGCCCTTGATGAGGGCCTGGACCGCCTGCAGGTCGTCCCGGCTCTTGCTCGACACCCGGAGTTCGTCGCCCTGGATCTGCGCCTTGACGCCCTTCGGGCCCTCGTCGCGGATCAGCTTGGACAGCTTCTTCGCGTTCTCCTGGGTGATGCCGGCGTTGATCGACGCGTTGATCTTGTAGATCTTGCCGGACAGCTTCGGGTCGTCGGCCTCCAGACCCTTCAGCGAGATCTGCCGCTTGACCAGCTTGTCCTTGAGCACGTCGAGGACGGCATTGACCCGCTCCTCGGTGTTCGCCTGCATGTCGATCGTCTCACCGGACCACTTGATGCCCGCGTCCACGTTCTTGAAGTCGAACCGCTGGCTGATCTCCTTCGCCGCCTGGTTGACGGCGTTGTCCACCTCCTGGTGATCGACCTTGTTCACGATGTCGAAGGAGGACTCCGAAGCCATGGGCAGTTCCTTTCCCGATTTGCTGTCAGGGGTGCTGTTTGTTGTATCGTCTCTCACGCCGCTCCTCGGAGCAGCATCACCCTGGCAGGTTGCCCGAGCGGCCAAAGGGAGCAGACTGTAAATCTGTCGGCTTATGCCTACGCAGGTTCGAACCCTGCACCTGCCACAGGGACAAAGACGGCCCCTGACCTGCGGAAACGTGGGTCGGGGGCCGTTTCGTCGTGGGCCCGTCTGCGCGGTGGCGCGGGAATAGGGGTGGGGTGGCCGGGGGTTGGCTTCTACGACGGGTTTGGCCCAGTGTGACGAGGAGAACGCGCGATGAAACCCACGGAGTTCGTCAAGGTGAACAGTCAGTTCTGGGGGGATCACCTGCGGAGTGTGAGTGAGCATCTGCCTGGCAGCCACTCCAGCGAACTGCCGGGCCTACTGGTCTATCCGCGGATCATGGTCCTGACCGAAACTCCGGACTGGAACATCCTGGAGCTGGTAGGGGTGAGCCGCGAGTACCGTTCGCTCGAGGTCAAGCGGCAGAAAGCTGCAAGCGTCGACCAGTACTTCGGAAGTGCGCAGTCGTCCACCTCCGAGGCGGTCGCGATCCTGTCAGACGAGAGTGTCGTCAAGGATGCGACGATCGCCAGTGAGCGCGGGCGCAGCGCGCTGGATACTACGATTCCGGCTGCCCAGAGCCTGATCGGCACCGAGCTGGTCGGTAGTGCCGACAAGCTCTTGCAGTTTGCTCCGGGGAACTATTCGTCGTTCGAGCGTGTCCTCCTCGTGTCGAGCGCGGACTCGTCGGTCCGCATCCACTGGACCTTCCTCGCGATCGCGATCCATCGCTCCGAGCCGGCGGACAAGTATCTGGACTACCTGCAGCGTCTGGTTTCCGCGGCGCCCCATCTCGATCCGGTCGGGACCCTCAGTGTGCCGCGAGGCGAGGTGGAGCAGGTCCTCAAGGGCGCCCCGTTCGCGAGCACCTACCTGATGCATGGCATTCCCGAGACCACCGTCGGCGAGTTCCTGAATCAGCACGAAGACATCCTGTTGTCGGCGTTCGACGCGACGCGACTGATCCAAGAGCCGTTTTTGGAGTGGCGCGACGGCACGTCGGGTGCGGATGAGATCGCGATCAACCCGGACTTCATCCTGGAGCGTGCGGACGGCAGCCACATCATCGGCGATCTGAAGTTGCCTTTGCTCGAGACCGCGACCGTGACCAAGGGTGGCAAGAAGCGTCGCCGATCGTTCACCGCGCCCGTGCCGGACGGGCTGGCGCAGCTCGCGCACTACGAGGAGTACTTCCAGAGCCCCGAGAATCGCGCTTTCGCCAAGGCGAAGTACGGCATCGAGGTCAGCGACCCGCGAAAGCTGCTGGTGATCGGTAGCCAGGAGAACGTTGACCCGACCGAATTCGAGGAGGCGGCGCGGTCAATCCCCTCCTTCGAGATCGTCGACTACGACTCGATCCTCCGCCTCTACCTCGCAGCGAAGTCCTAGTCCCCAAGAAGCCGGCAGCGGTCCAGCGTCGGGTCAGGTTGTCTTCTTCCGGAGCTGGCGGTTGTTCATCGGCTCCCGCTTCTGCTTCTCGTCCTCGAGCTGCTGGAGGAGTTCGCGCTTCGCCTCGGCGAGCGCCTTCTGCAGGTTCGGGTCGGCGGCCTTCGCCACTAGTTGCGGGCGTCCGGGCAGGTCGGCGCGCAACGTGACCTGTTGGTCCCGGTCGTCGCGGTCCTTGACCGAGACGTCCACCCTGATGCTGGCCGGATCCCAACGAGACAGGTGCGGCTCGAGCCTGGACAGGGCGTCGACCACCCACGGCCGCTCGGCCTCCGAAAATCCATGGCCGAGCTGCAGTACTTCGTCGAGGATGCCGGTCCTGGGACCGGCGGTCCCCGGGTTCTCGATCTCGCTCACCGCTGGCCTCTTTCCATTGGAGGGCTCATAACCGCCCCGGCGTCCGTTTCCGGTCGCTCGGTACTGCGGTACCCCGCGGGAGAGCTGTACACGCCCAGCTTGTGGAGCACGAGATCTCCAGCTTGTCGGCGGCGACGCTTAGGGTCAGGCCGTGCAGACTGATTGGGAGGGGTGGCACTCGGCGTATGCGGATCCGGAGTCGGCGTTGTCGCGGAGGCTGCTGGTCATCCAAGGGCTGATCGGGGAGTGGCTGGATCGGACGGCGCCGGAGCCGGTTCGGGTGGTGAGTGTGTGTGCGGGGGATGCGCGGGATCTGTTGCAGGTACTGCGGGCCAGGGGCGACGCGCCGCGGGTAAGTGCGACCTTGCTGGAGTACAACGCGAGGAACGTCGAGCGGGCTCGGGCGGCTGCGGACGACCTCGCCGGCATCGAGGTCCGGCAGGTCGATGCCGGTCAAACTGCCGCCTACCAGGGCGCTCTGCCGGCGGATCTCGTGCTGCTAGCAGGCGTTTTCGGGAACATCAGCGACGACGATGTCCGGACCACGATCGAGGCCTTGCCCGGCATGTGTTCCGCTGGTGCGCTGGTCATCTGGACGCGGCATAGAGGCGCGCCTGATCTCAGCGGCAACATCCGCGGCTGGTTCGGTACGGCCGGTTTCGTCCAGGAATCGTTCACCGCACCCGACGACGCCGTCTTCTCGGTTGGATCACACCGCTTCGCAGGAACACCGCGACCGTGGACCGCGGAGAAGGAGTTGTTCAGCTTCGTTCGGTGATGCCGGTGATTGCCGCGATCAGCTGCTTGCGATGAGTCGCGGGTAGGTCGTCAGTGAGCGCCGAGATGCGGCCAGTAAAGGCGTTGTGGGCCTCATGGGCGAGGTCTGAGCCGGCGTCGCTAAGGGCGATTTGGCAGGCGCGGCGGTCGTTGGGGTCGGTGGTTCGGGCGACCAGCGAGCGGCGTTCCAGGCGGTCGACCATGCTGGTGAGGCTGGAGCGTTCGATGCTCAGGATGCGACTGAGTTCGGTCATGCCGAGCGGGCCATCGAGGAGTACGCAGAGCAGGTGAGCCTGCTGCGGAGTCAACCCGAGCGGGCGGCTCGTCTCGGCGTACAGGTCCTGCAAGACGTGCATCAGGCGGACCAAGGAGCCGACTAGCTCCACATCGCTCGCTGTCCTCGTGGCCACGGGTCCACTGTAGTCCGTAGGGCGGACTGTTTGGCCTCCTGATACTTCGGATGATTAATATTTAGATCTACGAAGTACCTACGAGGAGGCAGCCGATGACCGTGCGCTTCGGATATGGATCACCCGCCTGCGTCAGCGAGGTGGCGGACGTGCTGCGCCTGGCCGAGCAGGCCGATCGCGACGGGCTCGACGTGTTCTCGGTCTCTGACCATCCGTACCTGGCCGAGCGGCTCGACGCGTACGCGACCATCGGCTTCGTGCTCGGGCGGACCGAGCGGATCATTGGTCTGGCCAACGTGACCAACTTGCCGTTGCGGCCGGCGCCGATGCTCGCCCGTACTGCGGCAGCGCTGACCGCGCTCTCCGGGCGCAGGTTCGTCCTGGGTCTGGGGGCTGGCGGTTCGTGGGACCGGATCTCCACGATGGGCGTGCCGCAGTTGCCGCCGGCCCGGGCGGTCGAGGCGTTCGAAGAGGCGATGGTGCTGATTCGTCAACTGACAGGCGGCGGTCCCTCTGTCTCATCGTCGGGGCCGTATTACCCGGTGCGCGATCTTGCCTCATCGCAAGTTTCTCGGCCGCAGATCTGGACGGGATCGGTCGGGCCCAAGTCGCTCGCCGCGACGGGGCGGCAGGCCGACGGCTGGATCCCCGGTCACTCGGCAGACTGGCTGAGCGAGCCCTACCGGAAGTCCCGGCGGATCATCGATGACGCGGCGGTCGCAGTCGGCCGGAAGCCTGACGAGATCGCCACCATCTACAACTTCCCGGGCGCGATCACCGCCCGGCCGTTGCGCCGCACGCGCGACGACAACGGCCGGTGGATCGGCGGCTCGACCGACCAGTGGATCGAAGAGCTCACCGGCGCTGTCCTGGAGCACGGTGCGTCCGGCTTCGTCCTCTTTCCGACCGGCCCCGATCCCTTCGACCTCACCCTGAGCCGCTGGGCCCACGACATCGCCCCCGCAGTACGCGCCGCAACGTCCTCCTGAGCCCCCGCGTCCGGCCCAGCGGCGTACCGGCGAACAGGAACTAGTCCACAAATCAGCCGCCCCCTGCCGTGTCGAACGCCTGAGCGAAGCGGCGACGTGACACCTCTTCCTGTTCTTCGGTACGCGCCGAACGAAGTTAGAGGCTGGCGAGGTCCTCCGGGGTGAGCTGGATGGCGCCGGCGGCGATGTTTTCCTCCAGGTGGGCGGGGTTGCCGGTGCCTGGGATGGCCAGGACGTGCGGGCCTTGGTGGAGGGTCCAGGCGAGGCGGATCTGGGCCGGGGTTGCGTCGTGAGTGTCGGCAACGGTCTGAAGGGCCTCGCTGTGGTCGACCGTGGGGCCGCCTTCGCGTTCCGCGCCGGCGATCGCGAAGAACGGGACATACGCGATCCCTCGTTCGCCGCAGACCGGCAGGAAAGTGTCGTCGTCGCGGTGGGTGTCGATGGCATAGCTGTTCTGGACGCACACGACCGGCGCGATCGCCTGCGCCTCGTCGAGGTGGTCCAGGCGGACATTCGAGATGCCGAGGTGCCGGATCAGTCCCTTGTCACGCAGGTCCGAGAGTGCGCCGAAACGGTCGGCGACGGAGTCGGCGCCCGGCTTCTTGATGATGCGCAAGTTGACGACATCGAGGTAGTCCCGGCCGAGTTGGCGAAGGTTCTCCTCGACCTGCGTCCGCAGTTCGGCGGCGGTCATAGCCTGATAGAACCCGCGCTCGGGAGCTTCGCCCGGTCCGACCTTGGTCGTTATCACCAGGTCCTCCGGATACGGCGAAACTGCATCCCGGATCAGCTCGTTGGCAAAGCGGAGCGGACCTTCGCCGACCCCGAGCGTGCCTCCGGGGGAACGGTAGAAAGCGGCGGTGTCGATGTGGTTCACGCCGAGCTCGACAGCGCGTCGCAGTACGCGGATTGCCACGTCGCGGTCGGGGTTCGCCGTGATGCGCATCGCGCCGAAACCCATTCGGTTGATGGTGAGATCGCCTAATTTCCAGGTACCCGCGGCGGCCGCCGAAATGTCAGAAGGCATCCCGCCAGCTTATGACACCCCGGTGTCAGACCGCCGGTGCCGACGGCCGCCGTACGCCGACGGCGCTGTCAGCCGCCGCCGCTCGTCACTCCTCGATCGCGCCGCGGACGGCACGCAGGTGTTCGCGGAAGGTGAGGGTCGGGTTCTTCGCCCGCTCCGCGAGGTAGACGTCGAATCGCACCTGCTCGCGCAACGAAGTACCGGCGTGGATCTGCGAGGCCTGGCGGCGCTCGGTGTCGCGGATGGACTCGGCCAGGGTGAGCAACTCGTCGACACGTGCGGCAGGGATGAACACCACGCCGTCCTCATCGCCGAGTACTACGTCGCCGCTGGTGACCGTCCATTCCCCGACGGTCGCGGACTCCAGAGCGTCCGAGGGCAGCGGGTCGAGACGCAACGGGCCGTTCGGCATCGCGCCGAGGCTGTACACCGGGAGCCCGATCTCCTCGATTTCGACGGTGTCGCGGTGCAGTCCCCAGATGACGAGTCCGGCGATGCCCGCAGCCTGGGCTTCGAGGGCCATCAGGTCGCCGACGCAGGCCTCGTCGCGCCGGCCGCCGTTGTCGACCACCAGCACGTCACCGGGCTGGGCGGACTGGAACGCCTCGAGGAAGATGTCGACGCTGCCGACGTGCTTCGCAGGGAGCACCCGACCGGCGACGCGACCCGGCCGAACGGCAGACAACGACACCGTGCGGACCGGGACCTCCGCACGGACGCACGCATCCGCGACGTGCGCGGTCGTCAACTCCGCAAACCGCTTCTGAAGATCCATCTGCCGTCCCCTTCACTCGATCCCGCCGATTCCCTGACCTTAGTCAGAGAATCGGCACGCCACCACCAAGCAGCCGTATCGCGGACCGGCTCAGGTCGTCGGTAGGCGGGCCTGCCGGGCGTCAGCGGGTGAGGAAGGTGAGGATCTCGGACAAGCCTGGCTGGTAGCCGTCGGCGGTGTCGACAGTCAGGGTCGGGACGGGGAGAGTGACCGGATCGAAGGTCGTGTGGGTGCGATGCCAGAGTTCGGGGTCTGCCGAGGAGTGCCCGTCTTCGTGAGCCTTGCGGAGAGTGTTGTCAGTGGCTCGGCGGCTGATCCGGTCACCGGCGATCTCCGCGGAGACCGTGCACTGGAGGATGCGCAGGTCGGCCGAACCCAGCAGGGGTGTGAGGCCGGGCCGCCAGATGCGGTCCTGGAAGGCGGCCTCGGCGACGATCGTGGTGCCGCGCCCGATCAACAGGCCGATCACGTCGAAGAATGTCGCGAGCGTCCGCATCGTCAGCGGATCGCCCGCACTCGGGACGAAGCCGGGCGTCGCATGCGCCATGCCTTCCTTGATCTCATCCCTGCAGATCGCCGGGCACCCGATCGCCCGCGCAACCTCGTGCGCCAAGGTCGTCTTCCCAGTACCAGGCGGCCCGCTGATCACCACGAGCATCGGCTTCGCTTGCATCGAGGCACCCTAGCGCCATCCCCGCCGATGACACCCACCTTCGCGGCGGCCGCTGTGACGTGGGACGGAAGCCCGGTCGCTGGTCCGCCGGTGGTCTGTACTGCGGTGCTCAACTGCCCGGTCCACGCACCCCGCGAGCCTCCGCTACTGCGGTGCTGCAGTTGGCGCGGGCGGAAAGTGTCGGATGAGGCGCATAGCCTCGGGAAGGTCTCCGGAAACGGCCGGACCGGGCGGGTAACAGCGGGTGAGGGTGTGGGGTGTGACGACGTATTCAGCGGTTCGGACTACGGGGATCTACTGCCGGCCGGGGTGTGGCGCCAAGCCGTTGGCGGAGAACGTGCGGACGTTCGAGCTGGCCGCCGCTGCGGAGGCTGCGGGGTATCGCGCGTGTTTGCGGTGTCGGCCGTATCGGGTGGCCGGGACGGTGGCCGACGATGCGCCGGAGTTGGTTTGTCGTGCGGTGCAGTTGATCATCGGCGGGGTGCTCGACGACGCGGACGAGACGGCGCTCGGCGCGCGGCTCGGGGTGTCGGCGCGGCATTTGCGGCGGATGTTCAATGACCATCTCGGCGTGACGCCGGACCAGTTCGCGCGGTCGCGGCGCGCTCACTTCGCGAGAAGGTTGCTGGACGAGTCGGATCTGACGATCGCGGATGTCGCGTTCGCTTCCGGGTTCGGGAGTCTGCGGCAGTTCAACCGCGCGATGCGGGAGGTGTTCCGTTCGACGCCGCGTGAGCTGAGACAGCGGCGCCGGCGGGACGATCGGCTGGTGGCGGATGGCGGTTTGTTGCTGCGGATGCCGTTCACACCGCCCTACGACTGGGATGCGATGGTGGGTTCCCTGGCCCGGACTGCTGTTCCGGGGGTGGAGTCGGTCGAGGACGGTGTGTACCGTCGCACGATCGCTCTCGATGGGGATCCAGGCTTGCTCGAGATCGGGCCCGGAGGCAGCGATCACCTTCTGCTGAAGGCCCATCTGCCTTACTGGGAAGGGGCGATCCACGTCGTCGAGAGAGCGAGTCGTCTCGTCGGCCTGGAGGCTGAGCCGCTGCTGGCCGCGGCTCAGCTCGCGGGAGATCCCGTGATCAGACCGCTGATCGAGGCGCGTCCTGGGCTGCGGATACCCGGTGCCTGGGGCCCATTCGAGGCGGCAGTTCAGGCCGTGGTCGTCGCTGCGCTGGATGAGCAGTCCCCCCGGGTGGTCGGCCACGCCGCCGGGGAGGATGGGATGGGCAATGCGCGCGACCACGAGGCTGCGGGGGAGGTGCTCCGGCGTCTGGTCGAGGCTTATGGGACACCTGTCCCCGGGCTCGGTCATGGATTGACGCACGCTTTTCCGTCGGCGGAGATGCTCGCGCGCGCGGAA
The DNA here is from genome assembly GCF_039529635.1 of Kribbella alba. Classification (NCBI taxonomy): domain Bacteria; kingdom Bacillati; phylum Actinomycetota; class Actinomycetes; order Propionibacteriales; family Kribbellaceae; genus Kribbella; species Kribbella alba. The sequence continues at coordinate 949,079 of NZ_BAAANE010000004.1, read as the reverse complement.
CAGTACGGCGTACCGGAAGATGTCGAGGTGACCGTCAGAGCATTGGCGAAAGAAGTTGCTACGGGCAACATTGTGTTGGATGGCGGTGAATCGCTGGATGGGTTGGTCAAGTCACTAGCGGCGGTGCGTGGCGTCAGTGAGCAGACCGCGCATCGGATCGCGCGACGGCTCGGTGCACGAGACGCCTTCCCCGGCGAGGCGAGCGAGCGATCCGAAGCGTGGCGGCCGTGGCGAGCGCTGGCGGCCACGCATCTGGAGGCCGCTGCCAACCTGTGATGACAGCGGCCGCCAGCCTCAATTCTCCAAGGTTTTATAGGTTCCGTGCGTGATTAGCTCCGACGCGGCCGCAGCAGCGAAACCATACGCACCGGTCGTGATCGCTGGACCCACACTGAGCCTGACCACCCCGAGTTCCACGAGTTCGGCAACGGTCGGGGCCCCCGGACCGACCATCAAGTTCAGCGGCAGTGAGATGCCGCCGACCAGCTCACGAATCGCGACTGGATCGAGCAGTCCTGGTACGAACAGCACGTCCGCGCCTGCTTCCGTGTAGATCGCTGCCCGCTTCACGGTCTCCGCGGGATCACCGAAGAAGTACGTGTCGATGCGAGCGTTGATACAGAGGTCGATGCCTGCGGCAACCGCAACCTCTCGTGCCGCCGCGATCCGTTCCGCCTGCACGGCCGGGTCGACCAATGCACCACCGGCACTGTCCTCCAGGTTGATGCCGACGGCTCCGATCTTGATGACTTCGGCAACGGTCGACGCGACCTCAGCCGGCGACCCGCCGTACCCGGACTCGATGTCGGCGGTGACCGGGACGGAGACGGCGGCGACGATGCTACGCAGGGCCTCGAGGGCCGCGGAGCGGGTGAGTCCACCCGCGTCCGCCACCCCCGCTGCCCACGACACGCCGGCGCTGGTGGTCGCGATCGCCTTCGCCCCGGCCGCCTCGATCGCCTTCGCCGAGCCTGCATCCCAGGCGTTCGGCAAGACGAGCGGAGGTCGGCGGTGCAGGGCCTGGAACTCGCGCGCTTGAGCTCTCCTGTCGATCGCCATGATCAGAGGCTGACCAGCAGTTCGTGGTCGATCTCCACGAACTCCACGATCAGGTCGGCGAACTGCCCGGCGATCAGTTCCTTGTACGCCGACGAGCCGGTGTGCGCGTCGTACGCCGCCTGGTCGGCGAAGTGCTCGACGAACAGCAAGTAGTCCGGGTTCGCCGGATCGCGGTAGACGCGGAACGACAGGGTGCCTTCCTCCTGGCCGGGGCCCTGCGGCGCGAAGGACTGCACGAGCTCCTCGGCCTTCGCCTGGTTGCCGTCCTTCAGCTTGATGGGGAACACCTTTGCGAGCACTTTCTTCCTCCTGGATCGAAGCGGTGAGGAGTCAAGATTCGCCCGCGGACCCACCCCAGGTCTGGCCATATTCGGTCACCATGGTCATCGACTCCTCAATGCGGCCATCGATCACGACGACGGGATCTCCTGGTTGGCGGTCACCAGGACGGCAGCCTTCGGGCCGTTCCTCATGGTCGTGCTGGCCTGGGCGGCCCTCGCCGCCGCCGTCGGCACGAGGGCGCGGGCATTCATGGTGGCGGCTGCGTCGACCTATGCGGCCTTCAACATGGTCGGGGTCATTCCGGCCTTGACCGAAGGTGGGTCCCAACCAGTGTTTCTGACCAGCTTGGCCGGCAACGGCCTGGTGCTGGTAGCACTCGCAATAGCCAGCGCGCGCCCCGAACGAAGTGCCGTGACCGCCAAGCAAGGCACCGGCTGACAACGACGACCACCTGAGTCGCGCTGCAAGCAGCTCCTCGTGATCGTCTTGCTATCCAAGACGATACGTCTCATTGAGCAAGATGGAAGCTAGTCTGAGCGGGTCAACGAGGACCGAGGAGCCAGGCATGAACAACGTCTACACGCACGGCCATCACGAATCCGTACTGCGCTCGCACACCTGGCGGACCGCGGAGAACTCAGCCGGCTACCTGTTGCCGCACCTCAGGCCCGGGATGTCCGTCCTCGACATCGGCTCCGGCCCAGGAACCATCACCGCCGATCTGGCCGCTCTGGTCGAACCCGGTCGCACGACTGCCCTGGAAGCCAATGAAGCAGCCCTCGACCTGACCCGCGCGACCATCAGTTCGCGGAAGTCCGCCAACATGGACTTCCTAGTCGGCGACGTGCACCAGCTCGACATCAAGGACGACTCGTACGACGTGGTCCACGCACACCAGGTCTTGCAGCATGTGGCCGATCCGGTCCAGGCGCTGCGGGAGATGCGCCGGGTTTGCAAGCCGGGAGGACTCGTCGCTGCGAGGGACTCGGACTATCGCGCGTTTGCGTGGTACCCGCAGCTCCCGGAGTTGGACGAGTGGATGACGCTCTACCAGCAGCTGGCCCGCGCCAACCGCGGCGAGCCCGACGCAGGCCGCAGGTTGTTGTCATGGGCGCAGGCCGCCGGATTCGACCAGGTCGAGGCGACCGGGAGCAACTGGACGTTCGCGAACCAGGAGGACCGCGACTGGTGGGGTGGGATGTGGGCCGACCGGGTCCTCCAATCCGACCTCGCCCGCCAGGCACGCGACAGCGGAGTACCGCAGGAAGACCTGCAACGGATCTCCGATGCTTGGCGGGACTGGGCCGCCGCTCCCGACGGCTGGATCTCCATCCTCCACGGCGAAATCCTCGCGACAGGCTGAACACATCATCAGGCCGGGAAGCCTTGCGACTTGCTCGGGATGGTCGGCTGAGGTCGCACAGAAAGTGTCATCCCGACGACGCTATGCGGACCCGGTCCCGCGTGTCTTGGACGAATGGGCACGCTGCCTGGACGCCTCGTAGAGGACTGCCGTCGCGGCGTTCGCCGCGTTGAGGGAACTCGCGGAGCCGGTCATCGGGATTCGGACGAGCTGGTCGGCCAGTTCCTTCCAGGCAGCGCTCAGGCCGGACGTCTCGTTGCCGATCAGCAGCAACGTCGGCTGGGTGAGGTCGAAGTCGTAGATGTCGGCCGTGCCGTGCTCATCCGTGCCCACGACAACGATCGGATTGCCGAGCGAGCGCTGGTCCGCTACCCACTCCATCACCTCGCGCTGGGACGGAACGCGGACTGCCGGTACTGCGAAGATCGATCCCGTGCTCGCGCGCACCGACTTCGGGTCGTACACGTCCGCCGCATGTCCCGTCACGATCAGTCCGTCCGCGCCGAAAGCGTCGGCGGAGCGGATGATCGAGCCGATGTTGCCCGGACCGGTCGGCCGGTCGAACACCACGCCCAGGAAGTCCGGCCCGACCTTGATCCGATCCAGGTCGTCCGGCGGCATCTCCATCACCGCGACCATCTCAGGCGCGGCTTCGTCCTTCTCGCCGAGCTCGGCCAGCAGGTCGGGGGCCATGCTCACCCATTCGGTGCCACGCTGCCGCTGCTGCAGTTGGTAGGCCCAGCGCGACAGCGGCCGCTCCGAGTCGTGGATCAACGCGCGAATCGGCCAGCCGTGTTCCACCGCCACGGTGATCGGCCGAACGCCTTGGACCAGGAACTCGCCCGCGCGCTGTCGCTTGTTCCGATTGGTCAGCAGCGCCTGCCACACCTGAAAGCGGGCATTGCGGCTGCTCACCCTCACCGCACCCATCAAACTCTCCGTCGCCCGGACATCCCCCCACCCTACGAGCATCGGCCGCGGTTGGTTTCGATGCGCAACGCGTTCACCGGCTGAGCAGCGATGGCGAGGGTGTCGCCGCGGCCGCGCGCCGCGAGGTGACGACCTGCCATCGGGCCGAGCTGTCGTGGCAGGCCGAGGCCGGCTCGGCGATGGGAGGCATCAGCCGCCCGGGGTTTGCCGGTGGCCTTTGTCAGCTGGTGGATTCGATCAGACCCAGCTGGTTGTGGTCGGGGTCTGTGGTGGTGGCGAGGCGCTGGCGGCCGTTGGAGACCACCTGGGGGTCGGTACTGGTGATGCCTTTCGAGGCCAGCTCGGCGAGGACTGCGTCGAGTTCGTCCACAGTGAAGTTCACCGCGGTCCGCCCGGCGCGATCCGGGTCCTGGAACACCTGGACGACGCCGAGCTCGCTCAGGTGCCACTCGGCCAGCGTGTCCATCGGCTTGGTGTCGGCCGGGCGGCCGAAGAACGACTCGTACCATTCGACCGCCTGGTCCAGGTCGGCTACCGGTACCACCGCGAGCACTGCCTTGATCGTCACTGTCCGTCGCCTCTTCCGCTCCGGGCCCGGCCTGGATGGCCGGCATTCCCTACGACGTCGGTGCCCAGCCCGACTGCTCGCCATGCGGATTTCCCGACGGGAGCAGCTCGTGACCGAGCAAGTCCCGTCAGGGGAGGGTGCGGGTGAGGAAGTTGTCGAGCAGCCTGGCGATCTGGGCGGCGCGGGTTTCCAAGGCGAAGTAGCCGGTCGGGAGGAAATGGATCTCGAGGTCGGGAAGGTCACGGCAGGCCGTCGCGCCGACGGGCGGGGAGATGTCGTCGTTCTTGCTTCAAGCTGCGGCGACTGGTCCGCGACCCCGTGCTGGTGCTGCCACTTCGCTGTTGCTTCGCGCTGCCTCCTCTGCGTTGCCGTTCGCGTTTGCCGTTGCCGCTGCCGTTGCCGTTGTCGTAGGCAACTACCTCGGCCCAGGTCTTGTCGCGTCCTCGTACGCATTGCCGTGATGCGTGAAGATCGCCTTGGATCTGCTCGGGGTACTGCAGCGCCGTGGGGTCGGCGAGGGAGATGAGTGGGAGGTGACCCTCAAAACGACCATCACCCGGTATGCCGAACTGGAGGCGCACCTGCTGACCGAGCATCCGTGGGACAACCCGGAGGTGACCGCCACCGAGATCGGCCACGGATCACCGAGCTATCTTGCCTGGCTGGACCGCAGCACGAATCCCTAGTACTACAGCCGGAGTTTGTGATGTTGCGGGGATGGGCCCGGTGGCGCGCAGCGGTCACGAAGCGGCGACCTTGAACACCAAACAGGGACCACGGACACCAAATAACGTGTTCAAGGTCCCGACTACCTGTCCCAGGTCCCCACTCTTGGTCAGGGCCGCACCCCACCCAGCCCTCCGCGGCCCCCTGCCGAAAGGCATCATCACGAACTACGGCTGTCGTACTAGCGCTCGGGGGAGCCAGTTTCTGTGGACAACTGGGCCCGATACGGCATCCTTGCGTCCACAGGTCTACGGTTGCTGTGGACAACTGGGTCAATTTCAGTGCATCAAGAAATCCCTTATCTATAACGGGTTCTCGGCACAGAAACTGTCGGCGGGCAGCTCTAGAGTTGTCGGTATGGATCTCGTGGAGATGCGGCCGGTGTGGTCGATGAGCGGCAGCGAACAGCTGACCGCCCTCGACGCGCTGCGCGACGAGATCAGCCGGCTGGAAACCTACCGGCTCCAGGTCCTGGCCGGCTTCGACGCCGGCGGCCACGCCAAGGAGCTCGGTGCCCGCGACACCGCCGAACTCGTGTCGCTTCGGCACCGCCTCAACAAGGCCGACGTCCGCCGCGACCTGAAACTGGCCGCCGCGCTCCCCAAATACGAACTCGTCTCCGCCGCCCTACCCACCCCCACCGACGACCTAGACGACGGTCAGGCCGACACCGACAGCAACACCGACGAGGGCCAGGACGCCGGCGCGGACCAAGGCGCCGATGGCACCGCCGGGGGCGCTCCGGTGCTGCTGCACCTGGCGCAGGCGAGGGCGATCGTGTCCGCGCTGGAAAAGGTGCCGACCACGGTGCCGGTCGAGGATGTGGTCGCGGCCGAAGAACAGATGGTGCGGGCCGCGCGGCACCTGCCACCCGGCGACCTGCGCGACCTCGGCCGACAAATCCTGGAGTTGCTCGACACCGACGGACCCGAACCCGCCGAGGACAAGGCCTACGCCCGCGAGGCGTTCTGGATGAAAAACGCCGACCACGGCCTGAAGTTCGGCGGGTTCCTCGCCAACGAAAACGCAGAGTTGCTCAACACCCTCATCGACGCCAACGCCAAACCCCACAAGACCATCGACGGCGAACAAGACCCCCGATCCCGCGACAAGCGCCAAGCCGACGCCTTGACCACGGTGCTGAACGCCACCGCCGGTGCCGGCACCACCGGCCACGGCGCCATCAAACCCCACATCACCATCACCATCGACCTCACCGACCTCCAAAACGCCGTCGCTGGCACCCGCAACGGCAACGGCAACGGCCAGAACGCCGGAAGCGGCGGGAACGGCGGAGGCGGCGGAGGCGGCGGCTTCGAGGGGATCGGGAATCCGGATGGGCTCGAGGGGCTCGAGGGGCTCGGCGGGCCGGGCGGGTTCGATGGGCTCGGCGCCCTCGACCACACCAACCCGGGGTTCGGCCGGTTCGTCTACGGCGGCAACCTGTCCGCCGCCGCCGTCCGCCGACTCGCCTGCGACGCCGGCGTCGTCCCCATCGTTCTGGGCACCGACTCCGAACCTTTGGATGTCGGGAAGGAGGAACGGTTCGTCAACCGGGCGATGCGCCGCGCACTGAACTTCCGCGACAGGGGCTGCGTCGTGTGCGGCGCACCACCGATCCAGTGCGACGCCCACCACCTGATCCACTGGATCGACGGCGGACCCACCGCCCTGTCCAACCTCGTCCTGCTCTGCCGGGCCCACCACATCCAGATCCACCACGGCCACTGGACCATCACCATCACCCGCGGCCGCGTCACCGTCACCCGACCCACCTGGGCCGAACCCGGCCGCCTCCCACGCCTCAACCGGAAGCGACCACCCGGCACACCCGGCGCACCTGCACCTGGCGCGCCCGGTTCGCTCGGTTCGCCCGGGGCACCCGCGGCATCCGCGGCATCCGGTTCACCCGGTTCACCAGGCGCAACGGGCGACGAAGAGCCACCCGGCGCCGACGGGCCACCGCGCCCTGCCCCGGCCTGGCCACACACCAGCGACTCCCCCTGGATCACCGCCGAGGAAACCGCACGCCTCAACCCCTGGGGCGACGAACCACTCAACGCCACGACGCCCGCGCGCACCCTGACCCAACCGAAGAACGACACCACCTGGAAATCACCCTGGGACGACGACAACAACACGGAATCCCCCGGCCCGTGACCCCGGCCAAGCCGCCACGCCACACCGCACTCGCCCGCGACCTCAACACCCGCGGTGAACGGCCCTGCAACGACACCGCGCTGCCGAGCCGTACCCACGAGACCGCCAGCGTCATCAACGAACGCCGACATGAAACATCCAGGGCCGGAATCACCCGAGATCGGCAAGGTGAGACGGGAGCTCTCGGCCCCGGTCGTCCGGCGTGACCAAGTGGTATTTGTCCGCGAGCATTGGGATCAGCTCCCGGAACATGTGGGAGGCGGTCGGAAACCCCTGCAGGAGCAGCAGAATCGGCGCATCGACCGGCCGAATCTCCCAATAGAGGACCTCGTGCCCCTCAACCTCAGCGGAAGGAGAACAGATCGCGGCCGTGCGGGACGACGAGGAACGCAGGGCTGTTCCTGATCGACCGGAGTAGGGCGAACGGCCGTCGTTGGCGCTGGATGGCGATCTGTGGCAACCGCCTCGAGGCTTCATCAGCAGCGCAAGCCGTCGTCCAGTCGTTGACGACAGCCGGCTCGGGGACTCGCTAGTTGAATCGGGCAACGACTTGAACTGGTTGCCGAATGCACCTGTCGAGCCGTTGACAGCATGGATTCGGTGACCTACGGTCAGATTTCAGCAACAAATTGTGATCGGTGTCTTGCGGCCTCTCAGGACTGCCGCCGATCGAACGGGGTGCGAACCTGCCATAACTCGCAGTAGGACGGGGAACGTCCTGCTGGTGGCGGTCTCCCGATGTCCTACTGCCGGCCCCTGCCCGGCCCTCGAGATGTCGTCCGCGTTGCAGCGGACCCTCCTTCGCGAAGAACTGCCAACGCAACTCGCCATGCCGCTCGGAACAGGCGGCTTATCGAAGGACTTGAGGGTGAATCGATCATGAAGTTCTCCAGGTACGGGCCTACCCGAGGCCGGTTACGACTCAGCGTGCTGGCGGTCGCGGCAGCGGTCGCAGTCTCCGCCGGCGGCGTGCTGGCTACTCGGGACAACGCTCAGGCAGCAGCCGTCGTGGTGCCGATGGGTACTGCCGGGAGCTTCGTGGTCCTGGCGGGCGCGGGGATCACCAACACCGGGCCGACGACGCTGAATGGCGATATCGGCAGCTTCCCCAACCCGGCGATCACCGGAACCGGCACGATGACGATCACCGGCTCGAACCATGCCGGGGACAGCGTGACCCAGGGGGCGAAGGACGACCTGGTCACGGCGTACAACTACGCGGCGGGAGAGTCGCCGCCGTCACCGATCACGGACGACCTGGGCGGCAAGACCCTGACCCAGGGCGTCTACAACTCCGCCTCCTCGATCGGGCTGACCGGAACACTCACCCTGGATGCCGAAGGCGACGCGGGGGCCGTCTTCGTTTTCCAGGCGGGTTCCACGCTCACCACAGCGTCCAGCAGTCGGGTGCTGCTCACCAACGGGGCTCGATCCTGCAACGTGTTCTGGCAGATCGGCAGCTCCGCCACGATCGGCACCGCCACCGCCTTCCGCGGCACCATCCTGGCGTTGACCTCGATCACTATGCAGACCGGAGCGACCTCGATCGGCCGGATGCTGGCCCGCAACGGCTCCGTCACCCTGGACACGAACACCATCACCAGACCACGCTGCAGCCCAGTCCCGCCGACCTCGCCTCCGACCTCGCCTCCGACGTCGCCTCCGACGTCGCCTCCGACCTCGCCTCCGACGTCGCCTCCGACGTCGCCGCCCACGTCGCCCCCGACTTCACCTCCGACGTCGCCGCCCACGTCGCCCCCGACTTCACCTCCGACGTCGCCTCCGACCTCACCGCCGACGTCCCGTCCGACGTCGCCGCCGACCACACCGCCGACCACACCGCCGACCACGCCGCCGACCACACCGCCGACCACACCGCCGACCACACCGCCGACCACATCTCCGACTTCGCCCAGGGCTCCGCAGGTCACCAAGACGCCCGAAGGTCCTGTCGGTACAGGTGATGCGTCCGGCTGGTCGATCTGGCTGGTCGAGCCTCCGGTTGTCCCATGGTTTGGCTGGACAGCTGTCACACCATGAGGACCGGCGCAGCGGTCCTGCTCGTCGCAACGGCACTCGTCGTGGCTGGTTGTTCCAGTGAGTCGGGCTCGGGGCCGACTCACACCGGCCCGACCTCCCCTGACGCCGGACCGAGCGGGACCGCTGCGCCAACCACCACCGTCCTCACACCTACCCCGCTAGCCCCCGGGTCGAGCAAGCCGGCCGCGAGTAATCCGGCCCTAGGCAAGCCGAAGAGCACCGCATTCGAGCTCGACCCACGACTCCACTCGGAGCCGTTCGTCCAACCTTCCCGGCCTTCCCCCATCGAGGGTCGGCGGTCGGCGCCGATGCGGAGGTCCACCCCGATCCGGGTTGTCATCCCCGCGATCGGGGTGGACTCGAGCCTGATGCGCCTCGGCCTCAAATCCAACGGCAATCTGCAGGTGCCCCCGAACGGCTTCCCGGCCGGCTGGTTCACCGGCGCGCCCACTCCGGGGGAGAAGGGGCCGGCCGTCATCGCCGGCCACGTCCGCTGGTCCGGTCGGGCTGGCGTCTTCGCCGAGCTCGGTTCGCTGACGCCGGGGGACAAGATCACGGTGACCCGACAGGACCATTCAGCGGCCGTGTTCCGGGTGGTCCGGGTCAGGCAGTATCCCAAGTCCACCTTCCCGAGCTCAGCGGTGTACGGCGATCTTGACCACGCGGGTTTGCGGCTGATCACCTGTGGCGGGCTGTCCAACGGCAAGTTCGAGGCCAACCTCGTGGTCTTCGCCGACCTGATGGCCTAGCCCGACCTGTTCCTCGCCAGGCCGCCGCAGCGAGGTATCGGGCCCTTGTGCGATCAGGTCTCCAGGAGCACCCTCACATCCCATGGGCCGAGGCTCAGCTTCTCGCCGGCAGCGAGCTCCGTGCCGTCGAGGAGGTCGCGGAAGGTGCCGGGCAACTCGAGATCGACCGGTTCCCAGGACCAGTTGTGCACGAAGCGGACTCGGCGTCCGTCCCGGGCGGTTCCACTCGTCACAGTCACGGTGGCGGGGAGATCCTTCCGGTCCGTGGGAGCGATCCACCGGAACAACTCGGTCGCCAGTTGCGCGTTCGGGACCGTGCCGACATACGTGATCCGTCCCTTCCCATGAACCCGCGTAGTCACAGCCGGCCAGCGCCCGAAGTGCTGATGCTCATAGCCGGCGAGCACTTCGGCGTCCGTTGTCTGGAGCCCGTCGACCCAGCGGGTCCCCGCGGCAGCCTCGTCCAGCTCAAGCGATGACCCAGCACCGCGCACAGGCAGATCACTGCTCAGGTTGCTGTACTCGTCGTACCAGACCCCAGCGGCCTCCGACAGCCGAGCCGGCATCACCGCAGTACGGGCGCGGGCTTCTTCGTCGGCGTATGCCGTGCGTGGACCGACGACAAGATGCCCACCGGCAGCGGCATAGGCGACAAGCAGATCAAGCAACGCGTCGTCGGCGATGTAGAGACCTGGTACGGCGAGGACCGGGTGCCGTGCGACCAGTTCGTCAGCAGTGCCGGTGAACTGGCTGACGTGCAGGACGCGCACCTGCAGCCCTGCGTCGAAAGCGCCACGGTAGAAGGGATCGAAGAGCCCGTGGTACGACCGGTCGTCAGGGCTGCCGTCATCGCGGGACAGCGGCGGGTACTTCTGCATCAGCCATTTGCTCGGCAGCGAGTAGAGCATGGTCACATCGGCATCCGGTGTCAGACCGGCAACCGCATCGCCTGCGGCCTCCAGCTCAGCCCCAAGCCGGGAGAGCTCGGCGTACGTCCGCCCTGGGCGACCGCTGTGCGGCAGTACTCCACCCCAGTACGTCTCCGCCCCGAAGTGCAGCGTGTGCCAGTGCCAGTACTCGATCATGCTGGCGCCGCGGGAGATCAGCGCCCAGGCAGCCTGCCGCCACTGGCCGTCGTACGCCGGGCGGTTGTCCCACGGGTAGCCGATCGACTGCGCGTTCGTCTCGGTGACCAGGTAGGGCTCTTGCCTCGAGGAGTACATCCGGTCGGCGCTGAGGTAGAGCGCCCAGGTGCCGACTGTCGTCCAGTGCTGCCGCTGGTCGTCACCGGCTGGCAGCAGAAGGCCGTCCTGCATCGCGTAGTACGGATTCCCCGCGGTGACGTCGAGTTGTTCGGTCAGCGCATCGTCTGCCATTGCCGGCCGCTCATAGGAGATGCAGGTGGTGACGAACTGGTCGTCGCGCGCGTATTCCCGGACGATGTCGGCCTGCCAGCTGATGAACTCGGTCGTCTGCTCCGCCTGGAACCGGCGCCAAGCGAGGTCGTACTGCGGTTGCACGTTTCCGTCCGGCGTCCACAGATCGGCCCAGTCCGACAGCCGGTGCGACCAGTAGACCAACCCCCATTCGCGGTTGAGAGTCTCCACATCGCCGTAGGTGTGCTTGAGGTGGTCGACGAAGCGCTGGAAGACGCCGTGGTTGTGGAACAGTTCGTTGCCCGGTTCGTTGTCGACCTGATAGCCGATCACCGCCGGGTGGTCGGCATACCGCGAGACGAGCTTGCGGATGACGCGCTCGGCATGAAAGCGGAAAGCAGGATGCGTGAAGTCCACCTCCTGCCTTGCACCCCAGGGGATCCGACGGCCGGTCGCGTTCTCACCGGCGATCTCGGGGTAAAGACGAGCGAGCCACGGCGGCACGGCGTACGTCGGGGTACCGAGGAGCACGGCGATGCCGCGGGCGTGGGCGCCGTCGAGCACCGGCTGGAGCCAGTCGAGGTCGAAGCGACCGTTCTCGGGCTCCCAGCTCGACCAGACGGACTCGCCGACACGGATGACCGAGAAGTGGGCGTCGACCATCAGGTCGAGGTCGGTCTCGAGCCGGTCGTGAGGCTGGTACTCGTGGTAGTAGGCCGCGCCGAAGAGCACTCGGGAGGAGGGCTGGTACACGGTGAGTTTCTCCAATGACAGAAGGGGGATTCAGTCCTTGACGCCGCCGGCCGACAGGCCTGACTGCCAGTACCGCTGCAGCAACAGGAACGCGGCGATCAACGGGATGACCGACAGCAGGGAGCCGGTCACGACCGACGAGAGCAACTCGCCGGTCGAGCCGCCGCCTCCGGTGGACTGCGACGACCAAGCAGCCAGGCCGACGGTGACCGGGTAGAGCTTGGGATTGTTGAGCATGATCAGTGGCAGGAAGTAGTTGTTCCAGGTCGCCACCAGGGTGAACAGCAGGACGGTGACGATGCCTGGGGCAAGCATCCGCAGTGCGACCTGGAAGAAGATCCGGAACTCACCGGCACCGTCGATCCGGGCCGCCTCGATGATTCCGTCCGGGATCGCGTCCTGTGCGTAGATTCGCATCAGGTAAAGGCCGAACGGGCTCACCAGCGACGGCAGGATGATCGCCCACGGCGTGTTCACCAAACCGACCTTGCTGAACAGCAGGTACGTCGGGATGGCCAGTGCCGTGGTCGGCACCATGATGGAACCCAGCACCACGGCGAACATCGCCCCGTTGCCGCGGAACTTGTACTTCGCGAAGCCGTAGCCGCCGAGGGCGCTCAGTAGAGCGGCGCCACCGGCACTGACCACGGAGTAGAACACTGTGTTCGCCATCCAGCGGGCGTAGACCCCGCCGTCATACGTGACGGTCTGGCGGATGTTGGACAGCAGCGAGAAGTCGTTGCTGAACCACAACCCGAAGCTGGAGAACAGATCGCCGGTCGTCTTCGTCGAGGCGACGAAGAGCCAGAACAGCGGCAGCACGAAGTAGATCAGCAGCGCGAGCATCCCGAGAGTGAGTACGTTGCTGCGCCGGTCGCTCAAGGCCTTGTGCTTGCGCTTGGCAACAACCTCGGAGGGTGCGGTGAGGGTCGCTGTCGTGGTCATGACCGGCTCCTGCGACTGGTGACGAACAAGACGGTGTACGACGCGACGATGATGACCAGGCCGAGCAGGAACGAGACTGCCGCGGCATAGTTCACCTCCTGGCCGGTGAAGGCCAGCGTGTACGCGTACAGGTTGGGGGTGTAGGCGCTGTCGATGACGTTCGGCGCGAGCCGTTGGAGCAGATTCGGCTCGGCGAACAACTGGAAGCTGCCGATCACCGAGAAGATCAGGCAGAGCATCAGGGCCGGCCGGATCGCCGGGATCTTGATGCTCCACGCTGTCCGCCACGCGCCCGCGCCGTCCACCGCCGCGGCTTCGTAGAGCTCGCCGGGGATCGCCCGCAGCGCGGCGTACAGGATGATCATGTTGTAGCCGGTGAACTCCCAGGTGACGATGTTCGCCATCGAGCCGAGCATCCAGGAATCGCTGAGGAACGGTGGCACGGCCGCGCCCACCTTGTCGGCCAGTTGGGCGAACGGCCCGAAGTCAGGCCCGTACAGGTAGCCCCACATCAGCGCGGCGACCACGCTCGGTACGGCGTACGGGAGGAAGATGCCGAGCCGGAACACCTTGGCCATGCGGAGCAGGCCGCTGTCGATGGCCAGTGCCGCCAGCAACGAGATGAGCAGCATGATCGGCACCTGGAAGGCGAAGAAGCGAGCGACTCGCCCGACGCCCTCGAGCAGCCGGTCGTCGCCCAGAGCCCGCGTGTAATTGTCCAGACCGGCGAAGACCGTGCCGCCGATCAGCCGGTCCCTGAACAGGCTGAGGTACGCCGCGTAGGCCAGCGGCACCACCAGCATGCCCAGGAACACGACCATGAACGGTGCGACGAACAGATAGCCGCTGTTGCCGGTGTTCGCGAGCTTGGGCCTACGACCAGGACGACTAAGGCTTGTAGTGCGCGACGGCTCCAAGCTGGTTGCCTGGCTCATTTGTTGACCTTGAAGCCTTGGTTCTCCGCGTAGGTCGTGGTGCGCGACTGCCACTGGTCGAGGGCCGCGCCCGGATCGGACTTGTCCGCGAAGGACTTGCCGACCGTCTCATCCCAGTCATTCACCGTCTGGTCCAGGAACGGCGGCCACTGGAACTCGGTGTTGACCGTGCTGCTGATGTCGGAGAACACCTGGTTCACCGTCTGCCCGCCGTAGAACGCCGGCTTCTCAGCGACGAACGCCGCATCCGTGAGGACGCCCTTGGTCGCCGGGAACAGGAACTGCTGGCTGGCGAACATCTTGGTGGACTCCGGATCGGTGTTCAGGAACTTCGCCAGCTCGGCGGCGGCGATCGCGTTCTTGCTGCCCTTGATCACGGCAGTCGTCGAACCACCCCAGTTGCCCGAGGCAGGCTTGCTCGCGTCCCATTGCGGTAGGGGAGCGGCGCGCCACTTGCCGCTGGTGGACTTGGCGCTGCCGGAGAGGAAGACCGGTCCCCAGGCCGCGGTCAGCCAGGTTGCGTACTGACCCCGGTTCAGCGCCTGGTACCACTGGTCGGTGAAGTCCGGATCGGTCGACACCGAACCGTCCTTGATCAGCCCGTTCCAGTAGGTGCCGAGCTTCTTCGACGTCTCGTCGTTCACGTTGACGGTGACGGAGTCCTTGCCAGTGGTGGTGAACGGCTTGGCGCCCGCCTGCCAGAGCAGGCCCATCCAGACACCGTTCTGGTTCGAGGCGAGGTTAGTCATCGCGACCTTCGGGTCGGCCGCATGAAGCTTCTTCGCCGCGGTCGCGAACTCGTCCCAGGTCTTCGGCGGCGTGATCCCGTACTTGTCGAAGATGTCCTTGCGGTAGAGCATCCCCATCGGGCCGGTGTCCTGCGGGATCGCCCAGACCTGACCGTCGGAGCCGCTGACCTGCTTCCAGGTCCAGTCGACGAACTTGTCCTTCAGCGCGGTCGCGCCGTACGGGCGCAGGTCGAGCAGGCTGTCGGTGATCGAGAAGGTGGGGATGTACTGGAACTCGATCTGTACTGCGTCGGGCGCGCCGCTGCCGGCCTTCAGCGCCGTCCGGAGCTTCGTGTACTGCGGTTCGCCCTGTCCGGCGTTGACCACCTTCACCTTGATGGCCGGGTACTTCTTCTGGAACAGGTCCACCTCCTTCTGGATGTTGGGCACCCAGGTCCAGAAGGTGAGCTCGGTCGGGGTCTGCAGGGCCTTGTCGATATCGGCCTGGCTGACCGACGGGGCGGCCTGGGCCTGACCGCCTGAGCTGGAGTCGGACCCGCCGCCACCACAGGCGGTCAGGGCCAGGCCGGCGGCGAGGACAAGGGCAGTTGCGTGCAGGGCGGTGGCGCGGGTGGCACGGGGACGGCCGGTCGAACGCTTCAAGCGGATCACGGCGGAACTCCTTCATTGCATGGCCAGAACACCGTCGGGCCGAACGGCCGGACGGTAGGCAGATCACCCGGGGCGATCTGTTATTTCTTCGGCGTACGGCGCGGCCGGCGGCCGGGCAGACTGCGGGGCGTGCTCGGCGGGGCCGAGGTGGATTGGCGGACGACGAGCTGGAGCGAGAGTGGATCCGGCTCTTGGGAGTGGGCGCCGGTGGGCGCCTCGATCTCTTGGATGAGGTCCGCGAGCCCGCGGGCCGCGAACGTGTCGAAATCCTGTGGGATGGTGGTGAGCGGCGGCGTCAGGTAGGCGGCCGACGGGATGTCGTCGAAGCCGACGAGGCTGATGTCGTCCGGGACCCGGATGCCGGCCTCGGTCAGTGCCCGCATCACTCCGATGGACATGTCGTCATTGGCGACGAAGATGGCGGTCACCTCAGGGTTCTTGGCCAGTTCCAGACCGGCCTCGTAGCCGGAGGCCGGTGACCAATCCCCTTCTAGGACAGGGGGTTCGGGCGCGCCCGCGTCAGCGAGGGCCTGCCGCCAGCCTTCCAGTCGGTCGCGCGAGGCCCACCAGCGATGCGGGCCGGCGACGTGCCAGACCGTTCGGTGTCCGAGTGCCAGCAGATGTTCGGTGGCAAGGCGACCGGCCCGCACCCCGTCGCCGCCGGTGATCAGGATCGGCTCGGCCGCGAGTCCGGGGAACCGGCCGAAGGTGAGCACCGGTACGTCGATCTTGAGCGGGATGTCTTGTCCTTCGTCGATCGGCTCGGACAACACGATGCCGTCAACACCCTGCTCGATCAGGTGGTCGACGGCGCCGGCGACACCGCCCGGATCTCCCTCGACGGTGTTGACGACGCTGAACGAGTAGCCGGTGCTCCGGGTCGCTCGCTCGAGCGCGATCAACAGGCTGGACGGTCCGTACAGGGCGGTGCCGAGTGCGACCAGCCCGATGCGCTGGGTGCGACCCGAGTTGAGCGCACGGGCGACGTTGTTGCGTCGGTAGCCGAGCTCCTCGACAGCGGCCAGGACGCGGGTCCGGACCTCTTCGGTCACATAGGGCTCGCCGTTGAGCACGCGGGAGACGGTCTTCTGGGAGACGCCGGCCAGCTTGGCGACATCCGTACTGCCCGGGCGGCGCGTGCGAGCGGCGCCGGCGGGCTGCGGTGGTGTCTTGTCGGCCATGCTGCGGGTCCTCAAAGCCGGAGGGATGCCGTTTCTGACTGCGTAGTCAGGATGTTGTCTACGTAGTCAGAGATCAAGAGTGCGTTACGCGAATGTTACGGTCGCGCCCATGGATACCAGCCTGGAGACGAGCCCGGAGAATCGGTCGCTGCTGGATCAGCTGACGCTGGCGGAGAAGGCATCCCTGTGCCGGGGATCCGGCTTCTGGCACACCCAGTCGATCGACCGCCTCGGCATCCCGCGGGTGATGGTGACCGACGGTCCGCACGGATTGCGCAAGCAGCCGGGCGACGCCGATCACGTCGGCCTGTCCGGGAGCATTCCAGCCACCTGCTTCCCGACCGCGGCCGCCCTGGCGTCGTCGTTCGACCCGGGCCTGCTCTACCGGGTGGGCGATGCGTTGGGCCGGGAGTGCCGCGCCGAGCAGGTCGGCGTACTGCTCGGGCCCGGGGTGAACATGAAGCGTTCGCCGCTGTGTGGTCGCAACTTCGAGTACTTCTCCGAGGATCCGCTGCTCGCCGGTGTGCTGGCCGCGGCGATGGTCCGTGGTGTGCAGAGTCAGGGCGTCGGCACCTCGGTCAAGCATTTCGCGGCCAACAACCAGGAGACCGATCGGCTCCGGGTGAGTGCCGACGTGGACGAACGGACGCTGCGCGAGATCTACCTGCCTGCCTTCGAGCGGGTGGTGAAGGAGGCGCAGCCGTGGACGGTGATGTGCTCGTACAACAAGATCAACGGCACCTACGCCTCCCAGCACCGGTGGTTGCTCACCGAGCTGCTTCGCGACGAGTGGGGGTTCGAGGGGCTCGTCATGTCGGACTGGGGCGCCGTGCATGACCGGGTGGCAGCGCTCGCTGCCGGGCTCGACCTGGAGATGCCGCCGGATCTCCAACGGAGCGACGCCCGGATCATCGAGGCGGTTGAGAGCGGGGAACTCGACGAGGCCGTGCTCGACACGGCGGTCAGCCGGGTGCTCGAGCTAGTCGCCAAAACCTCGGACCAGGGTGCTCCCGCGGATCACGCGGCGCATCACGCACTGGCTCGGGAGGCGGCGGCCGACTGCATCGTGCTGCTGCGCAACGACGACGGCATCCTGCCGCTGGTGCCGGAGCAGGGCAGCACTCTCGCGGTCATCGGGGAGTTCGCCCGGACCCCCCGGTACCAGGGCGCCGGCAGTTCGCAGGTGAACCCGACCCAGGTCGAAACCGCACTGGACCAGCTCACGGCGGCCGTCGAGGCAATCCCAGCTGACGAGGACCACGGTGGGTCGGTGTCAGCGGGACCGGGCGTGAGGGTTGAGTTCGCCCCCGGCTTCGGACTGGACGCGACGACCGACAGCGCGCCGACCGACAGCGCGCCGACCGACAGCGCGACCACCGACAGGGCGACGACCGACGACGAGGCGCTCGCCGACGAGGCGGTCGCGCTGGCGGCACGAGCCGACACGGTCGTCGCCTTCCTCGGACTCCCGTCCAGCTATGAGTCGGAGGGCTTCGATCGCGAGCACCTGGACCTTCCGGCCTCGCAGCTCGCGCTGGTCGAGCGGCTGGCCGCGGTGAACCCGCGCCTGGTCGTCGTACTGGCGAACGGCTCGGCGGTCCGGCTGGCCGGCTGGGAGCACCATGCCAAGGCGGTTGTCGAGACCTGGCTCGGTGGTCAGGCCGCCGGTGGCGCGATCGCCGATGTCCTGCTCGGTGCCACGAACCCGTCCGGCCGGTTGGCGGAGACGTTGCCGCTTCGGCTGGAGGACAACCCGTCGTACCTCAACTTCCCCGGCGGCTCGGGCCACGTGCGGTACGGCGAGGGCATCTTCGTCGGCTATCGCGGGTACGACGCGCTGGCGCGGGAGGTGAGCTACCCGTTCGGGCACGGGCTCTCGTACACCACGTTCGAGTACGGCGACCTGGACGTCGAGCAGACCGGCACTCACGCCGGCGGCGACCTCGCGATCACGGTGAGCTTCGACGTCACGAACACCGGCCGGCGCGCCGGCAAAGAGGCCGTCCAGGTGTATGTCGCTGACCTCGAGGCGTCCGTCGCCCGACCGGTCCGCGAGCTGAAAGCCTTCGGCAAGGTCGACCTCGACCCGGGGGAGACGGCACGGGTCGGCTTCCGGCTGGGTAGTCGGGACCTGTCCTACTGGTCGGAGCTGAACCACGGCTGGGCGCTCGAGGCGGGCCGGTTCGAGTTCGCCGTCGGGGCGTCTTCGCGCGACCTGCGGCTGACCGCGACCCTCGACGTCGACGCACCACCGGTGGCCGCGCCGCTCGGCGAAGAGTCGTCGCTGCAGGAGTGGCTGGCGGATCCGGTCGGTCGGCCGATGCTCCTCGAGGCGATGGGTGTCGGCGAGGGCGACGGACCGACCGGCGTACTGGCCGACGAAGAACTCCTCAGGGTGGTCGGCAACTTCCCGCTCAGGTCGCTGGCCGCGTTCCCCGGGATGGCTGTCGATCACACGACCCTTGATTCACTACTTGCCCGGCTAGGTGCCGAGCGTTGACTCACGGGTGACCAGACGGGTGGGGAGTTCCACCAATCCCCGGTGGGGGGAGCCGGCGATTGCCTCTAGCAACAATTGGGCGGTATGGCGGCCGAGCTCCTCGAGCTCGAGGTCGACGGTGGTGAGTGGCGGGCGGCTGGCCAGCGCCATCACGCTCCAGTTGTCGTAGCCGGTGACCGCGAGGTCGTCCGGCACCGACCGGCCCAGCTCGCGCAGCCGGTCGCAGACGCCGCGCGCGATCTGGTCGCTGCCGCAGGAGATCGCATCGACCTCGGTCCCCGACCGCAACAGGACATCGACGGCATGCCGGCCCCAGCGTTCGCTCCACTCGCCGTGCATCGGCTCACCCACCAATGCGTCGCCGGCGGATTCGACGGTCGCGGCTGCCCGGGACAACGCGCTGCGATGACTCGCCGGTCCGGTGATGTGCGCGATCCGCCGACGCCCGAGGCTGAGCAGGTGCTGTACTGCGGACGAGGCGCCGCCGTGGTCGTCGACGATGACCGACGTGTCCGCAGGATCGGTGGACGGGCTGAACGCATAGACCACCGGGATCGGCACGTCGATGGGTTCGCGCGGCTCGGTCCGTCGGCCGGTGACGATGATCCCGTCGACGCGCCGGGACACCAATGAGCGCAGGTAGTGCTGTTCCCGGAGGGGGTCGTCCCTGGTGTCGCAGAGCACCAATGCCATCTCGCCGGCGCTGAGCGCGTCCTCGGCGCCGAGCATGATCGGGATGCTGAACCGGCCGGAACTGTCGGTGGTGATCAGGCCGACCGTGTAGCTGCGCCCGGACGACAGTGCCCGGCCGCGGCTGTCCGGGGTGAAGCCGAGCTGCTCGGCGGCCCGGCGGACCCGTTCCCGGGTCTCCTCACGGAGTTGGCCGGTGTCGTTCAGCGCCTTCGACGCGGTGCTCGTGGAGACACCCGCGAGCGCGGCCACATCCGTGATGCGTGGCAGTGAGGGCCCGCGTGACGCCATCCGGCAACTCCTTTCCGAGGTTTCTGTCGGGTACTGCGTACGGTACCCGACGCGGTGGCGGATTTCTGGATTTGTGCGGGTCTGAGGGGTTGACCAAGCCGGAGAAGGTCTCTACGTTCAGTCAGGAAAACGTGTTCCGGATTTTCCGTCCGAGCGACACTGTCCGTATGAAGTCATACCCGTCTGAGTCCCAGGAGTCGCTGATGAGCGCCAGCCCGGAAGCAGTCACCACCTCCCGCAGTCCCGCCGCAGCCCTCACCGGCAGGTGGCAACCCGTCGGGCTCGGCCAGGCCCGGATCACCGGCGGATTCTGGGCGCCGCGCCAGCTCCGGAACGGCGAGCAGGCGATCCCGTCGGGGCAGGGCCAGCTGGAGTCGGCCGGCAACCTGCACAACCTGCGGCTTGCTGCGGGGATCGGCGAGGGCGAGGCGATCGGACCGGTGTTCGCCGACTCGGACGTCTACAAGTGGCTCGAGGCCGTCGCCTGGGAGTACGCCCGCAACCCGTCCGAGGACCTGCTCGAGCGTCAGCGCGAGCTGACCGCGATCGTCGCCGACGCCCAGCGAGAAGACGGCTACCTCGACTCGGTCGTCCAGCTCCGGTACGGCGACGAGGGGCGTTACCAGCAGCTCGTCTGGAGCCACGAGCACTACTGCGCGGGCCACCTCATCCAGGCCGCGATCGCGCAGGTCCGCTGCACGGCGGATCGCGGCCTGCTCGAAGTCGCGATCAAACTGGCCGACCACCTGGTCGCGAACTTCGGTGACGACAAGACCGTCGATGTCGACGGCCACCCGGTGATCGAGATGGCCCTCGTCGAGCTCTACCGCGAGACCGGCACCCAGGCGTACCTCGACCTGGCCCGCTGGTTCGTCGAAGCCCGCGGTCACGGCATCATCTCGAACCACGGCCACGAGCCGACATACTTCTCGGACCGGGTTCCGGTGAGAGAGGCCGCCACCGTGGAAGGCCACGCAGTACGGGCTGTCTATCTGGCGGCGGGTGCGACCGATGTCGCGCTGGAGACCGGGGACGCCGAGCTCCTCGAGGCGCTGAAGACGCAGTTCGCGCACATGTGGGCGACGAAGACGTACCTGACCGGCGGGCTCGGTGCGCGGTGGGAGGGCGAGGCGTTCGGTGATGAGCACGAGCTGCCGTCGGATCGCGCGTACGCCGAGACCTGCGCGGCGATCGGCGGCATCCAGTGGGCCTGGCGGATGCTGCTGGCGACTGGCGACGCGAAGTACGCGGATGCCATCGAGCGCATGCTCTACAACGGCTTCCTGGCCGGAGTCTCGCTCGCTGGGACCGAATACTTCTATGTGAATCCGCTGCAGTTGCGCGGCGCGGCGCACGCGGACAACAACCGCAGCCCAGCGCACGGCAGGCGCGGCTGGTTCGACTGCGCCTGCTGCCCGCCCAACATCATGCGCACCCTCGCCAGCCTCGACGGCTACCTCGCGAGTACCAGCGCCGACGCCCTCCAGCTCCACCAGTACGCCGAAGGCGCGGTGGCGGCCGATCTGCCAGGCCGGGGCTCGGTCGGGCTGAAGGTGGAGACGGCGTATCCGTGGGACGGCGCGGTCAGGCTGACCGTCGAGCAGACGGTCGACGGGCCTTGGGCCGTGGAGCTGCGAATTCCCCAGTGGGCAGAAGGGGCGACCGTCAACGGCACTCCGACGGAAGCCGGCGAGTACGCGCGGATCGAGCGGGAGTGGTCCGTCGGAGACGTCATCGAGCTGCAGTTGCCAATGGCAACGCGGGTGGTCGCCGCCGATCCTCGGGTCGACGCAGTTCGTGACTGTGTCGCACTGGAGCGCGGCCCGCTGGTCTACGCGGTCGAGCAGTCGGACCAGCAGGCCGACGTCGACGACCTCCACCTCTTGCCTGAGGCATCAGTTGCCAGCAGCTACGATCCGGAGCTGCTCGACGGGGTCACGGTGCTGACCGCCCGCGGTCGCGCCGGGACCGGACACCAGGCCGGCGCGTGGCCGTTCGAGCCCGGCAGAACAGACCAGGTCGGCGACGAGGTCGAGATCACCGCTATCCCGTACTACGCCTGGGCGAACCGCGAGGTCGGCGCGATGCGCGTCTGGCTTCCGCGCGGCTGATCATGCTGACCCGGCGGAAGTTCCTCGGTGCGGCAGGCACGGTCGCGGCGGCGACGCTGGCTCCCGGCTGCAGTTCGGTGTTGCCCGAACCGGATGTCCGAGCGGCGGGCTTCGGTGCGAGCGCCACCGGGACCGTCCGGGTCTGGTGCCGGGCGGCAACGCAGAGCGGTCTGACCGAGCTGGTGAAGAAGTTCAACGCGTCCCAGGATCGGCTGAAGGTGGAGCTCACCCCGGTCCTGGACGCGCAGTACGTGACGAAGCTGGCGACGGCGATCCGCGGCCGGAGCGTGCCGGACCTGGTGGACATCGACGACATCAACTCGATGCTGTTCATCTACCGCGACGCGTTCACCGACCTCACGGATCCCCTGCAGACGCTGGACTTCCGGGACAAGCTCAGCCCCGGGCACCTGCGCCTGGCCACGAAGGCCGGCCGGGTCTTCGGCGTGCCCTACCTGGCGGACAACTCGATGTTCTGGTTCAACACCGACCTGTGCCAGAAGGCTGACGTGGATCCGGACCAGGCAGTCGGCTCGTTCGACGCGCTCCTGGAGGCAGCGAAGCGGCTCCGCAAGCTGGGCGACGACATCTATGCGTGGAGCTTCCCGGCGAACAGCCCGGGCGCGCTCGGGTTCGTCGTCCAGCCGATGATCTGGGCCGCCGACAGAGACCTGATCAAAGGCGAGATCGGGCAACAGTCAGGCGACATCGTGGGCAACGACGTGGTCCGGCGGATGCTGGAGCTGCACCGGCAGCTCTGGGTCGACGGATTGGTGCCGCGGGCAAACTTCTCGGACGACGCCTCTCGATGGGGGAGCGACTTCCGGGCCGGCAAGGTCGGGATCTTCCCGTCCAACTACAGCGTGGTCGTGTCGGCCTCCGACGACAAGTTCCACCAGCAGGTGACTCCGCGCTTGCTGTCCGGGCCCGACGGCGGCTCGGCGTTCTTCGACGGCGGCGACAACATGTGCATCCCGCGCGGTGCACAGAATGCCTCCGGTGCTTGGGAGTTCGTCCGCTTCGCGCTCGACCTACCGCAGCAGATCGACCTGCCGGCCGGTGGTTACACGCCGGTCCGGTCGGATGCGGCGACGGCGGACTTCGGCAAGAAGTTCCCGCTCGCGACCCTGCCGCTGGAACGCATCCAGGAGGGCTACGCGCCGACCACACTCTCGTACAACCTGCTCTACAACCAGCCGGACGGACCGTGGCTGCAGATGTTCCGGCGGGCCGTGTTCGACGGTGAACTGGAGGCCGCCATGAAAGAGGCACAGGACTCGTTCGATCGCATCCTGGCGCAGGGGCAGGCATGAGTACCGCCACCGCCTCCCGGCGCGCAGTACGGACGAACGCAGCGCGGGCAACGGCCCGGCGGCGCGCGTCGCTGACCCATCCGCCCAGGACCGGCCTGTTGCTGGTCACGCCCGCGGTGCTGTTCGTCGCGGTCTTCGTACTGGTGCCACTGGCGTTCGCGGTGGTCATCTCGTTCACGAACTGGCCGCTGATCGGCGACGTCAAGTTCAGCGGCGTGGACAACTACACCGCGATCATCTCCGACGCCGCGTTCGCCAAGTCGGTGCTGTACACGCTGCTCTACACGGTCATCGTGACCGGGCCGATCCTGGTGCTCGGCTATGCGCTCGCCGTTCTGGTCCGGCGCAAGCGGCGCGGCAGCACGTTGCTGCGCACGGTGTTCTTCCTGCCGTTCGTGGTCGGCCTGTCGACGCTGAGCTTCGTCACCGTGCTCGAGGCGCAGCCGGACAGCGGCGCGGTGAACATCATCCTCCGCACGCTCGGCATCACCGACGGTACGACGGCCTGGCTGGTCGACGGGCCGCTGGCCACTGGGTTGATCTGCGTCCTGGTGGTCTGGTGTGTCTCGGGGCTGACCATGATGCTGCTGATGGCGGGGATGCAGGCGATCCCGCGCGAGTTCTACGAGTCGTCCGAGCTGGACGGCGCGACCTGGTGGCAGCAGGAGCGCGAGATCACCATCCCGGTGTTGCGCCGGACGATCGCGATGGCCGTGATCATCTCCGTGGTCGGATCGCTGCTCGCGTTCACGCAGTTCTACATCCTGACCCGCGGGGGGCCGGGCACGGACACCACCACGGTCGTCCAGTACATCTACAACCGCGCCTTCGTCCAGCTCCAGCTCGGCGCCGCGACCGCCTTGTCGATCGTGCTCGTCGTCGTGGTCGGACTCGTCACAGCGGCACAGTTCTGGTTGCTCCGGGAGAGGGACTGACGATGAGACTGAAGAACGTGCTCTACGTGATCGGTGGCGGCGGCGCCTTCCTGGTCTTCGCCGTACCGCTGCTGTGGGCCTTGTTCCGGTCGGTCCAGCCGAACGACGTGATCGTCGCGGCGCCGGACCGGGCCACCTTCTTCCACCTGACCTGGGACAACTTCCGCACTCTGATCGAGGGACCGGGCAACCTTGTCCGGGCCGTGGGCAACAGCCTGGTCGTTGCCCTGAGCACCGCGGCGCTGACCGCGGTACTGGCGACCTTGGCGGGCTACGGGTTCGCCAGGTTCCGGTTCCGGACCGGCCCGTTGCTCTTCGCGCTGGTGGTGGTGTCGATGATGATCCCGTTCCAGGCGATCCTGACACCGCTCTACCTGCAGCTGAACGTGATGCGGCTGACCGACAGCCTGTTCGGTCTGGTGCTGTTCTACACCACGGTCAATCTGCCGTTCGGAGTGTTCGTGATGCGGAACTCGTTCGCCACGGTGCCGGTGGAGCTGGAGGACTCCGCGCACGTGGACGGTTGCGGCACCTTGCGGATGATCGCTTCGGTACTGCGTCCGCTGGTGACGCCGGGCGCCGCGACAGTGGCGCTCTACGCGTTCCTGGCGGCCTGGACCGAGTTTCTCGGCGCCCTCACCTTCCTGACCAAGGATGAGCTCTACACGCTGCCGGTCGCGCTGGTGAACGTTCAGGCCGGCGCGTACGGCGAGGTCAACTTCGGCTCACTGGTGGCCGGCTCGGTGATCGCGATGATCCCCTGCGTCGTGCTGTACGTCGGGCTGCAGCGCTTCTACGTCACCGGCCTGGCCTCAGGAGCGGTCAAGGGGTGAGGAGTGAGCGGGGTGCGCGGCGGCATGGCTGTCGGAGGCCCGGCGACAGAGGTCGAGGAGCTCCGGCTCGTTCCTGACGATCTGCTTGGCCTTCGGACCCAGCGCGATGATGTGGTCGCGCGCCTCGATCAATCGCAGGTAGATCCGCTCCCGTTCGACCGGATCGACGGTGTACTCGGCGTCGAGGTAGGCGGCCGCGTCGCGCCGTACGTTCGCCATCGCGGTCTGCGTCCGGCCCCTGGTGCTGAACAACGACCCGAAGATGGTGATCACCAGGACCACCAGGATCACCAGCAGCGACGTACCAGTGCCGATCTCCACCACCTCGACCGGCTCGCCGCCGTTCACGAACGGCAGGTTGTTCTGGTGGAGGGCGTGCAGGATCAGTTTGGCGCCGATGAAGATCAGGACGGCGGCCAGGCCGTAGGACAGGTAGATCAGCCGATCGAGCAACCCGTCGAGGAGGAAGTACAGCTGGCGTAGGCCGAGCAGGCTGAACGCGGTCGCGGTGAACACGACGAAGACGTTCTGGGTGAGCCCGAAGATCGCCGGGATGGAATCCAGCGCGAACAGCAGATCGGTGCCCCCGATCGCCACCATCACCAGCACCATCGGGGTCATCACCCGCCGGCCGTTCTGCACCGTGAACAGCTTGTCACCCTGATAGCGCTCGGTGGTCCGGAACAGCTTCCGGCTGAGCCGCACCATGATGTTCTGGGCCGAGTGCGACTCCTCGGTCTGCGGCCGGAACATGTTCCCGGCCGTGATCAGCAGGGCCAGCCCGAACAGGTAGAACACCCAGGCGAACGTGTTGATCAGGGCCGAGCCGAGCAGGATGAACCCGGTCCGGGCGAGCAGCGAGATGGCGATGCCGACCAGCAGCACCTTCTGCTGGTTCTCCCGGGGCACCCGGAAGCTGGTCATGATGATCAGGAACACGAACAGGTTGTCGACCGACAGCGCCTTCTCGGTGATGTACCCCGCGAAGTACTCCTGGCCCATCGCGGTGCCACCGAGGACGAGGGTGCCGACTCCGAACGCGAGGGCTATCCCGACGTACAGGGCGGACCAGATCGCGGCCTCCCGGATCGTCGGCACGTGTGCCCCGCGGACGTGGAACACGTAGTCGAAGACAAGCAGGGCAAGGATCGCCACCACCGTCAGGATCCAGATCAGCGGAGATACGCTCACCCGGCCACCCAACCACGACTCACCCCAGGCTGTCGCAGAAAACCGGTCGACGGGCGGCCTCTCCGCCGTGTCCTCTTAGCTATGCACTACTGCCAGAACTGCGAATCCGCGGTCTTGATGCAACCGGAAGTGGACGGTGCGGTCTGCCCTGTCTGTCGATCCTCAGAGCCGGCCCGGAGGCTTCCGCTCGTCGTCGTCACGGGCGCCTCCGGGTCCGGCAAGACGACCGTCTTTCCGCACCTCGTCGCTGCCCTCGAGGACTGCGTGGTCTTCGATGTGGATTGGTTGCTCGATTCCTTCGGCGCGGCCTGCGCGCCGGATCCGGTCGATTGGCCCGCGTTCCGTGACAGCTGGCTCAGCATCGCGCACGGTGTCGCGCAGAGTGGTCGGCCGACTGTCCTGCTGTGCCCCTTCATGCCGGAGCAATTGGCCGACCTTCCGGCTCGCAACTGGATCGGTGACATTCATTTCGCGGTCTTGGACTGCCCGGATCAGGAACGCCGGACGCGGCTGGAGGCCCGACCGCCGTGGCGCGCGCGGGAGGTCGAGGCACAGATCGCCTTCGGCGCGTACCTGAGGAAGAACATCCCGACCGTCATCCCGACGGATCGCACTCCGGCCGAGACCGCACGCGCTGTCGCCGAGTGGGTTCGCGAACTGGTCTGAGCGGCCGGTCAGGGACGGCGGCCCTTGACCAGCGCTACGAGGTAGCGGCATGCGGTAGTTGTCGGGTTGATGAAGGTGCAGGGGGCCGGTGGGCCGAGCTGGAGGCAGTCGCCGGTGGCGAGTTGGTGGAGTACGTCGCCTTCGCGGAAATGCAGGTCGCCCTCGAGCACCCAGATCTGCTGGTACTTGAAGATGTAGGCGTCGGCGGGATAGGAGACCGAGGCGCCGGGCGGCAGTTCGACCTCGACCAGCTCGAGGGGTCCTTCGGTGGCGGGTGAGATGGCGCGCCGCCGATAGCCGGTCGCGGGATCCGTCCAGGCCGGCTGGTCCGCGGCCCGCCGGAGGAGGTCGCCGGCGCCTTCGGCCCGCGCCACCAGCTCGGACAGCGTCATCCCGAGCGCTCCGGACAGTCGACCGAGCAGTACTGCGGTCGGCTGGGCCTCGCCGCGTTCGATCTTGCCGATCATGGCGCGGGAGACCCCGGACCGCTCGGCCAGCGCGTTCACCGAGAGGTCGCGGCCGACCCGGGCGGAGTGGAGGGTCGACGCGAGCGAGGCGGACAACGGATCTTCCAACATGCTTGCCACTATAGGGGCGAACCTGGCTACTATCGTAGACATGCCCAAAGGTGACGAGACAGTGATTCGCGATGCGTCGGAGTTTGATGCCGAGGCGTGTGCGGCGATCTACGCGCCCTACGTGAAGCAGACCGCGATCAGCTTCGAGCTCGAACCGCCCACCCCGGCCGAGATGGTTGATCGGATCACCAAGGCTGTTCAGACGCATGCCTGGCTCGTGCTCGAGGACGAAGGACGCGTCGTCGGCTATGCCTATGGCGGGCCCATGAAAACGCGCGCGGCGTACCGGTGGTCCTGTGAGGTCAGCATCTACATGGAGCTCGGCAGGCGACGCACCGGCGGCGGCAGAGCGTTGTACGAAGCGTTGTTCGAGCGGCTGACCGAGCGGGGGTATCGCACGGCGATCGCGGGGATGACGCTGCCGAACGACGCGAGCGTCGGGCTGCATCAGGCGCTCGGGTTCGAGCCGATCGGTACCTACCGCAAGATCGGCTGGAAATTCGACAGCTGGCACGACGTCGCCTGGGCCCAACGCCCGCTGGCGATCACCAACGACCCACCGACCGAACCACGCTGAACCGTCTCGCACCACGCGGAAACCGGGCCGCTACCGGTACCGGTCGCCGGCTCGAAGTGCCACAGCTCGTTGGCGAGCGTCTGGCACACGGGCGGCCGAGCTGACGCCAAGGCTGCCGATGCGGAGTGTTACGGGTTGACGCCGTGCTGGCGGAGCCAGGGCTCCGGGTCGATCGCGGTGCCGCCGCCGGGGAGGACCTCGAAGTGCAGGTGCGGGCCGGTGGTGTTTCCTGTGACGCCGATCGCGCCGACCTGCTCTCCCGCGGAGACCTTCGCCCCGACGGAGACCGTGAATGCGGACATGTGGCTGTACGAGGTCACCGTGCCGTCGGCGTGGCGGACCTTCACCTGCCGTCCGTACGCACCGGCGAACGCAGCCTGGGTCACCACGCCCGCCATCACCGAGCGGACCGGCGTACCGATCGGGGCAGCGAAGTCGAGGCCGGTGTGGTTGTGCGCCCAGCGTCCGCCGCCTTGCCCGAAGCGGGCGGTCAGGTGGTAGCCGGTCGTCGGAAGGACCACCTTCGGGGCGAGTGCGGCTGCCTTGGCGATCGCGGCGGCCTTCGCGGACGCCGCAGCCTTGGCAGCAGCGGCGGCCTTGGCGGCGGCAGCAGCCTTCGCCGCGTCGGCCGCAGCCTTCGCGGCGGCGGCCTGCTTGGCCGCCTGCAGCGTGGCAGCCCGGCGCGCGGTCAGGGTCGCGTTGGCGGCGAGCTTGGCCGCGCGGATCCTGGCCTGCTCGGCTGCCTGGTTCTTCTGGGTGGTTGCGAGGGACAGGTCGTAGCGGGCCGCGTCACGCGAGGCGAGCTGCCGGCGCTCGACCCGGGCGGTGTTCATCGCCTCGATGGTCGGGTTGATGCTGGTGCCGGCAACGACCGGTGAGGTCGAGGTGAAGCTGAAGGCGCTGGTGCCGGCGGCTGCCGCGAGTGCCGCGGTCAGTCCGACGAGCTGGACGCCACGAATGCCGGTACGGCGGGTGAGGCGGTGCTTGGCCACCCGACGCGTGCCGGGCGTACGGCGGGGTGTCGCACGTCCTGCTTCCGACACGTCATGGTGAGGGGACACGTGAGCCTTCCGGAGTCGAGTGGCCGCCGGGGTCATCCCCAGCGGCGCCACTGACCATAACGACGAGATCACGGCGGCCTCAAATGCCGATTGCGATCCCGTCACCGAAAACCGCTACTCCCGGTGAATGAGCGGAATCGCCCCGTGGCTGTTCAGGCGTACAGGCGCCAGCGAGATCGTTCACTTCGGGTGTGACCGGGATCACCCGTGTCACGCCTGATTGAAGACCCTCGAAGTGGTTATAAGGCGTCCACATAATGAGAGGTTTGTCGACCAACTTACTGATCTTTCAATGTCCTCCCATACTGGATTCACCGGCCCGATCCACGGCCATGCCCATACTGGGTTGACCGGGCCGATCGAGGGGCCACGCGAGGAAGGGAGACGGCGATGACGGAACCGGCTCTGCGCGAGCTCGCCTTCTACCGTCTCCACATCGATCTGGTGCGCGTCTCCAGCGCACTGTGTCTGCTCTAGCTGCCTGAGCCCATCCCTGTCCTGACGACCCCCTGAGCGGGGGTCCGCCGCGCCGTGCCCGCAGGTCGATTCCCGCGAGCCCGCGCCTGTTCAGCCTGCCATCCGCCAGGAGACGACTGTGACCGCTTCGCTGACCTCGGCACCGACCGCCGCTGATCCACCTGACCTCGTACCTGACGCCGACCTGATCGTGGTCGGCCGCCGCCACCCCTGGCGCTGGGTGGGCGTCGCGGCCGTCCTGGTGCTGCTGGCGATGTTCGTCCACGGCCTGACCACCAACCCCGGCTGGGAATGGAGGACCTTCTTCCAGTTCTTCACCACCCGGACGATCTTCTCGGCACTGTGGGTGACGATCCAGTTGACCGTCTACGGCACCGTGCTGGGCTTCGCACTGGGTGGCGTGATCGCCTCGATGCGCCTGTCCAGGAGCCCGTTCCTGCAAGTCGTTGCCTGGGGCTACATCTGGGCGTTCCGCTCGATCCCCTTGATCGTGCAGCTGTTGTTCTGGTTCAACCTCGCCTACCTCTACCAGGAACTGAGCCTCGGCATCCCGTTCGGTCCGGAATTCGTGCACTTCAGTACGAACAACCTGTTCGGCCCGCTCGGTGCCGCGGTGCTGGGGCTGGCGCTGCACCAGGCCGCGTACGCCGCTGAGATCATCCGCGGCGGCATCATCTCCGTGGACCAGGGGCAACTCGAAGCCGCGGCCGCGCTGGGCATCCCTCGACTGAGGCAGTTCCTCCGGATCGTGCTGCCGCAGGCGATGCGCTCCATCCTGCCGAACGGCGCGAACGAGGTCATCAGCCTGTTCAAGGGCACCTCGATCGTCTCGGTGATGGCGATCCCGGAGCTCTTCTACCAGGTCCAGGTGATCTACGGCCGCAACAGCCGCGTCGTACCGCTGCTGATGGTGGCAACCGTCTGGTACATCGTCCTGACCACGTTGCTGTCGATCGCCCAGTTCTACGTCGAGCGGCACTTCGCCCGCGGGACCGCCCGAGAGCTGCCGCCGACACCCATCCAACGCGTACGCCGGAGTTGGCACGGGTTGAAGGCCCGAGCGGCGGCGGCCTCATGAGCGCGGTGATGGTGGATCTCCGCAACGTGCACAAGAGCTTCGGGGATCTCGAGGTCCTCAAGGGCGTCGACCTGGAGGTCCGCACCGGCACGGTGACGGTGATCCTCGGCCCCTCCGGATCCGGCAAATCGACCTTGCTGCGGTCGATCAACCATCTGGAGAAGGTGGACCGCGGCCTGATCCGGATCGACGGCGTGCTGGTCGGCTACCGGCAGCGCGGCGACAAGCTCTACGAGCTGCGCGAGCGGGAGATCCTGCACCAGCGGTCGCAGGTCGGGTTCGTCTTCCAGAACTTCAACCTGTTCGGGCACCTGACCGCACTGCAGAACGTCGTCGAGGCGCCGGTGGCGGCGCAACGCCGCAAGCGCCGCGAGGTCGAGCCGTTCGCCCGGGACTTGCTGGAGCGGGTCGGCGTCGGCGACAAGGCGGACGTCTACCCCCGGCAGCTCTCCGGCGGTCAGCAGCAGCGGGTCGCGATCGCCCGGGCGCTCGCCCTGCGGCCCAAGGTGCTGCTGTTCGACGAGCCGACCAGCGCGCTGGACCCGGAGCTTGTCGGCGAGGTCCTCGACGTGATCAAGGAGCTCGCCCGCGACGGCGCGACCATGATCGTCGTCACCCACGAGATCGGCTTCGCCCGGGAGATCGCCGACACCGTCGTGTTCATGGACGCCGGCCGGATCGTCGAGTCCGGCCCACCGCGGGCAGTCCTGGACAACCCCACTCACGAGCGCACTCGCGCCTTCATCTCCAAGGTCCTGAAATGAAACCCCAAGCCCTGCTCGCCCTCGCCCTGCTACCGCTCGTGCTGGCCGGCTGCGGTGCCGAGCCCACCACCAGCAACACCAGCGCTGACTTGGGCGTGAACACCTCACCTGAGCAGAACCGCGTCACGACCACGAAGAACGAAGCGGCCGCCGCGCTGCTGCCGGCGAAGATCCGCGACCGCGGCACGCTGATCGTCGGCGCCGGGTTCGGCAGCGGCAACCCGCCGCTCGGGTTCATTGCCGATGACAACAAGACGCCGATCGGGCTCGAGGTCGACCTCGCCTACCTGGTCGCCGGTGCGCTCGGGCTCAAGCCGGAGCTCCAGGTGACCAGCTGGGAGAACCTGTTCGTCGGCCTCGACTCGGCGAAGTACGACGCCGGGTTCTCCAACATCACGGTGACGGAGAAGCGCAAGCAGAAGTACGACTTCGCCACTTACCGCAAGGACGACATCGCCTTCGAGGCCAAGAAGGGCTCGAGCTGGAAGGTGACGTCCGGCAAGGACGTTGCGGGCAAGACGATCGCCGTCGGCTCCGGCACCAACCAGGAGAAGATCCTGGTCGACTGGAACGAGGCGAACCTCAAGGCCGGTCTGCCGGCCGCCACGATCAAGTACTTCAACAACCAGTCGGACACCTATCTCGCGTTGACCTCCGGCCGGATCGACGCGTACCTCGGCCCGAACCCGTCGATCGCCTACCACGTCAAGACGAGCGGCCAGACCGAGACGATCGGCAAGTTCTCCGGCGCCGGACCGACCCTGCAGGGCCTGATCGCCGCGACCACGAAGAAGAACAGCGGCTTGGTGCACGCCTACCAGGCGGCGATCAACGCGGTGATCGCGGACGGCAGTTACGCGAAGGTGCTGCAGCGCTGGAACGTCGCCAACGAGGCGGTCCAGAAGTCCGAGATCAACCCGCCCGGCCTGCCGATCACGAGCTGAGGAGACCTGATGATGACCAGACTGAAGCTCACGGCCGGCCTCGCGGCTGTCGCCCTGCTCACCCTTGCCGCCTGCGCCGACCCGGTCGCCGATCCCGCACCGAAGAGCGGGGACCCCTCGGCGGTCTCGTTCGACACTTCCGCCAAGCAGCAGCACATCACCTCGGCCGAGGTGGACAGCATCGCCGCGGAGGTGCCCGCCGCGATCCGGGACAGCGGGAAGCTCGTGGTCGGCAGCGGTTCGGCCGGTGGCGGGCTGCCGCCGCTGGCGTTCACCGCCGACGACAACAAGACACCGATCGGGATGGAGGTCGACATCGCCTACCTGGTGTCGAGCGTGCTCGGGCTGACGCCGGAGATCCAGACCACCAGCTGGGAGAACCTCTTCCTCGGCCTCGACTCCGGCAAGTACCAGGTCGGCATCTCGAACATCGGCGTCTCGGAGCTCCGCAAGGAGAAGTACGACTTCGCCACCTATCGGCTCGGGCTGCACGCCTTCGAGGCGAAGAAGGGCTCCGGCCTTTCCATCAAGGGTCCCGCGGACATCGCGGACAAGACGATCGCGGTCGGCTCGGGGACCCTGCAAGAGGCCATCCTGCTCGACTGGAACAAGCAGAACCTGGCCGCCGGACGCGCGGCCGCGACCCCGAAGTACTACCAGTCCGCGACCGACTACTACCTCGCACTGGAGTCCGGCCGGGTGGATCTGTATCTCGGCCCCAACCCGACCGCGACGTACCACGTGGCGACCGCGGGCAAGACCGAGATCGTCGGCACGGTCTCGTCGAGCTACCCGGTCCAGGGGCTGGTCGGAGTGACCACCAAGAAGGACAACGGGCTGGTCAAGGCTCTGGCGGACGCTCTCAACGCGGCGATCGCCGACGGCAGCTACGCGAAGGTCCTGCGGAAGTGGGGACTGAGCGCGGAGGCCGTGCCGAAGTCCCTGGTGAATCCGCCGGGCCTGCCGAAAGACAAGCAGAAGTGAGAGGAGCAAGGGGCTAATGGCAACTATCGCGACTATCTCCAGCAGTCCGTCCGAGGTCTCCCGCACGGACGCGGTGCTGTCCTACGTGACGAAGCGACTGATCAGCCACGGCCACCAGGTGACCCCGATCGTGCTGCGCGACCTACCGGCGGAACCACTGCTGCGCGGCCGGGCGGACGACCCCGTCATCCAGGCGGCGATCGACGTTCTCGCCGCCGCCGATGCCGTAGTGGTGACCACCCCGGTCTACAAGGCGGCGTACTCCGGGTTGCTGAAGGTGTTCCTGGACCTGCTACCGCAGTACGCGTTGCGAGGCAAGGCTGTGTTGCCGTTGGCAACGGGTGGGACACCCGCGCACGTGCTGGTGATCGACTACGCGCTGCGGCCGGTGCTGACCAGCCTCGGCGCGGGCGCGATCGGCCAGGGCTGGTTCGTGCTGTCCTCGCACGTCCGCCTGTACGACGGGGGCGGGCTGCTGCTCGATCCGGCGGCATCGGTGCCGCTCTACGAGGTGACCGAGGCCTTCCTCTCCACAGTCGCAGGGGTGTCTCCGGTCGAGAGCCCGCCGATCCAGCCGGCCGCGTTGGAGGCGGTGCGGGCGCGGCCGGAGGATCCCGAGGCGGCTCCGCTGCTCGCGGATCTGGTGGTCGAGTACAGCACGCGCTATGGCCGGACCAACGAGAACACGCAGCTGACCGAGGTTCCGGCGTCGGACTTCCATACCGAGCAGGGCGGCGCGTTCGTGCTCCTGCGTCATGGTGGACAAACCGTTGCCGGTGGCGCCATTCGCCGGTACGACGACCAGACCGCCGAGGTGAAGCGGATGTGGACCTCGCACCTGCATCGGCGGCAGGGGCTCGGTCGCCGGGTCATGGCGGAGCTCGAAGCGGTAGCGGCCGATCTCGGCTACCGCAGGCTCTACCTCACCACCGGGCCGCGCCAACCCGAGGCGGCGGCGCTGTATCTGGCGGCCGGGTTCGAGCCGCAGTTCGACGTCGAGGCGGATCCGGAATCGATCGGACCCCTGCCGTTCACGAAGAACCTCGCGGTCCGGCTGCAGGTGGCGTCATGAGTCGCCGGTTGATCACCGCACTCGAGATCGACGGGGCGGGCGGTCACCCGGACGCCTGGCGAGGATCCGAGGTCGATCCGGCCGCCATCCTCACCGGGGAGCTCGCCCTCCGCGCTGTCCAACGAGCGGAGGCAGCAGGGATCGAGCTCGCCACCTTCGCGGACGCGCTCGAAGCGCCCGCGGATGATCCCGCGCGAGTGAGCAGCAGGCTGGACGCACTCGGCCTGGCCGCGCGGATCGCGCCGGCGACCGACCGGATCGGCCTGATCCCGACGATCACGGTGACCCACACCGAGCCGTTCCACCTGCAGGCGTCGGTCGCGACCCTCGATCACATCTCCTCGGGCCGAGCCGGTTGGCTCGTGGACGTCTCCTCGTCGGAGCAGGCCGCCGCGCTCGTCGGCCGGCGAGCGCCCGCTCCGGCCGCGGATACCTGGCGGGAGGCCCGGTACGTCGTGGATGTCAGTCAGCGCCTCTGGGACTCGTGGGAGGACGACGCGATCATCCGCGACGCGGCGACCGGCCGGTTCGTCGATCGCGAGCGCATCCACTACGTCGACTTCGAGAGCCCGTCGTTCCGGGTCAAGGGTCCGTCGATCGTGCCGCGGCCGCCGCAAGGGCATCCGCTGACTGTTGTGCGGGTGTCGTCTCCTGATGCTTTGCTGGCGGTTCGGGACGCAGACCTGGTGTTGCTGCCCGGTCTCGCGGATCTGCCCGAGCGGTTGGCGGTGGTGCGGGCCGCGGCGTCGAAGCCGCGGATCCTGCTGTCGGTCAGTGTGCTGCTGGACGAAGACACAGCCTCCGCCGTGGACCGTGCGGACGGCGCCGAGCAGGTGGATCACATCGGCGGGGTGGAGCGGCTCGCCGATCTGATCGGAGAGTGGGCTGCCGCCGGGGTCGACGGCATCCACCTGCGCCCGGCGTCACTCGAGCTCGACGTACCGGTGATCGCGGATCGGTTGCTGCCGTTGCTGCGTGAGCGTCGGCTCGTCGGTCCGACAGTGAAGCGGCCGGCGACGCTACGGACCCGGCTGGGTCTGCGCAGGCCCGCCAATCGGTATGCCGACGGGAGCAGAGGATGACCAAGCAGATCCACCTGGCAGCGCACTTCCCGGGCGTCAACAACACGACGGTCTGGTCGGACCCGGAGTCGGGCTCGCAGATCGACTTCGCGTCGTTCAAGCACCTGGCGGAGACGGCCGAGCGTGGCACGTTCGACTTCTTCTTCCTGGCCGAGGGATTGTGGCTTCGGGAGGTGAAGGGACGCATCCACGACCTGGATGTGGTCGGACGGCCCGAGTCGTTGACCGTACTGAGCGCGCTGGCGGCCGTGACGACCCATCTCGGGCTCGCGGCGACCGTCAACTCCACCTTCAACGAGCCGTACGAGCTGGCGAAGCGGTTGTCCACGCTCGACCAGCTGTCGCGCGGTCGTGCGGCCTGGAACGTCGTGACCTCCTGGGACGCGTTCACCGGCGAGAACTTCCGTCGGGGTGGTTACCTCGACAAGGCGGACCGCTATGTCCGCGCGCAGGAATCGCTCCGGATCGTTCGCCAGTTGTGGGACTCCTGGAGCCAGGACGATCTCGTCCTGGACCAGGCGGCCGGGGTCTTCGCTCGGGAGGGCGCCGGCGTCTTCGCGGACGAAGGCGCGCATTTCGACATCACCGGGCGCTTCGGCCTGCCGCGTTCACCGCAAGGCAATCCGGTCGTGATCCAGGCCGGTGACAGCGATCAGGGCCGGGATTTCGCGGCGCAGAGCGCGGACGTGATCTTCAGCCGGCACGGGACGTTCGAGGCCGGCCAGACCTTCTACAAGGACGTCAAGTCCCGGCTGTCGCGCTACGGCCGGTCCGAAGAGTCGCTGAAGATCATGCCGGCGGTGACAGTGGTTGTCGCCGACAACGATGCGGAGGCTGCGGAGAAGGCCCGGTTCATCCGCGAACAACAGGTATCCGGGCCGACCGCGATCGTGCTCGCGGAACTGTTGTGGGGCCGGGATCTGTCGTCGTACGACCCCGACGGGCCGTTGCCGGCCGAGGATCCGGTCGTC
The DNA here is from genome assembly GCF_039529635.1 of Kribbella alba. Lineage (NCBI taxonomy): Bacteria > Bacillati > Actinomycetota > Actinomycetes > Propionibacteriales > Kribbellaceae > Kribbella > Kribbella alba. The sequence goes on along the minus strand of NZ_BAAANE010000004.1, from coordinate 912,494 downwards.
GGCTCGGGGGTCACCCAGGGCCGCGTCGGCTACAACGACCCGACGCCGATCGTGGCGGAGTGGCGGGCTCAAGCGGCGGCGCATGGTTGGTCCCTGCGCGAGACCGTCATCAACCAGCAGAACCGGCAGACCTTCGTCGGCTCGCCTTCGACCGTCGCGGACGCGATGAACCACCACGTCCAGGAGGACGCCGCCGACGGCTTCGTCCTGGTCCCGCACCTGACTCCCGGTGGTCTCGATGCCTTCGTCGACCAGGTCGTCCCACTGCTTCGCGACCGCGGTGTCTTCCGTTCCTCCTACACCGGTACGACGCTGCGCGACCACCTCGGGCTACCCGGATGACGAGGGTGATCCCGGGCCGGGCGCACCGGTCCCGCGCAGCGCATTCCGGCGAGCAGCCGGTGTCCGGGGACGTGGCGACGATCGTGTTCGTGGGCGGCGGGCCGCGCACGGTCGGCTTGCTCGAGCGGTTCGCGGCGAGTGCTGACGAGCTCCTCGGCGGGCGAGCAGTCGACATCCACGTGGTGGATCCGTACCCCGCCGGCGGCGGACGGATCTGGCGACGAGACCAGTCCCGTCTGCTCTGGATGAACTCGATGACGTCCGACATCACGATCTTCACCGACGAGTCGGTCGACTGTGAAGGACCGATCGTGCCCGGCCCGGATCTCGCCACCTGGGTGGCCGGTGTCGGCGCGACCCGGCTGGAAGAGGCCGGGCTGGAACCGTCCGGGCCGATGGACTTCCCGCCCCGGCTGCTGCAAGCGGAGTACCTCGCCTGGGTCTGGGACCGGGTAGTGCGCTCGCTGCCCGCCAATGTCACCGTGACGACCCACCTCGACCGCGCCATAGCCGTTGCGTCCGAAGAACCGTGGGGCAGGACCCCCGGCTCTTCGGACGCAATGAGTCGGGTGGTGCTGCAGTCGGGGGAGGAGTTGCGGGCGGACCTGGTGGTTCTCGCGCTCGGGTATCTCGATCGCGAGCCGACCGCCGAGCAAGCCGAGCTGGCCGGCGCCGCCGAGGCGAACGGGCTCACCTACATCGGCCCCGGGTACACGGCCGACATCGACCTGAGCGACCTCCAGCCGCGGGAGAACGTCATCGTTCGAGGCTTCGGCCAGGCCTTCATCGACCTGATGGTGCTGCTCACCGAGGCCCGCGGCGGCTGGTACGACGAGTGCGACGGCCTGCTGAACTACCACCCCTCCGGCAACGAGCCGATCCTGTACGTCGGGTCGCGCCGAGGTGTTCCGTACCACGCGAAGCTCGGGTACACCGCGGCCGGGGCGACGCCCGTTCCCACCCGTTACCTGACGGCTGCCGCGCTCGACCAGCTCGGTGAGGGCGTGCTCGACTTCCAGTCGCAGGTGCGGCCGCTGGTCGACAAGGAGCTGACGTTCGCCCACTACCAGCAGCTGTTCCAGGCTCATCCGGAACGAACCAGGTGGAGTTGGGAGCGGTTCTTCGAGGTGCTCGACAGAACGTTGCCGACGGCACCCGAATTCATTGCCGCCGTGGAAGCCGCTGTTCCGGCTGTGGCGGATCGCTTCGTCCTGGCTGACGTGGACCGACCGTTGGCAGGCGTGTCCTTCAAGGATCGCGCCGAGCTGGATCGGACCCTGGTACAGCTGATCGAGACGGATCTGCTGCGGCGCGACGACCCGCAGTACTCGGCTGATCTGGCCGTCTTCAACGCTCTGCTGAGTGTCTACAGCGTGCTGTCGGCGGCGATCACGGCCGGGCGGCTGTCCGACGAGGATCGGGTCCGGCATGTCGAGACCGAGTGGCACGGGTTCTTCTCGTTCGTGGCCAGTGGTCCGCCGCCGCGCCGGTTGGAGGAGCTGCTGGCTCTGCACAGGGCTGGGATCGTCCGGTTCACCGGGCCCGACCTACAGGTTGCCTTAGGCAAGGAAAAGTTCGTCGCGCGGAGCTCGGCCGTGCCAGGGGAGATCGAGGCACGGGCGTTCGTCGAGGCGCGGCTGCCGCGGCCGGATGTGCTGGCGGCGACGGATCCGCTGGTTCGCGGCCTGCTGCAGTCCGGGCTGCTCGCGGCGGATCACCTGGTGGCCTCGGACGGCAGCAGTCTCGGGGGTGGCCAGCTCAAGGCGGACGGGCAGTGCCGGGCAATTCGCGCGGACGGCTCGGTCCACCCCTCGTTGTTCCTGCTCGGCCCGTCGGTCTCCGGGTCGGCCGGTTCCTCCGGGTTCTCCCGGCCCTACTTCAACGGTCCGGGCTTCCGCCAGAACGACGCGGTTGCCAGGCAGCTGCTGCAACTAGTCAGTGTCGATTCACAGAAAGCAGGTCAACGCCATGCCAGTTGAGTTCCTCGGGATCGCCGGGACGAACCCGGCCAGCGAGGTCACGCCGCGAACCGGTGGGCCCCTCGATCTGGACTACACCACCAAGCTGGCCAGGGCGCACGAGGACAACGGGTGGGACCGGATCCTCTTCGCCTACCACTCGGGATCGCCCGACCCGGCCCAGGTCGCGGCATACGTTGCGGGCCGGACGGACCGGATCAACCTGGTCGTCGCGCACCGCCCGAACGTCGCCTATCCCACCTTGACCGCGAAGACCTTCGCAACGCTCGACCACCTGAGCGGCGGGCGGTTCGAAGTACACGTGATCACGGGTGGGTCGACGGCGGATCAGGCGGCGGAAGGCGACTTCCTGCCGAAGGACGACCGGTACGGACGGACGCGGGAGTTCATCCAGATCCTCAAGCAGGCCTGGACCTCGGACGAGCGGTTCGACTTCGCGGGGGACCACTACCGGTTCGAGCAGTTCGTCGCCGACATCAAGCCGGTGCAGCAGCCTCGGCCGCGGATCTCCTTCGGTGGTTCGTCCGCGGCCGCGTATGCCGTGGGTGCCGCTGAAGCGGACATCTTCGCGCTCTGGGGCGAGCCGTTGGCCGGGACCAAGGAGCAACTCGCCACCATCGACGCCGAGGCCGCCAAGGTCGGACGGTCCGACCGGCCGACCATCCAGATCGCCTTCCGGCCGATTCTCGCGCCGACCGAGGAGCTGGCGTGGGCGAAGGCCGAAACCATCCTCGGCCGGATCAAATCCGCTCAGGCAGGTCCCGGGAAGGGCCGGTTCCGGGATCCTTCCAAGCAGCCTGAGAACGCGGGGTCGCAGCGCCTGCTCGCAGCTGTCGAGGCCGGCGAGCGGCACGACCGGGCGCTGTGGACCGCGCCGACCGGACTGACCGGTGGTGGCGGCAACTCGACCGCCCTGGTCGGTACTCCGGAGACGGTGGCTGCCGCGTTGCTCGACTACTACGACCTCGGGGTGCGGATCTTCTCCGCCCGCGGGTACGACATCTACGACGACGCGATCGACTTCGGCCGCTACGTCATTCCGCTGGTCCGCGAGGAAGTCGCGCGCCGGGAGAACACCGCCCGAAGGGACCTTGCGTCATGACCGTCACCACCGAACTCGAGCAGGACTGGCAGAGCTGGCACGCGCGGCGCGAGGCCGAGCTGGACACCGACTACGGGTGGCTGACGGTGGTCGCGTTCAACTGGCTGACCTCGGTGCCCACCGCGATCGAAGGGCTGCCAGGCAAGTGGTGGACCGACGGCAGGTTCGCGCACGTGGACGCTGCCGGCCTGGTCCTCGATGGTGACCCGCTGAACGGCACTGCCTCGGCCAGCGTGGCAGAGGCGGGCTCACTGGGCTGGCTCTACTACGGCGACAGACTGGTTGAGCTTGTACTGCGTGGCGGCCGCTACGCGATCCGGCAGCGCGATCCCCGAGCAGCCACCCGGCAGAGCTTCAAGGGGGTGCCCGCCTATCTGGTGGACCCCCGCTGGGTGGTCACTGGTCACTACACACCGCTAGCTGAGTCGGAACGGGTCGAGGTGGCTACTGCCCGGGCAGATCTGCGGCAGCACGTGACTGTGGTGGGCACAGTTCACCTGGCGCTGGCCGAATCGGTGTACGAGCTGGTGGCGACGTCGGCAGGGGACGGACGGCTGTCGTTGTCGTTTCATGACGAGACGAACGGGGTGGAGACGGCTCCCTGGCGCACGGTGACGACTGGGGCGGTGCAGGGCGACCGGAGTGTGGCGGTGGACTTCAACCGGACTGTCAACCTGCCGTTCGCGTTCACCGACTACGGCACCTGCCCGGCGCCTGTCGAGGGGAACAGGTTGGCGCTGGCCGTCACTGCCGGGGAGAAGAGGCCGCGGTGAAGTTCTGTACGTACACGCTGATCGACAACTCGCCGGACCCGATCAGCGGGGAGCAGTTGACGACGTACGAGCGGTTCCAGCACGTGGTCCGGCAGGCGCAGTGGGCGGAGGAGCTGGGCTTTGACGCGTACGGCGTGGGGGAGCGCCATGCGCAGCGGTTCATCTCCTCCTCGCCGCCGGTGGTGCTCGCCTACATCGCCGCGGCTACTCGTCGCATCCGGTTGCTCACGACCGTCACTGTGTTGTCGCTGCTGGATCCGGTCCGGGTGGCGGAGGACTACGCGACGCTCGACCAGCTATCGGGTGGGCGGCTCGACATCATCATCGGCAAGGGGAACGACCCGGACCAGAACGGCCTGTTCGGCTACGACCTCGACGGGCAGTGGGACCGGAACAGGGAGAAGTACGAACTGCTCCGCCGGCTACTGCGCGAGACATGCGTTTCCTGGTCCGGCACCTATCGGCCCGAGTTGGTGGCTGCGACGACGCAGCCCAGGCCGTTCCAGGATGGCGGCATCCCGATCTGGCACGGCTCTGCCTCGTCCACCGAGTCCACCGAGCTCGCTGCAAAGTGGGGTGAGCCGCTGTTCTCGGCGAACGGGTTCCATCCGATGGAGAAGTACGCGGGGTTGATCCGGCACTACCGGGAGCGCTGGGAGGCCTACGGGCACGACCCGGCGGACGCGCTGGTCGGAGCAGGCTTCAACGGGCTCTACGTGAAGAAGACCTCGCAGGAGGCCGTGGACGGATATCGGCCGATCTTCGACGCCTTCATGGATTCGCCAGGCGCGCGACACAACCAGTTGCCGTTCAAGACGCTGGAGGAGTTCCTGGAGCAGGGCTCGGTCCTGGTCGGGTCGCCGGAGCAGGTGATCGACAAGTTCGGCCGCTACCAGGAGGCCTTCGGCCACGAGCTGTCCGGCGTCTCGCTGGAGGTGGCGGGCCTACCTGAGGACGAGAACCGGGCGTCGGTGGAGACCTTCGTCACAGAGGTGGTCCCGGTGCTCCGAGCCACCTACCCAAGCCGCGTCTGGCCTTCTGCCTGACTTCTGCCCAGCGCGGGTCTCACTTGAGGAGCTGCTGTGCCTCGGCTAGGACGGCTCCCTGCGGATCGCGATCCCGGGCGGGACCCAGTTCATCGCTGGGCTGAAAAGTGGTCGGTGCAGCGTCTGGGAACCGGTATGCTTCTCTGGTCGGAAGAGGGGCCCGTACGGAGCGTCCATCTCGATTTCACATCGAGGCGGCGGACCGTGTAATCTCTCTCCTCGGCCCGCCCCTTTAGCTCAGTCGGCAGAGCGTCTCCATGGTAAGGAGAAGGTCTACGGTTCGATTCCGTAAAGGGGCTCTGAGAATCGCTGTCCCGTCCGGTCCGCCGGACAGGGTGACGAACTCTCTGGCGGGGTAGCTCAGGTGGTTAGAGCACACGGCTCATAATCGTGGTGTCGCGGGTTCGACTCCCGCCCCCGCTACCCACCGAACCTGTACCACCCGAGAGCGCGCAAGGTATAGCGCGCTCCTGACAAGAAGAGGCAGCAGTGGCCAAGGCAAGCGACGTCCGCCCGAAGATCACGCTGGCGTGCACCGTCTGCAAAGAGCGCAACTACATCACCAAGAAGAACCGGCGCAACGACCCGGATCGGCTTGAGCTGAAGAAGTACTGCGCCCGTTGCAACGACCACACCGACCACCGCGAGACCCGCTGACCTCAGCAGTCTTCCGCGAGGGCCGCTTCGGATCACCGAAGCGGCCCTTTCGCTATGCCCGGATTCGGTCTCGGGCGACCCTGGTCGCCACGAGATGTTCGCTCGAGAGGTTGCTAAGAGTTACTTAGCGACTAAGGATTCCTGATACGCTTGAAGAGCACAGGCCGGCGCGGTCGAAAGCCGGTCCCTCCGAGCGCGAAGGACCAAGTTGTGGCCGTACTGAAGATCATCCTCGCCAGCACGCGACCGGGACGGGTGGGCCTGCCGGTCGCGCAGTGGATGGAGTCGCTGGCGGTGGCACACGGCGTCTTCGACACGGTGGAACTGGTCGACCTCGCGGCGGTGAACCTGCCGTTCATGAACGAGCCGAACCACCCCCGGCTGGGGCAGTACATCCACCAGCACACCCGCGACTGGAGCCGCATCGTCGACGAGGCGGACGCGTTCGTCTTCGTGATGCCGGAGTACAACTACGGCTACAACGCCGAACTGAAGAACGCTATCGACTACCTGCACACCGAGTGGCACTACAAGCCCGTCGGCCTGGTCAGCTACGGCGGAGTCGCGGCCGGCACCCGGGCCGCCCAGCAGATCAAGCAGGTCGTCACCACACTGAAGATGACTCCAATCTTCGAGGCGGTGTCCATCCCGTTCGTCCGTCAGTTCATCGGCGACGACGGTAACCTGATCGCCAATGAGGTGATGACCACGGCTGCCGAGGCCATGCTCGACGAGCTGTCCCGGGTCGCCGATGCGCTCAGCCCGCTGCGGACTGCCGCGGTGACGACCTGATCCGGAGGTTCGTTGTGGGGGGTATGCGGGATGTGCATCAGATCTGCCCGCGGTTCCACGCCGCCATCGAGTTGATCGGTGCGCGCTGGACCGGCGCGATCCTGGTGGCGCTGATGGAGGGGCAGAACCGGTACGCGCTGATCAAGGCCGCGGTGCCGGGCCTGAGCGACACGATGCTTGCCGAGCGGCTGCGAACGCTCGAGACCGAGGACATCGTCGAGCGTCGGGTCATCGCTTCGTCTCCGGTGCAGGTGGAGTACTACCTGACCGCGAAGGGCCGCGACCTCGAGCAGGTCGTCAAGACCGTGGAGGCCTGGTCGCACAAGTGGATCGCTCTACCGGCATAGCGGCCGTTGCCTGAGACGGCCCCAGACGGCGGGACTGTGGGACGGCGTCAGACTGTGAGGATGGGGCGGCCCGCTTCGTAGGCGGTCAGGCGATCTGACCGCGGCGTGAGGCAGCAGGACCCGCAGACGGTGCCGCACCCGGCATCGCTGGTGTAGTAGAGGCAGCAGGTGTTGCGGAGGTAGACGAGCTTCGACACGGCCTCGGTGACCTCGCCGAGGCGGCCGAGGCCAGCCGGGGCCTTGGCGATGAAGGTCTGCCAGCGCTCGAGCAGGAAGCCCGGCGGCACGGTCACCTCCTCGCGGGTGGCCGCGCAGAAGCCCATGGCGCAACCCGCCGCGACACCGCCGTGGAGTTGGCGCAGGCCGGCGCGGGTCCGGCGATGGAGCTCGGCTGACAGCGGGAGAAGATGCTCAGCCAGCACCACGTCGTACAGGGTCTGCAGGCCGCCTGGCAGGAAGCCGGCGGATCTGATGGCGACGGCGGCGATGCCGTGGCCGTCGTGGGGACGGACCCAGAGGTTGTGCGGCCGGATGTCGAGGACGCGGCCTTCCAGGGCCCAGAGGAGCAGTGCGGTCGCGGCCGCCCGACCGGCGTAGAACGACATCAGGCTGAGCGCGTTCGCATGGGCTGAGACGTGACCGCTCGCATCGTGGTCACGTTTGAGCAGTTCGGTCAGCTCGGGCCCGTCCGGTTCGAGGATCCGGTCCACTCTCAGCCACTCGGCGCCGGAGGGCTCACCGATCTCCAGCCGGTACCGGGGGGCGTACTGAGCCAGAGCGGCCACGCCCGCGCGTCCTGCTACCACAGTCCTACCTTCCGCCATCCCCCAGCTGTCAGATGGAGTGGGTGGCGGCACTCGGTGTCACAGTCTGCCAGTAGGGTTACTGGACATGACGATCGACGCCACGATGGTCGGCCGGAGCTACGCGGCCGCCGAGTCCTACCAGGTTGGCCGGGAGAAGATCCGGGAGTTCGCCGACGCGATCGGCGACCCCAACCCGGCGTACCGCGGCGCCGACGCGATAGCCCCGCCGACCTTCGCGTTCATGGTCGGTAGCAAGGCGCTGGAGCAGTTGCTCGGCGACGAGGAGCTCGGTCTGCGACTGGACCGGATCGTGCACGGCGCGCAGAAGTTCAGCTACACCCGCCCGATCAAGGCCGGCGACGACATCGCCGCGACCGCCACCATCACCACCGTGCGCAAGGCCGGTGACGTCGAGGTGATCATGTACGAGACCGCCCTGGCCACCGTCGACGGCGAGCCGATCGCCACCTCGGCCTCGACCATCTCGCACAACCGGGCGGACGGATGAGCACGAAGCCGGGCGGAGAGGCACGCGCCGTTGAGGTCGGCACCGAACTGCCGCCGCTGACCGTCACGCTGCGCCGCGACGACCTGGTCCGGTACGCCGGAGCGAGTGGCGACTTCAACCCCATCCACTGGAGTGACCGGATGGCGGCTGCGCTCGGCCTGCCCGGGGTGATCGCGCACGGCATGCTGACGATGGCCTCCTCGGCCCGGGTGGTCACCGACTGGCTGGACGACCCGTCCGACCTGATCGAGTACGGCGTGCGGTTCACCAAGCCTGTGGTGGTTCCGGACGACGACAAGGGCGCGACCGTCACCTTCTCGGCCAAGGTGGACAAGGTTGCCGATGGTCTCGCCGAGATCGACATCACCGCGATCGCCGGCGAGGAGAAGGTCCTCGGCCGGGCCAGGGCGGTAGTGCGCGTCTCGTGAGAACAGATGTTCGCCTGGCTGAGCTGACCACCTTGCGGATCGGTGGTCCGGCCGATCGCCTGATCGAGGTGACCACCGAGCAAGAGCTGATCGAGGCTGTCCGTGATGCCGACGCCGCGGCCGAACCCGTGCTGCTGCTGTCCGGCGGCAGCAACGTGGTGATCGGCGACGAGGGATTCCGTGGCACGGTGATCAAGATCGCCACCCGCGGGATCCGGGTCGACGCCGACGCCTGCTCCGGCGCGATGATCCACGTCGCCGCCGGCGAGGACTGGGACGCCGTCGTCCAGCGCGCGATCGCCGAGGAGTGGAGCGGCCTCGAGTCGATGTCCGGCATTCCAGGACTGGCCGGATCGACGCCGGTGCAGAACGTTGGGGCGTACGGGCACGAGGTGGCCGAGACGATCGCCTCCGTGCGGGTGTGGGACCGGGGGCAGAACGCCGTCCGGACGATCTTCGCCGCCGACTGCGGATTCACCTATCGCAGCTCGCGGTTCAAGGCCGACCCGGCGCGATACGCAGTACTGGACGTTGCCTTCCAGTTGCCGCTCGGCGACCTGTCCGCACCGATCGGGTACGCCGAGCTCGCTCGGGTGCTCGACGTGAAACCAGGGTCGCGTGCTCCGATGACGGAGGTCCGCGAGGCCGTGCTCGCGTTGCGCCGGAGCAAGGGGATGGTGCTGGACGAGGCGGACCACGACACGTGGAGCGCGGGATCCTTCTTCACGAACCCGATCCTCGACGTACAGGCCGACGTACCGGCGGGTGCGCCGCAGTGGCCGCAGCCGGACGGCCGGGTGAAGACCAGCGCGGCCTGGCTGATCGAGCATGCCGGCGTGGCGAAGGGCTTCGCGATCGGCAACGCGGCGGTCTCCTCCAAGCACACCCTCGCTCTCACCAACCGAGGCGCCGCCTCCGCCAAGGAACTCCTCGCCCTCGCCTCCTACGTCCGCACCCAGGTCCACCAGGCCTTCGGCATCACCCTCATCAACGAACCGGTCCTGGTGAACTGCTCCCTCTAAGCCGTACCAACCGACAGGAAGTAGTCCCTGCTGGGTCGCTAGCGCGCCCGCAGCCGAGCGCGGATCGCGCGGGTAGACGGGACTACTACCTGTCGGTCGGTACAGGGCGCAACGGGCGGCGGGTAGAGCTATGGTGCCCGAGGCAACAGCTTGCGGGAAGTGAACCCGGCAGCCATCCGGATGGTTGGTGAGCCGGGTTCTGCGCGTTTGCCGACAAGGCCAGGAAGCGGGGGCTCGGACACCAACCCGAGACCTCGGACACCAACCGAGACCTCGGACACGAACCCGGGACCTCGGACACCAACCCGGGACCTCGGACACCAACCCGCGACCTCGGACACCAATCCGAGACCTCGGACACCAATCCGAGACCTCGGACACCAATCCGAGACCTCGGACAGCAACCCGAGACCTCGGACAGCAACCCGGGACCTCGGACACCAACCCGAGCCCTCGGACACCAACCCGAGATCTCGGACACGAAATAGCCTGACCCCGGTCCCCACTAGGTGTCCGAGGTCCCCAGATCTGGCCGACGCAGCACCGCCGATGCCGAATCTGGTCCATTCCAGCATCGGGGATCCCACCATGGTGGGATCCCGGGTAGCGGCTTCTTCGACCGATACCCCCACGACGGGGCGGCACTCAGCCCGCCGACGAGTCAGGCGGTCGGGAGTTTGAGGGTGGTGGTGGGGTCCCATTCGTACATGTGGTTGTTGCGGTGGAGGTTGATGAGGGAGATCGAGCTGATGGTGAGGGTTGTCGTGTGTGGCGATGTGGTGGCGAGGTGGGCGCGCAGAGGGGCGGCGGGGGCTGGGGTGTTGAAGTAGCCGAGGGAGATGTGGGGGCGGAGCTCGGGGTGTTCGGGGACGGAGTCGGGGCCCCAGACGTCGGCGATCGCGGCGCGGATGTGGTCGCGGAGGTTCTGGAGGGGCTGGGTCGGCCTCACCGGCAGCTGCACGGTTTCGGGATCCACCACGGCCGGGCCGATCGTGACCGTGAACGGCGCGATCCGGGCGAGGCGGTAGCGGGCGGCTTCGACGATCTCGGCGAGCTCGTCCGCCGACACCTTGTCGCTGAAGCCGACGCCCTGCATGGTCAGGTGCAACCACTCGAGGGGGACCGGCGTGATCCCCGGCATCGCCTCGATCACCGGCTGGTACGCCGCGAGGAGTTCCGCCGCTTCGGGGTGGTCGGCGAAGGTGAGGTGCCAGGTGTAGAAGGACCGCCCGACGCGCCACCCCGGACGCCAGTACCAGTGGTCGCGAACTTCGGAGAACATGCCTGACTCCATTCAGTGGGTTCGCCCGCGGGCGGTGGCGGGACGGCGTACGAATTCGCGGATGGCCTCGTGCATCGCGCGGGTCTTGGACTCGGTGCCGTAGCGGTCGGTGCGGGTGATCGCGGCGACCTCGCTGATCCGGTGGATCAGGGGACGCACCCTGTACTCCGGTGGCGTGGCGAGCACGGCGTCCAGGGCCTCGCCGGCGCCGTCCAGTTCGCCGAGCTCCAGGCGGGCCTTCACCTGTTGCAGGCGAACCATCCGCTCGGAGCCGTAGTTGCGCAGGGCGTGCGGAGCCGCCTCGAACAACGCGACCCCGCGATCCGCATGGTCAGCCGTGTACTGCGCTTCGCCGAGTGCCAGGTGAACGTCGGACCAGATCCCCTCGGCGCGTTCCGGAGTACAGAGCAGTGGTCCGCCGAGTTCGTTCACGTCCGGGTTGATCTTCGTGTCCTTCGCGACCACCAGGGCGTGCCGGGCGTCGTCCACCCGGCCGGTCCGGGCCAGGTCCACCGCCGCCACGCTCGCGAGGAACAACGCGGACGAGCCGCCGGCGTACCGCAGCCCGCTCTCGGCGTACTCCGCGGCGCGGCCGAAGTCGTCCTGCCAGAAGGCGGCCGTGTGCTGGGTGGCGCGGACCCACGCGCGCAGCTCGTCGTGCCCGGCGGCATCGGCGCAGGCCCAGGCCGTCCGGGTGTGGCTCTCGGCGACGTCGGGACGGCCGAGATCCACCGACATCCAGGCGAGCAACGTCAGCGCCCAGCCGGCCGCGGCGTACAGGTCACGGGTCTGGCCGGGCGGTTGCCGGCCGGCGAGCAGCCTGAAGGCGCGGTCGCGGATCGCCCGGCTGCGCAGGAAGAGCGGCTTGGTCGGCACCTTGAGGTAGTTCTGCGCGATCCGCTGGATGTCCGCGTGCAACTGCTCCACGGTCAGATCGCCGACGTTCGACTCCTCGGCCATCGTCAGCAGCGCGACCGACTCGTCGCCGGCGTCGACCAGGTCGTCCTCCAGGCCAAAGGTCGAGCAGCAGGCCAGATCCACGTCGAGCGTGGCCGGACCGCCGGGCGGGGTGAAGCCGAGTTCGTTGTCGGTGGCAACCTCCAGGACAGACCGGAGGCCGGACCGGTACGCCGCGCCCGGCCAGCGCACCGCGCCGCGTTCGAGCTTGGCGATGTAGTGCCCGTCCAGTTCGTACTTGATCTGGGTGGTCTCCCACAACCAGGCGCAGACGGCCTCGGCGAGCTCCGCGCGGGACATGTACTCACCGGGCGCACGCCGCGACGGCGTCCGCTCGCGTGCGGCTCGCAACAACCCGTTGACCTCTGACATGGCGGTAACTGTAGGTGCCCGAACACGGTCAGCGACCACCAAAACCACCCCTGTGGACGACCTGCCCCGCGCTGCCCCGAAATGCCCCGCGATGCCCCGATCTCCCTGCCCTGCCAGCGATTGCGATCGGGGAGTGCATAGGGTCCAGGTGTGGCTGACGAAGCGGTGACCACCTTGCGGGCGGAGCTGGGAAACTTCGAGCGGGCCGAGGTGGCGTTCGCGTTGCTGGAGACGTTCCTCGAGGTGGCGTCGCCGCGGCTGGGGACGACGGTGCTCGATCCGGTCGACCTACGGCTGCCGGACGGGATGACCGAGGACCGGGCCGTCGTGCAGCAACTGATCGACGAGATCGAGCGGGAGCCGCCATCGCCGCGCAAGTTCCGGGCGCCGGTCGAACGCGCCTACGACGTGATGGATGAACAAGCGCGCTGGGACTTCACCAGGCTGGCCTACTGCTCCAACCTGGCCACCGTCTGGAGCCCCGGCAGCCGGACCACGTACTTCGAGGTGTCGAACCAGGCCAAGGCGACCTACTGGCTGCCCGACAGCCTCAAAGCCCTGTACTTCGAGGCCATCGCCGCCAAGGGCTGGGCGATCCCGGAGGACTGGCTGGCCGCCGTCCCCAAACGCCCCAAGTCCCGGTGGCGACGCTTCTAGACGACCGGCAACCGATCGAGGGCTGCCGCCACAGACGCCTGGATCTCGGCGTCGTCCCAGGACCGGTCCGTCATCGCGCCGGACAAGTAGGCGTCATACGCGGCCAGGTCGAGGTGTCCGTGTCCGCACAACGCGGTCAGGATGACCTTCTCCTCGCCGGATTCCTTGCAGCGCTGGGCTTCCTCGATCGTCGCGGCCAGCGCGTGTGTCGGCTCCGGCGCGGGCACGATGCCCTCGGCCCGCGCGAACAGCACGCCCGCCGCGAAGCACTCGGACTGCGCCTTGGCGATCGCCTCGATCTCGCCGGTCTCGTAGAGGTGGCTGATCAGCGGACTCATCCCGTGGTACCGCAGGCCGCCCGCGTGGATCGGGTCCGGCACGAAGTCGTGGCCGAGGGTGTGCATCTTCATCAGCGGCGTCATCCCGAGCGTGTCGCCGAAGTCGTACGCGTACGTCCCCTGCGTCAGTGACGGACAGGCCGCCGGCTCCACCGCCCGTACGACGGGTGCCATCCGCCCCGCCCACTTCTCCCGCAGGAACGGGAAGGCGAGTCCGCCGAAGTTCGAGCCGCCGCCGGTGCAGCCCACCAGCAGGTCAGGGGTCTCGCCGACCATCGCGAGCTGGATCAGGGCCTCCTCGCCGATGATCGTCTGGTGCAGCAGCACGTGGTTCAGCACGCTGCCCAGCGCGTAGTGGATGGACGGGTCCTGCACGGCCATCTCGACCGCCTCGCTGATGGCGATCCCCAGCGAGCCGGTGGAGTCCGGATGCTCGGCGAGGATCTTGCGCCCAGCCTCGGTGAGATCCGACGGACTCGGGTGCACGGTTGCGCCGAACACCTCCATCATCGTCCGCCGGTAGGGCTTCTGGTCGTACGACGCCCGCACCTGCCAGACCTCGCACTCCAGCCCGTACTGCGCGCACGCGAACGCCAGGGCCGTTCCCCATTGCCCCGCGCCGGTCTCGGTCGTCAGCTTCCGGATCCCGGCCTTCGCGTTGTAGTAGGCCTGCGGGACCGCGGTGTTCGGCTTGTGCGAGCCGGCCGGGGAGACCCCTTCGTACTTGTAGTAGATCCGCGCGGGCGTATCCAGCGCCTTCTCCAGCCGATGCGCCCGGTAGAGCGGGCTCGGCCGCCACAACCGATACACGTCGAGCACCTCGCCGGGGATGTCGACGTACTGGTCCTGCGAGACCTCCTGCAGGATCAGGTCCATCGGGAACAGCGGTGCGAGGTCGTCCGGGCCGACGGGCTGCCCGGTGCCGGGGTGCAGAACCGGCGGCGGGGGCGTCGGCAGATCGTGCAGCACGTTGTACCAGCGGGTCGGCAGCTCGTCCTCGGGCAGCAGGATCTTGGTCAGGCTCATGCCCGCAAACTAAGCCCGCCGCCTCCGCCACGCAATGCTCTCGTACTGCGGGACGGGTGCGGCGGGTCCGGTAGAGGCCGGCTCGGCCTGACTAGACCTGGCGGCCGGTCAGCTTGTCGCGCAGCCGGTCCACAAATCCCACGCCCGGGCCGACGACCTTGTGGAACAGCTCGTTGTTCGGAGCGGCTGGATGCGGTCGCGTCGGCGCGAGTTTCTTCGCGGTCTGCACCTTGTCCTTGAGCTCGACCAGCTTCTCTGCGGGGATGTGGGTCCGCAGCTGCGGAAACTGCTCGGTCTCCTCGCTCTTCACGTGGTCGGCGAGCACCTGCTGCAACTGGCCCACGGTCTCCATGAACTTCGTGTCGTCCGCGTCCAGACCCTCGAGCTTCTTCATCAGCTTCTCGAGCTCTTTGTGCTCCTCCGTGTCGTGCTTGACGGCCGCTTCGCCGTCGGGCAGGTGCTTGCGCATCGCGGGGTAGACGTACATCTCCTCGGCCACGGAGTGCCGGACGAGTTCGGCGATCATCTGGTCGGCCAGCTCCCGGCGCTGCGCGGAGTCGGCGGTGCCGTTGAGCTGCGCGATGAGCTGTTCGACTTCTCGGTGGTCCGTGGTCAGGACGTCGATCACATCCTGCTCGGTCCCTGTCGCGCTGGTTTCCATCGGCCTCTCCTCGCTGATAACGGGTAGGCCCCGCGGTACCCACAACGACATCGCGCAAAAGGATCAGGCGCAGGTCGGCTCGCCGCCGACTGGCTCGCTGCTCTAGCTTGCGGCCGGCGCCGCGACCGGCTGGTTCACTCCCAGCCAGTCGTCGATCTCGGTGAGCAGGCTCTTCTGTACGTCGTCCGGCGCGGTCGACGCGAGCACCGACCCGCGCGCAAGGCCGGCCAACTCCGTATCGCTGAAGCCATGCACGCTCCGTGCCGTCTCGTACTGCTCAGCAAGCCTGGACCCGAACAACAAGGGGTCGTCCGCTCCCAGCGCGATCCGTGCGCCCGCGTCGTACAGCTGCCGTAGCGGCACGTCCTCTGCCCGCCGATAGACCCCCAGCGACACGTTGGAGGCCGGGCAGACCTCCAGACCTACCTGCGCGTCGACTATCCGCTTCAGCAGGTCAGGGTCCTCGACAGAACGCACGCCGTGCCCGATCCGCCCGGCTCCGAGCTCGTCCAGGCAGGTACGCACCGTCGCGGGCCCGCAGAGCTCACCACCGTGCGGTGCGGCGAGCAACCCGGCATTGCGGGCGATCCGGAACGCCGGCGCGAACTCCGCGGTGGTCCCGCGCCGCTCGTCGTTGGAAAGCCCGAACCCGACGACACCCCGACCGACGTACTGCGCGGCCAACCGGGCGAGGGTGCGTGCGTCGAGGGGATGGCGGGTGCGGTTCGCAGCGATGATCACCTGTACTGCGATCCCGGTGGAGGCGGCCGCGTCCCGGGCGGCATCGAGCACGAGATCCGTGAACTCGGTGATGCCGTGGAAGCGGTTCGCATACCCCGACGGGTCCACCTGGATCTCCAGCCAGCGGGATCCGTCGGCGCGGTCGTCCTCGGCGGCCTCGCGGACCAGGCGGCGGACGTCGCCCTCGGTCCGCAGTACCGAACGGGCGATGTCGTAGAGGCGCTGGAAGCGGAACCAACCGCGCTCGTCCGCGGCGGACAGCTCCGGCGGCCAGTCGGTGCGCAGGGCATCCGGGAGCCGCACGCCGTGCTTGTCGGCCAGCTCGACCAGGGTCAAGTGCCGCATCGAGCCGGAGAAGTGCAGGTGCAGATGGGTCTTCGGCAGCAGCCGCAGGTCCCGACGCGTCATCACAGAAGGTTACCGACGTAGACCGCTGAGACAGAAATCGGGCCGTCCACCCGCTGGATGGACGGCCCGATCATCTTCTCGGCTCGCAGGTTGTCTAGCTCAGCAGCTTCTGGATGCGGGAGACGCCTTCGACCAGGTCGTCGTCGCCGAGGGCGTAGGACAGCCGCAGGTAGCCCGGCGCTCCGAAGGCCTCGCCGGGGACGACCGCGACCTCGGCGTCCTCGAGGATGATCTCGGCCAGCTCGGTGGAGGTGGTCGCAGTACGGCCGTTGATCTCCTTGCCGAGCACACCCTTCACCGACGGGTACGCGTAGAACGCGCCGGTCGGCTCCGGGCACTCGACGCCGGGGATCTCGTTCAGCATCCCCACCATCGTCTTGCGCCGCCGGTCGAAGGCCTTCTTCATCTCCTCGACGGCGGTCAGGTCGCCGGACAGCGCGGCGATCGCGGCCCGCTGGGCGATGTTGCAGACGTTCGAGGTCTGGTGCGACTGAAGGTTCGCGGCGGCCTTGATGACGTCCTTCGGGCCGATCATCCAGCCGACCCGCCAGCCGGTCATCGCATACGTCTTGGCGACACCGTTCAGGACGACGGTCCGGTCCGCCAGCTCCGGTACGACGACCGGGATCGACGGGGCCTTGGTGCCGCCGTAGGTGAGGTGCTCGTAGATCTCGTCGGTGATCACCCAGATGTCGTGCTCCAGCGCCCAGCGGCCGATCGCCTCGATCGCCTCCGGCGTCTCGACCGCACCGGTCGGGTTCGACGGCGAGCAGAACAGCAGCGCCTTCGTCTTGTCGGTCCGGGCCGCCTCGAGCTGCTCGACGGTGACCAGGTAGTTCTGGGTCTCGTCGGCGAGCACCTCGACCGGCACGCCGCCGGCCAGCTTGATCGTCTCCGGGTACGTGGTCCAGTACGGCGCAGGCAGCAGCACCTCATCGCCCGGGTCGAGCAGCGTCGCGAAGGTGTTGTAGACGGCGTGCTTGCCGCCGTTGGTGACCAGGACCTGGGCCGCCTCGATCTCGTAGCCGGAATCCCGCTTCGTCTTGTCGACGATCGCCTGCTTGAGGTCCGGCAGACCCCCGGCCGGGCTGTAGCGGTGGTTCTTCGGATCGCGGGCGGCCTCGACGGCTGCCTCGACGATGTAGTCCGGGGTGGGGAAGTCCGGCTCGCCGGCGCCGAAGCCGATCACCGGGCGGCCGGCAGCCTTGAGTGCCTTCGCCTTGGCGTCGACCGCGAGGGTGGCCGATTCACTGATTGCACCGATACGTGCGGAGATGCGGGAGACCATGGCCCCATCCTGGCACTGCCCACCCATCGGTGACATCTCGGTATCGCGGACTGACCGCGACGCCCGCGCCGGAGGGTGGAACCGGGCGGCCCCCCGCGGTGTTGTGGTGGGTGGAGACGGTATGGTTCTGGCCGCGGTACGACGCCCGGTGGCGGTCGTGGCGGGTGGACGGTGCCTCACCTGAGCTCAGTTCGACCAGGTGGCCCTGACCCCGTACACTCTTCTAGTCCGGGCGTTGATGGCCCTGATCCGGCATGCCCAAGATCAGGTCCAGCGGCGTCTGGAGAGCAGTCACCAGAGGAATTTGCAGAGGGCACTAGCTCAACTGGCAGAGCATCGGTCTCCAAAACCGAAGGTTGGGGGTTCAAGTCCCTCGTGCCCTGCAAATCCTGACCGGCGCAGGGCCGGCCAGGACGCCGCTAGCGAAAGAGGTAGGTCGTGACGGAGACCCGCACGCCGGCACCGTCCGGCGCCGGCAGGCCGGCGGAGAGCAAGTCGGGCAACCGCCTGCTGCGCTTCTACCGCCAGGTGGTCGCCGAGCTCCGCAAGGTGGTCTGGCCGACCCGCAAGCAGCTGTCCACCTACTTCATGGTGGTGCTGACCTTCGTGGTGTTCGTCATCGCGATCGTGTCGGTCCTCGACCTCGCCTTCGGTTGGGCGATGTTCAAGATCTTCGGCTGAGCCACCCGGCTCCCGAGGCGATCCAGCAGCCGAAGGTCCACCAGTTCCAGCAGGCCCCGTCCCACCAGGTGACGGCCCCGATGCACAGATGACGGAGTAAAACGTGTCCGACCAGCGTGACGACGAGGTCCTCGAGATCGAGGACGAGATCGACGTGTCCGCTGACTCCGACGACGATCTCGGCTTCGACTTCGACGACTCGGACGATGATGACGACGACCTGTTCGCTTCCGACGACGACGACCCGTTCGTGGAGGTCGACGACGAGGTGATCATCGCGGCCGACGACGATGACGACGTGGCGGACACCGAGTACACCGCCGACGACGAGGCCGAGGACGGCGCCGCCGACTCCGACGACTCGGACGACGAGCCGGTCGTGGTGGTCGCTGCCGCCGACGCCGCGGAGGACGACGAGATCGTCACCGCTGCCGACGTGGACAACGCCGCCGACGAGCTGTCCGTCGAGACCGCCGAGACGACTCTCGACGACACCGCGGAGCCCGAGACCGAGGACGACGAGGTCGTCTTCTCCAGCGGTTCCGCCGCCGATGACGAGGACGACAGCGACTCGGACGAGGACGACAGCGACCAGTCCGCGGACGGCGTCGACGCCGTTGCCGCGGCTGCGCCGGCAGCCGAGGACGAGGCCGCTGAGGACGAGGCCGCTGAGGACGAGGCCGCCGAGGTCGAGCCGGAGGAGCCGGGCGACCCGCTGGAGGAGCTGCGCAGCACGCTGCGCTCCCAGATCGGCGACTGGTACGTGGTGCACACGTACTCAGGGATGGAGAACCGCGTCAAGGGCAACCTTGAGAACCGGATCAACTCCCTGAACATGGAGGACTACATCTTCGAGATCATCGTGCCGACCGAAGAGGTCGCCGAGATCAAGAACGGGCAGCGCCGGATGGTCAAGCGCACCGTGCTCCCCGGCTACGTGCTGGTCCGGATGGACCTCACGGACGAGTCCTGGTCGACCGTGCGGCACACGCCGTCGGTGACCGGCTTCGTCGGGAACAGCCAGAAGCCCGTCCCGCTCAGCCTCGAAGAGGTTGAGAAGATGCTCGCTCCGGCCGTCGTGGCGGCGGCCGAGGCGGCGGCTGCCGAGACCGGTGCCGCACCCACCAAGACCGCGGCCAAGAAGAAGGTCGAGGTCGCCGACTTCGGTGTGGGTGACTCGGTCATGGTGGTCGACGGGCCGTTCGCGACCCTGCACGCCACGATCACGGAGATCAATGCCGACGCCCAGCGGATCAAGGCGCTGGTGGAGATCTTCGGCCGGGAGACCCCGGTGGAACTCAGCTTCAGCCAGATCCAGAAAGTCTAAGGACCCGAGAGAATGCCTCCCAAGAAGAAGATCGCTGCCCTCGTGAAGGTGCAGCTCCAGGCCGGCGCCGCGACTCCGGCTCCGCCGGTCGGTACCGCGCTCGGTCCGCACGGCGTCAACATCATGGAGTTCTGCAAGGCGTACAACGCCCAGACGGAGTCCATGCGCGGAAACGTCGTGCCGGTCGAGATCACCATCTACGAAGACCGCTCCTTCACCTTCGTCACCAAGACGCCGCCGGCGCCGGAGATGATCAAGAAGGCCGCGGGCCTGCAGAAGGGTTCGGCTGTCCCGCAGAAGGACAAGGTCGGCAAGATCACCAAGGACCAGGTCCGCGAGATCGCCACCACCAAGATGCCGGACCTGAACGCCCGTGACATCGACGCCGCGATGAAGATCATCGAGGGCACGGCCCGCTCGATGGGCGTCGTGGTCGAGAAATAAGTCCCGCGGCCCCGCCGTTGGAACTTGTCAGTAGCGAAATCGTCATCGATTTCACCAGTAGTTGTGGCAGGGCGAAGCGCCGCCCGTGACACCACGTCCCAGAGAGGAACACTCATGACTCAGCGCAGCAAGAGCTACCGCGCCATCGCGGAGAAGATCGACTTCGACAAGCTGTACAGCCCCCTCGAGGCCATCAAGCTGGCCAAGGAAGCGGCCGGCAGCAAGAAGTTCAACTCCACCATCGATGTCGCGATGCGCCTCGGGGTCGACCCCCGCAAGGCCGACCAGATGGTGCGCGGCACCGTTCTCCTTCCGCACGGCACCGGCAAGACGGCACGGGTCCTCGTCTTCGCCACCGGTGAGAAGGCCGAGGCCGCCAAGGCCGCCGGCGCCGACTTCGTCGGCGACGACGACATGATCAAGAAGGTGACCGACGGCTGGCTCGACTTCGACGCCGTCGTCGCCACCCCCGACCTGATGGGCAAGGTCGGCCGGCTGGGCCGCGTGCTCGGCCCGCGTGGTCTGATGCCGAACCCGAAGACCGGAACGGTCACCCCGGACGTGACGAAGGCCGTCACCGACATCAAGGGCGGCAAGATCGAGTTCCGGGTCGACCGGCACGCGAACCTGCACTTCATCATCGGCAAGGCCTCCTTCGACGAGGCCCAGCTGGTGGAGAACTACAGCGCCGCACTGGAGGAGATTCTCCGGCTGAAGCCCTCCAGCTCGAAGGGTCGCTACATCAAGAAGACCGTGTTCTCGACCACGATGGGTCCGGGCGTCCAGGTGGACCCCAACCTCACCCGCAACCTGCTCGAGGAGCCGGTCGAGGCCTGAGCCTCACCCCTCCGGCGGCTGCCCGGCCGCCCGCACGATCCGGCGGCTCCCAGCCGCCTGAACGATCCGGCGGCCCCCGTGCCGCCGGCAGGACAGACGAAGAGCCCCGGTCGGCGGACCGGGGCTCTTCGCGTTTCCGCGTCCCCAGCGCAAAGGCACGGCCACGCGGTAGCGGCGCCCGTGGTCAACGATACGACCGTCCCGGTCAGCCGGGCCCAGGTCTGCCCAGCGCCCGATCGGGCCAGCGGGTCCACAGACCGGCCAGCGGATCAGCGCGTGATGAGGTCCGGGGAAAGGTCGGCCACGCGGGGGCAGCCGACGAGCCGGATGGCGTGCTCGAGCTCGTCACCGAGGTCGCGGATCAGCCGCGTCACGCCTGCCGAACCGGCTACGCTCAGCGCCCAGAGCGCCGGCCGGCCGACGAACACCGCGCGGGCACCGAGAGCCAGTGCCGCCAGCACATGCTCCCCGCGCCGGATCCCGCCGTCGACGTACAGCTCGACGTCGGTCCCGACCAGTGCCTCGGCAACCTCCGGCAGGGCTCGCGCGGTCGAGATCGAGCCGTCGAGCTGCCGACCGCCGTGGTTGGAGACGATCACCCCGGCCGCACCCGCATCCGCACAGCGCTTGGCGTCGTCGCCGCGCAGTACACCCTTCACCACGACAGGCAGACCTGTGCGCTCGGACAGCCAGCCGATCACGTCAGGTGTGAGGTCATCCGCCTTCGCAAGATCCTCCGGCAAATAGTCGTCCTCCTCCAGATTCGCCAGCAGGTGACCCGGCTGAACTGCCTCCCACACCGTCGGCCCGTCGTCCTCTTTGCGGCCCACCACAGGAGTGTCTGCAGTCAGGACAATGGCCCGCGCTCCTGCCGCGACCGCCGCGTCCAGCATGTGCAGGGTCACGTTCCGGTTCTTGACCACGTAGATCTGCAGCCACCAGGGGGCACCGGCCGCGCCGATGTCGGCGAACGTAGTACCGGCGTTGCTGGAGACTCCAAGCAGGGAGTTGGCCGCGGCGACTCCGGCGGCCATCGCGGCCTCGCCGCCCGGATCCGCCTGCCGCTGCAAGGTCGAGGGAGCCACCAGAACCGGTACGTCGACCGGCGTACCGAGCACGGTGGTTCGCAGGTCGACAGTCGACACATCCGTCAGGATGCGCGGCCGGAACCGGTACGAACTCCAGGCCGCGGTGGCTTCGCCGACGCTGATCCCGCCGGCGGAACCCTGCTTGAAGTAGCGGTGCAGGGGCTCCGGCAGCTTATCGGCTGCCGCGTCTTCCAAGGTGTCGATCCATCGCATGGGCCTGATCGTGCCATTGAGCGCGCTGCCCGAATTCACCAGGCGTGTCTTGGTGGGCGCCCGGTACAGTGGACGACGTGAAGCAGCACGCGCAGCGATTTCCGCGCCCCGGCCGGCACAGTGGTGCCGACGGGGTGAGCTGCTGCTGCGCTCTCTCCTGAGGTGACCGCGGCCGGTCGGGGTGTCTGTCCCCTAGACCGCTGCTCACCTGAGAGAGAAGCACCTCATGTCTGTCCTGACGTCTGAAGAACTGCACGCCGCCCTGTCCCTGCGCGACCTCGCCGACCCGGCCCAAGGTCCGCACGCGATCCAGCTGATCGTCGACTCCATCCGTACTGCGCTGGGCCAGGCCTGGCCGTACACCGAGATCTGGACCAGACGGGACCATCCGGTCGTCCCGCTGGCCGACAACTACGACAACCTCGGTTATGCCGCGGGGGCTGTCACCCGTGAGGCTCGGTACACCCGGTACGCCTCGGCCGGGGAAGTCCTGCGGAGCCACACGTCCGCGATGATCCCGCCGGCGCTGCGCGAGCTGGCCGCGTCCGACTCGTCCGACGTGCTGATGGTGTGCGCCGGGATCTGCCACCGCCGGGATTCCGTCGACTGGCAGCACACGGGCACCCCGCAGCAGCTCGATCTTTGGCGGATCAGCCGCAATGTCACCCTCGGGGAGCCCGAGCTGGAGGAGCTGATCGCCCGGCTGGTCGAGACCGTCCTGCCCGGCCAGACCTATCGGACCGTGCCGGCGGTCCATCCGTACACGACGCATGGCCGGCAGATCGACGTACTCCTGGACGACCAGTGGATCGAGATCGGCGAGTGCGGGGTCGCGGCGCCGCACGTGCTCCGCAAGGCCGGGCTCGATGAGAGGTGGACGGGCCTTGCGATGGGGCCTGGCCTCGACCGGTTGCTGATGCTGCGCAAGGGGATCCGGGACATCCGGTTGCTCCGCTCGCCGGATCCCCGGGTGGCGGAGCAGATGCTGGACCTTTCGGCGTACAAGCCCGTATCGGCGATGCCGGCGGTTCGGCGTGATCTGTCGGTCGTGGTCGGGCCCGAGGTCGACGTGTCGGCGGAGGTGCTCGGTGACCGGGTCCGCCAGGCGCTCGGCCAGGACGCGGATGCCGCTGAGTCCGTCGAGGTCCGCGGCGAGACCTCGTACGACGAGCTGCCCGAAGCCGCGCGGGCCCGTCTCCAGCTGCGCCCGGGCCAACGAAACGTGCTCATCAGGTTGATCCTCCGCCCGCTCGACCGAACCCTCACCGACGCCGAGGCGAACCAGCTCCGAGACCTGGTCTACACCGCTCTCCACGAAGGACCGGTCCTCGAACTGATCGGCATCAACGCCTCGTGAGTGCTCGGCCGGCGACGACGAAGGCGCAGATCGCCAGCGGGACTTCGAGGAGCAAAGCCTCCGCCAGGGAGAGCGCGTGGCCCCCGCCGGGGTCCGACGTGCTGACGTCGAACCACGCGTCGGCCAACAACAGGGTGCCGGTAGCGACCGCGGTCAACGAAGCCCGCGCGTCCTTCCTGTGCAGCAGGTAGGCAGTGAGGCCAGATGTGGTGGCGATGCCACAGTCGAGGCCGACCCAGGCGAGGTTCCAATGGGTCGCGTCGTACGACGAGGGCAGCGTCGCAGCCAGGACCACGGACCACGGGAGCAGGACAGTTGCGACTCCCGCGGCGACCAGGATGGCGATACCACCGGGGGAGCGGCGTGGACGGATCTTGCCATCCAGCCGTTCCTCCGCGCGGAAGTCGTCGGCGATCCGCTGGTCGACGGCATCGCCCTGCCCGACGGGGATGGGGTCGCCATGGCCGGGCCGGTTGGTACGGAGATCGCGGGTCGCCGGTCGATCCGGCACGGTTGCCGTCATAGTTCCAGCGTTCCGGCAGCCGACCATCGGCACGATCCCGCTAGCCCGTCAATCGAGTGGGGGATAACCCCCGCTGCTGGGGGATCAGCGCAGGGCGGCGCAGAAGGTGGTGGCCTTGGCGGTGATGTCGGCCCAGCGGCCGGCTGCCACGTCGGCCGGGGAGACCACGTCGGTTCCGGCACTGACCGCCAGGGCGCCGGCGTCGAGGAACTGACGTGCGTTGCCGGCGTTCACACCGCCGGAGGGGACCAGCGGTACGCCGGGGAACGGACCACTGAGGTCTTTCAGGTACTTCGGCCCCAACTGGTGGGCCGGGAAGATCTTCACCGCATCCGAGCCGAGCGCCGTCGCGGTCATCACCTCGGACGGGGTGAACGCGCCGAGCACGATCGGGATCCCCGCGTCGTGCGCGGCCGCCACGATCTCCGCCGCTTCCAGTCCCTGGCCTGGCGTCACCAGGAACTGCGCGCCCGCCTCGACCGCCTGCTTCGCCTGCGCGGCGGTCTGCACGGTCCCCGCGCCCACCACTGCTCCGGTTTCGGCCGCGGTCGACGCGGCCCGCTCCAGATGCCGCGGCAGGTCCGGGGTGGTGAAGGTCAGCTCGATCACATGGATGCCGCCCGCAACCAACGCCGCGCACAGGTCCTTCGCGTCGTCGATCGCCGGCGCTCGCACGACACTCAGCACACGGTCGCTCCGGAGCAGCTCCAGGGTGGTCATTCGGTTTCCTCTCTCGGTACGTCGGTTCGCGGCCCGGCGGCCGGTTCGGTCCTCCGGATCGCTCGCCCGGGCAGTGCGTCGGTACGCCGGCCATCAGCGATCACAGGGACGCCACCGACCAGCACCCAGGGGATGCCCTCGGCCTGCTGACGAGGGTTGTCGAAGGTCGCTGCGTCCCGCACCCCGTCCGGGTCGAAGAGCACCAGGTCCGCGTGGTATCCCGCCCGGACCAGTCCACGCTCGGTCAGCCGTAGCCGTTTCGCCGGACGACCGGTCAGGTGATGGATGCAGTCGGCCAGTTCGAGGACGCCGAGCTCGCGGACGTAGTGCGCGAGGTAGCGGGGGAAGGTGCCCCAGGCCCGGGGATGGGGCTTGCCGCCGACCAGGATCGCGTCCGAACCGCCCGTGTGGGTCGGGTGTTTCATGATCGCCTGAACGTTCTCCTCATGGCCGACGTGCTGCAGGATCGTGGTCGCCAGGTTGTCGCGGATCAGCAGGTCGAAGAACACCTCGGCGGGCGGCTTCTCGATCCCGGCCGCGATCGCCGCGACGGTGTTGCCGACCGCGCCGCTGAGCGTCTCGTTCTTCACGCCGGCGATCTCGATCGTGTTCCAGTCCGTGACGCAGCCGTGGCAGCCGTCGGTGCCGACCTGCTCCAGCTCGTAGCTGATCCGCTCGCGGTCCGCGGGGTCCGCGAGCCGGGCCAGCAGGGCGTCGGGTCCGCCCTCGGCGGTCCAGTTCGGCAGGATCGCCGCCAGAGTCGTTGCCCCCGGCAAATAGGGATAGGTGTCGATGGTGATGTCGACGCCGTCGGCCAGACCCTGGTCGATCATCGCGAGCAGGTCGACGCCGCGGCCGCGGTTCGGCTCGAAGTTCATCACGGCGTGGGTGAGGTGCAGCGCGCAGCCGGCCTGCCGGGCCACCTCGATCATCTCGCCGTACGCCTCCAGTGCGCCTTTGCCGTAGGAACGCTGGTGCGGGCCGTAGTAGCCGCCGTACCGGGCGACCACGCGGCACAGCTCGACCAGTTCAGCCGTGTCCGCGAACATGCCAGGCGTGTAAGTGAGCCCGCTGCTCATCCCCGCGGCACCTTGCTCCAGACCCTCGGCGAGCAACCGCTTCATCTCGGCGAGCTCGGAAGGCGTGGCCGGGCGGTTCGCAGTACCGACGACCATCATCCGCAGCGTGCCCTGCGGGACCAGGTACGCCGCGTTGCAGGCGATGCCCTGGTCGAGCCGGTCCAGATATCCGGCGACGGAGTCCCAGGAGAAGTCGAAATCGTCGGGTTCGCCGTTCCAGCCGGCGATCTGGCGGCGGACCGTTGCCCGGGTGGGGTCGTCGATCGGCGCGAACGACAGCCCGTCCTGGCCGAGCACCTCCAGCGTCACACCCTGGCTCACCTTGGCCGTGTGGTCCGGATTCGCCAGGAGCTGCAGGTCGGAGTGCGCGTGCATGTCGATGAACCCCGGGCACAACACCAGCCCGGCGGCATCGATCACCTGCGCGGTCGCGGACAGGTCGGAGCCGATGCTCGTGATCCGGCCACCCTCGACCAGGACGTCGGCTGCGAAACCGGGAGCGCCCGCGCCGTCCAGGACGGTGGCGCCCTTGATCAGCAGGTCGGTCATGGCGGTCATCAGAAGAAGGTGCGGATCAGGTCCACCACGACGGGGTCGTCGGCATCCGGGTCGTCGATGACCGGGATCAGCCCCCATTTGTCGAACGCCGTACACGGGTGCGACAGCCCGACCCGCAGCTCGTCCCCGATCACCAGCGGCGCGACCCCGTCGGCCTCGAAAGCGAGGAATCCGTGCTGGTCGTTCACCTTGGTCACCGTCATGCCCCCGAGTTTGGAGACCGCCTCCCCGGCCGATCGCGGCCGGAGCAGTTGCGGCTCGGGCAGACCCTCGTCGAACGGCAGGTCCCGCTTGCCCGCATCGAAGATGGCCAGTCCCGGTTCGGGCTGGGACGTGATCCGGATCCATCCGTGCATCGCCGGGACCAGCCGGTCGCCGTCGGTCCGCGGCGTCGCGCCGAGTGGTGAGACCTCCCGGTAGTAGCCGTCGTCGTGGGCGATGTAGGCGCCCGACCGCAGCACCACCCGCGCACCGGACTTGCCGAGCGGGCCGAGCACCTCCGCGACCTGCTCGAAGTACGCGCTGCCGCCAGCGCTGACCACAGGCACCACGTCAGCGTCGTACAGGTTGTCCGCCTGCAGCCTGGTGTGGACCTCAGCGAGATCGCGGAGGTACGCCCGCACGTGTTCGAGCCCGGCCTCGTCCGCCCCGTGCGCGATCGCCCCTTCGTAGCCGGCGACTCCGGCGAGCCGAAGGGTCGAGGAGTCGGCGATGGCCCGTCCGACGGCCAACGCGGTCCCGGCATCCCGTGCACCGGTCCGACCGCCCTTGCCCCCGACCTCGACCAGTACGTCGAGTTGCCGGGCGCCGGGTTCGACGTACGCGGCTCGGGCGGCCTCGAGGAGTTCGACCGTGCGGACTGAGTCGGCCCAGACCGTCACCTCGAACGCCTCGTCCGCCGCGAGCTCGTCCGCGATCCACCGGAGCTGGAGCGGGGAGATCACCGAGTTCGCGATCATCACCCGGCTCACCCCGTAGGCGCGGGCGACGCCGAGCTGGAAGACGTTCGCGAGCGTGATCGCCCAGGCGCCCGCCTCCAGTTGGCTCGCCCAGAGCGCGGGGGCCATCGTGGTCTTGCCGTGCGGGGCCAGCTCGACACCGTGCTCCGCACACCACCGGGCCATCGTCGCGACGTTGTGCTCCAGGCCGGGCGCGGACAGGGTGAGCAGAGGAGTCGGCAGGCCGGACAGGCGAGGCTTGTCGGCCAGCACCTCGGCAACGGTCCGCCCCCAGAACGCGGGCGGTAGCGCCTTGTCCTGCCAGCTCACCTGCTGGTCCGCTAGAGCTGCGACGGCGGCGGCATCGTACGAGGCTGTCATGACGACCTTTCTGGGTCCGGTTCGCGCCTGCTGGTCCGGCTGCCTGTTAGCGATCATTGTTAGTGATTGCTGTTAGCAATTGCGCATGCTGCAACGCGCGTTGCGCATTCTGACTAGTCGGTTGTAGCATCGCGCCAGAACTCCCGTCAACGCAGCTGCCCGAGAGGACTCGCCGAATGGTCGATCCAGTACCGCGGGCGGTCTGCCTGGGCGAGGCGATGATCATGCTCGCCGGCGAGACCGGTGCCCCCTTGGAGGATGTCGAGACGTTCCGTCGTTCGGTCGGGGGCGCGGAGTGCAACGTGGCCGGCGGTCTCGCGGCGCTCGGCATCCCGACCGGATGGATCTCGCGGCTCGGCGCCGACGGCTTCGGCCGGCACGTACTGTCCGACCTCGAGGCCCGCGGGGTCGAGGTCGGCGGAGTCGAGGACGATCCACTCCGGCCGACCGGTTTGTATGTGAAGCACACCATCGGCGGCCGGAGCCGGATGCACTACTACCGCTCCGGCTCGGCCGCTGCCGCCATGGATCCGGCCTTCCTCGACCGGCCCGCGGTGCGGAGCCGACTGGTGGGCGCCGAGCTCGTGCACACCACTGGCATCACCGCAGCGATCTCGACGACCGCGGCCGAAATGCTGGACCGCCTTGCCGGCTTACGGGACACCCTGGGTTTCACACTGAGCGTCGACCTCAACTGGCGGCCGGCCCTGTGGCGTGACCGTGACCGTGACACTGACACTGACACTGGGCCGCTCTGGCGCCTGCTGCGTGCGGCCGACGTCGTGCTGATCGGGGCGGACGAGGCGATGCTCTTCGCTGGCACCAGTGACCCGCTTGAGCTGCGGGAACTGCTCGGGCCGCGCTCCACGCTGGTGGTCAAGTCCGATGCACACGCTGCGCTCGCGCTGGAGCCGGACGGGCGTCGTACGGAGGTTCCGGCGCTCGCTGTCGACGTGGTGGAACCAGTCGGAGCCGGCGACGCCTTTGCGGCCGGCTACCTGGCCGGGACGCTGCAGGCCTTGCCGATGGAGCAGCGGCTCAGGCTGGGTCACCTCAGCGCTGCGGCTGTCCTGGCTGTGCCGGAGGATCATGCGGCTCCACCCGAACCTGCTGTCCGGCAAGCCCTGCTCGGCTGCTCGCAGGATGACTGGGCCGGGACACAGGTAGGCCCGGCCGGCATCAGCTCGCCGGCCTTGGTCGGAGGTGTCGTGTGAGTCAGAGTCTGGGCAGAGCCCTGCAGATCCTGGTGAGCCTGGGGGAGGGCGACCGCTCCCTGGACCAGCTCGCGACCGAGCTGGACGTGCACAAGACGACCGTCTTGCGGCTGCTGAGGACGATGGAGGGTGAGCGGTTCGTCCGGCGCGATGACGCCCACCGGTACACGTTGGGCTCGCGCTTGTTCTCGTTGGCGGATGTCGCACGCGAGCAACACGTAGTACGGGCCGTGGCTGCGCCGCATCTACACCAGCTGAACCAGCGGACCG
This sequence comes from Kribbella alba, assembly GCF_039529635.1. Lineage (NCBI taxonomy): Bacteria > Bacillati > Actinomycetota > Actinomycetes > Propionibacteriales > Kribbellaceae > Kribbella > Kribbella alba. The sequence continues at coordinate 883,332 of NZ_BAAANE010000004.1, read as the reverse complement.
GGCAGACGGTCCACCTCGCGGCGTACGAGAACGGGCAGGTCATCTACATCGACAAGCTCGACAGCGTGCAGTCGGTCCGGATGTACTCGCAGGTCGGTGTCCCGGCGGCATTGCACTGCACGGCCGTCGGCAAGGTGCTGCTGGCGGCCCAACCCAAGCGGCAGCGCGAGGCTCTCCTGAACTCGATCGAGTATCACCAGTTCACGCCGAACACGATCACCGGTCCGGACGACCTGCGCGACGAGCTGGACCGGGTCCGGTCGCAGGGCTGGGCCCACGACCGTGCCGAGCACGAGTCGTTCATCAACTGCATCGCTGCGCCGATCGCGGAACGCTCCGGCCGGGTGGTCGGGGCCGTCTCGATCTCGGTGCCGGACGTTCTGCTCAACTATGAGCAGGTGCTCGAACTGCTGCCAGACCTGCTCAGCACCGCGGCAGCCATCGGTGCCGACTACAACTAGATCCGAACCGACCGAGAGGAAGCCCGAATGTCCGACAAGACCGTCGTGTCCACACCCGAGGCGCCCACGCCGATGCCCGTGTTCTCCCAGGGTGTGCGCAAGGGCAACATCCTGCAGGTGTCGGGCCAGGGCTCGGTCGACCCGGGGAGCAACGAGTTCGTCTTCACCGGAGACGTGAAGGCGCAGACCACGCGGGTACTGCAGAACATCGAGGCGATCCTCACCGCCGGTGGAGCGACCTTCGACGACGTGGTGATGTTGCGGGTCTACCTGACCACCCGGGACCACTTCGCTGCGATGAACGAGGCTTATGCCGAGTTCGTCGGCCCGAAGACGCCGAGCGGCGTGCTGCCGTCGCGTACGACCGTCTTCACCGGCCTCCCGCTCGAGCCGATGCTCGTCGAGATCGACGCACTCGCCGTCCTGGGCTGAGCCGTCCGGCCCGCCGCTCCCACGGCATCAGCAGTGGCAGTACGAGCAGACGCCGGAGTCGTCGGTGTAGTAGCCGCAGTCGTGGGACGGCCGGCGGGGTGGCCCGACCCATTGCTGGGCGGCCTTGGTCTGGTTGCAGTCGCGGCACGACGTCCGCGAGACGATGGTCCCGGAGTCGGGGGTCTCCCAGTACGCGATGGTCTTGGCGTCGTGCTCGGTCTCGCGACCGTCACATTCGGCCGAGTCGCACACCATCAGCACCTGATCGTCGACTGAGGTCTCGATGTTCACCGAGATCACCTGTTCTCTCACCTGCCGAGGGGAGGCAGGTCGCTGGTTTCAGGTCCGGCCGCGGGGGTTCGGCCGGATTGGTCTCCTGGGCCCAGAAGTTCGGGGGCCGGTCGGGGGAGCCGGGGGGCCTCCTGGGCCCAGGAGTGTTGCAGTCCTAATTTCACCCGGTGAAGGACGGGCGTCGTGTCTCACATTCGGACACGATCGTTTCGACCAGTGGTCGCCCCGGCAGACCCCTTCACAGCGCCGATCCCGAGCGCGATCATCGGGAAGGAAGGGGCGGCGGAACCGTGGACCCAACCGACCAGCGACGACGTACTGCGAACGCCCGTGCCGACTTCCTGTCGGCAGGCGCGTCGGTGTCCGGTGCCGTCCCGGAGATCGTGGCCGCGTCCTGGCAACGCTCCCTGCAGGCGGGGGTGGACACCGACGAGGTGCGCGCGCAGTACTTCCAGGACCTCGACACCTCGTCCCGCCTGGTCCGCTCGGCCCAGCCGATCATCGACCGGCTCAGCGGCGAGGCCGCGGACATCCCGCTGAGCATCGCGCTCACCGACAGCAAGGCCCGTGTCCTCAGCAGACTCGACACCAGTTCGGCGGTCGGGGCGCGCCTGGACGGCATCTCGTTCGCCTCCGGCTTCCAGTACGCCGAGGGGAACGTCGGGACGAACGGCGTGGGGACCGTCTTCGAGGCAGGCCAGCCGGTCCATGTCGTCGGCGCCCAGCATTTCCACGAGAGGCTCCAGCCGTTCGCGTGTGCCGGTGCGCCGATCCGGGACCCGCTGACCGGACATATCGAAGGCGTGCTGGACATCAGTTGTCTGGCCGAGGACTCCAACCCGCTGATGCGATCCCTCGTCCGTACGGCGGCCCAGAACATCGAGCGGAGCCTGCTGCTCGACCGCAGCGTGCTCCAGCAGGCGCTGTTCGAGACGTTCGTGAAGACCGATTCACGGACCCGGGGCGCGGTGCTTGCGGTCGGTGGCAGCGTCGTGATGGGGAACTCCGTCGCGCAGGCTCTGTTCGACCCCGCGGAACAGCGCACGATCCAGGAGCACCTGCGATATCTCGGCACTCGCAAGGGGCACGTGGTCGACGAGATCGAGCTCCCCACCGGCAACGTCGTCCGGTTGCACGGCACTCGGGTGATCGTCGGCGACACCGTCGCAGGCGTCGTGGTCGAGGTCGTCCTGCGACATGAGGAGCCCGCAGCCTCCGCGAGGCGACGTTCGGTCGAGGCTGCCCCCGTGACGAGCGTGGACCGGCCAGCGGTCCGCCACCGCTCGGCCGCTACGAGGCCGGTGAGTCAGTCGCCGCTCTGGAAGCGGGCGTGCGCTGAGATCCTGGCCGCACTGGCGCAGCACCAGGCGCTGCTCGTCGTCGGTGAGACCGGCGCCGGGAAGTTCTCGCTCGTGGTCGACCTGTACAAGCGGGCCACGCCGGCCGGCCGGAGCAGGCTCGTCGACGCCGCCGAGCTGGGAAAGGACTCCTTCGGCAGCGAACCGCTGGAGGCGGTCTCCGAGCCGACACTGTGGATCTTCCGCAACATCGACGGGCTGTCCTCCGACGGCACCAAACGGTTGAACGCCATCCTGTTGGCCGTCGCCGACGGTGAGAGCCCTGCGTACATCGCAGCCACGTTGTCGGACGCGAATGTCGACTCGGAACTTCCCTTCCGTGCCGCGCTGGTTCACTTCGAGCACTCGGTCACCGTGCCACCGCTGCGCCACCGGACCGAGGACATCCCGATGGTGGTGGCGCAGGTGCTCAGGAAGCTGTCCGCCCTGCGGGAACGCCGCGTCAGTCCGGCCGCGATGCGAGTGATCTGCGGCTACTCCTGGCCAGGCAATATCCGCCAGTTGGAGGAGGCGCTTCGCGCGGCCCTCGGTAAACGTCCGGTCGGGGAGATCCGGCCGGAGGACCTTCCCGGCTACTGCCACCAGTCGGCGCGGCGGCAGCTCACCGGCCTCGAGGCCATCGAGCGCGACGCTATCGTCCGGGCGCTGCACGATGCGGACGGCAACAGGGTCCAGGCCGCGGCGGCTCTGGGCATCGCCCGGTCGTCGCTCTACCGCAAGCTGAGGACGTTCGGCATCGAGACGATCTGATCGGCAGGGCCCTTCCTGCGGCACGGGCTTCCCGCATCGTGGGAAGGTACTTCGCGCTGTGGGATGGCGCAGGTATTCTGCAGCGGCTCGGTCGGCTGATCTCTTTTGTCCGGAGGACCTCTGCATGTCGGGTGATCCAGCGGCCCCGCGCCGCGTCGCGGTCCAGTCCATCGACCGGGCGGTGGCGATCCTGCGCTGCTTCGACGTCCGGCAGCCGGACCTCGGAATCAGTGATCTGGCCAGGGCGACCGGCCTGTCCACCAGCACCGTGCATCGGCTCCTGCTGGCCATGCAGGCGAACGGCCTGATCCGTCAGACCGCCGATCGCAGATATGCCCTCGGCCCGCTCGTCGCCCAACTGGCCCGCAGCGGTGGCATCCCCGACACCTTGCGCGAGGCAGCCATGCCCGTACTACGGGCGCTGCGTGACGAAACTGAAGAGACCGCCGCGGTGCACGAGTTGCTGCCTTCGGGTGAGCGCGTGGTGGTCGATCAGGTCGAGAGCCACCACCAGTTGCGCCGTACCTATACGGAGTTCGGCATTCCGGTGCCCTTGCCTCAGGGGGCGCCCGGCAAGGTGCTGCTCGCCTTCGCGCCGTGGGAGCAGCAGGTCGCAGTACTGACCGTGCCGCTGGAGCAGGTCCTTCCGCAGACGATCACCGATCCCGAAGTACTGGCAGCACAGCTGGCCGAAGCTCGCCGAAGAGGTTTTGCCAGGTCGATGTCCGAGCGCACGCCGGGCATCCGCAGTGTCGCCGCGGCGGTCTTCGACTTCTCTGGCCAGGCGGTGGGCTGCATCAGCCTCTCTGGACCGGAGCTGCGGATGGCGCCAGAGCGGATGGATCAGCTCGGCAAGCGCGTCGCGCAGGTCGCTTGGTCGGTTTCCGAGGTGCTCGGCGCCACCGCGGCAGCGCGCGACCTTTGCACGATGCGTGCGTCGGCGCCGGATCCTGTTCCAGCCGGCGCGCCGGGCTCGAAGCGGGCTCGGTAGAACGCAGATGGAGAATCAGGTGAGTCTCTGGAAGATAGCGCCCACGGTGTACCTTCCGGCACTGCTCTACGGCATCGGCCAGGGGGCGATCGCTCCCGTCGTCGCGCTGTCCGCCCGAGATCTCGGCGCCTCCGTCGCGATGGCCGGCCTGGTGGTCGCGGCCGCGGGTCTCGGCCAGGTCCTCGGCGACATCCCGGCAGGAGCGATCACCACCCGGATCGGCGAACGCCGCGCGATGCTGCTCGCGACCGTTCTGGTCTCGTTCGCGCTGGTCGCCTGTCTGGTTGTCCCGACCGTCTGGGGTCTGGCCCTCGCCATCACCGCGACCGGGCTCGCCGCGGCCGTCTGGGGCCTGGCCCGACAGGCCTACCTCAGCGAGGCCGTCCCGCTGCAACTGAGGGCGCGGGCCCTGTCCACTCTGGGCGGTGTCCAGCGGATCGGCTCCTTCATCGGGCCGTTCCTGGGCGCCTTCGCGATGAAGTTCCTCGGCACCGACGGCGCGTACTGGGTCCACCTGGTCGCGGCCCTGATGGCCTGCGCAGTCCTGGTGAGCCTGCCGGACATCGAGTCCGTACGCCGGAGTCGCGTGGGCCGGCCGGTCGTCATGCAGTCGACCCGCGCGGTGATCCGGGAACACCTTCCAGTACTGCGAACGCTGGGATTCGGCGCGCTGCTCGTCGGCGCGGTACGGGCGTCCCGACAGGTGGTGATCCCGCTCTGGGCCGAGCACATCGGGCTGGATCCGCAGACCACGAGCCTGATCTTCGGGGTGTCCGGCGCGGTGGACATGCTGCTCTTCTACCCGGCCGGCTCGGTGATGGACCGGTTCGGGCGGAAGTGGGTCGCGGTGCCGTCGATGTTCGTGCTGGGACTGGCTCACTTGCTGCTGCCGCTGACCCACTCGGTCCACTCGCTGACCGCTGTGGCGCTACTGATGGGCATCGGCAACGGGCTCGGCGCCGGGGTGATCATGACGCTCGGCGCCGACGCCTCGCCGCCGGTCGGTCGTGCTCAGTTCCTCGGCGCGTTCCGGCTCTTCGCGGACACAGGCAACGGCGCCGGCCCACTCCTGATCGCTGCCGTGACGGCGCTGTCAGGCCTAGGCCCCGCAGTACTGGTCATGGGCCTCGCAGGCTGGGCCGCCGCCACCGCGATGAACCGCTGGATCCCACCTCATCCCACTCACCCCGACTGAGGCTCGTGACGCAAGGTCCATCGGCCGCGGGCTCATCTCGACTCCTCCCTATCCTGTAGGAGTTGATATCGCGTCGGGACGACCGGATTTGGTCAGGGTCGGTTCTGATGTAACAATGTGTGTTGCCGAAGACCGCTGGTTGTCGCTCCCGGAGTGACTGAAGGTCCCACAAGATCGTGGGCGCCCGCGTAGGTGACTTGGAAGTGACAGCAGTTTGTTCACGCCCTTGCGCCTGCGCAGGGGCGTTTTCGATGTTCGGGGTCCTGACCGGCGTGGCAAGGCGGTATGGCATTTGAGGCCAAACCCTGTGTGAACAGGGCGGAAGGAGACCCATGGCGAGGCCGGACAAGGCAGCCGCCGTCGCAGAGCTCACTGAGAACTTCAAGAGCTCCGCCGGCGCCGTGCTGACCGAGTACCGCGGACTCACTGTGGCGCAGTTGCGGCAGTTGCGCACTACGCTCGGTGACGACGTGAACTACGCCGTGGTGAAGAACACGCTGACCAAGATCGCGGCCAAGGACGCCGGAGTGGAGTCGTTCGACTCGCTGCTGGAGGGTCCGTCGGCCATCGCCTTCATCAAGGGCGACCCGGTGGTCGCGGCCAAGGGGCTGCGTGACTTCGCCAAGGCCAATCCCCTTCTCGTCATCAAGGGTGGTGTGCTGGACGGCAAGGCACTCGGCTCTGACGAGATCAACAGACTCGCTGACCTGGAGTCGCGTGAGGTTCTCCTCTCGAAGCTCGCAGGTGCGATGAAGGCGGCTCCGCAGCAAGCGGTGTCCCTGTTCGCTGCTCCGCTCGCACAGGCCGCGCGCCTGTTCGCGGCGCTGCAGGACAAGCTGCCGGCCCAGGACGCCCCCGTGGCGGACGAGGCTCCGGCCGCGGAGGCCGTGCAGGACGCACCGGCCGAAGCACCTGCCGAGGCGAGCACCGAGGAGACCGCGTCGGCTGACAGCTGACACGTTCGACTCACGCAACACCACATTCAGTGATCCCTAGCAACACACTTACGGAAGGACCGCCACCATGGCGAAGCTCAGCACCGAAGAGCTGCTCGACCAGTTCAAGGAACTCACCCTGCTCGAGCTCTCTGAGTTCGTGAAGGCCTTCGAGGAGGAGTTCGGCGTGACCGCCGCTGCTCCCGTCGCCGTTGCCGCCGCCCCGGGCGCGCCGGCTGCCGCCGCCGAAGAGGCCGCGGAGCAGGACGAGTTCGACGTCGTCCTCGAGGCGGCCGGCGACAAGAAGATCCAGGTCATCAAGGAGGTGCGTGGCCTCACGAGCCTCGGCCTGAAGGAGGCCAAGGACCTCGTCGAGAGCGCGCCGAAGGCCATCCTCGAGAAGGTCGACAAGGCCTCCGCGGAGAAGGCCAAGGAGGCCCTCGAGGGCGCCGGCGCCACCGTCACCCTGAAGTGACCCGTGCGGCTCAGCCGCACACGCAGTACCAGCAGTAAGCGAAGGGCGGTCCACCACGGACCGCCCTTCGGCACGTCCGGGACCGCACAGGGCCCCTGACTCGCACCCCTTGCGATGCCGGCACGCGTGGTCCCGGACGGACGAGCGGCATCGAAGAGTCAGGTATGGAGAGTCGCCGGCCGATGACATAAGCAGACGGCAGCTGGTTATGTCACCTGTTCATGAAGTCTGGATGGATCAGGCGAGCGACACGACGAGGCGTGCGTCGGCGAAGGGGTTAGGTGGGTGCACCCCTTAGGTCTTGGCTGAGGCGGTGCGGCGCTGTTCTAGGCGGCGGGCGATGTTCAGCAGCCGTTGGCGGCCGGGGGCGCCTATGTATCTGTGGGCCCCTTCGCCGATGAGCACGGCGAATCCGATCCAGCCGAGGGCGAGCAGGGCGTTGGAGATCGACCCCGAGCGGACCGGGCCGAATCCGTTCATCACGATCGCGCGGAACAGGAACAGGGCGAAGCCGATCACGCCGAGCCGGACCATCACCTGCGTCGAGAGCAGAGACGACGTCCACGTGACGGTGAGGACGCTGAGGATCACCAGGGCGAGCGGCACGGACCACACTGCGCCGTACCGCACCGCAGTACTGGAGCCGAACGCAACAACCATTGCCAAGGCATAGACGACAGCAACGCCCTGCACTAGGTACGCCGTACGCCGGGACAGCCGCCAACCTCCAGCCACGAGGTAAGACAGCGCCATCCCCAAAACCAGGTCCGGGATCCACGCCAGAGGATTGCGGTAGAGCCAAGCGTCCGAGCCCGTGATGAGCCGCAGGCCGAGCACGATCGCCTGGACGGCAAGAGCGCAAACCACAGCCACGCCAGGTTTGGATGCGACCAACTGCGCCAGCAGTGGGAACACGGCATACAGGACGACCGTAGTACCGACGAACCAGGCGGCGTCGCCGTAGACGTCATCGATCCAGCCGCCGCCGTTGAGCGCGCCGAGCACCAGCACGCCGGCACCCACGCTCAGGAACAACGGCCCGAGCCGTGCGACCCGCGCCATTGCGTAGCGCCCGAGTGCGCGGCGCCCGGCTGACAAGCTGAGCGTCGGATAGTTGTAGGCGAGTACGAACCCGGACAGCAGGAAGAAGAACGGCACCCCCAGCGCCCCGGCGGCCACCAAGTGGTGCAGGACCGGATGAGCGGTCCGCCAGACTCCGACCTGGGACGCGACAACGCCGAGTGCAGCCAGCCCGCGCAAGCCCGTCAGGGCAAGGATTTCCGGGCGCGGGTGGGACAGCGCCGCGCCCTGCTCGATTGATGTGAGTCCTGTCACGCCGACACCTCGGTCGGTCTACGGTCCGTGACCAACTCGGGGGCCGGCCGCCGCTGGACAAACCGCAGCACAGCCCGCCGAGCCGGTACTTCGACCAGTCGGTGCGCGCCTTCCCCGATCAACAGGCAGAACCCGATGATCACCAGCACGGCCACGTAAGGCGCCAAGCCGGCCGGATCCGCCAATGCGTCGACTCTGTCCTTCCCCAGGTAGGGCAGGAGCGGTCGATGCGTCAGGTAGACGGCATAGCTCGCAGTACCGAGTGTCACCAAAGCACGCGTGGCGAAGAAGCGTGACAGCCAGGCAGTAGGCGCGGCAGCCAGCGACAGCAGCAGCACGGCGAACGGCACGGTCCACATCGCGCCATAAAAGGCCGGGAGTTCCCACCTGGCATGACCAGGTCCGGCCGCCGCGACAACCAGCACAACCGCTACGCAAGCAACCTGCAGCCAGCCGGCCACCCGAGCACGCAGGCGGAATCCCCGCAATAGCAGGAAAGCGAGTGACATCCCGATCACGAACTCGGACAACCGGGGCAGCGGATTGCGGTAGAGCCACCGATGCCCGGACGACGGGTCTTTCGCCGACAGGAACGCCCAACCTTCAGCCGTGAACACCGCGACGAGGACTACCTGTACTGCGAACGCGAGTGCCATCAACGCGACCAGCCCGGTGACGCCGAATCGCCTGGAAACAAAGGCGATCACGGGCACCAGCAAGGGAAACAACGCGTACAGGAAGATCTCGACGCAGATCGACCAGCCGGGCGGGTTGTAGCTGCCCTGGCCGATCGCGTAGTCGCCGGACCAGCTCTGGATCGCCAGCAGGTGCCGCCACAACGAGTCCTGCGGCACCCCTCGGGCGGCTCGCTGCACCACCAGGAACAGCAGCACGGCCCAGTAGAGCGGCATCACCCGCGCGATCCGCGCCAGGTAGAACCGCCATAAGCGGGCCCCGGACAGCACGGTCAGCGTCGAGTAGTTCCAGGCCAGGACAACCCCCGACAGCATGAAGAACAGCGGTACGCCGATGTAGCCCGAGGCAGCAAGGTTTCGTAACGGCGCTGGTGCCGAAGTTGGTAACCCGATGTGATGCACCACCACGGCGAGGGCTGCCGCAGCTCGGACCCCGGTCAACGCTAGGATCTCCGAGCGCGGATGTGGGAGCTGGTCTCCGTGCTGCGGCGAGGCGATACCTTGCGGCACGCGGGGCCGCAGTCGGTTCAACCAAGTAGCTGGCCGCGGCACGGTTCCTCCGGCAGAACTGGGGCTCTTCGCCACCTCGAAGGGCGACGCGCAGGACTGTACCCGACCGGTCCGGTCCAGACCGCCGGCGGCGCTCGCACTGTCGGACCGAGCGTGACCGGAGCGTGACTCATCGGTCGCCAACACTTGACACACAGGGGTTACGCAAAAAGGTACTCGTGCGTAACCTAGGGCACCGCCCCTCGTTGAACCGTCGTAAAGTCGTCGGTCGGGGCTGAACGACAAGACCCGTGAGGCAGAGCCGATGAGGAGGGCCAGGTGGGCGTCGAAGTCCGCGTCGAGGGCCTGACGAAATCCTTCGGAAACCAGCTGATCTGGGGCGACGTCTCGCTGACCCTGCCGGCCGGCGAGATCTGCGTGATGCTGGGCCCTTCCGGAACCGGCAAGTCCGTTTTTCTGAAGACCTTGATCGGCCTGCTCAAGCCCGACAAGGGCCACGTGCACATCGAAGGCACGGACATCGCGACCTGCTCCGAGCGCAACCTCTACGAGATCCGCAAGCTGTTCGGCGTGCTGTTCCAGGACGGCGCGATGTTCGGCTCGATGAACCTCTACGACAACGTCGCCTTCCCGCTGCGTGAGCACACCCGCAAGTCGGAGTCCGAGATCCGCTCCATCGTGATGGAGAAGATGGAGATGGTCGGTCTCGTCGGCGCGGAGAAGAAGCTGCCGGCCGAGATCTCCGGCGGGATGCGCAAGCGGGCCGGCCTGGCCCGCGCGCTGGTGCTGGAGCCCGAGATCCTGCTCTTCGACGAGCCGGACTCCGGGCTGGACCCGGTCCGGACGGCGTTCCTGAACCAGCTGATCATCGACCTGAACGAGATGACCCAGGCGACGTGCCTGATCGTCACTCATGACATCAACACCGCGCGCACGGTGCCGGACAACATCGGCCTGCTGTATCACCGGCACCTGGCGATGTTCGGCCCGCGGGAGATGCTGCTGTCCAGCGAGGAGCCGGTGGTCCGCCAGTTCCTGAACGCGCAGCGGGTCGGCCCGATCGGCATGTCGGAGGAGAAGGACGCCGACGAGCTGGCTCGCGAGGCCGACCAGGAACTGCCCCCGCTGCCGCCGATCCCGCTGCAGCAGCTGCCGAGCAGCGGCATGATCCGCCCGACCCAACGTCCGCCGGGGGAGTGGTGTGCGGTCAACGGCGTGACACCCCCGCCAGGCTCCTTCGCCTCTGATGTGGTGGGGGCCACGTGACCGTTTCCGCGACCGCCCCGCTGAAGCACGCAGGATCCCTCTTCGCTTTCGCGCTCGACACCGCCCGGGCCTCGGTCCGGCGGCCGTTCCAGGTGCGCGAGTTCCTGCAGCAGGCGTGGTTCGTCGCCAGCGTGACGATCATCCCGACCGCGCTGGTCGCGATCCCGTTCGGTGCGGTGATCGCGCTCCAGGTCGGCGGGCTGATCAAGCAGTTCGGCGCGCAGGCGTTCACCGGGTCGGCCGCGGTGCTGGCGGTGGTCCGCGAGGCCTCGCCGATCGCGACCGCGCTGTTGATCGCCGGAGCCGGTGGTTCGGCGATCTGTGCGGATCTGGGCGCGCGCAAGATCCGCGAGGAGCTCGACGCGATGATGGTGCTCGGGATCGACCCGATCCAGCGACTGGTGGTGCCCCGGGTGCTGGCCACCATGCTGGTCGCGTTCTTCCTGAACGGGTTCGTCAGCGTGGTCGGCGTGATGGGCGGCTACGTGTTCAACGTGGTCCTGCAGGACGGCACCCCGGGCAGCTACATCGCTTCGTTCACCGCGCTCGCGCATCTACCCGACCTGTGGCAGGGCCAGGTGAAGGCGCTGGTGTTCGGGTTCATCGCCGCAGTGGTCGCGTCGTACAAGGGAGTCAACGCGGGCGGCGGCCCGAAGGGTGTGGGTGACGCCGTGAACCAGTCCGTCGTCATCACCTTCATGCTGCTGTTCGTCGCGAACTTCTCGATGACGGCGATCTACTTCCAGCTCGTCCCGCCGAAGGGGGCCTGACTGTGTCGTCCGCGTCAGCCCTCCAATCACTGGTGAAGAAGCCGCTGAACTCCCTCGACCGGCTCGGTGAGCAGCTCACCTTCTACATCAAGGCGCTCGCCTGGTCCGGCAAGTCGATCACCCGCTACCGCAAGGAGATCCTGCGGCTGCTGGCCGAGGTGACGCTGGGCACCGGCGCGCTCGCGGTGATCGGCGGCACGGTCGGCGTGATCACCTTCCTGGCCTTCTTCACCGGCACCGAGGTCGGCCTGCAGGGGTACTCGGCGCTGAACCAGATCGGCACCTCCGCGTTCGCCGGCTTCGTCTCGGCGTACATCAACACCCGCGAGATCGGCCCGCTGATCGCCGGCATCGCGCTGGCCGCGACGGTCGGCTGCGGCTTCACCGCGCAGCTCGGCGCGATGCGGATCAGCGAGGAGATCGACGCGCTCGAGGTGATGGCGATCCCGTCGTTGCCGTTCCTGGTCACCACCCGGATCATCGCGGGCCTGGTCGCAGTCATCCCCCTGTACGTCGTCGGCCTGCTCGCCTCGTACTTCGCCACCCGGCTGACGGTGACAACGTTCTACGGCCAGAGCACCGGCACGTACGACCACTACTTCCACCTGTTCCTACCTCCCGGGGATGTGCTCTGGTCCTTCGGGAAGGTGCTGGTCTTCTCCGTCCTGGTGATCCTGGTGCACTGCTACCACGGCTACCACGCGTCGGGCGGTCCGGCGGGAGTCGGCGTCGCGGTCGGCCGCGCGGTACGGACCTCCATCGTCGTCATCAACGTGGTCGACCTGCTGCTGTCGATGGCGATCTGGGGTACGACGACCACCGTCAGGCTGGCGGGGTAGCCGATGATCAGACGAGTGCTCGGAACCGCCTTCATCGGGTTGCTCTGCTTCCTGTTGTGGCTCACCTACGCCTTCTACGCCAAGATCTTCGTCGACACGGTGGACGTGCAGCTCAAGACGAGCCACATCGGCCTGCAGTTGAACCGGCACGCGGATGTGAAGCTGCGCGGCATCATCGTGGGCGAGGTCCGCAACGTCTCCACCAACGGCGACGAGGCGACGGTCGACCTGGCGCTGAAGCCGGACCAGGTTCAGGAGATCTCCAGCCAGGTCAGTGCCCGGATCCTGCCGAAGACGCTGTTCGGCGAGAAGTACGTCGCGCTGGTCCCCCCGTCGGGTCAGGAGGGCCGGCCCATCAAGGCCGGCGACGTGATCAGCCGGGACAAGACGGCGGTCGGCATCGAGATCGAGAAGGTCCTGAACGACGCGCTGCCGCTGCTGCAGGCCGTCGACCCGGCGGACCTGAACGCCACCCTGAACACCTTGGCGACAGCGCTGGAGGGTCGCGGCACCGAGATCGCCGCGACGCTGACCCAGCTCGACGGCTACCTGAAGAAGCTCAACCCGAACGTGCCGAACCTGATCGCGGCGTTGAACAAGCTGACCCAGGTCTCGAAGCTCTACGGCGACGTGACGCCGGACCTGGCGCGGGCGCTGCGCAACCTGACCATCACCGGCAACACCGTGGTGGAGAAGGAGCAGCAGTTGCAGAAGTTCTTCACCGACGTGACCACGCTGTCGAACACCGCGGACGGATTCCTGAAGGAGAACGAGGACCGGGTGATCCGCCTCGGCGAGGTCAGCCGGCCGGTGCTCGACCTGCTCGAGCGGTACTCGCCGGAGTTCCCCTGTTTCCTCAAGGTGATGACGGACACCGCGCCGATCCTGAACGACACGTTCCGCGACGGCGCCCTGCACATCAACCTCGAGCTGATCACGAACCAGCCGACGCCGTACACGCCGCCCGAACTGCCGAAATACCTGGATCACAGGGGCCCGGTCTGTGTCGGCAAGAACTACAGCCACCCGGGCTCGAAGCCGGGTCCCTACACCCAGGACAACCCCGCGCCGTACATCACTGGTGCTGACGGTGTGATCGGTGACCACAACAAGGAGACGCGCTTCCCGCTGAACCTGACCCTGAACCGGTCGGCGCCCGGGTTCGCGATGGACACCGGCGGCGCCGGGACCCCCGCGGAGCAGAAGGTGATCGACTCGTTCGCCGGTCCCGCGATGGGCGTGCCCGCCGGCGAGGTCCCGGATCTGACCACCCTGATGATCGGCCCGCTGGTCCGCGGAGGGCAGGTGAACCTCAAGTGAAACTGCTGGACAAGAAGACCTCGATCGACACCGTGCGGCTGGCGATCTTCGTGGTCGTCACCACCATCGCGACCGCGCTGCTGGCCGTCACCATCGGCAACATCAGCTTCAACGCGACCACGAAGTACCGGGCCGTGTTCACCGACGTGGTCGGGCTGAACAAGGGCGACGACATCCGGATCGCGGGTGTGCGTGTCGGCCAGGTCGACAAGATCGCGATCTACCAGGACAAGCTGGCGATGGTCACCTTCAGCGTCGACTCCGACCAGGTGGTCGACACCTCGACGCGGGCGACGATGCGCTACCGGAACCTGGTCGGCAACCGCTACATCGCGCTCACCGAAGGCGTCGGCGGCGGCACCCGGATGAAGAAGAACGGCATCATCGACAAGGACCGGACCGCGCCGGCGCTCGACCTGTCGGTGCTGTTCAACGGGTTCAAGCCGCTGTTCACCGCGCTCACCCCGGCGGACGTGAACCAGTTCGCCTTCGAGGTGATCAAGGTGCTGCAGGGCGAGGGCGGCACGATCGAGAGCCTGCTGGCCCGGACCGCTTCGCTGACCAGCACGCTGGCCGACTCCGACCAGGTGATCGGCGAACTGATCACCAACCTGACTTCGACCCTGCAGATCGTCTCGCAGCGGCAGCAGAACTTCTCCCAGTTGCTGGTGAACCTGCAGCAGTTCATCACCGGGCTGAGCAAGGACATCAACCCGATCCTCGACTCGCTCGGCTCCATCAACTCGCTGAACAACAAGACAGCCGGGCTCCTGCAGCAGACCCGGGTGCCGCTGAAGGCAGACCTGGACCGGCTGCGCACGACGGCCACCACGCTCGACGACACCCAGGCGATCTGGGTCAAGACGCTGCAGAACATGCCCGACAAGCTGAACACGATGACCCGCACCGCGTCGTACGGGTCCTGGTTCAACTTCTTCCTCTGCGGCTTCGACGGCAACGTCACCCTGCCGCTGGGAGCCCGCATCCCCGTCTCCTACGACAACAACTCGGCGAGGTGCGCCAGGTGAAGCCGTTCAGGGAGCAGAACCAGGTCACCATCGGAGTCGTCGGGCTGACGATCATCGGGCTGATCATGCTGGCCGCGTTCAAGGCGCAGGACCTGCCGCTGATCGGCGGCGGGACCAAGTACTCCGCGCAGTTCTCCGAGGCCGGCGGGCTCAAGCCGAACGACGAGATCAGGGTCGCGGGGGTGCGGGTCGGCCAGGTCCGCAAGGTGGAGCTCGAGGGCACCCACGTGCGGGTCGACTTCGTGGTGGACCGCGGCGTGAACCTCGGCGACAAGACCGGCGCCGAGATGAAGATCAAGACCCTGCTCGGGCAGAAGTACCTGAAGCTGAACCCGGCGGGCTCGGGTCGGCTCAAGGAGGGTTCGGAGATCCCGCTGGACCGCACCATCTCGGCGTACGACGTGGTCGACGCGTTCACGGATCTCGCCAACACGGCCGAGCGGATCGACACGGCCCAGCTGGCGAAGGCCCTCGACACCCTTTCCTCGACCTTCAAGAACACGCCAGAGGAGGTCCGGGCGTCGCTCGACGGACTGTCCCGGCTGTCCCGGAACGTGGCCAAGCGCGACGACGAGCTGAAGACGCTGCTGCAGCACTCCAACGTCGTCACCAAGATCCTCGCCGACCGCAACCAGGAGCTGGTCAAGCTGCTGAAGGACGGCAACTCGGTGTTCCAGGCGGTGCAGGCCCGGCGGGCGCTGGTCCACGAGTTGCTCGTGTCCACGCAGAAGCTGGCCGCGCAGGTCAGCGCGCTGGTCCGGGAGAACCGCAAGGACCTCACCCCGACCCTGCAGAAGGTGAATGCCGTGCTGGCGACCCTGCTGGCGAACCAGAACGCGCTGGACGCGAGCATCCGCGGGCTCGCCCCGTTCGCCCGGGTGTTCACGAACACTCTCGGCACCGGCCCGTGGTTCGACACGTATGTGCAGAACCTCGTCCCGGTGCCGGAGGTCCCGCTGCCGGCGGTGCCGATCCCCGGTCTGCCGATCCTGGGAGGTGGCCGATGAAGGTGGCCGCGTTGTCCCGGCTGGTCGCGATCGGCGTCGTGCTGGTGGTGCTCGCCGTCAGTGTCGTCTCGCTGTGGCCGCATCCCCAGCGGGTGACCGCCACGGCCTACTTCCCGCGCGCGGTCTCGGTCTACCCGGGTTCGGACGTGCGGATCCTGGGGATCAAGGTCGGCGAGATCGAAAGTGTCACCCCGGCCGGTCGCGCAGTACGGGTGAAGTTCTGGTGGGAGGCCAAGCACAAGGTTCCGGCCGACGCGAAGGCGGTGATCGCGTCCCCTTCGATCGTTGCCGACCGCTACCTCCAGCTCACCCCGGCCTACTCCAAGGGCGACGTGATGGCCAGCGGGGCGGAGATCCCGCTGGACCGGACCGCCGTACCGCTGGAGCTGGACCAGATCTACCAGAGCCTGAACGACCTGTCCGTCGCGCTCGGCCCCAGGGGGGCGAACGACCAGGGTGCGTTGTCGCGCCTGCTGGATGTCTCGGCCGCGAACCTGAACGGTCAGGGCGCCAAGCTGAACCAGACCATTACCGATGTGTCGACCCTGACCCAGACACTCGCGGGCAACTCCAAGAGCCTGTTCAGCACGATCCGGCAGTTGCAGACGTTCGTGTCCGCGCTGGCCGCCAACGACACGCTGGTGAAGCAGTTCAACACCAACTTCTCCGCGGTCTCCACCACGCTGGCCGGCGAGCGCAAGGATCTGTCGGCGGCCCTGTCGACCCTCGCGGCGGCTCTCGGTGAGGTCGCGTCGTTCGTGAAGGACAACCGCGCGGTGCTGAAGACGACGATCTCCGGCGCCACCGACGTCTCGCAGATCCTGGTCAAGGAGAAGGCCGCGCTTGCGGAGGTCATCGACACCGCGCCGCTTGGCCTGGGCAACCTGGCCCGGGTCTACAACCCGCAGTTCGGCACGCTGGACCAGCGGATCAACCTGGCCCAGCTGGACAAGCCGGCGAACTTCATCTGTTCCCTGCTGCTCCAGGCGAACCAGCCGCTGTCCACCTGCTCGGCCCTGAAGGGCGTAGTCGATCTGCTGCCGAAGCTCCCGCTGCTGAGCTCGATCACCGGCTCCGGCGGACCAGCCGGTACTCCGTGGGCTCCCGCTCCGGCTCCGAAGCTGCCGAGTCCGGACAATGTCGACGCGACCCTCGGCGGACTGGTCCCCGGAGGTGCCCGATGATCCGGCGTACTGCGCTGGTCGCGGGCGTGGTCGCGATGGCGACGCTGCTGACCGGATGCGACTTCAGCGTCTACTCGTTGCCGTTGCCCGGCGGCGCCAAGATCAAGGGTCCGTCGTACACGGTCACGGTCGAATTCGCCGACGTGCTGGACCTGGTCCCCAAGTCCTCGGTGAAGGTGGACGACGTCACCGTCGGCACGGTGGAGAAGGTCTGGCTGGACGGCTACGTGGCCAAGGTCCGGGTGAAGCTGCCGAAGAGCCTCGACCTGCCGGACAACGCCCGGGCCACGATCCGGCAGACCAGCCTGCTGGGCGAGAAGTTCGTCTCGCTGGCACCGCCGACGGGTGACGAGAAGCCGCGCGGCCGGCTGGAGAACGGCGAACTGATCCCGCTCTCGCGGACCACCAGCAACGTCGAGGTCGAGCAAGTGCTGTCCGCACTGTCGCTGCTGCTGAACGGCGGCGGCGTCGCGCAACTGCAGATCATCACCCAGGAGCTGAACAAGGCGCTGACCGGCAACGAGCCGGCCATCCGCAGCGTGCTGACCCAGCTGAACACCTTCGTCGGCACCCTGGACAAGAACAAGCAGCAGATCGTCACGGCGATCACCGCGGTCGACCAGCTGGCCAAGAAGCTGAATGCCCAGAAGACGACGCTGGCGACCGCGATCGACTCGCTGCCGAAGTCGATCGCCACCCTGGACAAGCAGCGGGCCGCGCTGGTGAGCACGCTGCAGGCGCTGGCCAAGCTG
Organism: Kribbella alba; assembly: GCF_039529635.1. Lineage (NCBI taxonomy): Bacteria > Bacillati > Actinomycetota > Actinomycetes > Propionibacteriales > Kribbellaceae > Kribbella > Kribbella alba. The sequence goes on along the minus strand of NZ_BAAANE010000004.1, from coordinate 865,738 downwards.
GGCAACACAGCGACCCGGGTGATCACGGCTTCGCAGAAGGACCTGGTCGCCAACCTGCAGTCGCTCTACCCAGTGCTGACCAAGCTGGCCGAGGCGGGGGCGAACCTGCCGAAGTCGCTGGAGCTGCTGTTCACCTACCCGTTCCCCGACGCGGCGGCGAAGGCGGTCAAGGGCGACTTCACCAACCTGGACATCACCCTCGACGTGAACACCCAGAAGGCGCTGCAGGGCCTGCTCGGCCTCAACCTGCCTTCGGTGCTGCCCGCGCTGCCGACGAACAACGTGAGTCTGCCGCTGCACAACTCGCCGCAGTTCCCCGCCAACGGGCAGACCGCGAAGCTGCCGCCGCTGCCGCTCCCGACTGGGACGGCGACGAGCTGCATCACGCTGCTGGGGATGCCGGTCTGCACCCCGACGCTGAACCGGTCCGCGTTCGATCCCGAGCTGGCGAAGGTCCTGATGCCGGGGGTGGCCAAGTGATCACCAGAACGGTCCGGATCCAGCTGATGGTGTTCCTGCTGATCACCGTCGTAGGCGTGGCCTACGTCGGCGGCAAGTACGCCCAGGTGGACCAACTGTTTTTCAAGAGCAGCTACACCGTCAGCGCGAGCTTCGCCGAGTCCGGCGGGATCTTCACCGGCGCCGAGGTGACGTACCGCGGCCAGCCGGTCGGCCGCGTCGGCCAGCTCAAGCTGCTCAACGACGGTGTCGAGGTCAACCTGGACATCGACAAGAAGACCAAGATCCCCAACGATCTGCTCGCCGTGGTGGCGAACCGGTCCGCGATCGGCGAGCAGTACGTCGACCTGCAGCCGCGTCGCGACAGTGCTCCTTATCTGCAGGACAACTCCAGGATCGACCGCAAGGACACCGCCCTCCCGATCGACACCACCGAGCTGCTGCTGAACCTGGACCAGCTGGTGAACTCGGTCGACCGGAACAGCCTGCGCACCACCGTCAAGGAGCTCGGCGACGCGCTCCGCGGCAAGGGCACCGACCTGCAGAAGATCATCGACAGCTCCGGGCTGCTGATCAACGACGCGGACGCGAACATCCTGCAGACGATCAAGCTGATCAACGACGGCAACACCGTGCTCGCCACTCAGGTGGCCAGCGGCGACGCGATCAGGACCTGGTCGAAGAACCTCGCACTGCTGTCCGACACCCTGGTCAGCTCGGACGCGAGCCTGCGCTCGGTGATCGACAACGGATCTGGTGCATCGGAGCAGGTGACTGCCCTGATATCGGAGAACCGGGCCGACATCGCGGTGCTACTGGGTAACCTCCTCACGGTGGGAGAGATGACCGCGGTACGGCTGGACGCCGTCGAGCAGCTGCTGGTGGTGTATCCGGCCGTGTCGATGGGCGGTTACGTAGTACCGGCCAAGGACAAGGGGACCGGGCACTACGACGCGCACTTCGGTCTGGTGCTCGGCTTCAGCCCGCCGGCCTGCCGTGCCGGCTACCAGGGCACGGACTGGCGGGTCCCGCAGGACACCACCGGCAAGGCCGCGAACAGCAAGGCCGCCTGTACTGCGTCGCCGAGCACCGGCGTCGACGTGCGAGGCTCGCAGAACAAGCCGTCGCCCTCGTCGCGCTCGCTCAACCGGACCGGCTACGGGGTCGGGTATGACCCGGCCACCGGCGACGCGGGCGGTTCCGGCGGCATGCCGGAGCTGGTTCTCGGCTCGACCGGCGGCCAGGCGGACCTGCTCGGACAGGATTCCTGGAAAGCCCTGATCCTCGGACCGGTGAGTGGTCAGTGATTTCTCGAATTTCCCGGCGGGGCACGACCGTCGTGGCGTGGTCGCTGAGCGTCCTGCTGCTGGTGGCGCTCGTCGCCGCGACACTCTCGGTGCTGGCGCTGCGCCGCCAGCACACCCGCGACGAGGACCGCGCGGCCGCGATGCAGGCGGCCCGGCAGTTGGCGCTGGACTTCACCACCTACGACTACGGGACCTGGGACGCCGACGCGAAGCGGGTGCTGGACGACTCCACCGGGCAGTTCAAGGAGGAGTTCGCGTCCGGCTCGAACTCGGTGAAGACCGAGGTGGTGACGAACAAGGCGACCTCCAAGGGCGACGTGAAGGAGGCCGCGGTGGTGTCCAACGACAAGGACTCGGCCCAGGTGCTGGTGATCGTGAACGCGGTGGTGACGAACACCGCCGCCAAGGACGGCGTCGAGCGGCGCTACCGGATCAAGCTCGACATGGTCCGGGAGAGCAACCGCTGGCTCACCGCCGACTTCCAGGTGGTCGGCTGATGGCCCGCCCGAACCGTCCCCGCATCGCCGGCCAACGCCGCCGCCCCGAAGACACCCGCCCCGAAGACGTCCGCCCCGAAGACGTCCGCCCGGACGAGATCACGGTCGAGGGCGCCTCCCGCCCGCAGGACACAGTCACGCGCCCGCCCGGAACTGGTACGCCGACCCCGTCCGGGGCGGTCCCTCAGATGCCTGAGGTGGCCGAATCCGAGGTGACTCAGGACACATCCGGTGATTCTCCGGGCGCCTTTCGGCTGATCACGCACGATGAACCGGCTACTCTGAGTGACGAAAAGGTCGGTCGGGTCAGCGTGCTCTCGGCGACAGACGCCGAAGCCGACCCGACGCCTGCTCGCGGCTCCGGCCGGAACCTGGGCGTGATCCTGTCCGCCACTCTGGCGGTGCTGATCGTGCTGATCCTGGCCCTGGCCGGGATCCTCGGGTTGAAGGCCTGGAAGGGTCAGCAGGCCGAGGACGCCAGGAGCGCTGCCGCCACGGCCGGCCGGAAGGCCGCCGAGACCGCGCTCAGCTATGACTACCGCTCGCTCGACAAGAATTTCGCGGCCGCCCGGGCCACCATGACCCCCGACTTCGCGGCCAAGTTCGACGCCACGGCCAAGGTCGCCGGCGAGCTCGCCACCAAGAGCAAGGCAACCGTGCGGGCCGAGGTGCGGGAGGTCGGTGTCCGCGACGGCGACGCCAACCGGGTCACGCTGGTCATCTTCGTGAACCAGACCACCACCAGCACGATCACACAGGGTAAGCCCCGGGTCGATCTGAACCGGACCAGATTCACGATGGTCCGAAACGGCGATCAATGGCTGGTCCAGGAGATCTCCGGACTGTAGTCTCTTTGTGACTCCGGACAGGACGGACCGGGCGGCTCGCGGGTGCTCACCCGCTGGAGAACCCGGGTCGATCCTTGACGGAGTGGGTGGTCCGAAGGCATAGTATCGGACCCCATTGGACAGGCTTGCCCTGATCGGGTAGCCTATTGCTTTGCGCTGCCTTTAACCCCACCCTGGTTCGGCTCAAAACTTGACTAGGGCGGTTCGGCGTGCGCTCCCAGCACCGAAGTGATTTCTGCGAGCCCGTGGAAGGACGCCCCTTGGTCGCCTCGCGCAACCCCCAGTCCGACAGCATTAACAACGTTTCCGGCTCCCGCCGCATCTCCTTCGCAAAGATCTCCGAGCCTCTCGAGGTTCCGGATCTCCTTGCGCTGCAGGTCGACAGTTTCGACTGGCTGGTCGGGAACGAAACCTGGCAGGCCCGGGTGGCCGCCGCCGAGGCGGAGGGACGGACTGATCTGTCCTCCCCGTCCGGTTTGGAGGAGATCTTCGAAGAGATCTCTCCGATCGAGGACTTCAGCGGCACCATGTCGCTGTCGTTCCGTGACCACCGGTTCGAGCCCCCGAAGAACACGGTCGACGAGTGCAAGGAGCGTGACGTCACCTACTCGGCGCCACTGTTCGTCACCGCCGAGTTCATGAACAACGAGACCGGCGAGATCAAGAGCCAGACCGTCTTCATGGGAGATTTCCCGTTGATGACGCGCAAGGGCACGTTCGTGATCAACGGCACCGAGCGTGTCGTCGTGTCCCAGCTGGTCCGCTCGCCCGGTGTGTACTTCGAGCGCACGCCGGACAAGACGTCGGACAAGGACATCTTCACCGCCAAGATCATCCCGTCGCGCGGTGCGTGGCTGGAGTTCGAGGTCGACAAGCGTGACATGGTGGGCGTGCGGCTGGACCGCAAGCGCAAGCAGAACGTCACCGTGCTGCTCAAGGCGCTCGGCTGGACCGACGCGCAGATCCTCGAGGAGTTCGGCGAGTACGAGTCGATCCGCCTCACCCTGGAGAAGGACCACACCTCCGGGCAGGACGACGCGCTGCTCGACATCTACCGCAAGCTCCGCCCGGGCGAACCGCCGACGCGCGAGGCTGCCCAGGCGCTGCTGGACAACTACTACTTCAACGGCAAGCGCTACGACCTCGCCAAGGTCGGCCGCTACAAGATCAACAAGAAGCTCGGCCGTGACGAGGCGCACGACACCGCGGTGCTGACGATCGACGACATCGTCGCCACGATCAAGTACCTGGTCGCCCTGCACGAGGGCAAGACCGAGCTGACGGCGCCGCAGGGCGAGATCGTCGTCGAAGAGGACGACATCGACCACTTCGGCAACCGTCGCCTGCGCACCGTGGGCGAGCTGATCCAGAACCAGTTGCGCACCGGCCTGGCCCGGATGGAGCGCGTGGTCCGGGAGCGGATGACGACCCAGGACGTCGAGGCGATCACGCCGCAGACCCTGATCAACATCCGCCCGGTGGTCGCGGCGCTGAAGGAGTTCTTCGGCACCTCGCAGCTGTCGCAGTTCATGGACCAGACCAACCCGATCGCGGGTCTGACCCACAAGCGCCGCCTGTCGGCACTTGGCCCGGGTGGTCTGAGCCGTGAGCGGGCCGGCTTCGAGGTTCGCGACGTGCACCCGTCCCACTACGGCCGGATGTGCCCGATCGAGACCCCGGAAGGCCCGAACATCGGTCTGATCGGGTCGCTGGCCACCTACGGCCGGGTGAACCCGTTCGGTTTCGTCGAGACGCCGTACCGCAAGGTCGTCGACGGTCGGGTCACCGACCAGGTCGACTACCTGACCGCGGACGAGGAGGACAGGTTCGTCATCGCTCAGGCCAACGCGGCGCTGACCGAGGACGACGTGTTCGCCGAGGACCGGGTGCTGGTCCGCCGGCGCCACGGTGAGGTCGAGCTCGTACTGGTCGAGGACGTGGACTACATGGACGTCTCGCCGCGCCAGATGGTGTCGGTCGCGACGGCGATGATCCCGTTCCTCGAGCACGACGACGCCAACCGCGCCCTGATGGGCTCCAACATGCAGCGCCAGGCCGTTCCGCTGATCACCGCGGACGCCCCCCTGGTCGGTACCGGCATGGAGTTCCGCGGTGCGGTCGACGCCGGTGACGTGCTGGTGTCGGAGAAGGGCGGTGTGATCAAGGAGGTCTCGGCCGATCTGATCGAGGTCGCCGCCGACGACGGCACGTACCAGACCTACCGGCTGCAGAAGTTCCGTCGCTCGAACCAGGGCACCTGCATCAACCAGCGCCCGCTGGTCGACGCGGGGCAGCGGGTCGAGGTCGGCTCGCCGCTGGCCGACGGTCCGTGCACCGACGAGGGCGAGATGGCTCTCGGCCGGAACCTGCTCGTGGCGTTCATGCCGTGGGAGGGTCACAACTACGAGGACGCGATCATCCTCAGCCAGCGCGTCGTGCAGCAGGACCTACTGACCTCGATCCACATCGAGGAGCACGAGGTCGACGCCCGCGACACCAAGCTGGGCCCGGAGGAGATCACCCGCGACATCCCCAACGTCTCCGACGAGATGCTGGCGGACCTGGACGAGCGGGGCATCATCCGGATCGGCGCCGAGGTCACCACCGGTGACATCCTGGTCGGCAAGGTCACCCCCAAGGGCGAGACCGAGCTGACCCCGGAGGAGCGGCTGCTGCGCGCGATCTTCGGTGAGAAGGCCCGTGAGGTGCGCGACACCTCGCTGAAGGTGCCGCACGGTGAGAACGGAACCGTCATCGGGGTCCGCGTCTTCGACCGCGACAACGGCGACGAGCTGCCGCCGGGCGTGAACCAGTTGGTCCGCGTCTACGTCGCGCAGAAGCGCAAGATCTCCGTCGGTGACAAGCTCGCCGGACGCCACGGCAACAAGGGCGTCATCTCGAAGATCCTGCCGGTCGAGGACATGCCGTTCATGGAGGACGGCACCCAGGTCGACATCATCCTCAACCCGCTGGGCGTGCCCGGCCGGATGAACGTCGGTCAGGTGCTCGAGACCCACCTGGGCTGGGTTGCCAGCCGGGGCTGGAAGGTCGACCCGGACAGCAAGGAAGAGTGGGCACAGCGACTGATCAAGATCGGTGCCGGCGAGGCCGCGCCGTTCACGAACGTCGCCACCCCCGTCTTCGACGGAGCGCGCGAGGAAGAGGTCACCGGCCTGCTCGGCTCGACCCTGCCGAACCGCGACGGCGACCGGATGGTCGACAGCACCGGCAAGGCCAACCTGTTCGACGGCCGCTCGGGTGAGCCTTTCCCGCAGCCGGTCGGCGTCGGCTACATGTACATGCTGAAGCTGCACCACCTGGTGGACGACAAGATCCACGCCCGCTCGACCGGTCCGTACTCGATGATCACGCAGCAGCCGCTGGGTGGTAAGGCGCAGTTCGGTGGTCAGCGGTTCGGCGAGATGGAGGTGTGGGCCCTGGAGGCCTACGGTGCCGCCTTCGCGCTGCAGGAGTTGCTGACGATCAAGTCGGACGATGTGGTCGGTCGCGTCAAGGTGTACGAGGCGATCGTCAAGGGCGAGAACATCCCGGAGCCGGGTATCCCGGAGTCCTTCAAGGTTCTGGTCAAGGAAATGCAGTCCCTGTGTCTGAATGTCGAGGTCCTCTCGTCCGACGGAAGTCGGGTCGAGATGCGCGACAGCGAAGAGGACGTCTTCCGCGCAGCGGAGGAACTGGGAATCGACCTGTCGAGGCGCGAGCCGAACAGCGTCGAGGAGGTCTGAGCGGGTTGCCGCTTGAGATCAACAACCAACTCACTCAGACCATCTTTACTATCGGGAGATAACACATCGTGCTCGACGTGAACTTCTTCGACGAGCTTCGGATCGGCCTGGCGACCGCGGATGAGATCCGCCAGTGGTCGCACGGCGAGGTCAAGAAGCCCGAGACGATCAACTACCGGACGCTCAAGCCGGAGCGTGACGGTCTTTTCTGCGAGAAGATCTTCGGTCCCACCCGGGACTGGGAGTGCTACTGCGGCAAGTACAAGCGCGTCCGCTTCAAGGGCATCATCTGTGAGCGGTGTGGCGTCGAGGTCACCCGTTCCAAGGTGCGCCGCGAGCGGATGGGCCACATCGAGCTGGCCGCGCCGGTCACCCATATCTGGTACTTCAAGGGTGTCCCGTCGCGACTCGGCTACCTGCTCGACCTCGCCCCGAAGGACCTGGAGAAGGTCATCTACTTCGCGGCGTACATGATCACCGACGTCGACGAAGAGGCGCGGCACCGCGACCTCTCGTCGCTGGAGGGCCGGACCGATGTCGAGCGCAAGCAGCTCGAGGGCCGGCGCGACAACGACATCGAGACGCGGATGAAGAAGCTCGAGGAGGACCTGGCGCAGCTCGAGGCCGAGGGCGCCAAGGCCGATGTCCGCCGCAAGGTGAAGGAAGGCGCCGAGCGTGAGGTCAAGCAGCTGCGCGACCGTGCGCAGCGCGAGATCGACCGCCTCGACGAGGTCTGGAGCCGGTTCAAGAACCTCAAGGTCCAGGACCTTGAGGGCGACGAGATCCTGTACCGCGCCATGAAGGAGCGGTTCGGCAAGTACTTCGAGGGTGCGATGGGTGCCGCCGCGATCCAGCGGCGGCTGGAGACCTTCGACCTGAAGGCCGAGGCGGCCAGCCTGCGGGAGACCATCAAGACCGGCAAGGGCCAGCGCAAGACCCGCGCCCTGAAGCGGCTCAAGGTCGTCACCGCGTTCCTGGCCACCAACAACAGCCCGATGGGCATGGTGCTCGACTGCGTCCCGGTGATCCCGCCGGACCTGCGGCCGATGGTTCAGCTCGACGGTGGCCGGTTCGCCACCTCCGACCTGAACGACCTGTACCGCCGGGTGATCAACCGGAACAACCGGCTCAAGCGGCTGCTCGACCTGGGCGCGCCCGAGATCATCGTCAACAACGAGAAGCGGATGCTGCAGGAGGCCGTCGACGCACTGTTCGACAACGGCCGCCGCGGTCGTCCGGTCACCGGCCCGGGCAACCGGCCGCTGAAGTCGCTGTCCGACATGCTCAAGGGCAAGCAGGGTCGTTTCCGTCAGAACCTGCTGGGCAAGCGCGTCGACTACTCGGGCCGTTCGGTCATCGTGGTCGGCCCGCAGCTGAAGCTGCACCAGTGCGGTCTGCCGAAGGCGATGGCGCTGGAGCTGTTCAAGCCGTTCGTGATGAAGCGGCTGGTCGACCTCAACCACGCGCAGAACATCAAGTCCGCCAAGCGGATGGTCGAGCGTCAGCGCGCCCAGGTCTGGGACGTGCTGGAAGAGGTGATCACCGAGCACCCGGTCCTGCTCAACCGTGCACCTACGCTGCACCGGCTGGGTATCCAGGCGTTCGAGCCGCAACTGATCGAGGGCAAGGCGATCCAGATCCACCCGCTCGTCTGCTCCGCGTTCAACGCGGACTTCGACGGTGACCAGATGGCGGTGCACCTGCCGCTGTCGGCCGAGGCCCAGGCCGAGGCGCGGATCCTGATGCTGTCGACGAACAACATCCTGAAGCCGGCCGACGGCCGGCCGGTCACGATGCCGACGCAGGACATGATCATCGGCATCTACTTCCTGACCATGCTGAAGGAAGGCGCCCTCGGTGAGGGCCGCGCTTTCACCTCGCTGGCCGAGGCGCTGATGGCCTTCGACCGTGGCGAGCTGTCGCTGCAGGCGAAGGTCACGCTGCGGCTCGACCAGGCCGGTGCGCCGGCCGACTCGACCGAGCGCCCGCACGGTGGGTTCTCGCTGGAGACCACGCTGGGCCGCGCCCTGTTCAACGAGGCGCTGCCGAGCGACTACACCTTCGTGGACACCGAGGTCGGCAAGAAGCAGCTGGGCTCGATCGTCAACGACCTGGCCGAGCGGTACTCCAAGGTCCAGGTGGCCTACTGCCTGGACGCGCTGAAGGACCTCGGTTTCCGCTGGGCCACCCGCTCGGGTGTCACGGTGTCGATCGACGACTTCAGCACGCCGCCGAGCAAGCCGGAGATCATGGCTCGCTACGAGTCGCAGGCCGAGAAGGTCCAGAAGCAGTTCGAGCGGGGTCTGATCACCTCGTCCGAGCGGCGGCAGGAGCTGATCGAGATCTGGACCGGCGCGAACGCCGAGGTCGGTAAGGCGATGGAGGAGAACTTCGCCAAGGAGAACCCGATCTGGATGATGGTCCACTCGGGTGCGCGAGGCAACATGATGCAGATCCGGCAGATCGCCGGTATGCGTGGCCTGGTGGCGAACCCGAAGGGCGAGATCATCGCCCGGCCGATCAAGTCCAACTTCCGCGAGGGCCTGTCGGTGGTCGAGTACTTCATCGCCACCCACGGTGCGCGGAAGGGTCTGGCCGACACCGCGCTGCGGACCGCCGACTCGGGGTACCTCACCCGTCGTCTGGTGGACGTCTCGCAGGACGTCATCATCCGCGAGGAGGACTGCGGTACCGAGCGCGGCCTGCCGAAGAAGATCGGCGAGCCGGGTCCGGACGGCAAGATCGTGCACGCGGAGAACGTCGAGACGAGCGCGTACGCCCGCACCCTGGCCACGGACGTGACCGGTGCGGACGGCAAGATCGTCCTGACGGCGGGCAGCGACCTGGGCGACGTGTCCATCGCGGCCCTGGTCGCGGCCGGTGTCGAGGAGGTCAAGGTCCGCTCCGTGCTGACCTGTGACGCCAAGACCGGGACCTGCGCGAAGTGCTACGGACGTTCGCTGGCGACCGGCAAGCCGGTCGACATCGGTGAGGCCGTCGGCATCATCGCGGCGCAGTCCATCGGTGAGCCGGGTACGCAGCTGACGATGCGGACCTTCCACACCGGTGGTGTCGCGGGTGATGACATCACCCACGGTCTGCCGCGTGTGGTCGAGCTCTTCGAGGCTCGCCAGCCCAAGGGCAAGGCGCCGATCGCCGAGGCCGCGGGCCGGATCTCGATCGAGGACACCGACAAGACCCGGAAGCTGGTGCTCACCCCGGACGACGGTTCCGAGGAGGTCGCCTACCCGGTGTCGAAGCGGACCCGGTTGCTGATCGAGGAAGGCCAGCACGTCGAGGTCGGTCAGCAGCTGACGCAGGGTACGCCGGACCCGCAGGAGGTTCTGCGGATCCTGGGTGTCCGCAAGGCGCAGGAGCACCTGGTGGACGAGGTCCAGGCGGTGTACCGGTCGCAGGGTGTGGCCATCCACGACAAGCACATCGAGATCATCGTCCGGCAGATGCTGCGCCGGGTCACGGTGATCGAGTCCGGCGAGGCGAACCTGCTGCCGGGCGAGCTGGCGGACCGCCTGATGTTCGAGGCGGAGAACCGGCGTGTGGTTGCCGAGGGCGGTACGCCGGCCTCCGGACGTCCGGTCCTGATGGGTATCACCAAGGCGTCGCTCGCGACCGAGTCGTGGCTGTCGGCCGCCTCCTTCCAGGAGACGACCCGCGTCCTCACCGAGGCCGCGATCCACGGCAAGAGCGACTCGCTGGTGGGCCTGAAGGAGAACGTCATCATCGGAAAGCTGATCCCGGCGGGTACCGGCATGGACCGTTACCGCAACATCCGGGTGGAGCCCACCGAGGAGGCGAAGGCCGCGATGTACTCGATGGTCGGCTACGAGTCGTACGACTACGACTTCGGCCCGTCCGCGGGTCAGTCGGTCCCGCTCGACGACTTCGACCTCGGTTCCTACAAGAACTGATTCGCAGTACCGAGCAACTCCGCCGAGGGCGGCACTCCCACTGGGGGGTGCCGCCCTCGCGGCATTCCGGGGAGACCTCGGACGGCAACCGGGGACCTCGGACAACAACCGGGGACCTCGGACGACAACCGGGGACCTCGGACAACAACGGGGTACCTCGGACAGGTCATATCCCGGCCGCGGTCCCGACGTCCTGACCGAGGTCCCGGGAAGCTGACCGAGGTCCTGGGACGCCTGCCGGAGACTCTTGTTGCTTCGGGCAACGAGGGTCGATGCGGCGGGATCGATGCTCCGGAAGGGCTTGTGGCGACGACCCGCTGATCGACACGCCGAGCGTGTTCGAGCCGCTGCAGAGTGTCGCGTGGGGTCGTCGTGGAAGTGTCGGGGGGATGCGCGAGGATGACGCCCATGAAGGATCTCCCGCCCTACCTGCAACCGTTCGTGCTGAACGTGGAAGGGGTCGCGGACCGACGCGTCGACCGGGTCGGCGAGCTGGACTTCTACCGGCCCGTGAGTACTGCGCGGACGGGGGCGATCCTCTTCGTCCACGGGGGTCCGGGGCCCGCCCACCTGGAGGTGCGACCGCGTGACTGGCCCGTCTACCAGGGCTATGCCACAGCTGCCGCGCAGCGCGGTCTGGTGGGTGCTCTGGTCGACCACAGCCTGATCCATGGGTTCGACCGGCTGTCCGCCGCAGCCGACGACGTAGAGGCCGCCATCGGCGTACTGCGGGCCGACCCGCAGGTGGATCCGAACCGCATCGCCCTGTGGTTCTTCTCCGGTTCAGGACTGCTCGCAGGGGAGTGGCTGGACAGTCGCCCCGACTGGCTGTGCTGTCTCGCCCTGACCTATCCCCTCCTCGCCGCCCCGCCCGGTGTCGACGAGCTCGTTTCCGCCGCCGAAGTGATCGGCAAACACAAGGACCTGCCGGTGCTGCTGACCAGGGTCGGCCGGGAACGCGAGGAGCTCGCCGGACCGGTGGCGGAGTTCGTCTCCGCCGGTGGCACCGCGCTGGACATCATCGACGTACCGAAAGGGCAACACGGCTTCGACATGCTCGACCACACCGACGAATCCCGCGCCGCGGTGACCAAGGCACTGGACTGGGCGATCGCCCACCTGGGCGAAGACCCCGCCGGCCAGCTCCCCATCCCGGCCGCCACTGCTCCCACGACGACCACCCCGACCTCGACCCCGACCTCGACCCAGACCTCGACCCAGACCTCGACCCGCAGTACCACCACAACCCCTCCGGCCCCGGCCGCGAGTGCCACAGCCCCGGCTGCGGCAGCCGCCACTCTGCCACCGGCGCCGGTGGCTCCTGTGGTGATTCCGGCGCCTGCTTCAGTGGCCCCGGCTGTGCCCGCCAGCCAGCCGGTCGCCGCCGCTCAGACGTCATTCGACCAGCTGCCGGTCCGGGCCGATACCCCCGCAGCCCGGGTGATCGGTCGGGAGCACGCTGCGTATGAGGCGCACGACCTGGAGGCGTTCCTCGCCATGTACTCGCCGACCGCGCAGCTGCAGCTGGCTGACGGTTCGGTGATGCGCGGCCGCCGGTCGTTGCGTGAGTACTACCAGCCACGCTTCGAAGCCGGGCAGTGCAAGACCGAGCTGATCCAGCGGATGACTTTGGGGGAGTGGGTGGTGGACCAGACGATCGTCCACGACTCCGACCAGGGCCCGGCACCGGTGATCGCCCTCTACCGCGTCCAGGACGGACTGATCGTCGAGGTCCGTCTGCTCGGCGAAGAGTAGAGCCTTGCTCGACCATCTGGCGGAGTTCGAGCGCACCGCGGCGGAGCTGGCAGCGGCCTTCGAGGCCGTCCCCCCGACCGCCGTGGTGCCGAGCTGCCCAGGCTGGACCCTCGCGGACCTGGCCCTGCACGTCGGCGCCGGCGAGCGCTGGGCAGCCGCGATCCTGCTCAGCAGCCAACGCCAGAGGGTCCCGGACGTACTGCGGACGACCATCTCCTGGTCCGACTGGTACGCCGGGACCTCGGCGGCCCTGGTCGCCGCGATCAAGGCGGTGGATCCGGAAGAACCGTGCTGGAACTTCTCACCGGTCCAGCAGTTCGCGGGCTTCTGGACCCGCCGGCGCCTGCATGAGACGGCGATTCACCTGGTGGACGCCCTCCAGGCCGGTGCCGGTCCTGCGCTCGCGGCGGATCCCGACACCCTGGTGGACGGGGTCATTCGTCCCGCTGTGGCCGCGGACGGGGTCGATGAGGTGTTCACGGTCTTCCTGCCCCGGATGCTGGCCCGCGGGCACCCGCCGGCGGTCACCCGGCAGGTCGGCGTACGGGCAGTCGATACCGGGGACGAGTGGACCCTGACGCCTGTGGCCGAAGGGGAACCGCCGCGGGCGGAGCGGTCCGTCGCGATGGGGGAGGCAGTGATCGAGGGGACGGCTCTGGAGTTGGATCTCTGCCTCTGGAAGCGGCTGCCGGCCGGGGTGCTGACGGTGACGGGCGACCTCCGGGCGGCGGCGGGACTCCTCGATGCCAGAGTTACTCCCTAGACCCTGTAAACTGGTCTAGCGGCTGAGCCTCAGCCCTGCGCGGTCAGTTGTTTTGACCGTGCTTGAGGCAGCCGCTAGTCTTAACGATCGTGCCCGGGTCATCCTGGGCCGTCATGCGTGCCCCTCGTAGAACGGGACAGCGCGCGTGGCACGGGACTTCTGCCGACAGTCAGAAAGTTTATGGCTCCGGCGTGCCCGTGCCCACGCGACACACCCGACCGCGGGGGTCAGGCGCGCAGCAACCGACCGGACGACAGAAAGAGACCTACGCGGTGCCCACCATCCAGCAGTTGGTCCGCAAGGGCCGCCAGGACAAGGTGTCCAAGAACAAGACGCCGGCCCTGAAGGGTTCCCCTCAGCGTCGTGGTGTGTGCACGCGCGTCTACACGACGACCCCGAAGAAGCCGAACTCGGCGCTTCGCAAGGTTGCCCGTGTCCGCCTCACCAGCGGTATCGAGGTCACGGCCTACATCCCGGGTGTCGGCCACAACCTGCAGGAGCACTCGATCGTGCTCGTGCGCGGCGGCCGTGTGAAGGACCTCCCCGGTGTCCGGTACAAGATCATCCGCGGTTCGCTCGACACCCAGGGTGTGAAGAACCGGAAGCAGGCTCGCAGCCGGTACGGCGCGAAGAAGGAGAAGAGCTAATGCCGCGCAAGGGTCCCGCCCCGAAGCGGCCGGTCATCATCGACCCGGTCTACAGTTCCCCGCTCGTCACCCAGTTGATCTCCAAGATCCTGGTCGACGGCAAGAAGCAGATCGCGCAGAGCATCGTCTACACGGCGCTCGAGGGCACCCGGACGAAGACCGGCACCGACCCGGTCATCACGCTGAAGCGCGCGCTCGACAATGTGAAGCCCAGCATCGAGGTGAAGAGCCGCCGCGTCGGTGGCGCCACCTACCAGGTGCCGATCGAGGTCAAGCCCGGTCGCTCGACCACGCTCGCCCTGCGCTGGCTCACGTCGTACTCCCGTGCGCGTCGCGAGAAGACCATGTCCGAGCGCCTGATGAACGAGATCCTGGATGCGTCCAACGGTCTCGGCGCGTCGGTGAAGCGTCGCGAGGACACGCACAAGATGGCCGAAGCCAACAAGGCTTTCGCCCACTACCGCTGGTGATCCGGGGTCCGCTCCGGACCCCCACATCACCCTTTTTGAAGCACGACAGAAGCGAGAGGTAGACCACCGAGGTGGCCGTACAAATCACCACCGACCTGGCGATGGTCCGCAACATCGGGATCATGGCCCACATCGACGCCGGCAAGACGACGACGACCGAGCGGATCCTCTTCTACACCGGTATCACTTACAAGATCGGTGAGGTCCACGACGGCGCTGCCACGATGGACTGGATGGAGCAGGAGCAGGAGCGCGGCATCACCATCACGTCCGCCGCGACGACCTGCACCTGGAAAGACCACACCATCAACATCATCGACACCCCGGGCCACGTCGACTTCACCGTCGAGGTGGAGCGCTCGCTGCGCGTCCTCGACGGTGCTGTCGCGGTGTTCGACGGTGTCGCCGGTGTGGAGCCCCAGTCCGAGACGGTGTGGCGCCAGGCGGACCGGTACGGCGTACCGCGGATCTGCTTCGTGAACAAGCTGGACCGGACCGGCGCGGAGTTCATGCGCTGCGTCGACATGATCGTGGACCGGCTGGCCGCGGTGCCGCTGGTGCTGCAGCTGCCGATCGGCGCCGAGTCCGACTTCATCGGCGTGGTCGACCTGATCGGGATGCGCGCGCTGACCTGGCGTGGCGAGACCACGATGGGTGAGGACTACACCGTCGAGGAGATCCCGGCCACCCACACCGAGGCCGCCGTCGAGTGGCGCGACAAGCTGATCGAGACGCTGGCCGAGGCCGACGACGAGATCATGGAGATGTACCTGGAGGGCGAGGACCCGACCCAGGAGCAGATCGTCGCGGGCATCCGACGGGCGACCATCGCCAGCAAGCTGACCCCGGTCCTGACCGGTACGGCGTTCAAGAACAAGGGCGTCCAGCCGCTGCTCGACGCGATCAACGAATTCCTGCCGAGCCCGCTCGACGTGCCCGACATCGAGGGCCACGACGTCAAGGACCCCGAGGTCGTCGTCACCCGCAAGCCGGCCGAGTCCGAGCCGTTCTCCGCGCTGGCGTACAAGATCGCGGCCGACCCGCACCTGGGCAAGCTGACCTTCCTGCGCGTCTACTCGGGCAAGCTCGAGACCGGCACCCAGGTCCTGAACCCCACCAAGGGGCGCAAGGAGCGGATCGGCAAGATCTACCGGATGCACGCCAACAAGCGTGAGGAGATCGCGTCGGTCGGCGCCGGCCACATCGTGGCCGTGATGGGCCTGAAGGACACCACCACCGGTGAGACCCTGTGCGACCCGGCCAAGCCGATCGTGCTGGAGTCGATGCAGTTCCCCGCTCCGGTGATCTCGGTCGCGATCGAGCCGAAGTCGAAGGCCGACCAGGAGAAGCTGGGAGTCGCGATCCAGCGGCTCGCCGACGAGGATCCGACCTTCCAGGTCCGGACCGACGAGGACACAGGCCAGACGATCATCGCCGGTATGGGTGAGCTCCACCTGGAGATCCTGGTCGACCGGATGAAGCGCGAGTTCCGCGTCGAGGCCAACGTCGGCAAGCCCCAGGTCGCCTACCGCGAGACCATCAAGAAGAAGGTCGAGAAGGTCGACTACACGCACAAGAAGCAGACCGGTGGTTCGGGTCAGTTCGCGCGTGTGATCATCGACATCGAGCCGACCAGCGCCGAGACCGGTGGTGAGGGCGGGTACGAGTTCGTCAACGCCGTCACCGGTGGCCGCATCCCCCGGGAGTACATCCCGTCGGTGGACGAGGGTGCTCAGGAGGCGATGGAGTTCGGCGTGCTCGCCGGCTACCCGATGGTGGACGTCAAGGTGACGCTGCGCGACGGCGCGTACCACGACGTCGACTCGTCCGAGCTCGCCTTCAAGATCGCCGGTTCGATGGCCTTCAAGGACGCCGCCCGCCGGGCGACTCCGGTCATCCTCGAGCCGATGTTCTCGGTCGAGGTCACCACCCCCGAGGACTACATGGGTGAAGTGATCGGCGACCTCAACTCACGCCGCGGCCAGATCCAGTCGATGGACGAAGGCCCCGGTGGCAGCCGGGTCGTCAAGGCCCTGGTGCCGTTGTCGGAGATGTTCGGGTATGTCGGTGACCTGCGGTCGAAGACCCAGGGTCGCGCGTCGTACTCGATGCAGTTCGATTCCTACGCCGAGGTTCCGAAGAACGTGGCGGAAGAGATCATCAAGAAGGCTCGCGGCGAGTAATCTCTCGCCCCGGACCAACCAACCCACAGCGTCGTACGGCGTAGTCAACATTTTCCAGGAGGGCCCCAGTGGCTAAGGCGAAGTTCGAGCGGACTAAGCCGCACGTCAACATCGGCACCATCGGTCACATCGACCACGGTAAGACCACTCTTACCGCGGCGATCACCAAGGTGCTGCACGACAAGTACCCGACGCTCAACGAGGCGTCGGCCTTCGATCAGATCGACAAGGCGCCGGAAGAGCGCCAGCGCGGTATCACCATCTCCATCGCGCACGTCGAGTACCAGACCGAGGCCCGGCACTACGCCCACGTTGACTGCCCGGGGCACGCGGACTACATCAAGAACATGATCACCGGCGCGGCCCAGATGGACGGTGCGATCCTGGTCGTGGCCGCCACCGACGGCCCGATGCCGCAGACGCGTGAGCACGTGCTGCTCGCCCGTCAGGTCGGCGTGCCGGCGATGGTCGTCGCGCTGAACAAGTGCGACATGGTCGACGATGAGGAGATCCTGGAGCTCGTCGAGCTCGAGGTCCGCGAGCTGCTCTCCGAGCAGGAGTTCGACGGCGACAACGCGCCGGTCATCAAGGTCGCGGCGCACCCGGCACTGCAGGGTGACGCCAAGTGGGGCGAGTCGATCATCGAGCTGATGGACGCCGTCGACTCCTACATCCCGCAGCCGGAGCGCGAGATCGACAAGCCGTTCCTGATGCCGGTGGAGGACGTCTTCACCATCACGGGTCGCGGCACGGTCATCACCGGCCGGATCGAGCGCGGTGTCGTCAAGGTCAACGAGACCGTCGACCTGATCGGCATCCGCCCGGAGAAGCAGACCACCACGGTCACCGGTATCGAGATGTTCCGCAAGCTGCTGGACGAGGGCCAGGCCGGTGAGAACGTCGGTCTGCTGCTTCGTGGCACCAAGCGCGAGGACGTCGAGCGCGGCATGGTCGTCATCAAGCCGGGCACCACGACCCCGCACACCAACTTCGACGCCTCGGTCTACATCCTGTCGAAGGAGGAGGGCGGCCGTCACACGCCGTTCTTCCAGAACTACCGGCCCCAGTTCTACTTCCGCACCACGGACGTCACCGGCGTCGTCACGCTGCCCGAGGGCACCGAGATGGTCATGCCGGGCGACAACACCGACATGTCGGTCGAGCTGATCCAGCCGATCGCCATGGAAGAGGGCCTGAAGTTCGCGATCCGTGAAGGTGGCCGCACCGTCGGCGCCGGCCGGGTCACCAAGATCCTCAAGTGATTCCACGAGGTCCGCGAGGGCTCGCTCCCTGAGCCCCGCGGACCTCTGCTTTGCGGCCGGTCCGGCCCTGATTCGTCACAGAACCGGGGCCGGATCGACCGTGAGGCCCCCGATTGGCATTCCGATGCCGATCTCTGGCACAATATTCAGGTTGCTCAGGCTAGGCCGCCGGGGTGCGCCGCAGACGTGTGTCTGGCAGGTGCGCCGGACCGGAGACCATGCCGAGGTTCCGGTCCGAGACCGAACCCCGATCACCATCCCAGGGTCGAAGGTTGTGTACTGACGCGCGTGCCGCGTCCGCGACACACCCGACCGCGGGGGTCGGAGCAACGCAACGAAGACGAAGAGAAGGACGAAGCGAAGCGATGGCGGGACAAAAGATCCGCATCCGGCTGAAGGCCTACGACCACGAGGTCATCGACAGCTCGGCGCGCAAGATTGTCGACACGGTGACGCGTACTGGTGCGAAGGTTGCTGGCCCGGTGCCGTTGCCGACGGAAAAGAACGTGTTCTGCGTCATCCGCTCGCCGCACAAGTACAAGGACAGCCGCGAGCACTTCGAGATGCGCACCCACAAGCGGCTCATCGACATCATCGACCCCACGCCGAAGACCGTCGACTCGCTGATGCGTCTCGACCTGCCGGCCGGTGTCGACATCGAGATCAAGCTCTGAGGGAAACGCGAAACCAATGAGCAATCACAAGAACACGCGCGGTCTGCTGGGCACCAAGCTCGGCATGACCCAGACCTGGGACGAGAACAACAGAGTCGTCCCCGTCACCGTGATCCAGGCCGGCCCCTGCGTGGTGACCGAGGTGCGTACCTCGGACAGCCACGGGTACGACGGCGTCCAGATCGCGTTCGGCGACATCGACCCCCGCAAGGTGACCAGCCCGATGCGCGGCCACTTCGAGAAGGCCGGGGTGACGCCGCGGCGGCACCTGCTGGAGCTGCGCACCGCTGACGCCAGCGAGTACACGCTCGGCCAGGAGATCAAGGCCGAGGCGTTCGCCGCGGGCGAGATCGTCGACGTGTCCGCCACCAGCAAGGGCAAGGGCTTCGCCGGTGTGATGAAGCGCCACGGCTTCCACGGTCTGCGCGCCACCCACGGTGTGCACAAGAAGCACCGCTCGCCGGGCTCCATCGGCGGCTGCGCCACCCCCGGCCGGGTCTTCAAGGGCATGCGGATGGCCGGCCGGATGGGCAACGAGAAGGTCACCACGCAGAACGTCACGGTCCACGCGATCGACGTCGAGCGCGGCCTGGTCCTGCTCAGAGGCGCCGTCCCCGGTCCCAAGGGCGGCCTCGTGCTGATCCGCAACGCCGCGAAGGGAGCTACCAAATGAGCACCGTTGACGTCGTCGTCGTGAAGGGCGACAAGGTCAGCAAGAAGGGTTCCGCGGAGCTCCCCGCCGAGCTGTTCGACGTACAGGTCAACATCCCGCTGATCCACCAGGTCGTGGTGGCCCAGCTGGCCGCGGCCCGTCAGGGCACCCACAAGGTGAAGTCGCGCGGTGAGGTCTCCGGTGGTGGCGCCAAGCCGTACCGCCAGAAGGGCACCGGCCGCGCCCGCCAGGGTTCGACCCGCGCACCGCAGTTCGTCGGCGGTGGCGTAGTCCACGGCCCGACCCCCCGCGACTACAGCCAGCGGACCCCGAAGAAGATGATCGCCGCCGCGCTCCGCGGCGCGTTGTCCGACCGGGCCCGCGACGGCCGGGTGCACGTGGTCGAGTCGTTCGTGGAGGGCGACACGCCCTCCACCAAGGCGGCCCTGAAGGTGCTGGCCGAGGTCACCGAGCACGTCAAGGTGCTCGTGGTCGTGGCTCGCGCCGACGACCAGACCTGGCTGAGCCTGCGCAACGTGCCGACCGTGCACCTGCTCGCGGCCGACCAGCTGAACGCGTACGACGTGCTCTGCAACGACGCTGTGATCTTCACCAGCGCCGCGCTGGAGTCGTTCGTCGCCGGTGCGCCGAAGGGCAAGTCCGTCAAGGCCGTCGCAACGTCGACTGAGGCCGACGAGGAGGTCGAAGCATGAGCCACGGAGTCAACAAGGACCCGCGGGACGTGCTGCTGCGTCCGGTCGTGAGCGAGAAGAGCTACGGCCTGCTGGACGAGCAGAAGTACACGTTCGAGGTCGCCCCGGACGCCAACAAGACCGAGATCAAGCTCGCGGTCGAGAAGGTGTTCTCTGTCCGGGTCAAGGACGTCAACACGATCAACCGCAAGGGCAAGCGCCGCCGGACCCGTTCGGGCTGGGGCAAGCGTCCTGACACCAAGCGAGCGATCGTCAGCCTCGCCGGCGACGACCGCATCGACATCTTCGGAGGCCAGTCGTAATGGGTATCCGCAAATACAAGCCGACGACGCCGGGCCGCCGTGGCTCGAGCGTGGCCGACTTCGTCGAGCTCACCCGTTCGACCCCTGAGAAGTCGCTGCTCCGTCCGCTGCCCAAGAAGGGCGGCCGGAACAACTCCGGCAAGATCACCACCCGGCACCACGGTGGCGGTCACAAGCGGGCGTACCGGCTGATCGACTTCAAGCGGTACGACAAGGACGGCGTGCCGGCCAAGGTCGCCGAGATCGAGTACGACCCGAACCGCACCGCGCGGATCGCGCTGCTGCACTACGTCGACGGGGAGAAGCGCTACATCCTCGCCCCGTCGAACCTGAAGCAGGGCACGATCGTCGAGAACGGCCCGGCCGCGGACATCAAGGTCGGCAACAACCTGCCGCTGCGCAACATCCCGGTCGGCTCCACGGTGCACGCCGTCGAGCTGCGCCCGGGCGGTGGCGCCAAGATGGCCCGCTCCGCCGGTGCCAGCGTTCAGCTGGTCGCCAAGGAGGGCCGGATGGCCACCCTGCGGATGCCGTCCGGCGAGGTCCGGATGGTCGACGTGCGCTGCCGCGCCACCCTCGGTGAGGTGGGCAACGGCGAGCAGTCGAACATCAACTGGGGCAAGGCCGGCCGGATGCGCTGGAAGGGCAAGCGCCCGACCGTCCGTGGTGTCGCGATGAACCCGGTCGACCACCCGCACGGTGGTGGTGAGGGCAAGACCTCGGGTGGACGTCACCCGGTGTCCCCGTGGGGCAAGCCTGAGGGCCGCACCCGCACCAGCAAGGAAAGCGACCGCATGATCGTCCGGCGCCGCAAGGCCGGCAAGAAGCGCTGATAGGGAGCCGGACAGAGATGCCACGCAGCCTCAAGAAGGGCCCGTTCGTCGACCACCACCTGATGAAGAAGGTGGAGGTGCAGAACGAGAAGGGCACCAAGAACGTCATCAAGACCTGGTCCCGCCGATCGATGATCGTGCCGGACATGATCGGCCACACGCTCGCGGTGCACGACGGTCGCAAGCACGTGCCGGTGTTCGTGACGGACGCGATGGTCGGGCACAAGCTCGGCGAGTTCGCCCCGACCCGGACGTTCAAGGGCCACGAGAAGGACGACCGCAAGGCACGGCGCCGCTGACATGAAGACCAGCGGAAAGCAACCGGCCATGTACAAGACGGAGATTCGAACATCATGAGCGTAATGGAGCGTAGGGCCGTCAGCGCCCGTCGCGAGAGCCTGCTGGGCGAGGAGCCCGGGGCCTTCGCGGTCGCGCGCTTCGTCCGCGTGACGCCGATGAAGGCGCGTCGCGTGGTCGACCTGGTGCGCGGCCTGGGCGTCGACGACGCACTCGCCACTCTGAAGTTCGCCCCGCAGGCCGCTGCCGCGACCGTGTACAAGGTCGTCGACAGCGCCGCGGCGAACGCCGAGGGCACCGAGCACCTGAGCCGGGCCGACCTGATCGTGGTGCAGGCCTTCGTGGACGAGGGACCGACGCTGAAGCGTCACCGCCCGCGTGCGCAGGGCCGGGCCACCCGGATCGACAAGCGGACCAGCCACATCACCGTGGTCGTGGGCCCGAAGGTCGAGCAGGAGCCCGCCAAGCCGGCCGCGAAGAACGCAGGCGGCAAGAAGTCTGCTGACACTTCCGCCAAGAAGGCCGACGGCAAGAAGGCCGCTGAGAAGAAGGGCAGGACCCGCTAGTGGGCCAGAAGGTAAACCCGCACGGGTTCCGACTCGGCATCAGCACCGACCACAAGAGCCGTTGGTACGCCGACAAGCTCTACAAGGACTACGTGGGCGAGGACGTCAAGATCCGCCGCCTGCTGAGCAAGGGCATGGAGCGCGCCGGTATCTCCCGGGTGGAGATCGAGCGCACCCGTGACCGCGTCCGGGTCGACATCCACACCGCCCGTCCGGGCATCGTGATCGGTCGCCGCGGCGCCGAGGCGGACCGGATCCGGGGCAGCCTGGAGGAGCTCACCGGCAAGCAGGTGCAGCTGAACATCCTCGAGGTCAAGAACGCCGAGGTCGACGCCCAGCTCGTCGCCCAGGGTGTGGCCGAGCAGCTGTCCGGCCGCGTGGCGTTCCGCCGCGCGATGCGCAAGGCGATGCAGACCACCATGCGTGGCGGCGCCCTGGGCATCCGGATCCAGTGCTCTGGCCGTCTCGGTGGCGCTGAGATGTCGCGGTCTGAGTTCTACCGCGAGGGCCGGGTGCCGCTGCACACGCTCCGTGCGGACATCGACTACGGCTTCTACGAGGCACGTACGACCTTCGGCCGGATCGGTGTGAAGGTCTGGATCTACAAGGGCGACGTCGCCGGCACCCGCGCCGAGCGCGAGGCGCAGGCAGCGGCCCGGGCCGCTACCCAGCAGCGTGGCCGTCCGGCCCGCCGCGACGGTGGCGACCGCGGTGACCGTGGTGGCCGCGGCGGCGACCGTGGCGGTCGTCGTGACGACCGTCGTGACGGTGGCGCCCGCAACGAGGCTCCGAAGACTGAGGCCCCGGCTGCTCCGGCTGCCGACAAGCCCGCTGAGACGACCGGAACGGAGAGCTGAACAGTGCTCATCCCCCGCAAGGTCAAGCACCGCAAGCAGCACCACCCGAAGCGCTCCGGCGCTGCCAAGGGCGGTACGACGCTGGCGTTCGGTGAGTTCGGCATCCAGGCACTGGAGAACCACTACGTCACCAACCGGCAGATCGAGTCCGCTCGTATCGCGATGACCCGGCACATCAAGCGTGGCGGAAAGGTCTGGATCAACATCTACCCGGACCGCCCGCTGACCAAGAAGCCGGCCGAGACCCGGATGGGTTCCGGCAAGGGTTCGCCGGAGTGGTGGATCGCCAACGTCAAGGCCGGCCGGGTGATGTTCGAACTGTCGGGCATCCCGGAGGACATTGCTCGCGAGGCCATGCGCCGCGCGATCCACAAGTTGCCGATGAAGTGCCGCTTCATCACCCGAGAGGCAGGTGAGAACTGATGGCCATCCTGACCGCCGCCGAACTGCGGAACCTGGGAAAGGACGAGCTTCTGGAGAAGCTCGGTGACGCCAAGGAGGAGCTGTTCAACCTCCGGTTCCAGGCTGCTACGGGTCAGCTGGAGTCCCACGGCCGGCTGCGCGCCGTCCGCAAGGACATCGCCCGCATCTACACGGTGCTGACCGAGCGGGCGCTCGGCATCACCGACGAGGTCGATTCCGCACCTGTGGCCGAGGCTGACGCCGAGGCAGAGGTCGAGGAGACCGCGGACGACAGCGAGAAGGCCGGGAGTAAGGCATGACCGAGAACGCAGCGAAGGACGACACCGTGAGCACGACCCCAGACGTCAAGCGAGGCAGCCGGAAGACCCGTGAGGGTCTGGTGCTGAGCGACAAGATGGACAAGACCGTCACCGTCGAGGTCGAGGACCGGGTCAAGCACAAGCTGTACGGCAAGGTCATCCGCCGCACCAGCAAGCTCAAGGCGCACGACGAGCAGAACGCCGCCGGCATCGGCGACCGTGTCCTCCTGATGGAGACCCGGCCGCTGTCGGCCACCAAGCGTTGGCGCATCGTGGAGATCCTCGAGAAGGCGAAGTAGTAGTCCCTCGAGGACGCAGCAACGCCCGGCTGTACCCAATCGAAATCATTCGTTCCGCAAGGCTCACGCGAGTGAGAACCAGCGAGACAACCAGGAGATCAACAGATGATCCAGCAGGAGTCGCGACTGAAGGTCGCCGACAACACGGGTGCCAAGGAGATCTTGTGCATCCGCGTGCTCGGTGGCTCCGGTCGGCGCTACGCCGGTGTCGGTGACACGATCGTCGCCACCGTCAAGGACGCGATCCCGGGCGGCGGCGTCAAGAAGGGCGACGTCGTCAAGGCCGTTGTCGTCCGTACCGTGAAGGAGCGCCGGCGTCCGGACGGCTCCTACATCCGGTTCGACGAGAACGCCGCCGTGATCTTGAAGGCCGACGGTGAGCCGCGCGGTACCCGTATCTTCGGGCCGGTCGGCCGGGAGCTGCGCGAGAAGCGCTTCATGAAGATCATCTCGCTCGCTCCGGAGGTGCTCTGAGATGGCCCAGAAGACGGCACAGAAGCCGGCAACGCAATCGCAGCGCAAGCTGCACGTGAAGAAGGGTGATCTCGTGCGCGTGATCACCGGCAAGTCCAAGGGTCTCGAGGGCAAGATCATCTCGGTCCTGCCCGAGGTCGAGAAGGTCATCGTCGAAGGCGTCAACCGGGTCAAGAAGCACACCAAGGTGCAGCAGGCCCAGCGCGGCGGCACCACGGGTGGCATCGTCACCCAGGAAGCCCCGATCCACGTCTCCAACGTGATGCTGCTCGTCGAGATCACCGACGCGGATGGCAAGAAGCAGAAGGTCACCACCCGGGTCGGCTACAACCGCGTCGAGGTGCAGAAGCGGCGCCCCGACGGTTCGACGTACACCGGTTACCGCAGCGTGCGTATCTCGCGCCGTACCGGCGAGGAGATCTGATGAGTGCACCAGCGACCGAGGCTTCGGCCACCACGGTCCAGCCCCGGCTGAAGACCAAGTACCGCGAGGAGATCGTCGCCAAGCTGCGCGACGAGTTCCAGTTCGAGAACGTCATGCAGGTGCCCGGCCTCACCAAGATCGTGGTGAACATGGGTGTCGGCGAGGCGGCTCGTGACTCGAAGCTGATCGACGGCGCGATCAAGGACCTGGCGGCGATCACCGGCCAGAAGCCGTCGGTGACCAAGGCCCGCAAGTCGATCGCGCAGTTCAAGCTGCGCGAGGGCATGCCGATCGGTGCGCACGTCACGCTGCGCGGCGACCGCATGTGGGAGTTCCTGGACCGGCTGCTGGCGCTCGCGCTGCCCCGCATCCGTGACTTCCGTGGCCTGTCGCCGAAGCAGTTCGACGGCAACGGGAACTACACCTTCGGCCTGACCGAGCAGGTGATGTTCCACGAGATCAACCAGGACCGGATCGACCGGGTCCGCGGGATGGACATCACCGTGGTGACCACCGCCAAGAACGACGACGAGGGGCGCGCGCTGCTGCGGCAGCTCGGCTTCCCGTTCAAGGAGAACTGACGTGGCGAAGACAGCACTCAAGGTCAAGCAGGCCCGGAAGCCGAAGTTCGCGGTGCGCGGTTACACCCGTTGCCAGCGCTGCGGCCGGCCCAAGGCCGTCTTCCGCAAGTTCGGCCTGTGCCGGATCTGCCTGCGAGAGATGGCGCACCGGGGCGAGCTGCCCGGCGTCACCAAGTCCAGCTGGTGACCGTTCGCTGCTCCAGCACTGATCTTTTCTCCAACCACCATCTAGTCACCGTAGGTCGCCAAGTGGCGAAACCACGGCGGGAAAGAGGCCCCAGGCCATGACGATGACCGACCCGATCGCAGACATGCTGACACGTCTGCGCAACGCCAACCAGGCGTATCACGAGTCGACCCAGATGCCGTACAGCAAGATCAAGCAGGGTATCGCCGACATCCTCCAGCAGGAGGGCTACATCTCGTCCTACAAGGTCGAGGAGCCCAAGGAGGGCACCGTCGGGAAGACCCTGGTGGTCGACCTGAAGTTCGGTCCGAGCCGGGAGCGTTCGATCGCCGGCGTGCGGCGGATCAGCAAGCCCGGTCTGCGGGTGTACGCGAAGTCGACCAACCTGCCCAAGGTGCTCGGTGGCCTCGGCGTCGCGATCATCTCGACGTCGCAGGGGCTGCTCACGGACCGGCAGGCCAAGAACAAGGGCGTTGGCGGGGAAGTCCTCGCCTACGTCTGGTGACGAAGAACCGGAAGGAGGACCTTTTTCATGTCTCGCATCGGTAAGCTCCCGATCACGGTCCCGTCCGGCGTCGACGTCACGATCGACGGCCAGACGGTCACCGTGAAGGGCCCCAAGGGTCAGCTCTCGCACAGTGTTGCGGAGCCCATCGTGGTCGCACGCGACGAGGACGGCACCATCGCCGTCACGCGTCCGGACGACCAGCGCAAGAGCAAGGAACTGCACGGACTGTCCCGCACCCTGATCGCCAACCTGGTGACCGGCGTGACGGACGGCTACGAGAAGAAGCTCGAGATCGTCGGCGTCGGTTACCGCGTCCTGGCCAAGGGCCCGACCACGCTGGAATTCTCGCTCGGCTACAGCCACACCATCACGGTGGAGGCGCCGGACGGCATCACCTTCGTGGTGGAGGCGCCGACCAGGTTCTCGGTGCAGGGCATCGACAAGCAGTCGGTCGGCGAGGTCGCCGCGAACATCCGCAAGCTGCGCAAGCCCGAGCCGTACAAGGGCAAGGGTGTGCGGTACGCGGGCGAGCAGGTGCGCCGCAAGGTCGGAAAGGCTGGTAAGTAACCATGGCGATCGGATTGCGTCCGAACAAGCACTCCGCCAAGAAGACCTCTTCCCGGCTGCGTCGCCAGATCCGCGTCCGGAAGAAGATCAACGGCACGGCCGACCGGCCGCGCCTGGTGGTCACCAGGTCGTCGAAGCACCTGTTCGCTCAGGTCATCGACGACGTGGCCGGTGTCACGCTGGTCTCGGCTTCCACCATGGAGGCCGACCTGCGCGGCGCGGAGGCGAACAAGACCGACAAGGCCAAGACCGTGGGCGGCCTGATCGCCGACCGCGCCAAGGCAGCCGGCATCGACTCGGTCGTCTTCGACCGGGCCGGGAACAAGTACCACGGCCGCATCGCGGCACTGGCCGACGCCGCCCGTGAGGGCGGCCTCGGCTTCTGACATGGCGACACAAAAGGAAGAAGGTAGTTCGAAATGAGCGGAGGCCAGCAGCGTCGCGGAGGCGGCGCCGGTGGTGAGCGCCGTAACCGCGACGGTGGTCGTGGTGCGGCAGCTGACAAGACCGCCTACATCGAGCGCGTGGTAGCCATCAACCGTGTCGCCAAGGTCGTGAAGGGTGGTCGTCGCTTCAGCTTCACCGCCCTCGTGGTCGTCGGCGACGGTGACGGCACCGTCGGTGTGGGTTACGGCAAGGCCAAGGAGGTGCCCGCGGCGATCGCCAAGGGTGTCGAGGAGGCCAAGAAGGCATTCTTCAAGGTGCCGAGGATCCAGGGGACCATCCCGCACCCGGTCCAGGGCGAGAAGGCCGCAGGCGTTGTGATGCTGCGTCCGGCCGCTCCCGGTACCGGTGTGATCGCGGGTGGCTCGGCGCGCGCCGTACTGGAGTGCGCGGGGATCCACGACATCCTCAGCAAGTCGCTGGGTTCCTCCAACGCGATCAACGTGGTTCACGCCACGGTGGCCGCGCTGCAGGCCCTGGAGACTCCGGAGGCCGTGGCCGCGCGCCGTGGTCTGCCGGTCGAGCACGTCGCCCCGGCGGCACTGCTGAAGGCGCGGGCGGAGGTGGCTTCCTGATGGCACGCCTGAAGGTGACCCAGACCCGTTCCGGCATCGGTGGCAAGCAGAACCAGCGCGACACCCTGCGCACGCTGGGCGTGAAGCGGATCGGCGACGTCGCCGTTCACGACGACCGTCCGGAGATCCGTGGCATGGTCCGTGCGGTTCGCCACCTCATCACCGTCGAAGAGGTTGACTGACATGGCGCTCAAGGTTCACCACCTGCGCCCGGCACCCGGCGCCAAGACCGCCAAGACCCGCGTGGGTCGCGGTGAAGGCAGCAAGGGCAAGACCGCCGGTCGCGGTACGAAGGGCAGCAAGGCCCGTAACAACATCCCCGAGAACTTCGAGGGTGGCCAGATGCCGCTGCACATGCGGCTGCCGAAGCTGAAGGGCTTCAAGAGCAGGAACCGAGTGGAGTTCCAGGTCGTTAACCTGGACAAGCTCGGACAGCTGTTCCCCGACGGGGGCGAGGTCGGCGTCGCCGACCTGGTCGCCAAGGGTGCTGTCCGTGACAGTCTCCCGGTGAAGGTGCTGGGCGACGGCGAGCTCACGGTTGCTCTGCAGGTTTCGGTGCACAAGTTCTCCAAGTCCGCCAAGGAGAAGATCGCGGCGGCCGGAGGATCCACCACCGAGGTGTGAGTACCAGGGCTCGTGCGAGCCGGCGCTTGATATTGTGCGCTGGAGTTCGGACGAGCCCTGGTTCGTCTCTTGCCCAGCTGCTTTGCTAGGCCCCTGCCCTGACCGGGCAAGGGAAAATTGTGGGAGGACAGGGTGTTAGGCGCCTTTGCCAACGCGTTCAAGACTCCGGACCTGCGCCGGAAGATCTTGTTCGTGCTCTTCATCGTCGTGATCTTCCGGATCGGATCGGTCGTTCCGGCTCCTGGCGTCAACGTCCAGTCGCTGAACACCTGCCTCAAACAGGCCACGACAGGTCAGAACGCGAATCTGTACAACCTGATCAACCTGTTCTCCGGTGGGGCACTGCTGCAGCTCGCGATCTTCGCGCTCGGCATCATGCCGTACATCACCGCCAGCATCATTCTGCAGCTGCTCACCGTGGTGATCCCGCGGCTGGAGTCGCTGAAGAAGGAGGGCCAGGCGGGGCAGACCAAGATCACCCAGTACACCCGGTTCCTGACCGTCGGTCTGGCGATCCTGCAGGCGACCGCGTTCGTCGCGCTCGCCCGGACCCCCGGCCGGCTGTTCCAGGGCTGCAACGAGCCGCTGCTGCACAGTGACAAGTGGTTCCCGGTCGTCGTCATGGTGCTGACCATGACCGCGGGCACCGGCGTGGTGATGTGGCTCGGCGAGCTGATCACCGACCGTGGTGTCGGCAACGGCATGTCGATCCTGATCTTCACCCAGATCGTCGCCACCTTCCCGACCCAGCTGTGGAGCATCCGCAAGCAGAAGGGCATCGGCACCTTCATCGTCGTGCTCGCCATCGGCCTGGTGATCATGGCCGCGGTCATCTTCATCGAGCAGGCGCAGCGCCGGATCCCGGTCCAGTACGCCAAGCGCATGGTCGGCCGGAAGATGTTCGGCGGCACCTCCACCTACATCCCGCTGAAGGTGAACCAGGCCGGTGTGATTCCGGTCATCTTCGCCTCGAGCCTGCTCTATCTTCCGGTCCTGGTCAGCCAATTCCGGCAAAACGAAGGCTGGGCGCAGTGGATCCAGGGAAATCTGGTGAAGGGTGACCACCCGATCTACATGGTGACGTATGTCGCCCTCATCATCTTCTTCACGTACTTCTACGTCTCGATTACCTTCAATCCGAAGGAAGTTGCAGACAACATGAAGAAGTACGGCGGCTTCATCCCCGGGATCCGGGCGGGAAGGCCGACCGAGGAGTACCTCTCCTACGTCCTGTCCCGCATCACGCTGCCGGGGGCGATCTACCTCGCGGTGATCTCGATGATCCCGTTGGTCGCCCTGGTGCTCTTGAACGCCAGCCAGAACTTCCCGTTCGGTGGAACGTCGATCCTGATCATGGTCGGCGTCGGACTGGACACGGTGAAGCAGATCGAGAGTCAGCTGCAGCAGCGTAACTACGAAGGGTTCCTACGCTGATGAGAATGTTGCTGATGGGTCCCCCCGGGGCGGGCAAGGGAACGCAGGCAAAGGTGCTTGCGGACCGTCTCGGCATCCCCGCTGTGTCCACCGGCGACATCTTCCGCGCGAACGTCAAGGACGAGACGGCGCTCGGACTCGAAGCGAAGCGGTACATGGACGCAGGTGACTACGTCCCCGACGAGGTCACCAACGCGATGGTCCGCGACCGGCTCTCCGAGGCGGACGCGGGCGAGGGTTTCCTGCTCGACGGCTATCCCCGGACGCTGGCCCAGGTCGGCACGCTGGACGACATCCTCGCCGAGCACGGACACAAGCTGGACGCGGTGGTGGCGTTGGTGGCCGACATCGAGGTGCTGGTCGACCGGATGCTGCGCCGGGCCAAGGTGGACGGCCGCAGCGACGACTCCGAAGAGGTCATCCGGCACCGCCAGGAGGTCTACACCGCCGAGACCAAGCCGTTGCTGCGGGTCTACGCGCAGCGCGGCCAGCTGGTCGAGGTGGACGGCGTCGGTGAGATCGACGAGGTCAGCGAGCGGGTGCTCACCGCACTCAAGACACTCGACTGAAGTGATCTGCTGTGATCTTTAAAGAACGCGGGATCGAGATCAAGACCCGCGAACAGCTCCTCGCCATGCGTGCGGCCGGCCTGGTCGTCGGCCGCACGCTGGGGCTGCTCCGCGGCGAGGTGAAGGCCGGCATCACCACCGGCGAACTGGACGCGATCGCCGAGGACCACATCCGCTCCTCCGGCGCGATCCCCTCCTTCAAGGGCTACCACGGCTTCACCGGCTCGATCTGCGCCTCGGTGAACGACGAGATCGTGCACGGCATCCCCGGTGACCGGGTACTGGCCGACGGTGACCTGATCTCGATCGACTGCGGCGCTATCGTGAACGGCTGGCACGGCGACGCCGCGATCACCGTGGCCGTCGGTGAGGTTGCTCCCGAGCTGCTCGAGCTGGCCCGGATCTGCGAGGAGTCGATGTGGCGCGGTTTCGCCGCCGCCCGGCTCGGTGGCCGGCTGACCGACATCTCCGCCGCCGTGGAGAAGCACGTCCGCGCCAACTCGTCGTACGGGATCGTCGAGGACTTCGTCGGGCACGGGATCGGGTCGGCGATGCACCAGCCGCCGAACGTGCCGAACTACGGCAAGGCCGGCCGCGGACCGAAGCTGGTCGAGGGGCTGGCGCTTGCGGTCGAGCCGATGCTCACGCTGGGCAAGCAGGAGAACCACACGCTCGAGGACGACTGGACAGTCGTCACCGACGACGGCAAGGCTGCCGCTCACACCGAGCACACGTTCACGCTGACGCCGGAAGGCCCGTGGGTGCTGACCGCGCTCGACGGAGGCGAGGCCGAGCTCGCGAAACTCGGCGTCACCTTCGGCCCGCTCGCCGACTGAGTCCCACCCGCTGAGTCCTACCTGCTGGGCCCACCGACTCGTGCGCCTTCCACCGGCTGGTGGACAGCCCTGGGTCCGTCCGTCGGGGGACGCCACACGCACCCGTGCTGAGGCACACTTGAGGCATGCCCAGCCAGTACCAGCCACATCAGCGCTTCACGGAGGCGGATCGGGACAAGATCGCCGGCCGGTTGCGCGACGCCTTCGCCGACGGACGGCTGGATCAGCCCGAGTTCAGTTCGCGGCTGGACCAGCTCTACACCGTCCAGACGTACGGCGAGCTGGAACCGCTGGTGCATGATCTTCCCCCGGTCCGGACCTACCAGACCCCCGCGAACATGCAGAGCGTGACGCCCGCGCCGGCTCCGGGGACCTTCCCGGAGCGACAGAAGGCCAAGTCGCCGCACCCGCTGACGGCGCTGACCGGTGGCTTCACCGGGGTCGTGTTGATCAACGTCGTGATCTGGTTCGTCATCGGGCTCGGCAACGGCGGCCACTGGCCGCACTTCTGGCCGGTCTGGCTGCTCATCCCCTGGGCGTTCATCGCCCTGGGCAACCTCGGAAAGCGGCGTTGACAGCGGCCCCGGTGGGTCGCCGTACCCTGCGGCTGCGGCCGGACTGGGTCTGGCAGCTGCGGGAGGGATCGGCGCTGGTCTTCGTGCTCTGGTTCGCCGTCGCGATCCCGCTGGTGGTGATCGGCCTGCTGCTGGAGCCGCGCTCGGTCGGCTGGATGATGCTGGCCTGGTTCCTCGTCCTGGTGGCGTTCACCGTGGCGACGCGGCTGGCCGAGAACAGGTTGCGGCGGAACTGGGAGGACGTCGTCGAGCAGATGGGCTGGCACCTCAGCGCGGTCGAGCCCGCCCTGCTCGAGCGCTGGCCGTTCCCGCCGTTCGACGTCGATCCGGACGCCGAGGTCTTCGATGTGACCGTCGGCAGG
Organism: Kribbella alba; assembly: GCF_039529635.1. Classification (NCBI taxonomy): domain Bacteria; kingdom Bacillati; phylum Actinomycetota; class Actinomycetes; order Propionibacteriales; family Kribbellaceae; genus Kribbella; species Kribbella alba. Next base: position 833,800 of record NZ_BAAANE010000004.1, on the reverse strand, counting down.
CACCGTGGACGCGAGTTCTGGACCGGCCGTTTCCGCCACAGGGTCCGTCGGCGCCAGTTGGGTTTCGACTTCCTCGATCTCGAGGTCGAACGGCCGCTGCCACCTCTCCAGGTGCTGCCGGCCTCGCTTGCCTCCGTCGCGGCGGCCAGCCTGCTGCCGTTGAAGCTGAGTGTCGAAGGCCTGCCGGAGAGTTACCGGCTGTTCAACGGCCGCGAGGACCTCGCCCTGGAGGTGTTCCACCCCCGGGCCGTCGAGGCCCTGGCCGAGGTGCCGCCCATCGGTTTCAGCTGTGAAGGACGCCGTTTCGTCGTGGTCCTGGCCGCCTACCGCGACTCCCGTACCGCGCTGGCGCAACTGGACGCCGCCTGTGACCTGCTCGACCTGATGCCTGAGCACGTCTGGCAAGCTGGGGAGCAGTGGGCCGCCACCAGGCCCCTGAACGAGCAGGCCTAGTCGCCAGGACGCCGTCCCCAGCCCCGGCCCCGCAGTACGGGGGTCAGGGGCCGATTGGGATTCCGGTGGGTGGGTGGCGTAGACTCTTCCCTTGGCTCTTTGTGGCCTCTGATCGTGCTGCCCGCGGCTGCTCGATGAGTGCGTTCTCGCACGCCGTCGGGAGGGTGGTCCTCTTTCAGGGGTGTGGCGGGCCGACCTGCACCACCATCCATCAGTTGTCGTCTACAGAAGTGCGAGGACATGCCCAAAAAAGAGGGAGTCATCGAACTCGAGGGCACCATCGTCGAGGCCCTGCCGAACGCGATGTTCCGTGTTGAGCTGTCCAACGGGCACAAGGTGCTCGCGCACATCAGCGGCAAGATGAGGCAGCACTACATCCGGATCCTCCCCGAGGACCGGGTCGTCGTGGAGCTGTCGCCGTACGACCTCACCCGGGGTCGCATCGTCTATCGGTACAAGTAACCAGCCCACCTGTCGAAGAAAGAAGCTCGATGAAGGTCAATCCGAGCGTCAAGAAGATCTGCGACAAGTGCAAGGTGATCCGCCGTCACGGCCGGGTCATGGTGATCTGCGAAAACCCGCGGCACAAGCAGCGGCAAGGCTGATTCAGCCCGACAAGCAGGTCTGCACTTTCGCACCACATGAAGCGCGCATGCTCGTCCGGCCCATCAACACAGTCGGACGTCGCCCCCGGAACAGAGGCCGGGGCCCTGCCGGTGAGCATTTCACCGAGGCGGGCAGGGACGCGGCGCGCCACCACACCTCTGCTGACGAAAGGAACACCGCCACATGGCACGCCTCGTAGGAGTCGACCTTCCGCGCGACAAGCGCATCGAGGTCGCTCTCACCTACATCTTCGGTGTAGGTCGTACTCGCGCCCTGAAGACGCTCGAAGCCACCGGCATCTCCGGTGACAAGCGCGTCCACGAACTGGGCGACGAGGAACTGGTCAAGCTCCGGGACTTCATCGAAGGCAACTACAAGATCGAAGGTGACCTCCGTCGCGAGGTGACCGCGGACATCCGCCGCAAGATCGAGATCGGGTCGTACCAGGGTCGCCGGCACCGCAGCGGCCTGCCGGTGCGTGGTCAGCGCACGCGGACCAACGCCCGCACCCGCAAGGGTCGTCGCAAGGCGATCGCCGGCAAGAAGAAGAAGTGACCCGGATGACCCAGAGCCTCGACCTTTCCAGGAGTAACTGACTTATGCCTCCCAAGAGCCGCACAGCGGCCGGCGCGAAGAAGGTGCGCCGCAAGGAGAAGAAGAACGTGGCCGCCGGCCACGCGCACATCAAGAGCACGTTCAACAACACGATCGTGACGATCACCGACCCGACCGGCGCGGTCATCTCGTGGGCTTCCGCGGGCACCGTCGGCTTCAAGGGTTCGCGCAAGTCCACCCCGTTCGCCGCGCAGATGGCAGCCGAGGCTGCCGGCCGTCGCGCGATGGAGCACGGCATGCGCAAGATCGACGTCTTCGTGAAGGGTCCCGGCTCCGGCCGTGAGACCGCGATCCGTTCGCTGGGTGCCGTCGGCCTCGAGGTCGGCACCATCCAGGACGTCACCCCGACCGCCCACAACGGCTGCCGCCCTCCCAAGCGGCGCCGGGTCTGACCCAGAGAAAGGTAGGCAGCGAAAATGGCCCGTTACACCGGACCCATGACCAAGAAGTCGCGCCGTCTCGGGGTCGACCTCGTCGGTGGCGACAAGGCGTTCGAGCGTCGTCCGTACCCGCCGGGTATGCACGGCCGCGGCCGTCCCAAGGAGAGCGAGTACCTGCTTCAGCTGCGTGAGAAGCAGAAGGCCCGCTACGCCTACGGCGTGCTCGAGAAGCAGTTCAGCCTGTACTACAAGGAGGCCTCGCGGCGTCCTGGTAAGACCGGTGACAACCTGCTGATCATCCTCGAGTCCCGCCTCGACAACGTCGTCTACCGCGCCGGCCTGGCCCGGACCCGTCGGCAGGCGCGTCAGCTCGTCGTGCACGGTCACTTCACCGTGAACGGCATCAAGGTGAACATCCCGTCGTACCGCGTCGCGGCCCACGACGTGATCGACGTCCGGCCGAAGTCGGTCGAGATGACGCCGTTCATCATCGCCAGGGAGACCCACTCCGAGCGAGTGGTTCCGGCCTGGCTCGAGGCGCTGCCCGAGCGGCTGCGGATCCTCGTGCACCAGTTGCCCACCCGGGCACAGATCGACACCCAGGTCGCCGAGCACCTGATCGTCGAGCTCTACTCGAAGAACTGATCCGGCTCCCGCCGGCGGGTCCTCCTCGCCGGCGGGATCGGTCATCTTCACCAGTTCGCGGCCTCAAATAGTGGTCGTCGCGGAAAAGAAGGACACAGAGAATGCTCATTGCCCAGCGCCCCACCCTGGCCGAAGAGGTCGTAGACGAGCACCGCTCGCGGTTCGTGATCGAGCCGCTCGAGCCGGGCTTCGGCTACACCCTCGGCAACTCCATCCGCCGTACCCTGCTGTCGTCCATCCCGGGCGCGGCAGTGACCAGCATCAAGGTCGACGGCGTGCTGCACGAGTTCTCCACCGTTGCCGGGGTCAAGGAAGACGCCACCCAGCTGATCCTGAACCTCAAGGACCTGGTCGTCTCCTCCGAGCACGACGAGCCGGTCACCATGTACCTGCGCAAGCAGGGCCCCGGTGACGTCACCGCCGCCGACATCGCGCCGCCGGCCGGTGTCGAGGTGCACAACCCGGACCTGAAGATCGCCACCCTGAACGAGAAGGGCCGGCTCGAGATGGAGCTGGTCGTCGAGCGGGGCCGTGGCTATGTGTCCGCGATCCAGAACAAGTCCGCCGACGCCGAGATCGGCCGGATGCCGGTCGACTCGATCTACTCGCCGGTCCTCAAGGTCACCTACAAGGTCGAGGCGACCCGCGTCGAGCAGCGCACCGACTTCGACCGGCTGGTCGTCGACGTCGAGACCAAGCCGTCGATGCTGCCGCGCGACGCCGTCGCGTCGGCCGGTAAGACCCTGGTCGAGCTGTTCGGCCTGGCCCGCGAGCTGAACGTCGAGGCCGAGGGCATCGACATCGGCCCGTCGCCGGTGGACGAGCAGATGGCCGCCGACCTGGCCCTGCCGGTCGAGGACCTGCAGCTGACCGTCCGGTCGTACAACTGCCTCAAGCGCGAGGGCATCCACACCGTGGGTGAGCTGATCTCCCGCAGCGAGCAGGACCTGCTGGACATCCGCAACTTCGGCTCCAAGTCGATCGACGAGGTCAAGCTGAAGCTGGCCGAGATGGGCCTGTCGCTGAAGGACTCGCCCCCCGGCTTCGACCTGCGCGCCGCCGCCGAGGCGTATGGCGACGACGCCGAGGACGAGGACGAGAGCTTCGCCGAGACCGAGCAGTACTGATGCCTTCACCCCACCACCGGGGTCACTGAGCCCATCGAAGGCCGTAAGGCCTGTTCCCAAGGTCCGCACCCGGGCCTGAGATTTCCTGGAGTCAAGAGATGCCAACCCCTACCAAGGGATCCCGCCTCGGCGGCAGCCCGGCGCACGAGAAGCTGATCCTCAGCAACCTCGCGACGTCGCTGTTCGAGCACGGCTCGATCACCACCACGTCGGCCAAGGCCAAGCGCCTGCAGCCGCTGGCGGAGTCGATGATCACCAAGGCCAAGCGTGGTGACCTGAACTCGCGCCGTCAGGTCATGAAGCGGATCCGGGACAAGAGCGTCGTGCACGTGCTCTTCACCGAGATCGGCGAGCGGTTCGCGGACCGTCCGGGTGGTTACACCCGGATCATCAAGCTCGGCCCGCGCAAGGGCGACAACGCCCCAATGGTGAAGATCGAGCTGGTCGAGGCGCTGGCTGACGCGCCGAAGGCCAAGAAGGCCGCGGCGAAGAAGGCTCCGGCCAAGCAGGCGCCGGCGAAGAAGGCCGCTGCCGAGGACGAGGCCAAGACCGAAGACGTCGAGGCTCCGGCCGCCGACGCAGAGGTCCAGGACACCGTCGAGGCCAAGTACGAGGGCTCCGCGGCCCCGACCGCCGACGGCTCCGCGCCCGAGGGCTTCGACATCAAGGGCAACGAGAACTCGATGAAGTTCCACACCCCCGACTCGCCCTGGTACGACCAGACCGAGGCCGAGGTCTGGTTCAACACCGAGGACGCCGCCACGGCGGCCGGCTTCACCAAGGCCGGCGAGACCGAGGACAAGTAACACCTTCCGTCGGCAGCGCCCCCTCACCCTTTCCGGTGCGGGGGCGCTGTCGCGTTTCGGGGCCGAGGCGCCTGCTGCGTTAGATTGCCCTGTGCGTTTGCGGATCGACCTCAGGTATGACGGGACCCAATTCCACGGCTGGGCCCGCCAGGAGGGCCTCAGGACCGTGCAAGGGGCCCTTGAGGAGGCCCTGCGGACCGTACTGCGGGTCGCGGAGCCCCCGGTGGTCAACTGTGCGGGCAGAACCGACGCGGGCGTCCACGCGCGCGGCCAGGTGATTCATGTGGACCTGGAGACGGAGATGACCGGCCGGGAGTTGCTGAGGCGGCTCAACGGTGTGCTGCCCGAGGATGTCTGGGTGACAGCGGTGACGGAGGCTCCGGAGGGCTTCGACGCCAGGTTCTCCGCAATAGCCCGTCGCTACGTCTACCGCATCTGCGACGACTCCGCCGCCTGGGATCCATTGCGCCGCAAGGAAGTAGTGCGGGTAGGCCGCCCGCTGGACGTGGACCGGATGAACGCAGCCGCCCAGGGCCTCCTCGGAGAGCACGACTTCGCCGCCTTCTGCAAGAAGCGCGAGGGGGCGAGCACAGTGCGAGCCCTGCTGGACTTCTCCTGGGATCGGGTCTCGCCGGGAATGGTGGAGGCCACGGTGATCGCCGACGCCTTCTGCCACTCGATGGTCCGCGCACTGGTGGGTTCGGTGATCCCGGTGGGTGACGGGCGGCGTGAGGTGTCCTGGCCCGCCACCGTGCTGGCGGGACGCGTCCGCGACTCGGCGGTGACGGTGGCGCCGGCCCGCGGACTCACCCTGGAAGAAGTGCGGTACCCAGCAGACGGAGAACTGGCCGCGCGGGCTGTACAAGCTCGCCGGGTCAGGGGAGAGGTGCACCAGCGTGGCTGACCACTACTTCTCGGCGGAGCCCACCTCAGCCGACGTGCGGCGTACTGTGCAGGCGCGGATCTGGGGCCGGGAGTACACCTTCACCACGGCGACCGGGGTGTTCTCCCGGGACCGCCTGGACCTCGGTACGTCGGTGCTGCTGCGCGAGGTGCCAGCACCGGCCGACGGGGGCACGATCCTCGACCTCGGCACGGGCTACGGGCCGATCGCGGTGGCCCTGGCGGTGGAAGCGCCCGAGGCGGAGGTCTGGGCCGTCGACGTGAACAACCGGGCGCTGGAGCTGACCGCCGAGAACGCGAAGGCGGCGGGCGTCGAGGCAAGGGTCCACCCGGCGCTGACGGACGGTGTACCGGAGGACGTGCGGTTCGACGAGATCTGGTCGAACCCGGCGATCCACATCGGCAAGCCCGAGCTGCACAAGATGCTGCTGCACTGGCTGGCCCGCCTTGCCCCCGGTGGCGTGGCATGGTTCGTGGTCGGCAAGAACCTCGGCGCCGACTCGCTGCAGCGGTGGCTCACCGAGCAGGGCTACCCCTGCGAGCGGACCGCCAGCGCCAAGGGATTTCGGGTCCTCAAAGTCACTGCAACGAATTAGCCCGCGGCGCCGTCCTGGGGGTATGGAGGCAGCCTTGGCAGCAGCAGAGGCAGAGGCGGGGTCGCTCGATTTCGAGCTGTTCGTGACCGAGCGGGCTGCCGCGCTGCTGCGGTTCGCCTATGTCCTCACCGGGGACGTCAGCCTGGCGGAGGACGCGGTCCAGGACGCCCTGACGACAGCCTGTGCGCGCTGGGGCCGGGTCAGCCGTGCCGAAGACCCTGAGGCGTACGTGAAGCGGATGGTGGTCAACGCGCATATCTCCTGGTGGCGCCGCTTCCGCCGCCGAGAGGCACCTGCTGCGGAACCCATCCGCACAGCGCCGCCCACTGTGGACGGCAGCGCCGCCCGGGCCGACGCAGAAGCCGTCTGGGCACTCTGTGCGACTCTGCCGGACCGTCAGCGGGCCGCGGTGGTCCTGCGCTTCTATGAGGAGCTGTCGTACGCCGAGATCGCAGTACTGCTGCACTGCGCGGAGGCAACGGCAAGGTCGCACGTCCACAGAGCACTGGCGTCGTTGAAGGTCACACTGAGCAGGGAAGGAGCCGAGGATGCCTGAGTACGAAGCTGAGGACGAGCTCGGCCCCAAGATCGCCGACGCTTTCCAGACCAAGGCAGACACCGTCCACGGCCTCCGCGAGCGGGGCATGGCCGCAGAAGCACGCAGGCGGATCCGTAGGCGGCGGCAGACGCTGATAGCGGGAGCCGCGGCGCTGGTGGTCGCCGTGTCGATCGGCGGCGTGTGGAACGCGGTCGGGGGCCCCTCACCGGTCGCCACCAGCGGCGCCGCGGACAGCAGGGCCGAGGGGTCCGGAGCGGCCGGCTCGAACGACGTACCGAAGGTCCCTGACCCGATGACCACCTGTCCTGAGCGACACCCGCTGCTCACCGCTGCCGGGCCCGAGGCGGTGCCGCTGGGAATCGGCCTGGACCTGCGGATGCCGGTGTACGGGCTAGAGGCCTGCCGGTACCGGATTGTCCCTGCCGACACGATGCTGCTGGGCTCGGCGAGCTTCAACGCCTCCACGGCCCAGCAGGTCGTCGACGAGATCAAAGTGCTGCCGGAGCGCAATCCCTCCTTGCCCATGATGGACTGCCCGACGAACGCGATCCGGGGGACCGAAGCGATCGTGCTCCGCTTCGACACGGCCGCCGGGCCGAAGGAGATCTGGGTCGGGTACGACGGATGCGGTTCCGCCGGCTTCTTCACGGGCTCCAGGACGTACGGTCTGTATGCGGCGCCGCTGAAGCTCTTCATGAAGGGCACGGTCCGCCCGGCCGGCGGTATGTACCTCGACTACCTCACGGGCTGGTAGCCGCGATAACGGTTCGCCGCCGGGTGGGGTGCCCGGTCAGACTAGGGCCATGGGTCACGTCGATGTCGCAGGGATCGGGTTCGAGCTGCCGGACGGCCGGGTGCTGCTGGACGACATCACCTTCCGGGTCGGGGACGGCGCCAAGGTCGCGCTGGTCGGCGCCAACGGGTCCGGCAAGACCACGCTGACCAGGATCATCGCGGGCGACCTGAAACCGCACAGCGGCAGCATCAGCAGGTCCGGTGGGCTCGGCGTGATGCGGCAGTTCGTCGGGTCGGTCCGCGACGAGTCGACCGTTCGGGACCTGCTGCTGGGTGTAGCTCCACCCGCCATCCAGACCGCCGCGGTCAAGCTGGACCAGGCCGAGCTGGCAATGATGGAAGCCGACGACGAGAAGACCCAGCTGCGCTATGCACAGGCCGTGTCCGACTGGGGCGAGGTCGGCGGCTACGACGCCGAGGTCCTCTGGGACGTCTGTACTACGGCTGCGCTCGGCATCCCGTTCGACAACTGCCGCTGGCGGGAGGTGAAGACCCTCTCGGGTGGTGAACAGAAGAGGCTCGTGCTGGAGGCTCTGCTGCGTGGCCCGGACGAGGTGTTGATGCTGGACGAGCCGGACAACTACCTGGACGTACCGGGCAAGCGCTGGCTCGAAGAGCAGCTCAACGCGACCCAGAAGACCGTGCTCTACATCAGCCACGACCGTGAGCTGCTGGCCAACACGGCGACCCGGATCGTCACCGTCGAACTAGGTGCCGCGGGCAACACGGCGTGGACGCACGGCGGCGGGTTCAAGACCTACCACGCGGCGCGCGAGCATCGGTTCGAGCGCTTCGAGGAACTCCGCAAGGTCTGGGACGACGAGCACGCCAAGCTGCGCGCGCAGATGCTGATGTACAAGCAGAAGGCGGCGTACAACTCCGACATGGCGTCGCGCTACCGGGCCGCGCAGACCAGGCTGCGCAAGTTCGAGGAGGCCGGCCCGCCGGAGGCGATCCCACGCGAGCAGAAGGTCAGCATGCGGCTGACCGGCGGCCGCACCGGCAAACGCGCCGTCGTCTGCACCGGCGTCGAGCTGACCGGCTTGATGAAGCCGTTCGACCTCGAGGTCTGGTATGGCGAACGCGTGGCCGTGCTGGGCTCGAACGGCTCGGGCAAGTCGCACTTCCTCCGCCTGCTGGCGAACGGGGGTTCCGATCCGGACATCGAGCACCAGCCGATCGGCGAAGTACCGATCCCGCCGGTCGCGCACACCGGTAACGCCAAGCTCGGCGCCCGCGTCCGGCCGGGCTGGTTCGCGCAGACGCACGAGCACCCCGAGTTGGTCGGCCGCACCCTGCTGGAGATCCTGCATCGAGGTGACGACCATCGTGACGGCATGGGCCGGGAGTTGGCGTCCCGCAAGCTGGACCGCTACGAGTTGGCGCATGCCGCCGAGCAGACCTTCGACAGCCTGTCCGGCGGTCAGCAGGCGCGGTTCCAGATCCTCCTGCTGGAGCTGTCCGGAGCCACCCTGCTGCTGCTCGACGAGCCCACCGACAACCTGGACGTCGAGTCCGCCGAAGCGCTGGAGGAGGGTCTGGACGCCTTCGACGGCACGGTTCTGGCCGTCACCCACGACCGCTGGTTCTCCCGCGGCTTCGACCGCTTCCTGGTCTTCGGCAGCGACGGCTCCGTCTACGAGTCACCCGAACCGGTCTGGGACGAGGGCCGGGTGGAGCGCGCCCGCTAGACGGCGAAGCACCAGCCTTCGCGATAGGCGGCCCACTGTTCGGGGGTGGCGGTGAAGTCGACGTAGAGCGCGAGGCCGAAGTTCTGGCGTCCTGAGGAGCCGAGGCCGAGGCGGGCACCGCGGACCGCGGCAGCCACAGTCTCGGCATGACCCCAGTGGGACGGGTTGCTCTCCCAGTACGCCGGCAGTCCCATCAGCAGGTCGACCTGAGGCGGGGTGACCTCCAGTGCGAGTTCCGTCTGCTCAGCGACGTAGCCGCCGTACAGGGACTCCGTGGGCATGGCGGTGTCGTAGGACATCACCGCGACTTGCTCGACCCGCTTGGCCACCTGGGCGAAGTAGTCCTGCGACCACCACTTGCCGTGCCCGGTCAAGGCGATCGTCGCTCTGTCCATCAAGGGCGCCGGGCTGATCTGCGCGGTCGCGACCGAGAGCGGCACGTCCCGCGCGGCCGTCGTCGCGTGGACCTGGTCCAGCAGGGCCAGGAACCCCTTCGAGCCCGACCGGGCCGGCTCCAGGTCGAGGTGGATCCCGTCGAAGCCCTGGTCGAGCACCTGCCCGGACGAGGTCGCCACCCGCTCCCGGACCGCCGGATCGTCGAGGTCCATGCCGGGCTTCATCTCCGGCTGGAGGACATCGCCGAGCCAGGCCTGGACGCGGATGTTCGGCATCGCCTGGTGGACGGCGTCGGTGAACCAGCGGGCCTTGGGGGAGACCTTCGTCAGCGGCAGTGTCCCGTCGTGTTCCAACGGACCGGCGTGCACGTAGAGATCCCGAATACCAGTGCCCTTGAGCAGAGCCGTCAGCGACGCGATGTCGGCCGCGGACTTCCGGCCGTCGACCCAGGCGTGCCCTAGCCAGACCGCGTCCTTGCCGCGGGTCCGGGCGCCGACCGAGGGATCACCTGTGTAGGCAAGGCGCAGCGAGGCCGCGAAGACGCCCAACGGCAGCGGAATCACCAGGAGGAACACCAGTGCAGCGACAACGAGCGCCCGCCGGCGACGCGACCACGACCGCCACCTCTTCACGAAACCCCCTGCTCCGGACCCGACGAGTGCGCTGCCTCCGGGCGTCACGTAGTACGGCCCGGGCGCAGGCCGTCGTACAGGAGAGCGAGCATGCGATCGCGAACAGCGGGTTCGAGGCCGACTGCTGTCGCGCCGCGGGATGCCCCGATCAGCAGGGCATAGACCTCCGGAAACTCTGCATCAGCCCGTACGTCGCCGCTGTGCTGGGCGCGGGCGAGCAGGTTTCCGAAGGCTTCGCGCAGCCCTGTCCCGGCGTTCCGGGCGTCCTGGCCGACGGCCGATCCTGAGGCGCTGAGGGCGTCGGCGATGGCCAGCTTCGACGTTGCTTCGGAGACGACCTGGCTGAAGAAGCCGAAGAAGGCGCTGCCGGGGTCTGTTTCGTCGGCGAGCCGGACGGCTCGGTTCCGCAGCCGTTCCAGGCGCAGGGTCAGGACCGCCTCGAGCAGTTCGACCTTGGTCGGGAAGTGCCGGAACACCGTGGCGATGCCGACCCCCGCGAGCTTGGCCACGTCGTCGGTCGAGGCGCTCGGTGCGCGCCCGAACACCTCCTCGGCCGCACCCAGGATCCGGGTCCGGTTGTCCCGCGCATCGGCTCGCAACGGCTGTCCCTCCTTCGTTCTCGCACAGCCTAGGAGACGCCGCCCAGCCCCAGCGGGTTCTAAACGGAGTACGGACTCTATATATCGCCCGCGCGCGGGGGCTGCTGGACGAACTGATCGAGGCGCTCGGGAACCGCTAGCCTCCTAGCGACCGACGACGGCCGGCGGCCAGTTGCTGCAGGCGGCGGATCCGTTCGGCGGTCGGCGGATGCGTCCGGAACAGCGAGGCCAGGCCGGCGGACCCGCCGAACGGGTTGGCGATCATCAGATGCGCCCGGGGTGTCAGCGACGGATCAGGCGGCAGAGGTGCCACCTGAACACCACGCTCGATCTTCTGCAGCGCGCTGGCGAGCGCGAGCGGGTCGCCCGTCAGCTCGGCACCCGAAGCGTCGGCCTGGAACTCGCGGCTGCGGCTGATCGCCAACTGGATCAAGCCGGCCGCGAGCGGTCCGAGGATCAGCATGAGCAGGCCGGCCAGCGGCGACCCGCCCTCATCGTCGTCCGAAGATGAGCCGAACGGCAGCAGGTAGGCCAGATGCGCGAGGGTGGTGAGAGCGCCGGCCAGAGTCGCCGCGATGCTGGAGATGAGGATGTCGCGGTTGTAGACGTGCGACAGTTCGTGGCCCAGCACGGCCCGTAGCTCGCGCGGTTCGAGGATCTGCAGAATGCCCTCAGTGACGCAGACTGCCGCGTGCTTGGGGTTCCGCCCGGTTGCGAAGGCGTTCGGCTGCCTGGCCGGGCTGATGTAGATCCGGGGCATCGGCCGGTTCCCCGCAATCTCGCGCACCATCTCGTAGAGCCACGGCGCTTCGGCCTCCGAGACGGGCCGCGCGCCCATCGCCCGCAAGGCGAGCTTGTCGGACCAGAAGTAGGTGCCCGCGTTCATGGCCACCGACAGCAGGAAGGCGATCACGACACCGCGACGACCACCCAGCGCGGCGCCGGCGGCGATGAAGAGCGCCGTGAGACCGCCCAGCAGGATCGCGGTCTTCAGTCCGTTCCGGAGGCGATACATACTCCAACCAGCTCCCTCAGCCGCGCCAGTTGTTCCCCATCGCGGCCCTGGACAAACGGTGCGGGAGGCCGGGAACCGGCGGCGGCAGCTGGGCCGTCTTACCGCCCAGAACCGCAGAACGGCCCGGTCCGTGGCACTCACGCCGGACCGGGGCCGTCCCCAACTTCCTCAAATCCTCAGCCGCACCGGCGCGGCCGCCAGTGCCTTGGCCGCGAGGGTCAGCGGTCGCCCATCGGGACGTACTGGACGCCCCGCGCGCCGGTGTAGATCTGCTTCGGGCGGGCGATCTTCTGGTCGCTGTCGCCGAGCATCTCCAGCCACTGCGCCAGCCAGCCCGAAGTACGCGGGATGGCGAACAGCACGGTGAACATCTCCGGCGGGAACTGCAGGGCCTCGTAGATCAGGCCGGAGTAGAAGTCCACGTTCGGGTAGAGCTTGCGGGAGACGAAGTACTCGTCCTCCAGCGCGATCTTCTCCAGCTCGACGGCGATCTTCAGCAGCGGGTTGATGCCCGTCACCTCGAACACGTCGTCGGCGGCCTTCTTGATGATCTTGGCGCGCGGGTCGTAGTTCTTGTAGACCCGGTGGCCGAAGCCCATCAGCCGCTCCTCGCCGGCCTTCACGCCCTCGATGAACGAGGGGATGTTGTCCAGCGAGCCGATCCGGCGCAGCATCTTCAGCACGGCCTCGTTGGCACCGCCGTGCAGCGGGCCGTAGAGGGCGCCGATGCCACCGGCAACCGCCGTGTACGGGTCGACCTGGGTGGAGCCGATCGCCCGGACCGCGTTGGTGGACGCGTTCTGCTCGTGGTCGGCGTGCAGGATGAACAGGATCTCCAGCGCGCGCACCAACCGGTCGTCGGCGGCGTACTTCGGCTCGCTCATCTTGAACAGCATGGACAGGAAGTTCGCCGCGTAGCTGAGCTCGTTGTCGGGGTAGACATACGGCTTGCCCTGGGCGTGCCGGAAGGCGAAGGCACCCAGCGTCGGCATCTTGGCGATCAGCCGGCGGATCTGCAGCGCCCTCGACTCCTCGTCGAAGATGTCGCGCGACTCCGGGTAGAAGGTGGACAGCGCGCCGACCGAGGCGAGCAGCATGCCCATCGGGTGCGCGTCGTAGCGGAAGCCCTGCATGAAGGTCTTCAGGTTCTCGTGCACGAACGTGTGATACGTCACGTCGTGCGCCCAGGCCTCGTACTCGGCCTTGTTCGGCAGCGAACCGTTCACCAGCAGGTACGCGACCTCGAGATAGTTCGACTGCTCGGCAAGCTGCTCGATCGGGTAGCCGCGGTACTCGAGGATGCCCTTGTCGCCGTCGATGAAGGTGACGGACGACCGGGTCGAGGCGGTGTTGACGAAGCCGGGGTCGTAGGTGGCCAGGCCGCCGTCGCCGTCGGCTGCGCTGATCTGCTTGAGGTCTGCGGCACGGATAGTGCCATCGGTGATGGCAAGGTCGTAGTCCTTGCCGGTCCGGTTGTCCCGGACGGTGAGCGACTGTTCGGTCACAATGCCCTCTTCGGAAGCTGGCGCCATCGCCTGGTGAGTGAGGGTTATCGTCGCCGGCGGGACGCGGATCGGACTGCAATCTTCACCGCTAAACTAGTGCTGTCCTCAGCGGCTTCCAAGCCGGGGTGCCCTGGCCGCTTGGGCTCACTTTGACCCGAGGGTGTTCGCGCCGGTATTCTGGGCTGCTGTTGTGCGTTCCTGGTCCTCGCCGGTGTGATTGCGGACCGCTCGCCGACGTACCAGTTCAGATTTGTCAACTCTCTGAGAAACGAAGGTCAACGACCGTGCGCACGTACAGCCCGAAACCTGCTGACGTCACCCGTGAGTGGCATGTGATCGACGCCACCGACGTCGTGCTCGGTCGGCTCGCCGTCCAGATCGCCACTCTTCTGCGCGGCAAGCACAAGCCCACGTTCGCGCCGCACGTGGACGGCGGTGACTTCGTCGTCGTCATCAACGCCGGCAAGATCGCCCTGTCCGGCAACAAGCGGACCGACAAGCTGGCCTACCGCCACTCGGGTCACCCGGGTGGTCTGACGGCCACGCCGGTCGGCGAGATCCTCGAGAAGGACCCTCGCAAGGCCGTCGAGAAGGCTGTCTGGGGCATGCTGCCGAAGAACCGTCTCAGCCGGAAGCTGCTCAGCAAGCTGAAGGTGTACGCCGGTCCGGAGCACCCGCACACGGCTCAGCAGCCGAAGCCGTTCGAGATCACCCAGATCGCTCAGTAACAGCGATCGACGAGCCAGGTAAACGAGGATTCCCAGCGTGAGCGACAGTATGGTCAGCAACACCGAGACCGGCGAAGACATCGACACCGAGGTGCCCATCGACACCGAGGGCCCGGTCGCCTACACCTCCGAGACGAACCCGACGCCGGAGCAGCGGGCCGAGTCCGGCCGCGTCGCGGTGATCAACCCGGCAGGTGCGACCGGTCGCCGCAAGGAGGCCGTCGCGCGCGTCCGGCTGATCCCGGGCACGGGCAAGACCACCGTCAACGGCAAGCCGTTGGACGTGTACTTCCCGAACAAGGTGCACCAGCAGCACGTGAACGAGCCGTTCGTCGTCGCCGGCCTCGAGGGCTCGTACGACGTGATCGCCCGGATCAACGGCGGTGGCATCACCGGCCAGGCCGGTGCGCTCCAGCTCGGGATCGCCCGCTGCCTGAACGCCGCCGACGAGGAGGCGAACCGGCCGGGTCTGAAGAAGGCCGGGCTGCTCACCCGCGACGCGCGGATCAAGGAGCGCAAGAAGGCCGGTCTCAAGAAGGCCCGTAAGGCTCCGCAGTACAGCAAGCGCTGAGCTGCGTCTCCCAAAGATGTCGTCCCAGCGTCTTTTCGGCACGGACGGCGTCCGTGGCCTGGCGAACGTGGACCTGACCGCGGAGCTGGCGCTCGACCTCTCGGTCGCCGCCGCTCACGTACTCGGCGAGGCCGGTGCCTTCGAAGGGCACCGGCCACGCGCCGTTGTGGGCCGGGATCCGCGTGCCAGTGGTGAGTTCCTGGAAGCCGCCGTGGTGGCCGGTCTGGCCAGCGCCGGCGTCGATGTCGTCCGGCTCGGCGTACTGCCGACCCCGGCCGTCGCCTACCTGACCGGTGTGACCGGGTCCGACCTCGGCGTGATGCTGTCCGCCAGCCACAACCCGATGCCCGACAACGGGATCAAGTTCCTGGCACGCGGCGGGATCAAGCTCGACGATGCGATCGAGGACGCCATCGAGGTCCGGACGGGCGAGGAATGGCAGCGCCCGACCGGTGCCGCCGTCGGCCGCGTGCTCGACGACGGCCAGGGCTTCGAAACCTATGTGTCCCACCTGGTCCGCTCCGCGCCCAACCGCTTCGAGGGCGTCAAGGTCGTGATCGACTGCGCCAACGGTGCCGCCTCACTGACCGCCCCGGAGGCACTGCGCCGTCTCGGCGCCGAGGTGATCACCTACGCGGCCGCGCCGGACGGCCTGAACATCAACCGCGACTGCGGTTCCACCCACATGGAGGGCCTCCGCCGCGAGGTGATCGGTCACGGCGCAGACCTCGGCATCGCCCTCGACGGTGACGCCGACCGCTGCCTGGCCGTGGACGCCGGCGGCGAACTCGTCGACGGCGACCAGATCCTCGCCGTACTGGCCCTGGCGATGCGCGACAGCGGCGAGCTGTCCAACGACACCGTGGTCGCGACCGTGATGAGCAATCTCGGCTTCGTCCAGGCGATGGTCCGGGAGCAGATCGCGGTCGAGCAGACCAAGGTCGGCGACCGGTATGTGCTGGAGGCAATGAAGGCCGGCGGCCACAAGCTCGGCGGCGAACAGTCGGGCCACGTGATCCTGTCCGACCATGCGACCACCGGCGACGGCACCCTGACCGCGGTGATGCTCCTCGCCCGCTTGGCGCAGACCGGCAAGAGCCTGCGCGACCTGGCAGGTGTCATGACGAGACTCCCGCAGGTCCTGGTGAACGTCCCCAACGTCGACAAGTCCAGGGCCGGCTCCGACACCGGAGTACAAGCTGCTGTTGCCGCTGCGACAGCCCGCCTGGGCGACACGGGCCGAGTCCTCCTCCGCCCCTCCGGCACCGAACCGCTGGTCCGCGTCATGGTCGAGGCCGAGTCCTCCGACACGGCGCACGAGGTCGCCCACGCCCTGGCCGACGTCGTAGCCACCTCCCTCAAGCTCTGACCCGTACTACGCACCGCCCCGCGCGGGGCTCCCACGGTGGCGGGCCGGGGCTACTTCGGCGCCGAAAGCCCGCGTGGGCATACGGCCGACGTACCCAGAAGTGTCGGTGCTGTCTCGTAGGGTGACGGCATGGATACGGGGGAGTTCGAGCGGGTCTACGTGGAGCTGGAGCGGTACAGCGGGCCGCTCTCCGGCGTTGCGGATGTCGGGAGCGTGCCGCACTACTTCCATGCGGCGGATCCCGGGCGGGCTGATGATCAGTTCTACGTCTGGCCGATCGCGCCTGAGGTGTTCGCGTTGGAGCGCGAGTGCTGGGCGATCTTCGTCCGGTGGAACGAGCGGTACGAGAACGGCGAGGTCGGACCCGAGACCCATCCGGGGGTCGGCGGGATCGACGACCGGTACGACGAGCTGGAGGCGCGGCTCAAACCCTGCCGCGAGGTGCCCGCGGACGCGCGGGTGCTGGTGGGGCGGACCGAGTTCCTGATCGACGACGAACTCCCGCGCTATCGGGTCGACGGGTGTGACTACGCGATTCGCTGGCAGGCCGTCGTCCTGGATTAACGCGGCGGAGCAGTCGAGGCGCCGATTCGGAGGTCGGCGGGCACCAGCTGCGGTGGCAGGGGATCGGCGCCCTCGAGTTGGCGGATGAGGGACTCGGTGCCGAGCTGGCCGAGCTCGGGGCCCGGCGTCCGCATGAAGCTGAGCTCCGGATCCGACAGAGCGGCCATATCAGGTGCCATCAGCAACGACAGCACCGAGATGTCGGCCGGAACGGCTCGGCCCAGCCGGTTCAGGCCGGACACCACGCCGAGTGCGGCGTATTCGTTCAGCACCAGGACTGCCGTGGCCTCCGGATGGTCGCGGGTCAAGGTGGCCGCGGCGCCCTGGCCCGCCCGGGTCGAGTCCGCGCAGGGCAGCACGGTCGTCTCGACGCCGTACTCGGCCGAGACTCTGCGATAAGCGGCCTCGGATCGCACGAACGGCCCGTAGTTGTGGAATTTCGGGTCGGTCAGATCACCCGCGACCATGACGAAGCGGCGATGTCCCAGGCCGTGCAGGTAGTCGACCGCTTGCTCGACGGTGGTGTCGAAGTCGATGTCGACGTGGGCCAGACCCTCCAGCGTGGTGGTCCGGCCGATCAGCGCGAACGGTGTGCCGGTGCGCTGCAGCACCCCGACCCGAGGGTCGTCCAGCTGAACCTCCATCAGCACCACTCCGTCGACCAGTCCCTGCCCCACCAGCTCGGTGAGCTCATGGCCGTCGTTGCCGACCGGCCAGAGCACCAGGTGGTAGTCCTCCTTGCGAGCCGCGTCGGCTGCGCTGGTGAAGAACTCCGCCGCCGAGAAGCCGAAGCGGTGGTCGAGTGCCGGGTACGCCATCGCGATGATGTGGGTCTTCCGGCTGGCCAACGCCCGGGCGACCATGTTGCGGCGGAAGCCGAGCTCCGACATGGCCTGCTCGATCCGCAGCCTGGTCGCCGCGGTCACCGGCTTGGTGTCGTTCAGCACGAAGGAGACGGTGGCGATCGACACGCCTGCGTGCTTCGCGACATCGCGCATGGTCACCATCGGCCGGCCTCCCGCTCACGCGCCCCACGGCGCTGCGTGCCCCACCCTGACACGGCCGCGCCGCGGAATCGATTCCGGACGACGCCGAACCCTTGACAGCGGTGTGACGTAAGGAACATAGTCCCTGACACACGCCAAGTTAAGCGCTTTGCCGACCTCCACACAAGCGAACCGGCAATCTTTCGTGGTCAGCGGTTAAGCGCTTTGATCAGCGTCGACCTGCGGCCAAACGCCGACCCACCGAAGGAGCCGAATGCTCATGACCAACCAACGGATCACCGCTGCACTGGCCGGTGCGGTGGCCCTGTCGCTCGCCCTGGCCGCCTGCAGCAACGGCGGCACGGGCTCGTCGTCCTCGTCGGGCGGCACCGTCAGCAGCCTCTCGATCCTCGACTACTACAACAACGAGCCGGACAAGTCGCTCGTGCAGAAGGGACTCGACGCCTGTGCGAGCCAGTTGGGCATCACGATCCAGCGCGAGACGGTCCCCGGCGCTGACCTGATCCCCAAGGTCTTGCAGCAGGCGTCGTCGAAGACGCTGCCCGACGTGCTGATGCTGGACAACCCCGACGTTCAGCAGATCGCCGCCACCGGAGCGCTGGCGCCGCTGGACGAGCTGGGTGTCAACGCCG
Source organism: Kribbella alba (assembly GCF_039529635.1). NCBI lineage: Bacteria > Bacillati > Actinomycetota > Actinomycetes > Propionibacteriales > Kribbellaceae > Kribbella > Kribbella alba. The sequence goes on along the minus strand of NZ_BAAANE010000004.1, from coordinate 815,606 downwards.
ACGGGTTCACGAAGGGCATCGTCGACGCCACGTCGTACCAGGGCAAGCTGTACGGCCTGGCGCCTGTGGTGAACACGATCGCGCTGTTCTACAACACGAAGACCCTGGCCGACGCGGGCGTGCAACCACCGAAGACCTGGGACGAACTCCGGGCGGCGGCCAAGAAGCTGACCAAGCCCGGTCGCTACGGCATCGCCTTCAACGCGAACGCTACGTACGAGGGTTCCTGGCAGTTCCTGCCGGCGATGTGGACCAACGGTGGTGAGGAGACGAACCTGACCAGCCCGGAGGTGGCCGACGCGCTGCAACTGTGGGTGGACCTGGTGAAGTCCGGCTCGGCCTCCAAGAGCGTGATCAACTGGACCCAGGGTGATGTCAAGGACCAGTTCGTCGCCGGCAAGGCCGCGATGATGGTGAACGGGCCCTGGAACATCCCGTCGCTGAAGGAGACGCCGAACGTCAAGTGGGACGTCGTCCAGTTCCCGGTGAACAAAGCCGGCCAGACCCCGATCGCACCGCTCGGCGGCGAGGCCTGGACGGTGCCGCTGAACAAGGATCAGGCCAAGCAACAGAAGGCGGCGGACTTCGTCAAGTGCCTGAGCTCCGACACCAACGAGCTGGCCTGGGCGAAGGCCCGGTTCACCGTTCCGACCCGGACGGCGCTCGGACCGGAGTACGTCAAAGAGGTTCCGTCGATGAAGGCCTTCTCCGAGCAGGTCGCCAACGCGCGGTCGCGGACCGGCAAGCTCGGTGACAAGTGGCCGGATGCGGCGAAGGTGATCTACCAGGCGATCCAGCTCGCGCTGACCGGACAAGCCACGGCCTCGGATGCCTTCAAGAAGGCGTCCGGCGGCTGATCCGGCGACGACAGGGAGAAGGACATGGTGCACGCACCGACGCTGACTCCCACCACCGGTGCGTCCACCGCCGAGCCTGCGCGCAGGCCCCGCGGTCGGCGCCACCGGGGTGAGGACCTCACCAAGATCCTGTTCGTGCTGCCGGCCGCGCTCGCGATGCTCGCACTGTTCGGGTATCCGGTGGTGAAGAACCTGGTGATGAGCCTGCAGGACTACACGCTCAAGACCTTCTTCACCGGAGCCGCCCCCTGGGTCGGCCTGGACAACTACGCGGCGGTGGTGAAGGCGCAGATCTTCTCCAAGGCGATGGTCAACACGGCCGTGTTCACGGTCGCCTCGATCGCCTTCCAGTTCTGCATCGGGTTGGCGCTGGCCTTGTTCTTCCGGCGGCGCTTCCCCCTCAGCGGCCTGCTGCGATCGCTGCTCCTGCTGCCGTGGTTGTTGCCGCTGATCGTGTCGAGTGCGACCTGGCGGTCGATCCTCGAGCAGGACAGCGGCATCCTGAACCGGAGCCTGGCCGCAGTCGGGATCATCAACGAGCCGGTGCCGTGGCTCAACTCGCCGTCGGTGGCGCTGATCGCCGTGATCGGGGTGAACATCTGGATCGGCATCCCCTTCAACGTCACCTTGCTCTACACGGGTCTGTCGGAGATCCCGGACGAGCTGTACGAGGCGGGGGCGCTGGACGGCGCCACTGGCTGGAAGGCCTTCCGGTACATCACCTGGCCCAACCTGCGGGCGGTGGCCAGCGTGCTGCTCGTGCTCGGCGTCGTCTACACGATCAAGGTCCTGGACATCATCCTCGGCCTGACCGGGGGCGGTCCCGCCAACGCCACCCAAACCCTGGCGACCCAGTCGTACGAGAAGTCCTTCATCGACTTCAAGTTCGGTCAGGGAGCCGCGCTGAGCAACATCCTGATCGCGATCTCGCTGGTGTTCGCGGTCCTGTACCTGCGCGGCACCCGCCGTGCCGTGGATGAATAGGAGGGCGTGGGATGTCTGACACCAAACCACGGCGCGCGTTGTTCACCCTCGTCGGGGTGCTGGTCCTGGGCGTGATGCTCTTCCCGGTCTACTGGATGGTGAACGCTTCGCTGCAGCCATCCGGGAACACCCTGACCGCGAGCATCCTGCCACTGGATCCCAGCTTCGCGGGCTACCGGCGGGCTATCACCGAGCAGGGCCACAACCTGGTCACCAGCCTCACCATCGCGACCGGAACGGTGGTGCTGAGTCTGCTGATCGCCGCTCCGTGCGCGTATGCCCTGTCGCAGTTCCGGTCGCGCTGGATCGGCGCCGGGCTGCTCGCGATCCTGGTCTCGCAGATGATTCCGGGGATCGTCATCGCGAACGCGCTCTACACGGCCTACGAGAACCTCGGACTGCTGAACTCGATCCCCGGGCTGATCGTCGCCAACTGCAGCAGCGGCATCCCGTTCGCGATCCTGATCCTGCGCTCGTTCATGCTGTCGGTGCCGCCGTCACTGGTGGAGGCCGCGCGGGTCGACGGGGCCGGTCTGTTCCGGGCGTTCGTCGCGATCGTGCTCCCGATCAGCAAGAACTCCCTCATCACGGCCGGGCTCTTCAGCTTTCTCTTCTCCTGGAGCGACTTCCTCTTCGCGTTGACGCTGACCACCAAGGGTGGGGTCCGTCCGGTCACGTTGGGGATCTACCAGTACCTCGGCACCCAGGTGCAGAACTGGAACGCGGTGATGGCGACCGCGGTGCTCTCGGCGATCCCGGCGATCGTGCTGCTGATCGCCGCCCAGAAATACATCGCCGCCGGTGCCATCGGCGGCGCCGTCAAATGACCTCTGACGCAAAGGAACCTGAGATGTCGATTCGTGTACTCGTCTGGGGCGAGAACCGGCACGAGCAGCTCGAGCCGCACGTGGCCGAGATCTATCCCGACGGCATGCACAACACCATTGCCGACGGCATCAGAGACAACCTCGGCGAGGCGGCGACCGTCAGGACCACGACGCTGGACGAACCCGAGCACGGCCTGACCGAGGAGGTGCTGGCCGACACCGACGTACTGGTGTGGTGGGGGCATGCCGCACACGGCGAGGTCGAGGACAAGGTGGTCGAGCGGGTGTACCAGCACGTGCTGTCCGGGCTCGGGCTGATCGTGTTGCACTCCGGCCACTGGTCGAAGATCTTCGGGAAGCTGATGGGCACCACCTGCACCTTGCGCTGGCGCAGTGAGCAGGATCGCGAGCTGGTCTGGACGGTCAGCCCCACCCATCCGATCGCTCAGGGCGTTCCGCACCCCATCGTGATCGACGCCCAGGAGATGTACGGCGAGTTCTTCGACATCCCCACTCCCGACGAGCTGGTCTTCGTGTCCTCGTTCAGCGGCGGCGAGGTGTTCCGTTCCGGCTGCACCTTCCGGCGCGGCCACGGCAAGATCTTCTTCTTCTCACCCGGCGACCAGGACTTCCCGGTGTACCACCACAAGGATGTCCGCAAGGTGATCGCGAACGGCGTCGCCTGGGCGAGGACCGACCTGCCGGAGCGGTCCCTGCCGACCTTGTTGCGCTACGAGACCGACGACTTCTTCAACGGCCAGGGGTATGCCGGCCCGATCGAGGATCACGCCGATGCCTGAACCTCTGCGGCTGCTCCAGGTCGGTGCGGGCGGGATGGGCCGAGCGTGGTTGCGCACCATCGACGAGAACCCAGATGTGGTCCTGGTCGGCTTGATCGACCTGGACCTGCAGCTGGCCAGGACCGCGGCCGACGAGCATGGGTACGCCGAGGTGCCGGTGGCGGCCTCGGTCGGCGAACTGGCCGAGGCGACGGAGGCCGACGCCGTGATCGACGTGACCGTCCCGGTCGCGCATCCCAAGGTCAGCATCGACGCCTTGCTGCGTGGTCTGCCGGTGCTCTGCGAGAAGCCGCTGGCCGAGACGGTCCGGGAGTGCCTGTCGATGGTCGCCGCCGCCGAGGCGAGCGGGAAGTTGCTGATGGTGTCGCAGTCGCGACGGTATTTCCGCACCGGCAACGCTTTCAGCCGGCAGTTGGCCGAGCTCGGGCCGCTCGGATCGTTGTCGTGCGAGTTCTTCAAGGCGCCGCGCTTCGGCGGCTTCCGGGCCCGGATGGCCGAGCCGTTGCTGATCGACATGGCGATCCATCAGTTCGACCTGGCCCGCAAGCTGATCGGTGCCGAGCCGGTCTCGGTGTACTGCGAGTCCTACAACCCCGAGTGGAGCTGGTTCGACGGGAACGCGGCCGCGAACGCGATCTTCACCTTCGACGGCGGCACGCGGTTCTCCTTCACGGGGAGTTGGTGCGCGCCCGGGCTGGAGACCTCCTGGAACGGCCACTGGCGGGCCGGCGGATCCGGCGGCACGGCGATCTGGGACGGCGATACCGCGCCACAGGCCGAGCTGAGCTCCGGGTCGGCGCTGCCGGCCGCGGTCGGGGACGAGCCGGAGCAGATCGCGGGATCGCTCACCGAGTTCGTGCGAGCCGTCCGCGAAGGTGTTGTTCCGCAATCCGAGGTGCACGCCAACGTGGTCAGCGTGGCGATGGTCGAAGCGGCCGTCCGGTCGGCGGCCACCGGCTCGCAGGTCCTGATCGCCGACGTGCTGGCGGATGCCTACGCCGAGGCGATCGCGACCGAACGCGACGGCGCGCTGCGAGCGGTGCTCGAGTCCTGGCCCTCGGTGCAGAAGGTGGTCGGCCTGCGCACCTGACAATTCAAGCGATTGACCGGTACGGCGAGTTGTCGGGCGATCCGCTGCGTCACGATGTGGCGCGGCGCGGATCGCCGTTTCCCCTTGACCGGGTGAAGGCGCGTGGGTAACTTTCGCGTGCGGGGGAACGGTCGTAATTCAATTACCAGAGGGGTCGGTCATGTCCGCCTTGCGCCGCTTCGCCCTTGCCAGCCTCGCCACAGCGACGACGGCATCCCTAGTGCCGGCCGTTGCGGTCAGTGCGCCACCACCTGAGCCAGGAGCCGCCCCGATGGGGATCACGAACCTGCAGCAGGCCACCAAGGCCATCCAGGGGATGTCGCTCGAGGACAAGATCGGGCAGATGTTCGTGCTGTTCGCCTACGGGCCGGACGGTGCCACTGTCGACGCCCGCAACACCAAGCTGTACGGCGTGGCGACACCCGCCGAGGTGGTCGCGAAGTACAAGCCGGGCGGGTGGATCTACTTCAACGCGCGCGACAACGTGCAGAACCCGACCCAGCTCGCGACCTACTCCAACCAGTTGCAGACGGCCGCGACCCAGACCGGGATGCACGTCCCGCTGACGATCGCCACCGACCAGGAGCAGGGCGTCGTCGTCCGGATCGGCCCGCCTGCCACGCAGTTCGGCGGCAACATGGCCCACGGAGCGACCCGCGACACCGCGGACGCCAGGACCGCCGCAGGGATCACCGGTCGCGAGCTCAAGGCGATGGGGATCCGGCAGGACTACGCGCCGGATGCCGACGTGAACGTGAACGCGCTGAACCCGGTGATCGGGGTCCGCTCCTACTCGTCCGACCCGAAGCTGGTCTCGGACATGACGGTCGCGCAGGTGCTTGGATACCAAAAGGATGCCGGGATCACGGCGACCGCCAAGCACTTCCCGGGCCACGGCGACACCCGGGACGACAGCCACACCGCATTGCCGACGATCAACCACACCCTGCAGGAGTGGAACACGATCGACGCGCCGCCGTTCAAGGCCGCGATCAAGGCCGGCATCGACTCGATCATGACCGCGCACATCGTGGTCCCGTCGCTCGATCCGTCGGGTGACCCCGCGACCCTGAGCAAGCCGATCCTGACCGGTGTCCTGCGCGAGCAGTTGGGCTTCAAGGGCCTGATCATCACCGACGCGCTCGAGATGGCCGCGGTCCGCGCCAAGTACGGCGACGCAGAGGTGGCGGTGCGTGCGATCGAGGCCGGGGCCGACCAACTGCTGCTGCCGCCGGCGCCGGACGTGCAGTTCAAGGCAGTGGTGGATGCGGTGCGGGCCGGCCGGATCAGTGAGCGCCGGATCGACGAGAGCTTGCTGCGGATCCTCCTGCTGAAGCTGAAGAACGGCGTTCTGTTCCAGCCGTTCGTCGACCCCGCCAAGATCGCCACCACGGTCGGTACGCCGGCCAGCCTGGCCACCGCGCAGCAGATCGTGGACAAGAGCGTCACGCTGGTCAAGAACGACGCCAACACCCTGCCGCTCAGCAATGACCCGCGCAAGATCCTCGTCACCGGCTGGGGCGTCACGACCACCCAGGCACTCGCGAACAGCCTGACGAGGAGAGGCGCGACGACGACGGTCGCGCAGACGGGCGCTGCTCCGTCGGACGCGGCGATCACCGATGCGGTGACGAAGTCCCAGGCCAACGACGTCACCGTGGTCCTCACCCAGAAGGCCTGGGACACGACGGTGACGGACAAGCTGGCCAAGCAGCAGAAGCTGGTGAAGGACCTGCTGGCGACGGGCAGGACCGTGATCGTGGTGGCGGTCCGCGACCCGTACGACATCGCGTACTTCGACCAGGCTCCGACCTACCTCGCCACCTACGGGTACGCGGCGGTGTCGATGGAGTCGCTGGCGAAGGTGCTCTACGGCGAGATCAAGCCGACGGGCAAACTCCCGGTCGACATCCCGGTGGCAGGTCAGCCACTGACCCCCTTGTACGCCTTCGGCCACGGATTGAGCTGGTGACGATGAAGAGACGAGCCCTGCTGGCAGGCGCGGGAGCACTTGCCGCGGCCCCACTGATCGACGTACAGGCTGCCGGCGCGGCGGAGCCCGCGAAGCATGACTCCAAGGTGATGACCGGCGCGCAGGCGCTGGCCAAGGACGGCTGGAAGGCGCTGGCCGGGCAGAAGGTCGGCGTGATCAGCAACCCGACCGGCATCCTGGAAGACCTGAGTCACATCGTCGACACCATGCACGCGTCCGGTCAGGTCAACGTGGTCGCGGTGTTCGGTCCCGAGCACGGCTTCCGCGGTACTGCGCAAGCCGGTGGTTCCGAGGGTGACCACGTCGACCCGCGGACCGGGATCATGGTCTACGACGCGTACGGCGCGACCGCGGACAAGCTGGCCACGCTCTACGCGAAGTCGGGTGTCGAGACGGTCGTCTTCGACATCCAGGACGTCGGCTCGCGGTTCTACACCTACATCTGGACCATGTACGAGGCGATGCTGGCGGCCGTCCGCACCGGCGCGCGGTTCGTCGTCCTGGACCGGCCGAACCCGGTCGGCGGACATGCCCGCGGCCCGATGCTCAAGCCGGGCTTCACCTCCGGCGTGGGTAAGGAGGAGATCATCCAGCAGCACGGGATGACCGTGGGCGAGCTGGCCCGGATGTTCAACGCGGAGTACCTGCCGCTGGACGCGAACGGCGCGCGGCTGAAGGAACTGCAGGTGATCCAGGCGCAGGGCTGGAAGCGTGACCAGCTGCCCGCCGACACCGGGCTGACCTGGGTGATGCCGAGCCCGAACATGCCGACGCCGGACACCGCACTGCTCTACCCCGGGATGTGCCTGTTCGAAGCGACCAACCTGTCCGAGGGCCGGGGCACGACCAGGCCGTTCGAGCTGATCGGCGCGCCGTACGTCGACTACCGCTGGGCGCAGGCGTTGCAGACCAAGGACATCCCGGGCGTCGCCTTCCGTGAGGCCTACTTCACGCCGTTCATCAGCAAGAACGCGAACGTGCTCTGCGGCGGTGTGCAGGTGCAGATCACCGACCCGTACAAGGCGGAAGCGATCCTGGCCGCGACGCACATGATCGTCGAGGCGAAGAAGCTCTACCCCGGGTTCAGCTGGCGGGCGGAGAACCCGCCCGGCCGGTGGATCGATCTGCTGACGGGCTCGGACCGGTTCCGCACAATGCTCACCGCAGGTGCATCTGCCGAGGAGATCGTGGCGACCTGGCGGTCGGAGACCGACGCGTGGACGGCCCGCCGGGCGAAGTACCTGCTCTACAAGGGGGATCACCGGTGAAGCTGGTCAAGCTGATCGCGCTAACCTCTACCCTGATGCTCACCATGGCCAGCCCTGCGGTTGCCGACGGCAACAAATCTGGACGTTTCGACCACCCCTACGACGGCTACGCGCCGAAGTCGACCCTGCTGCGCGACTCCACGCCGGACAAGGCAGGCCTCGATCCGGCTCCCATCAACGCGGCACTCGCCCAGGTCGACGCCTGGACCAGACCGGCCGGCGCGGTGAAGCCGCTGTACGCCGGTGCGGTGACCCTGCTCGGCCACGACGGCAAGATCGTCAGCCGCACCGCGACCGGGATGGCGCTGAAGTATGCGGACGGCAGTGGAACCGAGCTGCCGGCGGACCAGCAGATCCCGATGCGCAACGACACGATCTTCGACCTGGCGTCGGTGTCGAAGCTGTTCACCTCCATCGTGGTGCTGCAGCTGGTCGAGAAGGGCAAGGTCGACCTCGACGCCCCGATCGCGACCTACGTGCCCGAGTTCGCGCAGAACGGCAAGGAGGCGATCACGGTCCGGCAGGCGCTGACCCACACCACCGGGCTGCCCGCGTTCCTGCCGTTGTGGTCCTCGCAACCGGATCCGGCCTCGCGGATGCAGATGGCGCTGACCGCCAAGCTGATCAACCCGCCCGGCGCCAAGTACCTCTACAGCGACCTGAACCTGATCGCGCTGGGCGAGCTGTCCGCGCGGGTGTCGGGGAAGACGCTGGACAAGCTGGTCGCGGACGGCATCACCAAGCCGCTGCAGATGCGCGACACCGGCTACAACCCGGAGGAGAAGAAGAAGCCGCGGATCGCCGCCACGGAGTACCAGACGTCGCCCGCGCGCGGCATGGTCTGGGGCTCGGTGCACGACGAGAACGCGTGGTCGCTGGGCGGGGTCGCCGGTCACGCGGGGGTGTTCAGCACCGCGGACGACCTGGCGGTGCTGGCGCAGACCTTCCTGAACGGCGGCAGCTATCGCGGCGCCCGGATCCTCAAGGAGCGTTCCGTCACCGCGATGATCACGAACTTCAACCAGGGCTTCCCCGGCAACGACCACGGCCTCGGCTTCGAGCTGAACCAGCGCTGGTACATGGGCGGCCTGTCCGGTCCCCGCACGGCCGGGCACACCGGCTACACGGGCACGTCGATCGTGCTCGACTTCGACTCCCGCTCGTTTGCGATCCTGCTCACCAACCGCGTCCACCCGAGCCGCAACTGGGGCAGCAACAACCCGGCGCGGCGAGCCGTAGTACAAGGTCTTGCGCTGTCGCTGGGGGTTGGACCGCAGCACGGGAAGGACGCCTGGTTCTCCGGGACCACCGACGCCACTACGTCGACGCTCGCGGCGAAGGTCGCAGTACCGGCTGAAGGCGCGAAACTGGCGTTCGACCTGTTCGTGGACACCGAGGAGTCGGACCTGCTGTACCTGGAGAGCTCGACGGACGGCACGACCTGGAGCAAGGTGCCTTTCACCGTGCTGGATCGTGGCTCTGCTGACCCCACCGCAGCAGCCCGGTCAGGTGTGATCGACACGGACGGGTCGATCAGTGGATCCGGCGATCGGCACTGGCACCAGGTGTCGGCCGAGCTTGCGGGCGGTGACCAGACGCTTCGGTGGCGTTACGCCTCGGACCCGCTCTACCAGGGCCGTGGTGTCTATGTGGACGGCGTGAAGATCACCAGCGGCCGGCAGGTGATCTTCGACGGAGAACGGACGCCTGAATCATTTATCGCTTCAGGTTGGAGACTTTCGCGTCGGTGACCCCATCGGGTGCATAGTCGCCGTACGGTGGCGTCATGACTTCAGTTACCTCTCCAGAACCCACGGGGCCGCTGCTGGTCCGGGTCCGCGCGGTGATGCCCGCGCTGGCACCGGCCGAGCAGCGGGTGGCGAACGCGGTCCTCGCGGACCCGGGCGGAGTGGCGGCGATGACGATCTCCGAACTGGCCGAGGTGGCCTCCACCTCGGAGACCACGGTCATCCGGTTCTGCAAGCAGATCGGTGTCCCCGGCTATCCGCAGCTCCGCCTGCAGCTGGCGGCCCAGTCGGCGCAGGAGAACATCCGCCCTGAGGTCGGTGGCGACATCGAGCCGGGCGACTCGTTGCAGGACGTGGTCGGCAAGGTCGCCTTCGCCGACGAGCGGGCGGTCCGCGAGACCTCTCAGCAGCTTGATGTGGACGCGCTCGCCAAGGTCGTCGCGGCGGTCTCCAAGGCGCCGCGGGTCGACCTGTACGGCTCAGGGGCCAGCGCGTTCGTGGCGCTCGACCTGCAGCAGAAGCTGCACCGGATCCGGCGGGTCGCGTTCGCCTGGTCGGACGTGCACGTCGCCCTGACCAGCGCGGCACTGCTCAGTGAAGGCGACGTCGCCATCGGTATCTCCCACACCGGCACCACGGTCGAGGTGGTCGAGGCGCTCGAGGAGGCGGCCAAGCACGGTGCCACCACGGTCGCGGTGACGAACTTCCCGCGCTCCCCGCTCGCCCGTACCGCGGACCTGGTGCTGACCACCGCGGCGCGTGAGACGACGTACCGGTCCGGGGCGATGTCGAGTCGGATCGCGCAACTGATGGTGATCGACTGCCTGTTCATCGGCGTCGCCCAGTCGGTGCTGCCGGACGCCCGGAAAGCGCTGGAAGAGACCGCCAGCGCGGTGCGAGGGCACCGCCTGAAGGGCTCCGTCAACGATCAACAGAATTGAAAATCCTTCAGTAGGAAACTAACATCATCCCTGTGATCACACCGACCGAGCAGCGCAATCCCAGGACGCTCGCCATCGACGCGGTGGGCACGAGCGAGATCCTCCGGATGGTCAACGCCGAGGACGCCCGGGTCGCCGGCGCGGTCGGGGCCGCGATCCCAGAGCTGGCTCGCGCAGTCGACGCTGCCGTGGACGCTGTCCGCAACGGCGGCAGGGTGCACTACTTCGGCGCCGGCACGTCCGGCCGCCTGGCGGTCCTCGACGCCGCCGAACTGATGCCGACCTTCCACACTCCGGACGATCTCGTGATCGCGCATCACGCCGGCGGGATGGATGCACTGTTTCGGGCCGTCGAGAACGTCGAGGACTCCGAGGAGGGCGGTGCCGCCGACGCCGCCAGTGTCACGGGGCGCGACATCGTTCTCGGCCTCGCCGCTTCCGGTACTACGCCGTACGTCGCTGGTGCCCTCGAGGCGGCCCGGGCTGTCGGGGCGACCACCGTGCTGGTGACGTCGAACCCGTCGGCCCCGCTCGCGGCGTACGCGGACATCGTCATCGCGGCCGACACCGGACCCGAGGTGATCGCCGGGTCCACCCGGCTGAAGGCCGGCACCGCGCAGAAGCTGATCCTGAACTCGTTCTCCACCACCCTGATGATCAAGCTCGGCCGGACCTGGTCGAACCTGATGGTCGACATGGTTGCCACCAACAACAAACTCCGCGGCCGCATGCTGCGCATCCTCGGCGAGGCGACCGGCGCCGATGCCGACGCCTGCGCGGCCGCCCTGGCCGAGGCCGACGGCGAGCTCAAGCCCGCGCTCGTCCATCTCCTCACCGGTAGCCCGGTCGCACAGGCTCGCGAGGCACTGGAACACGCCGGTGGCCGCGTAGCCATCGCCCTCGGCGAACTCAGCGCCCCTGCCTGACCGCCAACGAGCTGAACGCCTCTAGGGTGAGGCGCGTGAGTACCTCGGAGCGGGTTGACCCCCGAAGCGCAGCAGCCTTCGATGCCTGGTACGACGTCTACCGGGCAGCCATGGACGACGGTCGGGAGTACGCCGTCACCTGGACGCGGGAAGAGTTGCGGGTCGCCGTGCTGGAGGAGAGCCCGTACTGGACCAAGGAGCTCTGGGCGGTCCGCGACGACGCCGGGGAGCTGGCCGGCGCGATGGTCATCGAGTTGCCGATGAAGGACAACACCACCGTGATCTCGCCAAGGATCGGTGTGCGCGCCGATGTTCGGAGGCGCGGCTACGGCTCCGTTCTCGCCCGTACTGCGGCGGACCGCGCCGCGCAGTACGGGCGAACCGTCGTTCAAAGCCAGCTGGATGTCCCCCTTGCCGCTGAGCACCTGGCCGAGAGGCCGGGTGAAGCCGCTGCGACGGCTGGGCAGGCGTTTCTGGAAGCGAACGGGTTGGAGCCGGCGAACTTCGAGGTGCACCGGATCCTCGAGCTGCCGCTGGCTGAGGCGTTCCTCGAGACCCTTGCCGCGGAAGCCGCTGAGCATCATCAGGGCTATCAGTTGGTCAGCTGGCAGGATCGCTGCCCGGACGAGTTCGTTGACGCTTACGCGGCGCTGCAGAGCATCTTCGCCCTGGAAGCGCCGCAAGGTGAGCTGGAAAAGGAAGCCGAGAGCTGGGACGCCGCGCGGCTCCGTGCGGTGGAGGAGCAGAGCCTCGCCCAGGGACGGCACGGCTGGATCACCGTGACCGTTGCGGCCGACGGGACCCTGGCCGGCAACACTGAGCTGTACGTCGGCGAGCACGCTCCGGGCAAGGCTTTCCAGTGGAGCACGCTGGTCTCCCCACCGCATCGCGGGCACCGGCTCGGACTCGCGCTGAAGGTCCGCAATCACCGCGAGCTGCAACGCAGCCACTCCGAACCGCTGGTCGTGCACACCTGGAACGGCGAGCAGAACACCGCGATGAACGCGGTGAACGCCAAGCTCGGGTTCCGGCCGGTCGAGCAGAGCCAGGAGTGGCAACGCAGAATCGCCCCGGCCGCGCTGATCAGCGACCGACTGTGAGATTGGTCCTGTGAGCGGTGCGGAAACTGGATCTTTAGTGGAGACCGGTTCGCTCCTACGGTGAAGGCAAGTGACCAATTGCCGACACCGCTGGGAGAAGTGCCATGAGTGACTCGATCGCCTGCGAGATCCCCACCACCGGTACTCCGGTCACCGGGCTGCGGGTAGTCCGTCCTGCGCGGGAGAGCCTGGTCACTCCGCAGTTCGCCCGGCTGCTGGTGATGGTGTTCGGGTCCGGGCTGAGCATGTACCTGCTGACCTCGGTCGTCCCGCTCTACCTGGCGGCCAACGGGTCCGGCTACCCGGTCGCCTTCGGCCTCACCGCCGCCCTCGTCGCCGTCGCCAGCTTGCCGGCCGCCCGCGCCTCCCTGACCGCCCGAGCGCCTGACCGCCCGAGCGCCTGAGCGCCCGAGCGCACTCTCCCGCCTCTTGCGTCCGAACGACCGTGGGGCAGGACCTACGGTCCTTCGGACGCAAGCGATTGGAGCGAGCGGTTGGAGCGAGCGGTTGGAGCGAGGGGTTGGAGCGAGGGGTCAGAGTTTGCGGAGGCGGACCCAGCGGACGGTGTGGTCGGCGCCTTTGCGGAGGACCAGGGTGGCGCGGGAGCGGGTGGGCAGGATGTTCTCCCGCAGGTTCGGGCCGTTGATGCCGTCCCAGAGCGACTCGGCCTTGGCGATCGCCTCTTGGCGGCTGAGTTCGCCGTACCGGACGAAGTACGACTCCGGATCACGGAAGGCCGTCTCCCAGAGCTTGAGGAAGCGGTGCACGTACCAGGACCGGATGTCGTCGGCCGCGGCATCGACGTACACCGAGAAGTCGAAGAAGTCGCTCACCGCCAGCCCGCTCTTGCCATCGGCGTGACGGGGGGCCGGCTGCAGCACGTTCAGGCCTTCGAGCAGCAGGATGTCGGGCTGTTCGACCGTGGTGCGTACGTCGGGCATGCGGTCGTAGTGCAGGTGCGAGTAGACCGGCGCCTCGACATTGTCCATGCCGGACTTCACCTCGACCACGAAGCGCAACAGGGACTTGCGGTCGTACGACTCGGGGAATCCCTTCCGCTGCATCAGGCCGCGGCGTTCCAGTTCGGCGTTCGGCCAGAGGAACCCGTCGGTGGTGACGAGGGCGACCCGAGGATGCTCGGGCCAGCGGGCCAGTAGTTCGCGCAGCAACCGGGCGGTGGTCGACTTGCCTACGGCAACGGATCCGCCGATGCCGATCACGAACGGCGTCCGGGTGGCGACCGGCTGACCCAGGAACGACTCGGTGTCCGTGTGCAGCGCCCGGGCATGCCTCACATAGAGTGACAGGATCCGCGACAGCGGCAGGTATACCTCGCGTACCTCGTCGATGTCGATCTCGTCGCCGAGGCCCCGCAGCCGTTCGATCTCCGCTGCCGTCAGCGGCGACTCGGTCGTCTCTGCCAGTTGCGACCAGGCGGCGCGGTCCAGCTCGGTGTACGGGGTCACCTCCCGCGGCGGCTGCAGCATGGGGCCCATTCTTCCCATACCCAGCCGGGCTACGCTGACCGGCATGTGCGGCTCCGAGACTGCGGGTGTGGCAGTTGTCACATCAACAACCCCATGATCGTCGGCGTGGGCATCGACGTGGTCGACGTCGAGCGCTTCATGAAAACCCTCGAACGGACACCGGGCCTGCGCGACCGGGTGTTCACCGAGACGGAGGCGCGGAAACCGCCGGCCTCGCTCGCGGCGCGGTTCGCTGCCAAGGAGGCGCTCGCCAAGGCGCTCGGCGCACCCGCGGGCATGCAGTGGCATGACGCCGAGGTCCGGACGGACGACACCGGCCGCCCCTGGCTCGAGATCACCGGCACCGTCGCGGAGAAGGCCGCCCAGCTCGGGGTACAGAGCATGCATCTGTCGCTGAGCCATGACGCCGGCATCGCGTCGGCGGTCGTCGTCCTGGAGGGTTGAGATGCGTCACGCCCACACCGTCGAGCAGGTCCGCGCCGCCGAGGCCGACCTGATGGCGAAACTCCCCGAGGGCACCCTGATGCAACGTGCCGCGACCGGCCTGGCCGTTGCCATCAGCAACTTCCTGGGCTACACGTACGGCGCTCGGGTGGTGCTGCTGGTCGGCTCGGGCGACAACGGCGGTGACGCCCTCTACGCCGGTCAGAAGCTGGCTCGGCGCGGCGCCGAGGTGACGGCTGTTCTCCTCTCCGACAAGGCTCATCGGGCGGGTGTGGCCGCGTTGGTCGCGGCGGGTGGTCGCGCGGGATCTCCGGAAGAGGTCGGCTCGGTCGCTGCGATCGCCGCAGCCGACGTGGTGGTCGACGGGATCGTAGGCATCGGTGGACGCCCCGGTCTCAAGCCCGAGGCGCTCGCGACAGTGAAGGTCGCCACCGATCACCAGGTGCCGATCGTCGCCGTCGACATGCCGTCCGGGGTCGACGTCGACACGGGCGAGACACCGGCCGAGCACGTCCAGGCAACACTCACCGTCACCTTCGGCACCCACAAGATCTGTCACTTCGTCGATCCGGCCGCGGCAGCGTGCGGTCCGGTCCATCTCGTCGACATCGGCCTCGAGCTCCCACCCGCCCCGGTCGCATCCCTCCAGGCCGCGGACATCCGCGATCTCTACCCGGTCCCGCGCGGCGAGTCCGACAAGTACTCGCGCGGCGTGCTGGGTTTGATGGCCGGCTCCTCTCAATACCCGGGCGCCGCCGTCATCGCCACCTCCGGCGCCCTGGCCGGCCCGATCGGCATGCTCCGCTATGTCGGCCCCGGCAAAGTGGCCGACGCAGTCCGCGCGGCTCACCCGGAGATCGTCGCGGGTGAGGGGCGCGTCCAGGCCTGGGCGATCGGCTCCGGTCTCGGCGACGAACTCGACATCGGCAAGGTCCGTGAGCTGCTCGACGCCGAAGAGCCGGCTCTGCTGGACGCCGATGGGCTGAAGGTGCTCGACGAATCCGGCGACCACACCGACGTACTGATCACCCCGCACGCGGGTGAGCTCTCCCGCCTGCTCGGCGTCGAGCGTGGCGTCGTCGAGGCCGAGCGGCTGAGGCACGCGCGAGAGGCTGCCGAGCGGTTCGACGTGACTGTCCTGCTGAAGGGGTCCACGACGGTGATCGCGACCCCCGATGGTCAGGTGCGAGTCAACACCAACGCGACCGCCTGGCTCGCCACAGCGGGCGCGGGCGACGTACTGGCCGGGCTGTGCGGTTCGTTGCTGGCGGCCGGCCTGACGCCGCTCGATGCGGGCAGCGTCGGCGCCTATCTGCATGCTGCGGCCGCTCGGCTCGCGGCGGCTGATGGGCCGGCGACGGCGATGCAGGTCGCGGGCAAGGTTGCGGAAGCCACGCGGTTGCTGTTGCGGCGTGATCATGGTGACCCGCGGTGAAGGTGGCGGGAAAGCGGTCGGCGCCGAGCTCGGGCCGGAACTCGGGCTGCGCCGGGAGAACGAGGACCGGGTCGCGCACTACCGCTCCGGCACGCTCGACATCTTCAACCTGGACCGGATCGACTTCTTCTACAACCAGAGCGCACCGCTGACCCAGTACTTCTGGGACGAGGCAGAAACCCTGCGGCGGATCACCCGGGTGATCCGGACGACCCAGCCGGAGATCTAAATCGGCTTCACCCCGACCCTCGCGGCCGGGCACGGCAACCACCAGCAGGCGGGACGGCTGATCTGGGAAGGCGTGCTCGCGGCCGCCGATCCGACCAAGTACCCCGAACAACTGCGTGGACCGCACGCGCTGAGCACCTGGCAGGTGAAGGAGGTGCTCTCCGGCGGCAGCACGGCCGGGGCGGGTGGGACCACCACGGCCGCGAACTGTACGACGGGCTTCGTCCCGGCGACGGGAAACCTCGACACCGTGGCAGGCGTGTGGACCGGCTACGACTCGCCGTACAGGTGGCCGACCGGCAACCTCCAGGGCCGACCCGTCGGCTCGGCCAAGAGCTGGCAGCAGGTGGCGGACGAAGGACGGGCCGCATATCCGACGCAGAGCCGGGTGATGTTCAAGGGCACTTCGGCTCCGGCTTGTTCGCGGTTCGGCATGACCCAGTCGTTCGTCCCGTTCCAGCCGAACACGCTCGCCGATGGTTCGCCGAATCCCAGGGCCGGTTTGGATGACGCGATTCTCTTCGGCGCGGTGAAGGCCGATCCGGGTGGTCTGCCTGCGGGAACCCTGCAGTACTTGACGTTCTCCCGCTTCTTCAACGTTGCCGGCAGCCCCTTCCGGGCCACGGTCCACCTACGCGGAAAACTTGCCCCGGGCAACTTGGCCCTGACCGTGCCACCTGGCTGGACCACGGACGGGCCGCGGCAGGTCGGGCGGATCAGCGACACCAGCGAAACGACTGTCACCTTCACCGTGACCCCGCCAGCCGACGCCCCGGTGAACCAGAACGCGAAGATCTCGGCGCTCTACACCTCGGGGAACAAGTCCGGCTACACCGACAATGTCGTACGGATCGTGTCACCCGTCGAGGGCCGGTTCCAGCGGTGGGGGAACTGGCAGGAGTACGACGAATGGCTCGCGCAGGTGGCCCCGCAAGCCACCCGGCTGGGGCGTTCTGCCGCGATCCAGTCGATGGGTGTCGGGCCCACCATCGACGGGTGAAGGCAGTACTGCGAAGGTGAGTTGGTCCGACGACGCGCTGTACTTCTTCATCCATATTCGCGACGACTACCAGTCGTACGCCGTGACGCCGCAGGAGTGCGTCGGGCATTGGCAGGCGGACTCGGTGGAGATCCTGCTCGACCCGCGCGGAACGGCGTCGCGGGTGCTGAAGGACACCGCGAATGCCTTCAAGCTAGGCGTCTTCCCTTTCACGAACGACCCGTCCGGCAGCAACGGGAACGGCGCGAACGGGCCGTGCTGGTCCCGGGACGCGGCTGCGCGGTCATCGACGGCGGCATCCCCGCCTGGTCACCCGAACTGAGCGGGCACGTCGTCAAGCAAGCGGTGCAGCCGATCACCCGCGGAGTGCAGCACTTCTCCATCCCGCTAACCCCGGCCGAGCGTTCCCGCCTGGCCGCGGACGGCAGGTTGCTGATCTCCTACGAGACCACCCAGAACCAGGTCCAGGCCCTCGACCTGCGCCTCAGCCGCTAGCGGGGCGCGGTGAGGTCGAGGCCGGAGCCGTTGGGGGAGCGGAGTTTGAGGCGGTTCGAGTCGATGGTGTAGCCGACCTCGCCCTTCAGTACGCCGAGGACCGCCTTCTCCAGCGTGGCCGCGTGGCCGGTGCAGGCCCGGAGGGTGGTTCCGAGCTCGCCGAAGGTCAGCTTGTCGCCGGTCCGCGACACGATGCCCTGCAGCTCATTGCAGCCGGTCGACCCGGTCACGCGTTCGCCGCTGATCGTCAGGTAGGCCTTCTCCGAGCCCATTGAATGCGAGGCGACTTCGCCTTCGATCACGGTGTCGACGGACCACTTCGTCGCGTCGAGCGCCAGATCCGGTTCGGCCTTCTCGCGATCGACCAGGGAGATCGTCGTACTGGCCGTGCTGACGTCGAGCTTGTCGCCGGCGAGCTTCCAGGTCGGCTTGTCCTGCAGGAGCTTGGCGAGCCAGTCGTCCTGGGCGTGCCGCCGCGCGTCGCAGCCCAGGTCAGTGATCGCGAGCCCGCCGATCGTCAGCTTGCCGCCGCTCGTCGAGACCTTGTCGGCACCCATCGAGTTGCAGCCGGCGTCGGCCGTGAGCCGTCCGTCGTCCATGAACTGCAGCCGGATCCGCGTATTCGGCGCCAGCTGCTTGGGCTTGCCGTTCTCCATCACCGCGGTCGACAGATACGACTTCCCCTTCAGCGAGCCGGCGGATCCGCTCGCGCCCGACTCGTCACCGCAACCACCCAGCGGCAACACAGCCAGCCCGGCCACAGCCACGACCATCATCCGCATCCTCACACCCTACGGACGCCATTCACCCATCCGGCGTTGCACCGCAGCCGCGGAGACCGCAAGTAGGCGCGGGCGGCAACCACAGGAGGCCGCGCGGACGTTCTTCGGGGAGTGCGTAGGGTTCCGGTGTGACTGGACCTGCGCTGGTGATCTTCGACAACGACGGTGTGCTGGTGGATTCGGAGCGGCTGGCGAACACGATTCTGGCCGAGCTGCTCACCGAGGCGGGCCTTCCGTACACGTTCGACGAGGCGGTGCGGGACTTCATGGGCGGCAGCATGGTTTCGATGCGGCAACTGGCCGAGGCCCGGCTGGGCTCGCCGTTGCCCGCGGACCTCGAGGATCGCTATCACCAGCGGTTGTTCGACGGCTTCGCCCAGCTCCAGCCGGTTCCCGGCGTACGAGAGGTGCTGGACCAGCTCGACTCCGAGGGCATCACCTACTGCCTGGCCTCCTCGGGCACACACCGGCGGATCCACACGGCGCTCACGGCGGTCGGGTTCTGGGACCGGTTCGAGGGGCGGATCTTCAGCTCGGAGGACGTGCGGCACGGCAAGCCCGCGCCGGATCTCTTCCTGCATGCGGCCAGCTCGATGGGGGTGAAGCCGGCCGAGTGTGTGGTCGTCGAAGACAGCCCGCTCGGGGTCGCCGCGGCCAACGCGGCCGGCATGAAGGTCTTCGGTTTCGCCGCCATGACAGCGCCCGAGAAGCTGGCCTCCGCGGACGCCGTCTTCCGCGAGATGACCGCCCTCCCCAGCCTGATCTCGGCCGCCTGAGAGACTAGAGCTGTTATGTATGACCCTCTTGAGCCCCTGACAGCGCGCGCTGAAGCCGTGGTGGACCTTGCCGCGATCCGCCACAACGTGGCTACGCTGCGCGCACGCGCCGGTACAGCCCAGCTGATGACTGTGGTGAAGGCCGACGGTTACGGCCATGGGATGGTGCCGGTCGCGCGTGCGGCGCGGGAGGCTGGTGCCGACTGGATCGGCGCCGCCGTCCTGGAGGAAGCACTCGCGCTCCGAGCCGCCGGCGACACCGGGCCGATCTTCTGCTGGCTCACCACCCCCGGCGAACCACTCGAGCAGGCCATTGCCGCAGGCATCGACCTGTCCGCGTCAGCCCCCTGGGAGATCTCGGAGATCGCCGCGGGAGTCGCGGATCGGCCCGCGCGGGTCCATCTGAAGATCGACACCGGCATGAGCCGCGGGGGCGCAGTACCGGAGGAATGGCCGACCCTGGTCCGCGCCGCGCAGGCGGAGGAGAAGGCCGGGCGGATCGAGATCGTCGGCATCTGGTCGCACCTGGCCTCGTCGGACGAGCCCAAGAGCCCGGTGAACGAGGCACAGCTGGCCACCTTCCAGTCCGCTCTCGACGTCGCCGCGTCGCTCGGCGTGGAGCCGCCGCTGCGGCATCTCGCGAACTCCGGTGGGACTCTGGCCCTGCCCGAAACCCATTTCGATCTCGTCCGGCCCGGCATCGCGACGTACGGGCTGTCGCCCTTCGGTGATGCGCTGCCGTCGTCCGAGCTCGGACTGGTGCCCGCGATGACGTTGCGGGCCAAGCTCGCGATGGTGAAGCGGGTCCCCGCGGGCGCGGGGGTTTCGTACGGGCTGACCTGGACGGCGCCGACGCCTTCGACCTTGGGGTTGATCCCGCTCGGGTACGGCGACGGGCTGCCCCGGCACGCGTCGAGTTCGGCTCCGGTCCAGGTCGGCGGCGTACGTCGTACCGTCGTCGGCCGGATCTGCATGGACCAGTGCGTGGTCAACCTCGAGGACGACGCGGCCGCGGCGGGCGATACCGCTGTCCTGTTCGGGTCGGGCGTCAACGGCGAGCCGACCGCGGACGACTGGGCGGAGGCAGCGCAGACCATCAACTACGAGATCGTGACCCGCCTCGGCGCCCGGGTGCCGCGCAGGTACGTCGACACCGGGGAGGCGACCGGCTGATGTCCAAGGCAGGACGCACCGCGGGCCTGATCGGCGCCGCGGTCGGAGTGCTCGCGGCCGGCGCGGCCGCCGGCGTGGCGGTCGAACGCCAGGTGATCGGGCGCCGGTCGGGTCAGCGCGCCCAGCTCGAGGCCGAGCCGTTCGGGTCGTTGCGGGGGACTCCGCACGTCTTCACGGCCGATGACGGCGTCGAGCTCTATGTCGAGGTGGACGAGCTCAAGCGTTCGCGCCGCCCGGAGCCGGAGCCCAAGCGGCGGTTGCGCCGGAAGGCGCCGCAGCCGCCGGAAGACCTGACGCTGATCTTCGCGCACGGGTACGGCCTCAACATGGACTGCTGGCACTTCGAGCGCCGGGAACTGGCCGGGATCGGCAAGATGGTGTTCTACGACCAGCGGTCGCACGGGCGCTCCGGCCGGTCGCCGAAGGAGCACGTCACCATCGACCAGCTGGGCCGCGACCTGTACGGAATCCTCCAGGAGTTCGCGCCGACCGGCCCGGTGATCTTGATCGGGCACTCGATGGGCGGCATGTCGATCATGTCGCTGGCCGAGCAGCACCCGGAGCTCTTCGGTGACCGCGTCATCGGCGTCGGCCTCTGCTCGACGAGCGCCGGTGGTCTCGACCAGACTCCGATCGCGTTGCCCGGCCGGGCCGGGATGCTCGTGCGCGCGCTCGCGACGCCGACGGTTGCCGCTCTCGCCCGTATCCCCGATGTGGTCGAGCGCAGCCGCAAGGCGGGCACCGACATCAGCTACCTGCTGACCCGGAAGTACTCGTTCGGCTCCGAGGTGCCGCCGGCCTTCACCGAGTTCGTCAACGAGATGATCGCCGCGACGCCGATCTCGGTGATCGCGGAGTTCTATCCGATCTTCGCCCTGCACGACAAGTACGACGCCCTGGAACCGTTGCAGAAGGTGGAATGCGTGGTGATCGGCGGTGACTCCGACCACCTGACGCCCTTCGAGCACTCGGAGGAGATCGTGCGGCACGTGCCTGGCGCGGAGCTGGTCGAGGTGAAGAACTGCGGGCACCTCGGCCTGATCGAACACCACCGCGAGTTCACCGCCGCCCTGCTCGGGATGATCGAGCGGGCCGAACAATCGTTGGGACAGCCATGACCGACCTGCACGTGGTGGACGCCACGGCCGAGCACATCGACGAGATCGTGGGTTTGATCCACCACGCGTTCTCCGTCCGACGAGTGCTCGACCCGCCGTCCACCGCGTTGTCCGAGAACGCCTCCACTGTCGGCGCGGCGGTTGCGGCCCATGGCGGACTCCTCGCGCGCATCGACGGCGTACCGGCCGGGGCGATGCTCTTCGACGTCTCCGGAGACGTGCTCGGCCTTCGCCGCGTTTCGGTGAATCCTCGCTTCCAGGGACGCGGGGTGGCTTCCGCGATGGTCGGGTGTGCCGAGGAGTCCGCACGGCTGCGCGCGCTGAGCCGGGTCCGGTTGGTCGCCCGGGTCGAACTGCCGGAGACCGTGGAGTTCTGGCGGCGGCGCGGGTACTCCGTGATCGAGCAGCGCGGGCACGACCTGATCTACGCGAAGGCGATGCCGATCGAGCTCACCGTGCCGACCGCCGAAGACATACGTGCGGCCGGGGAGGAGCTTGCCGGGCAACTGCGGGCGGGCGACGTACTGGTGCTGTCCGGTGATCTCGGCGCGGGCAAGACGACGTTCACGCAGGGGCTCGGCGCCGGGTTGAAGGTACGCGGCGACATCACCTCGCCGACGTTCGTGATCTCGCGGGTGCATCCGTCGCTGGCCGGTGGACCTGCGCTGGTCCACGTCGATGCCTATCGCCTTGGCGGGATCGCGGAGCTCGACGATCTGGACCTGGACGCCAGCCTCGAAGACGCCGTCACGGTGGTCGAGTGGGGTCACGGGCTGGCGGAAACGCTCGCGCCGGACCGACTCGACGTGGTGGTGACGCGCGGGGACGACGACACCGATGAGACCCGCGACCTCCGGATCACCCCGGTCGGCCGCCGCTGGGCCGAAACCGGCGTACGCCTGGGCGGCGCTGCCACGCAAGGCTCCGGCGCTGCCACGCAAGCCTCCGGTGCTGCCACGCAAGGCTCCGGCCCTGCTGCTCCGGCCGGCCGCGGCCCCGGTGCGGACGGACAGCGTTCCGGTGTGGAGAGGGACTGAGATGCTGCTCGCTTTTGATACCTCCAGTGCTGCGGTGACGGTCGCGCTTGCTGATCCCGTTTCAGGTGCTGTGGTCGCCTCCTCGTCGACCGTCGACGCCTTGCGCCACGGCGAACTCCTTGCGCCCGCGATCGCGGACGCCCTCGCCTCGGCGGGTTGCAAGCCGCACGATCTGACGAAGATCGCGGTTGGTGTCGGGCCTGGCCCCTTCACCGGTTTGCGAGTTGGGCTCGTTACAGCTCGGACCATGGCCGACGTCCTCGGCATCGAGGTGGTCGGCGTCTGCAGCCTCGACATCCTCGCCCGCCAGTCTTCGCTCACCCTGCCCGTCGCCGTCGCCACCGATGCTCGCCGCAAGGAGATCTACTGGGCGTTGTACGACGGGCCTGCGGCGGACGGGAGTCGCCGTCGCCTGGAGGGGCCGGCGGTGGACCGTCCGGCGGATGTGGCGCACGTACTCGCCGGGCTGCCGGTCATTGGCCGGGGCGCCGTCCTGTATGCCGAAGAACTCCGTCTTCCAGGCGCAGCCGTTACGACGGATTCCCCGGGCTCGTCGGACGCGGCTGCGGTGGTGGAGTATCCGTCGGCTGAGGTGCTTGCGTTCGGAGTGGCGACGGGGACATTGCCGGTGGTTGCGCCGGATCCGCTGTACCTGCGGCGGCCGGACGTGACGATGTCCGGTGGTCCCAAGAGCGTGCTGCCGAAGTGAGACCGCGGATCCGCCTCGCTGCTCCGGATGATCTGGAGGATCTCGTCGCGCTCGATGAGGTCTGCTTCGGCTCGTCGGCCTGGGCTGAACCGTCGTGGCAGGCGGAGTTCGACCGGCTGGCTGACGATCGCGTGGTGCTGGTGGCGGACGAAGGCGCGGCAGTCGGGTACGTAGTACTGCTCGTTCCCGCTGCCGCGGAGGACCCGGTGGATCTGCTGCGGATCGCGGTGGCGCCGGCGGAGCGTCGTACGGGGATCGGTGGGCAGTTGATGGCCGCCGCGCTGGCCCGCTGCGCCGGCCGGACGGTTCTGTTGGAAGTTGCTGCGGGCAACGAGTTGGCCGCGGCGTTGTACCGTGGCTTCGGTTTCGAGGAGATCAGCCGGCGGCGAGGTTACTACGCCGGCGGCGAGGATGCCGTCATCATGCGATGGCAGGAGGACCATGAGTGAGAACGAGCCGCTGATCCTGGGCATCGAGACGTCCTGCGACGAGACCGGGGTCGGCATCGTGCGCGGGCAGACCCTGCTCGCCGACGCGATCGCCTCCAGCGTGGAGGAACACGCCCGCTTCGGCGGCGTCGTACCGGAGGTCGCCAGTCGCGCCCACCTCGAGGCGATGGTGCCGACGATCCGCCGCGCGTGCGAGACCGCCGGCATCAAGCCGTCCGACGTGGATGCCGTCGCCGTCACCAGCGGGCCGGGTCTCGCGGGCGCTCTGCTCGTCGGTGTCGCGGCGGCCAAGGGGTTGGCGCTCGCGCTCGACAAGCCCTTGTACGGCGTGAATCACCTGGCCGCGCATGTCGCCGTGGACACCTTGGAGCACGGGGACATCCCGCGTGGATGCGTCGCGATGCTCGTCTCGGGAGGGCACTCCTCGTTGCTTGCCGTCGAGGACCTCACCGAGGGCGTGCTGCCGATGGGGTCGACGATCGACGATGCCGCGGGTGAGGCGTTCGACAAGGTCGCGCGGGTGCTGGGGTTGCCGTTCCCCGGAGGTCCATATGTCGACAAGGCGGCACGGGATGGTGGCGACCGGCTGTACGTGAAGTTCCCGCGGGGGCTGACGAGTCAGCGGGATCTCGAGCGGCATCGGTTCGACTTCTCGTTCTCCGGACTGAAGACCGCGGTGGCCCGGTGGGTCGAGGCACGTCGGCGTGATGGCGAGGATGTGCCGGTGAACCATGTGGCGGCCGCCTTCCAGGAGGCGGTCTGCGATGTGCTCACGCGGAAGGCGATCGACGCCTGCAAGGACCGTGGATATGAGCACCTGCTGATCGGTGGCGGGGTCGCCGCCAATTCGCGGCTGCGGGTGATGGCCGAAGAGCGTTGCGCCGAGGCAGGGATCGCCGTACGGGTTCCGCGACCGGGGTTGTGCACGGACAACGGGGCCATGGTGGCCGCGCTCGGTTCGGAACTCGTCCGGGCCGGGAAGTCGCCCTCGCCGTTGGGGCTGCCGGCCGACTCGTCGATGCCGATCACGACGGTGTTGAACTGATGCAGTGGATGCACCCGGACGGGTTCGTCGCTGACGATGACTTGGCCCGTGTCGACTTGGACGTCGTTCACGGCTTCCTCAGTACGTCGTACTGGTCGCCGGGGATTCCGCGGGACGTGCTGGCTCGGGCGATCTCGCACTCGGTGGTCGTCGGGGTTTATGCGGCGTCGGGGGAGCAGGTGGCGTTCGCCCGGGCGGTGACTGATCGGGCCACCTTCGCTTGGATCGCGGATGTTTTCGTGCTGCCTTCGTACCAGGGGCACGGGCTCGGGCGGTTCGTGGTCTCCACGTTGTTGGAGCACCCCGAGTTGCAGGGGTTGCGCCGCACGATGCTGGCCACGGCGGATGCCCACGGGCTCTATCGGTCCTACGGGTTCGATGATCTGCCTGATCCGAGCCGGTTCCTCGCCGTTCAACAGGATGCGGCGTCGCTCTACGGCCAGCCATGAGTGCGCCAGGGATCGACCTTCTCGCTGCGCCTCCGGAGGCGACCGACCTCGTGTTGCTGGCGCACGGCGGAGTGGTCGAATCGATGGCCGAACCACATGCCTGGCGTGCGCCGATCCTGCGGATGTGGCCTTTCGGCTTGGCTGCTCGCGCGGCTGCTCCCGGTGCTGCTGTCGGATTGATGCGCTACCGCTATCGCGGGTGGAACGGCGGGGAGGCGCACCCGGCCGCTGACCTCCGTATCGTTCTCGACGGGTTGCCGTCACGGATTCGTCGGGTACTTCTGGTCGGGCATTCCATGGGCGGCCGTGCCGTGGTTGCTGCTGGCAACCATCCGCTCGTTGGTGGTGTTCTGGGGTTGGCGCCTTGGCTTCCGCCCGGGGAACCGCTGGTGAAATCGGCCGGGCCCGTCATCTTTGCCCACGGCGCCCTGGATCGCATCACCGATCCAGCTCTGACCGCCGCTTACGCTCGACGCCTCCGCGCCACCGGTGTTCCGGTCGCGATGCTGTCGGTGGAGGGCGAGAAGCATGCGATGCTGCACCGCGCGACCGACTGGAATGAGCTCGTCCGTCGCTTCGTGGCGCATGGTCTCGAGGAGCCAGCTGCACCTTGCGAGGCTCTCACGACGACGCCCGAGCGGGTCGACCTTCTACCACGGTGGAGTCGCCCGACTCCCGTGCCGGCTGCCGTGCGGTCGATCGCCACAGCCCGACTTCGGCTCCGCGTGACCGACCACCTCTAGCCGGGAAGGGCGCGGCAGGAAAATCCTGGGACCGTTGTGCACCGCTCGGTCCCCAGGTAGCGGCTAGCGGCCAGCCGGTTCCACAGAACAGCCTGGCCGACCCAGATGAACACCTCACTTCACCGAGATGACACCCAGAAGAAGTTGCCCGAGATCCGCGCCCGCCCAGTCCGGCGCCCGCCCGCCGCCCCCGCCTCCTACGGATCGGGCCCCGGGTCCGGAGCCTCCTCGCGATAGCGGCGGCCGGTGGGACTGGTCCACGTATAGCTGCCGTCAGCGTTCAGCCGCACATCCCAGTTGCCCTCGTGCTTGAGGCGGTGGTGATGCCGACATAGGCAATGGAGGTTTTCCACGGTTGTCCGGCCACCTGCGGCAAAGGCGACACGGTGGTCCACATCCGTGAACTCGGCAGGCCGGTTGCACCCAGGGAAGCGACAGATCCGATCACGCTGACGGACATACCTGTTCATCTCGGCCGAGGGAGTGTATTTGTCCGGGTCGCCGGCGGGTGGTTCGTCGATGACGCGAAGGTCGATCCGGGATCGTTGCAGCGACAAGCCATTGCGCCTGGACTTGACGGGTGTCGTCGGCAGGTTCGGGAGAAGCGTCTGAGCGAGCGCCTTGATGAGGTGCTTTCGCAAGGAGTTCTGCGGGATCGGCCCGTAGCCGTCAACCTCGCCGCCGGTGGACTCTTCGCCATCCAGCAGGGCACGCAGTTCCGCGCCCGTTGCGTGAATGAGCACGGTCGCGTCCGCGCCGACCATGGCCCCGTCCAGGTCGCCATCGTCCGCGAGGGCGGAGCCGTCCGCGGGCACACTCGGGGTCGGGGCGTCCGCGGCGGCACCTGGGTTACCCGGCGCGGCGGCGTCCGCGGCGGCACCTGGGTTATCCGGCGCGGCGGCGTCCGCTGCTACATCGGAGCGGGTCGTCTCCCTGCTGGCCTTGCCACTCCCGCCGACGGAGTCCGTGGCGGTCTTCGTCCGCGGCAGGAGACGCGCGAGCGCGATGTCGGATCGCAACTGATCCCAGGATCTGGGGTCTCCCTGCCGACGACGACGGGCCGCGGCGCGGGAGAGGCTCGTCATGATCGCAGCCGCATCGGCGGCATCTTGGTTGTGGATGAGATCCGCCGTGCCGAAGTCACTGGGCACCATCCGCACGGATCGCTCGGCGCGCGCCTTCTTGTGAGCCTTGTCGGTGGCCGCCGGATTGCGCCGCGCAGCCTCCTTGCGGGCGGCCTGCTTGATTCTCTGCAGAGGGTTCTTTCGGGCCCATCGCAGCACCGCCTCCTCGGCGGCCCGGAGCTCGTCCACATCGTCCAACACGGACAGTTCCAAGACGATGGTGAACGCGGCTCGCTCGGTCAGCGCGCCTTCTCTCAACGCGTGCAGGGTCGCGGGGAAGTTGTGGGTCAGCTCGCAGGAGGTGTGGATCCGGTGGGTGGCGGCCGCACGATGCAGGTCCAGCGCCAGTGCGACCTCGTCGGAGACCGACCGCAGATCGCCGGCATGCCAACGGCGCTCACCCGCTGTCGCAGCTCGATCGCCGGGCTCGGGATGCCGGTGGCCGAGATCCGCGGATACGCCATGGACCGAGTCGTCGAACCCGGCGATGGACTCAGCTTTCAAGGCGGCGAGTCGCGCCTCGAGCCGACTGATCGCCTCGATCCGGTCGAGCCAGCCGCTGTCGGTCAGCTGGGCCGTGTCCTGGAAGACGACCGCGTCGTACAGCAGAGATCCGTTGTTGTGGTCGTCCTCTTCGTCGAACCGCCCCAACATCCCGTGCTTGTCATAGGCAAGCGCGCGCTCTCGCACTTTTGCGACGAAGGCTTGAAACCTGGCCTCTGGATCTTCGGACCGGGGGTCGTCGGTGGTAGTTGTTAGCGGCGAGTGCCCGGCCGGGAGCGGCAACGGGCGCAGCACCTCGTCCGTCGGCTGGTCGACCGGGCACTCGCTCATGTGTTCGAAGATACATTCGAATATCCTCCGAGCGCAAATCGCGCAGCTGACCCCGGAATCAGGCCTCGCCCCAAGACAAGCAGGCCTTGGGTGACGCCACCATGGTCTGGCTCAGGCGGAGACTCGACGACAGGAGTAAGCCACGGCGTCACGCCCGATCCGAGTCACGATGAGCGTCGCGCTGGCCGAACCCTTCGGAGCCAGCTTCTTCCGCAGCACTGCGGGATCCACGTCCACGCCGCGCTTCTTGATCTCAAGCGTCCCGATCCCCTCGGCGCGAACCCAGGCCCGCAAAGCCTTCTCGCGATAAGGCAGCTCCTCCACGACCTCGTATGCAGAAGCCAGTGGAGTCGCCACCAAGGAGTCCGCGGTGACATAGGCGATCCGTGGATCCAGCAACCAGCCATCGACAGCTGAAGCAACCGCAGTCACCAGCCCGGCCCGAACCACCGCACCATCGGGCTCATAGATGTACCGCCCAACAGGACCGTCAACAGCCTCCGGTGCCGATGTCGCAGTCGCTCCACTAGGCAGCAGCGTCGCTCGCCGTGCAGTACCGCCATAGAGCTTGCCGGACCACAGTGCAGCTTCCTTGACCTCGCCGGCATCGCTGACCCACTCAGCCTCAACTCCGTCAGGCACAGCCTCATGCGGGATGCCAGGGGCAACCTTGACACAAGCGGTGCGCGTCAGCAGTTCACTGATGAACGACCAAGGCGGCGAGTAGGCGTTGTGGTCGAACACCCGCCGCCCGTCCGCACGTCGTGCCGGATCCGCGAAGATCACCTCGTACTGCGTGACTTCCTGGGCCTCGGCGTCTCCCACCAGGACTTCCCCGGGCAGCCCCAATGCAGCGAGGTTCGCGCGGGCCGCAGCAGCCGTCTCGGGGTCCCGCTCGACACCGGTGACGCGCAGACCGGCCCGCGCCGCGCTGATGAGATCGCCACCGATTCCGCAGCCCAGATCGACCACAGACGCGCCGGGCAAGGTTCCAGCGATGCGTGCTGCCCGGTGCGAGCCGACAGTAGAGCGGGTGGCCTGCTCTAACCCGTCCGGCGTGAAGAACATCCGCGCAGCGTCCTCCGGTCCGAACTTGGCGGCGGCTCGATGCCGCAGCGAGGCTTGCGTAACCGCAGCGGTCACCACAGCCGCGTCGTACCGTCGTCGGAGCTTCTCGATCAGCCTCAGCTCACCACCTGGTGCGTACGCCGCGCAGGCCTCGGCCAGTACGGAACGGCCGGCCGGGTCGAGCAACAACGTGAGCGTCACTCGCCCAAGTGTGCCGTGCGCTCACAGCGCGCTGTAGCAGCCCGTGCTCCCCGCCCTCGCTGCACGGCCTTGACCACCCCGCTTGGGCAGGACCGGCCCCGGGGCCTGGTGCGAGTCGTCCCCGCGGCGGCGACGGCAGTCGCGCCCTCACCGACGTACCGGGAACATTCTCTGGCACTCGAGTTGACCGAGTGCTAATCGCGGCCTAGATTCGGAGTTGGCACTCTCCACCCGAGGGTGCCAGCGGCTCGGCCTCTGATCCCCGCGACGGCAGAGGCGCACGGCCGCCAGCAGCACCCCGAAAACACGAGAAACTCGACCGTGGAGGTCAGCAAGTGTCGGTCACGATCAAGCCGCTCGAGGACCGCGTCCTCGTTGCGCCGCTCGAAGCCGAGCAGACCACGAAGTCCGGCCTGGTGATCCCGGACACCGCCAAGGAGAAGCCGCAGGAGGGCGAGGTCCTCGCCACCGGTCCCGGCCGCATCGATGACAACGGCAACCGCGTCCCACTGGACGTCAACGTCGGCGACAAGGTCATCTACTCCAAGTACGGCGGCACCGAGGTCAAGTACGACGGCCAGGATTACCTGATCCTGGGCGCCCGCGACATCCTCGCCGTCGTCGTCAAGTGACGATCGCCCGCTGTTCCTGACTGACACCGCTCCGGTGCCCGGAATCCCGGCGCCGGGGCGGAGTCGGTTCGGCGGTGAGCACATTCGCAGCAACTCAGAGAGGGACTAGTTTTCCATGCCGAAGATCCTCGAGTTCGACGAGAACGCGCGGCGCGCGCTGGAGCGCGGCGTCGACAAGCTCGCGAACACGGTGAAGGTGACGCTGGGGCCCAAGGGCCGCTACGTCGTACTGGACAAGAAGTGGGGCGCCCCGACCATCACCAACGACGGTGTCACCGTCGCGCGTGAGGTCGAGCTGGACGACCCGTTCGAGAACCTCGGTGCGCAGCTGGCCAAAGAGGTTGCCACCAAGACCAACGACATCGCCGGTGACGGTACGACGACCGCGACCGTGCTGGCCCAGGCGCTCGTGCACGAGGGCCTGCGGGCCGTCGCGGCAGGCGTCAACCCGATGGGCCTGAAGAAGGGCATCGAGGCCGCCATCGAGGCTGTGTCGGCCAAGCTCATCGAGACCGCCCGGCCGGTGGACGACAAGGGCGACATGGCCCACGTCGCCACCATCTCCGCCCGGGACGCCGAGATCGGCGGCCTGATCGCAGAGGCCTTCGACAAGGTCGGCAAGGACGGCGTCATCACCGTCGAGGAGTCGAACACCTTCGGCACCGAGCTCGAGTTCACCGAGGGCATGCAGTTCGACAAGGGCTACATCTCGCCCTACTTCATCACCGACGCCGAGGCCGGCGAAGCGGTGCTGGACGACCCGTACATCCTGATCAACCAGGGCAAGATCTCCGCGGTCGCGGACCTGCTGCCGCTGCTGGAGAAGGTCGTGCAGTCGGGCAAGTCACTGCTGATCATCGCCGAGGACGTCGAGGGCGAGGCACTGTCGACCCTGGTCGTGAACAAGATCCGCGGCAACTTCACCTCCGTCGCCGTCAAGGCGCCGGGCTTCGGCGACCGCCGCAAGGCGATGCTCGAGGACCTGGCCGTCCTGACCGGCGCCCAGGTCGTCGCGCCCGAGGTCGGTCTGAAGCTGGACCAGGTGGGCCTCGAGGTGCTCGGCACCGCTCGCCGGATCGTCGTCACCAAGGACACCACCACGGTCGTCGAGGGCGCAGGCAAGCCCGAGGAGATCCAGGCCCGGGTCAACCAGATCAAGGCCGAGATCGAGCGCACCGACTCCGACTGGGACCGCGAGAAGCTGCAGGAGCGGCTGGCCAAGCTGGCCGGCGGCGTCTGCGTGATCAAGGTCGGCGCGGCCACCGAGGTCGAGCTGAAGGAGAAGAAGCACCGGATCGAGGACGCCGTCTCGGCGACCCGTGCGGCCATCGAAGAGGGCATCGTCGCCGGTGGCGGCTCGGCTCTCATCCACGCCGGTGCGGTGCTGGAGAACGGCCTGGACCTGGAGGGCGACGAGCTCGCCGGCGTCCGGATCGTCCGCAAGGCCGTCGTCGAGCCGCTGCGCTGGATCGCGGAGAACGGTGGCTACGAGGGCTACGTCGTGACCGCCAAGGTGGCCGAGCTCGAGGTCGGCAGCGGCTTCAACGCCGCCACCGGCGAGTACGGCGACCTGTTGGCCCAGGGCGTCCTGGACCCGGTCAAGGTGACCCGGTCCGCGCTCGCCAACGCCGGCTCGATCGCAGCCCTGCTGCTCACCACCGAGACCCTGGTCGTCGACAAGCCCGAGGACGAGGAGCCTGCAGCC
Source organism: Kribbella alba (assembly GCF_039529635.1). Classification (NCBI taxonomy): domain Bacteria; kingdom Bacillati; phylum Actinomycetota; class Actinomycetes; order Propionibacteriales; family Kribbellaceae; genus Kribbella; species Kribbella alba. The sequence goes on along the minus strand of NZ_BAAANE010000004.1, from coordinate 784,138 downwards.
GCGGGCCACGGCCACGGGCACGGCCACTGATCTCGAAGCACTGCCGCAACACCTGAACTGCCCGGCCGGTCCTCGGACCAGCCGGGCAGTTTTCTTGTACTACGGGGTTTCGCCGAGCTTGGCGGGAATCGATCTCGTCAGGGCGTCGAGGATGACGCTGAGGCCGAGCTCGAACTCGTCGGCGAAGTTGTAGCCGGGCCGGAGGTAGTACTCCGTCGCCATCTCGGCGAGGCGGGGGTAGTCGCCGGCAGAGAAGTGATCCGTGATCGGCTCGGCGACCTCGGCGACAGCCTCACGTCGTTCGAACGGGAGTGCGGCCTGGAGCGCGAACCCGTAGGTATAGCTGTCGATCAGCGCGTAGGCGTGGGCGGTCATCTGAACCGAGAAGCCCGCGTCCCTGAGGGTGGCGATTACCGCCTCCTGGTGTCGCAGAGCCGCCGGGCCGGGAGTGGTTCGCGATTGCAGCAGGCCGATCGCCCAGGGGTGATTTCGCAGTACCTGGCGGGCCGAGATCGCCCGCCGACGGATCTCCGAGCGCCAGTCGCCGCCTGCCGTGGGTAGTTCGATCTCGCCGAAGACGGCGTCGACGATGCCGTCGAGGATCTCGTCCTTGTTGGCCACGTGGTGGTAGACCGACATCGGTTTGACCTCGAGTGCCTTGGCGAGCGAGCGGATCGTCAGCGAGCCGATGCCGCCCGCGTCGGCCACCGCGACGGCGCCGAGCAACACCCGATGCCGGCTCAGCCGGGCGCGTTCTCGGACACCGTCGCCCGTGATCTCAGGCCTTTTCACCCTCGGACCATAGCCCACTCGTACTTTGTACGTTACGTTGGCCGTACTAAGTACTGTCGGCCGTATTAAGGCGCTAGGGGACACCGCCTCGAGGCCGCTCCCGCAGATCCAGCTCCGGGATCTACCAAGACTTCCCCCGTGCGGCTCGCAAGAACCGCAGGCGCCGCCCCCGGGCGGCATCGAACCGAGGGTGGAAGCCCGGCACGAAGACTCTGGTCTCATCGAGCAAGGCAGCTTGGAGATGGTTTTGATGGCAACGTCCGGTGTGTATCCGGTCCACGTGGAGGCCGCGCTGGATCCGAAGCTGTCCAGGTGGCTGTGGCTGGTCAAGTGGATCCTCGTGATCCCGCACTACGTCGTGCTGGTCTTCTTGTGGCTCGGCTTCGTGGTCGCCTGGGTGATCTCGTTGTTCGCGATCCTCTTCACCGGGCGCTACCCACGGGCCCTCTTCGATTACAACGTCGGGGTACTGCGGTGGTCCTGGCGGGTGAACTACTACGGCTATGGGGCACTAGGAACCGACCGCTACCCGCCTTCAGCCTTCAAGAGGTCGAGGACTATCCGACGCACTTCTCGGTCGACTACCCGGAGCACCTGTCCCGGGGCCTGGCTCTGGTGAAGTGGTGGCTGCTCGCCATCCCGCACTACATCATCGTCGCCTTCTTCGTCGGTGGTGGCGGAACATGGGCCGCCAACCAATCCGACAACTGGCAGTGGAACGCCGTCGCCAGCGGCGGCCTCGTCGGCATTCTGGTGATCATCGCCGCCGTCATCCTCCTTTTCACCGGCAGCTACCCCCGGTCGTTGTACGACATCATCCTCGGGATGAACCGGTGGGCGCTCCGGGTCGCGGGCTATGCGGCGCTGATGACTGACGTCTACCCGCCGTTCCGCCTGGACCTCGGAGGCAGCGAAGCCGCCCCTGTCGTCTCACCCAGCTCGGCAGGCCCCGCACCAGCGCCGGTCGACCCAGCAGCGCCGACACCCACCAACCTCTGACCCCGCCGCAGAAACGCCTTGTTGCTGGCCATCAATGCGGGATTCCACCGGCAGTCACAACGGCGAAGGAAGAGCGCCGGCGATGGATCGGAGACGCCTGCTCCGAGTCGCGCTGCTTGCGGCAGCCTGGAGTAGGAACCGTTCGGCTGAGGAACCCCCCTGAGTTGGGGTTGAGGGTCGGCGTACGACGGGCGACCATTAGGCGGGTGGGGAGCTGCGACGCGAGAGTCTGGGGGTCGAACGGCGACGCAGGAACGGTGGTCTGTGGTAGCGAGAGCGGCAAACACAGGAGTGGCCCCGAGCCGCTCGCCGTACTCTGTGTAACCAATCTCGAATTGGCCCTAGCATTCGGTAACTGGCGGCCGTACTATCTTGCAGGCTGATCGGTCGAAACGAGGGGGGCGAGGTGACCGAGGTTCAATCGCCGCACACCCATGATCGGGTGGAGCTCCGCGATCTCGCCGCGTTGGCCGGCGCGGGTGACGGGACGGCTCTGAACGATCTGCTCACCAGGGTGCGTGCTGTTGCCCACCGCTACGTGCGGTCGAGGCTGTGGACCTATCCTGGTGGCGCCGACATGGTGGACGACGTGGCGCAGGAGGTCTGTGTCGCGGTGTTCGGTGCGCTGGGTCGCTACCGGGACGAGGGAAGGCCTTTCGAGGCTTTCGTCTACGGGATCGCGGCTCGCAAGGTCGCCGATGCACAGCGTGCGTTCGCCGTGGCGGACGTGTCGACGCCTGACCTTCCCGACGGGGCGGACGAGTCGCTTACACCGGAGGAGCACGCTGTTCGCTATTCCGAGCTCAGGCACGTGATGGGCTTGATGGACAGATTGCCGGAGAAACTGCGGGAGATCCTGCGGCTCCGGGTGGTTGCGGGGATGTCAGCCGAGGAGACCGGCCGGGCACTGGGGATGACACCGGGGGCGGTGAGGGTCGCACAGCATCGGGCGTTGAATACGCTCAGGGGGTTTGTGAGGCATGAGGCAAAGATGGAACGAGCCGCAGGGGAGGAGCGACATGGCTGAACGCTTTGACTTAGACGCGATCGAAGCAGATGACGCGCTTCTCGACCTGCTTGCAGCCGGTGGGGAGTCCGCCTGGGAGGCGGGCGAGCACGATCCAGCCCTCAGACTGCTGGCCGATCTTCGGCTTGCGGTGGAGGTCGAGGACGAGCTCCCGGTTGAGACGATCGACGATCCGGAGAGCTTCCTGGCCCGGTGTGCCGCGCTGAACCCGACGATGGACCCGTTCGCTCGCAAGATGGCCGCCCGTGGTCTGGCCCTGGGTGTTGCCGCTGTGGCCGCCCTGTCGGTCTCCGGCGTGGCAGCTGCCGTCACCGGCGACCCGCTCTCGCCGTACGAGAAGGTCATCGAGAAGGTGGTCGACGGGCTGCGTCCGCAGACCTCGTACCCGAAGGAACAGCTCGACGGCCTGGGCCTGCCGGTGGCCGACCGGACGAAGATCGTCAAGGTCGCCAAGGATTTCCAGAGACGGCAGGAAGAGCAGCAGGCCATCAAGGATGCCCAGCAGCAGGGCAACCTGGCGGGGATCGGCAGCGGACCGCTCGATCTGGTTGCCGTTCCGAAGCCCGCGCTGGCTCGGACGACCCCGCCGTTCCTGGAGAAGCCGGCCCCGGTGGAGATCCCGGTCCCGGCGCCGACCGAACCGACACAGACGGACAAGCCGCCAGTCCCGCCGCCGGCTGATCCCACTACCAGCCCGACCACGGATACAACGACGCCGCCGCCGAGCGATCCGGCCACAACTCCGACGACGCCGGCGCCGACGGACACCCCGACCGACCCTCAGCCGGCCCAGCCGACTGAGGCTGTGCCCCCGGACAACGGCACGACGGGTACCGGCGATCCGGCTCCGGCTGAGCAGCCGACCCCGGCGCCGTCGGGCGCCGTGGTCGACGGCACCCAGCCCGGCACCGACAGCGGTTTCCCGACCGGTGGCACCACGACGGCCGACACCCAATCTGGCAGCGCGCCGGCCGGTGACGCACAGACCCAGCCAGCCGACCAGACGCCCGCAGACCAGTCGGCTGCCGGTCAGTTGGCCGCGGATCAGTCGGTTGCGGGCCAGTTGGCTGCCGATCAGTTGGCTGCGGACCAGCCAGCCGCCGACCAGTCAGCCGCCGATCAAACTGTGGTGGATCAGCCGGCCGCTGACCAACCGGCCGCTGACCAACCGGCTGCCGACCAGCCGGCCGCTGACCAGCCTGCGGCTGACCAACCGGCCGCTGACCAACCGGCTGCCGACCAGCCGGCCGCTGACCAGCCTGCGGCTGACCAACCGGCCGCTGACCAACCGGCTGCCGACCAGCCTGCGGTGGATCAGCCGGCCGCTGACCAACCGGCCGCTGACCAACCGGCTGCCGACCAGCCTGCGGCGGATCAGCCCGCCGCCGACCAACCGGCTGGGGAAGACCCGCCAAGCCAGGTCGTGCCGGAGCTTCCGGCTCTGGCCGAAGCGCCGGCGGAGCGCCTCGAGGAGTACTCCGGCAAGGCGACCGAGTCCTCCGCGAAACACTCCAGCGGTACGGTCTCGCTGGGCTGGGCCAAGGACGCGGGCAAGTACGCCGCCGGCAGGCACTCCAGCGGCGAGTACGCCGAGGGCAAGCACGCGGCGGTCACCCGGGCGCACGGCTCGATGGCCCCGGTGACCCTGCGCCAGATCCTGCAGGTGCTCAACCGGCCCACGACCGGGTACTGAGCGGGTACTGGGCGGGTACTGGGCGGCCCCGGTCACCGAGCGACACAGACGGTGACCGGGACCGATTGAGGGCAGCAGGCGGTCGCGGCATACCATGGTGTTCCGTTCTCGCCGTGCAAAGGTGCCTGCCTTCCTCATGGACATCACACCCTCCGGAGTTCCCGACAAGTTCGCCGTCCTCGGTCTGACTTTCGACGACGTGCTTCTTCAGCCCAACGAGTCCGACGTCATCCCGTCCGAGGCCAGCACCAGATCCCGGGTCAGCCGCAACATCGACGTCAACATCCCGCTGCTGTCCAGCGCGATGGACACCGTCACCGAGGCCCGGATGGCGATCGCGATGGCCCGCCAGGGTGGCCTCGGCGTACTGCACCGAAACCTCTCGATCGAGGACCAGGCCCAGCAGGTCGATCTGGTCAAGCGGTCCGAGTCCGGCATGATCGCGCAGCCGATCACCATCGGCCCCGACGCCACCATCGGCGAGGCCGACGCGCTCTGCGGTCAGTACAGGATCTCCGGGGTGCCCGTGGTGGACGGCGCCGGCGTACTGGTCGGCATCGTGACGAACCGGGACATGCGGTTCGAGTCCGACCTGTCCCGCCCGGTCCGCGAGGTGATGACCAAGCAGCCGCTGATCACCGGCAAACAGGGCATCGCCGCCGAGGACGCGATGGCCCTGCTCAGCAAGCACAAGGTGGAGAAGCTGCCGCTGGTCGACGGCTCCGGCAAACTGACCGGTCTGATCACCCTGAAGGACTTCGTCAAGCGTGACCAGTTCCCGCTGGCCACCAAGGACGATTCCGGGCGGCTGCGGGTCGCCGCCGCGATCGGCTTCTTCGGCGAGGCCTGGAAGCGTGCGATGACGCTGATCGAGGCCGGAGTGGACCTGCTCGTGGTGGACACCGCGCACGGTCATTCGCAGGCCCAGTTGGAGATCATCCGCAAGCTGAAGGCCGATCCGGCCACCCTCGGCGTGGACATCGTCGGCGGCAACGTCGGCACCCGCGCAGGCGCCCAGGCGTTGGTCGACGCCGGCGCCGACGGCGTGAAGGTCGGGGTTGGCCCCGGCTCGATCTGTACTACGCGCGTCGTCTCAGGCGTCGGCGTACCGCAGGTCACCGCGATCTACGAGGCATCACTGGCCTGCAAGCCGGCCGGCGTACCGGTGATCGGCGACGGCGGCCTGCAGTACTCCGGTGACATCGCCAAGGCACTCGTGGCCGGCGCGGACACCGTTATGCTCGGATCGCTCCTCGCCGGCTGCGAGGAGTCGCCGGGCGACCTCGTCTTCATCAACGGCAAGCAGTTCAAGGCCTATCGCGGCATGGGCTCGCTGGGTGCGATGCAGTCCGCCGGCGGTCTCCGCAAGTCGTACTCCAAGGACCGCTACTTCCAGAGCGACGTCGGCAGCGACGAAAAGCTGATCGCCGAGGGCGTCGAGGGTCAGGTCCCGTACCGCGGCCCCCTCGCCGCCGTAGCGCACCAGCTCATCGGCGGCCTCCGCCAGTCGATGTGGTACTGCGGATCGCGGACCGTCCCGGAACTTCAGGACAAGGGCACCTTCGTCCGGATCACCTCCGCCGGCCTCCAGGAATCTCACCCCCACGACATCCAGATGACCGTCGAGGCCCCGAACTACTCCGGCCGCTGACCGACACCAGCAATGGTCGGCGGATCGGGTGCAAGAGCTTGCCGCCGCGCGGGTTGTTCGGCCGGCGGATGGCCTCGATGTCGGGGATGGGGAGCGCGATCGGTAGCCTGTGCAGATGAGTGAGATCGAGATCGGGCGCGCCAAGCGGGGGCGGCAGGCTTACGCGTTCGACCACATCGCGATCGTGCCGTCGCGGCGGACCAGGGATCCCGAGGAGGTCTCGGTCGCCTGGCAGATCGACGCCTACCGGTTCGAGTTGCCGATCCTGGCCGCGCCGATGGATTCGGTGATGTCGCCGGCCACCGCGATCGCGATCGGCAAGGCGGGCGGCCTCGGCGTACTGAACCTCGAAGGTCTCTGGACCCGGTACGACGACCCGACGTCGCTGCTGGAGGAGATCACCACCGTCAGCAGGGAGCAGGCGACCACGCGCCTGCAGGAGATCTACTCGGCGCCGATCAAGCCAGAGTTGATCTCCCAGCGGGTCCAGGAGATCCGTGACTCCGGGGTGACCGTGGCGGGTGCGTTGTCCCCGCAGCGGACCAAGCAGTTCGCCAAGCACGTCGTGGACGCCGGGGTCGACCTCTTCGTGATCCGCGGGACCACGGTCTCGGCCGAGCACGTGTCCGGCCAGGCCGAGCCGCTCAACCTGAAGCAGTTCATCTACGACCTCGACGTGCCGGTCATCGTCGGGGGTTGCGCCACTCACCAGGCCGCACTGCACCTGATGCGGACGGGCGCGGCCGGAGTACTGGTCGGGTTCGGCGGCGGCGCGGCACACACCACGCGCAAGGTGCTCGGTGTTGCTGTGCCGATGGCGTCGGCGGTCGCGGATGTCGCGGCAGCCCGTCGGGACTACATGGACGAGTCAGGCGGTCGGTATGTGCACGTCATCGCCGACGGGTCGGTCGGACGGTCCGGCGACGTGGCCAAGGCGATTGCCTGCGGCGCGGACGCGGTCATGGTCGGGTCGCCCCTCGCGCGGGCGAGCGACGCACCGGGCGGCGGGTACCACTGGGGCGCCGAGGCCTGGCACGCCGACCTGCCGCGTGGTGAGCGGGTGGAGGTCGGGGTCACCGGCACGATGGAGCAGATCCTGTTCGGTCCGTCCTGGGTTCCGGACGGCACGATGAACCTCGTCGGCGCCCTGAAGCGAGCGATGGCGACCACCGGCTACACGGAGCTCAAGGAATTCCAGCGGGTCGAGGTCGTCGTCGGGTGACCACCGGGACCCTGCTGCTGCACGGGTCGAGCGGCAGGCCCGACGTGGACCGCGTCAGGATCCTGGAAGCCGAGGGGTACGACGTGGTCGCGCCGCGCGGCGGCTCCGACGAGGCGGACCGTGCGTTCGGCGCTCGGACCTGGCCCAACGTCCTGCGGGTGCTCACTGGCTGAACTGTTCTGGGGTGTCGACTTGCTGCGGGTCCTCACCGATTAGGTGGCTCTGGAAGGATTGGCACCATGGGACTGTTCAGCCGCAGCAAGGACTCCGACAACGTTGCCCTCGCCGCCGCCCGGGCCAGACTCTCCACCGGCGACGTGGACCAGATCCGCTTCCTGCTCACCACCCGCAAGTCGGTCTTCGCGGTGAAGTACGTGATGGACCGCACCGGGATCGACCTGAAGCACGCCAAGGACCTGGTCGACGACATCCGCCTCGGCAGATACGTGCCGCCGGTCACCGACACCCCGGTCGTCCGCATGCCCGGCACGAACCTGGCCGAACGCACCCGCGCCCTCAAGGCAGCAGGCGAACTCCATCAGGCAACGGCCCTGGTGGTCAGCGAGACCGGGATGACCGAAGTAGAGGCCGGACTCTTCGTGGGCGCCTTGAAACCCCAGGTGCAGGAGTCCTAGCCCTTCACGTAGGAGAGCTTCTCGGCCACCTTGCCGTCGCGAAGCCGCAGTACGTCGACGCCGCGAACGTGTCCGCGTTGCCCGTCGGCATCGCGCCACGAGAACCTCCACCGAACAACGCCGCGGTCACCGAGCACGAACCACTCCTCGGTCTCGAAGAGAGGTTCATCGGTCCCGCCGAACAGGCTCTCCCATTGCTCCCGGACAGCCTCGGCCCCGACGAAGCGGCCTCCGTCCGGCGGCGGTGAGGTCGACTCGAACACGCAGTCCGAGGTCAGTTGCGCCATGATCCCGTCGACATCACCTCGGCCGAATGCCGCACCCAGCGCAGCGACAGCGGCATGGCCAGGAGTCCAGCCGGGATCCCGCCCGAAGGCACCCAGCAGCGCACCCTCGGCGCTGGTCGAGCCCTCGACGCGATCCCCGATCGCGCCGCCACCGCGGTAAAGCTCCTCGCGATCCTTGAACCAGGCCGCGATCCCGTCGACGACCTGCGGATCCAGCCGCGCCTGCGCGCCGATCGCGACCGCCAGATCCCAGCCGTGGATGAGGTGGTCCGCCGCCAGTTGGCAGACGTACTCGGCCGCCTGCTCCTCGCCGTACGAGAGTTGCACGGTCTTGCCGGTCAGCACGGGCTCGGTGACGGAGTTCTGCGCGGCACGGGCGGCATGCGCCGCGGCCGAAGCCGGGTCGTCGCCGAGCAGGTCCCCATCCAACGAGTCGCCGACGTCCTCGATGGTCTGCCCGGCCAGCAACGGCACGGTCCACCGCTCCTCGCCGACGACGTGGTTGACCAGGTCCCGCACGTCCCAGTCGGCGCAGGGCGTCGGAGCATCCCACTGGTCAGGCCGTACTGCGGCCACCTGGCGAACGAATTCCTCGCTGGCACGACGATGCATTTCCACGACATCCACTTGGCCATTCCCCCTAGCACGCAGTCCGTAGGACCGTGGTCCCCAGAACGCAGCCCTCTCAGCCGTCAGCGTGCGCCCGCCTCGGACGGCGAGTCAATGCATCAGTGCTGGAGTTGCTGAGCCGCGTCGTGCGCGTGCTGCGACGCGGTGAAGTCGCCCTTCGCCGCGAGCAGGTCCCCGTGATGCCGATAGCAAGCACCGGCCAGGTCCTTGACCTCGACATCGGTCATCGTGAACGGGATCAGCGCGGTCGCCACCTCGGCACACCAACCCGCCAGATCCAGCGCCAGCTCCGTCTGCCCGGCCGCGTGATAGGCCTCGGAGATGTCCAGCAGCACCTGCGCCCACACCGGCGCGTAGGTGCTCGTCTCGTACCGCATCCGGTGCGACTCGCGCTCCGACGAGATCGCGAACAGGTAGTGCGCCTCGAGTCCCAACGTCAGCGCGGTCTCGGCATCGTGCACGAGCATCGGCCTGACCAGCTCGGCCAACTCCGTCGCCCGAACGGCGGCTGATTCGGGGTCTGTCCGGCCGGACACCGTAGCGAGCGTCATCCCCGGCGCCGGCTCGCTCAGCGCCAGTAGCCGGTGATACTGCTCATACGGCCCGAGCTTGATCTCCGCATTCTCCAGCGCGGTCGTCAGCGACGGCGGGATGTCTCGATCGAGTTCCTCGGTCACCCGCGCGGCCGTCTCCGGATCCGTCGCGAACGCGGTCCGCAGGCAGTTCTCGCCCTCGATGATCCGCCCGACCACACCGAGGTGCTTTCCCTTGCGGGTCAGCGCCGACACCAACATCCGCAGGTCGGTCGCGGACTCCGAGTCGGCCAGCGTGTCGGCAGTGTTGAGCCCGATCTCGTCCGCTTCGAGCGCGAGATCCAGCCGTCCCTCCGCTGAGTGCACGTCGGCGGACACGGCCGTCGCCGAGCACAGGTAGCGGGCGTAGGACAGCGATTGAGGACTGGCGTTGATCTGGTCGGCCAGCTGCAGGAACAACTGGGTGGCCGCGTCCGCGGAGGCCACGGCGAGGTCCGGGTCGCCGTACCGGCGGAGGATGAGCGCGTTCATCGCCAGCACCCGGGCGAAGTCGGGCTGGTGCAGCACGCCGGCGTCGCCGCTCACCAGTTGGCCGTACGCGATCACCGCGCCGTCCATCTCCAGTACTGCGGTCGCCCCGTAGCCGCGGTGCGCCTGCGTCATCGCGCGCCGGGCCCGCACATCGGCGAGGAAGGAGGTGGCGTCGAGAACACCCGCATCGCTGAGCTCGGTATAGCCCAGCTGGGCCTCGTGCAGAGCGGCAAGCGCTTCCTCGTGACGGCCGGAGGCATTCAACGAACCGGCCAACTCGTACTGCGTTGCCGCCATCAGGTGCTTGGACTCGTAGTGGTCCGGGCGGTCCCCGGCTCGCTCCTTCGCCAGCTCGATCACACGCTGCTGGTACGGCCCGGCCTCGTCGGCGCGACCCTCTTCGATCAGCACCTGGGCTGTCTGGAGCGCCTCGCCCAGCTCGTCGTCAGGAGGCGTCCAAAGCCCCCCGCTGTCCACCATCTTTACAACCCACCCCTTCAAAGGCTCAGTCGCTCACCCTAGCGTCAAGAACGTGTAAATTGCTCGCGGTCGGGCAGGGAAGATGTAACTACTGACACGGCTGTTACCGGCAGGTAGCCTGGGGCAATGAGCGAGCAGACCTCGATTCCTGCTGACCCCGAGCTCGACCCGACCGCGTCGTACGCGACGGACCAGTCGGTCATCCGTCGTCTGGCCGGTCTGCTGCGCGCCACGGCAGGGTCGCGCACCTCCTACGCCCCGGCGACCGCGCAACCGGTGGCCGAGCTTCCGCTGTCCGGACCCGACGATGTGATCGCCGCGGTCAGGTCGGCCCGCAAGACCCAGCGGAGCTGGAAGAACACGTCGCTGCAGGATCGGGCCGCGATCCTGCTGCGCTACCACGATCTGGTGCTGGACCATCGGCACGAACTCGTCGACCTGGTGATCGTCGAGTCCGGCAAGGCCCGCAAGCAGGCCTTCGAGGAAGTCGCGCATGTCGCGATGACCGCCAGGTACTACGCACGCAAGGCCGAGGAGTTCCTTGGCACCCAGCGCAAGCTGGGCATGTTCCCGATCCTCACCCGCGCCGAGCAGCGGTTCGTGCCGAAGGGGGTCGTGGGCATCATCTCGCCCTGGAACTACCCGCTCAGCATGGCGATGGCCGACGGTCTTCCGGCCGTGCTGGCCGGCAACACCGTCGTGCACAAGCCCGACAGCCAGACCCCGCTGACGGCACTGCGCGCGATCGAGCTGCTTTATGAATCGGGCCTACCGCGAGACGCCTGGCAGCCGGTGAACGGTGACGGCCCGACCGTCGGCGGCGCGATCATCCAGAACACCGACTACGTCTGCTTCACCGGCTCCACCAAGACCGGCCGCCTCGTCGCCAAGCAGGCCGGCGAGCGACTGATCGGCTGCAGCCTGGAGCTCGGTGGCAAGAACCCGATGCTCGTACTGCGGGACGCCGACGTGCACCGTGCTGCCGAAGGGGCCGTCCGCGCGTGTTTCTCCAGCGCCGGCCAGCTCTGCGTCTCGATGGAACGCCTCTACGTCGCGGACCAGGTCTACGACGCCTTCGTGACGGCCTTCCTCGACCGGGTGAAGAAGATCAGGCTCTCGGCCGGGACCGGCTGGGACGTGGACATGGGCTCGCTGATCTCGAAGGCCCAGCTCGACACGGTGTCTCGTCATGTCGAGAACGCCCGCGCGCGCGGCGCTGTAGTACTGGCTGGTGGCAAGGCGCGGCCGGACATCGGGCCGTTGTTCTACGAGCCGACCGTGCTGTCCGGGGTCACGCCGGAGATGGAGTGCTTCGACAACGAGACCTTCGGGCCGGTGGTGTCGATCTACCGCTTCTCCGATGAGGCGGAAGCGATCGCGCGCGCCAACGAGGGCGACTACGGGCTGAACGCGAGCGTTTGGACGCGGGATGGCCGCCGCGGTCGCGCGGTCGCCGCTCAACTGGTGGCAGGATCGGTCAACGTCAACGAGGGCTACGCGGCGAGCTTCGGCTCGATCGACACCCCGATGGGTGGGATGCGATCCTCCGGCCTCGGCCGCCGCCAGGGCGCCGAGGGCATCCGGCGGTACGTCGATCCACAGACGGTCGCGACCCAACGGCTCCTCCCGATCGCAGCCTCGCACGGCCTGAAGGACGAGGCCTACGCCGAGCTGATGACAGCGGCACTTCGGATCCTGAAGAAACTCGGCCGCCCATGACCGAGCGAAGCGAGGACGGACATGAGTTCGACCATGATGTGATCATCGTCGGCTCGGGTTTCGGTGGAAGTGTCACTGCGCTGAGGCTGGTGGAGAAGGGGTACGACGTCGCCGTACTGGAGGCGGGTGCCCGGTTCGAGGATCTAGGATTCGCGAAGAACTCCTGGGACAGGAAAAGGTTCCTCTTCGCGCCGAAGCTCGGCTGGTACGGCATCCAGCGGATCAGCGCACTGCGCGACGTGATCATCCTGTCCGGCGCCGGGGTCGGCGGCGGCAGCCTCGTCTACGCCAACACCCTGTACGAGCCGTTGCCTGCCTTCTACTCCGACAAGCAGTGGGCGCACATCACTGACTGGAAGGCCGAACTGGCTCCGTACTACGACCAGGCGAAGCGGATGCTGGGCGTGACGACGTACCCGCATTTCACCCCGGCCGACAAGGTGATGAAGCAGGTCGCGGACGACCTGGGCGTCGGGGACACGTTCCACCCGACACCGGTCGGCGTGTTCTTCGGTGAGCCCGGAGTCGAGGTGGACGACCCCTTCTTCGGAGGAGCAGGCCCACGGCGTACGGGCTGTATCGACTGCGGTGAATGTATGACCGGGTGTCGGCACAACGCGAAGAACACCCTGACCAAGAACTACCTCTACCTGGCCGAGAAGGCCGGCGCGGAGGTCTATCCGCTGACCACCGTGACCTCGGTCGAACCGCTGCCGAACGGCGGCTATGCGATCGAGACGCGGCGAACCTCCAACAGCAAGAGCACGCGCAGATTCACCGCCCAGCAAGTGGTTTTCGCCGCCTCGGCACTCGGCACGGCCAAGCTGCTGCACCGGTTGCGCGACGAGGGGAAGCTGCCGGGGCTGTCGAACCGGCTCGGCGTGCTCACCCGGACCAACTCCGAATCGTTGCTAGGGGCAATCTCCAAGGATCGGTCCGTCGACTACAGCCGTGGAGTGGCGATCACCTCGTCGTTCCACCCCGACGAGATCACCCACATCGAGCCGGTCCGCTATGGCAAGGGCAGCAACGCGATGTCGTTGCTGCAGACCGTGCTGACCGACGGCGACGGGGACAAGCCGCGCTGGCGGACGTGGCTGCGGGAGCTGGCGGTGCAGCGGAAGAACCTGCGCCGGCTGTACGACCTGAAGCACTGGTCCGAGCGGACGGTGATCGCGCTGGTGATGCAGACCGCGGACAACTCGATCACCACCTTCGGCAAGCGGGACCGGTTCGGTCGCTGGCGGCTGTCCTCGAAGCAGGGCCACGGCGCCCCGAACCCTTCCTGGATCCCGGTCGCGAACGAGGTGGTCCGGCGGATGGCCAAGCTGATGGGCGGTACGCCGGGCGGCACGATCGGCGAGCCGTTCAACGTCCCGATGACCGCACACTTCATCGGCGGCTGCGCGATCGGAGACTCCGCCGAGACCGGTGTGGTGGATCCGTACCACCGCGTCTACGGCTACGAGGGCCTGCACATCCTGGACGGGTCGACGATCTCGGCCAACCTGGGCGTCAATCCTTCGCTGACGATCACCGCGCAGGCGGAGCGGGCCCTGGCGTTCTGGCCGAACAAGAGCGAGAAGGACACCCGACCAGCCCTCGGCTCGCAGTACAGGAGGGTGGCGCCGGTCACACCGGTGCGACCGGTGGTGCCGGCGGACGCGCCCGGGGCTCTTCGGTTGCCGATCGTCGAGATCACCACAAAGCAGCCTGTGACGAGACTGTGACCCAATGACAACAATGTCCCGCAACTCCTGGGAGTTGCGGGACTGGAATAGCTTGGAGTGAAACTGAAAAAGCCTCAGGTAATGACCTGAGGCTTTTGTTTTTCGCCATAAAAGGGAGCAGGTCCCTCGGGAACGTTTCCGCCCAAATCGTTTCCCGAGGGACCCACTCAAGCCGGGGTGAGGCGCCCGGCGCTTTGGGATCGGGTCACCAGCCACAGCTGGCGACCCGAGCTCTTAATGCCCCACTCTACATCCGATCCGAGCCCATTTGACCTGCAGAGAGTGGTCGTAACCACTCTGCGTGCTGATCGTAATGATCGACATTTCAGTCGCTCCTCGTAACCGGGTGGCGGTCATCTTGCGATCACCGCCTCTGCACACATCAACGAGAGGCCTCACTGAAGGTCACGAAGTTCTCCAAAACTTTTTCCCCGGTCCGCTGAGCCAGTTCACCCCGGCCTGTTCCAGCGTGACGCCCCTCGCAGAGCGTCCGGGCCCGGCTGGCTTACTGTGGGCCGACCGTTCGATGAGGCAGGAGAACCATGAACGACATCCTCGAGGTGGCGCGCGCGCAGGTTCTGGAGCGAGGCGTCGGCCTCTCCCAGGAGCAGCTGGTCGAGGTGCTGCGATCGCCGGACGACCAACTCGAGGACCTGCTCGCCCTCGCGCACGACGTCCGGGTGAAGTGGTGCGGTGAAGAGGTCGAGGTGGAGGGCATCATCTCGCTGAAGACCGGCGGCTGCCCCGAGGACTGCCACTTCTGTTCCCAGTCCGGCCAGTTCACCTCCCCGGTCCGGTCGGTCTGGCTGAACATCCCCGAGTTGGTCGAGGCCGCCAAGGAGACCGCCAAGACCGGTGCGACCGAGTTCTGCATCGTCGCCGCCGTGCGCGGGCCCGACGCGCGGCTGATGTCCCAGGTCAAGGCGGGCATCGAGGCGATCAACGCCGAGGTCGACATCAACATCGCCTGCTCGCTCGGCATGCTCACCCAGGAGCAGGTGGACGAGCTCAAGGCGATGGGCGTGCACCGCTACAACCACAACCTCGAGTCGGCCCGCTCGTACTTCGGTGACGTGGTGACCACGCACTCCTTCGAGGAGCGCTGGGAGACCTGCGTGATGGTTCGCGAGTCGGGGATGGAGCTGTGCTGCGGTGGTCTGGTCGGCATGGGGGAGACCCTGGAGCAGCGCGCCGAGCTGGCCGCGCAGCTGGCCGAGCTGGAGCCGCAGGAGGTGCCGCTCAACTTCCTGAACCCGCGCCCGGGCACGCCCTTCGGTGACATGGAGATCATGGCCGGCAAGGACGCGCTGCGGACCATCGCGGCGTTCCGGCTCGCGATGCCCAAGACGGTCCTTCGGTACGCCGGCGGCCGCGAGCTGACGCTGGGCGACCTCGGGACCCGCCAGGGCATGCTCGGCGGCATCAACGCCGTCATCGTCGGCAACTACCTGACCACGTTGGGCCGCCCGGCGACCGCGGACCTGGATCTGCTGGCCGACCTGAAGATGCCGGTCAAGGAACTCCAGAAGACTCTGTGAACGCGACCGTGAACACCGCGCTCTACTGCGGCCACTGCGGCGGTGAGGTCGCCGGCGGCACCCACGAGGACTGCCGCCGGGCGCTCACGCTGGAACCACCGCGGTACTGCGACCAGTGCCGGCGGCGGATGATCGTCCAGGTGCATCCGATGGGCTGGTCCGCCCGCTGCTCGGTGCACGGCGAGTTCTCCTCCGACGGCCCGGGACGGGACCCGTGGCGCCGGGCAGGACGCGGAGTTACGGGTCGGTAACCGACTTAGAGTCGGCTCGGCGGGTTGAGAAGGGGTTGTGGAGATGGCGGCTGGAGTCAGCGGCGAGACGCTGCTGCAGAGGGATGCCGAGCTGCTGTGGCATCCGTACTCCTCGTTGAGCGAGCCGTCCCCGATGCGCCTCGTCCGGGGCGCGGAGGGAGTCCGGCTGAGGCTGGACGACGGAGCCGGTGAGACGGTCGAGGCGATCGACGCGATGGCTTCCTGGTGGTGCATGATCCACGGCTACCGTCACCCGGTCCTGGACGCGGCGCTTCGTGATCAGGTTGATCAGTTCAGCCACGTGATGTTCGGTGGGCTGACGCACGAGCCCGCGATTCGGCTCGCCGAGCGGCTGGTGGAGATCAGCCCGGAGCCGATCCAGCACGTGTTCTTCTGCGACTCGGGCTCGGTCTCGGTCGAGGTCGCGATCAAACTGGCCCTGCAGTACCAGGTCGCGCGCGGCCACGAGGGCCGGACCAGGATGCTCACCGTTCGCGGTGGATACCACGGCGACACCTTCGCGCCGATGAGCGTGTGCGATCCGGTCAGCGGCATGCATTCGCTGTTCACGGGTGCGCTGAAGGAGCAGGTCTTCGGCCCGCAACCGCCCAGCGGGTTCGACCGGCCAGCTGATGATCCCGAGTTCCTGGCCTGGGCGGCTGCTCTTGCGTCGATCGCGGCCGAGCACCGAGACGAGGTGGCGGCGATCATCGTCGAGCCGATTCTGCAAGGCGCGGGCGGGATGTATCCCTACAGCCCCGCTTGTCTGAAGGTTCTCCGTGACCTGGCCGACGAGCACGGCCTTCTGCTGATCCTGGACGAGATCGCCACCGGCTTCGGCCGCACGGGCACGCTTTTCGCCTCCGAGCACGCCGGGATCGACCCGGACATCCTCTGCGTCGGCAAAGCCCTGACTGGCGGCTACCTGTCGATGGCAGCCACCCTCTGTACTACGGACGTGGCGCACACCGTGTCGCGCGGTCCCGGCGGGGCGCTCATGCACGGGCCGACCTTCATGGCCAACCCGCTCGCGTGTTCAGTCGCGCTGGCGAGCGTGGAGTTGCTGCTGTCGCAGGACTGGTCCGCCGAGGTCTCGCGGATCTCCGCCGGCTTGGCTTCCGGGCTGGCGCCGGCTGCCGAGTTGCCGGGTGTCAAGGACGTCCGAGTGCTCGGTGCAGTGGGGGTCGTTCAGCTCGGGGGACCGGTGGACCTGCAGCGGATGACAGAGGCGGTACTGCGCCGGGGCGTGTGGGTGCGGCCGTTCCGCGACCTCGTCTACACGATGCCGCCGTACATCTGCACGGACGAGGAGATCGCCACCATCACCGGCGCGATCACCGAGGCGATTGCTGAGGGCAACTGATGCTCGAGGACTGGCTCGCTCCGAAGGCCGCCGCGCTGGAATCCCGCGGACTGACCCGGCGGCTCCGCCCCCGCGCGGCCGGCGAAGTACTGATTGATCTGGCGGGGAACGACTATCTGGGGCTGGCTCGTGATCCCCGAGTAGTCGAGGCAGCCGTTGCCGCAGTACGGGAGTGGGGTGCGGGCGCGACCGCTTCGCGTCTCGTCACCGGTACTACGGCACTGCATGCTGAGCTGGAATCCGAGCTGGCGTCATATACCGGGCACGAGGCTGGGCTGGTCTTCTCGTCGGGGTATTTGGCCAACCTGGGGGTCGTCACCGCGCTCGGCGGCCCCGGGACGCTGCTGGTGTCGGACGAGCATGTGCACGCGTCGATCGTGGATGCCTGCCGGTTGTCCCGGTCGCGGGTGGAGGTGGTCCCGCACAACGATGTCGACGCGATCGGCAAAGCCCTTGCCGAGCGCAACGAACCGCAGGCCGTCGTGCTGGTCGAGTCCGTCTACAGCGTGCTCGGTGATGCGGCACCTTTGGCCGAGCTGTCCGCGGTGTGTTCGGAGCACCGCGCCGCGCTCTTGGTGGACGAAGCGCATGGTCTCGGAGTCACGGGGGCCGGTCGTGGTTCTGTCGCGGCCGCAGGCTTGGCGGGTCTGGATCACGTGATCGTCACCATGACGCTGTCCAAGTCGCTGGCGTCGCAGGGCGGTGTCGTGCTTGGCCCGGCGTTGCTGCGCGAGCATCTGGTCAACCGTGCCCGGCCGTTCATCTTCGACACCGGCCTCAACCCGGCCGCTTGCGCCGCGGCGCTCGCGGCGCTTCGGATTCTCGCGGACGAGCCGAACCGCCCGGAGGCGATCCACACCACGGCGGCCCGGCTCGCCACTGCCTGTGGTGTCGCTCCTTCAGCGGGGGCGGTCGTCTCGGTCCCGATGCCTGGGCCGCGCGAGGCCGTGCGTGCCGCCGAGCTGTGCTTCGAGAACGGCGTTCGGGTCGGGAGTTTCCGGCCGCCGTCGGTCCCCGACGGCATCAGCCGGTTGCGGTTGACCGCGCACGCAGGCTTGTCCAGCGATGAGTTGGACCATGCATGTGAGGTCATCATCGCCGCTGTCCGGGAGGTCTCGTGAGTTCTGCTGGTACTGCCAAGAGAGTGTCCCCAGCGGTCCTCTTCGTCGCCGGGACCGACACCGATGTCGGCAAGACGGTCGCCACCGCGGCGCTCGCCGTCGTGGCTTCGGCCCGGGGCTCGGTCGCGGTGATGAAGCCGGCCCAGACGGGCGTGACAGGCGACGAACCAGGTGATCTCGACGAGGTCAGACGCCTGACCGGGCTGACCGACCTGCACGAAGGCATCCGGCTCCGTGACCCGCTGGCCCCCACGACCGCCGGCCGCCGCGAGGGTGTCCCACTCCCGTCCGTCGACACCCACGCGAAGACGATCGGGGACCTCGCGGCTGAGCGGGAGCTGGTGATCGTGGAGGGAGCGGGTGGTCTGCTGGTCGGTCTGGACGAGGACGGGCACGATCTCGCCGACCTCGCCGGGCGGCTGGAGGTCCCGTTCACCTTCGTCGTGGTGGCTCGCGCTGGCCTCGGGACACTGAACCACGCGGGGCTGACGGTGGAGGCGCTGCGCTCGCGCGGTCTGCCGATCGCTGGTCTGGTGATCGGTTCGTGGCCCGCTGAGCCGGATCTCGCCGAGCAATGCAATCTGGAGGACCTGCCGGCGACGACCGGCGTACCCGTTGTCGGGCGGATCCCAGCCGGCGCAGGTCAGCTCGACCGCCAGGCCTTCACCCGCGCGGCCCCCACCTGGCTGGCATCCCTTGACTTCGGCTGAGACCTTGCCGAGCCACGCTTCCGCGCAGACGACGTCCCGGACCTGGGCGGAAGTGGGTGCCCGTTGCCCGGCTCGGTATGACGAGGGGCTGGGGATGTGGGTGATCGATGAGCCGCGTGAGGTTCGTGAGGTCTTGTTGGACCCGGAGACGTTCCGGCCGGACAACGCTGTGGTCGCGCACAGGTCGCTGAGCGTGAAGGCGTTGCGAGCGTTGTCGTCCGTGGGGTTCGCGCTCCCGCCGACGTTGGCGAACAATGGCGGGCCTTCGCATCGGCCGATCCGCGCCGCTGTCGCGCGGTTCTTCAGTCCTGCCCGGGTTGCTGCTGTGGAGCCGCTGACCCGTCGGCTGGTGGCTGAGCGAGTCGCTGATGCCTCGGCTCGCTCGCAGAGTGACGTGGTGGATTTGGTCGAGGTGGTTGCTGCGGAGCCGCCCGCGCTGGTGCTGCTGGATCTATTGGGACTGGACGATGTCGACGTACCGGCGTTGAAGGCGTGGAGCCGTGAATCGCTGGAGTTGTTCTGGGGTTGGCCCGACGAGGACCGGCAACTGGAGCTTGCCCACAGTGCAGCTGAGTTCTACGCGTGGTTGCGGAAGCGGACCGAGGCTGCTCGCGCACACGCTGGGGATGACCTCTTCGGGGTGTTGGTCGAGCTGGGCTTGAGCGATGAAGAGGTGTGCGCGGTCGCCTACTTCCTGCTGATCGCCGGGCAGGAGACGACAACCCAGCTCATTTCCGCGGCGTTCCACCGCGTGATCGGTTCCGGCCGGGCCTGTCTGGACGCCCCGGTGGACCTGGTGGAGGAGGTGTTGCGTGAGTCCTCCTCCGTCCCCACCTGGCGTCGCGTCACCAGTCGAGCGGTGGCTGTCGGTGAGGTGGAGTTGCCGGCCGATGCGCCGGTGTTGCTCGGGTTGACCGGCCACGGCGGCCCGGCGGATCTCGCCTTCGGATTGGGCATCCACCGCTGCCTCGGAGCGGGGCTGGCCCGCCTCGAAGCCCGCGTCGCTCTGGAGTGCGCGGCCGACCTGCTGAGCGCAGTAGCGGCTGTTGAGGCGGAGCCGCCGATGATCGACCTGTTGTCGTTCAGGGCCCCGGCCCGGTTGCTGGTTCGGCGCTGATTACAGCCCGGCTGACCTGCACCGATACCCTTTGCGGGTGACCTCAGCTGAGCATGACCTCGTACTCGTCGTCGACTTCGGTGCGCAGTACGCGCAGCTGATCGCCCGCCGGGTACGCGAAGCGAAGGTGTACTCCGAGATCGTGCCGCACTCGATGCCGGTCGAGGAGATGCTGGCCCGGAACCCGAAGGCGATCATCCTGTCCGGCGGACCGCAGTCCGTGTACGCCGAGGGCGCGCCGCGGGTGGACTCGGGGCTGTTCGACGCGGGCGTTCCCGCGTTCGGGATCTGCTACGGCTTCCAGGCGATGGCCCAGACGCTCGGCGGCGACGTACGGCGTACCGGGCTGCGCGAGTTCGGCCGGACGCCGGTCACCGTGAGTTCTGCCGGCACCCTCCTGCAGGGCATCCCCGAGGACCTCAACGTCTGGATGTCCCACGGCGACGCGGTGCACGCGCCGCCGGCCGGGTTCGCAGTACTGGCTGCATCGTCGGGTGCGCCGGTTGCTGCGTTCGAGGATCTGGATCGTCGGCTGGCTGGGGTCCAGTGGCACCCCGAGGTGTTGCACTCGCAGGCCGGACAGGCCGTGCTGGAGCACTTCCTCTATGACATCGCGGGCTGCACGGGTGACTGGACGACCACGAACGTCGTCGACGAGCAGGTCGCGCTGATCCGTCAGCAGGTCGGCGACAAGCAGGTGCTCTGCGCGCTGTCCGGCGGCGTGGACTCGGCCGTGGCCGCGGCCCTCGTGCACAAGGCGATCGGCGACCAGTTGACCTGCGTGTACGTCGACCACGGGCTGCAGCGCGCGGGGGAGTCCGAGCAGGTCGAGAAGGACTACGTCGCCGCGACCGGGATCCGGCTCGAGGTGGTCGACGCGGAGGACCACTTCCTCGGGCACCTGGAGGGGGTCACGGATCCCGAGCAGAAGCGGAAGATCATCGGGCGCGAGTTCATCCGGACGTTCGAGGCGACCGCGAAGAAGCTGGACGCCGAGCGGCA
This sequence comes from Kribbella alba, assembly GCF_039529635.1. Classification (NCBI taxonomy): domain Bacteria; kingdom Bacillati; phylum Actinomycetota; class Actinomycetes; order Propionibacteriales; family Kribbellaceae; genus Kribbella; species Kribbella alba. The sequence goes on along the minus strand of NZ_BAAANE010000004.1, from coordinate 763,107 downwards.
CATCGAGTTCCTGGTCCAGGGCACGCTGTACCCGGACGTGGTCGAGTCGGGCGGCGGCACCGGTACGGCGAACATCAAGTCGCACCACAACGTCGGCGGACTCCCCGAAGATCACCAGTTCGCGCTGATCGAGCCGCTGCGGACGCTCTTCAAGGACGAGGTCCGCGAACTCGGCCTGGCGCTCGGCCTGCCGGAGGCGATGGTCTACCGGCACCCCTTCCCAGGCCCCGGACTCGCGATCCGCATCGTCGGCGCAGTGACGAAGGAGCGGCTCGAGATCCTCCGTGCGGCCGACCTGATCGCCCGCACGGAGATCACCGCGGCCGGCCTCGATCGCGACATCTGGCAGTTCCCGGTGGTGCTGCTGGCGGATGTCCGGTCGGTCGGGGTTCAGGGCGACGGGCGCACCTACGGGCACCCGATCGTGCTGCGCCCGGTCACCAGCGAGGACGCGATGACGGCCGACTGGGCGCGTCTTCCGTATGAGGTGCTCGAGAAGATCTCCACCCGGATCACCAACGAGGTCGACGAGGTCAACCGGGTAACCCTCGACATCACCAGCAAGCCCCCGGGCACCATCGAGTGGGAGTAGTACTCCGCGCGCCCGCTCGTCCCGCCGCGGCTCCCAGCTGATCGCGACAGAACCACGTTGGTGCTGCTTCTGTCGTGAGTCGGTGCTGTTCTGTGGACGCGACAGAGCCACGTCGGTGCTGCTTCTGTCGTCGCCTGCCGTAGGCCGTAGCGTCGGGGCCCGGCTCCCCGCTACAGGACGGAAAGAAGTTTCAACCCACAGCCCAAAAGTTTCCGTCCTCCCGGCGGCTTCGGTCGGTTTCGGCGCCCTCGTGTCACATCTGATGACGCGGATCTCTCTCAGACCTGTCGGGTCCGATGTGGACCCCTTGGTGGATCTGGAGCTGAGATGCGGATAGCGATTCTGGGGGCTAATGGGCCGACCGGGCGGCTGCTGACTGAGCAGGCGCTGGCGGCAGGGCATGACGTGGTGGCGTTGACCAGGCGGCCGGACGAGTTTCCGATCGTGCATCAGAAGCTGGTGGTGGCGGGCGGGGACGTGCTTGACCCGGATGCCGTTGATCCGGTGGTGGACGGGAGCGAGGTGGTGCTGTCGGCGCTGGGGACTCCTTTCACCAAGGAGCAGGTGGAGGTCTACTCGGGAGGCGGCCGGAACACCCTCGATGCGATGAAGCGGTTCGGGACGTCCCGGTTCGTGGTGGTCACCTCAGGTGCCGTCACCGGCGAGCCGGAGCCGACCGGTGGCTTCCTCTTCAACCGGGTACTTCAGCCATATGTCACCAACGTCCTGGGCAAGACGGTCTACGACGACATGCGGCGGCTCGAGGAGCTGATGGCGGACAGCGACACCGATTGGACCGTACTGCGGCCGTCGGGGCTGTTCGACCTGCCGGAGGTGACGGAGTACTCGATCACCGCGGAACACGGGCCCGGGCGGCTCACCTCGCGGCGGGATCTGGCGGCCGCGTTACTGCTGCAGGCGACGGACCAGCGGTTCGTCCGGAAGGTGGCTCACGTCATCACCACGGTCGACAACCCCAGCCTGCTGTCGATGATGTGGCGCGAAGCGCGCAAGAAGTAGGCGCGGGCCGAGTTGAAAGCCTGGCGAACATGTGTTCGACTGTAGTCCATGCGATGGGCAGGCCAGCAAATCAACGCGGAGACTCCGGGGGTGTTGCCCGGGCTCGGGCTGATCGCGGGGTTGGTGCGGAGCGTGACGACGCCGGAGTTCCGCGGCGTGACGTTCCACGAGGTGCTGGCCCGATCCGCGCTGAACTCCGTGCCGGGGTCGGGGATGCCGTTCAACTGGACGATCAACCCGTACCGCGGCTGCACCCACGCCTGCCGCTACTGCTTCGCGAGACCGAGTCACCGCTACCTCGAGCTGGATCAGGGGCTCGACTTCGACCAGCAGATCGTCGTGAAGACGAACGTCGCCGACGTGCTGCGCCGCGAGTTGGCCCGGCCTTCCTGGCGTGGCGAGCAAGTTGCCCTCGGCACCAATACGGATCCCTACCAGCGGGCCGAGGGTCGCTACCGCCTGATGCCAGGCATCATCGAGGCCCTGGCAAGCTCCGGTACGCCGCTGTCGATCCTGACGAAGGGGACTCTGCTCAAGCGAGACCTGGATCTCCTGGTGGCATCGGCTGAGCAGGTCCCGGTCGGGCTCGGGGTCTCGCTGGCGCTCGCCGACGAGGAGCTCCGCCGGCTTGTGGAGCCTGGCGTGCCATCTGTGCGAGCTCGGCTGGAGCTGATCCGCGCGGTGCGCGAGGCCGGGCTGCCGTGCGGCGTGATGGTGGCGCCCGTCCTGCCCTGGCTGACGGATTCCGCTGAGCAGCTCGACCACCTGCTCGGGGAATTGGCGGAGGCCGGTGCGACCGGGGTGACGACGTTGGTGCTGCATCTGAGGCCCGGCGTGAAGGAGTGGTTCATGTCGTGGCTGGCGTCCGAGCGACCAGACCTGGTGAAGCGCTACGAATCCCTGTACGCGCACGGCTCCAACGCTTCCCCCAGTTACCGCAATGCCTTCGAGGACAAGGTCCGCCCCCTCCTCGACAAACACGGCTTCGGCAAGGGCTCCCGCCACCGCTCCCGCGAGAGCCGCCAAGGCAACCTCACTTCCACCGACTCCACCGACTCCACCGCGGACCGAGCCGGGGCCTCTGGTCCTGGTTCGGGCTCGCAGCTTGGAGTCGTGGAGGCGACAGGCCCCTTACCCGCCGCCGCTCCCGGCCCGGAACAGCAAGCGCTCTTCTGATTCCGTTCAATGCAGCGCGGGCGGATACTTCGCAGGCTGCTAGCGCTGGGTGAGGATTTCGGGGCCGTCGGGGGTGATGGCGACTGTGTGTTCCGCGTGGGCGCCGCGGCTTTGGTCGGCCGAGCGGAGGGTCCAGCCGTCGTCGTCGATCACGTAGACGCTGCCGGGGCCTTGCCAGAACCACGGCTCGATCGCGATCACGTGTCCCGGGCGGAGCTTCAACCCGCGCCCAGGCTGGCCGTCGTTCGGGAGGTGTGGGTCCTCGTGCATGCGGCGGCCGATGCCGTGACCGCCGAAGTCCAGGTTGGTGCCGACGCCGGCTTGGTGCCCCACCTCGCCGATTGCCGCGCTGATATCGCCGAGCCGGGCACCGGGAACCGCCGCCGCGATCCCCGCGGCGAGCGCCTGCTCCGTGGTGGCGATCAACTCGAGGTCCTCGGCGCGCGGCGTACCGATCACGAAGCTGGTTGCCGAGTCGGCGCACCAGCCGTTGAGCGAGGCCCCGCAGTCGACGTTCAGCAGGTCGCCGTCGGCCAGGCGCAGGTCCGTCGGCAGACCGTGCAACACGGCATCGTTCACGGAGGTGCAGATGACGCCGCTGAAGGGGCTGGTCGCGAAGCCGGGCTGGTATCCCTCGAACAGCGACACCGCCCCGGCGGACCCCAGCACCTCGCGTGCGACCTCGTCCAGTTCCCGCAGGGAGACGCCGACCGCGGCGTGTTTCTTCACCGCGGTGAGCGCCGCGGCGACCACTCGACCGGCCGCGCGCATCTGCTCGATCTCCGCCGCCGTCTTCAGTTCGACCATCTGCTTCTTCCTCAACTTCACGTGATAGTTATACCGGTACTATTATCACGGTCATGGTTCGACCACCGCTCTCCAGTTGGGACCGCGAACGCGGACGTCAGCTCGGCCGTCTGCTGCGCGAGGCACGCGGCGAGCGGAGCATGGTCGACGTCGCCGCCGCCTGCGGGGTCTCCGTCGACACCCTGCGCAAGATCGAGACCGGCCGCATCCCCACTCCGGCCCTGTTCACCGTCGCCGCCGTCGCCGCCACCTTGAACATCTCAGTGGACGCACTCGTCAGCGCCTGTCAGGACGAGAAGCCGGTCACCCGCCCCGGCCTGATCGCTTAGCCCGAAAACCCGTTGAGCCACAGGGGATCCTGGCTCTAGGGTCGCGCCATGTCTATCAACTACTTCGTGATGGTTCGCCGTGCCCGGCTCCGGGCAGGCACGGGGTGCCTGGGGATGGCATCCGCTCGATAGTCGTTGGGCCCAACGCGTCGTCGACACGGCCGGGATCAGACCCGGTGAGCTCGTCCTCGACGTCGGAGCGGGCCTCGGTGCGTTGACCGCGCCGCTGGTTCGCGCCGGAGCTCAGGTGGTCGCCGTGGAACTCCACCCTGGTCGTGCCGACCGGTTGCGTCGGCGGTTCGCGGATGCACCGGTGACGGTGGTTCGTGCTGACGCTGCCGATCTCCGGTTGCCGTCGCGGCCGTTCCGGGTGGTCTCCAGCCCGCCGTACGGGATCTCCACTGCGTTGCTGAAGAGGTTGCTCGAGCCCGGCTCACGCCTGGTGTCGGCCGATCTCGTACTGCAGCGTGCGGTGGTGAACCGCTGGATCAACGGTGCCGCTCCCGGAGCTGCCCGTTGGTCGCAGTACTACGACCTCTCGATCGGGATCCGCCTTCCCCGCAAGGCTTTCACCCCACCACCCCATGTCGATTCAGCCGTCCTGGTGCTGCGCAAGCGCCGCACCAGGACCAGACCTTAGGAAAACCACGGGCCCCGCTTCTCAGAGGTGAGAAGCGGGGCCCTTGTCGTGGCTAGCCGTGCCAGGACTGCCAAAGGGCGGCGTACGAGCCCCGGCGCGCGACCAGTTCGTCGTGGCTGCCGAGCTCGCTGATGCGGCCGTCCTCGACCACCGCGACCCGGTCGGCGTCGTGCGCGGTGTAGAGCCGGTGGGCGATCGCGATCACCGTCCGGCCTTCCAGAACTGCGGCCAGCGAACGCTCCATGTGCCGAGCAGCGCGCGGGTCGATCAACGAGGTCGCCTCATCGAGCACCAGCGTGTGCGGATCCGCCAGCACCAGCCGAGCCAACGCCAGCTGCTGAGCCTGGGCCGGGGTCAGCGCAAGTTGCCCTGAGCCGACTCGCGTGTCCAGCCCGTCCGGCAGCGCTTCTGCCCAGTCCCGGGCATCCACAGCCCCCAGCGCCTCCAGCAACTCGGCATCCGACGCGTCGGAACGCGCCATCGCGAGGTTGTCCCTCAGCGTGCCGACGAACACGTGGTGCTCCTGCGTGACTAGCGCGACCTGCTTGCGCAACTCGTCCAGAGGCAGCTCCGTCATCCCAACGCCACCCACGCTCACCGAACCGGTGCGCGGCGGATGAATGCCCGCGACCAGCCGGCCAAGGGTCGACTTGCCCGCGCCGGACGGCCCGACCATGGCTATTCGCTCGCCCGGCTGGACGGTCAGTTCGACCCCGTGCAGGACGTCCCGCCCATCGACGTACGAGAACCGGACGTCGTGCGCCTCGATCAGCTCGCCCGACGGCTCCCGGCCCGAGGGTGTGCGGTCGTCCGGGACATCGGTGATGCCGAGCAGCCGCGCAAGGGACGCGCCACCGATCTGCAGCTCGTCCATCCACGAGATCAGCCGGTCCACCGGGTCGATCAGCTGGTTCACATAGAGCACGCCGGCCGTGACCGCACCGAGCGAGACATGCCCGTTGATGTGCAGCCAGCCGCCGAAGAGCAGTGTGCCGACAACCGGCACGAGATACCCGACCTCGACGACCGGGAACCACACCGTGCGCAGGGACAACGTGTATCGCTCGGCGTCGTACGACCCGCGGATGTCGCGATCGGTACGCCGTACGCGCTGGTCGTACCGCTGCAGTGCCTCCACGGTGCGAGCGCCTTCGACCGTCTCGGCCAGCGAGCTCGTCATCTGCGCATAGGCCGCGTTCTCCCGCAGGTAGCCGTCCTTCGCCCGGCGCAGGTACCACCTTGTGCTGATGGCCAGCACAGGCACCATTGCGAGCAGCGGGACGAGCACCCACACACCGACCAGCAGGGCGGCGCCGACCGTGAAGAGCACGGTCACGAAAGCCACGATGGTCTCTGGCACCGCGAACCGCACGGTCCGGGCCAGCGTGTCCACGTCGCGCGAGGTGCGCGACAGCAGGTCACCCGTGCCGGCTCGCTCGACAGTGCCGATCGGCAGCGCCAGGGCGTTGTCGACGAAATCCTCGCGCAGCTCGGCCAGCACCTGCTCGCCCAGCGCGAACGAGCGATACCGGGCCCAGCGGGTGAGCAGCGACTGCGCGAGGATGAACACCGCGATCACCAGGATCACCTGGTTGACCTTTCCCACGGTCGTGCCGCCCTGGATGTCCTGGACCAGGCCGCCGATCAACCGGGGCGCCGCGAGACCGCTGACGGCGGCCAGCGAATGCAGACCAAGCGCGATCAGCAGCGCGCGCGGGTGTCGCCGGGCCAGCCGTCGGGCATGCCGTCGGACGGCGGTGGAGTCCGCTACCGGCAGGATCTGCTTCATGCGGGCACCTCCTCGTCCTCGGTCTGCCTGGTCACTGTCCTGCGGTACTGCGGGTCGGTCTCGAGCAGCTGACGGTGCTTGCCGACAGCAACCACTCGTCCGGCGGCGACGAAGATCACCTCGTCGACCCGGTCGAGCAACAGCGGGCTCGAGGTCAGTACGACTGTGCTCCGCCCGGTCCGGGCAGCCCGCAGCCGCTCGGCGATCCGTGCCTCGGTGTGGGCGTCCACCGCTGAGGTCGGCTCCACCAGCACCAACACCGACGGATCCGCCAGCAGCGCGCGGACCAGGATCAGCCGCTGCCGCTGCCCACCCGAGAAGGAGCGCCCCTTCTCCTCCACTTCGGAGTCGAGCCCGTCGGTCAACGCGACCAGCACGTCCTCGGCCGACGCGGTGCGGATCGCCGCAAGCAGTTCGTCGTCCTGCCGCCGTCCGTCCGGGTCGAGTTCCTCGCGAAGGGTCCCGGTGAACATCTGCGCGTTGGTGTCGCTCACGAGGATCCGTGCGCGCACATCCGCACGAGTCGCGCTCGCCAGGGTGACGCCGCCGTACCGGACCTCGCTGGTCTCGTCGTACCGGCCGAGGCGGTCGGCCAGCACCGCGGCGCGGTCCGGCTCGGCGGACACGATCGCGGTCAGCAGCCCGTCGCGGGCGCGGATGCCGGAGACTGGGTCGACCAGGTCGCCTCGGGTCGGCAGCCGGACCGGCTCGGCCGGGTCCACGACCTCGGACGTCAGCGTGAGCACGCGGTTCACCCGACGGGCCGCGACCAGAGCACGCATCAACTGGTTGGCCATCTCGGTCGCCGTGCGCAGCGGCAGCACCAGGAAGGTGGCATAGCCGTAGAAGGCGACCAGCGAGCCGGCAGTCAGTTCGCCCCGCACCGCGAAGTGCGCACCGAGCCCGACGACGCTGACCACGAAGATGCCGGGCAGAAACACCTGGGCGGCGTCGAGGACCGACTGGATCCTCGCCACCTGGACGCCGGCGGCGCGCACGCGCTGGGACTCGCCCTTGTAGCGCCGGGAGAAGGACTCCTCGCCACCGATGCCGCGCAGCACCCGCAGTCCGACCACGATGTCGGAGCCGAGCGAGTTCAGTTCGCCGACCGCGTCGCGCTGGGCGAACTGGCGCTTGTGCAGCGGCCTCAGCATCGGCCCCAGGCAGAACACCATCACCGGCACGCCGATGAGCACGACCAGGCCGAGCAGCGTCGACGTCGACAGCAGGATCACCGCGACCACGGCGAAGGCGACGATCGCGCCGGCGAAGCGGGCAGTCGTCTCCAGCAGGTTGCCGATGTAGGAGAGGTCGGCCGCGCCGATGCTGACCACCTCGCCGGTGGCCAGGTGCTTGGGCAGCGTCGCGCCCAGATCGGCAGACTTCCTGCTGACCACCTGGACGGTTCGGTAGGCGCCGCTCAGCCAGTTCGCCACCGCGAAACGGTGCCGCATGATGCCCGCGAGCGCCTGCAGGACGCCGACGGCGAACAGCACCGACGTCCACAGCAGCAGCCGCCCGGTGTCCCCGGCGGCAACGCCCTGGTCGATCGCCCTACCCAGGATGGCCGGGATGAAGGCCTGCGAACCCATCCAGAGAATGCCGAACGTCATCCCGCCGAGGAGCGTGGCCTTCTGACCGCGCGCCACCCAGAGCAGATAACGGGCAGGCGAACGGTGATCCGGAGTGCCGGGGTCGGCAACTGGCAGTTGTTTCATAGCCGTTTCAGGCTAGGCGTGCCCACCGACAAAAGCATGTGAATAAACGCTCGGTGAACCCCCCGGACCCGGGGTCGGCGCGGTAGTGCGGTTGGACGGGCTGTCACGGGTCGGTGGCTCCCCGCCCATCCCAGAGACCTTCACCTTGCGTTGGGCAACGAGTTCCCGGGCATCCATCTGCGGCGTCTGTGCTGGATCCATGCTGGTGATCGCGCATCGGGGAGCGAGTGGCTACCGCCCGGAACACACGCCGGCGGCGTACCGCCTGGCTGCGGCCTTAGGGGCCGACTACCTGGAACCGGACCTGGTCGCCACGCTCGACGGCGTACTGGTGGCCCGGCACGAGAACGAGATCTCCGGTACGACGGATGTCGCCGAGCACGCGGTGTTCGCGGACCGGAAGATCACCAAGATCGTCGACGGTGCCGCGGTGACCGGCTGGTTCGTCGAGGACTTCAGCTATGCCGAACTCCGCACGCTGCGGGCCCGGGAGCGGATGCCTGCCTTGCGGTCGGCCAACACGGCGTACGACGGGCGCGAGCCGATCCCGACCTTCGACGACGTGGTCGCGATGGCCCGGCACGAGTCGCAGCGGCTCGGCCGTCCGATCGGGGTGATCCCCGAGATCAAGCACCCGGCGTACTTCCGCCGCCTCGGCCTGCCGCTGGAGGAACTGCTCGCGGAACGGCTGGTCGCGCTGGGTCTGCGGGAAGGCGAGGCGATGGTCCAGTCGTTCGAGCCGACCAGCCTGCGCCGCCTGTCGGTGATGACGAACGTGCCGCTGGTGCAGTTGGTCGACTCCGAGAACGCCCCGAACGACTTTCTCCGCCACGGCGACAGCCGTACCTTCGCCGACCTGATCGAACCAGCCGGCCTCCGCGAGATCTCGACGTACGCGCAGGTGCTGGCACCGCACAAGGACCTGGTGATCCCGCGGACCTGCGACGGCGCCTTGGGCGAGCCGACCAAGCTGGTGGACCAGGCGCATCGGGCCGGGCTCGCCGTGCAGGTCTGGACCTTCCGTGCCGAGCGCCGCTTCCTCCCGACCGGCCTCGACCTGGCCGGCGAACTCGCGCGGTTCGCTGCCACCGGCATCGACGGTGTCTTCGCCGACCACCCGGACATCGCCGTCGCGGCGGCAGTCAAAACCAGTCTGAAGGTTTAGAACTCGGCCCGCTGCGGCTCTGGCAAGGGTCTACTACTAGCAAGGTCTGCGTCGGTCTGCACGGCAGCAAGGCTGTGAGCGCGGATGGCCTATCTGCTGGCGCTCTCACCTTGCTGCCGTGCGTTCCGACCGTCACGCGGCCGGAGGCTTGTCGTCGTAGATGCGGGCGGCGATGTCGGACTCGGGTGTCGGCTGCTGGGACTGCTGGCCGTTCTGCCAGATCGCCTTGCCGTCGGCCTCCGGGATCACGATCCACGCGACGACGTAGCCGAGCAGCGCGGTGCCGCCGGTGATCAGGGTGAGTGCGACGATGCCCAGGCGGACAAGCGTCGCGTCGATGTTCAGGTACTCCGCGATGCCGCCGGACACGCCGGAGAGCATGCGCTGGTCGCGAGAGCGTCGGAGGACCTTGCCGGACAGGTTCGAGAAAGGTGCATTGGAGTTCGTCATGCCGACAACTTTGCCGCCGGGACCGCCTCCACCACATCGGGGATCGGTACCGACCCGACCCTGGTCCCGCCCCTGACCCCACTCAGCCGCCCCCACCCCGGCCCCTGACATCTTTCGTCACCCCCGCGTCACACCCCAGACCGCCCCTCGCCCCGCCGCAGCACTCTGTGCTCCGTTCAGCCAGATCCCGGCGGGGGAAACGACTGGGTGATGCACAAGGTCGCGCTCTCGTCGGTGGCATCGGCGGCGGGGTCGGTGTCGGCGGCGGGGTCGGGTCGACGTCGGTGTCGGCGGCGGGGTCGGGGTCGGCGCGGATTGTCGGTGGCTGGTTCTACCGTCGGGGGATGGATGGTGAGGCGGTGCGGAAGTTGATGCTCGGGCTGCCGGGGGTGGAGGAGCACGAGGGGTGGGCCGGGCAGCCGGCCTTCAAGGTCCGGAAGAAGGGATTCGTTTACCTGTCCGAGGACGAGTCGTCGGTGATGCTGAAGGCGTTGCGCGAGGAGCAGGAGGCGATGGTCGCGGAGGATCCCGAGACGTACTCCCCGTCCTGGGCAGCAGGCCGCTTCGCCTGGCTCGAGGCCGACCTCGCCGCCGCCGACGAGGAGGAGCTCCGCGAACTCCTGGTCGAAGCCTGGCGCCTGACGGCTCCCAAGTTCCTGATCGCCCAACTGACGCCCTAGTGCGACAGCCGTAGTTCGTGATGATGCCTTTCGGCAGGGGCCGCGGAGGGTGGGTGCGGCCTTGACCAAGAGTGGGGGCCTGGGACAGGTAGTGGGGACCTTGAACACGTTATTTCGTGTCCGCGGTCCCTGTTTGGTGTTCAAGGTCGCCGCTTCGTGACCGCTGCGCGCCACCGAGTCGGGTGCTGATCAAGGGCAGCGTGGTTTCGGCGGGTTCGTGAGCCCCGCAGCGCCAACACTGATCAACCGCGGCTGATTGCCTCCAGCGAGCGTGCGTAGGCCTGCTCGCGACATCCGCAGGTTGCCTGTGAATGCTGGCAGTCCGGGCCTGTCCCCGCAACATCACAAACTCCGGCTGTCGTACTAGGTTCGTGGCGCTCCGCCGGACTATTAGTTCCAGATCGCCCAACTGGACCGCTAGAGCGTCTTGCGGACCAGCACCCAGGAGGGAGACGCGCGGCTGATCTCCGTGAAGCCTGCACCGATGAAGACCGACAGCGGGCCGCGGTAAAGGTCGGCCGAGGGCACCTTGCCTGCTGCAGCGACGTCGACGCAGCAGCCTTCCAGTGTGGAGGCGCCCTGCGCCCGGGCGAAGTCGATCGCGCCAAGCAGCAGCTCGCCGGCGACACCCTGCCGACGATGACCGACCCGTACTACGAAGCAGGTGACTGCCCAAGCGTCGGGATCACCTCCGCGCCAGTTCTGGGAGGCGACCACCCGGGGGTAGGCCGAGCGGGGAGCCACCGCGCACCAGCCGACCGGCGTACCGGCTTCGTCGGAGGCGATCACGCCGGGCGGTAGGTCGGAGGAGCAGACCTGGGCTCGGAGGGCCGCGCGGTGGGAGGCTCGGCTGGCCTCGGACCACTGCTTGCCGCGGAGTCGGAAGTACTGGCAGAAGCAGCGCGAGGGATCGCCTCGTTCGCCCATCACGGCGGCCACGTCGTCCCAGCGGTCCGCCGTCGCAGGGCGTATCTCCAGCGCCATCGCAGCACCCTAGCGCTGGTGGTCACCCGCTGGGAGCGCGTCTCCATGCTCGCGCCAAGGTCGGCTAGCCGGTCCCGCCTCGCGCCAAGGTCGGCTAGCCGGTCCCCGCGGGCAGCGTTCAGGGGGTTCGGCGGGTCTGGCGGGCGGGGCCCACCGGGTTCGGCGGCCGGGGCGCGGCCGGTTCAGCGGGTTCGGCGGCTGGGGCGCGGCAGGTTCAGCGAGGACGCCTTGGCGGGTCTGGTGGGGAGGGGGCTGGCTTGCACTCGCTTGGGGCGAGTGCTAATACTTGGTTAGCACTCGCTGGGCGAGAGTGATAACTCTCGCGCCTGGTAGGTGTGACCATAGACGGCCTCGATGAGGTGCCGGAAGCGTGGCGGGACGTGACCGCCGCGGCGAAGGCGCCGTCCGTCGCGGGCATCCGGCCGGCTGAACCAAAAACTCGACGCGGGAGGACTCGCGGAGAATGCCCAAGCTGATTTCTTTCAATGAAGAGGCGCGCCGCGGCCTCGAGCGGGGTATGAACACCCTCGCCGACGCCGTGAAGGTGACGCTCGGCCCGAAGGGCCGCAACGTCGTCCTGGAGAAGAAGTGGGGCGCGCCCACGATCACCAACGACGGTGTCTCCATCGCCAAGGAGATCGAGCTCGAGGACCCGTACGAGAAGATCGGGGCCGAGCTCGTCAAGGAAGTTGCCAAGAAGACCGACGACGTCGCGGGTGACGGCACCACCACCGCGACCGTGCTGGCCCAGGCGCTGGTGCGCGAGGGTCTGCGCAACGTCGCTGCCGGCGCCAACCCGATGGGCCTGAAGAAGGGCATCGAGAAGGCTGTCGAGGCCGTCAGCGAGCAGCTGCTGGCGCTGGCGAAGCCGGTCGAGACCCGCGAGCAGATCGCCGCCACGGCGTCGATCTCCGCTGCTGACAGCCAGGTCGGCCAGATCATCGCCGAGGCGATGGACAAGGTCGGCAAGGAAGGCGTCATCACCGTCGAGGAGAGCAACACCTTCGGTCTGGAGCTCGAGCTCACCGAGGGCATGCGCTTCGACAAGGGCTACATCTCGCCGTACTTCGTGACCGACACCGAGCGGATGGAAGCGGTTCTCGACGACCCGTACATCCTCGTGGTGAACAGCAAGATCTCCAGCATCAAGGACCTGGTCCCGGTGCTGGAGAAGGTGATGCAGACCGGCAAGCCGCTGGCCATCATCGCCGAGGACATCGAGGGCGAAGCCCTGGCGACCCTGGTCGTGAACAAGATCAAGGGCACCTTCAAGACCGTCGCCGTCAAGGCGCCGGGCTTCGGTGACCGCCGCAAGGCCATGCTCGGCGACATCGCCATCCTCACCGGTGGCGAGGTGATCTCCGAGGAGGTCGGCCTCAAGCTCGACACCGTGGACCTGGAGCTGCTCGGTCAGGCCCGCAAGATCGTCGTCACCAAGGACGAGACGACCATCGTCGAGGGTCAGGGCGACGCCGACGCGATCGCCGGCCGGGTCAACCAGATCCGCGCCGAGATCGAGAAGTCGGACTCCGACTACGACCGCGAGAAGCTGCAGGAGCGGCTGGCCAAGCTGGCCGGTGGCGTCGCGGTGATCAAGGTCGGCGCGGCCACCGAGGTCGAGCTGAAGGAGCGCAAGCACCGCATCGAGGACGCCGTTCGCAACGCGAAGGCGGCCGTCGAAGAGGGCATCGTCGCCGGTGGTGGCGTCGCCCTGCTGCAGGCGAGCGTGATCGCGTTCGAGAAGCTCGAGCTCGAGGGTGACGAGGCCACCGGTGCCGCCATCGTGCGGTCCGCGGTCGAGGCACCGCTGAAGCAGATCGCCATCAACGCCGGCCTCGAGGGTGGCGTCGTGGTGGAGAAGGTCCGCAACCTCGAGCCGGGTCACGGTCTGAACGCCGCGACCGGTGAGTACGTCGACCTGATCAAGACCGGCATCATCGACCCCGCCAAGGTCACCCGCTCGGCGCTGCAGAACGCAGCCTCGATCGCGGCGCTGTTCCTCACCACCGAGGCAGTCATCGCCGACAAGCCGGAGAAGGCCTCGGCCGCTCCGGGTGGCGCGCCCGACATGGGCGGCATGGACTTCTGATCTCCTGAAGCCCAGCAAGACAAAGGCGGTCCCGGGTTCACGCCCGGGACCGCCTCTTTGCTTCCCCCGCGGCCGAAGAACTGGCGGATCGTTGCCCATTTCTTCGGGCACTAGCGGTCTGGCTGCAAGCGGTCAGGCGTTCTCGTCGACCAGGCAGAACGAGGCGTAGTGGTCGCCGGTGTAGTACACGTACTGCGGGGTGGTCATCGCGCCGCCGCCGATCAGCCGGCGGGCGCCGCGGGTCGAGGAACCCGGCGTCTTCACGGTGTACTCGTGGTAGTAGCCGGTGGACTTGGCCGGCAGGATCCCCTCGCGGTTCTGGAAGACCGCGCCGTCCTGGCTGTAGGGGAACGGCCCGCCGGAGTGGATCAGGTTCAGCGTGGTCCTGGCCTGGGATGGCAACGTGCTCAGCGGGCAGGACGAGATCGCCGCGGGTGCGGGGTACGAGCCGGCCGCCGACGATCCGGCGTACTGGGTGCCGACGGCGGTCGCGGTGGCACCGGCTGTAGCGGTGCCGACGGCGGCCGTGGTGGCACCGGCCGTAGCGGCGCCGGCGGTGGTTGTGGTGGTGAGGCCGAGGAAGAGGGCCGCGAGGATCGCGGCGAGGGCGGTAGCGGACTTGGTGAAGCTCGATGAGGTTCGCATGATGCAAGGCTTCCCAACGTTGGGTAACCGGGCACATCCCAGCTGTGAATAATCGGTGGACTATGACCCCCGCGGCCCCTACTGTCTGCGGGAGCGAGACGGACCTCGGAGGGGAAGGAGCGACCGATGAACAGACTGACGTGTTTTCCGGCGCGACCGGTCCGCTCCTACAGCTCGCAGTGAGCGGAGCCAGCGCCTCTTTCTGGAGGTTTCGTGAACATCCGCACCCTGGTCGAGGCTGACCTCGACACCATCATCGCCCTGCTCGGGAACCAGTCGATCAACACCGCGACGGTCGACCGGTTCAAGCAGTACCTGGAGACCGGCGCGTACCGGCATGAGTGGACGTGGGTCGCCGAGCGCGACGGCGCCATCATCGCGCTGGCCGTCTGGTGGGGCATGGAGCAGTTCGACCACCCGTTGTCCATCGACGGGCTCTACCTCGCCACTGACGAAGACCCCGTGCCTGTTTGGACCGAGCTGATCCGGCACACGCTGGCGACGTTCCCGGCCGGGGCCGAGCAGCCGGAGTACCACATTTTCCTGCCCAACGGCTGGCGTGATCAGCCGGAGATCGTCGCGGCGCAAGAACCCCGCCTCGCGGCTGCCGCGGCGGCCGGGCTGTCCGAGACCACCGAGCGGCTGCGGTACGAGTGGCGCCCGGAGTACGGATTGCCTGCGAGGTCGACCCGGCTGCGGTTCGAGCCGGCCGACGACGAGGCCTTCCTGGACGTCTTCCGCCGGGTGATCCAGGGCAGCCTCGACGCGGCGACCGCGCGGGCCGTTGCCCGGGTCGGGGTCGACGGCGCGGCCAAGGAAGACCTGGAGATCTACCTGTCGATGCCGGGCGAGCGCTCCTGGTGGAGACTCGCGTACGACGCTGCCGGCGCGCTGGTGGGATTCGCGCTGCCTTCGGCGAACAACGGCGGCCCAGTGGTCGGGTACCTCGGCGTACTGGCTGAGCATCGCGGCAAGGGGTACAGCGACGATCTGCTGGCGGAGATCACGCAACTGCTGGTGGAGACCGGGGCGGAGCAGATCCGGGCCGACACCGACCTGACCAACAAGCCGATGGCTGCCAGTTTCGAGCGGCAGGGATACCGCAACTTCGCGGTTCGGCTGGTCGCCACGCATCCGCTCAACTGAGTCAGGACGGGCCGTCTGTCCCTGGGCGAAAGAGAGGGGTCGCCAGGGGCAGACGGCAGCCGTCGGGAGCCCTATGCTTCCCTGACATGTCACACACCTCCGGGCGGATCCGGAGTCAGAGGAGCCGCGGCGATGCGTGACATCGCACTGGTCCTCCATGTCGCCGCCGGAGTGGTCGCGGTCGTCTTCGGACCCCTCGCGATCGTGTTCACCCTGAGGCGCCGAAGTCTCAACTGGGCGGGCGAAACCTTCCACTGGGCGGTGGCGATCGTCTGCCTCACAGCGCTGGTGATGGTGCCCTACGACTGGGCCGGCCTGTGGGTGTTCTGGCCGATCTCGGTCGCGTCGTACTTGTTCGTGTACTTCGGACAGCGCGCGGCCGAGGAGGCGGGCGGGCTCTGGTACCGAGGGGTGCTGCGCGGGTACGGCGGGGGCTGGATCGCCTTGTGGACCGCGATCCTGGTGGTCAGCGTGCCTGATCACCCGTGGACCTGGGCGGCCCCGATCGTGGTCGGCTCCACCCTGATCGAGTGGCTCTGCTTCCGGCCCGCCCCCGCCTGGACCGACAGCTAACCCCGGAGTGGTCGGAAGAACAGTCGCAGGTCCTCGGCGAGCAGCTGGGGTACTTCCATCGCTGCGAAGTGGCCGCCCCGCTCGTACTCCTTCCAGTGCTCGATCTTGCCGTCGGGATCGGTCAGGCTCTTGATCGCGGTCTCTGCGCCGAACACGGCAACCCCGGTCGGCGGGCCCGCCACAGTTCCCCATCCCGCGCCTCCAGCACTGGTCTCGTCCGATGCCCAACTCTCGTTGGAGCCCGCGTCATCGTCAGATCCCCAGGCGCCGTTGGATTGCTGGGCGACCAGCGCCTTCCAGGCCTGCATGCCTTCGTAGACGGCGTGCGCAGCGGAGGCACCTGAGCCCGTGAACCAATAGAGGCTGATGTTCGTGAGCAACTGGTCGCGGTCGACCGCCTCCTCCGGGAGCTTGTGCTCCGGGTCGGTCCACTCGGCGAACTTCTCCACGATCCAGGCCAGCTGGCCGACCGGCGAGTCGTTCAGCGAGTACGCCAAGGTCTGCGGCCGAGTCGACTGCAAGGTTAGATAGCCGAAGCCTTCGGCCAATGCGTGGTTGAACCTCCCGGCCCGGACGCGATCGGATTCGGACAACCCGTCGAGCTCGATCGGCTGCCCGAACGGTGCCGACGCAGCGACCCCGGCGAGGTGCACACCGGCGACATGCTGGGCGTCGAGCATCGGGAGCATCCCGGCGACACCCGAACCCACGTCGGTGCCATGCGCGGCGTACCGCTCGTAGCCCAGCCGGCTCATCAGCTCGGTCCACATCCGGGCGACGCCGAACAGGTTGAACCCGGCCTCGCCGATCGGGTTGGAGAACCCGTACCCCGGCAGCGACGGGATGACGACGTGGAACGCGTCCGCGGGATCACCGCCGTACGAGCGGGGGTCGGTCAGCGGGCCGATCACCTGCTGGAACTCGACCGGGGAGCCGGGCCAGCCGTGCGTGAGGATGAGTGGCATCGCGTCAGGCTCGGGGGAGCGCTGGTGGAAGAAGTGGATCCGCTGCCCGTCGATCTCGGTGATGAACTGCGGGATCTCGTTCAGCGCCGCTTCCTGCGCGCGCCAGTCGTACCCGGTCGCCCAGTACTCGGCCAGCTCGCGAAGGTAGTGGACTGGAACTCCGCGGCTCCAGTCGTCCACCCGCGGCGTGGCCGGCCACCGGGTGTTCGCCAGCCGAGCCCGGAGGTCGTCCACCTCGTGCTGCGGAATCTCGATACGGAAGGGCTGGATCTCGCTGTTGTTCGTCATGCCTCCACGCTAGGAACAATCGCGGCGAGCTTTCTTCCGCAATCAGATATTCGAGCCAGCGTGGCAACTCGGTCAGGCCTTCGGTTGACGGTAGGGAACCGAACGTTTTGGCTGCTCCTCTTTGGTGTTGCCCGACTCGGTCGCGGAGGCCCGTTCGTAGTCGGTCAACACATCGAACACGCTGGGAGCCTCAAGCAAGCGGTATCGCCGTTGATCGCCGACCGCACGGAGGACTCCGGCACTGACGAGGCCGTCGACGGCGGCGAAGGCTGCGGACCGGCTGGCTCCGGTCAAGCGCATTGTGTCGTCAGCCGTGATGACCGGGTTCGCGATCAATTCGCTCAGCAGTTTGTCAGCGGTGCTGTTGGCCCTCGGGCGGACTGCGTCACGCCAGTCGGCCTCCAGGATTTCGAGCCTGGATTGCAGAGCTTCGGCATCCTTGGTCGCGCGTCGGGTGGCCGTCAGAAAGACGTCCAGCCAGTCGCGGATCCCGGCGAGGGCAGCTGGACTACCTGCTTCGCCGCTGTAGCGGAAACCCGACAATCCGTCGACATAGGCACTCGCTCGTGTGGCGAGGGCAAGGCTGATGGGTGGGACGAAGGCTGTCGCCAATCCTCTTCGCCTGAGGACTACGTGAATGAGCGCCCGGCCCGTCCGGCCGTTACCGTCCCCGAACGGGTGGATCGTCTCGAACTGCGCGTGAGCAAGCCCGGCCTGGATAGTTCCGGGCAGATCATCGCGGTTGATGAACAAGCAGAGGTCCTGCAGCAGTTCGACGACGTACTCCGGTGGCGGCGGGACGAATGCCGCCTGGCACGGGTTGAAGTCGTTGCCGCCGATCCAGTTCTGCGTGGTGCGCAACTGACCTGCGATATCAGGCTGGTCGGAGTGCTCCATCAGGGCGGCATGGATGTCGAGAAGATGTTGAACCTCGAGACTTTCGGCCGCCGCGACCGAGTGCACGGCCAGATCCATGGCTCTCACATTGCCGAGGACAGCGTCGGCTGTGGCGTCTCGATCCGGTATGCCGGCGGCGAGTCGAGCCTCGTGCCTGGCGAGACGTCTGCTGTTGACCTGTAGACCTTCGATCTTTGACGATGCGACCGCCTCGGCGCGAAGCAGAAATCGCGCAAGCTGCTCGAGGTTGTGCTTGCTCGTGCCGCTGAACGTAGCAAGAGCCCGCTCGGCGTCGGCTACATCCGCTGCCAGTTCAGCGCTGAGATCCAGAGAGTGGGCGGTCAGCCGATCAGGTACATAAGCTGAATATTCACAAGGTCGTCTGTGCTTACGAGGTCCGTAGGCTTCCGGACTCGATCGCCAGATGGCCGTGATCTGTTGGCTCAAAACCTGGACTCCTTCTCATCTAAGTCCAGGTTATTACAACAACCTGGACTTAGAAGGATCTAAGTCCAGGTTGTTGGCTGAGAACTAGACCCGTCAGGCTTGGCCGGCTTGTTCTTCGGGGGTGGCCTTGCGGACGACGAGGCGGGTCCAGGCGCCCACGTAGACCCGGTCGTCGCCGTTGAGTTCGCGGCGCTGGCCGGGGGTGATCGGGTCCTCGGGGAGGGGATCCGAGGCCTGGCCGACGAAGGTGCCGTTGGACGACTGCAGGTCCTCGACCCACCAACGCTGGCCGTCGGTGGTCAGCTGGGCCTGGCGACGGCTCACGCCGGTGTCGTCCCCGCAGTCGATCTCCGGGGTGATGCCCCGGCTCTTGGACGGGCGGCCGATCAGCACGCTCTTCGCGACGATCGGGATCACCACCGGTAGGCCCGGCGAGGGGCACGGGTCGTCACTCTGCTGGACGGCGTACCAGTCCGGGTCCACCCAGCGTTCCACCACCCAGTCGGCGACCTCCTGAGGCGCGGGCGGCACCGGGGGCGGCGTACCGAGGTCGAGTGGGGAAGCGGGCCGCGGCATCGTGCCGGTGGTGAAGTCGTAGCCGCAGTTCTCGCAGAACAAGGCGTCCGCTGCGGCCGGCTCCGAGCAGTTCGGACAAGCCTGCGTCGCCGGAGTTGAAGCCGGCGCGGCGACCGCAGGCGCGGGGACCGAGGCCGTCGCGGGCGTCGCGGCCGCGCCGATGGGTAGGCCGCAGACGTCGCAGTAGTCGGTGGAAACGGACGGGTGCCCGCTCGGACAGGTGACTGAGGTCATTTCTTCACCCGGGTGGTCTTGGTGGAGGCGGTGTCCAGCGCCATCTCGTCAGCCTTCTCGACGCTGCGCCTGAGCCGCACGGTGCCGGTTTCCTGGTCGTCGATCTCGACCACCTTACGCAGTCGCGAGGTGGCTTCCTCGTTGCCGGTCTGGGCGGCGAGTTGGACGGCGCGGCCCAGTTTCGTGGTCGCGGTGGCGGTGTCGCCCGCGGCCTTCGCGGCCAGACCTTCCTGGATCGCGTCGGCGAGCTCGGTCTGGCCGGTGTAGTGCGCGACCTCCGGGCTGATCCGGGTGGTGAGCGCCTCGTCCGCGGACCACAGGGCCTTCACCAGACCCTGCGCGACCACCTGCTCGCCGATCGCCAGCTGGACCCGGGCGGCGAGCTGCTCCTGCCCGATTCCCTTGGCAGCAAGGCGAATCGCCACGTGGTAGTCACGCGACTCGTCGCCCCACGAGCCGGTCGGGTAGGAGCCGGTGAGCGCGTTGACCTCGGTCCGGCGAGAGGTGAGGTCGTCGACGTTCGGGGCGACCTGCCGGACGAACAGCACCTGCGCGCCCTGCGGCGCCCACACGCGCATGTCGGCCGTGGCGACGCCCTTGCTCATCGCCTGCTGGATCAGCTTGGAGAACTCCGCGGCCAGCTGCTCGGGCGCGGGGATGATGTCGACCGTGCCGAGCAGCGCAGTCGCGATCCGGCGTACCTCGGCGACCTGCCAGTTGACGCCGACACCGCGGCAGTCGCACTGGAACTGGCCGGTGACGGCCTCGATCGTGGCGGTCAGCACCTCCGGCGTCTCGTGCTGGTTCTCGCCGTCGGTGAGCAGGATCGCGTGCTTCTGGGTCAGTGACGGCACGGTCGCGAACACGCGCGAGGCGAGTCGCAGCCACGTCCCCATCGCGGTGCCGCCGTCGGCATAGAAGCGGGCGACGGCATCCTTGGCGGCCTGCCGGGTGAACTGGTCCATCCTGACCATCACGGGCTCGGGGGACGGTGGGAAGGCGAGCTGGGCCCGGTCGTTGCCGGAGATCACCGCGAACCAGACCCCGTCGAGGATCTGGTCGAGCGCGGTCTGCGCGGCGTACCCGGCGGCCCGGACGCCGTCGGCACCCATCGAGCCGGAGGTGTCGACGATGATGATCTCGCCGGCGTCGCCGCTGCCGGACTGGCCGGCCGCGCCCGCGCCGCTGCAGGACACCGTGACGATCGCGTGGACGTCCGTGCCGCCGTCGGGCAGGAACTCGTTCTGGTACACGGAGGCGGAGAACTCGGCCATCTCAGGCGTCCTTTCGGTGGAGCAGCAGGCGTCTAGCTAAGGGGCTGTGTCAAATGCGGGCGAGGGCGACGGTGATGTTGTCCTGGCCGCCCTGGGCGTTGGCCCAGTCGACCAGCGCGGACGAGGTGGCGAGTGGCTCGCCGCCGTTGGCCGCCGCGGTCTGACGTACGAGGTCGGCCAGTGGCGCCGCCTCGGAGCAGTAGTTCCACAGGCCGTCCGAGCAGACCAGCAGCCAGCCGGGGCCCTCGACCTTGACGGTGGTGGTCCGGGGCGTGTGGTCCGGTGCGTCCTTGCCAAGCCACCGCGTGATCGCGTGGGCCTGCGGACCGGTCTCGGCCTGGTGCCGCGGGACACCCGTGGCGATCAGTTCAGCGGCCCACGAGTCATCGACAGTCAGCGCGACCGCCTCGGCGTCGTCTGGGAACCAGTAAGCCCGGCTGTCGCCGACAACCCCTGCCACCAGCAGGTCGCCTTCGAGCACAGTCGCGACGAACGTGCAGGATGCCGGGTTGGGGCTGTCCGGGCTGGTGTTGGCCAGTACTGCGTCGTTGGCGGCGTCGGCTGCCGCCTTCAGGCGCGCGACGACCGCGCTGTTCCGCGAGGACTCCGTGCCCATGCCCTGTGCATGACCAGCAACCAGTACTTCGCGCGCGGCGCGCGCAGCAGCCAGGCTGGCTATGTCGGAGTCGAGCGACGAGCTGACTCCGTCACACACCACCAGCAGGGCCCTGCTCCCCGGCTCCGGGTCGGCGGCGATCGCAACGGCGTCCTCGTTGCGGCTGTGCCGGATCCCACGGTCGCAAACCGCGGCCACCCAGGGTGCGGGCTGCTCGCTGAAGTGGTCGCGGGGTTTCGCCGCCTTGGTGCCGCAGGTCTCGCAGTAGCCCTCCGCGCCGATCTTCCCGCCGCAGGAGCGACATGGGCCCATCGCCGCGGGGTCCGTCCCGGCGGCGTTCAACTCGACGGTCGGCTCGGTGTCCGTGTCGATCGCCGGGGTCGCCGCGCCGACGGTCGGGGTGAGCTCGGCGCCGCACGCCTCGCAGAAGCGGTCGGCGTCGGCGATCGGTCCACCGCAGTTGGGGCAGGCCGTACCGGTCGTACTCGTCATCGCAACGTCCATCCTCGAACTTCGTTGGCCTGGTCGACCAGGGCGATCCGTTCCTGCCGGTTGGGCGCTTGCCCGGCCAGCTCACGGTAGGCCGCCTCGAGGCCGTCTCGCAGTTCCGGCTCGGTGGCAGCCCGCCCAGCGATGTGCAGCGCAGGCTGTGGACCCTTGCTGAGCACCTCGTCCAGTGCGGTCCGGAACACGTTCGCGGACAGGTTCGCCCGGTCGACCGCGTCGATCGTCAAGGACTCGATACTGCCCATCGCCTCGGCCAGTGCGGCAAGCCCGCGACCTGATCCTGCCAGCAGACCGGCTCGCTGCCGCCGGGCCCGGACGAACGCGCCGCTGGTGGGCGGGACGAGGTCGAGCGCGGCGATGGCGCCGTCGAGGTCACTGCGCTGCGAGCGGATCGCGGCCACCCCGAACGCGGACGGCGCGATGTAGTTGGCATCGGTGCGAGCACACGTGAGGTAGAGCCCCTCTGCCACGTCGTACTCGCCGCTGAGTTCACAGGCGACGGCCAGTGCGAGCTTGGGCGCGAGTTCACCCGGCACCTGGCCGTAGACGGCGTTGAAGGCGGACTGCGCGGCCGCGTTGTCGCCGCGAGCGAGGGCGACCAGTCCGGACATCCAGACTGCCCGCCACTCCCACGGGTCCGCCGCCAGCAAATCGGACACCGCCGTGTCCACCATGTCGTACTGCCCGCTCTCCAGCGCTGCCTCGGCGATCTCCAGCAGGACCTGCGGCGACGACTCCGGTGCGTTGGCAACTACTTCGAGGCGCTGCGAGGCATCGGGCACGCTCACTGTCTTCAGCCAGCCTGCCATCTTGTCGCCCTCGTCCGGTAGCAGCGAGGGAAGCTGCTGCCACGGCGGAGCCGCGTCACCCAGTCCGGCCGCAAGGTCACCCGGACTTCCGAACAGCAAGGACGACGCCGAGTGCTGCGCGGCACCGGTCCCCTTGGAAGCGACCACCTCACGCAGTACGCCGAGAAGTTGGACGCGGAGCTCGTCGGCGGAGACGAAGCGGTCGGCCGGGTCCTTCGCGCAGGCCTTGAGCAGCAGCCGGTAGACCGAGTCGTGCTGCTGGAACAACGGCACGTCCGCCACCGGCGGCAGCGAGGAGAGGTACGTCGACTGGTAGCCGCGGAACTCCATCGCCAACACGGTCAGGGTGCGGCCCAGCGTGTAGATGTCCGAGGCAACGGATGTGCCGACCTCGGGAACCTCGGGGGCCTGGTAGCCCACGGTGCCGTAGATCGCCGAGTCCAGGTCGTCGATCCGCCGGACTCCGCCCAGGTCGATCAGTTTCACCGCGTCGCCGACCTGGATGATGTTGTCCGGCTTGAAGTCGCAGTAGACCAGGCCGAGGTCGTGCAGGTACGAGAAGGCCGGCAGGATCTCCAGGATGTACGCGATCGCCTGGTCGATCGGCAGCGCGTCGTACCGGCCGCCGTTGGCCTGCATGCGCTGCTTGAGCAGCGTTTTCAGCGAGGTGCCGCCGACGTACTCCATCACGATGTAGCCCGCGCCGTCGTGGGTGACGAAGTTGTAGATCTCCACGATCAGCGGGTGCTCGACCCGGGCCAGGAACTGCTGCTCGGCGATCGCGGCCGCGACGGCGTCGGGGTCCTCGGAGTTCAGCAGGCCCTTGAGGACGACCCAGCGGTTCGACACGTTCTTGTCGCGGGCCATGTAGATCCAGCCGAAACCACCATGGGCCAGGGCCCCGGCCACCTCGTACTGCCCGCCGACCAGGTCGCCCGCCTTCAGCTTCGGCGAGAACGAGTACGGGCTGCGGCACTTGGGGCAGAACCCCTCGGTCCGGCCCGGCTGGTCGCCGCGGGCGCGGCCGACCGCGTGGCCGCAGTTCGGGCAGTTCCGGCGGTCCTCGGGGACCATCGGATCGGTCAGGATCGCCTTGCTGGCGTCGATCGCGGGGATCGGTGGGACGTGGGTCAGACCGGCACCCAGCCGGGCCCCGCGCAGGCGGGTGGACGAAGTACCGACGCGTCGGGTCAGCTTGGAGCCGGCGGCCGTGGCGCGGGCCGACCCGAGCGGCGTCGAGGCGAGCCGGTTGGAGGCGCGCGAGACCGTTGACGGCGAACTGATTGGCTCTGGCGCTGCGGGCGCGGCGACGTCCGGCGCACCGGCGACAGCAGAGGGGCTGAGGGCACCAGCGGGCGCGGGGGAGCCGCACACGTCGCAGTAGCCGTCCATGATCGTGCCGGTGCAGCCGGGCTGGGTGCAGGCGATGGTCGTCATGTCGTCCCTCCTGTTGCGCGACCGGACTGGTGACCCTGCTGGGGTCTGGCGGCAAGACTGGTGTCCAAATACGTCTGGTACGCCGCTACGAGCGCGCCGAGTCTGGCCAGGTCTACTGGCTCGGCGTCGAGCACCTCACGGCCGCGCCGGTACAGCTCGGCAAGGTCTGCGATGGTTCCGCTGGTTCTGGCGACACTGCCCGCCTTCACCTTGTACGCATCCAGCCGCGCAGCAAGCTCATCCCTGCGCTCCAGCGCCGCACCGTACGCCGATTGCGCCTGCCCCAGCGCACGCCGTACTGCGTCTAGCCGGGTCAGGTACTTCTCCAGCTCAGCAGGGGTATTCGGCACCGGCCCGAGCGCGGTGACATCCGGTACGCCGAGGCGCGGGGCCGGGGTGACTCCGGCGACGCACCTGTCGGCCAGCGCGCGAACCGCTACGCCCTGCGCCTCCAGCTCGGTCCGGACGGCGCGAGCGCGGGCGACATCGGCGGCGCGCTCGCGACGGGTGGCGCCGCCGACGATCAGGTCGCGTTCGTTGCGGGCGGCATCGATCTCGAGGGGACCGATCAGGCCGCCGACATCGGCACCCCGCTTGGCGCGGTCGGTCAGCTCGGTGACCCGCCGGTCCAGGTCGTGGTGGGCCGCGATCGCCTCGTTGCGGCTGATCGCGGGCTCCTGCCGGACCAGGTCGTTGATCCGCTCCACCTGGGCCCGGAGCTGTCGGAGTCGGGCGGTCAGATCCGCGTCACCCGGCTCGAGCGCGAGCCTGGCGCGCAGGGTGGCGGCGAGTGCGTCCGACAAGGTGCATGCCTCGGGCAACGAAACTGCGAGCGATCCACCGGCGCCGCCGGTGTTCAGGCCGCCCCAGATCAGAGTGGAGATCCGCTCGGTCTCGGTCGGTCCGACCCGGCCGGAGTCCCAGGTGAGGAGAATCAATTCGTACCGGTCGGACACGGCCTTCCAGACCGCCATCGACAGCACCACGTCGGCGCTGAGGGCGTCGGTGTCGGCGGACTGCAGAGCCGCCTGGTCCAGTTCGTCGAGCTCGGCCCGGCGCCGGTCGCGCCACGTCCCCAGGGCGTCGAGGAACGTCAGCAGCTCCTTGGCGGGGATGCTG
The DNA here is from genome assembly GCF_039529635.1 of Kribbella alba. Lineage (NCBI taxonomy): Bacteria > Bacillati > Actinomycetota > Actinomycetes > Propionibacteriales > Kribbellaceae > Kribbella > Kribbella alba. Next base: position 738,135 of record NZ_BAAANE010000004.1, on the reverse strand, counting down.
CTGCCGATCTTGCCTGGAGGCTGCGGCGCGACAGCCGTCGGCGTACGAACCGTCATAGAGGCCTGCCGTAGATGGCCTTCGGAGGAGCCGGGGCCGGACCGAGGTCGGGCGCGAGCCAATGATCGTACGAAGCCTTCCACTGGCCGTCGGTCCGCAGCTGGTCCAGGACGGCATTGACGAATTGGACCAGGTCTTTGGTGTCCTTCTTCATGGCCAGGCCGTACGGCTCCTTGGTGAAGGCCGGCGCCTTGGTCACCTTCGCGTACGGGTCCTGTGCGGCCAGGCCGGCGAGCACGGTGTCGTCACCGGTGATCGCATCCACCTTGCCCTGCTGGAACAGCACGAGACAGCCAGTGTGCGTGTCGGCCGGCACCGCCACGACCTTGGGGAACTTGCGCAGCGCGTCAAGGCTGGTGGAGGCGGCCGGAGCACAGACACGCTTGCCGGACAGGTCGGCCAGCCCCTGAGCGGTCGAGTTGAGCGGAACCATCACCTTCTGGCCGGCCCGGTAGTACTCGGTGGAGAAGGCGATGGTGTTCCAGCGGTCGCAGTTGATCGTCATGTTCCGCGCGACGATGTCGACGCTGCCGTTCTGCAGCACGGGGATCCGCTGGGCGCTGGAGATCACTCGCAGCTCGATCGGCACCGGCCTACCGAAGATCGCGAGCGAGACCGCCTTCAGCATGTCGATGTCGAAGCCCTCGATCGTCCCGGTGACCGGGTTGCGTGAGCCGAGCAGCAAGGTGTCCGCGGACACGCCGGCGATCAATCGCCCGCGTGCCTTGATCTTGGCCATCGTCGAGCCGGCCGGCAGCGCGTTCGGGCCCGGCAGCGGACCGGTCGGTGCGTACGACGCGAGCGGGTCGCCACAGTTCGGCTGCGGAGCCGGTGGTGCCGCGCTCGGGGCCGGAGTGGTCTTCTTGGCCGGGACCTGGGTCGCCTCGTAGGTGCTCGAGCCGCAAGCGGTCGCGGTGAGCAGCGCGGCAGTCAGCAACGCGGCCAACAGGCTGTGTTTCCTCATCGGTATTCCCCCAGTCGCTGAGACATGCCCCAGGCCGCGAGCAGCGCGGCGGCGATGCCGATCGGCAGACCGAGCCAGCCGATCGGTGGTAGCGAACCACGCGCGTCCGACAATTCCGACCGGGTCGCGTCGCTGGTCTTCTTCAGGCTGGCGGCGGAGCGCTGATCGAAGGTGCCGAAGGTCGTAGCGGCGTTCTCACCTGGTGCCTTGCCGACGGACAGGTCGACGGCAGTGTCCCAGTCGCCTTCCTTGGCATCCTTCTTGCGGATGTCCGCGTGGATCGTCTTGTACTTGTCCCACGGGTCCTTCAGCTCTGGATTGGTGACGGCGACGACGGCGAGTTGCTCGTCGACGGCCGCCGCGGACACGTCCCAGGCCTTGTTGAAGGCGTCGCCGGAACCGCGAGCGATCAGCGTCAGACTCTCGTTGGACTTGGCGTCGTACGCCGCGATCCGGGCGCGGGACAACGCCAGCGTGTCAGCGTAGGCGTGGCCCCGGGTGTCCTTGGCCTTGCTGCTCGCATTCGCCAGCGCAGTACCGCCGACCAGCATGGTCAGCAGCACCAGGACCGCCGCGGCGGCGATCGGCAGGTTCAGGTAGCGATGGGTGCGCCGGGCCAGCCACCACAGGGCGTAAACGAGCACGGCAAGCGTGACCAGGCCGCCGACGATCAGCCAGATGTTGCCGTTGCCGGCTGCGTTGAACTCGGTGGAGACGCGGTCCTCGTTCGCCTTGACCAGAGCGGTCACCAGGGGCAACGAATCGTTCTGCAGGGTCGCGTTCGCGTCTTTCAGGTACTGCGAACCGATCGGCAGGCCCTGCCGGTTGTTCGCCCGGGCCTGCTCGATCAGCCCTTGGTAGCTGAGCAGGGTGGCGTTCAGTGCGCCCAGCGCCTGCTGGTCCGCGGGCTGTGCCGTGGCTGCCTCGGCGATCAGCTTGGAGGCAGCGGTCATCGAGTCGACGAAGTGCTGGCGCTGCGCGGGTGGCTCCAGGCCGCCCACGAGGAAGGCGTTGGTGGCGTCCGCGTTGGCGCTGACCAGGTTGGTGTGGATGCCCTGGATGCGGACCAGCTGAGCCGTGTTCTCCTCGGCTCGCTTCAGCGCGCCGTCGGATTCACCGAAGCCTTGCGCAGCCGCGAGGCCGAAGAGCACGGCGATCACCGCGGTCAGGATCATCAGCGCCCGCATCCGGCCCGGAGTACCGGCGAACCAGGCATTGATGGCGCCCGGCTTGATGCGAGCAGAGGTCGACGAGTTCTGCGGTGTGGCCGTGGGAGCGGGCGGCGACCATGTCGCCGGGGGCGCACTGGTGGTTTGGGTCACGCCTGTTCTCCTTGCTCGGGCTCACCGTCGGGTGCTGCCTGCGGTGCCGGTTCGCCGACCGCTGCGGTTGGCTCAGTCTCAGTGCTCGGCTTGTCGGCCTCGGTGGGTTCGTCGGTCAGGTCTTCGGCCAGGATCTGACGCAGCTGCTCGGTGCTGGGTGCCGTCACATCGCGCAGTCGCCAGGCGTGCCGGCCGATCGCGGCCTCCAGCACGTTCCGGGCGAACCGGCCGTTGCCGAACGAGCGGTCCCGCCGGGTCGAGGCCAGGATCACCTTGAACTGGTCGAGCGCGTTCGGCGTCAGCTCGTAGTCGGCCGCCTCGGCCAGCCCGGTCAAGATGTCGGTCAGCTCCTCGTCGCTGTAGTCGTCGAACGCGATCGTGGTCCGGAACCGGCTGGCCAGGCCCGGGTTCGCGGCGATGAAGTCCTCCATCGGTTCGGGGTAGCCGGCAACGATCACGACGAGGTCGTCGCGGCGGTCCTCCATCTCCTTCACCAGGGTGTCCACGGCCTCACGCCCGTACTGGTCGGCGCCGAGGTCGCCCGCGGTCAGGCTGTACGCCTCGTCTATGAACAGCACTCCGCCGGTTGCCGAGGCGACCACCTCGGCTGTCTTCGTGGCCGTCTGGCCGAGGTACCCGGCGACGAGCTCGGAGCGGTCCACCTCGACCAGTCGGCCCTTGGAGAGCAGACCGAGCGCTTTGTAGATGCCGCTCACCAGGCGGGCCACCGTGGTCTTGCCGGTGCCGGGATTGCCGACGAACACCAGGTGCCGGGTGATGGTCGGGCTCTTGAGTCCTGCCTCGGTGCGGAGCTTCTCGACCCGCAGTACGGCGACTTGTCGGTGCACCTCGCGTTTGACCTTCGCTAGGCCGGTCAGCTCGTCCAGCTCGGCTAGCAGCTCTTCTACTGTTCGCTCGGGCTGCGCTGGTTCCGCCGCTACTTCTACAGCCGGCTTCACCTGCGGCTGTGCGTTCACCTGCGCCTGTGCATTCTGCTGTGCCTGTGCATTCTGCTGTGCCTGTGCGTTCAGCTGTGGCTGGGGGGAGCGGGCCACCTGGAGGGGCCGGGCGCCCGCTGCTTGGAGCTGCGCGGCTGCTGCGACTGAGGCATTCCCGATGACCCGCATGGTGGGTTCGCCCAGGCTGCATGCCGCCGATGCCAGCTCAGCCAGGGCCTCGGCGTACGAGATCTTCTCTGGGGAGCCCTGTGCGACAAGATCAGTCAGTACTGCGGTCGGTGCGCCGCGCCATCTCCTGCCACGCACAGCGGCGTCGAAGAAGTCCTGGGTGCCGGCTCCGGGGGTCACCGAGGCCCAATCGGCCGGAGCGCCTGGAGCTGACTCGGCGAGAGCAGCGGCGAGCGAGAGGGCCTCGGCCCGGGCAACCCCCTCCGGGACACCGGCGCGTGCGGCAACGACCAGCAGGTCAGACAGTGCGTCCTGCAGCGAAGTACCCCCCGCGCCGCTCATGCCCCTCCTCGTCCAGGTGGTGGTTGTAACGGTCCCGAGCCCGGCGGTGGCGTCGGGTCGGGCGGTGTCCGGTCCGGAGCTGTCCGGTCCGGAGCTGTGAGGTCCGGTGCTGTGAGGTCCGGTGCTGGTGTCGATGCGGTCGGGCCGAGGGCCAGACTGCCGCCGGTGGACCCGGTGCCGAACTTCTCCTGCAGGAACCGGCCGTGCGCGATCAGGGCGGCCGCATCCGCCCTGTTCACCGCGTCGAACACCTTGTCCATCGTCGCGCCCAAGAGGTCCAACTGGTCGATCAGAATCATCAGCGAGGTCTTGCCGCGATCCACCGGCCGACTGTCCGCCCACTGCCGGGGCAGTCGCAGGTAGCCGCCGATCGCCTCGGGCAGGTAGTCCGTCGCGGTGGCCATCACCGAGTACGCCTGGGCGCTGCCGCCGAGGTTGCCGAGTCGCGGGATGGTGTCCCGAACGGTCCGGACCACCCGGCCGACGCGCGACGCCACCACCGCCGGTACGGCGCCGTCCGTGACCAGTTGTTCGACCCGGACCAGCGCCTCGAGCAGGTCGTCGTTCGTCGGCGCGCGGGGGATCGGGGCAGGCTCGGACTCCGCCTTGCGGCCGGTCAGCCGCGCGAAGAAGTCACCCAACGCCATTCAGTTCCGACCCCCGCTCCCTGTCCTCTTGTACTGCAGCTGTTGGTGAGGGCGCCTCAACGACCCAGGTCGAGGGTGCCCTGGACGACCCGCTGGTCCTGCTGGGCGACCCGCTCGAGGTAGCTGCGGGACTTGGTCACCTCGGATTCGAGCGTGCCGATGGTGGCGGCCATGTTGTCCAGCGCCTCCACCTTGAAGGTGTCGATCGCGTCCATGGTCGCGTAGATGTTCGCGAACGCCGCCTGCAGTTGCGGCAGCCCGATGGTGGCCGACGCGGCCTGCTGCTGGATCGCCACCGAGTTGTCCCGCAGCATCTGCGAGGTCCGCTCGATCATGCCGCTGGTCGTGGTGTTCAGCGCGGTGATCTGATCCAGCACGAGCTTCTGGTTGCTGAGCGCCTGCGCCACGATGACCGCAGTACGGAGCGCGGAGACGGTCGTGGTGGAGGCGCGGTCGACGCCCTTGATCAGCTCGATGTTGTTCTTGATCACGATGTCGATGGCCAGGTAGTTCTGGATCGACACCGCCAGCTGCACGAGCAGGTCCTGGTGCTTCTGCCGGACGTAGAACAGCACGTCGTCGCGCAGCGCCTTCGCCTTCTCCGGATCGGTCGCGTCCAGCTCGGCGATCCCGGCGGACAACCGCGCGTCCAACCGCTCGGCGACGTACACGTACTGGTTCAGCCGGGTCATCGCGTCCCAGAGCTGCTGCTTCTCCAGGTTCAGCGCGGCGTTGTCCTTGCCGAGCTCGTCCTGCCCGTCGCGGAGCGAGTGCAGGATGCCCTCGAGGTGACTCTGGGCGCTCTGGTACTTGCGGAAGTAGTCCTCGATCTTGTCCCCGAACGGGATCATCCCGAGCAACTTCTTGGTCCCGGTCGCTTCCTTCGGGTCCAGGTTCTCGACCGTACGGCGGAGCTCGAGCAAGGTCTTCCCGACCGTCGAGCCTTCGGCTAGTCCGCCACTCTGCAGGGCGCGCACCGGGGACTGCAGCAACCGGTTCGAGCTCTCCGCGGCGTGCCGGATGTCGACGTCACCCATGCTGCGGACGTCTCCGGCCTTCGCGGCGAACTCCGGCGAGCGCGGCTCGGCCGACATCAGCGCGGTCAGGAAGGAGTCGACCTTGGAATCCAGGCCGGGCAACGCGGCCGGATCGACCGCGGGAGCCAGGCTGGGCGCGGCGGTCGCGGCGACCGGCTGTGTCGGCGCGGGCGCGGTCAGTATCAGCCCGGGAGCGGTGGCCGTCGGCGGCTGCAGTGCCGACTGGGCAGGCGCGGCTGCTCCTTGGCCTGCAACTGCCGCTGCGCCTGCGGCTGGTGCTGCGCCCTGCGTGTTGTCAGCTTCGGTCATCGTCGTTCCCCTCCGAGTGGCCTGCCGCGAGCGTCGCCCGCATCCCCTGTCACACACTCCGTGACGCGCACACAATCTACGCGGTTCCAGGCTTAACCGCCGCTTGCGTTGCGTAGTCGTTGTTCAGGCGCGGGCGTAGCTGACGAAGCTGAAGCCGTCGTGGGGAACGCGGGTGGTCTCGAGCCAGTCGGAGCGGTCGAAGGCGGGGAAGGTGACGTCACCTGCGGGTGACTGGTCGACCTCGGTCAGTTCCAGCCGGTCGGCGTACGGCAGGGCGGCGCGGTAGATCTCGCCGCCGCCGGCGACGTAGACGTCCTTGCCGTCAGCAAGCTTCAGGGCGGCCTCGAGGTCGTGGGCCGCCTCGACGCCGTCGGCAGACCAGTCGGGCTGCCGGGTGACCACGACCGTACGGCGGCCGGGCAGCGGGCGGCCGATCGAGTCGTAGGTCTTGCGGCCCATCACCAGAGTGTGGCCGAGGGTGACCTGCTTGAAGTGCTGCAGGTCCTCGCGGATCCGCCAGGGCAGGTCGTTGTCGCGCCCGATCACTCCGTTGCTGCCGACCGCGGCGATCAGGATGACCGTCATACCGCGATGGGCGCCTTGATCCCCGGGTGCGGGTCGTATCCGACCAGCCGCACGTCCGCGATCTCGTAGCTGTCGATCGAGTCGCGCGGCGTGAGTTCCAGGGTCGGCAGCGGACGCGGCTCCCGGGTGAGCTGCAGCTTCGCCTGCTCGACGTGGTTCAGGTAGAGGTGCGCGTCCCCGAGCGTGTGCACGAAGTCGCCCACCTCGAGTCCGGTCTGCTGCGCGACCAGGTGCGTGAGCAATGCGTACGACGCGATGTTGAACGGCACGCCCAGGAAGATGTCCGCCGAGCGCTGATACAGCTGGCAGGACAACCGTCCATCGGCGACGTAGAACTGGAACATCGTGTGGCAGGGCGGCAGGGCCATCCCCGCCACGTCGGCCACGTTCCACGCGCTGACGATGTGGCGGCGCGAGTCCGGGTTCGTCTTGATCGACTCGATCACTGCGGCGATCTGGTCGACGTGCCGGCCGTCGGGAGTCGGCCACGAGCGCCACTGATAGCCGTACACCGGCCCGAGATCGCCGTCCGCGTCGGCCCACTCGTCCCAGATCGAGATGCCCTTCTCCTGCAGCCACTTCAGGTTGGTGGAGCCGCTCAGGAACCAGATCAGCTCACCGACCACGGATTTCAGGTGCAGCTTCTTCGTGGTCACCGCCGGGAATCCCGCTGTCAGGTCGTAGCGGGCCTGGTGCCCGAAGACGCTCAACGTGCCCGTCCCGGTCCGGTCGCCCTTCTCGACGCCGTGGGTCAGGACGTGGTCCAGAAGATCCAGATACTGCCGCATGCCGCCAACCTAACAGCCGTCGCGAGGGGCACCTGGCAGACTCGCATGGGTGAGTGCTGAGGGTGACGTCGAGTCCGTGTTGACGCTGGTGCTGCAGGTGGAGAAGGCGGAGCGGCCGGCACAGACAGACGCGCTGGAGACGGCGGCGCGCGCAGTACTGGCGATGCTGGCGGATGAGCGGTCGGTCGGCGACGGGGAATGGGCCGAGGCGATGCGGAACTGGCAGGACGCCCGGATCCGGAAGGTCGTACGCCGCGCGCGTGGCGCCGAGTGGCGGCGGGCGTCCGCACTACCCGGAATCACCGTCACCGGGGAGACCGCCGTAGTACGAGTGTTCCCGCCGGTGCGGTTGGACGAGGTGCCAAAGGACCTGGCCAAGCTCCAGGTCACCGGCACCGACCTGGAAGACCCTGGGCCGGTCGGCGCGCCTGATCCCGCCTTGCCGATTCTGTGGGTGAACCCCGGCCTCACCATGTCCACCGGCAAGGCGATGGCCCAGTGCGGGCATGGCGCTCACCTTGCGTGGTTCGAGCTCTCCGCGGCCGAGCGCAAGGCCTGGTCCGCCGATGGTTTCCGGCTGGCCGTCCGCACCGCCGAGCCCGCACAGTGGAGCACCTTGCTCACGAGCGGCCTCCCCGTAGTACAGGACGCGGGCTTCACCGAGGTCGAACCCGGTTCGTACACGGTCATTGCTGACCATCCGGCCCTTCGCCAGTGGTGAGGCGCCGGTCGACGATCATGCCGAGCGCGCCCAGGAGTACGACGGAGGCGGCCGCCGCGGGTAGGCCCCGCGGGCCCAGAGTGGTCAGTACTCCGGCCAGCGCCGCGCCGGCGGAGGCTGCGGCGACCTTGAGCGACGACATCGTGACGAAGACCTGAGCGCGTGCCCCCGGCGGGGCGTATTCCGACCGGGCGGCGAAGGTCGCTGTGACGAAGGGCGCGTTGGCCAGGCCGATCAGGGTGAAGCTCACCAGCGCGACTGGATAGTTGGGCGCCAGCGCACACAATCCGGTGGCCAAGCCGACCAGGCTGACGTAGCGAGTGGTCAGCAGTTCGGGTTCACCGCGGACAGGGAAGGCCGTCAGCAGCAGGGAGCCGGCCAGGCTGCCGACTCCGACGAGCGCCACGAGGGCCGCGCCCGCGGTGGACCGGCCGGTCAGGTGAGTCGCCACCACGACAGCGATGATCGCCAGCCCGCCGCCGCTGAACGCAGTCAGCATGGTGGCGAAGTTGACCCGTCGCAAGGGGCCGTCATGCAGTAGGAGCAGTAGGACTGTGCGGACGGTCGCGGCCTCCGGTCGGGCCGCCCCATGCCGCGTATCGGCCGGCAGCGTCAGCGTGAGAAACGCGGCCAGTACTGCTGCGCCGCTGAGTGCAAGGAGTGCAGTGAGCGCGTTGGTAGCGCCGGTGAGAGCGGCAACCCCCGCTGGTCCCGCAGTACCGGCGAGGCCGTAGCTGACGGAGTCCCAGCCTTCGCCGCGGCGGCGCGAACGCTGATCCGGGCCGCAGAGTGCGGCGACCCGGCTGCTCATGCCACCTGTCAGTAAGGGGCCGCAGGCACCTGCGATCAGAGTCGCTAGCAAGACCAGAGCGAGAGGTGCGTGTCCAAGTAGGAGGGCTGCAGCGGCAAGAGTTCCGCCGTAGACCACGAATGCGCCGAAGAGGTACCAGCGGGTGTCGTGGGTTTGGTCGAGCCGTCGTGCTAGCAGCGGGCCTAATAGATGCGGTGCTGTCAGACCGGCTGCAAGGATGCCGCCGATCGCTTCTGGATGGGAGGAGACGCCGGGACGGCTGACTGCCAGCAGTACGAGACCGATGGCGGCGCCGCTGTCCGCGCCCCGGGCCAGGCTGGCTGCTACGAAGTAGCGCGCCAGCGCGCCGCGGTTCGTCTGCATGGGTGTCACTAGATCAGGGATCGGTCATCCTGCTCCACCTGATTTCGCGTAGCCCTACTGGTCCTCGCGGGAGCGGCGGTAGTGCAGGTGGGTGACGCGGTCGCCCTGGATGACCACGGGGTCGTCGAACAGTTGCTGGCGGCCCGTGTAGTCGCCGAAGAAGCGGACGCCGGTGCCGAAGACGACCGGGACCAGATTGAGGTTGACCTCGTCGACCAGGCCTGCCTCGAGCGCCTGGCCGGTGAGATTGCCGGCGGTCAGGGAGACGTTGCGGTCGCCGGCGAACGCCTTCGCCTGCGCGATCGCTTCCTCGACACCGTCGACGAAGGTGAAGGGGGCGTCGGGGAAGGGCCAGTCCGTCGGCGGTTCGTGGGTGACGACGAAGACGTGTTCACCGACCGCGGGGACGCCGTGCCAGCCGTTGGTCAGGTCGAACAGACGCCGGCCGATCACCACCGCGCCGATGGTCGGCCAGACCGAGTTGATGTAGTCGGCGCTCGCCTTGCCGACGTGGAACGCCCGGCCGGAATCGGTGCCGTAGAGCTCGACGTCGCCGTTGTTGTACCAATCGAACAGCGGTCCGACCGCGTCAGCGGTATCGGCGACGAAGCCGTCCAGTGAGACCGCCGCCGAGGCGATGACCTTGCCCATGTCAGTTGTCCTTCTGGGGAGTGACGCGGTAGGTGAGGTGTTGCGCCGCCGGGGTCGAGACCGCTTCGACGAGCTCCAGTGCGACCGTGGCGGAGCTGTCGGCGGGGAAGAGCCGGGTGCCGTCGCCGAGGACTACCGGCGCGACATGCAGGCGAACGAGGTCGACCAGACCGGCTGCGAGGAACTGGTGGCAGATCTCGCCGCCGCCCATCACTACGATGTCCTTGCCGTTAGCAACTTCCCGGGCCTGCCGCAGTGCGCTTTCCATGCCGTCGGTGACGAAGTGGAACCTGTCGCCCAGTCGGGTCTTGTTCGGTGCCGAGTGGGTGACGACGAAGATCGGCGGCGCGGTGTTGCCCTCGGGCTGGGCGCCGTAGCCCATCTCGTCGTTCCAGCCGTGCGGCCCGTCGATGATGTCGAACAGCTTGCGTCCCTGGACCACGGCGCCGGTCCGCGCGAACTGGTCGTCCAGGACCGCGCGATCCGCCGCGTCACCTTCGATCGCCCAGCTGTGGAGCACTTCGCCGCCGTCACCGAGCCCGTTGTCCAAGCCGACGCCCGGTCCGGTGACGTAGCCGTCCAGGGACATCGAGATATCGACGACGACCTGGCTCCTGGTGGGCTTGGGCTCTTGCGCGGCAAGCTCGGACAGCCGGTCCATGGAGTCCCGGATGCCACGCTCCATCCCGTACGCGATCATCTCGTCGCGCCACTGGACGGACGGGAACACCGAGCGGGTGCGCAGCCGGACTCCGGTTTCGATCGGCTCGTACGACGTGTCGTCGAGGCTGACCTGGCCCGGAGCGCCCTCCCACTCGAAGGTCTGGATGATCCGCTCGTTCGGCACCACCGTGTGGAAGACGCCGCGGAAGGCGTGCTCGGTGCCGTCCGGCTCGCGGTGGATGAAGCGATAACTCCCGCCCGGGCGTACGTCGTACTGCTGGAGCTCCATCTCGATCTCGCGCGGGCCGAGCCAGTCGGCGACCAGGTCCGGGTCAGTGGAGACGCGGAAGAGTTGCTCGGGGGTGGCGTCGAAGTCGCGGGTGACCTCGATGAACGGGGTGTCGGGCGGGGCGCTGATGGTGGTCGGGTTGGTGCTCATCGGTCTTGCTCCTTCACGGTTTCCAGGACGGCGTCGATCCGGCGGTGCCGGGCTTCGGCGGTCAGTCGATAGCCGTCGATCCAGCTCGTCAGTGCTTCCAGGGCGGTCGGGTTGAGGTGGCACGGACGGCGCTGGCCGTCGCGGCTGCGGGTGATCAGGCCGGCGGCCTCGAGCACCTGGATGTGCCGTGAGACCGCCTGCTTGGTGATGGGGAACGGCTCGGCTAGCTCATTCACCGTCGCCTCGCCGCGGGACAGCCGCGCGATCAGCGCCCGGCGGACCGGGTCGCCGAGCGCGGTGAAGGCCCGGTCCATCGCATCCTCATCAACCGTCATTTTTATCAACCATCTCATTGATCAACTGATGTGTTGACTATAGGCAGAACCGCTGGAGGGGTCAAGTGAGCAGTTCGAGCAACTTTGGTTGACAAATTATTGTTGTCAACCTAGGTTGCTTTGATATGGAGAGACTGACGGATCCCGAGGATCCCGGCGCCGGGCTCGCTGCCGTGGTGGCGTTGCGGCGGCTCACGGATCGGCTGGAGGACAGCCAGGTGGAGCAGGCGATGCGGGCCGGCTGGAGTTGGTCCGACGTGGCCGAGGTGCTGGGGATCACCCGGCAGGCCGTGCACAAGAAACACGCCAAGCGGCTGATCGCCGCGGGCGTCGCCCTGAGGAGGCGTTGATGTCGACCAAGGTCAAGGATGTCCGTTCGGTCCTGGTTCACGGTGCTCGTGAGGAGGCCCGGCTGGATGGTTCGGCTTCGATCGAGGCCGAGCATGTACTGCTCGCGCTCGCCGCGCTGAAAGGCAGTTCGGCGGCGCGGCTGCTGGGCGAGGTGGGGCTCACGAGAGATGCTCTGCGAGTCGCGCTCGATCGTGAGTGGGAAGACAGCCTGGCCGTCGCTGGAATCACGGTCGAGGTCGCGGAGTTGCCGACGGCAACACCTGATCCGGGCCGCAATCCGCACCTCGGCGAATCGACGAAGCTCCTGCTCAAGCGGGCTATGGAGTGCGTAGCCGCGACCGGCGGTGGCCGGATCGGTGCCGCCCACATGCTTGTCGGTGCCCTCGACGCCAAGCTCGGCCGAGTGCCTCGCGCCCTCGACCTGACCGGCGTCGATCGCGCCGACCTCCGCGCCCGTGCCGTTCAGGCCGCCCAGGAGGGCGACCACTGACGACCTATCGGCTTCTGTGCTGCGTGTCCCTGGTGGAGGGTCGGTCAGGTGAGGCGGCCCAAGGGGGCGACGCTGATGCCGGCGCGTTCGCAGACCCAGTGGGGGTCGGGGCCGAGTTCGGGCTCGATCCGGAGCTCGTGGTCGTTGAGGTCGTCGCACGCCGTGCAGCGCGGCCAGCGGACCCCGGAGTCGACGAGCCGGTCCTGCACGTCCTGCGCGACCAGCCCGGCGATGTGCTCTGCCCCGTCGGGCCACTGGTCGAGCCACCACTGCCGTCCGGCGACGGCATCCTCCAGCACGGACACCATCACGGCGTCGTCGAATCCCCGCGCGGCCAGGTCGTGCAGGACCATCGCGCGGGCCGTCAGCAAGATCCCCGGCTCGTTCATCGCCCTTCAGAGTGCCAGACGCGACCGACAAAACCCCAAGCCTGCGCGGCTCGGGGTTTCGTCGCCTCGGGAGAGGTCTTTGCCGGCCGACGCCGGATCAGCTCGAGTAGGGCTCGCAGCGCGGGGTGGGGGCGATGCGGTCGGCGAGCTTGAGTTCGTGGGCCGCCGCGACCCGGAGGATGGTGCTGAGGCGGGCACGGACGGCGTACGCGCGGCGGGGTGCCGGCTCGAAGTACGGCTCCTGGGGAGCGTTGGGAAGTGCGGACTGGGCGAGGGACCGCGCGTTCTCCACAGCGGTGTTGCCGGCGATGAAATAAGTCATGGTCGTGCTCCTTTCCGAAGAGCATGGTGATCAGAACCAGCGGCCGGGCGGCCGTCAGTCGAATAAGGGGTATGGGATCTGCGGCCGGGTGTCGGCCCGGCGAGGTAGGGCGGCGGGGTTCCGCCGTACTGAGGTCTGCAGCCGGATGTCGCGCCGGCGTGGGTGGTTCAGGTGCGAGGGGCGGGCCCGCTGCTGGAGCGGACGACCAGCTCGGTCGGCAGCAGGAGCTGGTGCTCCTTCACCTCCGGGTCGAGCAGCACCCGGCCGACGGCTCGGCCTTTGTCCTTGATCGGTTGGCGAATCGTGGTGAGACCCGCTGTTCCGGCGGCGGGGATGTCGTCGAAGCCGACCACGGTCAGGTCCTTGCCGGGAACCAGTCCGCGCGTCTTCATCGCCTCCATCGCGCCGAGCGCCTGGACGTCGCTCAGCCCGACGATCGCGGTCGGCCGGTGCTGCGAGTCGAGCACCCACTCGGCCCCGGCGAGCCCTGAGCTGAAGGCGTTGTGCCCGCCCGAGATCAGCCTGATCCGCGCGTCCGGCATCTCCTTCTGCAGGCCGCGGATCCGCAGCTCGCAGTCGGTGTACCCGACCTCGTCGAGGGTCAGCTCCACCGGCTGGCTGCCGGCGGCCTCCGCATTGTCGACCAGCACGACCAGGTCGCGGTGACCGAGGCGGGCGAGGTGCCGGCCGAGCTTGGCCGCCGCCTCGACCTCGTCGATCGCGACCCACGACAGATCCGGGTGGTCGCCCCGGTCTGTGGAGACCATCGGGATGCCCCGGTTCTTCAGCATGTCCAGCGCCGGGTGGCCGCCCGCGACGCAGAAGATCGCCGCCGCGTCGATCGCAGCTTGTCGTACTGCGTTGGCGCCGCCCTGGATGTCCGACGAGCTGAGCGGCATCAGCAGCAAGCTGGTGGCGAACTCCTCGGCGACTTCGGCCAGACCGGCGAGGAAGCCGACGGCGTACGGATCGGAGAACGCGTAGGCAAGCTTGTCGGTGAACAGCACGCCGACCGCTCCGGCCTTACCGCTCCGCAGCGCCCGGGCGGACGCGTCGGGACCGGCGTACCCGAGTTCGTGGGCCTTGCTCAGGATCCGCTCACGCAGGGCGGCGGACAGCTGATCAGGCTTGTTGTAGGCATTCGAGACGGTCGACGGCGACACCCCGACGGCCTGGGCGACAGTCTTGATGGTGACTCCTGGCGACATCTCTTCCACCTCCTGCTGACAGTCTTCTGTATCGTTCTTCTAAATCGTTCTAGAAAAACGATACAGAAGACCCTCTGGCAGTGCAACAGCAATTTCCCGCCAATCGCCGACAACGTTCAGCCAACGTCTTACACGCCTCGTGGCGAGGTGTCCCTCCCTTCGCCTTCGGGGTCGACCCACCACGCCTCCGACCTCCTGGTTCGGCGGGGGCCGGCCGGTGTCGCCGACCTCCCGGTTCGACCCGCCGACGGATACGGCGGTCACCCGCGCAGCACGTTTGCGAGCCCCCCGGTCACGTCCCGGTTCGACCCACCGCGTCGGCCCCACTTACCGCCTCGACCCGCCGGGCAGCCCCGACTTACCGGCTCCCGGGCCCCGCCAGCCCGACTTACCGCCTCGACCCGCCGGGCAGCCCCGACTTACCGGTTCGAGCCGCCAGCACTGACTTGCCGGCCCGATCCGCCAGCCTCGACTCACCGGCTCGACCCGCCGCGTGAGCCCCGATTTACCGGTTCGACCCGCCGGGCAACCCCGACTTACCGGATGGACACGCCGCCCCAGGGGCGACTTACCGGCGGGTCGAACCGGCAAGTGGTGCGGACGCGGCGGGTCGGGCCGGGGAGTCGGGGCTCACGCGGCGGGTCGGGCCGGAGAGCGGGGGCTCGGCGGTCCGGCCGGTGTCGTCGACTTCCCGGTTCGACCCGCCGACGGAGACGCGGTGGTCCGCGCAGCACGTTGCGAGCCCAGTCACGTCCCGGTTGGACCCGCCGCGTCGGACCCACTTACCGCCTCGACCCGCCCGGCAGCCCCGACATACCGGCTCCTGGGCCCCGCCAGCCCGACTTACCGGCTCGACCCGCCGGGCAGCCCCGACTTACCGGATGGACACGCCGCCCCAAGCGCGACTTACCGGCGGGTCGAACCGGCAAGTGGTGCGGACGCGGCGGGTCGGGCCGGGGAGTCGCGGCCGACGGGCGGCGGGTCGGGCCGGCAAGTGGGACGGGCGCGTCGAGCCGGGGAGTGGGGCTCACGCGGCGGGTCGGGCCGGGGAGTGGGGCCGACGGGCGGCGGGTCGGGCCGGTAGGTCAGGGCTCGCGCGGCTGGGCGAAGCAGTAGGGCACGGCGCGCGTCGTGGGCAGGCGACGGCAAGGGGCTGCCGCGGAGTACGGGCGTGTCGTCGGCGTGGTTGATTCGGCGTGGTTGATGCGGCGGTCGAGTCGGTGGATGCAGGATGATGGCGCGCATGGGTTCGTTGCTGGAGGTCATCGCGCTGCATCCCGCGGATGCGGAGGCGGCTCAGGAGGGTGGGGCGGACCGGCTGGAGCTGTGTGCGTCGATGGAGGCGGACGGCTTGTGTCCGTCGGTGTCGACAGTGAGTGCCGTACGCCGGGTTACGGATCTCCCGCTGCGGGTGATGCTCCGGCTGTCGGACTCGTTCACCACCAATGGCGCAGAGCTCAACCGGCTGACCGCGATGGCCCAGTCCTACCTCTCGGCCGGAGCGGACGGATTCGTTTTTGGGTTCCTGACCCCGGACAACGAGGTCGACACCGAATCTGTCGCGGCTCTCGCAAGTACCTTCGCGGGCACACCCTGGACGTTCCACCGCGCCATCGACGCCGTACTCGAGCAGCGCCCGGCCTGGCGCGCACTCCGAACCTTCCCCGGCCTCGACTGTGTCCTGACTGCCGGCTCGGCTCTCGGGGTCCACCACGGCCTGGACGACCTGACCCGGCTGGCGAAGGAAGACCCGCAGGTTGCCAGCGTGATGATGGCAGGCGGCTCGCTCCAGCCAGAGCATGTTCCGTGGCTTTACGGCGCCGGCGTACGGCGGTTCCACGTCGGGTCGTCGGTCCGGCAGGACGGCTCGTGGACCAAGGCCTACGTGAACTCTCGCTTCGTCCGTGCCTGGCGCAATCTCCTCGACGCGCACGACAGCCGCGACCAGGAAGCGAAGGAGCAGGTGTGATCCTGATCGATCCGCCCATCTGGCCAGGCTGGAACCGAGTCTGGTCGCACCTGGTGAGCGACGAGTCGTACGAGGAGCTCCACGCCTTCGCCCGCAAGGTCGGCATCCCCGAGCGAGGGTTCGACCGAGACCACTACGACGTCCCCTCCGACAAGTACGACGAAGTGATCGCCGCCGGAGCCACCCCCGTCCCCACCCGAGACCTGGTCCGCCGCCTCATAGCCTCCGGCCTCCGCCACCGCAAAGGCACCTAGCCAAGGCGGCAACGACGTTTGGGTGTCGCCGTCGGCGACTGTGCCCTAGTCGGACGACTGCTGTCGCCAAGCACAGCAGAGGCGCTCACAGGCCTAGGCCTGTGAGCGCCTCTGGTTAGTCGAGTAGTTCGGTGACCGTGCCGGCGGCGACCGTGTGGCCGCCTTCTCGGACTGCGAAGCCCAGGCCGGTGTTCATGGCGATGGGCTTCTCCAGTTCTACGACCAGTTGGATCGTGTCGCCGGGCATGACGAGGGCGATGTCGCCCAGGTCGATGCCGCCGGATACGTCCGTGGTGCGGAAGTAGAACTGGGGTCGGTAGTCCGCGGCGAACGGCGTGTGGCGGCCACCTTCGGCGGTCGACAGCGCGTGGAGTTGCGCCCGGAACTTCCGGTGCGGCTTCACGGTGCCCGGCAGTGCCACTACCTGGCCGCGACGGACCTCGTCGCGCTTGACGCCACGCAGCAGGACGGCCGCGTTGTCACCCGCCTCGGCGGACTCCAGCGACTTGCCGAACGTCTCCATCCCGATCGCCACAGTGGCGACGGTCGGGCCGAGACCGATCACCTCGACGGCGTCGCCGAGCTTCAGCGAACCGCGCTCGACCGCGCCGGTGACGACGGTGCCACGCCCGCTGATGGTGAGCACGTTCTCGATCGGCATCAGGAACGGCTCGCCCAGCTCACGCGGCGGCACCGGCACGTACGAGTCGACCGCGTCGAGGAGCTCGACGATCTTTGCCGTCCACTCGGGGCCGCCCTCGAGTGCACGCAGGCCGGAGACGCGAACGACCGGCACCTCGTCGCCCGGGAAGCCGTACTCCGTAAGGAGTTCACGGACCTCCAGCTCGACCAGGTCGAGCAGTTCGGGGTCGTCGACGGTGTCCGCCTTGTTCAGCGCGACCACCAGGTACGGGACGCCCACCCGTTGCGCGAGCAGGACGTGCTCACGCGTCTGCGGCATGGCGCCGTCCTGCGCCGACACGACGAGGATCGCGGCGTCCACCTGGGCGGCGCCGGTGATCATGTTCTTGACGTAGTCGGCGTGCCCGGGCATGTCCACGTGCGCGTAGTGCCGGGCGGCGGTCTCGTACTCGACGTGCGAGATGTTGATGGTGATCCCGCGCGCGACCTCCTCCGGCGCCCGGTCGATACCGTCGAACGCGATGAAGCGGTTGACGCTCGGGTCGCGCTCGGCCAGCACCTTGGTGATCGCCGCCGTCAGGGTGGTCTTGCCATGGTCGACGTGACCCATGGTTCCGATGTTGAGGTGCGGCTTCGTCCGCACGAACTGGCTCTTGGCCATGATGTGTTTTCCCTTGCTGGTCAGAAGATTCGTCGAGCCAGGACCCCCGACCGGACACCTCCGCGCAGCAAGGAGCTGCGAGGAAGGGGGCCGGTTGCCGTGCCACCCTCCTCCGCGGGTCCTGCTTCAGCAGGAGGAGGGTCGGCTTCGCGCGCCGGTGAACAGATCTGAATCCGCTGACGCCCACGCGGCAGCGCCCGTCAGGCCCAGGCCTGACAGGTACGCAGCAGAATCCGCGCGGAACATGGTCATCACGGTAGAAAGGAACGCTGCCGGGGGCAACGGAATTCCTCAGCCCAGGTAGGCCCGGCGTACGGCGGGGTCCAGCTTCTCGACGGCATAGCGCAAGGCGGGCCGCTGCATCGTCGCGGCGTGCTTGTCGAGGAAGATCCTGAGAGTCGCCTCGTCCAGCACCCCGGCGTACTTCAGTGCGATACCGACCGGCTTCGACACCACGGGATCATGCTCGCCGAGCAGCAGTTCCGCGATCGCGAAGAGGTCGGTCAGGTCGGCGGCGGTGCCGAAGCGGGCGAAGTAGAGCGGCGCGGTGATCGCTGTACGGCGGCGCAGCGGCTCGCCGGATCGCGCCAGCTGGAAGAGCGGATCCCGGGGCCGGTCGAGAAGGTAGCGCCCGATCACGTGGGGAGCCGCCCGATCGACCATGTCCCAGCTGTCGATCGCGTCGTGCCGGCGCAGATAGAGCTCGTACGCCGCGCGGCGATCCTTGTCCGGCAACTTCGCTCGGCGTGCCTGGAAGTCGAGCACGCAGAACCCGGACAGCCGAGCCTCGTACGACGGTTCGTCCAGCAGGCGCTCCACCTCGGCCAGGGGGAGCGCGGTGAACGCCTTGGCGGTGTCGAAGGTGGACCTCATCGGCACACCGAGTACGTCGCCCTCGCCGGGATAATGCTTGTGCATCACCTCGCCGGGCCGTGCGTGATCGCGCAATCTGGTCATCAGCGCAGCCGCCGTGAGTTCCATTCACGGACTGTCCCAGAGCCGGTTCGTTCAGGACAAGGCCGTGGCGGTTGCAGCAGAAGGCTAGCTGAGGGCGAAGAGGCGGGTGCCGTCGCTGAAGACGGGGCGGCCGCCGGCGACGGTTACTGCCGGCTTGTCGCAGGTGACCTTCTTCGTGTCGGCCACGGAGGCTGCCGTCGGGCCTGCCACGATCGGCCTGGGCACGATGCCGGTGGTACCGACCATCACAGGCGAGCACGTGCCGTCGGCCTGCGGCATCAGTGTCACCACTCGGCCGTCCGGCAGCAGGCCGAACCCGTCACGCGGGTATTCGGGCTGCTGCAGCTTCGGTGGCACCGGCAGCAGGTGGTGCCACTGCGGCGTTCCGTCTGCTGGGCTCACGGCCGACACGTCGTATGTCTGGGGTTCGCCAGGCTCGCTGCTGGAACGACAGGTCACCAGCACGAGGGAAGCATGGGTAGCGGCGAGCTGGGCGTCGCAGGAGGACGGCCCCAGCCGCGGCCTCGGCGTACCGGCGACTGGTGAAGTCCACAGGATGCGCCCCTCGCCGACGTCGACGGACCACTGGTGGAGCGTGCCACCAGCCGCGCCGGTCCACACCAGCCCGGAGACCTCGCGGGTGTCCGGGACGGCTACCAGGTCGCCTACCCAGGTAGTCGGCTCCAGCTCGGCGCTGAGGTCGAACCGGATACCCAGGTCGACCTCCCAGCGCTGCTTGCCGTCCGTCAGGTCGAGTCCGCGGATCACCGCGCCGCTACCACCGCAGGCGTCCACCACCACGGCCTGGTCCGCCAGCAGTTCGCCTTGCGTGACATTGCACTGCAACCGAGTCCGCCAGTGTGTGGGGTTGCTGACCCCGTGCGCCACGACGTACCTGCCCTCCGCCACGAGCAGCTGGTTCGCATCCACCGCAAGAGCCGTGCCCTCCGTGTGGACCTCGGTGAGCACCTGTCCGCTCTCGGCATCCAGTACTGCGTACGTCGGCAGCTCGATCCCGCTAGGCGCGCGCCCACCGGCGTACGGGAGATGCGCGGCGAGCGTGCGGCCATCGCTGGACACGAGGAGACCCCGCGACCCGTTGGAGGCGGCTTCGTCGACATCGGCCCGGGAGTAGCGCCAGCGGATCTGCCCAGTGGTCGCGTCAGACATCACGACCCCGTCCGGGCGCAGCTCAGCCACTCCACCGACGGTTCCGGCGATCGCGCCTGTCGCGGGGACTTCCCGGCTCCAGGCGAGCTCACCATTGAGCTGCACCGGCAGTACGCCGGGCTTCTCGGTGGTGGTGGTGCTGATGGTGTTGGCAGCCTCGAGCCGCGCCTGCACGAACGGTTCACCAGCGGATACGACGATCCAAGCGAGCAGTGAAGCGCACACAACGCTTA
The DNA here is from genome assembly GCF_039529635.1 of Kribbella alba. Lineage (NCBI taxonomy): Bacteria > Bacillati > Actinomycetota > Actinomycetes > Propionibacteriales > Kribbellaceae > Kribbella > Kribbella alba. Next base: position 718,328 of record NZ_BAAANE010000004.1, on the reverse strand, counting down.
CGCCGAGGCCTAGAGCACGCGGAGGCGCCACGGCGTACGGCGGAGCCAGGCGGAGGCGCCGGGCCACTGCAAGGAGCGCCCCGGCCAGCACGAGCGCGACAGAGCCGAGCATGAGGTAGGGCCAGCGCTCGCTCATGGCTGCGCCGGGTTTCGCCGCCGGCCAACTCCACCAGCAGACTCCGATCGCGACCAGCCCCAGTACTGCGAACAAGATCGCCGGGATCGTCACCAGCCGCGGCCGGCCCCGCCGGAACCAAGCACAGGCCAGCCCGGCCGCTACCGCAGTACCGGCGATCGGGGCCCAAACAGGGAACCCGGTCACCTCCTCAGGGGTGGCGGGCCAGCGCGACGCGGCGCCGAGGCCCCGGCCGAGTAGCACGGAGGCAGCCACGATCACGCCGAGCGCCGCCCCCAGGTAGATCATCGGGATCAGGCCGGAGAACGGACGGGCCGCCCTCGGGGTCAAGGTGCCCACCTCGCGCTGGAGGTTCTCGCGGGCCGCCTGCTCCCACTTCTCGCGGCCGCGGCTGGTCGCATACAGCGGCGTCCCGGCAAGGCCCTGCAGGAAGTTCATCCGGCCGCGGGCGAAATCCCGGTCGGCGACGTGCGCGTACTCCTCGCGGATGCCGACGGCGTACTCGTCGTACCGGTCGGCGGGCAGGCTGAGGATGCGCAGGTCGGCGTCGCACAGCACGGCGCCGTTCGCGTCACCCGGCTCGCAGTCGTGCTTGGCGGTCAGCCGGATCAGCCGGCCGATCTCCTCGACCTGCTCAGCGGGTACGCCGTACGCGGACAGCTCGAGCTCGGCCAGCTGGGCCGAGACCTCCTCGTTCTCGCCGGGGTCGCCCTGCGGGTCGTAGATCGCGTCGTGGAACCACGCAGCCAGCCGGACCGTGTCCGGGTCGTCTGCCAGGTCGGCCAGCTCGTCGATGGTGTCGAGCATCTCGGCCAGGTGGCGCTGGTCGTGGTAGTGCCGCTGCTGCTCTGCGTAACGGGCCAGCAGGTCATCGCCCAGCGGCTGCGCGTGCGGCAGCAGGCGATTCCACTGGTCGCGCAGGTCCATGCCCGCGAGTCTTGCACCCGGCAGAGGCCTGTACCGACCGATCCGGGGTTCCCGGTTAGGGTCGTGGCCAAAGCGATATCGGCTCGTCACCTGACCGCCGCGGTGGGGTGGGGTCAGCATCAGAAGCGGAGGTCACCATGCGATTCGGCCTGGTCGGAACCGGTCCCTGGGCGCACGCCACCCACGGACCTGGTCTGCGCGCTGCGGAAGGCGTCGAACTGGTCGGGGTATGGGGACGGAACGCCGACAAGGCGTCGCAGCTCGCGGGTGACCTCGGCGTCACCGGCTACGACGACTACGCCGAGTTGCTGGAGGCGGTCGACGCCGTAGCTTTTGCGGTTCCGCCCAAGGTTCAGGCAACAATGGCGCTGGAAGCCGCTGCCGTGGGCAAGCATCTCCTGCTGGACAAGCCGGTGGCCGACTCGCTGGACGACGCCCGCGCGCTCGCCGACGAAGCGGCGGACGAGGGGATCGCCTCGGTGGTGTTCTTCACCAGCCGGTTCGCCCCGGAAACCCGGAAGTTCTTCGAAGAGGTCCAGGCGACCGGTGGGTGGAAGGGCGGCTGGTCCCGGATGCTCGCCTCGCTCGATGCGCCGGGCAACCCGTACGCCGGGTCGGCCTGGCGCCGCGAGCAGCGGGGTGCGTTGTGGGACGTCGGCCCGCACCTGTTGTCCAACCTCAGCGCCATGCTGGGCCCGATCGTCGAACTCCGGGCCGTCGGCGGCGAGGGCGACCTGGTGCACTTGGTGATCACCCACGAGTCCGGCGCGACCAGCACGGGCAGCCTCTCGCTGCTCGCGCCGCCCGCCGGGAGCAACTTCGAGACGGGCATCTGGGGAGAGACCGGTACTGCGCTGCTGCCGCCCGGGGAGACCCCGGCAGTCGAGTCCTACCAGGTGGCGGCCAGTGAGCTGGTCGCCGCGGCCGAGTCCGGCGACTCCCACCCGGTGGACGTCGCCTTCGGCACCCGCATTGTCGAGCTGCTCGCCTCGGCGGAGGAGCAGCTCGGGCGTTGAGGCCGGCTTACGGGACACCAGGGAGTCCGCGGCGCCCAGGGCACTAGCGGAGGGCGATGACGCTGCCGTTGCCGGAGGTGAGCAGGAGGTTGCCGACTGCCCGGGCGTCGCGGCTGCAGGAGATCCCGTTGGGCAGCCGGACCTGGCGGAGGCCGGTTCGGCTGATCACGTTCGCGAAGCAGCCGTCGGAGCCTCGCACCAGCGACACCACCCGGGCGTCGGTCGTCACCGCGACCCGGGCACGCGGGCTGACGGCTGCGGTGCTCTGCCAGGCGGTCTTGCCGGTCGTGGCGTCGATCGCGGTGACGATGGTCTTGCGGTTCTCCTGCGTGTCCGGTCCTGGGCAGTCGACCACGACCAGGAGCTTCCCAGCCGGGTTCAGCAGGGTGCGGCAGGCCCAGTTGCGCGGTACCGGCCACCGCCACTTGGTCTCACCGGTCCGCGGCTCGACCGCTATAAGTGCAGCCGGTACGTCGGAGTCGCCGCCGGGCTCAGCAACAACCACCAAGCCGCCCACGACGGTGGGTCGCCGGTACGTGTCGGCCGGCGACTTGCTCCACAGCTGCTTGCCGGTCTTCAGGTCCAGTCCGGTCATCTCGTCCGGCTTGTCCCCGCAGCTGTGTCCCAGGAAGGTGACCACGGTGTCCCGCGTGGCGACTGCGCCGATGTCCGTGCAACTGCCGGGCTCGAACGTCCAGCGCTGCCGTCCGTCAGGGTCGACGCCGCTCAGCTTGTCCGACCCTCTGCTGACCTGTTCGCCCGTGAGCAGCGGATCGGCCTGCTGGATGCTGTGGTCGCGTGTCCGGCCCGGCCAGGCCGCCTTCCGCTGGCCCGTGTTGGCATCGAGCAGGAGGTAGCCGATGTCCGCGAACTCCGCGATCAGCAGGTCACCGTTCGCCGTGGCGTAGATGTTCGGCTTCTCGTCCGAGTCGGAGCGGGTGTAGCGCCAGCGGAGCTCCCCGGTGGCCGCATCGAGCATCTCGACGACGCCGGTCTGCCGCGGAATGGCGATGCCGTACTTCGTGCCGACTGCCTCCTCCGCGCCTGCTCCGGACAATGCCCGGCTCACCCAGGCGACCTTGCCGTCCAGGAGCGAGGTCGGCATCTCACCAGCCGGCCGATGTGCGCCTTCGACGCGCTCGTTGGAGTTGAGCACGTAGTTGCGTGCCACAGGCTGCACGATCAGCAGCAGTGTCAGCGCGATCAGCCCTGGTACTGCGAGCCACGCCAGCTGCTGGCCCAGGTTTCTCGACGGCAAGAAGCGGGCGGCTCTCGTTCGCAGCAAGGAGGCGACCAGCCCCGCAGTACCGGCTACAAGGAGCAGGAGCAGGGCAGAGATCAGCAGCGGCACTCGTAGGCCGACGCCGAGAGCAGGGTTCGTCACCGGGACCTGGGCCCAGGCGACGAGTAGGCCGGTTGCTGCGACCGCCACAACAGCACCCGAGATCAGGCGGGCTCGCTGGCTGGCGCTCCGGGCGCAGCGGAACAGCACTGGCGCACTGAAGAAGGCGAGGACGGCCAGGACGACAGGTGGCCAGCCTGTCTCCGATTCCAGCGCTGGAACCTGCCAGGAGGCTCCGGCTGCCGCAATGGAGACCACAGCGGCTGCGATCGCGCTGAAGGTGGCCGTGGCCGCTAGTGCCGCTTGCTGCCAGCCACGCCAGGGAGCGGGGAGCTCGCTGTCGAGTCCCGCGAGCTCTGCCTGCAGGTTGGTGCGAGCGGCCGTTCCCATGCGCTGTCGAGCCAGCTGCGTTCGGTACAGATGCCCGTCCAGCAGTTCGCGGACCTCGTCGTACCGGCGCTGGCTCGCGGCTGCCCGGTCGCCCGTGTCCCGGCGTACTTCGGCTGCTTGGGCGGCGTAGCGGCTGGGTGCGGTGGCGAGGGTGGCGTTCACGGCGTCGAGCAGTACATCGCCGTTCGCGTCGCGTCGGGGTGGCGCGTAGGAATCGACCGGCGGGGTGGCGAGATCGCCGGTCAGCCGGACCAGCCTGGCCACCTCGGCGATGCGGATCGGGTCGACGCCGTAGGCAGGAAGGGTCTGCTCGACCAGCCGTGCGGACGACTCGGCGTCCTCAGCGGGGCCGCCGCCCGGTTCGTGCACCGCGCGGTGGAACCAGGCGGCGAGGCGGACCGAGGTGGGATCGGTGCTGAGCTGGATCAGCGAATCGAGCGCGGTGAGCACGGTGTCGAGATACTGATCGCGATAGGCGCGACGGTTGCGCCCGACATACCTGGCGACCAGATCGTCGGCCAACGCTGTCGAGCCCGGGATCAGCTCGTTCCACCGTTCGCGCAGGGCCACCACCGCCACAGTCTGACAGCCGGGGCGCAAGCTTGCCGCTCGATCTGCACACCATCGGCTTGCGGTTCCCGTTCAGCCACCCGAGATGTGCGCCGGGATGTGCCCCTAGATGTGCGCCAGGATGTGGCCCCGAGATGTGCGCCGGGATGTGGGCCGGATGTGATGGAGTTGGGCGGGTGAAGATCGCGGAGATCGACCTGGTGACGCTGCCCGCCGCGGACGACTGGCCGGCGCTGATAGCAGTTGTCCGGACCGACGACGGCCTGACCGGGATCGGCGAAGTCGGCATGCGGGGCCGGGAGCGGGCCGCCGTCGGGGTGATCGAAGATCTCCGGCCGCTGCTCATCGGTGTCGACGCCACCCGCATCGAACACATCTGGCAACTCGGCTTCCGCTCGGTGTTCTTCCCGTCCGACCGGCACCACGCGTCCGTTCTGGCCGGGATCGACATCGCCTTGTGGGACCTGCGCGGCCAAGCCCTCGGCGTACCGGTCTTCTCCTTGCTGGGTGGGCGGTCGCGGGACTACGTACCGGCGTACGCGCATGTGCGGGGTGGATCCATGGACGATGTGTTGAACCACGCCTCCGAGCTGGCCGCCGCGGGGTGGCGGCATCTGCGGTTGACGGCTTGGGACCCGCGCGAGCCTGAGTACGACGCTCGCCGGGCCGTCCGGTGGACCGTGGAACTGATGCAGGAGCTACGCGCGGGACTCGGCGATGAGGTCGAGCTGCTCGTCGACGCGCACACCCGGCTGGATCTCGCGGAAGCCGTTCAACTGTGTCGCGAGCTGGAACCCGTGCGGCCGTTCTTCGTCGAGGATCCCCTGCGCAGCGAGCACCTGTCGGCGTACAAGTCCTTGCGAGGGCGGGTCGGCGTGCCGCTGGCGGCCGGCGAGCAGCTCTGCACGAAGTGGGAGTTCCGGCAGTTGGTCGAGGACGAGCTGATCGACCACGCGCGGATCGACCTCGGCCACACCGGCCTCACTGAGGGCCGAAAGATCGCCGCCCTCTGCGAGACGCACCACATCCAGCTGGCCCTTCACAACTCGATCGGCCCGGTCTGCACGGCCGCCTCAACCCAGCTGTGTACAGCACTGCCCAACGTCAGCGTCCAGGAACAGGCGCACCGCTTCCCCCCGCCCCTAGGCGCCTTCACCACCACAATCTCCGCCTCGCCGGGCCGCCTGACCGCCCCGGACACCCCCGGCCTGGGCATCACCGCCGACCTCTCCCGATCCACCCCACCCCAGACCGCCACGATCCCCCGCCTCCACCGCCCCGACGGCTCCATCACCAACTGGTAGGGCCGGGACCGCCTCGCTGATTGCGCGTACGGCGGGGCGTGGGTGTGGGTGGTGCAGCCTGACACGGGGAAACACCCCGGCTCCGGTCAGAACTCGGGGTTCGGACAGCCCGTCGGGACCTCGGACCTGAAATTTCCTGACCCAGGTCCCCACAAGATGTCCAAGGTCCCCAGCTGCCCCCGGCGGCTCAGCGCTGGGCGGAGAGGATGCCGGTCAGGAGGCCGGGATACAGGGTGTCGAGGTCCGCGCGGCGGAGGGTGCTGATGCGGCGGGTGCCTTCGGTGTGGGTGGTGAGGACGCCGGCTTCGCGGAGCATGCGCAGGTGGTGGGCGCGGGTCGAGGCGGTGACGGGCAGGTCGATGTCGCCGCAAGCGATGCCCTCGGGGGCGTCCGCCAGGGCGCGGATGATCTGCAGCCGCACCGGCTCGCCCAGTGCCTGCAGGACGGCCTCGACGCGGATCTCCTCGCGGTCGGGCTGCGGCAGGACTTTCGAGATGCTCATGCGTCCATAGTACGACGGCTATCGAACTTCGATAGAGATCGTAGTACGATGACGGTCGAACTATTCGTCCGTCCATGGAAGGTCCTTGATGTCCGCACGCATCTACCTGCTCGCGGCCGGTGCTTTCGCCGTCGGCACCAGCGCCTACGTCGTCTCCGGCGTGCTGCCCGCGGTCAGTTCGGAGCTGCACGTCTCGCTGACGGCAGCGGGCCAGCTCGCCACCGCGTTCGCCCTCTCGTACGCCGTCGGCGCGCCGCTGTTGTCGACGTTGACGGGCCGGTGGGAGCGCCGCACTCTGCTGCTGGCCGCGCTCCTGACAGCCGCGCTGGGCAACGTGATCGCCGCAGTCGCGACGAACTACCCGGTGCTGATCGGTGGACGGGTCGTGGCCGCCTTCGGGGCGGCCGCGTACACCCCGGCGGCCACGCTGTTCGCCACGGGATTCCTGCCGCCGGAAGAGCGGGGGAGGGCCGTCGCCGTGGTCTTCGGTGGATTGACCTTCGCGCTGGTGCTCGGCGTACCGGCCGGCAGCTTGCTCGGTGGCAGCCTCGGGTATCGCGGGGTGTTCGGGTTGATCGCCGCGGTTGCTGTGCTGGTTGCCGTGGCTGTCCGGGCTGCATTGCCTCGGGTTGATGCACCGCCAGCTGTGACCTTGCGGGAGCGGTTCGCGGGTGCGGCTGACCGGCGGGTGCAGATCGTGCTTGCGATGACCGTGCTAGCAGTACTGGCGACAATGGGCGTCTACATCTACGTGGTGCCGCTGCTGGCCGAGACCGCGCACCTTTCGGGGAGCGTGGTCGGCGTGCTGCTGCTCGTTTACGGGCTGGGGGCGGTGTTGGGGAATCTGCTGGGTGGAAGGGCAACCGATCGCTTCGGTAGCTTGCGGACGCTGACTGTCGCGCTTGTTGGCTTCATCGTGGTGATTGCGACGCTGCCGTTGACCGCGACGTCCGCCGCAGGCGCCGGGACAGCGCTGTTTGTGTGGAGCCTGTTCACCTGGGCCTTCAACCCGCCAATCCAGAACCTGCTGCTGGAGCTGGGTTCTGAGGGTGGGCTGCTGCTCGCGCTGAACGCGTCGGCGATCTACCTGGGCGCTGGGCTGTCCGCGGTGATGGGAGGGCTGGTGATCAAGCTGGTCGGCGTGCAGCTGCTGCCGTCCATCGCTGCTGTGCTCGGCTTGGTCGTGCTCGGTTTGCTTGTCACCTTGCGGCGCAACCCGGCGCTGCAGGAGATCGAGCACCTCGAGCCGCTCGAAGCAGAGGAGTGCCCCGCAGTCGTCGCTGACTGATCGGAGCGGTGGCACCCGGCTAGGGCAGTCGTGCGCGCCTGGGGTTGTGGTGGTGGAGGCGCAATGCGTCTGGACGGCGTGAATTGGCAGCGGCTTCTAGTCGGTGAGCACGCCTGGGAGGTCGAGGGTGTGGAGGATGGCGAGGGAGGTGACGGCTCGGGTCAGGCAGACGTAGAGGCGGCGCAGGCCGGTGCGTTCGTCGGCTTCGCCTGAGACGATGCCGGCTGGTTCGACCAGTACTACGTGGTCGAACTCGAGGCCCTTCGCCAGCCCGGCCGGCACGACGTCCACGTGAGCCTCGACGTCGTCCTCGTCACCAAGGATGGCGAAGCTCAATCCCTTGTCCTGCAAGGCTTTCCGGGCTGCGGGGACCAGCGCGTCCGGCACGATCAGGCCGATCGACCCCGGCCTGTCGAGCACGTCGGCGACTGTCTCCACGGCAGCCACCAGGCTGTCCGGGACCCGGGTGATCGCCAGCTCACCACGAGCCCGTCGTACTGCGGTCGGCGGCGTCAGGTGCGGCGCGATCTGCGGCAGCAGGCGCGCGGCGTACTCGATCACCTGCCCAGGCACGCGGAACCCCGCGGTCAGCTCTTCGGTATGCGCGCCCGTCTTCCCCAGGTGCCCGAGCGCGTCGTCCCACGAAGGCGTCGCCCACGGCGTGGTCCCCTGCGCGATGTCGCCCAGGATGGTCATCGAACCGGTTGAGCAACGCCGCCCGACCGCCCTCAGCTGCATCGCCGACAGGTCCTGCGCCTCGTCCAGTACTACGTGTCCCAGGCTGGGGGTGCGATCCACGAGATCGGCGACCTCGTCGATCAAGGTGGCATCAGGGACAGACCACTTCGCGGCTCCCGCCGAGCGCGGCGCCTTGTCCCACAGCAGCAATGCCTGCTCCTCGGGAGTCAGGATCCCGTCGGCATGTTCGGCCAGGAGTTCGGCGTCCGTGAACAGCCGGAACACCAACTTCGCCGGGTCCACCACCGGCCACAGCGCATCGGCGTACTGCTTGACCGGGCGGCTCCGCGCGACCGAGTCCTGCACCCGGTCGTCCGGCGAATCGCCGGCGGCTTCCATCCGCAGCAGTACGGCGTGCGCGAGGCGCTGCGGCAACATCGTCCGCCCCGCCCCGAAGCGGATCCCGCGAGTGCGGAGCTCGTTGACCAGTTCCTCGGCCTCGTACGCCGGGACCCGCCAGCGGTGGGATCCCCGCGGTACGACGAGGGCCTCCTTGGGCACCTGCACCTGCGACCACACGGCCCGGTGCAGCACCTCCGCCATCCGGGCATCGCCCTTCAACACGTCCACCGCGGCAGGCCCCGGCCCCGCGATCCGAACCCGCGCGACCATCTCCTCGACGGTCGTCTGCTTCGCCTCGATCTCGCCCAGCGCGGGGAGCACGTCGCCGATGTACCGCAGGAAGCTCGCGTTCGGGCCGACGACCAGTACGCCGGCCCGGCTGAGCTGATCCCGATAGGCATACAGCAGGTACGCCGCGCGGTGCAGCCCGACCGCGGTCTTCCCGGTCCCGGGTGCACCTTGCACACAGATGGTGTCCTCGACCCCGGCGCGCACGATGACGTCCTGCTCGGGCTGGATCGTCGCCACGATGTCGCGCATCGGCCCCGATCGCGGCCGCTCGATCTCCGCGTCGAGGATGTCGCTGTGCTCGTCGACGACCGCCGCGGTGGTCAGGTCCTCGTCCTCGAACGCGGTCATCTCGCCATGGGTGAACCCGAACCGGCGGCGGATCCCGACGCCCATCGGCTCGGTCCGGCTGGCCCGGTAGAACGGCACCGAGATGTCGGCCCGCCAGTCCACCACCAGCGGTTCACCGGCCTCGTCGTTGACGTGCCGCCGGCCGATGTGGAAGGTCTCCTCCGTCGGCTCGAGGTAGTCCAGCCGCCCGAAGAACAGCGGTACGTCGGGGTCGTCCTCGAGTTCCTTCATTCGCCGCCAGATGGCGGCCTTCAGGAACTCGGTGTTGACCGGATCGGCGCTGGCGATCTCCAGCGAACCGGTCTTCTGGCGCATCACGGCGAGCGCGGCCCGCGAAGTACGGAGGTAGTCCTGCTCGGATTGGAGGATGGGATCGTCAGGGGGCATGACAGGACCTCCGCAAAGCGGTCGACGGTCGGGGAAGCCCCGCTACGTTACTTGAGCGCCAGCTCTCGCGAAACCGAATTATCCGCGACCACCGGTTCCGGCCTGTCGCTGTGCAACCCGGGCCGGAGCAGCAGCGGGAGGCTGATGCCGAGCAGGATCAGTACGACGATGCCGTCCAGCCAGTAGTGGTTCGCTGTGATGATCACCACCGCGAACGTGATGATCGGGTGCAGCAACCACAACCACCGCCACTTGCTCCGGGTGATCAGGATCATCGCGAGCGCGATCAGGGACGCCCAGCCGACGTGCAGACTAGGCATCGCGGCGAACTGGTTCGCCACGCCGCTGGAGTTGTCCGGCCCGTAGACCGACTGGCCGAACCGCAGCCCGGTGTCGACGAAGTCCGGCATCATCCGCGGCGGCGCCAGCGGGAAGACGATGTGGCCGATCAGCGCGAGCCCGGTGACGGAGACCATCGTCCAGCGGACGTGGGGATAAGCCTTGGGCCGCCAGATCGACAACCAGAGCAGTACTGCGCCGGTGAGCGGCGCGTGCACGGACGCGTAGTACAGGTTCGATCCCTCTACCAGGTGCGGGAGTTGCAAGGCGGCATGCTGGATCGATGCCTCATTGGGCAGCTGCAGCCAGCGTTGCCAGGAGAGCACCTCACGCGCATGGTCGTAAGCCGATCCGGTTTGCTTCGCGGCGAACTGACGGCCTGCGCTGTAGACAAGGAAGAGGGTGCCGAGCAGGACTACTTCTCGCACCACCCGCCAGACTGCCGGCGCTGGTCCAGCAGAGCCGCGCCCCCGATCCCCAACCAGATCCACCTGCTCCAGTGCCTGTGTCCCCATACCCCTCGACGGTACCGGTCGGAGCGTCGGGTTTGGCCCAGGCTGAACCCTGATGTTGCCCTGGGCAACCCCCGAGCCACGCTTCGTGACCGGTCCGTCACCCCCCATCCCGTTGAGTCGGCAACTCCCTATCAGCCGCAACTCGGTGACCGCCGCAGGCATTCCGGGATGACTGGTGCGTCACACTGGGTTGCCATGAGGCCTTATGGGGTGTTGCTCGCAGCCGGAGCCGGGACGCGGACAGGTCAGCCGAAGGCGCTGGTCCGCGATGCCGACGGGGTTTCATGGGTGGTGCGATCCGTCCGGGTCATGCGCGAGGGCGGATGTGCGTCGATCGCCGTGGTCGTCGGTGCCGCGGCGGAGGAGGTCTCCGCGCTGCTGGCCGATGAGGACGTCACCATCGTCTCGTCGCCCGAGTGGACCCTCGGGATGTCGGCGTCGCTCCGCAGCGGCCTCAGTTGGGCAGCCTCGACCGATGCGGAAGCGGCGCTCGTGCACCTGGTGGGTATGCCGGACGTCGGAGCTGATGTCGTACGGCGGGTCGTGGCGGCGGCTGGTCCCGGCGACGCGGCCCTGGCTCGGGCCGGTTACGACGGGCGGGCAGGACATCCCGTGTTGATGGGGCGCGTGCACTGGGAGCACGCGAATGCGGCCGCGACAGGCGACCGTGGCGCCGGGTCCTATCTGAAGCGCGCAGGTTGCCCCCTGATCCCGTGTGAAGATCTTGCCAGCAGCAACGAACACACTGCCTGATCCGGTCAGTCGGCAGATCCACGCCTCGCGAGGCGCTTCACCAGGGAGAACATGATCGCCCCTCCGATCACCCAGGGTGCGGCGATGATGATCGGATCGAGCGGCTGGTGCACCAAGTCGGCGCGCTTCTGGTGCAGCCGCGACGAGAGCCCGTGGTGCGAGAGCTCGCTGCGGATGCCGGTCTCGGTGATGAGGTTGTCCGGGTGCAGGGTCAGGAACGACTTGAGCGTGCTCTCCAGGGTGTCCACCCGGTCGGCGGCGAGAAGTAGCAGCCAGTGCGCCGCGCGTCCCTCGCTGTACTTCTTGTAGGAGTACTTGCGCAGCACCCCCGACAGCCCGTGCGGCGGGCACGTCGTACCGAACACCGGGGTGAGGAACTGGTGCTCGATCGACCTCTCCCGCGGCCACTTCTCGGGCTGGCGGTCCGGGAACTCCCAGTGCGCACCGGTCAGGTCCGGCTCGAACCGCTCCCGCGGCACCGACGGCCGGACCGCCGGGTCCAGATCGACTCCCCAACCGGGGATGCTGGCTCGGAGTTTCTCGCTCGACTCGGCGGTCTTCGGCTTGTGCGGCGTGTAGGTCATGGCTCCTGCTCCTTCCGATCAGGCGGCGGTCGGTACGACGAGCGGCTTGATGCAGCCGTCGAGTTTCGCCGAGAAGATGTGGTAGCCCTCGGCAATGTGCTCGAGCGGGATCCGGTGGGTGACCAGCTCGCTGGGCTTGAGGTAGCCGTTGCGGACGTGCTCGAACAGCCGCGGCCACTGCCGCTTCACCGGGCACTGGTTCATCCGCAGAGTGAGGCCCTTGTTCATCGCGTCGCCGAACTTGACCGCGCTGAACAGCGGGCCGTACGCGCCGATCACCGAGACGGTGCCGCCCTTGCGAACCGAGTCGATCGCCCAGTTGAGCGCCACCGGCGAGCCGCCCTGCAGCTTCAACTTGGCGGCGGTGACGTGCTGGATCAGGTTGCCGTCGGCCTCGGCGCCGACCGCGTCGATCACGACGTCAGCGCCGAGGTAGTCGGTGGTCTTCTTCATCTCGACGACGATGTCCTCGTACTCGGTGAAGTTCCGCGTCTCGGCCTGCGCGAACGTGCGCGCCTTCTCCAGCCGGTACTCCAGGTGGTCGATCACGATCACGCGGCCGGCGCCCATCAGCCAGGACGACTTCGCCGCGAACAGGCCGACAGGCCCGGCACCGAACACCACCACCGTGTCGCCCTCGACGATGTCGCCGAGCTGGGCCCCGAAGTACCCGGTCGGGCACGCATCGGTCAGCAGTACGGCGTCCTCTTCCCCCATCCAGTCGGGGATGAGGGTGGGGCCGACGTCGGCGAAGGGCACTCGAACGTATTCACCCTGGCCGCCGTCGTAGCCGCCGCAGGTGTGCGAGTAGCCGTAGATCCCGCCGACCGCGGTGGCGTTGGGGTTCACGTTGTGACAGTTGGAGTAGAGCCCGCGGGCGCAGAAGTAGCAGGTCCCGCAGAAGATGTTGAACGGCACCATCACCCTGTCGCCGGGTTTGAGGTGCTCGACCGTCGGCCCGACCTTCTCGACGATGCCGACGAACTCGTGCCCGAAGGTCATCCCGACCCGGGTGTCCGGCATCATCCCGTGGTAGAGGTGCAGGTCCGACCCGCAGATCGCCGCTTGGGTCACCTTCACGATCGCGTCGTTGGGGTGCTCGATCTCGGGGATGTCCTTCTCCTCGACACGGATCCGGTAAGGACCGCGGTACACCATTGCTCGCATCTGAGCCTCCTCCTCGTGCCCGGTCTGCCTGTGACCCGGGGAGGTACCCGCGAACCGCGCTGCGATTCCTGCCGGCCGCGGGAAATATCCGGCCGCGAGCAGCGCTCAGCCCTTCACCGCGCCGGCCGGGACCCTTGGCGAAGTGCCGCTGCAGGAAGGGCTCAGCGCAGTATCAGGTTCAGCGCGACGGTCAGGAGCACGGAGCCGACGACCGAGATCAGGATCATCGCCAGACACCCGCGCGCGCCGCCCAAGGGCCGGATCTGAATCGGACTCATGCCGCCTGGGTACCCCGGCCGGGCCGGCTGAATTCCTGTCAGGCGAAGAGGTTCTCGGCGTCGACGATGGTGTAGGCGTAGCCCTGTTCGGCGAGGAAGCGCTGGCGGTGGGCGGCGAACTCGGCGTCGACGGTGTCGCGGGCGACGATCGAGTAGAACCGCGCGGTCCGGCCGTCACCCTTCGGCCGGAGTACGCGGCCGAGGCGCTGGGCCTCTTCCTGGCGGGAGCCGAAGGTGCCCGACACCTGGACCGCGACCGACGCCTCCGGCAGGTCGATGGAGAAGTTCGCGACCTTGCTGACCACCAGCATGTTGATTTCGCCGGTGCGGAACGCCTGGAACAGTCGCTGCCGCTCCTTGACCGTGGTCTCACCCTTGATCACCGGGCATTCCAGCCGCTCGCCGAGCTCGTCCAGCTGGTCGATGTACTGGCCGATCACCAGCATCGGTTCGCCTTTGTGATGCTCGGCGATCTGCCGGACCAGCCGCGACTTGGCCGGCGTGGATGCCGCCAGCCGGTACCGGTCCTCCGGCTCGGCCGTGGCATAGACGAACCGCTCGGTCTGCTCGAGATCAACCCGTACTTCGATGCAGTCCGCCGGCGCGATCCAGCCCTGCGCCTCGATGTCCTTCCAGGGCGCGTCGTACCGCTTCGGCCCGATCAGCGAGAACACGTCACCCTCACGGCCGTCCTCGCGGACCAGCGTCGCGGTCAGACCGATCCGTCGCCGGGTCTGCAGATCCGCCGTCATCCGGAAGATCGGCGCGGGCAGCAGGTGCACCTCGTCGTACACGATCAGGCCCCAGTCGCGCGCGTCGAGCAGCTCGAGGTGCTTGTAGACGCCCTTCCGCCGTGTCGTCATCACCTGGTACGTCGCGATCGTGACCGGGCGGATCTCCTTGCGCGCGCCGGAGTACTCGCCGATCTCGTCCTCGGTCAGGGTGGTCCGCTTCAGCAGCTCGTCCTTCCACTGCCGCGCGGACACGGTGTTGGTCACCAGGATCAAGGTGGTCGCCGATGCCTGCGCCATCGCGGCCGCGCCGACGATCGTCTTGCCCGCGCCACACGGCAGTACGACGACGCCGGAGCCGCCGTGCCAGAACGCGTCGGTCGCCTGCTGCTGGTACGGGCGGAGGTCCCAGCCGTCCTTGACCAGCTCGATCTTGTGCGCCTCGCCGTTCACGTACCCAGCGAGGTCCTCGGCGGGCCAGCCCAGCTTCAGCAGCGTCTGCTTCAGGTGGCCGCGCTCGGACGGGTGGACGAGCACGGTGTCATCGTCGATGCGCGGACCGAGCAGCGGTTTGATCTTGGCGCTGCGCAGCACCTCTTCCAGCACCGGCCGGTCCGTGGTGACGAGCACAAGACCGTGCTCCGGGTGCTTCTCCAGCCGCAGCCGCCCGTAGCGGTCCAGGGTCTCCGCGATGTCTACCAAGAGCGAGTGCGGAACGGGGTAGCGGCTGTAGCGGAGCAGTACGTCGATGACCTGCTCGGCGTCATGTCCGGCCGCCCGGGCGTTCCACAGTCCGAGTGGGGTGAGGCGGTACGTATGCACGTGCTCGGGGGCGCGCTCCAGCTCGGCGAACGGCGCGATGGCCTTGCGGCAGTCGGTCGCATCCGGGTGGGCGGTCTCCAGCAGCAGTGTCTTGTCGGACTGCACGATCAACGGTCCGTCGGTCACTGCGGGATCTCCTGTCAGCAGTCAGCTCGGGCTTAGAGGTCCGCCCGACCCTCCATTGTGCCTCCACCCGCCAAACGACAAGCACTCCCGCCACGGCCTGGTACGCCCGAGCAGGCGGTTCTGCCGCCGGGCCGGCGCGAGCCACGGGTGGGGTGGGAGCAGCGACGAAAGGAGCGGCGGGGGGCAGCTGTTCCTAGTCCGGCAGGGGGCGGGCGGCGGCTATTCGGTGGAGGGCGTAGGTGCGGGGCTGGTCGGCGCCTTCGTCGTAGGCAGTCAGCCAGCCGTCGGCGACGCGGACCGGTTCGACGATTCGCTCGGCGGCGTTGCCGTTGTGGTCGACGTAGGAGATCCAGGTGCGGGTGTTGCCCTCGGAGGCCTCGCTGAGCACGCTGATCACCTCGGCCGGCGCGGTCGCCTCGCCCGAGGTGTGCTCGGCCGGTCGTTCGGCGGCTACCCGATCGCCGGCGCGGACCCGCTCGATGACGGCCTTGACGTGGTCCTCGGTCAGCTCGATCGCGCTGTCGACGAAGTCCCTGCTGGTTCTGCGGCGCGGCGGTTCGCCACGGCGGTTGCCCGCGCTGGTCACGTGGACGACGCCGTCGAACGTCTCGCCCAGCGGGGCCAGTCCTGCCTCGCGCAGCCGGCTCAGCACCATGTCGGGCGGCGACGGCGATACCACCACGGTTGCGGCGAGGCGGCGGAACCGGATACCCGGCAGGTTCGAGCTCAGCAGCTGGGTAAGCACCGACTCGTCGTCACACCGCAGGTAGGTCGACGCCGCACCGATCCGCAGTACTCCGTGGCGTCGGGCTACATCGTCGATGAGGTACGTGAGCGGCTGCGGCACCGGAGTACGGGAGTGCTCGGCCAACCACTCGTGCAACTGCTCCGCGGTCCGCCCGAGGTCGAAGGCCCGCCGTACCGAACTCTCGCTGAACCGGTAGACCCCACCACCACCGTGCGACTCCGCGTCGGCCATGGCCGCCAGGTCATCCTGTACTGCGCGGACGAGCGGCCCGGGGGCTACCGCGGTCAGGTCAGCCTGCAGGAGCACCTCAGAGACAGATGCAGGCACCAGCGGCTGGATCGCCTGGGCCAGGTCATCCGCGACCGGCTCCTCCTGCAGCAGCACCATCGCGTGCGAGGCGAGAGCGCCGAGCCCGGTTAGCCCGAGCAGAGCGGCTTCCGTGATGGTCCACTCGACCAGGTCGTCCCGGAACTGACCACCGCGGCGCGGGCGGTGCCACGCGACCCAGGTGACCACGGACTCCGCAGCTGGAGCTGTGCCCCGGCCTGCTTCGGAGAGAGCCCGCAAGGTGAGCTGCCGAACCTCCGGAGCGAGTAGCCGCTCGAGGTCGGGCGCGAGTGCGTTGATCAGGCGTTCGCGCGCTGCCGCGGTTGCGCCGCTGCTGTCCCGCCTGCCGATCAGGCCGATCGCCCGCAGGCCGGTGAACCACGAGATGACCAGCTGGCCCCACCGGTGGGCGGTGTCCAGCTCCAGCCAGTCGTCGTACGAGCCGGTCGGCAACCAGAGTTCGCTGGTTCCCACCTCGACGGCAGCGACCAGCCCAGCGGCGTACGCGATCTCCAGTACGGCTCCGGCTGTCTGCTCGTCCGCGCCGATCTTGGTGGCCAGGCTGCGGAGGTCCCTGATGCCGATGCCACCTGTGCGTAGTACGGGCGGCGGGTCCGTGCCCAGCTGTTCCAGCGCACGGTCGACCTGGCGTACCAACTCCAGAGCGGCTCCTGCAGCAGCACGGTCGGCGATCGAAGCCGACACCTCCTTGCCGCCAAGCGGCGGTGGTGTGGGCCGGGTCGACGCAAGCACACGACCACCACGCAGATGCAACCCGATCTGCCGCGGCAGGACGACTGTGTTGGCATCCCTCGGTACTACGAGGCCGCGCGCGAGTAGTTGTTCCACAGGGGTTTTGGCAGAAGCGATCGTCACGGGACGCTCTGCCTTCTCGACGCTGCCGGTCGGGGGTCCCCAGGTGAGCCTCGCGAGCACCTCACGGGCTTCAGGGCCGGCGTCCTCGATCAGCTGGTCCAGGTCGCCGAAGTGACGAGTAGTGATCGGGCCGAGGCCGGCCGGTGTCGGCCCTAACAGCTCGTGGACCGCACGGATCGGCCGGAGGTCATCCTCGTTTCCCCAGACGAGAGCAAGTGCGAGCAGTTCGACCACGCGCGGCTGGACGACCTCCACTGGCTGGTCGACGCCTGCCGCGAGCGCCTTCACGTCCACTGGTTCGGGCAGTGCGGACAATGCTTCCAACAGGTCGACGCTGAACTCGTCGAGCCGGTTGATGGCCCTCGCAGCGGATGCGTTGGTGGTGGCACGGGCTGCCAGTTGGCTAGTGTCAGCGGGGATCGGCGTCGCGAGGTCTGGCCGGTTGCGGAGCAGCTCGCCGAGCGCAGCGTCGTCCCAACTGCGCAGTGCCTCGGCGAGGGTGCGTGGGCGGGGCCGCTCGGAGTTACTCATCCCTCCAACGGTACGGCCACTGGTCCAACCACAACGACTCGCGGCCGAACTCTTGTCGTGCCCGCGCTTGTCCTGTGCTTGATTTCAGCTGACAGCGTGTGAGGTGAGCTCTCTGGTGTCGCCGGGCTTCCAGCCGATGTCAGCCAGGATCCGCGCGACGGTCTGCGCCAGTGTGCTCGCCTGGTCGATGATCTCCTCATCCACGCCTGTCATCAGGTCACGCGACTGGTACCACGACCTCATCGCGTCCGCGCCGACCACCGCCGCCAACTCGCGGGTGGCATGGCGGACCAGGGTCTCCTCGAAGGGAATGTCGAAGTAGTAGTGCCGCGTCAGCCCGAGGTGGTCCGCCGTCAGCTTCCGCAGCATCTCGCCGTAGCGACCGCTGTCCATGATTCCCTCCACGATCACGTCGTACCCGTGGTCGAGCGCATAGCGAGCGTTCAGACCGATCAGCTCGATGTTCGCCGCAGCCGGACGATCCTGCTCCCACAAAAGGACCCGGCGGATCTGGTCCTGCTCGATCCATGCGGTCCGGCGGCCGAGCTTGGCCCGGAGTTCTCGAGCGGTGCTGCTCTTGCCCGATCCAGAATTACCCCGGAGAACGATCAGCCGAGTATCCGCGGTTCCGGTCACGCGCGGGAGCATAGCGGCGCTGCGGGCCGGTGACCGGCGCAATATCGAGAATCGTTCGGCGGCCTCGACGTCTGGCCGGTGGGAACGCGAATCGGGCCGCCCACCTCGGCAGGTGTGCGGCCCGATCCGGGAACCTTCAGTCCGCGAGGATCTCGATGGAGTCCACCCGGTCGGGGTAGAAGGCGAGGTGGTCCTGGATCTCGGCGACAGCGGCGTACGGCTGCTCGTACGTCCAGACCGCGTTCACCGTCTTCTCGCCGCCCGGGATGATGCTGTAGTAGGCGGCATCGCCCTTGTAAGGGCAGTAGCTCTCGTTGTCGGTGCGCGCCAGTTGCGTCAGGTCCACGTCCTTGCGCGGGATGTATTGCACGGCCGGATAGCTGGCCTCTTGCAACGACAGGGCTTCACGGCTGTCCGCGATGACCTGGCCCGCGACCTTCACGACCACACGGTCGGGGTTCTTCTCGACCGTGATCGGGTGATCCGGGCCCGGGATCTTGACCGGCTTGTCAGACATATCTACTCCCAAGACGTGCGAGGTCGACTCTTCACTCTTCAACAACCTCGGTCCCGGAACCCGCATTCCCCGCTCAGACCGGCAGAAGTTTGACCAGCAGGCACGGGCCGCCGTCGAAGACGCCGCCGTCGATGCCGAGGACCAGCCCGTCGGCGTACAGCAAGGGCCCGGTCAAGTACTCCGGGTCGATGCCGAGCTGGTCCGCCACGATGCTGTGGCCGTGCACGATCCTGCGGCCTCCCAGGCGGTTCAGCAGTTCGGCCGCCAGCGCCGGCCCGTGCTCGCCGCGGAAGGCGTACCGCGACGTCATCCGCCGCCACACCTCCCACCAGACACTGATGTCGCCGCTGTGCAGGTCCTCGCGGGCGGCCTCGTTGATCTCGTCGATCGAGTCGCCCCACTCCAGATATTCCTCGGTGTCGGAGTGCATCAGCAGGTGGTCGGCGTCCAGTCCGAGCATCGGTTGCTCGATGAGCCAGGCGACATCGTCGTCGGTGAGTAGCTCCTGGTCCCGGTCCTGCCCGCCGTTGAGGGCCCAGCTGCGCTCGAAGCTCCGCAGGGTGATCCCGTCGTGCGGCACGAAGGTGTCCCCGAACATCCGCATGCCCAGCGCCAGGATCTCGTGGTTGCCGAGCAGCACCCGGACCTCACCGGTGGAATGCGCCGCCTGCGCGGCCAACCGTCGTACCAGCGCCAGGACGCCGATCCCGTCCGGGCCGCGGTCGAAGAAGTCGCCGAGGAACCAGAGCCGGACGTCCTGGCCCGACCAGTTGGCGTCGGCGTCGGTCAGGCCGGCCGTCTGCAGGGCGTCGGCGAGCCGCTCCGGGTGGCCGTGAATGTCGCTGACCGCGTAGGTCGCGGTCATGCGCGAGTCACCCTCGCAGCGTCAGTACGATCAGTACGACGTTGAGGGCCGTGACGGCGGTTGCTACCAGGCATGCCGTGAGAGTAGTCGGCCAGCGGTTGACAAGGTTGCCCATGACGCGCCGGGAAGCGGTCAGCTTGACCAGCGGCCAGAGCGCGCAGGGGATCCCGAAGCTCAGCACGACCTGCGACACGACCAGGGCGCGGCTGGGGTCGATCCCGATCGCGAGGACGATCAGTGCGGGCAGCAACGTGACGAGTCGCCGGAAGGCGAGCGGCACGTGACGCTGCCAGAAGCCTTCCAGGATGACCGATCCGGCGTAGGTGCCGACCGAGGACGACGCGAACCCGCTGGCCAGCAGGGCGAGCGCGAACAACAGCGCCGGCAGGCTGCCGAGTCGCTCACCGATCGCGACATGCGCGGCGTCGAGCGAGTCGGCCCCGCTGCCCTTCAGCGCGGCAGCAGCCAGCACGACCATCGCCAGGTTCACCGCGCCGGCCAGTGCCATCGCGACGGCGACGTCGAGGCGGGTGGCCCGTAGTACGCGCTGCTTGCCGGAGGCCGAGCGGATGGACTTCCAGTGGCGGTCAGTGACGAGTGCCCCGTGCAGCCAGATCGCGTGGGGCATCACGGTCGCGCCGAGCATGCCCGCGGCCAGCACGAGCGACTGCGTCCCGTCCAGGCGCGGCACCAATCCACCGACGACACCCGAGCCCGACGGGTGCGATTGGATCGTCGACACCACGAACCCCACCAGCACCACGGCCAGCAGTCCGATGATCGCGGCCTCGAACGGACGCTGTCCCCGCTTCGATTGGTAGATCAGCAGAGCGAACGAGACAGCGCCGGTGATGACCCCGCCCAGCAGCAGCGGGATCCCGAACAGCAGGTTCAGTGCGATCGCGCCACCGACCACCTCGGCCAGGTCGGTCGCGACCGCGACGAGCTCGGCCTGCGCCCACAACCCGGTCGAGGTGGACCGCCGGAAGTGCTCGCGGCACAGTTGCGGCAGCGTCCGCCCCGTCGCGATGCTCGCCTTGGCCGCCAGATACTGCACCAGGACGGCCATCAGGTTGGCGCCGACCACGACCCAGCAGAGCAGATAGCCGTACGTCGCGCCGGCCGCGATGTTGGTGGCGAAGTTGCCCGGGTCGACGTACGCGACAGCGGCCACGAAGGCAGGCCCGAGCAGCAGCAGACCTGATCGGTTCAGCTGTCGTCGAAGCGGTGCCGGTGCGTACATGGGAGAAGTGTGGCCGACGATTGCGACAAATAGATGTCCTGTCTGATTTTGAGACAGGATCCGCCCGTCGTACAGGGTGGAATCCCCGGGCGGAATCCCGCCCGGGTCAGGTGCCGGTCTTGGTCGTGCCGAGGACCTTGGCGGCCTTGTCGTAGGCGTCCGCCGTGGCCGCCTCCATGTCATCCGGTGCGTCGAAACTCATGCCGAGGACGACGTCGCTGAGCCCGGTGATCACGAAGATCAGCTCGAAACCCGCGAGCGGGCCGCTGCTGGCGGCGAATCGCACGGCCA
The DNA here is from genome assembly GCF_039529635.1 of Kribbella alba. Classification (NCBI taxonomy): domain Bacteria; kingdom Bacillati; phylum Actinomycetota; class Actinomycetes; order Propionibacteriales; family Kribbellaceae; genus Kribbella; species Kribbella alba. Next base: position 697,398 of record NZ_BAAANE010000004.1, on the reverse strand, counting down.
TCGGACTGGTGCCCTGGGTCGGGGCGGAGAGCTCGCTGATCCGGACCGTCGACGTGCCGGCGCCGGGGATGGTCAGCTTCGCCTGGGAACAGGACCGGACCGCCGCCCGCGTCCGGGAGATCAGTGCCGTGGCCGCCTGCGGCGAACCCATCGCGTCCAGCGTTTCCTGGACGAAGGGACCTTGCTGCCCGCCGGAGAACAGCCGGGTCACCGACGCCTTCGATCCCGGGGCGGTCTGGGTGTTGAACACGGAGACCACGCCCTTGCAGCGGGCTTCCTTCGAGGTCAGCCGGGATCCGTCGTCGGACGTGTCGGGGTCGATCGCGAAGCCGGCCGGCAGGTCGGTGAGCGCGAGCAGTGCCTTGGTCAGCTCAGCCTTCGTGCGCGGCTTGGCTGCTACCGGAGTGGAGGCCGTCGGGGTCGCGGAAGGCGTCGAACTGGGGGTGGGCGATGGCGGCGTGGACGACGCGGTCGTGGCGCTCGGCGTGGAGGACCCGGCTGTGTCCGATCCGCCCGAGCAGGCGACGAGCACCAGCGCCAGGCCTGCGGCGAGGGCGGTGGAGAGGAGGGAACGCTTGTTCACCATGGCAAGTCCTTCAGGTCGACGTGACAGGTGATCGCCGACCAGAGCCCGGCACACCCGGGCCGCATCGTATCGGCAGGAAGGGTTCGATCCGTGCAGCCCCGTGGATCTCAGGCCCAGGACCAGCGGACTTCGAGGGACAGCTCGACCGTCTGGTCGCCCGGGGTGACGCCGATTCCTGAGTCGAAGCCGAGGCTGACGCTCTTGGCTGCCAACTCACGGATCGGAATGTGGCCGAAGGACTCGTTGACGGCGGCGATGGAGCCGAGTGACTGGCCGGCCAGTGCTGCGAGTTGATCCGCCTTCTGCCGCGCCTGGGCGAAGGCGAGCTCGCGGGCCCGTTCGAGCAGCGGGAGCTTGTCGGCGATGTCGAACTGCAACTGCTCGAGCCCGAGGTCGTTGCCGACAGCCCCGACTGCCGCGTTGAGCAATCGCCCGAAGCCGGTCAGGTCCTTGGTGGTCACCGTCAGCGAGTGCGAGGCGCGATACCCGGCCACGCGCATCGAATCGGCGTACTGCGGGTAGACGTTCACCGCGCTGGTCTGGATGTCGGCTGCCTCGACGCCCTGCTCACGCAACGCGGCCCGCACCGCATCGGTCCGCTCGGCCACCTCTGCCACCGCGGTCGCGACATCGGCAGCGTCATGCCCGACGCTCAAGCTCAGCCTCAGAACATCAGCCGGCGCACTGACCTGCCCGCTCCCAGCAACCGTGATCCCAGAATCCATGCGGCCCAGTCTGTCACCGCTGGGGATCGCCGATCGGTCTGTCAGCTGGCGCGTGGGACGATCCGGGCCGGGATGTCGTGCTGGTGGCAGAGAGCCAGCAGGCCGGTGCCGTCGATGAGTTGGAGCGGCTTGCCGTTGGCGAACTGGTAGCTGGACGGTCCGAAGCCGCTGGTGGTGATCAGGATGCCCTTGGTGGCGCCCGCGTCGACGACAGTGCCGAAGAGATCCCGTACTGCGGCCGGCGGCACCGTGCGCGTGTAGAGCTTCGCCTGCACCACGAACTTGCCGCCGGTGATCGGCCGCGGGTCGTACGCCACGCAATCGATGCCACCGTCGTTGCGACTGCGGAAGATCCGGGTTTCCAGGCCCATCCGGGTCAGCAGATTGTGCACGAGATGCTCGAACTCGTCCGGGGTGAGCTCGAGCAGGTTGGGCCTGGAGTCGATCTCACGGATGACATCCATCGGCTCGATGGTGCGCGGATCGGCCAGGTCGAAGTCCAGCACCGGCTCCACCGGCTGTAGCTCCTCCGGGTGCCGCGACACCTCGGCAGCGAAGTAGTGCCGGACGCAGGCGACCGGATCGAGCTGCTCCAGCACGAGCGCCTTGAACTGTTCGCGTGTGGCTCGCAGGGTGATCAGGCAGGGCCGCACGGTTCGGCCCGTCGCCAGGTCGACCGACTCCACCATGCCGTTGAAGACGACGGTGTCGACCACGCCGTACCGGTCGTTGCCGAAGACAAGATGCAAGGCCCGCAGCGCGCACTGGGCGACCAGTTGCTGGTAGAGCAGCCGCAGCTCCTTCTCGGGCCGGGGCACCGCGACCACCGCGTCCCGTTCCTTGTCGTAGCGGTACGCCCACTCTGCCGGTACGACGCTGAGGTCCGGTAGGTCCCACTCCAACGCCAGCAGTGTGGACTCGGGGACATACCCGGCCCTGCGGCGGCGCGGGAAGTCGCACGGTTCGGGCGTGCGGTCCAGCGCCTTCTGGAAGTACCGGCTGACCGCCCGCCGGTCGCGGGACTCCACCGCGCGCTGGTATTCGTCGATGCGCGCATGTTGCTCGGCAGTGGCGTCATCCAGCCGGCGCTGCTGGTCCGCCTGATCACGGGTGGCCCGGGCAATCCGTGCGCGGCGTGCCTCCTCAGCGGCCCGGTGCCGTTGGATCGCCTCGGCGAATCGGTCTTCCGCCTCGGCGAGTCGGCGGGCGTACCGCCGCTCAGCACCGAACCAGCGAGCGAACGGGCCCGGGCGATGCGGCAGGAAGGCCGCCCAGACCGGGCCAGGACGAGCGACGAGATCGGCCTCCGCCACGCTCGGTGGCGCCCGCCGTGGGGCCCGCTTCAGCGTCTGCAGATCGGTGCCGGAGACCTCGGTCGCGAGTGCGGCGGCCAGCAGCCCCCGGAGTGCCAGGACACGCTCCTGCACCGCAGCGGTTCGTTGTGCCGCCTCGGCGGTGCGGCCCGGCGGACGGTCGCTGCGGGCATGCCGCTCGCTCGGAAAGCCCATGCCTCACCTCTCCCCCCAAGCGTAACCAAACCACCACGCTGTGCGACTGAACTCGACGCCGAGTTGGTCATGACATTTACTGCTGTCCACATCAAGTTTCCCCACTTCCGAACAGACGTTCGAGGGTTTCGGCGACACAATGCGGTAACAGCGTGTGCCTGCGCCGGTCAGGCCCGTAGTCGGGTGATCGTGCGGCGTTGCAGATCGACGGCATGCGCGTCGGGGAATCGCAGCCCGGCCCAGAAGTCGCCGGGGTCGGCCAGTCCGATCCGTTCACCCAGCCAGACCGTCATAGCCATCCCGTGACTCGCCACCACCAGCGGCCGGCCGGAGGTCAGATGGTCGTTGATCCCACTGTCGAAACGCTCGGCGACGGCCGCACGGGGTTCCCAGCCGGGATGGTTCTCGCCCTCGACGTAGGCCCGGCGCAACTCCCGATAGTTGCTCTCCCAAGGCTCGCCGTCCCGCCGCACCTCGTTGAACCGCTCGTCGCTCACCACCGGGCCCGCGGGCTCGACCGTCTGGTACGCCTTCGGCTCCGCGCTCGCAACGATCAACGCGCCGGCGGGCAGCACCGGAACCAGTCCGGCAGCCTCCGTGCGCCCCTCGTCGCTGAGCACCCACTCGTGCGCCGGAACATCCGGCCCGAACGCCGGCATCGCATGCCGCACCAGAACAAGCACCCGCAGAAACTACCAATCGGCTGGGGGCGAACATATGGCCACTCAGGTGGTCATAGAAGGGGCTTGTCGAGTGCCTACTCGCGGGTCACGATGAGCTCATGAGTCTTCCTTCCTACGCGTCTGGGGTTTCCGAGGTCGAGTTGCTGGGGGAGACGATCGGGCAGAACCTCAGACGGACGGTGGCCGCGTACGGGGACCGGGAGGCGATGGTCGAGGTCGCGTCCGGGCGGCGGTGGACGTACGACGAGTTCGGCGCCGAGGTGGATGTGTTCGCGCGCGGGTTGATGTCGCGCGGGATCGGCAAGGGGGATCGGGTCGGCATCTGGGCGCCGAACTGTGCGGAGTGGACGATCACGCAGTACGCGACGGCAGCGATCGGGGCGATCCTGGTCAACATCAACCCGGCGTACCGCACCCATGAGCTGTCCTACGCGCTGAACCAGTCAGGGGTGAAGCTGCTGGTCTCCGCGACCGAGTTCAAGACGAGCGACTACCGCAAGATGGTCGACGAGGTGCGGCCGGACTGCGCTGCGCTGGAGGAGGTGGTCTACATCGGCACGCCGGACTGGGGCGCCGTCGTCGAGGCCGCGCTGCACACCGGCCCGGAGGACCTGGAGGCCAGGGCGAACGAGCTGAGCTTCGACGACCCGATCAACATCCAGTACACGTCCGGGACCACCGGCTTTCCCAAGGGCGCGACACTCTCGCACCACAACATCCTGAACAACGGGTACTTCGTCACCGAGACGATCGCGTTCGGCCCGGACGACCGGCTCTGCATCCCGGTGCCGTTCTACCACTGCTTCGGCATGGTGATGGCGAATCTCGGCTGTACTACGCACGGCGCGTGCATGGTGATCCCCGGCCCGGCCTTCGACCCCGCCGCCACCTTGCAGGCCGTGCAGGATGAGCGCTGCACCGGACTGTACGGAGTGCCGACCATGTTCATCGCGGAGCTTGGCCTGCCCGACTTCGCGTCGTACGACCTGAGTTCGCTCAGGACCGGCGTGATGGCGGGGTCGCCGTGTCCGGTCGAGGTGATGAAGCGGTGTGTGGCCGACATGCACATGGCTGAGGTGGCGATCTGTTACGGCATGACCGAGACCTCGCCGGTGTCGACGCAGACCCGCCGCGACGACGATCTGGACCGCCGTACGTCGACCGTCGGCCGGGTGATGCCGCACGTCGAGGTGAAGCTGGTCGACCCGGCCACCGGGCTGGTCGTGCCGCGCGGTGAACCCGGTGAGCTCTGCACCCGCGGGTACTCCGTGATGCTCGGCTACTGGGACGACCCCGAGAAGACCGCGGAGGCGATCGACCGGGCGCGCTGGATGCACACCGGCGACCTGGCGGTGATGCGCGAGGACGGCTACGTGAACATCGTCGGACGGATCAAGGACATGGTGATCCGCGGCGGCGAGAACGTGTATCCGCGAGAGATCGAGGAGTTCCTCTACACGCATCCCGACATCGCCGACGTGCAGGTGATCGGGGTCCCGGACCAGAAGTACGGCGAGGAGCTCTGCGCCTGGATCAAGCTCAAGGACGGCGCTGCGGAGCTGGATGCCGCCAAGATCAGGGAGTTCGCCACCGGCAAGCTCGCCCACTACAAGATCCCGCGCTACGTCCTGCTGGTCGACGAGTTCCCGATGACCGTCACCGGCAAGATCCGCAAGGTCGAGATGCGCGAGAAGTCCCTGGGCCTGCTCGGCCTCAGCTGAGGTTCCGGTAGAACTCCAGGTGCGCGGCCGCGGCGGCTTCCCAGGTGTAGGTCGCGGCGAGCTCACGGCCTCGCGTGGCGCGGTCGGTGGCAGGTGCCTCGCGCAGCCGCTGCGCGAGTTCGACCGGACCGGTCGCGTAGGCCGCGGCGTCGCGGAAGACCTCGCGGAGGACCGGGAGATCGGACCCCACCAAGGGGACCCCGGCGGCGAGGGCCTCCATCGGGGCCAGGCCGAAGCCCTCCTTGAGCGACGGGAAGGCGAAGACCTCGGCGGCTGCGACGAGTGACGGCAGGTCCGCGTCGGCGACCGGGCCGAGTACGACGGGTGAGACCCCTAGCTCGGCAGCGCGCTTGTCCCAGTCCGCGCGGTAGTCGCGGTAGTCGAAGAGCGTCTCGCCACCCGCGATCACCAGCCGTAGCTCGGGATCGGTTGCCTGGAGCAACGCATACGCCTCGAGCAGGTCCAGCGAACCCTTGCGTGGTTCGATTCCGCCCACTGTCACGACGTACCGGCCGAAGCGCTCACGCCAGACGGCCCGCGCGGCGACGGCCTCCGGCGTGTCCCCCGCGGCAGCGCGGAAGCGGGCCGAGTCGACGCCGTTGGGGATGACCTTGGCCTCGATTCCCCACCCGGCGGCGAGTTCCGCGGCGACGGCGGCGGACACGCAGATGTGGGCGTATGGGTCGACGATGGCTCGCTCGTGGCAGGCGACCAGCTCGGGGGTGGTGAACGTGTCGAGATGGTGCACTGTCCGGACGCAGCGGCCGACCGCGTTCGCGCTGATGCAGTCCTGCGCGTGCACGATGTCGTATCCGCCGGCGTCGAAGGCGTTCCGCAGTACGGCGATCGAGCGCAGGATCCGCTCACCGACCTGCTCGCCGGGCTGGTCAGGAAACGGTACGACGGCCAGCTGGACGCGCGGGTCGACCTCGCGATAGAAGCCGGTGTCGCCGCCGCGTCCGAGCGACCAGACCGTCACCTCGGCACCCGTGGCGGCCAGGGCTTCGGCGAGTGCAAGGGTGTGCACGACCCCGCCGCGCGGCTTGGTCGAGTAGCTCAGCAAAGCGATTCGCATCAGTAGGCCTCTGGGCGGCGTTCGTCGAGATGATGCAGGACCCGGCGGGCGATGTCGATCTCGGCCCGTACGTCGAGGTCGGCGATCGCGATGCCGGCCTTGGACCAGGTGCGGGCGACGATGTCACCGCCCGGGCCGACCACCTTCGACTGGCCGAGGAAGCGCATCCCGCCGATCGAGCCGGTCAGGTTCGACGAGACCAGCACTACCTGGTTCTCGGCCGCGCGGGACCGGTCGTACAGGTCGAACAGCCGCGACTGGCGGTCCTCGTTCATCCGGGGCGCCCGGTTCGTGATGCTGGTGGGCCAGGCGTTCAGGCAGGCGATCAGCTCGGCGCCGTCCACGGCCAACGCGCGCGCGGCCTCCGGGAACGTCTTGTCGTAGTCGATCATCATGCCGAGCCGGCCGACCGGGGTGTCGAACGCCGCGAACCCGTCGCCGGCGGCATAGACCGCGCGTTCGCCGGGCGGCTGGTGCACCTTGCGGTGCTGGCCCAGTACGCCGTCACCAGTGACGCACAGGGCCGTGTTGTAGCGAAGAGAACCCGAGGCCTCGCAGAACCCGAAGCAGACGACCATCTCGCCGGCCATCGCGATCAGCTTGGAGATCAGCGGATCGTGCAGCTCCAGCGCCGGCGGCAGATCGTCATGCTCTGCCTGGCTGAGGTCGGAGAGGTAGCCGCCCAGCGTCGCGTCCGGCAGGACCAGCAGCTGCAGCTCCTCACGGCGGCCGTGCCGGATCAGCGCCTCCACCCGGGACAGGTCGAACTCCAGGTCCCGGGTGAAGCCGGCAGCGACCGCCCCGATCTTCAAGCCCACGCCGGCTCGGGCGTCCCATACGTCTCGGGCCGCCGGTCGCGCAGGTGTCCCATCGACCGCCGCGCCAGCTCGAGCGCCAACGCCACGTCCAGCTCGGCGATCGCCATCCCTTCGCTGACGCCGGTGTCGGCCAGGATCTCGCCGCCGGGATCGACCACCTTGGCACTGGCCACGAAGCGCATCGACCCGAACATCCCGGACTGGTTCGCCGACAGCCAGACCACCTGGTTCTCCAGCGCGCGGGCCCGGTCGAACAGATCGAACCGGCGCTTCCACCGATCCTTCGCCAGGTCAGGATCCGGGTTCGTCCGGGCGCCGGGCCACGCAGAGATACAGGCGATGATCTCGGCCCCGTCCATCGCCAGCGTCCGTGCCGACTCCGGGAAGGCCTTGTCGTAACAGATCAGCAGCCCGAGCCGACCAACCGGCGTATCGAAGGCCTCGAACCGGTCGCCCGCCGCGTAGTGCGCGTCCTCCTGCAACGGCTGGTGCACCTTGCGGTGGTTGCCGAGCACACCATCGCCACTCACGCAGACCGCGCTGTTGTAGATGAACCCGTCCGCGGCCTCGGCGTACCCGGCGGTGACGACCATGTCGCCGGCCAGCTTGGCGAGCCGTGCGATCTCGGGACCTTGTACGTCGAACGCGGGCGGCGGCTCGGCGGTACCGTCCAGGCTGAGCAAGTAGCCACCGAGCGCGCCCTCAGGCAACGCAAGCAGCTTCACCCCGGCAGCCCGGGCCTTTTCGATCAGCGCGGCCACCCGGGCGAAGTCGCCTTCCAGGTCGCGATCGAAGTTCGCGGCGACGGCTGCCATCCGCAAGGTCGTCATGCTGCTCCCATCCCGGTCACGCCGCCCGCCAGGGCTTCCGTGACCTCGCCGTCCGGCCAACGCAGCCGCACGCCTTGTCCGATTTCCAACTCGCCGCACACAGCACTGTGAGCGGGACCAGCCGAGAGTTCCTGTGTTCCGGTAGTGAGCATCGCGAAGCCTGGGAAGCAGGTGAGCCAGTCGCCCATCGAGGCCGCCGCGGGCTTCGGAACTGCGGCCACGTCGAGCACTGCAGCGCAGCCGCTCGCCTCCGCGAGCATCCCGAGCGTGCCGACCACTCCGGCCATCGACACGTCCTTCGCCGCAGCCGGTCTCGCCTTGCCGACCGACGCGAGCATGGTCTGCAGCTCGGCGGTACCTCGACTGCTCGTCGAGTCCCACTGCCTCCCGGCGTAACCAGGGCGCCAGGAGCCACCGATGTCAGCTGTCAGTCGCACCTGCTGGCCGGGCCTTCCACCGCCGCCCGGCACCGGATGCTCGGTGCGCCCGAGCGCCGTGACGCTCAACGCCGCCGGTACGCCGAACTGGGTGTGCCCGCCCAGCACCGGTACGCCGTACGCCGTGGCGGCCTGGCGCAATCCGCTCATGATGCGCGACGCGAACGACCGATCACGCGCGCCGATCGCATCCAACAGTCCGACCGGTACTGCGCCCATGGCGGCCAGGTCGTTCACATTCACGAGGACCGAACACCAGCCGGCCCATTCGGGGTCACGCTCGACCAGCGACGGCACGATCGCGTCGCAAGCCGCCACGAGATCGCTGCCCGGCACGGGAGCGCCGTCGTCGCCGATGAAACCGGCAGGCCCGATCCCTTGCAGCAATGGGCCCAGGTCGCTCTTCGTCGCCGCGGCGAGCTGGGCGATGCGGCCGATCGGCCAGTGCATCAGCACATGCTCGGTCCCGGCGACGGTGACCGGCCGAACCGTCTGCCAGCCGAGTCGCTGGAAGAACCGGTGCGTCCCGGTCTGGACAGTCGCGTCGAACCGCAACGCACCCGCTGCCTCGGCCCTCGCGCAGGCCGCGCGGACCAAGGCCGCGCCGGATCCCTCGCCGGCCACCAGCCGACCTCCCTGCCACCAACCGATGTCCGGCCCGTCCGTCGCAGGTCCAAGCCGCACGCCACCGATGACCTGTCCGTCAGCAGTTCTCGCGACCAGTACTACGGTCCGCGGGTCCTCGTCCCGGTCGTCCAGATCAGTGCGGTCGAACAAGCCTTGCCTCTCGACGAAAGCTTGTCGTCGAAGCTCGCGGTACGCGCTGATCGTCGCCGCGTCCTCCGCTTCCTCGATCAGGAACGAAGCTGCCTCGGGCAACGGATCACCCAGCAGGGCCTCGACATCCGCCGCCCTGCGCACGCCTGTGAGCTGCAGCGGAATCGCCGGACTGCTCGCGAATCCGCTGCTCACCACCTGGATGCTCATGAGCCGGCTGCCGACAACAGGCTGCACGCGCCGCAGGCGGCACAACCCGCGCCCTGATCCGCACCACGCATCTCTGCCGCGGCCAGCAACTCCGCGACCCTGGCCGTGACGTCGCGAACCACCTGCGGGTCAGGCGGTGTGACACCGTCCGCCCGGGCCAACGTCCCGAGCATCGGCCGCAGCGGTACCACGAACGGGTAGACGCCCCGGTCGATCAATCTCGCGGCCCCGGCGACCAGTTCGTCGGGGTCCTCGCCCATGCCGATGAGCAAGTACGTCGACACCCGGTTGCGGCCGAACACCCGGACCGCCTCGTCCCAGGCCTCTTCGTACTCGGCCATGGTGACGGTCGATTTCCCCGGCATCCACCGGCGGCGTACCTCGTCGTCCATCGACTCGACGTGGATGCCGATCGAGGTCGCGCCCGCGGCGTACAGATCGCTGATGACGGACAGCTCGCCGGGTGGTTCGATCTGGACCTGGATCGGGAGTCCCGGCACGGCTTCCAGGACGGCCCGAACGCAACGGACCAGGTTGCGCGCGCCCCGGTCCTTGCCGGTGGTGGTGCCCGTGGTCATCACCATCTGGGTGACGCCGTCCAGCCGGACCGCCGCCTCGGCGACCTCCGCCAGCTGGGCCGGCGTCTTGGCCGCCACCGTGGCGCCCGCACGCAGTGACTCCTCGATCGAGCAGAACCTGCAGCGGGTCGACTCTTCGTACCGGATGCAGGTCTGCACGACAGTCGTAGCCAGCACGTCCTTGCCGTGCAGTAATGCGATCTGCTGGTAGGGCACCCCGTCCGCGGTGACCAGGTCGTAGAACTTCGGCCGGCGGACGGGCTCGACCGACAACCCCAGGTTCAGCCCGTTGCGGAAGACCGCGCCGTCCCGGACCTGGTAGGGGCTGTCGGCAACGATCGGGAGGGTGGCGTTGGCACCGTCGACGACCAGGTGCCCGTCGTCGCTCGGGCCGGCGCCCTTGCTGCGGCGGACGGGTGCGTCCACCTGAACGCCGTACACGGCCATCTCCGCCCGGGCGGACAGCCTCGATTCCTCGGTGCCAACGCTCATGGCGAACCTCTCAGAACATGTAGGTCGAGTTGATGATGGCGCCCTTGCGGGCGTAGTGGATCAGCGCGTCCTGGACGTCCAGCGGGTGCGTCGGGATGACGCCCTCGATCAGGTCCTCCTCGCGGGCGCCGTGCAGCGACAGCCCGAACCGGCAGCAGTAGACCTTGCCGCCCTCGGCGATGAAGGTCTTCAGCGATTCGTTGATGTTGTGCTCGCCCGGGAACGCCGAGTTCCCGGTGGTCGGGAAGCCGCGGGTGGCCAGGCAGTTCAGCGAGCCGGGACCGTAGAAGTAGATCGCCGACTCGAAGCCCTTGCGCTGTGCGCGGGTCGCCTGCAGGATCGCGACGAAGCTGACCGAGGACTCGTGCGCGATGCCGTGCACCAGGGTGAAGTAGGTCTCGCCGTCCTCGGCGGTGTAGTCCGGGAACACCTTGGTGCCGCCGTAGATGCTGGACCCCTGCGGCAGCGACGGGTGCGGGATCTCCCCGAGGCTCTTGGTCTCGAGCTCGGTCAGTTCGGCCAGTTCGGGCATTTCTGTACTCCTTGGTTGGGGTGTGGGGTGCGTGGTGGGTCAGTCGTAGAGGTGTTCGAAGGTGCGGTGGAAGACCAGCTCGCCGAGCTCGCCGTCTCCCATCGCGGCTTGCAGCCGGGCCAGCTCGCCGGCGTGGTCGCCCCAGGGCTGGTCGCTGGCGAACAGCACCCGGTCGTGGCCGATACCGCGGCGCTCGATCTCCGCCGCCAGCCAGGCCGGGGCGAAGCCGATCGCCCAGGACAGATCGGTGTAGACGCGTTTGCCGGCCTCGATCCAGTCGAAGAACCGCGAACCGATCAGCTTGATGTGGCCGCTCATCCCGCCACCGAAGTGGACGAGGTGCAGCGGGACCTGGTCGGCGTAAGTCTCGACCAGGTGACCGATGTGGTCGATGTCCGAGGCCGCGCCGGGTGAGGTGTGGACGTGGACGACGAGGTTGTGCTCGGCGGCCGTCGCGAAGATCTCGTCGAGCTGCGGCTTGACCGCCTCGTCGGTGGGATGACCGCCCAGCAGGAAGCTCAGCTTGAGCACCCGGACGCCTTCCTCGCCGGCGAGGTTCAGCGCCTTCGCGGTCGGCACGGCGTCCTGGGGGCGCGGTGAGACCCAGAGTCCGGCCCGGATCCGGTCGTCCCGCGCCGCCGCCTCGACCACCAGGTCGTTGAAGGCGAACGAGACGGCGACATCCGGCACGCCGTAGTTCGGGATCACCAGTGCCCGGTCGGTGCCCTCGGCATCGAGATCCCTGATCAGGTCGTCGATGGTGGCCCGCGCGGTGATGTCGGGGTTGACGGCCGGGCCGCCGTAGAAGGGGTAGGCGGGCAGCACGCCGAGATGGCGGTGCGCGTCACAGAGCTGTGTCGACATATCGATTGCCTTACGCAACGGTCTTGGTGGCTCGGGGCAGGCCTGCGATCCAGCGCACGCCGGTCTGCATCCGACGGGCCGCGATCTGGTCCGCCAGGTACGCCGCGTCGTCCGCCACACCGCCGAACCGGCCGGATCCCCAGGTGTGCTGCCAGGGCAGGCCGATGAAGTACAGCCCTGGCCGCGCGGTCACGCCGCGATGATGGGTGGGATAGCCGCGGCCGTCGAAGACCGGCACGCGGATCCACGAGTCGTCGCGGCGGAAGCCGGTGCTCCACACGACCGAGGTGATCCCGTCCAGCGTGAGGCTCTCCTCCTCGATCTCCGGCTCCCAGACCGGTCGATAGCGGGCCTGTTCGGGTGCCTCGATGCCGAGCAGGTCGATGTAGGCGTCGATCGAGTCCTTGATGCCTTCGCAGACAGCGTCGGCGTGGTCGAGGTTGGCTCGCAGGTTCGGGGCGAACCGCAGCCGCTCACCGGCGATGTCGATCAGCCGGCCGTAGAGGCGCATGCCCTCGGTGGCGAACTTGCGCAGGTCGATGTCGCGGCCACCGTCACGTCCGGTGACGTAGTGGTTGACCCGGAACCGCACCGAGTCGACGTCGTCGAACTCGTCGATTCCCTTGGCGTAGTAGCCCATCTCGTCCAGCCACGCCACCACGTCCTTGCCACGGTAGAACCTCGCCACCCGCGGCGCGCTCCCCGTCACCAGGTGAACCTTGCGGCCGGCCAGGTGCAGATCCTCGGCGATCTGGGAGCCCGATTGCCCGGTGCCGACCACCAGCACGTGACCCGCGGGCAACTGCTCAGGATTGCGGTACTGCGAGGAGTGCAACTGCGTCAGCGTGGACGGAAGTCGCTCGGCCATCCGCGGGACCCGCGGCCGCTGGTAGGGACCAGTCGCCAGCACCACCTGATCGGCCGTCAGTACTCCGTGGTCGGTGCTGACCCGGTATCCCTGGGCACACTCCTCGAGCCCGGTCGCGCGAACCCCCTCGACCAGCGGTACGTCGTACGAGCTCGCGTAGTTCTCGAGGTAGGCGACGATCTCGTCCCGGACCATGAACCCGTCGGGATCGGCCCCGTCGTACGGGAAGCCCGGGAGCCGGCACTGCCAGTTCGGCGTCACCAGGCAGAACGAGTCCCATCTACGGTTGCGCCACTCGCTGCCGACCCGATGCGCCTCCAGGACAACGTGATCCAGACCGCGCGCGGTCAGTTGCCAGCTGGTCGCCAGTCCGGCCTGGCCGCCACCGACCACGACGACGGGATAGTGCGCGCCGTCGGAAATGGTGAGCTGGGGCATCTCGTCTCCCGGGAAATCGGTGCTGCCTGGATGTCATCCAGTGAAGAGCCGCCCGATTGCCGCACGATTGCCTCCGGAACAAACTCACGTTTCCGAATCGGCCTTCCACGTTTCGCGTGGGTTACCACGTCCGCGGACTGGTGGGGCCCCTGAGCTCTGAAGTGATCAGCGGGGAAGGGACGCACGATGGCCAGACGAGGTAAGCCCTCGGTCGGGCTATGGGCGTACGGACGAACAGGAAGATGTCGCAGTCCGCCGCGGCACCCACGCGTATCGGGCGGGGTTGGGCAAGCGGAACAGCGACATCTTCCTGTCGGTCGGTACGCCTCAAGCGGGGGACCTGGCGCCGGAAACCGCCGCGGGCTAGCGGACGGCGGCGAGGGCGGCGGAGTCTTCGTCGCCGAAGACTTCTTCGAGCCTCTCGGGGGAGTAGTCGAGGTCGATCCCGGTCACGTCGGCTCCGAGGGCTGATTCGATCGCGCCCAGGCGGCGGGTGGCCCGGTCGCCGGCGTACGTCATCAGTGCGGTCGGGTCGATCTCCGGCGGGATCTCCGGCATGTTGTCGAGTGCCCACTGGATCTGGGTGAGCGCGTGCGGGAGCAGTTCCTCCATCGTGTCGGTGACGACCTTCCAGTTGGACCCGTCCGCGGCTATATGGCGGCGACAGGTGAACGTGCCCCACGCCATGTGGCGGCGTTCGTCGTCACCGATGCGGCGGATGAGCTCCTGCATGCCGGGCAGTACGCCGCGGCCCGCACAGAGCAGGTTCCACGAGTGATAGCCGGTGAGAGCCAGAGTGCCTTCTACTACGTGGTTGTAGGTCACCGAAGCCCGCACCTGGTTGGCGGGAGAAGGGTCGTCCGCGAGCGACTTGAGCGCCACCGGCAGGGCCTCGTAGAAGATCGCGCGGTAGCCGGGGTTGTTCTCGACATACCGGTGCAGGTCCTCGGTGACGCCGACGGCGTCCAGCCACATCCGGAAGACCGCGGTGTGCTTGGCCTCTTCGAAGCAGAACTGGGTCAGGTACAGCTCGTCGCCGAGCCGGCCTTCCGTGGCCATCGCCTGCAGGAAAGGCTGGATGTCCTCGGTGACAGCCTCCTCGCCGGCGATGAACTGAGCACACAGCATCAGCGCGTTGTCGCGCTCGTTGTCGGTGAAGTCCTGCCAATCCTTCGCGTCCTGGCTGAAGTCGATGTCGCGCGGGTTCCAGAACTTGCTGTTGCCCTTGTCGAACAGGCGCAGCGGCAGCGCGTCCCAGTTGAGCCCGCCCGCCTGGAGCGAGCTGAAACCCTGCCGGTGAAGTGGATTCGTCATCACTGCCTCCTGCTGCTGAGACTGTTGTCAACTGTGTTGAGAAAGGGACCTAGCACCCGGGCGACCTGATCAGCGACGACGGCCGGAGCCGCACCGGGGTTGACGATGTGGCTCAGTACTACGCGCAGCGCGACGTCCATACAGGTGGTCGCGTCCTCGGCCGGCACCTCCGGCCAGTGCTCGCGGACGTGTTCGTCCAGGCGCTGGTGGCTCAGCTCGAGCACTTGCTGGCCGCGGGTGGTCAGGAGTTGGCTGGCCTGGTCCGAGCCAGGCGCACCGAGGGCCGCCTTCACCAGTGGGTTGTCGGACGCCAGAGTGAGGGCGCGTTCCACCGCGGCGCGGAGGCCGTCGATCGGGTCGGTGTGCTCGGCCAGCGCGCTGTTCACGTCGAGCAGGAATCGCTCGGTCTCCCGCGCGGCGACCGCCTGCAGCACACCCCACTTGTCGCCGAACTCGTTGTAGACGGTCTGCCGCGACACCCCCGTGCGGCGACCCACCTCGGCCATCCGGAGGCCGTCGTACCCACCGGCCACGATCGCGTCGTACGCCGCATCGAGCAGTTCGTCCCGCAACCTCCGCTTGGTCCGCTCGATGAAGGAGTCCATGCAGGAGAGGATTTACATTTCAGGTCCAGATGTCAAGAGTCGGGACATCTGGACCTGAAATGTCAATTCGGCTCAGACTGCGGAGTAGTGCGTGGCGTCGCCAGTGCGCGCCGTACTGCGGACGCCGTCCAGGCTCACCGGGACGTCACCGGCCAGGGTGATGCGGTGCAAGCGGCGCGGCTGGTCGTCGTAGTCGGCGACCCCGTAGTGCTGTGTCGCTCGGTTGTCCCAGATCGCCAGGTCACCGGGCTGCCACTGCCAGCGGACGGTGTTGTCCAGATTGGTCACGCGGTTCTGCAGCAACTGGAAGAGCTGGGTCGATTCGGCCGAGCTCAACCCCACGAACCGCCGGACGAAGTGGCCGAGCACCAATGCCCGCTCCCCGGTCTCCGGGTGCACCCGCACCACTGGGTGCTCGGTTTCGAACAGCTGCGAGATGAACTGCTCGCGGTGCGTCTGCACCTTGACGTCCACGCCGCCGATCCGGGTCTCGTCGACCCGGCCCGCGTAGTCGTAAACGTTGCTGTGCACGGCCCACAGGCGATCCACCAGCGCTTGCAGCGGAACAGGCAGGTTCGCGTACGCCGTAACGGTGTTCGCCCAGCTGGTGGACCCGCCGTACGAGGGCAGGGTGACAGCGCGGAGCAGGCTGATCGCGGGGATCCGGTCGACGAAGGTGACGTCGGTGTGCCAGCTGTTCGCCTTGCCGTAGTCGGAGTCGATCGGCAGCACGTGCTCGCTGCTCTCGAGGCTCTTCGAGGTCGGGTGCGCGAGCGTCGGCGTCCCCAGCAGCTTCGCGAAGGCGAGCTGGCCGGCGTCGTCGAGGTGCTCCTGGCCGCGGAAGAAGATCACCTTGTGGGTCAGCAGCGCCTGGCGGATGGCGGCGACGGTGCCTGGGTCGAGGTCGCCGCCCAGCCGGACGTTCCCGACGACGGCGCCGATTGCCGCGCCCACCTTGGTGACGGTGGTCGTAGGTGCTTCGAGTTGTGTGGTCATGGTCTGACTCCCTCGGGGCTGGCGATCCGGTCAATGTCTATATTCCTACTGAATTACTAGACTTAGGGGCCTGTCCGGGATTCGAGACCGGGGCCCTGGCGGTCTCAGCACCACGACGGGCCGGAAGCTGCCGGAGCAGGAACAAGTAGGGTTGGGGACGTGTCAACCGCCGAGATCCAGCCCAGTTCCGCCAGTGCCGGTCCGTTGAGTACCGACGTGCCGGAGCTTGTCGTCGGCTTCGACCTGGACATGACGCTGATCGACTCGCGGCCGGGGATCCAGGCTGTCTGGGACCTGCTCGCGGCCGAGACCGGCGTACCGATCGACACCGACCTGGTGGTCAGCCGCCTCGGCCCGCCGCTCGACTGGGAGATGGCGAACTGGTTCCCGCCGGAGCAGATCGACGCGATGGTCGTGCGATACCGCGAGCACTACCCGAACTACGCGATCACGGGCAGCCTGCCCCTGCCGGGCGTCGCCGAGTCGCTGGCCGCGATCCGGGCACTGCGTGGACGCACGGTGGTCGTGTCGGCCAAGTACGCCCCGAGCGTGAAGCACCACCTGGACCACCTCGGCCTGGATGTCGACGAGCCGGTCGGTGATCTGCACGGTGCCGACAAGGGCATCGCGCTGCGGGAGCACAAGGCGACCATCTATGTCGGCGACCACACCGCGGATATCGACGGCGCCCGCGCTGCCGGTGCCGTCGCCGTCAGCGTCGCGACCGGCCCGTTCTCGGCGGACGAGCTGCGCGCCTATGGCGCCGACGTCGTACTGAATGACCTGACTGAGTTCCCCGCCTGGCTCGACGAGTACGTGCTCGAGCAGCGGCTGGAGGCGTTGATGGAGCGGCTGGCCGGCTACAAGAGCATGGTGGTCGCCTTCAGCGGCGGCGCCGACTCGGCCTTCCTGCTGGCTGCTGCGGCACGGGCGATCGGCCCGGCGAACGTCGTTGCGGCGACTGCCGTCAGCCCGAGCCTTCCCGTCGCCGAGCTGGAGCCCGCCGCACGGTTCGCCGACAGCCTCGGCGTACGGCACGTCACTCCGCACACGCACGAGATGGACCGCGAGGGATACCAGGCCAACGCGGGCGACCGGTGCTACTTCTGCAAGGCCGAGCTCGTCGAGACGCTGCAGCCGATCGCGGACGAGTTCGGGATCGATGCGATCGCCACCGGGACGAACGCGGATGACGCGATCGCCGGCTTCCGGCCGGGCATCAGGGCCGCCTTCGAGCGTGGCGCGATCACGCCGCTGCGCGATGCCCGGCTGACGAAGGCGCAGATCCGCGAGACCTCCCGCAGCTGGGGCCTGGAGACCTCGGACAAGCCGGCCGCCGCGTGCCTGTCCAGCCGGATCGCCTACGGCATCAGGATCACGCCGAACCTGCTCGCCCGGGTCGACCGCGCCGAGCAGGCGGTCCGGAACCACCTCACGCAGTACGGCGTACAGAACGTCCGGGTGCGGGATCTCGGCGAGTCGGCCAGCATCGAGATCGACGCCGGCCTGCTCGGCACAGTCGACACCGCGGCATTGGTGGAACTGGTGCGCGCCGAGGGTTTCACGGCCGCGGCCGTCGACGCGCGGGGCTTCCGTTCCGGCTCGATGAACGAGCGCCTCCCAGACCCCGAGCGCTTCCGCTGATTCAGGCGTGCGATCGGGCCCGATGATCGGCACGGCCCGCAGATTCACTGAGGCGCCGCTGGCTCGGTTCACGTACGCTGGGTAGCCGGCCCGGGCAGCCCGTCCGGACAGCCTTTCCGTCCTGTTCCGACGATTGACATCGAAGAGGTTCCCGTGCCTGTTGGCAAGGTCAAGTGGTATGACTCCGAGAAGGGTTTCGGCTTCCTCAGCAAGGAGGAGGGCGGGGACGTCTACGTCCGGGCGGAGGCCCTGCCGGCGGGAGTGACCAGCCTCAAGCCGGGCCAGAAAGTCGAGTTCGGCGTCGTCGAGGGCCGCAAGGGTGAACAGGCTCTGCAGGTCCGGCTGATCGACCCGCCGCCGTCGGTGGCGAAGGCGATGCGGCCGAAGCCGGAGGAGATGCAGCTGGTGATCGAGGACCTGATCAAGCTCCTCGACAGCGTCGGCGAGGGCTACGGCCGCGGCCGCCACCCCGACCCCAAGACCGCCCGCAGCGTGGCCACGGTTCTCCGCGGCGTCGCGGACAAACTCGACGTCTGACCACCAGACCGGGTCTCCCGGCTTGAGGCGGGTTCCCTGGTCGAAGCTGGGTAAGCCGCCGTAGCTCGGCGGCCCCCGGCTGGACCGGGCGGGGGTTAGCGTCGGGTGCCGGCGGCGCGGCGGGTGATCAGGGCCTCGATGCCGTCGAGCACGGTGGTGAGGCCGAACTCGAACTCGTCGTCGTCGAAGTCGCTGCCGTCGTCGAAGGTGCCGTCCTCGAAGGTCGCGGCGATGGCCGGGAACCTCTCCGGAGTCGCCAGCATCATCAGCCGCTGGGCATAGAGCTGGTCGGCCTCCTTCTCGGTCTTGTCGGCCTGGTTCACGAACAGGTTCGCGGTCAGCTGGGTGACGCCGCGGACGTAGATATTCACCAGCACGATGGATGAGAGCCGGTCCGGGTTGGTCAGCGGCGTCCCCTCGAACGCACGCAACCCTTCCTCCATCCAAAGCAGTTGCTTGGGGGACAGCGGCGGCTCGAACACCGGTACCTGCAGGATCCACGGGTGCCGGTGGATCGCGTCCCGCACCATCACCGCCCACTGGGTGATCCTGGCTCGCCAGTCCGCCTTCGGGTCAACGGGGTCCGGCGTCCCGAAGGCCTCCTCCACCATCACGACGTACAGGTCGTCCTTGGAGTCGACGTACCGGTAGAGGGACATCGTGGTGAAGCCGAGCTCGGCCGCCACCTTGTTCATCGAGACCGCGCCGAGGCCGGCCGCGTCGGCGAGCCTGACCGCGGCCCTGCCGATGTCGGTGATCTGCAGCGTCGGCTTCGGCCCCGGCCGTGCCGGCCCCTCGAGTCCCCAGAGCAGTTGCAACACCCGCGGCAGTTCGTCCGCCGTCTGACTCATCGTCGTGCCTCCTGACGCGTCCGGCTGGCTCCGGATAATTTCCCCAAGTCTATCTGTTTACGTCGCAGACAAATGCCTGCTACGGTCTGCGTATCGCGCACACAGTGTGCGTCATACACAGATCAGCTGGAGGGCGTCATGAGCACACCGGAGCCGGTCGGTCAGAAGGCCGGACGGAAGGAATGGATCGCGCTCGGCGTGCTGGCGCTGCCGTTGCTGCTGGTCTCGATGGACGTGTCGGTGCTGTACTTCGCGGTCCCGTTCATCAGCGAAGACCTCGGGGTGTCGGCGACCGAGCAGCTGTGGATCTTCGACATCTATGGGTTCGTGCTCGCCGGGCTGCTGATCACGATGGGCTCGCTCGGTGACCGGATCGGCCGGCGGCGGCTGTTGATCGTCGGCGCCGTGGCGTTCGGCGTCGCCTCGGTCGCCGCGGCGTACGCGCAGAACCCGGAGCAGCTGATCGCCGCCCGCGCGGTGCTCGGGATCGGCGGCGCCACCCTGATGCCGTCGACGCTGGCGCTGATCCGGAACATGTTCCACGACGCCGGTCAGCGGAGTAAGGCGATCGCGTTCTGGAGCGCGGTCATGCTGGGCGGGATCTCGCTCGGTCCGGTGCTCGGCGGCTTCCTGCTGGAGCATTTCTGGTGGGGCTCGGTGTTCCTGATCAACACCCCGGCGATGGTGCTGCTGCTGGTGCTCGCGCCAGTCCTGCTGCCCGAGTTCAAGACTGCTGCCAAAGGCCGCTTCGACCTCATCAGTTCGGTGCTGTCCCTGGCAGCGGTGCTGCCGGTGATCTGGGGGATCAAGGAACTCGCAGCACACGGGCTCGAGGCGATGCCCGTGGTCAGCATCGTGGTCGGTCTGGTCTTCGGAGTGATGTTCATCCGGCGGCAGCGGACGGCGGCGCACCCGATGATCGAGCTGGCGATGTTTCGCAACCGCGCCTTCAGCGGTGCCCTTGCCGCTAACACCATCGGGACACTCGCGCTGCTCGGCAACGCCGTATTCATGACGCAGTACCTGCAGCTGGTGCTCGGCATGAGCCCGCTGAAGGCGGCGCTGTGGGCGCTCGTCCCGTCGGTCGTGGTTGGCGGCGCTGCACCTCTCGGTGCGGCGCTCGCCCAGAAGATCGACCGGGCTTACGTGCTGGGTGCCGGGTTCGTCGTCGCGGCGGGCGGATTCGGCGTACTGACCCAGGTGCACGCGGACTCGGCGCTCGTCTGGCTGCTGGCCGGTTCGGGCCTGCTCGCCGCCGGCCTGGTGATGGTGATGTCACTGGTGACAGAGGCTGTTGTCGGAGCGGTGGTACCGGAGCGCGCTGGATCGGCGTCCGCGCTGATGGAAACCTGCAGCGAGTTCGGCGGCGCGCTTGGCATCGCAGTACTCGGCAGCATCGGTACTGCGGCCTACCGGAGCGACCTCGACACGCACCTGCCGTCTGGTCTTCCCGCCAGCATCGCTTCAGCCGCTCACGAGGGTCTACCAGCAGCCAGTGCAGTCGCCGCCCAACTCCCTTCCCAGCTAGGCGACCTCCTACTAGCGGGAGCCCGCACCTCCTTCAGCCACAGCATGAACGTGGTCGCCGTAGTAGGCGCCTTGATGCTCGGCATGACCGCAGTGACCGTCACCCTGATCCTCCGCGGCAGGGCCACCTCGGCATCGCCCAAGGATGAAGCCGGCACGGATCAGGAGGTTGTTGCTGAAGGCAAGCAGATGTCGATCAGCTGAGTGCTCGGGTGATCAGCGTGGTGGCCGGCGGCCTGTGCCGGTGTCGGGGCCCGACCGCCGTCGCCGGGAGGGTCCAGGCTCGCGTTCCAGGGTCGGCTCGGCTGCCCAGGGCGCTTCGTCCTCGACCGTCTCGTCATCGTCCGGCTGACCACTCCACCATCGGCCGACGGCCGCACCCGGCGCCTTGTCCTGTCGCTCCTCCGCGCCCTGTCGAGACCGGTCGGAGTCGTCGGCGAACGGGTCGAAGCGGAGCTCCACCGTGGGTTCGTCGTGGCGAGCTGGGCCACCGCTTCGCGGGTCTGCTGAGTTGCTGCCGCCGTGTGTGGGGCGGCGTTCTGGGCGGGTCGGGTCGTCGGGGCTGGTCAGGATGGTGCGGGTGGTTGCTTCGGGGTCGTGGACCGTCGAGACCGGGCGGGTCTCGTGGTTTTCCGGTGAGCCGCTCGGTCCACGCGAGTCGGGAGGACCGCCAGGGCTACCGAGGCCACCCGGTCCACCGGGCCGGAGCGGTCCGCCGTGGGTGCGGGTTGGGGGCGCGGGGGTGGAGGGCTTGTGGCGGATGACCAGGACCACGACGATCACCAGAACCGCGGCGAGGAAGCCGAAGCCGAGGCGCGGGATCAGGGGAAGGAGGATGCCGCAGCCGCCACCGATCACCCAGGCGAGTTGGAGCACGGTTTCGGAGCGGGCGAACACCGAGGTACGGACGGTCTCCGGGACGTCTCGCTGAATCATCGCGTCGAGCGACAGCTTGCCCAGTGAACTGCACAGTCCGGCGACCAGGCCGAGCACGATCAGCATCGGGAAGCCGTAGAGCACCGCCACGCAGACCGCCACGATCGCGTCCGCGAGCAGTACGACGAGCACGACGGCCTCGGGTTTTCTTGCCTTGAGCAACGATCCCGTGAGGGTGCCCAGGCTGTTGCCGATTCCGGCGGCGGCGATCACGGCACCTGCGGCGAAGGCGCCGTTCAGTCCGCTGATCGGCCGGTCCCGGAGCAGGAACGCGAGGTACATGGTCAGGAAGCCCGACACGAACCGCAGCCCCAGGTTGCACCGGATCCCTCGAGAGACCGCCGCGGTGATCGCCCGGCGCCGGGCGTCCCGGCCCGCGGCGCCGGTCATCTCCTCGCCCGCGGGGGAGTCGACGCGGCTCGGCAGGCGGATCGCGAGGACCAGGCCGACGGTGTAGACGAGTGCGGCCCAGCGCAGCGACCATTGCGGGCCGATCGCGGCGAACGCGCCTGCGATTCCGGCGCCGATGGTGGCGCCGGCCAGGCCCGCCAGCGAGATGCGCGAGTTGGCCGTCACCAGGGTGACGTCCTTCGGCAACAGCCTTGGCACCGCGGATGCGCGCGTGACGCCGTAGGCCTTCGACGCGACCAAGCAGCCGAGTGCCGCGGGATAGAGCCAGGTGGAACTGTCCGAGATGGAAGCGGCGAGACTCCAGACGAGGAAGCCGCGCAGGCCGAGCGTGGCCCCGATCGCCCAGCGGCGGCCGTGCCGGAACCGGTCCAGGATCGGCCCGATCAGCGGGGCCATCAACGCGAACGGCGCCATCGTCAGCAACAGGAACAGCGCGACCCGATCGCGTGCCTGTGAGCTCGGTACGGCGAAGAAGACCGTGCCTGCCAGGGAAACCGCGAAGGCAGTGTCGCCGGCTGCGTTGACCGCGCCGAGCTCGATCAGTCGGGACAGGCCGGACTCGTTCGCACCCTGTGCACCGGTCAGACCGCGGATGCGGCGACCGGTGGCCCTGCCCACACGGCCGGTGACGTTGGCGGTCTTGACCGAGGCTGCCGCGAACCCGGTGGCCCCGACCTTCGACGCACGCCCGAACTTCTTGCCGGCGCTGCCCAACTTCTTGGTCGCACTCCCGAGCCGCTCACCCGCATTCCCGAGCCGCTCACCCGCACTGCCGAGCCGCTCACCTGCGCCCTTGTCGTCCCCGCCGGGCCCGGCCCCCGAAGGACCGCCGGTTCGTGAGTTGCGCGAACTTGGGGGCGGCGTGCTCCGGCCGGGGCGCGTGCCTGGACGCCGGTGTTCCCGGGGATCCGTGGGACCAGGACTTTCCATAACCCCATCCTGCCCTGTGCCGGGGACAGCGCGCAGGCGCGGCGCGACTCGGGCTCCGCGCCGGTGCGGTTCGGGTCTGGCCGGGATGCGTGCGAGAATGACCGATTGTGACTCCCGTCAAGACTCCGGAACCGGTCCGTGCCAAGTCCGACGCCATCTGCGTCGCGTCGGTCGAGCCTGCCCGCGAGGCCGCGATCGCCGAGGCAGGCGCCGCGCAGGTCGGGGAGTACCTCGGTTGTCAGGTCGAGGGTGAGCGGCTCGTCACGCACTACTTCGCCTCGAGCCACCCTGGCTACCGGGGTTGGCGCTGGGCCGTGACGGTGACGCGTGCAGCGCGCGCCAAGAACATCACCGTCAACGAGGTCGTGATGCTGCCGGGCGACGAGGCGATCGTCGCGCCGGAGTGGGTGCCGTGGTCGGAGCGCGTCCAGCCCGGCGATCTCCGTCCGGGTGACCTGTTCCCGACTCTGCCGGACGACCCGCGGCTGGAGCCCGGATTCACCGACACCGGTGCGCCGGAGGACGTGCTCGAGGTCGTCGAGGAGCTCGGCCTCGGCCGCGAGCGCGTGCTCTCGCAGTACGGGCGGGAGCTCGCAGCGGATCGCTGGTACGCCGGGGACTTCGGCCCGGAATCCCCGATCGCGCAGGCGGTTCCGTACAAGTGCCACTCGTGCGGCTACTGGATCCGCCTCAAGGACAGCCTCGGTCAGGCCTTCGGCGCCTGTGCGAACGAGATGGCGCCGGGTGACGGGCGGATCGTGGCGTACGACTACGGCTGCGGAGCCCACTCGGACGTGGTCATCGACGCACCGGATCACCCGTCGACCGAGCACGCCTTCGACACCACGGGGTACGACGAGCTGGCGATGAGCAACGCCGCACGCGAAGCCGACGACGCAGTACAGGAAGGCGCCACGGCCAAGAACGAGGTGGACGTCGTCGAGGAGGCGGACGCGGTCCAGGCCGAGGTCGAGGCTGCTGCCGAGCCGTCGTCCGACGACGAGGTCGAAGAAGTCGCCGAAGAGGCCGCGTCAGAGGCCGACCACCACAACTGAGGTCCTACCAGCACGGGCCCGGGCGCCGGGCCCTCAGTCCCCGGTCTCCGGCCGGTGGCCGGCCTGGATGGCGGCCCAGCGGCGCCGGCAGTAGGCCAGACCGATCCAGCCCAGCCCGAAGCCGGCCACGGTGACCCACAGCCACCACTCCCTGCCGTCCTTCTTCAGGTCGTCGCGGAAGATCAGCACCACCACGAACGCGACGGCCCAGGCGACGATCCCGACGATCACGGTGGGGATCCCGGACAGGTCCAACGGCTTGACGTCGGCGTGCACGAGTTCACCGCGCGCCAGCTGACTGGTCGGGTCGGTCCGCTTCTTCGAGACGGGCGTCTCGTTCTGCTCTGCCACGTGCCCACCTTAGACCCCGTGCGACACGGCTTTTCCGAACCACTCGCAACCTGTCGGCCGGACCTGGCACCATTCGCTCATGAGCTCGCCACAGGCTGACACTGCCCGCTCCCGGTCCAGCTTCCTCGATTCGTTCTTCAAGATCAGCGAGCGTGGCTCCACGCTCGGCCGCGAGGTGCGCGGCGGACTGGTCACGTTCTTCACGATGGCCTACATCGTGGTGCTGAACCCGCTGATCATCGGCACCGTCAAGGACGGCACCGGACAGTACGTCGGGGGCGGCACCGACCCGGTGGCCGCGATCGCCAAGATCGCGGTGGCCACGGCGCTGGTCGCCGGGGTGGTCACCATCCTGATGGGCGTGGTCGCGAACTTCCCGCTCGCGCTGGCCGCCGGTCTCGGCCTGAACGCGTTCATCGCGTTCTCGATCGCCACGAAGATGACCTGGGCCGATGCGATGGGCCTGGTCGTGATCGAGGGCATCATCATCCTGATCCTGGTGCTGACCGGGTTCCGGAGGGCTGTCTTCGAGGCGGTGCCACTGCAACTCAAGGTGGCGATCAGCGTCGGCATCGGCCTGTTCATCGCCTTCATCGGCGTGGTCGACGCGGGATTCGTCCGCCGTCCGGCCGCGGCGGGTGGTCCGCCCGTCGAGCTAGGTGTCGGAGGCAACCTTCGCGGCTGGCCCGTGCTCGTCTTCGTGGTCGGCCTGATGCTGATCATCACGCTGTACGCGCGCAAGGTGAAGGGCGCGATCCTGATCGGCATCCTGTCGGCCACCGTGCTGGCGATCGTGCTCGAGGCGATCTTCAACATCGGCGCCCGGACCGCGGACAACCCCGGTGGCTGGGGCCTGAGCGTGCCCAAGCTGCCGAGCGACTGGTTCACCAAGCCCAACCTGGACACGGTCGGCGAGTTCAACCTGTTCGGCTCCTTCGAGAAGGTCGGCGTGATCTCGGCGATCCTGCTGATCTTCACCCTGATGCTGGCGGACTTCTTCGACACGATGGGCACCATGACCGCGATCGGCGCGGAGGCGGGCCTGCTGGACGAGGACGGCAACCCGCCGAACGCGCAGCGCATCCTGATCGTGGACAGCGTCGCGGCCGCAGCCGGTGGAGCCGCCTCGGTCTCCAGCAACACGTCGTACATCGAGTCCGCGTCGGGTGTCGGTGAGGGCGCCAGGACCGGTCTGGCCAGCGTGGTGACCGGGATCTGCTTCCTGATCTCGATGGTGGTCGCGCCGCTGGTCACCCTCGTTCCGTACGAGGCCGCCACGCCGGCGCTGGTGCTGGTCGGGTTCCTGATGATGACCCAGGTGAAGGGCATCGACTTCGACGATCTCGAGGTGGCGATCCCGGCCTTCCTGACCATCATCCTGATGCCGTTCACGTATTCGATCTCCGCCGGCATCGGCGCGGGGTTCGTCTCCTACGTGCTGCTCAAGCTCGTTCGCGGCAAGGCCCGCGAGGTCCACCCGCTGATGTGGGTCGTCTCGGCCCTCTTCGTCGTGTACTTCGCGATCGGCCCGCTCGGCGACTGGCTCACCTGATCGCGACGAGGTCCTAGGCGAGGAGCCTGCTGCGGAGGTCGAGATACTCGGTGCGGGCGGTGAAGAGGTCGCGGAGCTCGGTGGTGAGGTTGTCGAGGAACTCGGTCCGGTAGGTCGCGTCCGTCAGCAGCGAGATCGAGTAGTACAGGCCGGTGAAGTTCGCGATCCCGAGGGCGACCTTCAGCAGGGCGGCGCTGATCACCATCGGGTGGTTCATCAACGTGAAGCCGTGCGACCAGGAGCCCGGGTCGATACCCCACTGCCGGTAGACGTGCCGGCTGATCGAGAGCATGCCGAAGGCAACGAAGAAGAGGCCGACACCGGTCGACACCACGAACACCTGCATCCACTGGCGGATCACCAGGCTGATGCTGAGGTTGAGCCGCTGGATCCCGCGCAGCGGGGGACCGGAGCCGGCATCGCGCTCGATCCGGGCCAGTTCGTTCGGCAGCCGGATGACCAGGAACAGGCCGCTCAGCAAGGCGAAGGCGACGGCCGAGAAGACGATGAACTCGACCGGCATCGCGGCGAAGACCTGCCACATGTCGGCGTTGACGAACAGCACCAGCGAGAACACCAGCAGCAGCGGTAGCGCCCGGACCAGGCTGGCGACTGAGCTCGCCAGTTCGGCGCCGAGACGATGGACCCCCCACAGCGTCGTACCGATCAGCCCGTAGCCGACCACGACGTACACCAGTCCGAGCAGGACGAGGTTGCCGGCGGCCACTCCGAAGAATTGGCGGAGCTGGAATTCCGACACCAACGGCAGCAGGGCCGGCAGCAACACGAACGCCGCCAGTTCGGGGATGCCGAAGCGGGTCGGGAAGGACCAGAAGCGACGGCCGCGGAACCCGTTCAGCAGGCCGAAGCCGCCGATCAGGACGGCGAGCCCGGCCAGTGCCGCGAGCAGGTTCACCCAGAGCGGCCAGTTCAGCGAGGTCGCGCCGAGCATCTCCGCGATGAAGACCAGGCCGAGGAGCGGTGTCGCCCGGGCAAAGATGTCGTGGGTCGGCGAGAAGTCCTCGATGAACAACGGCAGTCCCGCACGCCGGAAACGCTGCTCATACCGGGCCAGCTCCGCAGGTGTTCCCATGGCCGAGAACCCTAGTGCCCTCACCTGGTCACTGGCCGTGGACACAGCGCGTCCCTCGCTGGTAGTAACCACTCGCCACCGCCCCATGCCCGGATCCACCCGGGGGCGGTCCGGCGTACGGCACGCTCTCATTTTCTTTAGCAAAGGTAATGAGCTAAACTAACGGTATGCCCTCAGTCGTGACCCAGCAGGTGAAGAGTGACGTCGGGCTGGCCAGTGCTCTGAGGTCTTCCACGCTTCGCTTGTCCCGGCAGATCCGCCGGCAGCGGGTGGAGGGCCACGATCTCACCGCCAACCAGCTCAGCGTGCTCGGTGCCCTCGGCAAGCACGAAGCGATGACCATCGGCGAGCTGGCCGCACACGAGCAGGTGAAGCCGCCGTCGATGACGCGGATCGTGTCCAACATGGAGGAGGCGGGCCTGGTGGTCCGTCGCCCGCACGAGACCGACAAGCGCCAGATCGTGGTCGAGCTGACCGAGGCGGCGCTCACCCTGATCCATGCGAACCGCCGGCGCCGCGACGAGTGGCTGCAGACCAAACTCAAGCAACTGACCCCCGAGGAGCGCGACATCCTGCGCAAGGCAGCACCTGTTCTCGAACGACTGGCGGCCAGATGAGCCCGACCTTCCGGGCTTTCCATGTCCGCAACTTCCGTCTTTACGCCTCCGGCGCGATCATCTCGAACGTCGGCACCTGGATGCAGCGGGTGGCCCAGGACTGGCTGGTCCTGGAGCTGACCCACTCCGGCACGGCGTTGGGCATCGTTACCGGTTTGCAGTTCCTTCCAGCGCTCCTTCTCGGCCCGTACGCCGGGCTGGTGGCCGACCGCTTCCCCAAGCGCAAGGTGCTGACGCTCACCCAGGTGGCGATGGGTTCGGTGGCCCTGGTGCTTGGCACCCTCACCGTGACCGGCGTCGTCCAGGCCTGGCAGGTGTATGCCCTGGCCCTGCTGTTCGGTGTCGGTACTGCGTTCGACGCGCCGACCCGGCAGGCGTTCGTGGTCGAGATGGTCGGCCGCGACGAGTTGTCCAACGCCGTCGGGCTGAACTCGGCGTCGTTCAACGCCGCCCGGCTGATCGGCCCCGGCCTGGCCGGCCTGCTCATCCACTGGATCGGCACCGGCCCGGTGATCATGATCAACGGGTTGACCTATGCGGCCGTGATCATCTCGCTGCGGTTGATGCGGGTCGAGGAGCTGTTCTCGCCCAAGGTCGCCGCCCGCGACAAGGGCATGATCCGGGACGGGATGCGCTACCTGTGGCGTCGGCCCGACCTGATGATGGTGCTGGTCGCGGTCTTCTTCGCGGGCACCTTCGGGCTGAACTTCCAGATGACGTCCGCGCTGATGGCGACCCAGGCGTTCCACAAGGGCGCCGGCGGGTATGGCATTCTCGGTTCGATCCTGGCGATCGGCTCGCTGGCCGGTGCGTTGCTCGCGGCTCGGCGGGTTCGGACCAGGGCGCGGCTGGTGATCGGTGCCGCCATCGCGTTCGGGCTGATGGACATCGTCAGCGGGCTGATGCCGACGTACCTGACGTTCGCCCTGGTGCTCCCGCTGGTCGGATTCACCGCGCTGACGATGCTGACCGCGGCGAACGCGACCATGCAGCTCGGGATCGAGCCGACCATGCGCGGGCGGGTGATGGCGCTCTACATGACCGTCCTGATGGGCGGTACCCCGATCGGCTCGCCGTTCATCGGCTGGGTCGGGCAGGCGTTCGGCGCCCGGTACTCCCTGATCGTGGGGGGCGGGCTCACCGTTCTCGGCACGGTCGCCTCGGCGGTCTACTTCACCAGGCGTCGCGGCCTGGCGATCCGCCCCCGGCTGCTGCCCAGGCCGCGGCTGGAGGTCCTCCCGCAGACCGAGCTCCTCGCTGACAAGGCCGCCGTCGACGCCGGACCCCTGGTCACCGCCACCGCCACCGCCACCGCCACCGCCACCGCCACCGCCACCGCCACCGCCACCGCCACCGCCACCGCCGCCGGACCCGTGGTCGCGGACGCCGAGCCCGTGGTCGCGGACGCCGGACACCGGGTCGTGAACGCCGGACCGCGGGTCGCCTAGCCGCCCGAGGACCGGTCGCTGGGCACGCTCCTTGCGGGTCACGCGCACAATGGGGTGTGACTCATTACGACTTGGTGGTCGTCGGGACCGGCTCCGGCAATACGATCGTGACCAAGCAGTTCGCCGACTGGAAAGTGGCGATCGTCGAGCGCGGCACCTTCGGCGGGACCTGCCTGAACGTGGGCTGCATCCCGACGAAGATGTTCGTGCACACCGCGGACCTGGCCGCCGTGCCCTCGGAGAGTTCCCGGTTCGGCATCGACGAGAAGGTCACCGCCGTGCACTGGCCGGAGATCCGCGACCGCATCTTCGGCCGGATCGACCCGATCTCGGCGAGCGGTTCGGAGTACAGGCGACACCATGCCAACAACGCGAACGTGACGCTGTACGACGGCACCGGGCGGTTCACGGCCGAGCGCGAGCTGACCGTCACGCGGACCGATGACGGGCAAACCGAGGTACTGACCGCCGATCGCTTCGTCCTCGCGGCCGGGAGCCGGCCGATCGTCCCGTTCATCCCGGGGCTGGTCGAGACGGGTTTTCACACCTCCGAGACGGTCATGCGGCTCGAGCAGTTGCCTCGCCGGCTGGCCATCATCGGCAGTGGCTTCGTCGCGGCCGAGTTCGCGCATGTGTTCACGTCCCTCGGCGTCGAGGTGACGGTGATCGCGCGCTCCGACCTCATGCTCAGGCACGAGGACAAGGAGATCGCCACCCGCTACACGGAGCTCGCCGTGCAGCGCTACGACGTCCGCTTGAACCACGACACAGTCCGCGTACTACGGCGTCCGGACGGCGCGATCACGCTGGAGATGCTGAGTCCGGCAGGCCCGGCTGAGCTCGTCGTGGACGAGCTCCTGGTCGCGGTCGGGCGGACGCCGAACTCCGACATTCTCAACGTCGGGTCCACCGGCATCGAGCTGGGGGAAGACGGTCGCGTGGTGGTCGACGAGTTCCAGGAGACCGCTGTCGAGGGGATCTACGCGCTCGGCGACCTCTGCTCGCCGTACCAGCTCAAGCATGTCGCCAACCACGAGGCCCGGGTCATTCGGCACAACCTGCTGCACCCGGACGACCGGATCGACTCCGACCACAGGTTCGTGCCGCACGCCGTCTTCGGTTCGCCGCAGGTCGCGTCCGTCGGGCTGACCGAGGAGGAGGCCGTCGAGCAGGGCATCCCGTACGTCGTGGGTCGCGAGGCGTACGCGGACATCGCCTACGGCTGGGCGATGGAGGACACCACCGGCTTCGCCAAGATCCTCGCGGACCCGGACACCGGTCAACTGCTGGGTTGTCACGTGATCGGTCCGCAGGCGTCGACCGTGATCCAGCCGGTCATCCAGGCGATGAGCTTCGGCCTGGACGCCCACACGATGGCCCGCGGTCAGTACTGGATCCACCCCGCGATGCCCGAGCTGATCGAGAACGCGTTGCTCAACCTCAAGCTCGGCAGCTAGAACGCGGCGATGACGTCGGCCATCTTGTCGATCGGAGCGAGGTCGTCGTCGAGGTCGGGCAGGCTGAGCATCACCTCGGCGACGCCGGCTTCGGCAAGCTCGCGGAACCTGCCGATCTGGTCGGTGATGGTGCCGGCGTTGACGGACGCGGCGTACTTCGCGGGGTCCTGGTTGCGCGGCCGGAGTCGCTCGACGAGTTCGTTGACCTGTTGGTGGTCCTTGCCGACGAGCGTTGTCGACAGGTGAGTCAGCCTGGCCTGCGAGCCTTTCAGGAGTTCTGCTCGCCGACGAACCTGCGTGACATCACCGAAGACGTTGGCGGCGTCGCCGTACTTCGCTGCCAATCTGAGCGTCCGGTTGCCGCTGCCGCCGATGAGGATCGGCAGCTTGTCCTGTAGTGGGCGCGGATAGCAGGTCGTGTCCGGTACGTCGAGAACCTTGCCGCGGAACGGCTTGTTGCCCGGGCCCCAGAGGATCGGGAGCAACTGCAACGCGTCTTCGAGCAGGTCGTACCGGTCGTTGACGGGCGGGAAATCCCAGCCGTACGCCTTGTGCTCGGCCTCGAACCAGGCGAGCCCGAGTCCGCAGATCGCGCGGCCACCGCTGAGCACGTCGAGAGTCGCGGCGATCTTGCCGAGGTGGGCGACGTTGCGATAGGTGATGCCGGTGACGAGCGTGCCCAGCTTCACCCGCTCGGTGCACGCCGCCAGGTAGGCGAGCGTGGTCCAGCTCTCGAGGAAGTCCTCCCAAGCCCGGCCCACCTGCGGGATCTGCCGGAAATGGTCCATCACGTAGATGCTGCTGAACCCGGCCGCTTCTGCTTTGGTCGCGAGCTCCTTGATCCACTCCGCTGTGGTCTTGCGGCCTGCCTTGTGGGTGTAGCTGCTCAACTGCAGGCCGAACTGCAGCTTTGCCGGCGCTTCCTGCTGCCGCTGCGCCGCTTGCGTCGCCTGCACGAATGCCTCCGGTACGACGCGGACGGCCTGGGGCGCGAGGATCTCGTCGTACCCCTCGTCAGGTAGTTCTTTCTTGACGCTGCCCCAGGTCTTCAGCTGCGCGGTGAGCACGTCGGCCGGGATCCGCTTGGCCCGCTCGCGGTTCCGCCGCCGGCACTCGGCCGCGGGGGTGTCGAACGCGACGGCCACGCAGGGGATCCCCTGTTCCCGCGCCAGAGCGAGCCAGTTGCGCCGCCGGTCCTGATCAAGCCCCAACGTGTCGATCACGGTGGTGAGCCTCCGCCGGATCCGCTGCTTGACCACCTCCTCCAGCAATGCGAAGGCGTCCGCACTGGCCGCGAGGTCGTCCTCGCCGGCGCCCACGAGTGCCCTGAGCCGATCACTCGAGACCACGAGCTCAGCCGCGAACCGCTCGGCCGCCCAGGTCGACTTCCCCGCCGCCCCGGGCCCGACCAGCACCACCACACACGGCGCCGGCAGATTCCGCCCCTCATCGTCCATACCTCAGTCTGCCCCCCTGCACCCCCAAAAGGCTGGGGCGCGCGGGGTCGCGAAGTGGGTCGGCTGCCGGGTTCTTCGACCACTGGCGGCAAAATTGGGCGCTACCGGACGAAGAAGCCGTTACCGGGCCGGCGTCGCCAGCTGGTGGCCGAGCCAGCTCGTCCTAGAAGGTCGGAAAGTGGTTGCCGCGCCGTTCTAGGGTTGGGGGATGCGATTGTTTGTGGCGGTGGTGCCGCCGGTGGAGGTTGTGGAGCATCTCAGCGAGTTCGTGGAGCCGCGGCGGGCGCATCCGGATGAGGACATCCGGTGGGCGGCGGACGAGACCTGGCACGTCACGCTGGCGTTCCTGGGCGACGTGCCGGAGTGGAAGACCGATGAGTTGGGGGAGCGGCTCGAGGCGGCTGCGAAGCGGCAGAAGCCGTTCGAGTTGCAGTTGAGGGGAGCGGGGGCCTTCCCGAGCGTGGCGGACGCGCGGGTGCTCTGGACCGGCGTACGAGATGAGGCCGAGGCGCTGCCGCACCTGGCGATGACGACCCGGTCGGCGGCCAACAAGGCCGGGGTGACCGTGGACGGGCGGAAGTTCACGCCGCACCTGACGCTGGCCCGGCTGCGGCAGCCGATGGACGTGGTCAAGTGGGTGCGGATCTTCGACGAGTACGAGGGGCCGGCCTGGACCGCGGGAAGTATCGAGCTGATCTCGTCGCGGCTCGGCGAGGGGCCGAGCCACGGTGCGGCGTACGACACAGTGGGCGAATGGGACTTCTTAGGTTAACCTTCGGAAGGTTAGCCGTACCTAACATCCGAAGTGTTTTGGAGTTCCGTCATGCTCGCCAACTTCCTCATCGGGCTCCGTGAGGGGCTCGAGGCATCGCTGGTTGTCAGCATCCTGGCCACCTTCCTGGTGAAATCCGGGCATCGCGATCGACTCAAGCTGGTCTGGGCCGGTGTGGCCGCGGCGGTCGCCGTCGCGGTCGCCGGCTGGGCCGTGCTGCACTTCATCACCTCGTTGACGGCCAAGTCGTTCACCGCCCAGGAGACGATCGGCGGCGTGATGTCGATCATCGCGGTCGGGTTCGTCACCTGGATGATCTTCTGGATGCGCAAGGCCTCCCGCACCATCGCGAAGGAGCTGCGCGAGCGGATGGGAAACGCCCTCGAGCTGGGCTCCCGGGCCGTCGTCCTGCTGGCCTTCCTGGCCGTCTTCCGCGAGGGCATCGAGACCGCGTTCATCGTCTACGCCTCGGCGGCCGGCGCGACCACGGCGACACCGTTCCTCGGCGTGATCCTCGGCCTGGCCGCGTCGGTTCTGCTCGGCTGCGCGATCTACCGCGGCGCGGTCAAGATCAACCTCGGCGTCTTCTTCAACTGGACCGGCGCGCTGCTGATCCTGGTCGCCGCCGGCATCTTCGCCTACGGCTTCCACGACCTGCAGGAGGCCAACATCCTGCCCGGCCTGCAGACGATCGCTTTCGACATCTCCCACCTGGTCCCGCCGGACAGTTGGTACGGCGTTCTGCTGAAGGGGATCTTCAACTTCAGCCCGGCCCCGACCGTGATCGAGGCGACCGCCTGGCTGGTCTACCTCTTCCCCGTGCTGGTGCTCTACTTCCGCCCGGTCAAGCGCAGTACGCCGCCGTCGCAGGTGCCCGCCGAGGCCAAAGCCGAAGCCGCCTGACGCCCTCGAACCGCTTGAACCCCTGAACCGCCCGAACCGCTTGAAACGCCGGAATCGTCCAGGAGAGCTATCCCGCATGATCACCTTCACGGCCCGCCGGGCCACCGCCACCGGCGCAGTACTGCTGCTCGCCGGTCTCACAGGTTGCGCCAAGGAGACGCCGGCAGCTGCGCCGGGTGACACGGCCGGCCCGGTCGCGGTCAAGGCGACCGACTCGGAGTGCTCGCTGAGCCGCACCGACGTCAAGTCGGGCACCAGCACCTTCTCCATCTCCAACAACGGCAGCAAGGTCACCGAGTTCTACGTGTATGCCGAGGGTGACCGGGTGATGGGCGAGGTGGAGAACATCGGCCCGGGCCTGAAGCGGGACCTGATCGTCGAACTGCCGACCGGCAAGTACCAGGCTGTCTGCAAGCCCGGCATGGTGGGCGACGGTATCCGCGGCGACCTGAACGTCACCGGCGCCGCGGCCGCCCAGGTCGACGAGGACACCGCGCTGAAGCAGGCCGCGGACAGCTACCAGAGCTACATCAACTCGCAGGCGGTCGCGCTGGAGCAGAAGACCACCGAGTTCGTCACCGCGGTCAAGGCCGGCGACGTCGCGAAGGCGAAGGCACTGTTCCCGGTCTCGCGGACCTACTGGGAGCGGATCGAGCCGGTCGCCGAGTCGTTCGGCGACCTCGACCCGAAGATCGATGCCCGGGTCAACGATGTCGAGCCCGGCACGGACTGGACCGGATATCACCGGATCGAGCAGTCCCTGTGGGAGAAGAACACCACCAAGGGTATGGAGAAGTACGCCGACCAGCTGCTGGTGGACGTGAAGACGGTGGTCGCGAAGGCCAAGGTCGTCAAGCTCAACCCGCTGCAACTGGCCAACGGTGCGAAGGAGTTGCTGGACGAGGTTGCCACCGGCAAGGTCACGGGTGAGGAGGACCGGTACTCGCACACCGACCTCTGGGACTTCCAGGCCAACGTCGAGGGATCCCAGGCCGCCATCCAGGCGCTCCGACCGGCTCTGCAGCAGCGGGACCCGGCGCTGGTGACCACTCTGGACACCAACTTCAAGGCGGTCTTCGCGGCGCTGGACAAGTACCGCGTCGGTGACGGCTTCAAGCCCTACACCGCGACCGAGGCCGAGAAGAAGCAGCTCGGCGCGGTGGTCGACGCGCTGGCCGAACCGGTCAGCAAGGTCGCCGGAGTGGTTGCGAAGAAATGACCCAACGCCAGGGAGTCTCCCGTCGCGGCCTGCTCGGCGCCGCGGGAGCCGCCGTCGCCACCGGGGTCGCCGGATACGCCGCCCACTCGGTGCTGACCGGCGAGGAGTCGCAGGCAGCGGACACCAGCGGCCCGGTCGAGTTCCACGGCCCACACCAGGCAGGCATTGTCACGCCGGCCCAGGACCGCTTGCACTTCGCCACCTTCGACGTCATCGCGACCAAGCGGGACGAGGTGATCGCGCTGCTGAAGGAGTGGACCGCGGCCGCCGCCCTGATGACCGCGGGCCGCGACATCGGCCAGTACGGCGCTGTGAACGGCCCGGGTGAAGCCCCACCGGAGGACACCGGCGAGGCAGTCGGTCTGCCTCCCGCGCGGTTGACTCTCACCATCGGCTTCGGGCCCAGCTTCTTCACCGATGCCAAGGGCAACGACCGTTTCGGCATCGCTGCCCGCCGCCCGAAGGCGCTGGTGGAGCTGCCGCACTTCATCGGCGACAACCTCGACCCGAACCGCAGCGGCGGCGACATCGCCGTCCAGGCGTGTTCGGACGACCCGCAGGTCGCGGTGCACGCGATCCGCAACCTGGCCCGGATCGGCTTCGGCACCACCGTGGTCAGGTACTCCCAGCTCGGCTTCGGCCGGACGTCGTCCACCTCGCGCGCTCAGACCACCCCGCGCAACCTGTTCGGCTTCAAGGACGGCACGAACAACCTGAAGCTGGAAGACACCGCCAAGCTCGAGCAGCAGCTCTGGGTGCAGCCCGAGGACGGCCCGGACTGGATGGTCGGCGGCTCCTACCTGGTGTCACGCCGGATCCGGATGACCGTCGAGATCTGGGACCGCACGTCGCTCGGCGAGCAGGAGGCGATCATCGGTAGGGGCAAGGGGACCGGCGCTCCGCTGGGCAAGGCCGACGAGTTCGACCCGATCGACTTCAACGCCAGGGGCGCCGACGGTCAGCAGAAGGTGGCGATGGACTCGCACGTCCGGCTCGCCCACCCGCAGTTCAACAAAGGTGCGGAACTGCTCCGCCGTGGCTACAACTTCGTCGACGGCTCGGACGGGCTCGGCCGACTGGATGCGGGGTTGTTCTTCCTTGCCTACCAACGGGATCCGCGCAAGCAGTTCATCCCTATCCAGCAGCAACTGTCCCGCTCGGACACCCTGAACGAGTACATCCGCCACGTCGGCTCAGGCAGCTTCGCCTGCCCGGGCGGCGTAACCCCCGGCTCCTACTGGGGCGAAAAGCTCTTCACCTGAAGCCCTGACCCTGTACTACGCAACGCGCCCGCCGCGGGGAATCCCCGCGGCGGGCGCGACTCGTAGTACAGGGGGCTACTTCACGGCGCCGGCCGTGACGCCGGCGACGAAGTGGCGCTGGGCGAGGAGGAAGCCGATCACCACGGGGACGCTGACCACCAGGGCGGCGGCCATGATCTGGTTCCAGTAGACGTTGGTCTGGGTCGAGTACTGACGGAGGCCGACCGACAACGTCCGGTTTGCCTCTGTCGTCATCACCGAGGCGAACAGCACCTCACCCCAGGCCGTCATGAACGAGTAGATCGCCACCGCGATCACGCCCGGCCGGGCAGCGGGCAGCACGACCCGGGCCAGTGCGCCCATCGGACCGCAGCCATCCACCAATGCCGCTTCGTCCAACTCGCGCGGGATGCTGTCGAAATACCCTGCCAGCATCCAGATCGAGAACGGCAGGCTGAAGGTCAGGTAGGTGATGATCAGGCCGAGCCTGGTGCCGACCAGTTGCAGGCCGGTCGAGTTGTTGATGTTCACGAAGATCAGGAACAACGGCAACAGGAACAGCACACCGGGGAACATCTGCGTCGACAACACCGTGGTGGTGAAGACGGTCCGGCCCCGGAAGCGGAAGCGCGACACCGCGAACGCGGCCAGGATCGCGATCGCCACCGAGGCGATGGTCGCGACCACGGACACGATCGTGCTGTTCACGAAGTAGCGCGCCAGCGGCACCGTCTTCCACATGTCCACGAACGGCGCCGTGGTGAGGTTCGACGGCCACCAGGTGAAGGCGCCCTGCACGTCGCGCAACGGCTTCAGCGACGACGTGATCATCACGTAGATCGGTACCAGGACGAACAGCCCCAGCACCGTGAGCACGACGGCCCGGTAGATCTTGAAACCCTTGGTGTCACGCACGACGCGACCTCCGTCCGGTGACGATGAGATAGGTGCCGGTGACAATCATCAGGAAGATCAGCAGCAGCACGGACATGGCCGCACCGGAGCCGAAGTTCCAGGTCAGGAACGACGCGTTGTAGATGTGGAAGGTGATCAGGTCACCCGCCGGCGGCTGCGCAGTACCGAACAGCACGTACGGCGTGTTGAAGTCGCTGAAGGTCCACAGGAACAGCACCAGTACCAGGACCAGGTTGACCGGCCGCAGCGACGGCAAGGTGATGTTGCGCCACTGCCGCACTGATCCCGCGCCGTCGACGGAAGCGGCTTCGTAGACATCCTTCGGGATGCTCTGCAGGCCGGCCATCAAGGTCAGGAAGGCGAACGGCCACAACCGCCAGGTCGCGACCGTGATCAGCGAGGTCAGCGCGTTGCCCCCGATCAGCCAGAACGGCCGGTCGGACAGGACGCCGAGGTTGTCCACCAGCACGTGGTTCACCGCGCCGGTGTCGCGCTGCAACATGAAGTTCCAGGTCAGGATGCCCGCGTAGGCCGGCAGCGCATACGGCACCAGGAACAACGTCCTTACCGCGCTGCGTCCCTTGAAGGGCGGCTGGAGCGCGACCGCCGCAGCCATCCCGAGACACCAGGAAAGGGTCACCGTGATCAGGGAGAAGACCACTGTGACGCCGAAGGACTTCAGCAGGCCCTCGCCGACGCTGTTGTGAACGTCGACCGCGACCCGGTAGTTGTTGAACCCGGCCCAGGGGGCCGCCGACCAGTTCGCGATGAAGAACTTGGTCAGTTTCACGAAGCTCATCCAGATGCCGACCAGCATCGGGATGATGTGGATCAGTAGTTCCAGCAGTACCGCGGGGGCTAGCAGCAGGTAGGGCAGTTTCCGGCTCAGGCCGGGGCGGTGGTCCGGGCCGCCCCGCTTCTTGATCGGCGGCTTCGGCGCCGTTGGGCCCGCGGGGGCCTCTTTTGTGGCGACGGACATCCGGTCGCCTCCTGTCTGTGGATCACGGGGTCGACGGGCTGACTACGAGGGTGGCCCGGACGGCGTCGCCCGGGCCACCGGTCGCGTGTCAGCTGCTTGCGGCCACCTGATCCTGGGCGGTCTTGAGGGCGGCCTTCACATCATCGGCAGTGATCGTGCCGCCGGTCGCGATCTTGGCGAACATGCTGTTCATCGCCTTGCCGATGGTGCTCTCGAACTGGTCCTCGGCCGGGACCAGCGGCAGCGGCTTGGATTTGGTGTTGTAGACGTCCTGGAAGGTCGCGGCCTCGGTCGCGTCGGTGGTGAAGACCGGCTTCGCGTCCTTCAGCACCGGCAGCGAGGAGAACGGCTTGCCCAGCGTGGTCTGGGTGTCGGCCTCCGTCATGTACTTGACGAACTTCAGCGCCGCGTCCTTGTTCTTGGTGGTCTTGAAGATCGACAGGTTGATCCCGGCCACGTGGCTGGCGACCGGCGCCGCGGCACCGGTCGGTGCGGGGAACGGCACCACGCCGTACTCGCCGGCCTTCATGCCGTTGGCAACGATCGAGGAGTCGGCGTTGTTCTGGTTGATCACCATCGCGACCTTCTTGTTGGCGAAGTCGTTCACCGACTTGGTGCCGTTGTCGTACTGCGCGTTCGACGGGTTCGCGACCTTGTCCTTCTGCATCAGGTCGAGGTACCGCAGGACGCCCTGCACGTTGCCGTCACCGGTGAAGGTCGGCTTGCCGTCCTTGTCGAACCAGTCGGCGCCGTTCTGAGCGGCGTTGATGAAGGCGAAGTGCACGTTCTCGGTGTAGCTACCGGCTGCGAGCGCCATACCCCACTGGTTCTTCGCGGGGTTGGTCAGCTTCTTGGCGTCGGCAACCATCTCCTCCCACGTCTTCGGCGGCTGCAGGCCGGCCGCTGCGAACATCGCCTTGTTGTAGTAGAGGCCGTAGGCCAGACCGTAGAGCGGGACCGAGGTCGGGTCGGTGCCCTCCTTGCCGCCGGTCGCCAGGGCCGTCGGCACGAACTTGTCCTTCCCTCCGATCGCGTTCATCGCGTCGCCGTCGAACGGCAGGAACGCGTCGGTGGCCTGCAGCGAGGCGGCCCAGGTGTTGCCGATGTTGACCACATCCGGGGCCTGGCCGGAGGTGATCGCGGTCTGGATCCGGGTCTGCAGGTCGTTCCAGCCGATCACCTCCAGGTTCACCTTGATGCCGGTCTGCTGGGTGAACTTCTGCAGCACCGGGGTCAGGACCTGCTTGTCGTTGTCCAGGCTGGTGCCCTGGTTGCTGGCCCAGTAGGTCAGCGTCTGGTCTCCACCACTGCCGCCATTCGAGCTGCCGCTGGAGTCATTGCCGCCGCAAGCGGCCAGGCTGACTCCCAGGGCGGACACCGCTACTGCGGCTACAAGCGAACGCAGTCTCACGTCGGACTCCCTCGTCCCATCGAGCCCCCGGCAGGGAAGCGGAGGCTGGTCGGGCCCATAGTGGCCTAACCGGTTAAGTATGGGAACCCGAACCGGTTCAGTTGGGTCAGGTTCGTTACTGCTCCGTGACCTCGTACCCATCCCGAAAACGCCTATCCGCGCGTCTCGCCGAACTATGCGCACAACCGCGCAAGGCGCGTTCGGCCCGTACTACGGGGACGCCGGGCGGAGGCGGCGCGTCGGCCCGCGACCTGGGGTGGTGCGGTTGGCCCGGGCGGAGGAGTCGCGGACCCGGAGTACGCCGGCCGGTGTTTCCCAGTGCAGGCCGGACTCGCCCGCGGCGATCCGGAACAGGAGGTCGGCCGCCATCCGGCCGCGCTCCATCGTCTGCTGATCCACGGCGGTGATCCCCGGCCGCGCCAGCTCGCACAGCGGTGAGTCGTCCCAGGCCACGATCGACAGCTCGTCCGGCACCGCCGTGCCCAGGTCCATCGCCACCCGCAGCGCGGCCACCGCCATCAGGTCGTTGCCGAGCACCAGGGCCGTCGGTCGCTTCTTCCTGGCGAGGACCGTGCGGGTCATCTCGGCCCCGTCCTCATACCGGTAGCTTCCCTCGAGATGAGTCACCCGGATCCCGCGCCGCTTCGCGTGCTCGGCCAGCAGTTTCACCCGCAACTGCTCGTGCACGAAGGTGAACGGCCCGCTGACGTGCGCGATGTCCCGGTGGCCGAGCTCGGCCAGGTGGTCCAACAGCAACGTCACGGTCTGCTCGGGCGAGCTGATGAGCCGCCCGACACCGTCGTCCGGGGCGTTCGAGCTCACCACGACGCAGGGAACCCCGAGTTCCTTCAGCAACGGCACGCGTTGATCGTCGTTGTGCTCGTCGAACAGGATGAACCCGTCCACGCGTCCCTGCCGGCTCCAGCGCCGCAGTACGTCCAGATCCTCGCCGTGCTCGCCGGTCAGGCGCAGCAGCAGGGAGGAGTCGACCTCGTTCAGGTACTGCTCGATGCCGACCAGCGTGTGCATGTAGAACGCTTCGGTCGAGATCAGCGCGGGATCGCGGGCGATCACGATGCCGATCGTCCGGGTCCTGCTCGCGGACAGGGCCACGGCAGCCGAGTTCGGGTGGAAGCCGAGCTCCTCGGCCAGGCTGAGCACCCGTCTGCGGGTCTCCTCGCTGACCCCGGGGCGGTCGTTCAGCGCGTACGAGACGGACGCCTTGGAGATGTGCAGCCGGCGGGCGAGATCGCTGATGGTGACCCGTTGGCTCCGGCGCCCACCACTGCTCGCCGGACCGTCTGCGACGGTCTCATCACCGTCCAAGGATCCGGGTGTCGTCATCTCGTGCTCCCACCCCGCATGCCCCGGACATTAGCAGCGGTGTCCGCCGACTGGCCGATGCGTGCGCCTTGGCGGGAGTCTTGGATAACGTTATCCAATGACTGGTCAACACCGTCGAGCCGTTGCCCGACGCCTCGATTTCCTTCCCTGGGAGTACACCCGGCGGGGGTCCGAGGACGACCGCCGCGAGCAGGCGGACCGGCATCGCGAGCTGGCCGAAGTCGGCAAGACCGACCTCGCCGCGGACGCCTACGTAGCGTCGTCTGCCGCGGTGTTCTGCGACGAGCTCCGGATGGGAGAGCGGTCGTATATCGCCGCGCAGGCCTACGTCACGGGCGAGATCAGCCTGGGCTCGAACTCGACGATCAACCCGTTCGCCGTGGTCCGCGGCAGGATCACGATCGGCGACGGCGTCCGGATCGGTGCGCACACGTCCCTGCTCGCCTTCAACCACGGCACCGCCATGACCGATCAGCCGATGTTCCGGCAGCCGCACACGGCGCTCGGGATCACCGTGGGTGACGACGTCTGGATCGGCTCGAACGTGATCGTGCTGGACGGCGTGACCATCGGCGCGCACAGCATCGTGGGTGCAGGGGCGGTTGTGACCAAAGACGTCGACGAGTGGGCCGTTGTGGTCGGCAACCCAGCCCGCAAGATCCGGGATCGCCGCGACAACCCTGCCGACTCCGCGAGCTCGTCGGCCGTCAGTCACTCGCGGAGCCGCGGATCGAGCCGCGGCGCGCAGGTGGCGGCGGGCTTGCCGGAGCGAGCGGCTGCCTTTGCCGGCAGGGCCCGGGAGCAGGTCAACGACGTGCTGGCCCGCTGTTTCGACGGCGAGCGCTTCGTCGACCGTCCCGGCCTGGGCCATCAGCCCGCGATCCGTCCATGGTGCGACGCGATCGAGATCTCCGACCTGCTCCTTCGCCGTGCCCCCTCCGGTCACGCGACGGACGACCTCGTACGCCGCCTCCGCAGCCGGCAGGACCCGCAGTCCGGCCTGGTCGCTCCCGGGGACCTCGCGCGTGAGGAGCCGGTCGACTTCACCGGGTTGTCCGTGCTCGAAGGTCCGGCGAGCTACCACATTCTCTGCGTCGGCTACGCGCTCCAGGTTCTCGGTAGTTGCTTCGAGCATCCAATTCGCGCGGCGCAGGCGGTGGACGATCTCGACGCCCGGCTGGATGGATTGCCCTGGGCAAGGAACGCGTGGGGGGCGGGCGCGGGAATCGATGCCCTCGGCACCGCGATCGCCCGGAACCTCCACGACCACGAGGGAATCGGCCACGATCCGCTGTTCCAGCTGATGGGCTGGCTGGCGGTCCGGGCGGACCCGAAGACCGGAGCGTGGGGTCACCCGCACCCCGACGACGGGTGGCTCCAGGTGGTCAACGGCTTCTACCGGCTGACCCGCGGCACCTATGCGCAGTTCGGCCTTCCGCTGCCCTATCCGGAGGCGGCGGTGAAGACCCTGCTGACTCACGCGCAGGATCGCGCGGTGTTCAGCGGCGACGGCTACAACGCCTGCAACGTGCTCGACGTGATCCACCCCCTCTGGCTGGCCGGCAAGCAGACCGACTTCGGCCGGGCCGAGGGGATGCGCTGGGCGGAGACGATGCTCGCGCAGATCCTGCCCCGGTGGGTGGACGGTGCCGGCTTCGCCTTCGCACCCGACGGCCGGGACGACCGGGCGATCCCGGGCCTGCAGGGCACCGAGATGTGGCTGGCGATCATCTGGCTGCTCACTGACTACCTCGGCATCTCGGACGTGCTCGGCTACCGGCCCCGGGGAGTCCACCGGCCGGAGCCCCTGGTGGAACTGCCCGGGCTGCGGCGTCCCGCAGTACCGGACAGCCCACGGGGATGAGGGCCGTCGGACGGGGGTCCACTAGCCTTAGCCGGTGGACCCCCGGACCCGACGACTCGTCACCTCTGTCGTACTGCTGGCCCTTGTCGCCATCGTGGTGATCGCCGCTCTCGTCCGATGACGTTCGTCGCCACACTCTT
The DNA here is from genome assembly GCF_039529635.1 of Kribbella alba. NCBI lineage: Bacteria > Bacillati > Actinomycetota > Actinomycetes > Propionibacteriales > Kribbellaceae > Kribbella > Kribbella alba. The sequence goes on along the minus strand of NZ_BAAANE010000004.1, from coordinate 654,666 downwards.
CTTGTGCTGTCCTGGGTGCCCGGTGCCGGCCGATGCGTCGGCCGTCGTTGTGTTCAGTGGCTCCAGGACGAGAGTCCGGGCTCCAGCGGCAGCGGGTAGCAGCCGTCGACCAATTCGACCCGACCGTCGGGCGGCAGCAGGCCACTCTCCACATAAATGGTGTTGGGCAGCGCGGCCAGCACGTGAATATGGGCGCCGCCGCCGTGCGAGGCATAGGGAATTCCGAAGCCTGCCGCCATCAGCCCGATCTCGAGACAGTCGGTCAGACCGCCGGCCCGCCTGAGATCCGGTTGAACGACACCGACGCCGCCACCGGTGATCAGGTCGCGGAACTGCGCCTGCCCGTAGCGGTTCTCGCCGGTCGCGATCGGGATGTCGAGCTTGTCCGCCAACCGGATGTGGCTTTCGGTGTCGGCGGCCGGCAGCGGCTCCTCGAACCACTCGCAACCCAGGTCGGAGTACGCGCGTCCGCGGCGCAGCGCCTCGCTGTAGCTGAACGCCTGGTTGGCATCGACCATCAGCGGGGCATCCGGCCCGATCACCGCCCGGACCGCCTTGATCCTGCTGATGTCCTCACTGAGCGGTCCGCCGCCGACCTTCATCTTCACCCCGCGGAACCCCTGCTCCATCGCCTTGGTGGAGACCGCCTCAAGGCCCGGTACGTCGAGCTCGAGCCAGCCGACCATCGCGTATGTCGGGATGGAGGTCCGCTGGGCACCCAAGAGTTTCCAGACGGGCACCTCCAACGACTTGCCGAGCAGGTCCCACAGTGCCAGGTCGATCGCGGAGATGCCGAACAACGACAGGCCCGTGCTGCCCTGGTAGTCCGTGAGCCTCCAGAGTTTCTGCCGGACCTGCCTGATCAGCGTGGGGTCGTCACCGACGATGGCGGGTGCCAGTTGGTCGGTGATGATGGCGGCAAGCACCGCCGGAGAACTGGCCACCCTGCCGAAGTAGGTGTCGCTGACGCCGGTGATGCCTTCGTCGGTCTCGATCACCACCTTCGTGTGGCCGTCGCGGTCGAGCAGTTGGAGCGCGTCGCGAACGGCGTGCGCCTTGGGCTTGGACACAACCTCGACACCGATGCCGGTGATCTTCATGTTTACCCCTTGCCTGCCAGGACGTCTTCCACCTTCTGTTTCACACTGCCGAGCGCTGCGGCCGCCGTCTTCTTGCCGCTCCAGACATCGTCGAGCACCGGCCGGTAGACGGTCCGGGCCCGCTCGATGTAGCGGCTGAAGTTCTCGTTCACCGCGTTGTCCAGCGCCAAGGTGACCAGCGCGAGGTTGGCCGGGGCCTTGTCGTCGGGAACGAACAAGGCCGATGAGGTCTTGCTGACGGGCATGAAGCCGCGGGACCCCGCCAGCAGCTTCGACGCGTCGGGACCCACGCAGTACTTCATGAACGCCCAGGCCGCGTCGGGATCCTTGGACGCCTTCGGGATCGCGAGCACAGTCATGGTGTTGATGGTCTTCCGCGCGACCTTCATGGGTGGCGGGAAGATGTCCCACTTGACCTTCGCGTTCTTGCGCAGGTAGGGGATTCCGCTGGTCAGCCCGAGCAGCATGGCGACCTTGCCGGTGCCCAGCTGGGACAGCGCCCAGTTCGGGGTCTGCCGTCCGGCTGTCACGGTAGCGAAATCCGGATGTACCTTGTGCACAAGGGCAAGATCAGCGATCCACTGGACGGCCTCAGTGGCTTGTGGCTCGGCCAGCGTGAATCGGGTGGCGTCCTTGGAGTAGATCCCGTCACTGCCGTTGTTGACCGGCCAGACGGTCTCCAAGGCGGTGTCCGGGAAGATCAGCGCGCCCCAGCGCTCACCGTTCGGCTTGGTCAGCTTCTTGGCCGCGTCGAGGAAGTCGTCCCAGGTCCAGCCGCTGGCGGCCCAGTCCTTCGGCGGCAGCGGTACGCCGGCCTCCTGGAAAGCATCCACGTTGCAATAGATCACGCCCGGGTTGGTCATGATCGGCCAGGCCGCGTGGGCGCCGTCCTGCTGCTTCGGGAAGTTGAACGCCACCGGGAAGTAGTCGTCGGGCTTGATGCCGTCCTTGTCCAGGTACGGCTTGAGGTCGAGCAGCGATCCTTCCGCGTGGTAGCCGGCGACGTAGTCGTCGTTGATCCGGATCCCCGACGGGGCCGCGCCTGAGGAGAGCACGGTCCGCAGCTTGGTGTCATAGTCGTCGCCCGGCACCGACTGGATGTCGATCGACTTGCCGGCACTCTTGGCCCAGTTCTCCGCCACCGTGTAGAGCGGTGACCCCGAGGTGGTGTCCCAGGTGAGGAAGGAGAAGTTGCCGCCGCCACCGCCGGAACCGCCGCCGTTCGAGCCGCAGCCGGCCAGCGGGACGCCGAACGTGGCCGCACCCGTGGCCAGACCGAAGCCCTTGAGCAATGACCTGCGCGAGACCTGATTTGCCGTCATGGGTCAGTCCTGTTCTATCCGTGGGTTTCGGCTGCTCAGTTGGTGCGGAGCTTCGTGACGGCGTCCTCGTCCAGCTCGACTCCCAGGCCGGGAAGTTCCCAGGGGGTGATCGTGCCGTTGACCGGGACCAACGGGTTCTGCCAGATGGGTGTGTCGTCCAGGATCGGGTTGTGCTCGATGTTGTATTCCTGCGGGTAGACGCAGGCCGGCGTACTGACCCACAGATGGGCGTGCGCCGAGGTGCCGACGGTCTGCTGGGTGTTGTGCACGGTGATCGGCTTGGTGTAGGTGTCGGCGAGTACGGCGATCTTCTTGAACTCGGTGATGCCACCGCACTTGATGACGTCGGGCTGCAGGATGTCGACCCGGCCGCGGGTGATCAGATCGCGGAACTGCCAGATCGTGTACTCCTGTTCGCCGACCGCGATCGGGATGTCCACGGCGTCGGCAAGGCGTGCGTACGCCTCGTAGTCGTGGGCCGCGAGCGGTTCCTCGAAGTGCCAGACCCCCAGCTCCTCGAGCGCATGGGCCAGCTTGATCGCGGTGTGCTCGTAGTACGCGTTGTTGACGTCGACCAGGATCGGGAAGTCGTCCCCGACCAGGGAGCGCACGGCGGTCACGGTCGCGATGGTCTGGTCGAACCCGTCGTCATGCATCCACGGCGTCGACGAGTGGATCTTGTAACCGTGGAACCCCTTCTCCTGGTACGAAAGGGCTCGTTCGGCCTCCTCCTGCGGGGACATGCTTCTCGACATCGAGCTGGCATAGACCTTCATGGCCTGGCGGTACTTCCCACCGAGCAACTTGTACGCCGGGAGTCCTGCCGCCTTGCCGAGCAGATCCCACAGCGCGATGTCGATGCCGGCGATGGCGTTCAGCTGTGCGCCACCCGGACCGAGTTTGTACGGCTTGGTGTAGAGCCGTCGCCACAGCCGCTCGATGTCGGTCGCCTCCTCGCCGACCAGCAAAGGCGCAAGGGCCTGTTCGACGATGGCGTGGGTGACCTGGGCGTTCATCGGACTGACCTCGCCCACGCCGACCAGTCCCTCGTCGGTGTGGACCTTGATCAGGTGCAACTTGTCGAGCAGGATGATCGACTCGACCCGGGTGATCCGCATGCGTCAACCTTTCAAGCCGGACATCGTGATGCCCTGGACGAAGTACTTCTGGGCGAGCAGGAACAGCAGCAGCGGCGGCAGGATCGTGAGAGTCGCGGCCGCCATCATCAGATTGGTCTGGGTGAAGTACTCACCCTTGAACAGCGCGAGCGCGATCGGCATGGTCTGCAGCCGCGTCGAGTTGAGGAAGATCAGTGGACCGAACAGGTCGTTCCACGAACCCATGAAGGTCAGCGCGCCGACCGCGGCCAGGGCGGGTTTGACCTGCGGCAGCATGATCCGCCAGAACGTCGCGAACGTGGAGGCGCCGTCGAGCTTCGCGGCCTCCTCGAGTTCCATCGGGATGCCCCGGAACGCCTGCCGGAGCAGGAAGGTGCCGAAGACCGGGGTGAGCACGTTCGGCACCCACAACGGGTAGTGGGTGTCGATCCACCCCATCTCGCGGAACAGCATGTACTGCGGGACGAGGTAGACCATGCTCGGGATCATCGCGGTGGAGAGCAACAGCGCGAAGGCGAGATTCTTGAAGACGAAGTTCAGCCGGGCGAAGCCGTAGCCGGCCAGCGAGGCGAAGAACAGCAGGAAGGTGACGTTCAGCGTCGCGAGTTTCACGCTGTTGACGAAGAACGGGAACAGGCCGTGCCCTGCCTGGCTGTAGTTCGACCACAGGAACGTGGTCGGGATGAAGGTGGGCGGCGTCCGCAGGACCTCGTTCTCCGGTTTCAGCGACGCGCTGACCATCCAGAGCAGCGGCATCGCGAACACCACCGCGAAGAACAACAGCACCGCGAACACCGCGGCCCGGCGGGCCCGATGCCTCGGCGGCTTGTTGTGGACCTGGCGAGGACCGACGGTGGTTTGCCGGCGCCGCTCGGTGCGCCTGTCGGTGGCGGGACGTTCGGCTGTCCGCTCAATTGTCATAGTGGACCCACCGCTTCTCCAGCTTCCATTGGGCCGCCGTGACGACGCCGACGATGATGAACAGCACCCAGCCCATCGCCGAGGCGTAGCCCAGCCGGCCGTGTCCGAAAGCGGCCTCGTAGATGTGGTAGATGAACACCGAGGTGGCGTTGTTCGGGCCGCCGCCGGTCATCACGTAGATGATTCCGAAGACCTGGAACGACGAGATGAACTGGGTGATCGTCAGGAAGAAGAGGCTGGGCGTCAGCAGCGGGAAGACCACCGCCCAGAACCGCCGCCAGGCGGTCGCTCCGTCCACGGTCGCGGCCTCGATCAGCGAGCGGTCGATGGCCTGCAGGCCGGCGAGCAGGATCACCATCGGATAGCCGACGCCCTGCCAGATCGCCACGATGATGACCGCGATCAACGCGGTCTTGGTGTCCGCCAGCCAGGCAGGACCGCCGATCCCGAGGGACTTCAGGGTGGAGTTGAACAGACCGTTGTCGGGTTCGTACAGCCAGAACCAGACGAAGCCGATCGCGACGACGTTCGTCACCACGGGGGAGTAGTACAAGGTCCGGAAGACGCCGATGCCTCTGACCTTCTGGTTGCAGAGCACGGCCAGTCCGAGGCCGATCAGAATGGTCAGGAAGACCACCGCGATGGTGAAGATCACAGTGTTCTTCAGCGACGAGTAGAACGTGTCGTCCGCGGTGAAGAGCTCCCGATAGTTGCCCAGGCCAAGGAACTTCGGCGAGTTCAGTCCGGACCAGTTCGTCAGCGAGACGATCAGCGAGGCGGCTACCGGTGCGAGCTGGAAGAACAGCACGCCGAAGATCACCGGGCCGACGAAGAGCCAGCCGGCGAGGTTCTGCCGACGGGGCTTCTGCTTGTGCTGGGGCTTGCGTTGTGGGCGCCGGCGGGCGGGGCTGCGTGGCGGGGCGCCGGTCGGCAGGACGGTGTTCGTCAAGGTCGGTCATCCCCTTCGACATCGTGGCCGGGCGTGCTGAACCGACTGCACGAGCGGTGCTCGTGCGGAAATTTGGTTGCTATAGGCAAGCGTCAGCGGCGGCGGGCAGCTGTCGGTGCTCGCCGGACCGGGGGTGGGAGCCGGCGGATCTATCCGGTCGGGATGGCCCGCGGGGCGCCGGGCCGGTGCGGGACGGTGGCGGATTCGTTGGGCATCGCTGCCTCCAGGAGTTACCACGTGGTGGAAAACGGAGTCCCACTAAGCGAGAGATTAGGCCGCCGGTGTGAGATGCGCAATACCGTGGTGCATTCGTATTCATGAGCGCGAAACGCGCCCGGAACGGACCCGTCTACGGTGTGTGACCGTAGGGGCCCGAATCAGTTTTCCTGGGCGTTGATCGAAGCAGCGAAGTCACCGGCGACCCTGACCAGCAGCGGTCCGATCCGTTCGCCGGAGTCGGCGGTGATCCTGGCCTCCGGGCCGGACACGGACAGGGCGGCCGCGATGCCGGTGCCGACGACCGGCACGGCCAGGCAGCGGACGCCGATCTCCTGCTCGCCGTTGTCCTCGGCCCACCCCCGGGCGCGGATCAGCTCGAGGTCGGCGAGCAGTGCGTCGAGATCGGTGATGGTGCGATCGGTCAGCGCAGGCATGCCGACCCGCTGCACGATGGCCTTCACCTCGTCGTCGGACAGTTGGGACAGCAGCGCCTTGCCCACTCCGGTGCTGTGCGGCAGAACCCGGCGACCGATCTCGGTGAACATCCGCATCGCGTGCCGCGACGGCACCTGCGCGACGTACACGACCATGTCGGACTCCCGCATGGCCAGGTTCGCCGTTTCGCCGGTGCTGTCCACCAACTCGGCCAGGAACGGATGAGCCGCAGCGCCCAGGGCCCGCCCGGCGTTCTCGCCGAGCCTGATCAGCCGCGGCCCGAGCGCATAACGCCGGGACGGGAGTTGGCGCACGTAGCCGAGTGCCACCAGCGTCTTCAGCAACCGGTGCACAGTAGGCAGTGGCAGGCCGGATTCGGTGGCCAAGGCGCTCACTGTCACCGGGTCGCCGTTGTCGGCGATACGGTCCAGCAATTCGAAGGCGCGGGTGACGGTCTGTACGCCCTGTGGCGGCTGAGCCATAGTGCTGCGCCTCTCCGCCGGCCTTTCCGATGAAGGGATTCCGCTTGTCACTATACGAGAAGTGCAGCAGGAGCTGAGAGACGTCGGACGGACGGGTAACGTCCCCCCAATGATGAGCACCCCGGGCGTGCGGTCGCCGTATCTGTTGCGGGCCGGCCTGGTCCGTAATGTGCAGACCGCGCAACACCTCACCACCTTCGTGGTTTCCGGCGTGTCCACCGTCCTGATCACCCGGTTGATCCTCGGGCTGAGCGGCTATCCGCAGATCGGCGGCAAAGGGCTGCACATCGCGCATGTGCTCCCCGGCGGCCTGCTGATGCTGCTGGCGATCTTCCTGCTGCTCGCGTACGTCGGCCCCGTGGTGCGGCCGGCTGCCGCCCTGATCGGTGGCGTCGGCTTCGGCCTGTTCATCGACGAGGTCGGCAAGTTCGTCACCTCGGACAACAACTACTTCTACCAACCCACCGCGGCGATCGTGTACGTCGTGTTCGTGCTGATCGTGCTCGCCTCGAGGTTCTTCACCACCCGGCGGCCGATCGACCCGCGCGAGCAACTGGCGAACGTGGTCGACCATGCGGTCGAGGGAGTCGCCGGCGGGCTGTCGCGACATCGGCTCACCCAGGCCTGGGAACAACTGTCGCTGGTGCCGCCCGATGTGCCGGGGTGGGCCGAGACCAAGGCCCTGCTGGAGGCCTGTCCTTCAGATGAGGTCGAGCTCATCGCCCCTGTGGATGCGGCCTGGCGGGCCGTGCAGCGGGGATTCGACCGGCTGTCGACCCATCCGTATGCGCCACGGGTGGCTGTCGCAGTACTGGTGGTGCAGGCGATCAGTGCGCCGTTGATCGCGGCCGGCATCAGGTTCGACAACGGGTTGCTGACGAACTTCCCCGTCCTCGGGGTGGCGGCAGGAAGCTTGCTATCGGCAACGTTCACCCTGCGGGGTTGGTTGCGGTTGCGGCGTCAGGACAGGGTTCGCGCCGTGCGCCTGTTCGAGCTTGCCGTCCTGACATCGCTGCTGGTCACCCAGGTCTTCCAGTTCGCCGGCACGCAGTTCGCGGCTGTCGGTGGAATGACGCTGGATCTCGCGCTGCTGGGCGTGCTCGGCGCGGAAAGCGCCCGGCTGCGCAGGGAGGTGAGTCCTGCGGTCGTCACGAAGCCGCAGCTGTGGGGACTGCCGCCAGATCCGGATGCTCCGCGGTTTCCTCAGGATCCGGCGGATCCTGCTTAGCTCTCCGGCCGCCCCAGTTCTCGCTGCCGCCCATTACCAGCGGGCTGAGCGTTGCCAGCAGGTAGAGACCACCCGCGACCAGCAAGGCCGGTGCCAGGCCGATCCCGGCGATAGCGGCACCAGCCAGTACGCCGCCTAGCGGGATACCGGCCCACCCGAGTGCGCCGGCGAGCGAGTCGACCCGGCCGAGCATGTGCCGCGGGATCCGCTCGATGAACAACGCGCCCAGGATCGGGTTGATGAAGCCGGCACCGACACCGCTGGCGGCGAAGGCCAGCAGGATGACCCACAGCGGCAGGTCGAAAGCCAAGGCGATGAACCGGGGCGCACCGCAGACCAGGAAGCTGAGGGTGAACGCCAGCCGTCGGGGGATCCGCTCGCCGATCGATGCTGCGAGCAAGGCGAACACAGTCGCCGTGATGGAGAAGACGGTCAGGATCAGGGTGGTCTGCGCGGGCCCGTGGCCGTGGTCATGGACCCAGACAGGCAGTAGCACCGCGAAGCTCGCCGCGTCGAGCAGGTTGGTCACCGAGATCATCAGCACCAGCGGCCGGATCAGCCGGTCCCGGGACAGGAAGCGCCAGCCTGTCCGCAACTGCTGCAGGTAATTTTCTTGGTCGGCCTCGGCGGCCTGGGCTGCGGCTGCAGCGGCGCTGCGACGAGGCACCCAGACGCGGATCAGTGCGGCGCAGATGGCAAACGATGCGGCGTCGATCCAGAGCGCGTTCGCCGCTCCGACCAAGGAGATCAATCCACCGGCGATCAGGAAGGCGACGAAGCCGGCGAACCGCTCTGTGGTGCTCTCCAGACCAGTCACCCGCTCCAGTGGGACCTTGGCCGCGTCAGCGATGTCCGGGATCAGCGTTCCCTTCGCAGCGTCGCCCGGTCCGCGCAGGGCTCCGGCGACAGCCACCAGGGCGAGCAAGGTGGTGAAGTGCAGCATGCCGAGCAGGTGCAGCAAGGGGATCAGTCCGACCACCACCGTGCTGCCGATGTCGGCGGACACACTGACCAGGCGCCCTCCGAGACGGTCGATCAGCGGGCCGCCGAACGCCTTGGAGACCACCAGCGGCAGCGTCTCGGCCGCCGCGGCCAGCCCCATCTTCACCGGTGATCCCGTGGTGACGAGCACGAACCAGGGAATCGCGATAGCGCTCACTCTGGTACCGCACAGCGACACCACGTTCGCGACCAGAAACGCAACCAGCGGAGCCCGGTACGGCGTACTGGGCGCGGGCGCAGCGGTGGGCGGGTGGCGGCCGGCTGCCGGTGGGGCGGGTGCGGGCTCGGCATCGGGCGTGGCGGTCATCGGGTCTCCCGGGGAAAGGCCTGGATCTGGACGGACACCTGCTCGGCTCCGTCTGCGAGCGGCTCGGACAGGTCCGTGCGGTACTTGTCCAGCACGGCCAGCAACTCGTCCTTCATCGCTGCCAGTTGCGCCGGCGTGAGGTGGAACATGAAGTCCGACAGCAGGCTCGCGTCACGCCACTCCGGCGTCTGGGTCTGCAGCTCGTCGATCGCGCGGAACATGTTCTCGGAGTAGATCTGGCCGATGCCGTGCAGGAAGCCGAGCGCCAGCTCCGGCTCGGTCTCGAGCATCTCGCTGGAGTCGAAGTACGTGCCACGGTGGGCCGACTTCCACCAGCGGTCCCTTGCATTGCCGCGGGCGTCGTCCTCGACCACCAGGCCCGCGTCCGCCAGCTGGCGGAGGTGGTAGCTCGTCGCACCGGTATTCACACCGAGCCGACTGGCCAGCGTGGTGGCGGTGGCGGGGCCGTAGAACCGCAGCAGGCCCAGCATCCGATTCCGCATCGGGTGCGCAAGGGCCCGCAGCTGGGCCCCTTCCAGCGAGACGACGTCCTGATCGGGATCCGGCTTACCCCACGATTTGTCCTGCTCATCGGTCATGGTCCGACCGTACAACCGCAAAGCCGCTTTGCAAAGAGTCTTTGCAAACCAAATGTGCAATCCCCGTGCCACGCGGATATCCACAGGATCGAGATCGGTGGCTGGATCCGGGGCGGATCGCGGCATCTTCTCCGGTGACAGGAAAAGGGACCGGACACGGCCGCGGTGGTCGGGCGGCCCGATGACGAGCTGGAGGTTGACATGGTGCGGGTGACGCTCGAGGACGCGGACTACTGCGATGTCCCGGCCGATCTGATGACGTTCGACGGCGGCGCGGTGGTGTTCTGGCGCGAGGGCGAGGAGGTCGGCCGGCACCGGCAGGTCCGGATCCGCTCGCTGGAGCTGCTGGCGCGATCGACGGGCCGCCGGATCGAGGAGACCAGGAAGACCTACCCGAACGCCTATCGCGGCTGGACCCAGGAAGAGGAGGACAAGCTCACCGACCTGTTCCAGCGCAACGTCGGCAAGGACGTCCTGGTCAAGGAGCTGGGCCGCCAGCCCGGTGGCATCGAGACCCGCCTGCGCATCCTCAACCTGCTGGCAGAAGACGAGAAACTCAGGTGATCGAGTGGGGTGGTGGAGGTTGATCGGCGAGACCGTTTTGTGATGCGGTTGGGCGGTCGGTGACAATAGGGCGGTGCAAGCAGAGTCGGGTCCTCGCGACCACGCGAGCGAAGCGGACGGTGAGTCCGACGCCCGGGAGCAGCTCCGGGCCGCTCTGCTGGCGTCGGAGACGTTCGTCCGGGCGATCGGATCCGGTCGGCGCCGCGGCGCGGAAGCCCCGGAGTACCAGCGGGTCGAGGTGCGCTACGTCGATCTCAAGGGTGGCCGCCACCTCCAGATCACCGAGTACGACGAGCGTCAGGCCCACACGCGGAACGCCCAGGTCGGCCAGGACGTGGAGCGGGCCGTCGAGGGGCTCCTCGCAGTGCCCTATGGGAACTGGCATGTCGAGACGACCACGGAGACGCTGCGCCTGCGGTACACCAAGAAGGGCAAGTCGCTGCTGCACCGGCAGGACGACGCCCGCGAGCAGCACACCGAGCACGACCGGGTGAAGCAGCGCGCGCTCGATCCCGCCGCGCCGTTCCTGATCGAGCTCGGCATCAGCGACCATCTCGGCCGGGTGAAGCCGTCGCGCCAGTCGAAGTACAAGCAGATCGACGAGTTCTGCAAGCAACTCGCTCCGGCACTCGACGAGGCTTTCGCCGCTGGACGGATCGAGTCCGGCCGACCGCTGCAGGTGGTCGACCTCGGCTGCGGGAACGCCTATCTCACGCTGGCGGCGTACCACCTGCTGACCGAGGCAGGGCACGACGTGCGGATGACGGGCATCGACCACAACTCGGCCGCACGGCGGCGGAACACCCGACGGGTGACCGCGCTCGGCTGGCAGCACCACTTGCGGTTCGTCGACGCGACCATCGCGGACGCCGAGCTCGAGACCCGGCCGGACGTCGTGTTGGCGCTGCACGCGTGCGACACGGCGACCGACGATGCCCTCGCCCGGGCGGTCGGCTGGGAGGCGCCGCTGGTGCTCGCGGCACCTTGCTGCCACCACGACATCCAGAAGCAGCTCAAGAGCGTCGAACCACCGCCGCCTTACGCGCTTCTGACCAGGTATGGCATCGTTCGGGAACGGTTCGCCGATGTGCTGACGGATACGTTGCGAGCCGCGGTGTTGCGACAGGTCGGTTACCGGGTAGAGGTGGTGCAGTTCGTGGACAGTGAACACACGCCGCGCAATCTGCTGCTGCGGGCTGCCCGGACCGGGGCGGATGCCGGTGCCGGGGTCCGCGCGGAGTATGAGGCGCTGGTCGGTGAGTGGCAGGTCAAGCCACGGCTGGCGGCGCTGGTCCTTGATCCCGACCGCGAGGCGGTGTTCTGAGCTTGCTACGCAAAGTCCTGACCGTGGCCGCGGTGACCCTGCTCAGTCTGGCGGGCGCCGCGCTGCCGGCTGGTTCGGCGGCCGCGGCCAGTCAGGCAGACCCGCCGCCGACGCCGAAGAAGCTGTTCACGATTCGCGACACGCGGGTCAACGAGTCCTCGGGGCTGGCCAAGAGCCAGAAGTACGAGGGCATCTGGTGGACGGTGAACGACTCCGGTGACACGGCCCGGGTGTTCGGCATCAACGCCAGCGGCAAGGTCAGGATGGTGCTGAGCTTCAAGGCCCCGGTCAAGGATGTCGAGGCGATCGCCGTCGACCGCGACGGCATGATCTACATCGCCGATATCGGCGACAACAAGTCGAACCGGGACATGATCGAGGTCTACACGATCCCGGAGCCGGCGCAGCTGCAGGACGAGCCAAGCGTCAAGTTCCACCGGTACGACTTCAAGTACCCCGACGGTGCGCACGACGCTGAGACTCTGCTGATCGAGCCGGAGACGAAGCAGATGTTTTTCGTGACCAAGGTCGCGAGCGGCAAGGGTGGCTACTACGCGGCGCCCGAGCAGGCGTCGCGCCAGGGCACCAACCAACTGACCAAGCTCGCCGACGCGCCGGCCGGAGTCACCGACGGCACCTTCATGCCGGACGGGCAGCGGGTGGTTCTGCGCAGCTACGTCGACGTTGCCAGCGTCGACTGGGGAACTACGCCGATGCTGGTGGGCCGTGATCCGGCTCCTCTCGCGCAGGGGGAGTCGGTCGCCGTCGGCCCGTCCGGCGACGACCTGTTGATCGGCAGCGAGGGCAAGGGTTCGGTCGTCTACCAGGTCCGGGTCCCGCCGCGGAAGGCGGCGGCGAGTCCGAGCGCCACGGCAACGCCCAAAGCGTCCGCTGGTGACACCAGCCAGACCAAGTCGAACCACAACCTGCGCTGGATCCTGATCGGCGCCGCCCTGTTCGGCTTGATCATCACCGTCGTCACGTTCCCGCCCGGCCGCCGCGAGCGCCTCGACCGGATGGCCGAAAACGCCCGCCTCACCGGTCAAACCCCACCCGACCCCCGAGGCCGCCGCCGCACCACGGTCTAGCTCTACCCTCCCACGGAGAAACCCCCGCACCCGGCTGTTGCTTCCGACGTCTCGTACGTCACGTGGAAAGCAACAGCCGCCGACCGGTGGGTCGGCGGCTGTTGGGGGAGTGCGGCTAGGTCAGCGGAGCTGGTCGACGGTGTAGTCGATGGCCTGGGTGAGCTTCTCGACGTCGTCGGGGTCGACGGCGGGGAACATCGCGACCCGGAGCTGGTTGCGGCCGAGCTTGCGGTACGGCTCGGTGTCGACGATGCCGTTGGCGCGCAGCGTCTTGGCCACCGCGGCTGCGTCGATGGACTCGTCCAGGTCGATCGTGCCGATGACGAGGGAGCGGGCGTCCGCGTCCTCGACGTACGGGGTCGCGTAGTCCGACTTCTCGGCCCAGGTGTAGAGCCGGTTGCTGGAGTCGGTCGTGCGGGCGACGCTCCACTCCAGTCCGCCCTGGCTGTTGATCCAGTCGGTCTGCTCGGCCATCAGGAACAGCGTGGCCAGCGACGGGGTGTTGTAGGTCTGGTTCTTGCTGGAGTTGTCGATCGCGGTCGCCAGGTCCAGGAATGCCGGGATCCAGCGACCGGACGCGGTGATCTCCTCGACCCGGGCCAGCGCGGTCGGCGACAGGATCGCGATCCACAGGCCGCCGTCGGAGGCGAAGCACTTCTGCGGCGCGAAGTAGTACACGTCGGTCTCGTTGAGGTCGACCGGCAGACCGCCCGCGCCGGAGGTGGCGTCGATCGCGACCAATGCGCCCTCGTCGGCACCCTCGACCCGCTTCACCGGCGCCATCACACCGGTGGAGGTCTCGTTGTGCGGCCATGCGTACAGGTCAACGCCGGCTTCCGCGACAGCGACCGGACGGGTGCCCGGGTCGGCCTTGATCACGCTCGGCTCGCCGAGGTGCGGCGCGAGCTGCGCGGCCTTGGCGAACTTGGAGGAGAACTCGCCGAAGCTCAGGTGCTGGCTCTTCTCCCGGATCAGCGCGAAGGTCGCGATGTCCCAGAACGCGGTCGAACCACCGTTGCCGAGCACCACCTGGTAGCCGTCGGGCAGCTGGAACAGGTCGGCCACGCCCTGCTGGACCCGGCCGACCAGGTTCTTCACCGGGGCCTGGCGGTGCGAGGTGCCGAGCAGCTTCGCGCCCTCGGTCGCCAGGGCCGCGACGGCCTCGGGGCGCACCTTGGAAGGACCGGCGCCGAAGCGGCCGTCGGCGGGCTTGAGATCTTCGGGGATAGTGATGTCGCTGGTCACCAGCGGTTCCCTTCGTCGTCTGGCTGAGTGCTTGCCGACGACGCTGTCAGCGCAGTCCAGTGTTCCACACCTCCGACACGCCGCCCGCAGCAGCCCAGAACCCGGGCGGTCTACTCGTGTTTGCGCGTGATGGTGTGTTGGCCGGTCATGACGGCTACTGGGCCGTTGTCCGTGGCGACCCACTCGCCGCAGGCACCGCCACCCTCGGCGACGCCTAGCTCCAGCGGGGTGCCGTCCATCCGCAGTGCCGGGTGGTAGTACTCCGCGACCTGCTCGGCCTCACCCTGGATGTAGTGACCGATCAGCGCGCGGCGAAATCGGTCGGTGGTCACGTTGGGCGCGCTGCCATGCACGAGTGCACCATGGAAGAACAGCACGTCCCCCGGTTCCATCACCACCGGTACTGCGGCGTCAGCCTTAGGCAAGGGCACCGTCACGTCGGTGAAGCTGACCTTCGTGTCGGCCTTCTCCGTGCACAGGATCGGCCACCGATGACTGCCGGGGACAACCTCGAGACAGCCGTTGTCCTGGTCGACGCGGTCCAGCGCCATCCATGCAGCAACACACGTCCCCGGTTCGGCCTTCAGATAGAAGTTGTCCTGGTGCAACGCCTGACCGCGCGACCCCGGCGGCTTGAAGTAGATCATCGTCTGTACTGCGTACGGCGATCTGCCGAGCAAGGTGGTCATCACCTCGTCCAGGCGGTCGTCGATCATCCACTGCAGGGACAGGTCGTCCCACCGATGCATCTGCGCCATCCGCGGATACCGGCGGAGCGGGTCGCGACTGTTCGCCTGTACGCCGACGACGTCGCCCGGGTAGGAACCCCGGCCGCGCAGCTCCATGTAGTGCTCCCGGAGCCGTCCGACCTCCTCCACCCCGAACAGTCCGCGCACCAACGTATAGCCCGCAGTCGCGAACTCGTCCTTGAACGAAACGCTCATCCACAACTCCCGCAGTCGACCCGGCCCGAATCCCGGACAATGCATCTGGCAAGCTAATTCTCCGAGCCGAGCCACCCCGGGAACCACGGAAGATCGGCGCAAGGAGTTGAGCTTTTGACGCATCATCCAAGCCTTGCCGACGGAACCCCGCTCGACCTGCAGCTGCTGTCACCGCCCACGTTCTGGCGCTGCGAGCCGAGCTGGTCCTGGGTCTCGCGGCCGCTTCCCGACTACCTCCTGTGGTGCGTGCTCGACGGAATCGGCCGCCTGGAACTCAACGGCAACAGCCGAGACCTGGGCCCCGGGACCTGTGCCGTCTTCGCTCCCGGTGATGCCCCGACGGCCGGCCACGATCCACGCCGCCGCCTGCTGGTGTTCGGCATGCACTTCGACGTGAACCCCCCAGACCGCGTCGCCACCGCGGACGTCGTACAGCATCAACAGGTGGCACCAGCGGACGTAGTACCGAAGCAGCGGTGGTGCGACCTGCAGGACAGGACTCTCCTCGGAGCCCTCGCCAGGAGCTCCGACTCGGCGTACAGACGAGGTGATCCATTAGGCCGGCGGCAAGCCGCGCTGTGCCTCGAGCAGTTGCTCTGTCTGATCTGGGAAGGCGCGAACAACCCCGGAAAGAGCGCGACCGACGCGGCCGTCGAGGAAGTCGCCCAGGTGATCCGGCAGGACCCTGGCCGGGACTGGAGCGTCAACGAGATGGCCGCGCGAGCTGCGTTGTCCCGGGCTCAGTTCACTCGCCGGTTCGTCGCCCGGCTGGGGATGTCGCCGGCGCAGTACTTGATCCAGGCAAGGATCGACAGAGCACACCAACTGCTCACCGAAACCGGCATGACTGTCACGCAGACAGCCTCGGCACTCGGCTACACCGACGTCCCCTATTTCAGCCGCCAGTACAAGCAACGCACCGGTCGCCCACCCAGCCAAGCCCGCACCAGAGACACCGCCAACCGCTAGTGCCCGCCACCGCGCCAACGATCGACCTTACGTCCGAAGAACCGCGGGGCAGGCCCCCCACCTCTTCGGACGCAAGGATGCGGGGACCGGGATCAGGCCCAGGACGGGTTCCAGCCTTCGACGGAGGTGGCGGGGCGGGTGGCCGGGCCGGAGTAGATCGCGGAGGGGCGGATCAGGCGGCCGGTGCGCTTCTGCTCGAGCACGTGCGCGCTCCAGCCCGCCGTACGCGCGCAGGTGAACATCGAGGTGAACATCGGCGGCGGGACCTCGGCGAAGTCGAGCACGATCGCGGCCCAGAACTCCACGTTCGTCTCGAGGACCCGGTCCGGCCGGCGCTCGCGGAGCTCGGCCAGCGCGGCCTTCTCCAACGCCTCGGCGACCTCGTAGCGGGGTGCGTCCAGCTCACGCGCCGTACGGCGAAGTACGCGGGCGCGCGGGTCTTCCGCCCGGTACACGCGGTGGCCGAATCCCATCAGCCGATCACCGGCGTCGAGCAGTCCCTTGACGTACGCACGGGCGTCACCCGTCTTCTCGACGCCCTCGATCATCGTGAGCACCCGGGCCGGCGCACCACCATGCAGCGGACCGGACATCGCACCGACGGCACCCGACAAGGCCGCGGCCACGTCGGCGCCGGTGGAGGCGATCACCCGGGCGGTGAACGTGGAGGCGTTCATGCCGTGCTCGGCGGCGGAGGTCCAGTAGGCGTCGACCGCCTTGACGTGCTTGGGATCGGGCTCGCCACGCCAGCGGATCATGAACCGCTCGGTGATGGTGGTCGCCTTGTCCACCTCGCGTTGCGGCACCATCGGTTGCCCGATGCCACGAGCCGCCTGGGCGACGTACGAGAGCGCCATCACGGCCGCGCGGGACAGGTCGTCGCGGGCCTGGGTGTCGTCGATGTCGTACAGCGGCCGGAGTCCCCAGGCAGGTGCGAGCATCGCCAGCGCGGACTGCACGTCGACGCGGATGTCGCCGCTGTGCACCGGCAGCGGGAAGGGCTCCGCAGGCGGCAGCCCCGGGGTGAAAGCGCCGTCGACGAGCAGACCCCAGACGTTCTCGAACGGCACCCGGCCGACCAGATCCTCGATGTCGACACCGCGGTAGCGCAGCGCCGAACCCTCTTTGTCCGGCTCAGCGATCTGGGTGTCGAAGGCGACGACTCCCTCGAGACCGTGCTGGACCTCGGTTTTCGGATCTGACATCAGCCGCTGACTCCCTTGTCGTTTGAGGCGCCCAGGAAGCATAGTTCGCCCCCTCGCCACGCGGACAGATCTGTGACCGCTTCGGCGTTTACGCTTCCTGCTGGTGATCGGCGTAAGACGCTGCCGACGTCCGACGTTCCGCAACCAGTGCGGGATGTTCCCGGCTACTGCCAGTCGCAAGGTGACACGTTCCCCCGCTGATCTAGGCTCAGAGCCGTGGATCTAGCAGAGATGCGGCAGACGTACGGGCTCGGGGAGTTGCTCGAGAGCCACGTCGACGCCGACCCGATCAAGCAGTTCGGGCAGTGGCTCGCCCAGGCCACGGAGGCCGGGATCGCCGAGCCGAACGCGATGGTGCTCGCCACCGCCGACGCGGACGGCCGACCGTCGGCGAGAACCGTTCTGCTCAAGGGCCTCGACGACCGCGGGTTCGTCTTCTACACGAACCAGCAGTCCCGCAAGGCCGACGACCTGGCCTCGAACCCGTACTGCGCGCTGGTCTTCCCTTGGCACGCGATGGAACGCCAGGTCCGCATCGAGGGCAGGGCCGAGAAGCTGCCGACCGAAGAAGTCGATGGGTACTTCGCCAGCCGGCCGCGGGGTTCGCAGCTCGGCGCCTGGGCATCCCAGCAGAGTCAGCCGGTGGACAGCCGGGAAGAGCTGGACCTGCAGTACGCGTCGTACGAGCGGCAGTGGCCGGAGGGCACCGAGATCTCGACCCCGTACTTCTGGGGTGGTTACCGCATCCACCCCGAGGCGTTCGAGTTCTGGCAGGGCCGCACCGGCCGGCTCCACGATCGGCTCGCCTACCGCCGCACCGGCTCGTCGTCCTGGGACCTGATCCGGCTCCAGCCCTGAGGCCAGGAGGGCAAAAAAAGAGACCCGTGGGCGCTTCCGGAGACACGACCGGGTGGCCGAGCTCAGGGTCAGGCGGACTTTCCTGACTGCCCACGGGTCCGGTGGCTGGCGTTGAACTGGCCGACCACTTGCCCACTGATTAGTGGTTGGCGGTCAGCCCGCCGCCACCTCACGAGTCCGATAGCAATTCATGCGTTGGACCACCTCCCTTCGCGTGTACTCAAAACCTACGTCGCGAACCGACCACGTTCAACCAGTTTTCGCCGACAGATGAACACGCCGCGGGCGGGTGCGAGGATGTGGGCATGACCGAGAACGGCCAGTACACACCGGGTGAGGCCGCGGCGATCACCGGCCTGAGCCTGGACACTTTGCGGTACTACGAGCGCGAGGCGCTCATCGGCCCGATCAAACGGTTGCCCGGCGGCCGGCGTGTCTTCCACGAGGGCGACATCGCCTGGATCGGCGTGGTGACGTGTCTTCGGGACGCGGGCCTGGGGATCGCCGATCTGCAACGGTTCACCGCGCTGCTTCGCTCGGAGGGCACCCCGGCCTCCCGTGTCGAGTTCCTGCACGAGCGCCGGGCCGCCCTGGTCGAGCACATCGCCCGGATGGACGCGGCGCTGACCGTCCTGGACGACAAGATCGCCTACTACGGTGCCCGTGAGGCGGACGCCGCGGAGACCATCAGATCCTGACCCCGCGCCCGGGTGCGCACACCAGTTCAAGGTCTCGGGCTGTCCTGGGGCCGAAGTGGTCAGGGCTGTGCGCAGAAGGGACGAAAGTGGGCCAGATCGCTGTCCAGTTTGGCGATTCGCCGGAAGCCCCAGGTGTCCACCCCAGGCCGATCCGTCTCACCGAGAACACGAGCCGCCATGTCCTGCAGCGCCCGCGCCAGCAGCGCGTACTCGACGTGATCGATGTCGAGATCCCGAGCACCGTATTCGGACAGGAACGCCTCGGTGTGCTCGCCCTCCGCCGCGATCCAGACGTCGTGCTCTCGAGGACCGAGGACAGCTTGCTCCCAGTCCAGGATGGCCGCGACCTCGCCGCCGGCGAGGATCAGGTTGAAGCCGCCGAAGTCCCGATGGCAGACGACCTGCCGGACGACCTTGGCTCTTGCTCGCTCGATCGCCCGCTCCAACCGCGAGATGGCCTCGGCAACTTCGTCGTGCCGGTGCGCGATCCAGGGGTGATCGAGCCGCTCACGCAACTGCCGGATCTCCGGCTCAGCCATCGTGGCGTGCGGCAGGTCGATGTGATCGAGTTCGTGGACGCGCCGCAGGGCCTGCGCGGTCTGACGCCAATCGTCGCGAGTCGCTGTCCGTCCTCGAACGTAGGGAAAAACGGCGTAGGGCCTGCCATGCCACGTCGCGTAGAGCTCGCCGTCGATGGTCGGGAGCGGTGCCGGCACGGGCAGTCCGGCTGCATGAAGCTCATGGAGGAGGCCCAGCCCAGCCGGCGGCTCCTGCCGCCGCCAGAGCTTGACGAACCAGGCCTCGTCCGCGATCCAGCAGTCACTCTCGAATCCACCAGGATGCGGGTGAAGTCTCGACGCACTGACGCCGTAGTCGCGCAGCAGGTCTGAACCCAGCATCAGATCTTGTCGGCTGGAAATGGAGCCGTGTTCACTGCGACCTCCTCCAAGAGTGCGGCTGCTTCGCACTGCACCGGGTCAGCATGGTACGACGCCCGCGCGACCTGGACGTGGCGAAGTTCCTGGCTGATCAGGCAGACCGTGGCTTACCGCGGCAGAGCCGACGGCGGTGGCGAGCGGGTGAGGTGAGGCGTAGGCCGGAACGACGGGTCAGCGGGTGAGGCGGAGTACGGCGGATTTGCCCGAGACGGCGAGGGCGCTGATGTGGACCTCGTTGTAGGCGACGAACTCGCCGGGCGCCGAGCCGGAACTGGTCTGGCCGCCGAAGCCGGAGTCGCCGTACAGGCCGATGGTCAGGCCTTGGGGGCTGACAGCAACGATGGTGATGGTGGCGAAGCCTTTGGAGGTCTTGATCCGGAACTGGGAGCCGGTGCTGACGAGGACCTCGCAGGACTTCTTCAAGCAGCGGCTGGTGTTCCTGCCGTCCTTGGCCTTCATCGATTGCCCGACCAGAGTCGGCACCCGCGGCGTCGTCCTGGCCGGCGTTGACGTCGGCAGAGCCGTCGGCAGAGCCGTCGGCAGAGCCGTTGGCGTGGGCGAAGTCGGGGTAGGCGTCGGTGTCGAGGCTGCGGGCGGCGGGGAAGAGGCTGCGGCGCCGATGTCGTCAGCGGAACAGCCGACAGTGAGACCGATCAGCCCGACGAGAACCGCGGCTCCGAACGCGCGAAGAGTCACCATGCCACCAAGTCTCACGACTCCCAGGCAGCCGTCATCCCGTCTGTCCTCTTCCTGCCCTCACCCGAACGCGCGCCCATCCCTGCCCCTCACCATCGCCCGGCTGAGTCCGCCCGACCCGATGCCGCGTTCTACGACCGGTGGCGGCTTATTTGGCGCCAGTCCGCGAAAAAGCCGCCAGTCGACCTCACCACTGGCCAGCGGCCGGCCGGGACGGGTTGCCCCGGGCACTCAACGGAGAGGCGGAGGATGGTCAGTTGAAGAGTGCGGGATCGACCAGGACCCAGGTGTGGCGGGCTCGCGCGAGGACTCGGCCGTCGGCGTCGTAGAGGGTGCTTGCGGTGTAGGTCTTGCGACCTTCCTCGCCGAGGACGCGGCCCATCACGACGCAGGCCTCGCCCGCCGGTGGACGGGCGTCGATGCAGGCGCTCATCTGGCCGAGCACCGACGGCCGGCCCTCGAGGTCGATCGCCCAACCGCCCGGGCAATCGAGCGCGGCCCACAGGTAAACGGGATCCACCAACCCGTCATCACCGGTCAGCTCAGCCGCCGGTTGCCAGGAGCATGCGGTCCGTCCGTCGCCGACCGGGCCGGGCTTCAGTCGCAGCCCTTCCGCGTTCGCCGGTCCGCACACGAAGCAGCCCGGAAAGGGATGGTTGACAAGCCCCCGGTACGACGTCTCTGCCGCGCGCGCCTCGTCCGGCCCTACCGGGTCGATCGTGGCGTCGCCCAGGCTGTCCGACGGCACGGTGACCGCCTCGGCGACCGGGTCGCCTGAGTTCCCCAACCGGGCCGAGTCGGTGTCGATGTGTAGGTCCAGGTCGACCTCCATCGGTGGCGGCAACATCAGCCGCACCCGCGGAACGGTGCCCTCGGCGGCAACCGCGGCCAACGCCGTACCGACCTGCCCGGCGACGTAGCCGCCGTTGCCTGACTGTGCCGGTCCTCGAAACCGCGGCGCGATCCGCAGCACCTCTCGCCCACTCATGCCCACCGACCCTAGCTTCATCCAGCCGCCCCAAACCTCCTGCACCTCTGGCCTGCCACCAGCAGGAACCTCCGACTGCAGCCGGTAGGCCGACTGTGACTGTCGGTGATCGCCAAAGCCCCGATCTCCAAGGTCGGACCATGGTCGAGCGGCCAAGGAATCGTCCGCCCACCACCCCTCGGTTGCGCGAGCAAGGCCCTTCCAGGCGGCGCAAACACGGTAAATGACGAGATCTCGCAAGATTGTGTGGATTCTTCGCAGATTTACTGTCCTGACCACTCTCATTCAAACGTCCGTTTGAACTATGCTGACTGCAGGCTACGGCGAGTGAGCAGGTGGGGTGCCTGCGCGAGCAGTAGCCGGGGGGAAGGAGAGCTCTGTGGAAACACCCGTGGAATCAACCCGGGAACGACTGCTCAACATCGCCGAGCAAAGGTTCGGTGAAGGGGGCTATGAAGGAACCTCGCTGCGTGCCATCACGGTGGCCGCAGCCGCCAATATCGCCGCGGTGAACTATCACTTCGGCTCGAAGGAAGCATTGCTGCGGGCGGCGGTCTCCCGCGCGATGGCGCCGGTGAACACCGAGCGCAGACGTCGGCTGGACCAGTTGGAGGCCATCGGGCAACCGACAGCGGAGCAACTCATCCGGGCCTTCATCGAGCCGGGCCTCGATCTCGTACTGCGCCGCGGGGACCGCGGGCCGGTGGTGGCCAGGTTCATCGGCCGGATCGCGTTCGACCCCAGCCAGCGGATCCGCGAGTTGTACGCCGCCGAGTCGGATCCGGTCGAGGCGAGGTATCTCGCCGCCTTGCAGCAGGCGTTGCCGGGGGCCGCGCCGGAGTCGGTCGCCTTCGGGTACGTGAACATGTTGGGACTGCTTGCCCTGCATCAGTCGCTGGCTTTGTCCCCAGTGCCTGGCGCGGACGAGTCGGAGGATCCGGGCAAGCTGGCGGAGAGCCTGATCGCCTTCCTGGTGGCCGCTTTCGACCGCGGCCTGCGCAACTGACCTCGGCCGGATCGACGCCTCGGTGAGGCTGCCGCACGGCGATCCAGCCGTTCCGGTGGTCTCATCAGAGTTGTCCAGAAAATGCTCACGGATGTTCGAACTGCCCGGTAACGCTGCATAATGGCGCTCCGTGGACCCCTGTGAAGTCGTGGTTGCCGTCGATCTCGGTGGAACCCGGATGAAGTGCGGCCTGGTCGCCGCCGATGGTGCTGTGCTGCACCGGGAGACCAGGCCGACACCCCGGGAAGCCGGGGGCCGCGCCGTGCTCGACGCCCTGCTCGAAACCGTCGTCGAACTCGGTCAGAAAGCGGCGGCGGACGGCCATCGCGTGCGCGCGATCGGAGTCGTCGTGCCGGGCATCATCGATGCCGGGACCGGGACCGTCGGCGCGGAGAACCTCGCCTGGGTCGGTACGCCGGTGCTCGCCGAACTGAAGGCAGCCGTTGGCGACGACCAGCCGGTGATCCTCGCCCACGACGTCCGCGCGGGTGGCTACGCCGAGCTTCGCCAGGGCGCTCTCGCCGGCACCACGAACTCGCTCTTCCTTCCGCTGGGCACGGGGATCGCCGCCGCCATGGTGGTCGACGGTTCGCTCGTCTACGGCGACGGGTACGCCGGCGAGCTCGGACACACCCGGTTCGTCCACGGGGATGCGGCCGAGCTCTGCGCCTGCGGCCAATGGGGTTGCCTGGAGACAGTGGCATCCGCCGCCGCGCTGGCGAGGCGATACGGCGTACGGACCGGCAAGGCTGTCGACGGCTCGCGTGAAGTGCTTGAACTGCTGGCCCAAGGTGATCCCGCTGCGGCAGCAGTGTGGGACGACGCGATAGCTGTCCTGGTTGATGCGCTGGTGCTCTACACGACACTCGTCGCGCCGACCCGGATCGCGATCGGTGGCGGTCTGGTGGGGGCCGGTGAAACCCTGCTGGCGCCGCTGCGCGAAGGTGTTTCCAGACGGCTGACGTTCCAGCGTGGGCCGGAGATCGTGGCCGCGGTGCTGGGTGAAGAGGCCGGCTGTCTCGGTGCGGCGCTGATGGCCTGGGATCGCGTCACCGCGGAGGAGAGTGGAGAGCAGACCGTATGACGACGTATCGCGTGGCGCGACTCGTCACGCCGGACGACGTTCTGGAGCACGCCTGGATCCAGGTGGCTGACGGCGACATCCAGTCCTTCGGCCGCCGGTCCGACGGGATGCCCGCGGACGGACAGCGACCGGAGGACCTCGGCGACGTGACGGTCGTCCCCGGGTTCGTTGACATCCACACGCACGGCGGCGGTGGAGCGACGTACTCGACCACGGATCCCGAGGAGGCCCGCAAGGTCGCGGCCTTCCACGCCAGGCACGGGACCACCACGACGATGGCGAGCCTGGTCACGGCGCCACTCGACGACCTCGTCTCGCAGACCGCCTGCCTGGCCGACCTGATCACGGACGGCGTGATCAGAGGCGTGCACCTCGAAGGCCCGTTCCTGTCCGAGGCCCGCTGCGGCGCGCACGAGCCGACCCTGCTGCGCGACCCGGTCGAGGGCGACGTGGCGAAGGTGCTCAGCGACGCAGTGAAGATGGTGACGATCGCGCCCGAGTTGCCGAGCGGCCTCGACGCGATCCGCCAGGTGGTCGACGCCGGGGTGGTCGCGGCGCTCGGGCACACCGACGCGACGTATGAGCAGATGATCGCGGGAGCCGACGCGGGCGCGACCGTGGCGACGCATCTGTTCAACGGGATGCGGCCCTTCCACCACCGCGATCCGGGACCGGTCGGTGCGGCCCTGAACGATCCGCGGTTGCTGCTGGAAGTGATCAACGACGGCATGCATCTCGACCCTCAGGTGGTCAGGGTCGCGCTGGCCGCGGCCGGGGTCAGCAGGATCGCGCTGATCACCGACGCGATGGTCGCGACCGGCATGCCGAACGGTCGGTACCTGCTCGGCAGCCTCGAGGTGGACGTGAAGGACGGGCTCGCGACGCTTGCCCACGGCGCCCACTCGATTGCCGGTAGCACCTTGACGATGGATGTCGCCTTCGCCAACGCGGTGAAGGCGGGGGTCGGTCTCGTCGACGCGTCGCGGATGGCCTCGACCACCCCGGCCCAGACCTTCGGCTGGTACGACGTGGGCGGGATCGAGACCGGTAAGCGGGCCGACCTGGTGGTGCTGGACGAGGAGTACGCCGTCCGCAAGGTGATGCGAGCCGGTTCGTGGCTGGACTGATCGGAACCGTCACCCTCAACTTGGCGCTCGACGTCACGTACCACGTCGACGAGTTCGTGGTCGGCGGCAGCCACCGCGTCACCGAGACTCGTCAACGCGCCGGTGGCAAAGGCGTGAACGTCGCCCGGGTCGCTGCGACGCTGGGACATCAGGTGCTGGCACTGGGATTCGTCGGCGGACTCACCGGCGAGATCGTCGCCGAGGAGCTGTTCGACGCCGGGCTGACCGCGTTGCTGACGCCGATCGCGGGGGAGACCCGCCGTACCGTTGCCATCGTCAACGGTACCGACGGCGACGCGACGATCTTCAACGAGAAGGGCCCGTCGGTCTCGCCGGACGAGTGGCGAGCGTTTCACGATCGGATGCCCTGGGCAAGGTTGGGCGTGCTCGCCTGCTCGGGCAGCCTGCCGCCAGGACTGCCCGCGGATGCCTATGCCGAGCTGGCGGTTCGAGCTCGTCACCACGATGTCCTGTCCGTGATCGATGTCGGCGGCGACGCCTTGCTCGCCGCCGCAAGGGCCGGCGCTGTGGTCCGCTCCAACGCGGCCGAGCTCCGCGACGCACTCAGCGCTGACATCTCTGTCGAAGAAGGCGCACGACAGCTCGTCGATCTCGGTGCCACCGCCGCGGTGACCACCGACGGCCCGCGCGGAATGGTTGCCGCGAGCAAGCTCGGTTCCTGGCGTGCCCTGCCGGTCGAGCAGGTCGCGGGCAACCCGACCGGAGCCGGTGACGCCTGTACTGCGGTCGTTGCCGCGGCTGTCGCGGAATCGCCCAAGCCCGACTGGTCCGAAGTTCTCAAGTCGGCAGTGGCGGCATCAGCCGCGGCCGTGCTGACACCGGTTGCCGGGGACATCGACCTTGCGGCATACCGGCGGTGGCAGCCGCAGGTCGCCGTACAGAGCCTGTAGCGCTTGTAGACAAGGGGATTGGTCATGCCGTTGGTTTCCGGAGCCGAGGTCGTCCTGAGTGCTGCGAAGGCGGGTCGGGGGGTCGGCGCGTTCAACGTGATCCAGCTCGAGCACGCGACCGCGCTCATCGCCGGCGCCGAACAGGTCGGTGCCCCTGTCATCCTCCAGATCAGCGAGAACGCGGTGAAATACCACGGTGCGCTGAAGCCGATCGCCGTCGCCACGCTCGCCGCGGCGGCTGCCTCCGAAGTCCCCGTGGTGGTCCACCTGGATCACGCCATGGATCGCGATCTCGTCACCGAGGCGGTCTCGCTCGGCTTCACCTCGGTGATGTACGACGCGTCCAAACTCGAGTACGCCGACAACGTCGCGGCGACTACCGAGGTCACGAGCTTCTGCCACGACCACGGCGTGTTCGTCGAGGCCGAGATCGGCGAGGTCGGCGGCAAGGACGGCGTGCACGCACCGGGCGCCCGGACCAGGCCGGACGAGGCGGTGGCCTTCGCCGAGGCGACCGGCGTGGACGCACTCGCGGTCGCCGTCGGCTCGTCCCACGCCATGACGGAGCGAACAGCCGAACTCGACTTCGCGTTGATCGCCGAACTGCGGGCCGCCGTACCGGTTCCTCTGGTGCTGCACGGTTCCTCGGGGGTGGCGGACGCGGACCTCACTCGCGCGGTCGAGGCCGGCATGACGAAGGTCAACATCGCGACCCACCTCAACAACGTCTTCACCGCGACCGTCCGCCAGGTCCTCGCCGAGCAGCCGGCCTTGGTGGACACCCGCAAATACCTCGGCCCCGCCCGTACTGCGGTCGCGGCCGAGGTGGCTCGTCTACTGACCCTGCTGAAGGCCTACTAGAGCGAGGAACCGCCGCGGATCCAGCCGGTTCTTCCCGCGCCCGCTGGGCATGCTCGAGGCCCGTCGGGAGATGCTTGCGTTGTGGGCGGACCTGCTGCCCGAGGCTCCTAAGGATGTGGTCGCCGATGCCGAGCAGAAGATCACTGTGGCGATGGCTGCCGGTGACTGAGCGCAGCATCAGCCCCCAGCCGGCGTTGGCCCGCCGGCTTGGAGTCGGCGACGCGGCGGTGATCGGGCTGGGCTCCATGGTTGGCGCCGGCGTCTTCGCCGTCTGGGCCCCGGCTGCTCGGGCCGCGGGTGCACTTGTCCTGCTCTCGCTGGTCATCGCGGCATTCGTCGCGTACTGCAACGCGGTTGCCTCCGCGCAGCTCGCTGCCGTCTACCCGGTCTCGGGTGGCACCTATGCGTACGGCCGGGAACGTCTCGGCCCCTGGTGGGGATATGCGGCCGGCTGCGCCTTCGTGCTCGGCAAGACCGCATCCTGCGCTGCCATGGCGCTCACCTTCGCCACGTACGCAGTACCGGGGCATGAGTGGGCGCAACGGTTGACCGCGCTTGCTGCAGTACTCGCACTGACAGCGGTCAACTATCGCGGCGTCACCAGGACCGCCGCACTGACCCGCGTGCTCGTCGGCTGCACTCTTCTCGTGCTGGCCATCGTCGTCGCGGTGCTACTGATCTCACCAGCCGCGGACCACGTCACGAACTGGTCGACCAGCACCAACCCCTACGGCGTACTACAGGCCGCTGGTCTGCTTTTCTTCGCGTTCGCGGGATATGCGCGGATCGCCACCATGGGGGAGGAGGTCCGTGACCCCGCACGCACCATCCCGCGCGCCATCCTGATCGCGCTCTTCGTTGCGGTAGGCATCTATCTGTTGGTCGGTGTGAGCTTGCTGCTGGCGCTTGGCCCCGACCGGATCGCGGCGTCGTCCGCTCCACTGGCGACAGCGGTCGAGGCGGTCGGCGCCGCCTGGGCCCAGCCGATCGTCAGGGTGGGAGCAGCGCTGGCGAGTCTCGGTGCGCTGCTGGCGCTGATCGCCGGGATCGGGCGGACGTCCCTGGCGATGGCCCGCACACGCGATCTGCCGCGCTGGCTGGCCGCGGTTCATCCACGGTTCCAGGTGCCGCATCATGCCGAACTCGCGTTGGCCGTCGTGGTCGGAGTCCTGGTGCTGACGACCGACCTGCGCGGCGTGATCGGCTTCTCGTCGTTCGGTGTCCTGCTGTACTACGCGATCGCGAACGCCGCGGCGTTCACCCAGCCGGCCGAGCAACGTCGCTGGCCGCGATTCGTCAACGTCCTAGGGCTGGCCGGTTGTCTCGTGCTGGCGGTCACCTTGCCGCTGACCTCGGCCGTGACCTGTGCGGTGCTGCTCGGTCTGGCGATGCTCGCCCGGCTGCTGGTTCGTCGCCGGGCGAGCACTGCCTAGTACGAGAGCCGTAGTTCGTGATGATGCCTTTCGGCACGGGGCCGTGGAGGGCTGGGTGGGGTGCGGCCCTGACCAAGAGTGGGGACCTGGGACAGGTAGTGGGGGCCTGGGACAGGTCGTGGGGGACGGGGCCTGGGACAGGTCGTGGGGACGGGACCTGTGACAGGTAGTCGGGACGGGACCTGGGACAGGTAGTGGGGGCCTGGGACAGGTAGTCGGGACGGGACCTGGGACAGGTAGTGGGGGCCTGGGACAGGTAGTCGGGGCCTTGAACACGTTATTTCGTGTCCGCGGTCCCGGGCTGGTGTTCAAGGCCACCACTTCTTGACCGCTGCGCGGCCACCGAGTCGGGTGCTGATCAAGGGCGGCGTGGTTTCGGCGGGTTCGTGAGCTGCCCCGGAGCGCCAACGCTCATCAACCACGGCTGATGGACTCCAGCCGAGCGTGCGTAGGCCTGCTCGCGACCAGAACCCTCAGGTTGCTGAGTGCCGGCAGTCCGGGCCCGTCCCCGCAACATCACAAACTCCGGCTGTAGCACTAGCCGATCAGGTCAGATCGCGGCGGATCCGCCAGAAGCTGAAGCCGGTCAGGGTGAGGGCAAGGACGAGGAACAGCCCGGTCTCACGCCACTGCAGACCCCAGAACCGACTGGCCGGCTGATAGGTGATCACTTGCCGGTAGCCCTCATCCGCGAGGCGTTGGAAACAGCTCGCCATCGGCTGGGTCTGCTGTCCTTTGTCTGCCGCCGGGGCGCCCGGCGGAGCCGGGACGCAATCCGCAACCCAGCTCGGCAGGGTCTTCTGGACCTGGCCGGCTGCGTTGACCGTGTGCTCGGACAGCTTCCAGAAGCCCAGGCCCTCGAGTTGAGCCTCGACTCGTAGCACCTGCGGATTCTGATCCGGACCCGACAGCTGGAGCCCTCGCATGTTCTCGGTCGTCACGATCACCTTGGTCTCGACGGGCGTCATCAGATGCGGCCGCAGCAGGATCGGCGACAGGATCTGGACGGCGATCACGCCGGCCAGCGTGATGGCGATCGCGACCACGCTGCGGCGCACGACCAGACCGACGGCGACACCGAGGGCGAACGCGAACGCCGCATAGCCGATCGGCACCACGCCGCGCGCACCGAAGATGGGCGGCAGCAGCCGCGGCGCGTTGAAGATGCCGGACGCTTGACCGGCGCCGATCGCGTCGTCGATCGGGTCGGACCACCAGCTGACCGCGAGGCTCAGCAATCCGGTCACGGCCATCGCGGCCAGCCCGGTGATGGCCAGCTTGGTGGCGAGCCAGCGAGTGCGGCTGATGCTCTGGTTCCACACCAGCCGATGCGTTCCGGCTTCCAGTTCGCGAGCGATCAGTGGTGCGCCCCAGAAGGCGCCGATCACCGGCGGGGCGGCGTACACGAGAGCCTGGCCGACGACGTACAGGTAGCTGTTGAGCTGGTCGAAGCTGATGCGGTCCAGGAAGCCGTCGTGGCTCGACTGGTAGTCGTTCAACAGGGCGGGGCCGGTCACGGCCAGGAAGATGGCGAGCACTGCGACGGCGGCGAGGACCACCAGGGCCTGCAGGCGGAACTGCCGCCAGGTCAGCCAGGTCATCTCTGGACCTCCAACACAGGGCGGCTGTTCTCCTGGGGCGAGGCGGAGCGGCCCATGTAGGCCAGCACGAGGTCCTCGAGGTTGAGCTGCGAGACCGTCCACGCCGGATCGAGGATCGGTTGGTCGGTGCGGATCAGGAAGGTGGACTGACGATCGGTGTGGCTGGCCGAGATCACGTGCTGGCCGGCCGGCAGCGACTTCTCGTCGCGGCGCGGACCCACCAGCCGGTAGTGCGTAGCCAGCAGCGTGTCGATCTCGCCGCTGACCTGCACGCGGGACTCGACCAGCACGACCAGGTAGTCGCAGGACCGCTCGACGTCGGAGACCAGGTGAGACGACAGCACGACGCTCAGCTCCTGCTCGGCGACGGCCTCCATCAGGTCCTGCAGGAACTCGCGGCGGGCCAGCGGATCGAGGCTGGCGACCGGTTCGTCGAGGATCAGCAGCTCGGGTCGTTTGGCAATGCCCAGGGTGAGCGCGAGCTGCGCGCGCTGACCACCGGACAGCCTCCCGGCCCGTTGCTTCGGATCCAGACCGAGGTGGCGGATCCGCTGCTGGGCGACGGCGTCGTCCCACGCCGGATTGAGCCGGGCGCCGAGGCGCAGGTGGTCCGCAACGTTCAACCTCGCGTAGGTGGGGGTGTCCTGGGCGACGAAACCGATCTTGGCCTGCTGGTTGGTCCCGGCCGGAGCGCCGAGCACCTCGATCGTGCCCCTGGTCGGCGTGAGCATGCCGACCGACAGGTTCAGCAGCGTGCTCTTGCCTGCGCCGTTGGGCCCGACCAGTCCGACGACGCGGCCCGCCGGGACCTCGAGCGTGCAGTCCGACAGCGCCCAGCGGCGCCCGTATTTCTTGCCCAGTCCCTGGGCCTGCAGAACGGTTGTCACGCTATGTCCTCCTGAGCGGCGGTCCGAAAGGTGGTCATGAAGAGTGCCTCGATGCTTTCGTCGTCCAGCCCCGCCCGCCGGGCCTTGCTCAGCCAGCGCTGCAGGTCCTGCCGCAGCGGCCCATGCGCGGCGAGGTTCGTGTCCGCGAGCGTCCGGATGACGAAGGTGCCGACCCCCGGCCTCGCCGAGACCAGCCCTTCGTGCTCGAGCTCGCGGTAGGCCTTGAGCACGGTGTTCGGGTTGATCGCGAGCTGTGCCACCACGTCCTTGACCGTCGGCAACCGGTCCCCTTCCCGCAACATCCCCAGCCGCAACGCGTTCCGGACCTGCTGAACGATCTGCTGGTACGGCGAGACGCCCGACCGTCCGTCGAGGTGGAACTCGATCATCCCGATCTCCCATTCATCTAGTTAACTAGCACAATACGCTCCTAAGAGGTTCATCCGTCAAGACTGGTCCGGCGATGGGGGAGGATGGCGACGTGACTGACGTGGGGGTGACGGTCCGGCAGGCCGTCGAAGCCGATGACGCCGCCTTGCTCGACCTGGACCGGAACGCCTGGGACTCCAGGTCCGGCTTCCCTTCGTTCCGCACGGTCGAACGGGACTCGTTCTTCAACGAACACAGTCGGCCCGAGGCGGTGCTGGTCGCCACGGACGGCGACCAGGTGCTCGGGTTCGCGCGGCTGGTGGACAAGTACTCGTTCGTCGAGGGCGCCGGGGTGTTGCTGGTCGCCGGCCTGGCGGTCGCGCCGACCGCGCGGCGCCGCGGTGTCGGATCAGCCCTGCTGGACGCGATCACCGCGGAGGCGAGGCGCCGGCACGGGCGCAAGATCAGCCTGAATGTGTTCAGCGCCAACCTCAGGGCGCAGCGGCTGTACGAACGCCACGGCTACGTCGTCGAGGCCCGCCGCATCGCCGAGTTCATCATCGACGGCGAGCCGATGGACGACCTGGTCCTCGCCAAGTTCCTCTGAGGCCGCGGTTCCTGTGAAGGCGCGGTCCTGTGAAGGCGCGGTCCTGTGAAGGCGCGGTCCTGGGAGGCCGCGGTGTTCGTGTGAGGCGTCAATGGTTGCCGTGCAGCGTCAGCGGAGGGCGTCGTAGCGGCGGAGGGCTTCCTGCCGGGCCTCGGCGTGGTCGACGATCCGGGCCGGGTAGCCCTCAGCCGAGTGCTTCCACGGCTCGTGCGCGGCCCTGCCCGGCAGGTTCGCCAGCGCGGGGATCCAGCGGCGGACGTAGTCGCCGGCCGGGTCGAACTTGAGGCCCTGCGTGGTCGGGTTGAAGATCCGGAAGTACGGCGATGCGTCGGCACCGCAGCCCGCCACCCATTGCCAGTTCAGGGAGTTCGACGCGAGATCCCCGTCCTGCAGCTTCCGCATGAACCACTTCGCGCCGTGCTTCCAGTGCACGTGCAGGTCCTTCACCAGGAACGACGCCACCACCATCCGGACCCGGTTGTGCATGAACCCGCTCTGCGCGAGCTGTCGCATCCCGGCATCCACGATCGGGTACCCGGTCAGACCGTTGCACCAGGCATCGAACGAGTCGCCCGGTTCGTCGTATGCCAGCTTCTCGAACTCCGGCCGCAACGGCTTCCACGCAGCCTCGGGGTGTCGCGCCAGCAGGTCACCGCAGAACTCGCGCCAGGCGAGCTCGCGGCGGTACGCCTCGGCACCCGCGCTGCGCTGCCGGGCGAGATCCGCCAGCATCGTGCGCGGGTGGATCTCCCCGTACTTCAGGGGGATCGACATCCGCGAGGTGGAATCCAGGTCCGGCCGATCACGCTCGTCGTCGTACGCCGCGACGCCGTCGAGGTAGTCCTGCCAGTGCTGACGCGCGGCCCCTTCCCCGGCCCCGTCCACAGGAGAAGCCGACGGCAGTGCGTCACTCCACCTGCCGATCCACTCGACCCGTGCGGGCGGATCGACCGGCTGCCGCCAGCCGTGCTCGAGCCACGCGCGGAAGTACGGGGTGAACACCTGGTACGACGATCCCTGCTGGGTCAGCACCCGCCCGGGCGCCACGGCGTACGGGGATCCCGTCGCGATCAACGGGCAGTCCAGTGCCTCCTCGACCGCGCGATCGCGGCGCTGCCCATAAGGCCCGTAGTCCGCAGCGACGTGGACACTCACCGCGCCGATTTCCTTGGCGAGGGCGGGAACCACCTCCGCCGGATCCCCACGCCGTACGACGAGCTTGCCGCCCATCGAGTCCGACAGACTCCTCAGCGATGCGACCAGGCGATCGCGACGGGCATCGGCCTCTTCGTCCTCGTCCCACAAAAGCGGGTCGAGGACGAAGAGGCCGATCAACTGACCGTCGCCGGCTGCAGCCGCGTCGAGTAGGGCTGGGTTGTCCGCCAGCCGGAGGTCGCGCCTGAACCACATCACCGCAGGAGCCACGCGTCGCATCCTGCCGTGGTGTGCTCGGCCGGCAAAACCTGTGCACAAGTTCGGCAGCGCCGGGCCTTGGAGCCGTCGTTGTCAGCCGAGGGCGGCCGGCCGGCCCCGCCCGGGTGCGGCGATTGGGTAAGCCTTGCCTACCTGAGTGAGAATGGTTGTCGTGAGCGAGCTGATCGATACCACCGAGATGTACCTGCGGACTGTCTACGAGCTGGAAGAAGAAGGCATCCTGCCGCTGCGCGCGCGGATCGCCGAGCGGCTCCACCAATCAGGTCCCACGGTCAGCCAGACGGTGGCGCGGATGGAGCGCGACGGGCTCGTCACGGTCGAGGGCGACCGGCACCTCGAGCTCACCGAGGTCGGCCGGATGCAGGCGGTCCGGGTGATGCGCAAACACCGGCTGGCCGAGCGGCTGCTGGTCGACGTGATCGGGCTGGAGTGGGAGGACGTGCACACCGAGGCCTGCCGCTGGGAACACGTGATGAGCGACGCGGTGGAGTTGCGGCTGCTGAAGATCCTCGACAACCCGACCGAGTCGCCGTACGGCAATCCGATCCCGGGCCTGGAGGAGTTGCACAAGGACAGCCAGGTGACCGCGATCGGCGACTTCCGGACCGGCGTCGAGCCGCTCGACAAGGTGCTTGACCAGGCCACCGGTCGGAGCGTCCGGGTGCTGGTGCGGCGGATCGCCGAGCCGGTGCAGACCGACGACGGCGCGATGGCAGTGCTGCGCCGCGCGGGTGCGCTGCCGGGCCGCGAGGTCGACTCGACGATGGACGCCGAGGGCGTGCTGGTCGGCAGCCGTGAGGCCGGCGGCGTGATCAGTGACGAGACCGCGGGTCACATCTTCGTCAGCCTGGTCTGACCGATCGCTGCCGGACCGGTCCTGGTCAGATCATGCTGTTTTTCAGAGCTGCATTGAGAACAGCCACTGGCAGCGCTCGATGCTGTACTCACAGTGGTCAGGCAGTAACGTCTGTTCGCGATGCCTGAGAACGAGATCGACTGGCCGGGTTACCTGCGGGAGTTCCACACCGCGGCCCCGGGCAGCACCGAAGCCCTGCTGTCGCGAGCCGTGTCCGGTGACCACACGCCCTACCGCTGGCTGGTCCGAGCCGTGTCCGGTGAGGCCCGCCGGGTCCTCGACCTGGCCTGCGGCAACGGACCGGTCGCGCGCGAGCTCTACGGCCGGTGGGTGGTCGGCGTCGACAACAACCAGGTCCAGCTCAGTGGTGCACCGGGGCCCAAGGTTCAGGCCGACGCGCTGCACCTGCCGTTCACGAACGAGGCCTTCGACGTGGTCACCTGCTCGATGGGCCTGATGGTCTTGCAGCCGCTGCCGGAGGTGCTCGCCGAGGCAGCCCGGGTACTGCGGCGGGGAGGCGTGCTTGCGGCGACCGTTCCTGCCGTCCGCCCGTTGCGTCGGGGTGACATCCGCACGCTGACCGGGCTGACCACCCGGCTGCGGTCCACGCCGCAGTTCCCGGCGGGCGGCGAGATCACCGGGCTGAGGGATCAGCTTCGCGCGGCCGGGTTCGACGTGATGGAGAGCCAGCGGGAGCGGTACGCATACACCGTCCGATCCATCGAGGACGCCCGACGGCTGGTGGGCGCGCTGTATCTGCCGGGGAGTACCGACGGCCGCCGCGAAGCCGCTGCCGCCTGGCTGGCCGAGCGGGCCGACGGCAAGGACGGCCTCGAGGTCGCGATCCCGGTCCGCCGCATCACCGCCATGCGTACCAAGGTCGCCCTCGCCTGACCTCGCCTGACCTCAGCTTGGTCGCGCGGCTCACCTTGCCCGCCTGTCGGTCAGCGGGGCTGCTGGCCGGACGACTAGGTACGGTTCTCGTGTGTCCGCTTTGACCTGGTCGATCCGCTCGGTGGATCACGCGCTCGACGGTCAGACGATCTACCGCGACCTGCTGGCCGGGGAACCGGCCGCCTTCTGGCTGGACGGCAGCCTCGCCGATCGTGGGATCCGCCGCGTCTCGGTCCTCGGTACGACGACCGGCGCCGGCGCGGAGGTCGTCGTACGGGATGCCCGCGACGGTGATGTCTTCGCCGAGTTGCAGGGACTCCTCGGCGCCAGGCGAGCCCGGCTGGGCGCAGTACCGGATCAGTTGAAGGACGTCTTCAGCGGCGGCTATGTCGGGTATTTCGGCTACGAGCTCAAGGCTCTGACGGGTGGAGCCGAGGCGCATCAGGCTGCGACCCCGGATGCCTTGTGGATCTGGGCGAACCGCTTCATCGTGGTCGACCACGATCAGCAGCTGAGCCTCCTCGTCGCGATCCACGAACCCGGTGATGCTGACGCTGCCCGCTGGCTCGACCGAGCCGAGAGCTCGGCGGCCAACTGGTCGATGGGTTGGCCGGACCCGCCGGCGATCGCGTCGCTCGAGCTGGAGGAACACCTCGAGCAGGATCGCGCGACCTACCTGGCCGGGATCGACGCTTGTATGGCGGCGCTGGAGGCGGGGGAGACCTATGAGGTCTGCCTGACGAACCGGGTCCGGCTACCGGCTGTGGAAGACCCTTTCGAGTTCTACTTGTGGCAACGCGCGCAGAACCCCGCGCCGTACTCGGCCTTCCTGCGGTACGGCGAGCTGGCGGTGGCCAGCTCGTCGCCCGAGCGGTTCCTGACGGTGGATGGCGACGGGTGGGCGGAGTGCCGGCCGATCAAGGGGACCGCGCCGCGCGAGGCGGACCCGGCGCAGGACCAGTTGGCCGCGAAGGCGCTGGCCGAGGATGAGAAGACGCGCGCCGAGAACCTGATGATCGTCGACCTGATCCGCAACGACCTCGGCCGGGTGAGTGTGCCGGGCACCGTCCAGGTGCCGCAGTTGATGGTCGTCGAGAGCTACCAGACGGTGCATCAACTGGTGACGACCGTCCGGGGGCTGCTGCGCTCAGGCGTGGACGCGATCGACGCGGTGCGCGCTTGCTTCCCGCCCGGTTCCATGACGGGCGCGCCGAAGATCCGCACGATGGAGTTGCTCGACGAGCTGGAATGCAGTGCCCGGGGTGTCTATTCGGGAGTCCTCGGATATCTCACGATCGACGGCCGCGCAGATCTCAGTGTGGTGATCCGGACTGCTGTGATGACTCCGGAGACGACGGTCGTCGGCGCGGGCGGCGCGATCGTGCTGGACTCCGACCCGGTCGCGGAGTACGAGGAAATGGTGCTCAAGGCAACGGCAACGATTGGCAGGTCGACGTGAACTCCCTACTGGTGGCGGATTCCTTCTTGGTTGCTGACGGCAAGGTCCGTGGGCTTGCCTTGCATCGAGAACGCTTCGTCGGCTCCTGTACTGCGCTGGGCGGCACCGGTGCGGGTGAGTTCTTCGACGACTCGTTGACCCGCCTGCCGCGCTTCGGCAGGTGGTTCCCCCGCTTCGAACTCGGGGAAGACGGACTGGATCTGCAGGTCCGCCCGGCTCCCGCGACGGGCGGCCGAATCCGGGTGGCCGTCCACACCGGGCCGGACCCCCGCACCAACCCACTCGTCAAAGGTCCCGACCTGTCGGGCCTCGGCGACCTCAAGGCCGCGGCGGCCTCGGAGTCCGGCGCGGACGAGGTGTTGCTGCTCGACACCGACGGCGTCGCCGTGGAAGCCGCCTACTCGGCCCTCGCCTGGTGGGAGGACGACACTCTGTGCTTCCCGCCCTCCGGCCGACCCTTCCTGCCCTCGGTCACAGCCCACCTCCTCCGCGACCTCGCCGCGACCCGCGACATCCCCACCGCTGAACGCGCTCGCACCGCTAAGGAACTTGCCGACGCTGACGAGGTCTGGCTCCTCAACGCCCTCCACGGCATCCGCCCCATCCACGCCTGGGACACCGGCCCCATCGATCCCCTCCCAGCCGCCATCGGGCCCACCTGGCAGGAGTCGCTCGTGGCCCTGGCAACCCCCCTCCAATAACCCCTTCCGCGGCACTCGGCGGTTGACGGCCGCCGGGCGGGTGGTGCTACGGTTCATTAGTCAAGTAATGAACCTATGAACCTAGCCATCCGCCCGAGCACGAGCCAGGAGGGACCACGGTGTTCGACGATCGCAGCCCGATCTATCTCCAGATCGCGGACCAGATCAAGAACGACATCGTCACGGGTGCCCTCGCCGAGGACGAACAGGTCATGTCGACGAACCAGTATGCGGCGTTCTATCGGATCAACCCCGCCACCGCGGCCAAGGGCTTCGCCCAGTTGGTCGACGAGGGCGTGCTCTACAAGAAGCGCGGGATCGGCATGTTCGTCAGCCCGAATGCTCGCGAACTGCTCCGCACCGGCCGGCGTGACTCGTTCTTCGCCGAGGTGGTGGATCCGATGATCCGCGAGGCCAAGGCGATCGGCGTTCCGCTCAAGGACGTCGTCCAGCACATCCAGAAGGACGGTGACCAGTGAGCGGGCTGGCAGTGAGGACCGAGAACCTGAGTGTCCGGTTCGGCGGCGTACCGGCCCTGGACGGCCTGGACCTGCGGCTCGCGCCGGACAAGATCCATGGTCTGCTCGGTCGCAACGGCTCCGGCAAAAGCACGTTCGTCGCGACGCTGGCCGGGTTCCGCAAGCCCGATGACGGCAGGGTGCTGCTCGAAGGCGGCGAACTCGGCGCCGCCCGCGAGCCGTACGAGGACGCCGTCGTGACGAGCCGGATCTGCCTGATCCGCGAATCCGGCGACCTGGTCGGTGCGGCCTCGGTCAAGCATGTGCTGGAGTTGGCTGCGGCGCTGCGGCCCTTCTGGAACCACGATCTCGCGCGGGAGTTGCTGGACAAGTTCGAGGTGCCTGTCCGCCAGAAGGTGCAGAAGTTGTCCCGCGGCAAGAAGTCCGCGCTGGGCGTAGTACTGGGACTCGCCAGTCGCGCGCCGTTGACGATCTTCGACGAGAGCTACCTGGGCATGGATGTGCCCTCGCGGAACCTCTTCTACGACGCGCTGCTCGCCGACTACGCCGAAGTGCCGCGCACGATCGTGCTGTCCACCCACCTGGTCAGCGAGGTCAGCACGATGCTCGAGGAGGTCGTGATCCTGGACCGCGGCAGGGTGGTCACCCAGGCACCGGTCGACTCGCTGCGCGGCCGCGGCGCGTCGATCGTCGGCCCGGTCGCGGCCGTGGACGAGTTGACGGCCGACCTGACTGTGCTCGCCGAGCAGCGACTTGGCGGGACGAAGTCCTCCACTGTGCTCGGCGATCTGGACAACGGCCTGCTGGCCAGGGCTCGATCGGCCGGGCTGGAGATCGGCCCGGTCGGTTTGCAGGACCTCTTCGTCCACCTGACCGACTCGACCCCGACGAAGGAGAGCGGCCGATGAGCGCCACTGTTTCAGCGACCCTGCCGGGCTCTGTGACCGCGGGCAGCCGGCTGCGAGGGGTCCTGCGGGCCATCATCGTCGGGCTCCGGCAGATGATCGTCGGCTACTGCTTGGTGATGGTGGCGGTCTTCCTCCTCGGCGGACTGACCGTTCAGTTCATCGGCGGTGGAATCAACCACAGTATGTGGGACTACGGCACCCAGTCGCCGAAGTACTTCTCCGCGGCGATCGGGATCACCCTCACTCCGGCGTTGTTCAACCTGCTGATCGCGCACGGCGTCACCCGGCGGATGTTCGCCGTTGCCAGCAGCATCGTTCTCGTCGGCGCGGCCGCATCCATCGCGGTGTTCTGGGTGATCGTCTACCAGGTGGAGCACGTGATCTACGCCGCGTCAGGCCTGACGCAGACGCTGGCCAACCCGCACCTGTTCACCAGGACCTCACAGGTCGGACTCATCTTCACCGAGTTCTTCCTGCTGATCATCTCGCACGAAGTCGCCGGTTGGCTGGTCGGCATCGGGTTCTACCGGTTCGGCTTCTGGAAGGGTCTCGCGTTGCTGCCGCTCGGCTTGCTGCCGGCGATCGCCGCGGAACTCCTGCTGGTCGCGCAATGGCTCGCCCAGGCGCTCGCGAACACCGGCTACCACCGTCCACCGCTGGCCGTCGCCGTACCGGGAGTGGTCGCCGTCAGCGCCCTCGGCCTGTACTTCGGCTACCTGCTGATCCGTCCGATGGGGCTCAAACCCGCCAAGGGCTGAGCTCTCACCACACCACCCCGAGTACCAAGGGAGGCTTCGCCATGCCCCAAAACAGGCCCGAAAACAGGCCCGAGAATACGACCGAGAATACGACCGAGAACGCCCTGGTCGTCGTCGAGAACCTGCGCAAGACCTACGGTGCGACCGTCGCCGTCGAGGATGTCTCACTGACCGTCCACCCGGGCGAGATCTTCGGCATCCTCGGCCCGAACGGCGCCGGCAAGACCACCACCGTCGAGTCGATCGCCGGACTGCGTACGCCGGACGGCGGCACGGTTCGCGTCCTCGGCCTGGATCCGCGGCGGCACCGCACCGAGATCACCTCGCTGATCGGAGTACAGCTCCAGGCGAGCGAGCTCCCCGAACGCATCAGGGCGCGGGAGGCGCTCGAGCTCTACGCGTCCTTCTATCCGTCACCAGCTGACCCCGCCGAACTGCTGGAGCGGCTGGGCCTGACCAAGGTGCAGAACACCGCGTTCGCCAAGTTGTCCGGCGGCCAGAGGCAGCGGTTGTCGATCGCGCTGGCGCTGATCGGCAACCCAAAGATCGCCATCCTCGACGAGTTGACGACAGGCCTCGACCCGCAGGCCCGGCGCGACACCTGGGAGTTGGTCAAGCAGATTCGCGACTCGGGCGTGACGATCATCCTGGTCACGCACTTCATGGAGGAGGCTGAGTATCTCTGCGACCGGATCGCCATCATCGACGCGGGCAAGGTCGTCGCGCTCGACACTCCGGCCGGGCTGGTGGATGCCGCCCGGTCCGAGCAGCGGATCACCTTCAAGCTCGAAGGGCCGTTCGACGACGCGATCCTGACCGCCCTGCCGGCCGTCCGGACGGTGAGGCACGAGCGGGACCGCATCGTTGTCACCGGCAACGACGACCTACTCGTGGGGGTCGTCACCGAGCTGGCCGGTCGCGGTCTCAAGCCGTATGACCTGCACACCGAACAGACCACGCTCGACGACGCCTTCCTCCAACTGGTGCCCCTGGCAGGCCGCGACTTCGAAGGAGCGCAACGATGAGTCAGACACTCACTCTCACCCGGATCGAGGGCAAGCTGTTCCTCCGGGAGTGGTCCGGGTTGTTCTTCGTCTTCGTCCTGCCGGTCGGCCTGCTGACGATCTTCTCGCTGATGAACACCGGCGGCGGCAGCTCGGACGGCATCCCGGCCAGCTTCCTGCCCACGATGGCGATCGGGATCGGGATCGGCATCCTCGGGATGGCGACGCTGCCGATGATCCTGGCCGGGTACCGGGAGAAGGGCGTGTTGCGCCGGATGTCGACGACGCCGGTGCGGCCGGTCAAGCTGTTGATCGCGCAACTGCTGCTGCACCTGGCCGCGGCCGTGGTGGTCATCGTCCTGATCCTCGGCATCGGTAAGCTCGCCTTCGACGCCGCACTGCCCGGTTCACCCGTGCCCTTCGCGCTCGCGGCCATCTTGTACTGCGTTGCGCAACTGTCCATCGGCCTGCTCATCGCGGGGCTCGTCTCCACTGCGAAGGGTGCGAGCATCGTCGGCAACATCCTCTTCTTCCCGAGCATGTTCTTCGCCGGCGTCTGGACTCCGGGTGACCTGATGCCCGAGTCGCTGCGCTGGCTGCGCGACATCACCCCGATGGGTGCCGGCATGGGCAGCATGCAGGACGCCTGGTCCGGTCATTGGCCAGGGCTGGAGCACGTGGTCGCGATGATCGTGGTGACACTGGCCTGCCTCGGGTTGGCTGCGAAGTTCTTCCGCTGGGAGTGACGCGCAACCTCGGGCGCGGCCCAACATCACGCGCCGCTGACGTCGTCGCTGACCGTCACGCGAAGCTAGCGGACTCAGCGGGTTATGCACAGGGGCTGTGCATAACGTAGGTCGTTTCTGTGGACGGTTGCGCACACACTGTGGACGACACGCAGAAGGTCGCGAATTGACGGAAACTGTTGAGGAGAAAGGGTTGTGCGGTCCCCGGCGTCGGCGGTAGAAATGTCGACACGCTGTTCCCTCGGGAACGGTGGGTCGGACGGATACCGAGGACCCTAGCGGTGGGGATCCCCACCGAGGTAGACCGGTGACGGGGTCTGCCGGACCCGACGGACCCGTTCGGGAAGCTGGAGACGTCACCTTCCTTCAGCTACATGTGGGGCCCCTCCGACTCATACTCGGAGGGGCCTCGCTTCTTTCGCAGACGGCACCGGCCGGCGCACAGAGGTCTGTGCGCCGGCCGATGGTCGAATTCAGCGGAGGGTGACTTTCAGGGTGGAGGTCCGGTGCTGGGTCAGCGCCTGCACCTCGGTCCCGCGGCTGGTCTTCACCACCTTGTACTGCGCGTCGCGCCCGTCGAGTGACACCTTGCCGACCTGCGCGCCGACCGGGAGAACCGCGCCGATGGTAAAGGTCGCACCGATGCCGTTGATCGTCACGTCGGTCCGCAACTCCTTGTTTACAAGGCTTGCGGCGACATCGATGGATCCTTGACCGAGCCGGATGTTGCTTCCGGCCACCTTCTGCTGACCGCCCGGGATCTGCGGAACGACCGATACCCGTCCGTGGCCGAGATCCGGATCCACGCCCAGCTGCTGGTGCACGACCGGCCACAGCACACCGTACGTGCCCCATGCCTGCAGTGTCATCGAGCGGTCGTAGAAGGGTCGGCCGATATTCGCCGGGGAATCGGGTGACGGCGCGATCTCCGGCATGGCACCCGGTGTCTCCCAGACGCTCGGGTCGAGCTGGATGCGGGCGTTTCCGGTCGTGTAGACCTGCTGCTGCCTCTTGCCGAGCCGACCGTAGTTGCCTTCAGCAACTGCCATGATCGAGGTGTTCAGTGAGAAGATGCTGCGCTCGCTCTTCACCGCCGACACCACCTCGTCACAGCTCGGGCCGGGGTTGCCGGCAGCGTCCGACGTGGGTCCAGTGCCTGTATGGAACAGTCCGAACTCCCCTGTGTAGCAAGGCTTCTCGCGCTGATCCAGTGCCACGCCGGCGTGCGCCTGCGAAGCCAACGGGGCGGTCG
Organism: Kribbella alba; assembly: GCF_039529635.1. Classification (NCBI taxonomy): domain Bacteria; kingdom Bacillati; phylum Actinomycetota; class Actinomycetes; order Propionibacteriales; family Kribbellaceae; genus Kribbella; species Kribbella alba. Next base: position 613,090 of record NZ_BAAANE010000004.1, on the reverse strand, counting down.
GCTGACCCGGCCGGACCAGCTCCGCCTCCATCGGAGTCACGCCGGTCCAGTGCCGCTGGAAGATCGGCGTGTTGTCGTTCGCGGGGTCCTTCGGGTCGTCGACCGAGTCGGCGTACCCGAACGCCTTCGCGACCCACCACTGCGTCTCGAACCGCTTCTCGATGTCCTCGGCCTTGGCGGTTGCCCACTGCTGGGTCTGCCGGTCATTGCGGGAACCGGCCAGGTCGGCGAGGTCACGCAAGCCGCGTGCGAGGTACACCGTGCTGTCGAGCTTCTCCGATCCCATCCCGCTGCGCTCGACGTTCGCGAGGCCCTCGGGCCAGCCGTCGTGGTCTGCGTCGAGTTCGCGGTACACGTACTGCAAGTTGCGCTTGCTGAAGTCGTACATCTCGTCGCGGAACCGGTTGTCGCCGGTCCACCGCCACAGCAGTGCGACGATGCTCGGGAACTTCACCGTCTCGTCGGTGTTGCCCGCGCTCGTGTTGGAACCGAAGTACACGTCACCGCTCGGGGTGACCTCGTGAGCCACCTTGCCGCTGCGGTTGTTCAGGATGTCGCTCACGTCGCGGAGTGCTCGCAGATGTGCCTTGACCGTGTCGAACTGCCCGGCCGCGACGGCGGCGTACGAGGTGTACTCGCCGTCGGTTGCGAACAGCCACGGGTAGTCGGGGAAGCCGGCGCCGAACCAGCGGGCGACGTCGACGGTGCCGGCGGGAGCCGGGTACGACTTGCCCTCGTTGACGTCGCGGATCTGCAGGTTGTGGGCTTCCTGGACCGAGTCTGCGAGGTTCTGCTTGCTCCACTCGACGCTCTGCTGCAGTAGCCGATCACCAGGTAGGTCCACTGCCGACATCGCGTCGATCCCCGCACGTGCCTTGGTCTTTGCCGCCAGCAACTTCGCGGGATCGCTGATCGCCTTCTGGTACTCGCGTTGTGCCGCGGTCGTGCTCTGATCCGACCCGGCGACGGCGAACCAGACCGTGGTCGGGCGGCCGGGTTGAAGGGTGACGTCGTAGGTCAGGCGGCCACCCGTGCCCTTGCCGAAGGCCGAGTCGTCGCAGCGCGTCGGCGCCGTACCGTCCGCCGGGCAGATCACCGCGGGGTCTTGCGGGCCGCGGTGATCCGCGCCGAGTGCGTGGCTCGCCGGACGCAGGGACGATCCGACCAGCGCCGTGTAGTCATGCGCCTGCGCGTTCGGGAACGCCGGGGTGCCCTGGTCCCGGAACTGCAGAGCGCCGTCGCCGAAGGAGCCGGTGTCGGGCAGGTTCGCCTGAGCTGCGCTGGGCGTGGTCCAGCCCCAGGGGTATGACTGCATCAGTTCGGAGTGGGCGTCGACGTCCAGTTTGACGGTCTTTGCCTTGCTTGACTGCAGCGTGACACCGACGACGGTCGCGCGGATGTCGTCGGGCACGAAGTCGGTGCGCTTCACGCTGACGTCGCCGCCGTAGTCGATGCGCTGGTAGCCGTGCCCGCTGGTGTAACTGGCGGCCTGCACGTCCTTGCCGAGCCACGAGCCGTCGACGCCGAACCACAAGCCGTCGAGCAGTTTCAGCGGCTGCGTCCAGAAACCGCCCATCTCACCGCGGATGTGCCATCCGGTCGCCGGATACAGGCCTGACTCGTCGCCCATCGCATAGGCCCGATCGCCGACCACCAACGATCGCCGATCCGCAAGCCGCGTCGTGGCCGACTGCTCGCTTCCTTGTCCTCCGGCAGCTGCGGCAGCCTGTGCTCCGGGGGTCGCTGCAGCTGCCTGTGCTCCGGGCGGTGCAACTGCTTGTACTCCGGGTGGTGGCCCGGCTTGGTTCGCAGTACGGCCGGGTGGTCCGGTCGCCGCGGCGGTGCCGGTGAGGGCGAGTACTGCGGCGAGAAGGCCGGCTGGTCCGGCGATGTGTCTGGTGGTTCGTCCGACAGGGCGGGTTGTCATGACGGGATTCCTCCTTCTCGCGGTGCTCGTGCACCGCATCAGCCCGGGGCTGAGCTGCCCCTGATGACCAGTTCGGGTTGTAGCAGCCGCTCGGTCGACGACCTGGCGGGTGTTGGGTCGGCGTCTGGGTTGTCGGCCGACCGGCGGGTGGGGGCGGTGAGGATGTCGATCAGTTCGGTGGCGATCTGGTCCATCGGCTGACGGATGCTCGTCAGGGCCGGGGACACGACCGAGGCGAGCGGCGAATCGTCGAAGCCGGTGACGCCCACCTCGACTCCCGCGGTCAGACCACGCCGGTTCAACTCGCTGAGTGCGCCGAGCGCCAGAACGTCGCTGATGGCAACGATCCCGTCCACCGGTTCGGTTGCGTCCAGCAACTCCGCGGTCGCCCCGGCGCCTTCGTCGATGGTGTCATCGACGCAGCGCATCGCCCGTCCGCTGGTCGACAGACCGAGTTGCTTGCACGCGTCGCTCCAGCCGCTCAGCCTGTCCTCGGCGAGTCCGGACGACTTCGGCCAGCTGAGGAAGCCGATCCGCCGGCGTCCCGCGTCGTACAGGTGCCGGACCGCGGCAGCGCAGCCAGCCGCACCGTCGACGTCGACGAACGGCCCGGGCTGGGTGGTCTCCTTCCAGACCCGGCCGAACGACACGAACGGGATCTCCTGCTCCTTCAACCACCCATGCCTCGGGTCGTGGGTCTCCGTCTGCGAGAGCACGAAGCCGTCCACCAGTCGCCGGGCGTGCAGGTCCTCGTACACAGGCATGCCCTCGAGTCCGACGGGCGCGGTGAACAGCAGGATGTGCCGGCTGGTGGTCTCGGCGGCGGTGCAGAGCGCGTGCAGGAACTGGTCCATCACCAGGTGTGCCTGCCCGTTCGGCCAGCTGGGCACGCAGTACCCGATCAGCTCGACGGCGCTGGTCCGCAGACTGCGCGCGTTACGATTGGGTCGGTAGTTGAGCAGTTCGATCGACTTGGTGACCCGTTGCAAAGTGTCCGGGCGTAGTCGGTGCGGTGCGTTCAGGGCGTTCGAAACGGTCTGGACCGACACTTCCGCATGAGCGGCGACCTGCTTCAGCGTTGCCACGACGACCCCCTCCGTTTCGGTGAAGAAGTCTGTTTGAACGTTAAAACCCTGGCAGTCTCACGCCGGAACCCCTTCCCTGTCAACGGTTCGGCAGGCAGTCGAGCTCAGCAAGGGTGAGGGGGCTGGCGAGGGGTCGGCGAGGTACAGGGGACCAGCGAGGCTGTGCGGTTCGGCGAGGCTGGATGGGTCGGCGAGGCACAGGTGACCAGCGAGGATGAGCGGGTTCGGCGAGGGTGGATGGGTGAGCGGGGAGCGGGATCGGCGAGGGGGAGAGTCGGTTCAGCGAAGCACAGGGGGACCGGCGCGGAGGATCTCGTGGGCGTCTGAGACTGGGCCGGGCGCGATCCAGCGGCCCCACCAGGTGGCGCCCACCCCGGCGAAGTCGGCAGGAATGCCGCCGCTGGCCTTGAACTCGAAGCCCGCCGTGCTGCCTCGGTCGGTCGCGACCTCGGCGAGCAGTTTGCGGACGTCAGCCGGAGTCAGCTGTTGAGGGCGCTCGGCGGTTCCCTTGTAGGCGCAACTGCCGTCCCAGCGGACGATGCGGCGACGCACCGCGGGGACGAGCAGGTTGCCGCCGACCCAGATCGGGATGCGTGGTTGCTGGATGGGCCGAGCGGTGAGTTGTACGCCGTCGAGTTGGTAATGCTTGCCGGTGTACGTGACGGGTTCGCCGGTCCACAAGGCGTCGATGATCTCGAGTGACTCGTCCAGCTTCTCCGCGAGCACGCGCGGCTCGGACGACTCCCCGACACCGCGCAGGAACGGATCGCCCGGGTCGCCGATCCCGACTCCGAGGATGAGGCGACCAGCTGACAGGTGGTCCAGTGCGACCGCCTCGGCCGCGAGCTTCCACGGTCTGCGCCGCGGCACCGGCGTCACCGTCGTACCGATTCTGATCGTCGACGTGGCGGCCGCCATCGCCGCGAGGCAGATCCACGGGTCGTAGGTCGGCTGTGAGGAATCGCCTTGGTAGACAAGGTAATCCTCGAGGAAGATCGCGTCCCAGCCGCAGTCCTCGGCCAGCCGCGCGAGCTGACCCAACCCGCGCGGATCCCGCCCCTGACCGACCGCGCCGAACGTCACCGAGAACCGCATGCGCCGAACGTAGCCACCAGGACCGACACTTTCTCGCCCGGTGCCCGGCAATTCGACGTACTGGTCGAGGTCGGGGGCAAGCGTCGCCCCGGCGGCTCCCCGCGGTCGCTTGTCCCCTCGGCTGGGCGGCGTGACCACCGTCGATGGAGGCGCTCCCGTTGCGGTCCCGCCACCTAGCTCCTCACCGCAGACCCGCACGGGGTCGACGCGGTGGTGCTGCCCGGCGGCTTCTCGTACGGCGACTATCTGCGCGCCGGGGCAATCTCGCGGTTCGCGCCCGTGATGGGCACGATCATCGAGAAGGCCGCCCAGGGCCTGCCGTCGACACCTCACTCACTCATTGCCGGGCTCGCCGCCGGCGGTCGCAGTCGCGGTGGTCCCTTGCTCCTGGCCCCAAGTCAGCCTGCTGGCCGCGACTTGCCCCGTGCTCACGGCCGCGACCCCGTGCTCACGGCAGCGACTTGCGCCGTGGTCATGCCAGCGGACGGGCGCATAGGGCGCCGGTCCCTTCCCGGGCTCGGCAGGGCTCGAGTGTGAGGGGTGTGCTGTCGAGTGTGCGGAGCGTGTCGCC
>NZ_BAAANE010000004.1:192763-608391 GCF_039529635.1 Kribbella alba | reverse complement strand
AGGCGACACGCTCCGCACACTCGATGAAGGAGTCGCCGGGGAGGGTCGTGGGCGGGTGGGGTGGGCGGTGGGTCGGGCGATGGCGTAAATCCGCTAGAGAGTGTCGGTGGCAGCGGGGATGCTGGGGGCGTGTACGAATGTCGCGAGCGGTGTGTGCGGGCGGTGCAGTCGAAGGATGCGCGCTTCGACGGATGGTTCTTCACCGCCGTGCTCACCACGAAGATCTACTGCCGGCCGAGCTGCCCGGTGGCGCCGCCGAAGGTCGAGAACATGCGGTTCTACCCGAGCGCCGCGGCCGCTCAGCAGGCCGGGTTCCGCGCTTGCAAGCGATGTCGGCCGGACGCGAGTCCAGGCTCGCCGGAGTGGAACGACCGGGCCGATCTGGTGGCGCGCGCGATGCGGTTGATCGGAGATGGCGTCGTCGACCGCGACGGCGTACCGGGATTGGCAACGCGGCTCGGATACAGCGTTCGCCAGGTGCAGCGGCAACTCCAGGCCGAGCTTGGAGCTGGTCCTCTTGCGCTGGCCAAGGCGCAGCGGGCTCAGACCGCGCGGCTGTTGATCGAGACGAGCTCACTGCAGATGGCCGATGTTGCTTTCGCGGCTGGGTTCTCGAGCGTGCGGGCGTTCAATGAGACGGTGCAGGAGGTGTTTGCACTGTCGCCGACCGAGTTGCGCAGCCGGGCCAAGGGCTCGACCACGGCAGCGCCGGGCACGATCTCCTTGCGGCTGCCGTTCCGCGCGCCGCTGACTCCCGACAACCTGTTCGGGCACCTCATCGCGACCGGCGTGCCAGGCGTCGAGGAGTGGCGTGATGGTGCTTATCGCCGGACGATGCGGCTGCCACACGGGCATGGCGTGGTCGCCCTGAAACCGTTGGCGGATCACATCGGCTGCCAGTTGTCGCTGACGGATCAGCGCGACCTGGCGATCGCGATCAGCCGGTGTCGCCGGATGCTTGACCTGGACGCGGATCCGGTCGCGGTCGACGACCTTCTCCGGAGTGATCCGTTGCTCGCGCCGCTGGTCGAGAAGGCACCGGGCCGTCGGGTCCCGCGAACTGTGGACGGCGCCGAGTTCGCAGTACGGGCTGTGCTTGGGCAGCAGGTATCCACGGCGGCCGCGCGGACGCACGCGAGCCGGTTGGTGCGGGCTCATGGGGATGCGGTGGATGATCCGGCGGGCGGCTTGACCCATCTCTTCCCGCGGATGGAGGCGCTGGCCGGGCTCGATCCGGAGTCCCTCGCCTTTCCGAAGTCCCGGCGTACGACGCTGACCACGCTGATCGCGACCCTTGCGGCCGGCGAGATCGATCTGGGCGCCGGCAGCGACTGGGACAAGGCGCGCGCCCAGCTTGCGGCGTTGCCGGGAATCGGCCCGTGGACCGTCGAGTCGATCGCGATGCGCGCGCTGGGTGACCCGGATGCCTTTGTGGCAAGCGATCTGGGCATTCGGTACGCCGCGCGTGATCTAGGGTTGCCGGAGGCCCCCAAGCCGTTGATCGCGCATGCCCGCGCCTGGCGTCCGTGGCGTGCCTATGCCGTGCAGTACCTCTGGGCGACCGGAGACCATGCCATCAACAAGATCCCCGCGGAGTGAGATGACCGAGCTGACCACCGACCGTCTGCTGATGCGTGCCTGGAGGGAGAGCGACTACGAGCCGTTCGCGGCGCTGAACAGCGATCCGGCCGTGATGGAGCATTTCCCGGCGCCGATGACTCGGGCCGACAGCGACGGGCTGATCGACCGGATCAGCACCTTCCTCGACGAGCGCGGGTTCGGCCTGTGGGCGTTGGAGGTGCGCGGGACCGGGCAGTTCATCGGGTTCACCGGTCTCTCGGTGCCGAGCTTCGACGCGCACTTCACGCCGGCCGTGGAGGTCGGCTGGCGGCTCTCGAAAGATGCCTGGGGCAACGGCTATGCGAGCGAGGCCGCGCGGGCTGCGCTGGCGTACGGGTTCGGCCCGGCCGGGCTGGACGAGGTGGTTTCCTTCACCGCGACGACGAACAAGCCCTCGCAGCGGGTGATGGAGCGCATCGGCATGACCCACGACGATGCCGACGACTTCGACCACCCGCGGCTCGAGCAGGGCCACCGGTTGGAGCGTCACGTGCTCTACCGGATCAGCTCCGCGCAGTGGGAGGCGCGGCAGTGACATATGCGGTGATCGACAGCCCGGTCGGCCTGCTCACGCTGGTGGCGTCCAGTGATGGAGAGCTGGCCGGGGTCTACATGGAGCAGCACCGTCATCGTCCGGACCTGGCGACGTTCGGCCCGCGTGACGACTCCGTGCTTCCAGCCGTCGCGGAGCAGTTGCGGCAGTACTTCGAGGCCGGGCGCACCACTTTCGACGTCCCGCTGAGGATGAACGGCACGCCTTTCCAGCGGCAGGTGTGGAACGCCTTGAAGGACATCCCGTACGGCGAGACCACGACGTACGGGGAGCTCGCGGCCTTGCTGGGCATGCCGCCGGGAGCGTCCCGGGCGGTGGGACTCGACGAACGGGAAGAACCCGATCAGCATCATCGTGCCCTGTCACCGGGTGGTCGGCTCGACCGGCAGCCTGACCGGGTATGGCGGCGGGCTCGAGCGCAAGCAGCGACTGCTGGACCACGAACGGGCCGACGTACTTTTCTGATAAGTGCTCATTGGTGAGCACTTATCTGGCGCATGCCTTCTGTCATGGCAACGACGACGGAAGGCACGGACCATGGCAGCGCAGGTGAGCTCCAGGCCGCCTTCGCTACCTCCGAGCCGGCCCGCTGCCACTTCGAGGCGTTCCCGCCGTCGTCGAAACGTCTCATCCTCCAATGGATCGCGCTCGCGAAGCGCCCGGAGACCCGCGCCCGCCGCATCGCCGACGCGGCCGAGGACCGTCCAGTCAACGACCCGCGCTGACCCCGGACGTCCGGCACTCACCTTGGCGGTCGATCGGCGCGACGTCACGCCTGAAGCCGGTGCGCTGCGGGGCTGTAGACGAGGTTGGTGAGTGCTGCGGGTCCGCCCTCTTCGAGTCAGTTGACGGGGTCGTCGAGGCGATCGGCGGCGGGCGGAGTTGCCGACGGGTGTTGGTGGAGCGACTTGAGTTTGCGTACTGCCGGTGTGATCCAGCTTGCAATCAGGTGCAGTGCAACTAGTTGCATAGGTAGGTTGGCCGTCATGGCCTTGGAGCACGCGATTCTGGTTTCGCTGACCGAGCGGGCCGGGTCAGGTTATGAGCTTGCCCGGCGGTTCGACCGGTCGATCGGGTACTTCTGGCCTGCCACGCACCAGCAGATCTACCGGGTGCTGCGCAGGATGGACGAGGCCGGCTGGGTGACGCATACGGAGATCGCCCAGGAGGGACGCCCGGACAAGAAGGTCTACCGGGTTTCGGCGGCGGGCCGCGAGGAGTTGACCCGCTGGCTCGCCGAACCGGTCGAGCCGGCTGTCCTGCGCGACGGCCTCAGCGTGAAACTGCGCGGCGCCTCCCTCGGCGACACGTCCGCGGTACTGCGTGAGGTCGAGCGGCATCGGGCCGAACATGCCGGCCTGCTGGAGGTCTATCGAGGCATTCAGCGGCGCGATTTCCCCAAGCCGGACAGGCTCAACGGCCGGCAACTCCACCAGTACCTCGTACTGCGCGGCGGCGTCCGGGCGGAGGAGTCCTTCGTGGCTTGGTGCGACGAAGTCATCCAGGCACTGCGATCGGAGCGCACCCCATGAGCGAGTACCCGAACCTGCTGGCACCGCTGGATCTCGGTCACGTGACCCTGAAGAACCGGGTGATCATGGGCTCGATGCACACCGGCCTGGAGGACCGGGCCAAGGACCTGCCCAAGCTCGCGGCGTACTTCGCCGAGCGGGCGCGCGGGGGTGTCGGGCTGATGGTCACCGGGGGATACGCGCCGAACCGGACCGGCTGGCTGACTCCTTTCGGTTCGCGGCTGACCAGTCGCCGGCAGGCGTTGAAGCACCGGGTCGTCACCGATGCCGTGCACGCGGAAGGCGGCCTGATCGCCCTCCAGATCCTGCACGCCGGGCGGTACTCGTACCACCCGTTCAGCGTCTCCGCTTCGTCGGTGAAGGCGCCGATCAACCCGTTCCGTCCGCGCGCGTTGTCGGATCGGGGGGTCCAGCGGCAGATCGACGCTTATGCCGAGTGCGCGGCGCTGGCTCGCGAGGGCGGCTATGACGGCGTGGAGATCATGGGCTCCGAGGGGTACTTCATCAATCAGTTCCTGGCCGAGCGCACCAACAAGCGCACGGACCGCTGGGGCGGCAGCGCGGAGAACCGGCGGCGGCTGGCCGTCGAGATCGTCAGGCGTACTCGCGAGAGGGTCGGTCCCGACTTCCTCATCATCTACCGGCTCTCCATGGCCGATCTGGTCGAGGGCGGTCAGAGCTGGGACGATGTCGTTGCGCTAGGCAAGGAGGTCGAGGCGGCCGGAGCCTCGATCATCAACACGGGCATCGGCTGGCACGAAGCACGGGTGCCGACCATCGTCACCTCGGTGCCGCGCGCCGCGTTCACGTCGATCACGGCCTCGTTCCGCCCGCACGTGACCATCCCGGTGGTCACCTCGAACCGGATCAACCTGCCGCAGGTCGGCGAAGAGGTGCTGGCCCGCGGTGATGCCGACCTCATCAGCATGGCCCGGCCGTTCCTGGCCGATCCGGACTGGGTGCTCAAGGCAACCACCGATCGGGCCGACGAGATCAACGTCTGCATCGCCTGCAACCAGGCCTGCCTGGATCATGTGTTCGCGAAGCGCAAGGCCAGTTGCATGGTGAATCCCCGGGCCGCGCGCGAGACGGAGCTCCAGTTGCTGCCGACCCGTCGTACGAAGAAGGTCGCGGTGGTGGGCGCTGGTCCGGCGGGATTGGCGGCAGCGGTGACAGCGGCCGAACGGGGTCACCAGGTCGAGCTGTTCGAGGCGGACGCCGAGATCGGCGGCCAGTTCGGCATCGCGCGGAAGATCCCCGGCAAGGAGGAGTTCGCCGAGACCATCCGGTACTACCGGCGACGGCTCGACCTGACCGGGGTGAAGCTCCACCTCGGTCATCGGGCGACCGCGGCCGACCTGACCGGCTTCGACGAGGTCGTCCTCGCGACCGGGGTGAGCCCCCGGATCCCGGCCATCCCCGGAATCGAACACGACAAGGTCCTCTCGTACGTCGATGTCGTCCGGCTCGGGAAGCCCGTTGGAACCAGGGTCGCGGTGGTCGGCGCCGGCGGGATCGGGGTCGACGTCAGCGAGTTCCTGACCACCGTTCACTCGCCGACGCTCGACCTGGACGCGTGGAAGGCGGAGTGGGGCGTCACGGACCCGACGAAGGCGCCGGGCGGCTTGACCACGCCGCGGCCGGAGCCGTCACCGCGACAGGTCTACCTGCTGCAGCGGAAGTCCGGAAAGATCGGCGCCGGCCTTGGCAAGACCACCGGCTGGGTGCACCGGGCCGCCCTGAAGAACAAGCAGGTCGAGCTACTCCGCGGCGTCAACTACGAACGCATCGACGACGAGGGCCTGCACATCACCTTCGGCCCGAAGCGGGAGAACCCTCGCACTCTGACTGTGGACACGGTCGTCATCTGCGCCGGCCAGGAGTCCGTCCGCGACCTCGCCGATACCCTCCGCGCCAGCGGCCAACCCGTCCACCTCATCGGCGGCGCCGACCTCGCCACCGAGCTGGACGCCAAACGCGCCATAGACCAAGGCACCCGCTTGGCCGCCACCCTCTAACCGCCCCGGCCCCCGGCCCACAGCTCGCGGCCCCACGCCAATGGCGGAAGCGCTCACCGCTAGCGGCTCGTTCGGGCGGTACCGCCTTGCAAGGCGGTACCAGCCGAGCAAGCTGCTACCGGGCCGAGCCAGGGTTGGCGGGCGAGCCAGCTGTCGCTCGTTGACGACTGGCGGCTTGCTCGGCCGCTGGCGCCTTGCAAGGCGGTAGTGGCCGAATAGCGCGTCAGTCGGGGCTGGGCTCGGCTGCAAGATGCGCGGCGACTTGCCGATCGGCAAGCCCACAGCGGTCAGGCGACGGGCTTGTCCTGTTTGTCGCGTTTGGCGGCCTTCTGAGCCTTCTTCCATTCGCGGACCTTGGCCAAGGACTCCGGGCCGTCGATGTCGGCGACCGAGCGAGGAATGTCGTCGCCGAACTTGCCCGCAGCTTCCTGCCAGCCCTCCGGCCGGATGCCCTGCGTCTTCGCCAGGATCGCGACGAAGATCCTCGACTTCTCCTCGCCGTAGCCGGGCAGCGCGTGCAACCGGCGGTACAGCTCGGCGCCGCTGTCGACGCCCTTCCAGAGGTTCGCCGCCTTGCCGTCGTACTCGTCCGCGAGCACCGTGCAGACCTGGTGGATCCGCTTGCCCATCGCGCCGGGGAACCGGTGGATCGACGGCTTCTCCGAACACACCGCGACGAACTCGTCGACCTCCATCGCCGCGATCTTGCGCGCATCGAGGTGGCCGAGCCGTTCCTTGAGCTTGGCCGGTCCACCGAACGCCCACTCCATCGGCACCTGCTGGTCCAGCAGCATGCCGAGCAGCAGTGCGGTGCCGTCCTTGTTCAGCAGCCCGTCCGCGGCCTTGTCTCCGGTGATGTACAGCGTGCCAACCATGGGCGTCAGGTTACCGCCCGAACGGCCCGCGCCACCCAATAATTCGTACTACGTCTCGCTGCGCGCAGGTTGATCGCCGAAACCTCGGGTTGCTCCACCGCCAGGGTGTGGTGCCGCGAGGCGAGCTCAGCCAGCGGCGGGCGGGGCGTACCGGAGTACGGGCTCTTCGGGCGGATGTGTGTGGGTGCGGGTTATCCCGTGTGCTGGGTGGGATCCACGCCGGAGGGCGGGCGGCTGGGATGCGGCGGGCCTATGCTCAGCGAGGCAGGGCGACGACGTGGAGGAGAGCGGATGGACATCCGGGATCTGGATCGGCGGGCCGGCGGAGTACTCGGCGAGGTGGTCATGCAGGTGCGCCCCGAGCAGCTGTGGTTCCCCACTCCCTGCCCCGACTGGACCGTACGCGGCCTCTTGCGGCACATCGTCAGCGAGAACGAGGGCTTCGCCGCCGCGGCGACGGACGGCTCGGCGCCGGTGCAGACCTGGACCGGCGGGCGGCTCGGTGACAACCCGGCCGGTGCTTATCGCAGCTCGAACGTCCGGATCGCCGACGCGTTCGCCGACGGGGGAGCGCTCGACCGGTTGATGGAGGTCCGCGAGTTCGGGACCTTTCCGAGACGGATCGCGCTGACGTTCCACCAGCTCGACTGCGTGGTGCACGCGTGGGACCTCGCGAAGGCGATCGACATCCCGTACGAGCCGCCCGCCGACATGGTCGAGGCGGCCTTGACCCTGGCCCGGCGGATCCCCGACACAGACGCAGCGCGCGGCCCCGGTGCGGCCTTCGAACGTGGCGTGAAGGTCCCGGGCGATGCGTCTGAACTGCACGTCCTCCTCGGCCTGCTCGGCCGCAACCCCGACTGGGTCTCACCCCTGGACTGACTGTTCGAGTTCGGTCTGGAACTCATGCTCGACGGCTGGCTGCCAAGCTGCGGAAGTCGCGCTCACCGCTACCCTGAGTATCCACAGATCAGGGAGGTCTCGATGGGGCTGGATCCGGTGTTCGCGCCCGACGTCCCGCTGAAGGTGCGCCGGCTGTTCGAGCGCAGGCCTGAGCTGTTCGTGCCCGCCGGCCAGCCGAGACCGAAGCGGCAGACGTCCTGGTCGATCGAGCCGGGCGCGACCTTCGGCTCGCTGCTGGTCTGGCTCGCGGTCTGCGTCGGCGGCTGGATCCTCGGGCTCATCATCTTCGCCATCACCCTGCCGACCGCCGTCGCTGCCTGGGCATCCCTGGCGCTCGCCGCGGTCGCCGTGGTCATGACCGTCGGTGTCGCTGCCAGCTCCGCGATCGAGGACCGCGGTCACAAGACCGTCCGCCTGCACCACGGCAAGTACCTGTTGGCGGAGGACTTCGACGAGGACTCCGGCCGCCTCCTGGGCCGCGCCCAACGAGCTGTCAAAACGGTGCTCGGGGCAACAGTCACGCAGCGCGGCCTGCTCGACGAGGTGAAGAATGAGCTGGTCCTGCCCGAGCAGCTGTGGGACATGGGGCAAGTACTCCACGAACAATCCGTACTACGCGCCCGCCAGCGCGAGGTGGCTCGCGGCATGGCGACGGCCGAGCTGGACGCCGTCCTTGGGCCGCAGCGGCGTGCCTTGAGCAGGTCGGTCGATGCCATCAAGCGCAAGGTCGAGCTGCTCGAGCGGTATGCCGACCGTGTTCGCTCGGCCGACGCCGCCCTCCGCGCCGAGGCAGCGCTCGACGACGGCGACCGCTATATCGAACTCCTCGCCCGCACTGAACCAGCAGGTGACACCAGCGTCGTCCAGGGCTTCGCCGACGAAGCGGCCGGCCTCCGCGACACCCTCGCCCGCAGCATCGACGCAGCCCGCGACGCCGGCCGGACGCTGGCCCTCCCGGACTGACCTCCGGCGCAGGCTCTCGGACTAGGGTGCGGCTATGACTCGGACTGTGGTTGTCGCCGGCGGCACAGGGGGACTCGGCTCAGCAGTGACCGCGGAATTCCTCGCGGCCGGGTGGCGCGTCGTCGTACCTGGGCGAAGTGCGTCGACCCTTGCCGACCTCGGCCTGCACAAGGCGCTGGACACTGTCGTTGCGGACGTCGCGGATCCGTCCGACGTACAGCGGGTGGTCGAGTTGGCGGCCGCCGATGAGGCCGCGCCGTTGCAGGCTTTGGTCAACCTGGTCGGGGGATTCCACTCCGGTGGTCGGGTGCACGAGACCTCGATCGAGGACTTCGAGAGTCAGCTCCGCCTCAACCTGCGCCCCACGTACCTGATCACTCAGGCCGCTCTGCCGCACCTGATCGCCGGCGGCGGGGGAGCGATCGTCTGTACGTCGAGCGGTTCGGCGCTAAAGCCCTTCTCCGGAGCGGCCGGATACATCACCGCCAAGGCCGGCGTGCTCGCCTTCGTCGACGCGCTGGCGGTCGAGTACGCGAAGGACAACATCCGCGTCAACGCGATCGTGCCGGGCACGATCGACACAGCGGCCAATCGCCGCGCGAGGCCGAACGCCGACACCTCGAAGTGGACCCCACCCACCCGGATCGCCTCCGTAGTCCGCTTCCTCGCCGAGAACGACGGCGTCTCCGGGGCGCACATCCCGGTGTAGTCGTTCGCAAGCTCCGGGTGCCCGCGCAGCCCGGTCCAGGCCTTGCGCTCCTCGGTGTAGCGCCGGGCCCGTAGTACCGATTTGCCTGACAATCGAACCTCTGTGCGATGCTAGGTCTCGTGGGGAGCAACAGGCGTTATCCGCGGGAGCCGCCGCCGGACAACCGGCGGCGGCACTGCTGGGTGCTTGGTACTGCGTACGAGCGTGGACCTTGGCCGGGGCTCATCCTGGAGTGGCGACGGAACAACGCCGACGACTGGATGGCCCGGGTGGTCTACGTGCCGAACCCGAAGGAGGCCAAGTCCGTCGAGGCCTGGTTCGCCGCCGGTCTGCTCCGTCCGCTGGAGCCTTCACGGCTGCCGCAGGGGCAGGTCGACTTCCGCTGAGGTCAACCGTTCGAGTCTGTTCGGCGTCTGAGGGGGTGTGCGCGTTGGGTACTGGGCGCACACTGGCATCGGGGCGTTGACAGGGGAGATATGGGGAGCCGATCACGCGCAACCCGCGCGAAAGGTCGTCGGGCCACACCCAGTCACGTCCGGATGCGGGCCCGCGCCCGCAGCGTCTGGAGTTCGCTCGGCCTGACCCTGGTCAGCGCGTTTCTCCCCGGCCTCGGCCTGATCATCGGCGGCCGGAAGCGGCTCGGCGGCTTCATCGTGACCCTCGTTGTCGCCCTGCTCGGGCTCGGCGTGTACGCCGGGCTCACCCGCCGTGACGAAGTGCTTGCGGCCGCGGTGGTCCCGAGTCGGCTGCTGATCACCAGCGTGGCGATCGGTGTGCTTGCGCTGGCCTGGATCGTCCTGATCGTCTGGTCCCACCGGTTGTTGCGCCCGGCAACGTCTCGCCCGGCCGGTCGAGCCGTCGGCGCGGTTCTCGTCGGGCTGCTCTGCTTCGCGATCGCCGCGCCCGCTGCCGTCGGCGTACAGAACCTGCTCGCGCAGCGCGACCTCGTGCAGAACGTGTTCGTCGCGCAGGGTGAGAGCCGGAGCGCGACCCGGCCGACGGTCGTGAACGTGAAGGACCCGTGGGAGGGCACGCCGCGGCTGAACCTGCTCCTGCTCGGCGGCGACGATGGCAAGGGCCGGATCGGCGTCCGCACCGACACCGTGATCGTCGCGAGCATCGACACCAAGACGGGGGACACCGCGCTCATCTCGATGCCGCGGCAGCTCACCTTCATGCCGTTCCCCGCAGGCTCGCCGCTGCGCAGGTTCTACCCGAACGGCTTCGGCCAGGAAGGCCTCAGCCTGGAGGGTCGGCTGGAGTGGATGCTGACGGCGATGTACCAGAACGTCCCCGCAGCCCACCCCGGCGTTCTCGGACCGTCCGACAACCCCGGCGCCGACGTGGTCAAGCTGTCCGTCGGCGAGGCGACCGGCCTGAAGATCGACTACTACCTGCAGGTGAATCTGCAGGGCTTCGACGAGATCGTCGACGCGCTCGGCGGGATCACCGTCAACGTCAACGAACGGGTCGCGATGGGCGGCGTGAGCAGCTCGCACATCCCGCCCAGCCAGTGGATCGAGCCGGGGCCGAAGCAGCACCTGGACGGCTTCCACGCACTCTGGTTCGCCCGCGGCCGGTACGGCGCCGACGACGACCAGCGGCAGATCCGCCAGCGCTGCGCGATCAAGGGGATCGTCGATGCGGCCGACCCGGCGACGCTCGCGACGAAGTACCAGGCGATCGCCAAGGCCGGCAAGCACCTGCTGCGCACGGACATCCCGCAGGAACTTCTGCCGGCGCTCGTCCAGCTTGCCCTGCGGGTGAAGTCCGCGACCGTCTCGAACGTGTCGCTGGACGTGGCGAAGCTGCGGCTCAAGTACCTGCACCCCGACTACGTGGGACTCCGCCAAACGGTCGCCAAGGCCCTGGCCGCCAAGCCCACCGGTACGCCGAGCAGCGCCCCGACCTCGGGCAAGACCGCCCCGCCGGGCAATTCGGCCGCCTCGGGTAAGTCCGCGACGCCGCCGCCCACCGAGAACCTGGCCAACGCCTGCGCCTACCACCCCGGCGGCGACCAGACCGGCAGCTGACCCGGTCCAGTACGGCGGCACAAGGGCGCCTCGCTGGACGGTTGGGACAGTAGTTTCGGCGTGTGTCGATCTGGTGGTGACCTGCTCGACGTGAGAGTAAGTAGTCGGCAAACACGACGAGGGAGTGCAGCGATGCGTTACATGATCATCAACAAGGTCGACGAGGACTCCGAGGCGGGCCGGTTCCCGAGCCAGAGCGTCATCGACGGGGTCGGCAAGGCGATCGAGGACATGACCAAGGCCGGCGTGCTCCTGGTCGGGGAGGGCGTACACCGCAGCGCACTCGGCGCCCGGGTCAAGGTGTCCGACGGCAAGCGGACCGTCACGGACGGCCCGTTCACCGAGACCAAGGAGCTGATCGGCGGCATCACGGTCATCGAGGTCCGCTCCAAGGACGAGGCGATCGAGTGGGCCGCCCGGATGGCCGAGGCGCTGGACGCCGAGGTCGAGGTCCGCAAGGTGGTCGAGGAGGCCGACTTCGGCCCCGACTCCGACCTCTTCGAGAACTGATTCCGGCCTCTTCGAGAACTGACTCCGGCCTCGTCGAGTGCTGATTCGGACCTCTTCGAGAGCTGACGGCGCTTGCTGTTGGACCGGGGGTGTTGTTCTATCGGTCGGGTGACGGTTACGGACACTCACGGCGCGATCGACGCGGTCTGGCGGATCGAGTCGGCCAGGATCATCGCCGGCGTCGCGCGGATCGTGCGCGACGTCGGCCTGGCCGAGGAGCTCGCGCAGGACGCGCTGGTCGCGGCGCTGGAGCAGTGGCCGACCTCCGGCGTACCGAACAACCCGGGCGCCTGGCTGATGGCGATCGCCAAGCGGCGCGCGATCGACCTGATCCGGCGCAAGGACACCTACCAGCGCAAGCTGGTCGAGATGGGCCACCAGCTCGAGATCGACGGTGACAGCGTGGAGGACGACGTCGAGGCGATCCTCGACGAGACCATCGAGGACGACCTGCTCCGGCTGGTCTTCACCGCCTGCCACCCGGTGCTGACCACGGACGCGCGGGTGTCGCTCACCCTGCGCCTGCTCGGCGGGCTGACGACCGACGAGATCGCCCGGGCGTTCCTGGCGCCGGAGTCGACCATCGCCCAGCGGATCGTCCGGGCCAAGCGCAACCTCGCGAAGGCAGAGGTCGAGTTCGAGGTCCCGACCGGGGCCGATCTGATCGAGCGGCTGTCCTCGGTGCTCGAGGTCATCTACCTGATCTACAACGAGGGGTACTCCGCGACTGCCGGTGACGACTGGATGCGGCCGGCCCTTTGCAACGAGGCGATGCGGCTCGGGCGCCTGCTGGCCGAGCTGATGCCGAGCGAGTCCGAGGTGCACGGTCTGCTCGCGCTGATGGAGCTCCAGGCCTCTCGCGCGAACGCCCGGATCGGCCCGTCCGGCGAGCCCGTGTTGCTGCTCGACCAGGACCGCCGCCGCTGGGACAGGCTGCTGATCCGCCGCGGCCTCGAGAGCATCGACCGCGCCTGGTCCGGCGAAGCAACCCCCGGGCCCTACCTGCTGCAGGCCGCCATTGCCGCCTGCCATGCCCGGGCGGCCGAGGCCGACGACACCGATTGGGCTCGCATCGCGGGACTGTACGCCGTACTGGCGCAGGTGAGTCCGTCACCGGTGGTGGAGCTGAACCGGGCGGTGGCGATCTCGATGGCGTTCGGGCCGGAGCGGGGGCTCGTCGCGGTGGATGCGTTGCTCGAGGAGCCGACGCTGAAGGAGTACCACCTGCTGCCGAGTGTGCGGGGCGACCTGCTGTTCAAGCTCGGCCGGCTGGATGAGGCTCGGGCCGAGTTCGAGCGGGCGGCCGGCCTGACCCGCAACGAACGCGAGCGCGCCTTCCTCCTCGACCGAGCCGCCGCCTGCTGAGCCCGGAAGCGTTCTTCGGCCTACCTGTCGATCTGGGGGCAGGCCGTTCGACGCAGCGGTGAGGCCAGATGAAGGGCATCGGCTGATCGGCTTGGAGAAGGAGCTCATGATGGACAACGTCATCTCGGCGGACGGCACGTCGATTGCTTATGACCGGTTGGGCGACGGGCCCGCGGTCGTGCTGGTCTGCGGGGGCTCGGTGGACCGGATGTCGAACGCGCCGCTGGCCGCGTTGCTGGCGGAGAACCACACCGTCTACAACTACGACCGGCGGGGACGCGGCGACAGCGGTGATGCCGAGGTCTACGCAATCGAGCGCGAGTTCGAGGACCTGGACGCGATCTTCGCCGAGGCGGGCGGGTCAGCGCACCTCTACGGGACCTCGTCCGGCGCCGCGCTGGCCCTGCTGGCGACCGCCGCCGGCCGGCCGGTGAACCGCCTGGCGCTGTGGGAGCCGCCGTACATTCTCGAAGGCACCCGGCAGCGCCCGCCGGCTGACACCGCGTCGATCTACCGCGATTTCGTGGCGGCCGGACGACGGGACGCGGCCGCGGAGTACTTCATGGCCGAGGTGGTCGGGCTGCCGGCCGAGTTCGTCGCGATGGCGAAGGAGTCGCCGTGGTGGCCGGCCCAGGAGGCGATCGCGCACACCCTCGCGTACGACGCGACCGTGATGGGGGACTACTCCGTTCCCGAGAAGGCGGTTGCCGCGATCACCCAGCCGACGCAGGTGTTGACCGGGGGCGCGTCCGAGGAGTGGATGGCACTCGGAAACCAGGCCGTCGTCGAGCTCCTGGCAGACGGCAGCCACCGGGTGCTGCCGGACCAGCAGCACAACGTCGACGCCGCAGTACTGGCGCCCGCGCTGAAGGAGTTCTTCGCATGAACACCGTGGTCTCGAAGGACGGTACGACGATCGCCTACGACCAGACCGGTGCCGGTCCCGCGGTGGTCCTCGTGGACGGAGCACTCTGCAGCCGGGCTCAGGGGCCGATGCCCGAGCTCGCGAAGCACCTGGCCTCGCAGTACACGGTTTACCACTACGACCGACGCGGCCGGGGGGACAGCGGCGACGCAGACGTCTACGAGCCGGACCGCGAGATCGAGGACCTGGCCGCAGTCATCGAGGCGGCAGGTGGTTCCGCCTACGTGTACGGCATCTCTTCCGGTGGTGCTCTCGTACTACGGGCTGCCGCTGCCGGGGTGCCGATCAGCAAGCTGGCCGTGTTCGAGGCGCCTTTCGTGGTCGACGAGAGCCGCAAGCCGATTCCGCGGACCTGGGCCGCCGACCTGCGGGCGTTGTCCGACGCCGGCCGCCCGGGCGACACGGTCAAGTACTTCATGACGAAGGGGATCGGGCTGCCCGGCGTCGTCGTCACGATGATGAAGCTGATGCCGGCCTGGAAACAGCTGAAGGCGGTCGCCCACACGCTTCCTTATGACGCCGAGCTGATGGGCGAGAACAGCTTCGGCAAACCGCTGGACGCGGCGCAGTGGGCCGGGCTGGAGATGCCGGTGCTGATCGCGGGCGGCGGGAAGAGCCCCGGCTGGATGCGCTCCTCGGTGAAGGCGGTCGCGGAGGCGGTTCCGAGCGCCGTGCACCGGGAGATCCCGGGGCAGAACCACATGATCAAGGCGGCGGCGATCGCCCCGGTGCTGACCGAGTTCTTCGCAGGTGCGCGATGAGGTTCCGCACGGTTCTGCAGGGCACGACGGTGACCGGGATCGAGGTGCCGCCGGAGGTTATAGCCGCACTCG
The DNA here is from genome assembly GCF_039529635.1 of Kribbella alba. Lineage (NCBI taxonomy): Bacteria > Bacillati > Actinomycetota > Actinomycetes > Propionibacteriales > Kribbellaceae > Kribbella > Kribbella alba. The sequence goes on along the minus strand of NZ_BAAANE010000004.1, from coordinate 593,552 downwards.
GCCAAGGGAAGAAGCCGCCGGTCGTGGTGACGGTCGGAGGTTATAGCTACCGGAACACCGTCGCGGTGATGGGCGGGCGGTACATGATCGCGCTGAGCGTGAAGAACCGCGAGGCAGCCGGGGTCGCGGGTGGCGACGAGATCGACGTCGAGGTCGTCCTGGACACGGAGCCACGCGAGGTCGCCGTACCGGAGGATTTCGCGGCGGCGCTCGATGCGGAGCCGAAAGCGCGGACGTTCTTCGACGGGCTGTCGGCCGGCCAGCGCGGCTGGTTCGTGCTCGGCATCGAGGAGGCTAAGAAGCCGGAGACCCGGCAGAACCGCATCACGAAGGCGGTCGAACGCCTCGCCTCGGGGCGCGGGCAGCGCTGAGCGACCACCGTTGCGTCCGAAGAAGTGGAGGGCTGGCCCGCCAGTTCTTCGGACGCAAGAGGTCGTCGCAGGGGCCGCGTCAGAGGGTGATGAGGCCGCCGGCGTTGGCGCGGGCGGCGTCGAAGCGCGCCTGCGCGTCCGCCCAGTTCACGACGTTCCACCAGGCCTTGACGTAGTCCGGCTTCACGTTCTTGTACTGCAGGTAGAAGGCGTGCTCCCACATGTCCAGCATCACGATCGGGATCTGCCCGGCCGGGAGGTTGGACTGCTGGTCGTACAGCTGGTGGATCAGCAGCCGGCCCTGGAGCGCGTCCCAGCCGAGGATCGCCCAGCCGGACCCCTGGATGGTGGTCGCGGCCGCGGTGAAGTGTGCCTGGAACGCGTCGAACGAGCCGAAGGCCTCGTCCAGCGCGGCACCCAGCTCACCGTCCGGCTTGTCGCCGCCGTCCGGAGAGAGGTTCTTCCAGAAGATCGAGTGGTTGACGTGTCCGCCGAGGTTGAACGCGAGCGACTTCTCGAGGCCCACGATGGCGCCGAAGTCGCCCTTCTCACGGGCCGCGGCCAGCTTCTCGAGCGTGTCGTTGAGGCCGTTCACGTAGGTCTGGTGGTGCTTGGAGTGGTGCAGCTCCATGATCTCCGCGGCGATGTGCGGCGCCAGCGCACTGTAGTCGTAGGGAAGATCGGGAAGCGTGTACGACGTGGTCAACTCTGCTCCTTCGTCAGGGCCCAAGGGCCGGTGTCTGCGGTGTCCTGGATCAGCGACACCAGCTTGAAACTTCAACCACGATTGAGGTCAAGTCGCCACTCCGGAACATGCCGCGGCAACGGCCTGACCAGCGCCGGCAGTCACATTCACGCGGTGCATACCGACTACCACCAGCTTCACATAGTCTCCCCCGATACCCACGCCGGAGGTCCCACCTGTCCAGGTTCCCATCCCACCTGACCGCATGCACCGGTGTGCTTGCGTCCGAAGAGGGGTGGGGCACGACCCTCGGTTGTTCGGACGCTAGCGCCTCTGGCTCTCAGTTGCTGACACCGGACACCGGTATCCGTGGCGTCGCAGTCACGCGTGGCGAATAGACTTCGGGGGTTGATGTCGGTGGCGTGTCCCGCCCGCCGAGTCCCCTTGACCGAACCTGAGGTTGTTGTCGTGCTCACGATGCAGGACGCGCTGCTCGCGCTGACGAAGTACTGGACCGACCGCGGCTGCATGGTGGTGCAGCCGTTCAACACCGAGGTGGGTGCCGGCACGCTCAACCCGGCGACGATCCTGCGGGTGCTCGGTCCGGAGCCGTGGCGGGTCGCGTACGTCGAGCCCAGTGTGCGCCCGGACGACAGCCGGTACGGCGAGAACCCGAACCGGTTGCAGACGCACACCCAGTTCCAGGTGGTGCTCAAGCCGGACCCGGGCAACCCGCAGGAGCTGTTCCTGTCCAGCCTCGAGGCGCTCGGGATCGACATCCACGCCCACGATGTGCGCTTCGTCGAGGACAACTGGGCGAACCCGGCGACCGGTTCGTGGGGGCTGGGCTGGGAGGTCTGGCTGGACGGCCTGGAGATCACCCAGTTCACCTATTTCCAGCAGGCCGGCGGGATGACGCTGGAGCCGGTGTCGGTGGAGATCACCTACGGCATCGAGCGGATCATGATGGCGCTGCAGGGCGTCTCGCACTTCAAGGACATCGCCTACGCGCCAGGGATCTCCTACGGCGAGGCGTTCGGCCAGGCGGAGTACGAGATGAGCCGTTACTACCTCGACGACGCGGACGTGGAGAGTCAGAAGCGCCTCTTCGAGGAGTACGCGAGCGAGGCCCGCCGGATGCTCGACGCCCGGCTCCCGGTGCCGGCGCACGTCTATGTACTGCGCTGTTCCCACACGTTCAACGTGCTCGACGCACGAGGCGCGGTCAGTACTACGGAACGCGCGAAGGCGTTCGGCCGGATGCGCACCTTGGCCCGGGAGGTCGCCCAGCTCTGGGCCGAGCGGCGTACCGAGCTCGAGCACCCGCTGGGGATCGCCGAGCTTCCGGCTCCGGCGCCGGCGCCGACCGAGTTCCCGAGGGTCACCGGCACCAGGCAGTTGCTGTTCGAGATCGGCACCGAGGAGTTGCCGCCGTCGGAGGTGACCAAGACCGCTGATTCCGTACGCAACGCCCTGACTGAGAAGCTCGGCGCCAGCCGCCTCGGCCACGGCAAGGTCACCTCGTACGCAACGCCCCGCCGGGTGATCGCGTTCGTCGAGAGCGTGCAGCCGGTCGAGCCGGACGCCGAACGGGTTGTCCGCGGCCCGCGCAAGTCCGCCGCGTTCGATGCCGAGGGCAACGTCACGAAGGCGGCCGCCGGGTTCGCGCGTGGTCAGGGTGTCGAGGTCAGCGAGTTGCAGGACCTGGACGTGGACGGCGTCGAGTACGTCGCAGTGACCAAGAAGGACGTGGGTCGCGGCGCGACCGAGGTGCTCAGCGGCATCCTGGCGGAGATCGTGACCGGGCTCCGCGCCGACAAGAACATGCGCTGGAACGACCCGAAGCTGTCGTTCACGCGGCCCATCCGCTGGCTGGTGGCGTTGCTGGGCGACCAGCAGGTGCCGGTTGCGGTGTCGACCCTCGCGGCCGGCCGGACCACCCGGGTGCACCGGAACGCGGCCCAGCCGATCGTCGAGATCGCGGCGGCCGAGGGCTACCTCGATCTGCTGCGCATCCACGGCATCGAGGCCGACCCGGCCAAGCGGCGCGCGCAGATCATTGCTGACAGCAAGAAGTTGGCCGGGACAGTCGACGGCACGGTGGATGTCGAGGGCGAGTCGGCGCTGATCGACCAGGTCGTGAACCTGGTCGAGGAGCCGACCGCGATCCTCGGCAACTTCTCGCCCGACTACCTGGACCTGCCGTCGGAGATCCTCACCACGGTGATGCGCAAACACCAGCGCTACCTGCCGGTCCGGGATGCCGGGGGCAAGCTGCTGCCGCACTTCGTTGCCGTCGCCAACGGTGCGGTCGACGAGCCGACGGTCCAGCACGGCAACGAGGGGGTACTGCGTGCCCGCTACGAGGACGCCGCCTTCTTCTGGCGCGCCGACCTCCAGACCACCCCGGAGCAGATGAGGTCCGAGCTGGGCAAGCTCGCCTTCGAGGAGCGCCTCGGCTCAATGGCCCAGCGCGCCACCCGGATCGCGCGGATCGCGGAGAGCCTGGCCGGGACTGCCGGTCTCGAGGGTGAGGAACTCACTACGCTGAAGCGGGCGGCCGAGTTGGCCAAGTTCGACCTCGGCTCACAGATGGTCGTCGAGCTGACCAGCCTGGCGGGCACGATGGCCCGCGAGTACGCCCGGCGCGCCGGGGAGACCGAGGCCGTCGCGCAGGCCTTGTTCGACATGGAACTGCCACGTTCCGCCGGTGATCCGGTGCCGTCGACCACGCCAGGTGCACTGCTCGCGCTGGCGGACCGGTTCGACCTGCTGGCCGGCCTGTTCGCGGTTGGCGCCAAGCCGACTGGTAGCTCAGACCCGTTCGCGCTGCGCCGGGCGGCCGCAGGTGTCGTCGCCATCCTCCGCGAACACCCGGAGCTGCGCGCGATCACCTTGTCCGTCGGGCTTGCCGCGGCCGCCGAGCAGATCGGTGCCCAGGGCATCGACGTCTCCGGCGACTCGCTGGCGGAGGTCGCCGATTTCACCATCCGGCGGTACGAGCAGCAGTTGCTCGACCGCGGCGACGACCATCTCCAGGTGGCCGCAGTCCTGCCGCTCGCCGAATCTCCCGCCACCGCTGACGAGACTCTGGCCGAGCTCCAGCGCCAGGTGCAGAACCAGAGCTTCGCGGAACTGGTCGCCGTACTGCAGCGGGTACGGCGGATCGTCCCGGCCGACGTGACCGCGCAATACGACCCGGCGAAGCTCACCGAGCCGGCCGAGCTGGTCCTGCACGAGGCGGTTCAGAAGGTCGGCACGGCTCCGAGCTCGCTGGGCGAGTTCGTGGCGGCGACCGAGATGCTGGTCGCCCCGATCACTACCTTCTTCTCCGAGATCCTGGTGATGGCCGAGGATCCCGAGGTCCGGGCCGCGCGGCTCGGGCTGCTCGCGACCATCCGCGATCTCGCCGCGCCCGTGATCGACTGGCAGGCCCTCGGCACCAGTCTGACGACCCAGCCGCAGCCAGAGGCTCAGCAGGAAGAAGCTAGAGCGGCAGAGTGAGTAGGGGAGCGAGGCGCTCGGCGATCAGGCGGTAGCCGTCGGGGCCGGGATGGACGTCGTCGACGTACAGGTTCTGGGCTTCCTCCCCGCTGAGTACGGTCCGTCCGTCGATCAGTTGGAGGTCGGGGTCGCCCAGGCTCCGGGCGCCCAGCTCCACGCAGGCACGGATGTCGTCGAGGGTCAGGCCGAGCGCATTCGGCTTGCCCTCCAGCTCCGGCGCGGGCAGCGGCGTGATCACCACCAGCGGGGTGTGCGGGTGCCCGTCGCGGACGGTCGAGATGAACTCCTCGATCTGCCCTGGCAAGGTCCGCCCGCTGAAGGTCTCGCCGCCATAGATGTTGATGCCGAGGCACAGCGAGATCAGCCGCGCCGGCGTGTCCCGGATAGTCCGGGCGGCGACCGGATCCAGGTGGCACTCGCCGGCGAACCCCAGCGCGACCAGCTCCCACCGGTGCTGCCGCGCGACCAGGGCCGGCCAGGTCTCGGACGGCCCATACGCACCGGTGCACTGGGTGATCGAACTGCCATACGTGATCCACCGCGGCCCGGTTGGCGGCTGTGGCACCGCTTCGCCTTCGAACGACACTTCCCGTACTGCGATCGCCCCGGCCTGGGGGAGCCAGATCTCCAACTCCATCGGCCCGGGGGGCAGTTCGACGTTGATCCGCTGTTCACCCGGCTGCACTTCGCGGCGCTGGTGCAGCGTGCCGCCGACCAGGAAATCGACCGGCGCGATCGACGTGTAGATATCGAGCTCGGCCCGAAGCTCCAGGCTCACCGCCGATGCCGACGTCTGCCAAGCAGCCCGCACTCCGGCTGGGGTCGCCGCTCGTGACCACAACCGGTGGCCGGGGCGGTCCGGATATCCCATCCAGTCGGTGAGCCCGAACTGCTGACCCCGCGGGTCGAGCCGCCAGAAGGTCATCCACCCGGCCGCGTCGACCGCCCGATGGCGATAGCCGGTCCAGAGCGCGTCACCTCGCATGCTGTGCCTCCTCAGGACGTCCGCCCGGCTGCTTGCCTCGCTTGCCCAGCCCGTTCACCCGACCGCTCGCCTCGCCCACGCGCTCGTCCGACTCGCTGAGGAGGTGGCTGGCGGCACGGGCGCCGAGGCTGGCATCGATGTGGTGCCGCATCACCATGGCGGCTGTTTCGGCATCGCCTGCGGCGACTGCCTCGACGAGCGCGAGGTGCTCGGTGTGCGTGCGGTCCAGGTCCCGCAGGCTGCGCTCGCTCTCCAGCGCCAGCCGCCGGTAGCGGTCGACCCGATCCCAGAGCCCGTCCAGGGTCTTGGTCAGCAGTTCGTTGTGCGAAGCGCCGTAGATCGACGAGTGGAACCGCCGATGAGTGGCCAACTCGTCCACGCGCGGATCAGTCAGCAGCGGCTCCAGCTCGGCAGCGGTCCTGCGGATCCGGTCGAGATCCTCACGGGTCCGGCGCTCCGCGGCGAGGCCGGCCGCCAGCGGATCCAGCGAGCGGCGCATCTCGAGGAGATCGCGCGCCTCTTCCGCGTTGAGGGTGCTGACCCGGGCATCCCGGTGCGCGTCGAGCTCGACGAGGCCGTCGCTCATCAGCCGCCGCATCGCCTCGCGCAGGGGCGTGGTGCTGATGCCGAGCTCGCGCGCGAGCGGTCCCTGCTGGATCACCGAGCCGGGCTCGAGTTCACCACGGAGGATCTGCTCCCGGACGAGCGCATACGCGAGCTCTGCCTTGGTCGGGCGGCTCCCGTTCTGGTCGTCCATCGGTCCTCCCCTCGGGCGCGGCGGGGCTCCAACCTATCGCAGCCGATCCGCCCTCGCGCACTGCTCGTCCACAGCCTCCCGGCCAACCTCGAATCACTCGTTATAACCATACGAGATGAGATTCGCGCCGATATCAACGCGTAAGACGATCACGACTACTTTGTTGACGCGACAGATTATAACGAAACACAGCATCTGGTTCCCGAGGAAAGGACCCGGCAGCGTGGAAGTGACCGTCCAGCCGCGCACAGTCTTCTAGGGATCGCGCCGAGCCACCTCCCATGGACGCTGCGGCTGCTGGAGAACGCGATCCGCCACCAGATCGCCACCGTGCGCCTCGACACTGCCCGCGAAGCCGACTACTACCGCCACGGCGGCGTCCTGCCCTACGTCTGCGGCGGCTGAATCCAGCCGTTCTCCCTGCTAGGTAAGGCTTTCTTTCGTTGCCGGGCGAGAAGGCAATGAATAGACTGATGTAACAGATGATACAAAATAACTGAGGTTACGCTCACCTAAACTTTTCGGAAGGACCAGGATGACTGCGGATGTGATGGAGCAGGCAGCCGAGATTCATCACTCGCACCGAGATGTCACCGGTGGCTGGCTGCGGCCGGCCACGTTCGGCGTGATGGACGGGCTGGTGTCGAACTTCGCGCTGGTGGCCGGTGTCGTCGGTGGCGGCGCCAGCGGCAAGGTCGTGATCATGACGGGACTGGCCGGGCTGGTTGCCGGTGCTTGCTCGATGGCGTCGGGTGAGTTCACCTCCGTCTCGTCGCAGACCGAGCTGATGCAGTCCGAGATCGAGGCCGAGCGGCATGAGCTGCAGGTGCACCCGGAGGACGAGCTCAGGGAGCTCGCCCTGATGTACGAGGCGAAGGGTCTGCGCCCCGAGCTGGCGGCCGAGGTGGCCCGCGAGTTGACCGCCGACCCCGCCGTCGCGCTCGAGGTGCACGTCCGCGAGGAGCTCGGCGTCGACCCCAACGACCTGCCCTCGCCGTGGGTCGCGGCCGGATCCTCCTTCGCCGCCTTCGCGCTCGGCGCGCTCATTCCCCTGCTTCCGTTCCTTTTCGGCGCGGCGAGCGTGCTGCCCGCACTGCTCCTGAGCGTGATCGGCCTGGTGGTCACCGGTGGCATCGTCGCCCGGATCACCGCTCGCCCGTTCTGGTACGGCGGTGGCCGTCAGTTGCTGCTGGGTGGGCTCTCCGCAGCCGTGACGTATGCGATCGGCCTGCTTGTCGGTGCCGGACTGTCATGACGACAACCGCCAGACCGCTGCGCGTGACGGCTCTGGTCGACGTACTGCGTGAGTCGCTGCCCCTCCTCGTCGATGGACTGTGGAACCGTGCGGGCCGGGTCGGTGCCTGACAAGCCGGATAACCTGTCCGGCATGGCGACGACCCGACGGACCAAGGCCCCTGCCAAAGGGGCCTGGCTGCTACTGATCTACAAGGTGCCCAGTGATTCGTCCCGGGCGCGGGTGGCGGTCTGGCGTGAGCTCAAGCGGCTCGGCGGGTTCTACGTCCAGCAGGCGGTGTGCGTGCTCCCCGATCGCGACGAGTTGCGGACCGGCATGGAGAAGGTGCGGGAGAAGGTCGCCGAGCTCGGCGGCTCGAGCGTCTTCCTGACCCTGACCGATGTCGACGACGACGCCCGCGAGCAGTTCGTGGAGGGCTTCCGGACCCAGTCCGCGAAGGAGTACGCCGAGATCGTCGAGGAGTGCGACACGAAGTTCGTCAAGGAGATCGAGTTCGAGCGGTTCCGGGAGAACTACACGTTCGAGGAGGCCGAGGAGATCCGCCAGGACCTGGAGAAGCTGCGGCGCTGGCTGGCCAAGGTCGAGGGCCGCGACTGGATGGATGCCGAAGGCAAGGACCTGGCCAGGACCAAGGTGGCCGACTGCGAGCGGCTGCTGGAGGAGTTCGAGGCGGACGTCTACGACCGCACCGAGGGTAAGGTCTGAGCCGGCCGCTCTACTTGCGCCGTTTGGTCTTCGCCTTTGGCTGCACGAGCACAGCCTCGTCCGCCAGGGAGTAGCCGTACAGCTCACAGCATCGCCCCGAGCTCCGCGTGTACGGCGCATCGCCGGTCCGGGATGCCGCCATGGCCGCCTCGGTGGAGGCCGGCAAGTTGATCGAAGGCTCGGCCGCGATGGCGTTCGCGGCTGCGCGCGCCCGGCGTACGGAGCTGGAAGGGCAGCGGTGGCGGTCGTGTCGTGTGGCGGCAGCATCTCCACGAGCACCCTTTAGCCGCGCTGGCCTGACCCGCGGCGGCGCGGCGGCGCCCGGAGATACCCGCGGACTCGGGATCTCCGGGGGCTTCGGCCTGCCGCAAACCTGCGCCGAACCACATGGTGAGACTCGTTGACAGGTCCATAACTGCGTAACTATCGTTCGATGTAGCAAGTGTTGCAGATCAATGGATAGGAAGTGAGAGATGGACGCGGCAACGTGGGGGCTCGTGATCGCGACGTTCGTCGCGTGTTTCGTGGAGATGGTCGAAGCCACGACGATCGTGATGGCGATGGGCTTCACCCGCAGCTGGAAGTCGGCGCTGCTCGGCACCCTCGCGGCGCTCGGTGTGCTGGCGGTGGTGACGGCCTTCGCCGGCTACGCGCTCGCGAACTGGCTGCCGGAGTCGGCCCTGCAGTTGGCGATCGGCGGACTGCTGCTGATCTTCGGACTGCAGTGGTTGCGGAAGGCGATCCTGCGCTCGTCGGGCCGAAAAGCCGTGCACGACGAGGCGGCGATCTACAAGGAAGAGGTCGCCGCGGCGAAGGCCGCAGGTGAGAGCACGGGCAGCGTGGACCTGTTCTCCTTCATGGTCTCGTTCAAGGGCGTGTTCCTGGAGGGCATGGAGGTCGTCTTCATCGTGATCACCTTCGGCCTGAACGCGAAGAACGTGCCGGCTGCCAGCGTGGGCGCGATCGCCGCCGTGGTGGTCGTGCTGATCATCGCGGTCGCCGCCCGCCGGCCGCTGTCGATGATCAACGAGAACCTCCTGAAGTACGGCGTCGGCTTGTTGCTGGCATCCTTCGGGACCTTCTGGGCGGTCGAGGGCCTCGGCATCTTCCGGGCCGGCCACACCAGCCTCGAGTGGCCCGGCAATGACCTGATCATCCTGGCCCTGTTGGCCGCCTGGTTCGTGCTCAGCCGCATCTTCATCGCCGTACTGCGGACGCCCGCGTCCAGGCCAGTCGCGTCCGGTGAGGCTTACGTGGAGGTGAAGAAGTGAAGTTCCTCAAGGCATTCGGCCAGTTCTGGTACGACTTCATCATCGGTGACGACTGGAAGATCGCCGTCGCCGTGGTGCTGGCACTCGGTGTGGTGTTGGTGGCGATGAAGGCGAACCTGTTCGGCGACGTCGGTCTGACCCTGCTGGGTGGCGCCGCGATCGTGGTGGCGTTCGCGATCAGCCTCGCCATCGACGTCCGTCCGAAACGGCGGTAGGGGCTGGAATTCGCTGCCCTGCTTGACGACCGGCTCCGCACGCGCTCCCTGGCGTGCGGGGCCGTCGTCCTGTCCGCACGGATGCTGTTGTAGTAGACACCACGCCGTCTCAAGTTCTCGTAGCATCTGCTGCAGTCAAATCCGAGGCTTCCTCGAGGCCTTCGGCGCCGTGCTCTGAGGCCGGGGGGTAGCTAGTGTTGGGGCTGTGCGCGAACTGGTTGTGCTGGGCACCGGTAGCCAGGTGGCATCGCGGGAGCGCAGCCAGAACGGCTACTTCCTGCGCTGGGATACCGAAGGCTTCCTCTTCGATCCCGGCGAGGGCACCCAACGGCAGATGCTGTACGCCGGGGTGCCGGCCGGGGCGATCACCCGGCTTTGCGTCACCCACTTCCACGGCGACCACTGTCTCGGCGTACCGGGTGTCATCCAGCGCTTGTCCCTCGACAACGTGCAGCATCCCGTTCACGCGCACTATCCGGCGTCCGGCCAGGACTACTTCACCCGGCTCCGGTATGCCGCGTCCTTCTTCGAGCGCGCGGAGTTGCTGGAGGAACCGATCGAGGAGGACGGCCTGCTCTCGGTCGGGCCGTTCGGCCAGTTGTGGGTGCGGCGGCTGGAACACCCGATCGAGTCGTTCGGCTACCAGTTGATCGAACCCGACGGCCGCCGGATGCTGCCCGACGAACTCGCCCGGTACGGCGTGGTCGGCCCGGCGGTGAGTCGTCTGCAGCAGGCCGGGGCGATCGTCGTGGACGGGCGGACGGTAACTGTCGACCAGGTGAGCGAACCGCGCCCTGGGCAACGATTCGCCTTCGTGATGGACACCCGGCTCTGCGACGGGGTGTTCCGCCTCGCCGACCAGGCGGCCCTGCTCGTGATCGAGTCGACCTACCTGTCCTCCGAGCGCGAGCTGGCCACGAACTTCGGACACCTCACCGCACGCCAGGCCGCAAGGGTCGCCCAGGAGTGCGGCGTCCGCAAGCTCGTTCTCACCCACTTCTCCCAGCGCTACACCGAACCTGAACGCTTCCACGAGGAAGCCGCCGCCGAGTTCAGCGGCGAGATCGTCGTAGCGGCCGACCTCACCCGCGTCTCCGTCCCCGCACGCCGCTGACCCGGCTCGAGGTCAGCCGTTGAGAAGTTTGCGGACCGCGTTGACGACCGTCTCTCGGCGGTGTGCAGGATCGGCCTGTACTGCGGCGCCGTACTCCGGGGTCATCGACGACCAGCTCGTCGCGATCGACTGGATCAGCGAGAGCAGGGCCACCGGGCTGAAATCGGAGCGGACCACTCCGTCCCGCTGGGCTCGTTCCAGCTCGGCCAGCCGGCTCTCGTTCACGGCGACAACCGCCTCGAGCCGGGCGCTCTGCGGCCTCTCCAGCCGGTACCAGACCGACAGCCGCAAGCGGTCCGGGTGCTCCTCGAAATAGTCGAAGACGCGGCCGGCATACCCGGGCAGATCGTCCGCGTCGAACCCGACCTCGGCCAGGTAGGCATCCACCGACTCGGTGAACACGGCGTCGAACAGCTGGTCCTTGCTGCCGAAGTACGCATACAGCATCGCTTTGTTGCAGCCGGCGACCTCGGCGATCCGGTTGACCCTCGCCCCTGCGATGCCTAGCGCGGCGAACTCCTCCGTGGCGGCCGCAAGAATGCGCTTCCTCGTCCGATCCGCATCTCGCTGCATACCGGCAGCTTACAACCAACCAGTCAGTTGACAACTCCGTCGAGCCACGTGTTGGCCCCTTGGGCCTAGCGACGCAGGGAGGCGATGGTGTCGGCGAGGAGGTCGATGCCTTCGACGACAGCAGGCTCGGTGAGGCCGCCGTAGCCGAAGACGAGGCCTTCCGCGCCCGGCTTCCCGACCCAATAGGGCTTGAGGCCGTAGATGCCCAGGCCGCGGTCGAGTGCGGCCGTTGTCACCGCCTCCTCGGAAAGGTCGGCCGGCAGCCAGGCCATCACGTGCAGGCCGGCAGAGACGCCGATCGGCTGGAGGTCGGGCAGACGCTCGGCCAACCGTCCGACCAGCGCGTCGCGCAGCCGGCGGTAGCGCGGGCGCATCCGCCGCAGGTGCCGGTCGAACTCGCCGCGCGCGACGAAATCCGCGAACGTCAACTGGTCGAGCACCGGTGAGCCGCGATCGTCCACCACCTTCGCGATCGACATCGGTTCGACCAGCCGGGTGGGCAGGATCAGCCAGCCGAGCCGGAGCCCGGGCGCCAGCGTCTTGCTCGCCGTACCGGCGTAGACGACCCGCTCCGGCGCCAGCCCCTGCATCGCGCCGATCGGCTCGCGGTCATAGCGGTACTCCGCGTCGTAGTCGTCCTCGATGATCAACGCGTCCCGCTTCGCCGCCCACGCGACCAGCGCCGCCCGCGTCTCGGCCGACGTCACCGCCCCGGTCGGGAACTGATGAGCAGCAGTCACCAGTACTACGTCCGCACCGGATCGCTCGAGTGCTTCCACATCCAGGCCCGAATCGAGCACTGGTACGCCGACCGACTCCAGCCCGGCCGCAGCCGCGACCTCGCGGAGTTCGTTGTCCGACGGGTCCTCCACGGCCAGCCTGCGGAACCCGGCTGCCGCCAGCACCTGGAGCAACAACCTCGACCCCTGCGCGAACCCGTTGCAGATCAGCATGTCCTGGGGCTGCGCCGCAGTTCCACGCACCCGGTTGAGGTAATCCGCCAGCGCCGAGCGAAGCTCCTCCGACCCACGCCCGTCCAGGTAGGCGAAACTCCGATGTGGAGTCTCGTTCAGCACCTTGCGGATCGAGCGCAACCAGGCCGCCCGGGGGAACTGCGATACGTCCGGATGGCTGTACTTGAAGTCGATCCTGGGTGGGCCGCTCGGCGTCGGTTTCACCTTGTCCGGCAGGGAAATCCCGGCTGCGGCCGGCGCGACCTGGGTGTAGCCGCCGGTGCGGCTGACGAGGTATCCCTCGGCGACCAGCTGCTGGTAGGCCTCGACCACCACGCCACGCGACAGGCCGAGATCCGTCGCGAGTGCCCTGGTCGACGGCATCACCGTGTCGGAGCGGAGCAGGCCCTGCCGGATCCGCTCCCGGATCCCGCTCTCCAGTTGCTGGTGCAAGGGCGCGGAATCGCCGCGCCGGAGCTCGACCAGCAGCTCGTCGGCCGCAGAGGTGGTCCTGACCGCAGCAGAATTGGTCCTGACTGCACCAGAATTGGTCCTGGATGGGCTCATAAAACTGGACCTTAACCGAGTACCGCTTCGCTGTCAGGGTGGTGAGCACAACCACTTTCGACAAGGAGCCCGACGATGACCACCACCCTCACGCTGGACCTGCTGCACGACGGCGACGCCGGCTACGACGAGTCGCGGACGATCTGGAACGCGATGATCGACCGCCGCCCGGCAGCGGTCGCGAGGTGCCAGAGCACCGCCGACGTCGTTGCGGCCGTGGAGTTCGCACGAGCCCACGACCTGGAGATCGGCGTGCGCTGTGGCGGTCACAACATCGCCGGGCTGGCCGTGCCGGACGGCGGCCTGATGATCGACCTGACCCCGATGAACGAGGTCCGGGTCGATCCCGAGCAGCAGGTGGCCTGGGTCCAGGGAGGCGCTCTGCTCGGCGAACTGGACCGCGCCGCGCAGCAATACGGCTTGGCCACGACCGCGGGGAACGTCTCGCACACCGGTGTCGGGGGCCTGACCCTGGGCGGTGGGATGGGCTGGCTGGCGCGGCAGTTCGGCCTCGCCTGCGACAACGTCGTCTCGTACGAGCTGGTCACCGCGGTCGGCGAGGTGGTCCGCGCGAGTGCCACCGAGAACTCCGAGCTGTTCTGGGGCCTGCGCGGTGGTGGCGGCAACTTCGGCATCGTCACCTCCTTCGAGTTCCGGCTGCACCAGATCGGCACCCGCGCCCTCGTTGCCGAGTTCACCTATCCCGCCGCCGAAGGCTTCGCGGTATTGCGGGGTTGGCGCGAGTTGAACTCCACCGCACCGCGACAGGCGACCTTCACCGCCGGCGTCCGCGGCGACGACGTGACCGTCGGCTTCGTCTGGGTCGGTGATCCCGCGCAGGCTGAGAAGTTGCTCCAGACATTCAGGCGGCTCGGCACGGTTGTTGCCGAGAGCATCGAAGAGCTGCCCTACCTGACGCTGCAGAGCCGCGACGACACGGTCCAGGGTCACCGCTTCCGCCGCTACTGGAAGGGCCACTACTTCAAGGCCTTGCCGGACGCCGCGATCCGCGCCCTGCTGCGTAACCCCGGAGTCGGCGCGAGCCTGCAGGCCTACGGCGGCGCGATCGCCGAAGTACCGGATTCCGATGCGGCGTTCAGCCACCGCGACACCCAGTTCGAGTTCGTCACCGCCAGCCGCTGGGAGGACCCCACCGAGGACGAGGAGCGCATCGCCACCATCCGCGCGTATGCCGCCTCACTCGACCAGTACGCCGGTGGCGCCTACGTGAATACCCTCAACGGCGAGAGCGTGAGCCGGGCGTTCCCGCCCGCGAAGCTGGCCCGCCTGACCGCGCTGAAGAACACCTACGACCCGGCGAATGTCTTCCACCTCAACCAGAACATCCGGCCCTCCAGCTGACTGGGTCAGAAGCTGTCCACGAGTTCTTCCCGAACGAGCGCCAGGGTCAGTCCTTGCTATAGGCAAACATTCCGCGGGCGGCTCACCTTGGGCGGGCAGTTGGCCGGAGCGGATTGCTGTGGTGTGGAGCACATCGGATTCTCAGGTGATTCCTCTGTTGGGTCGATGGAGTTCTCAGATTGCCGAGGTCTACTCGAAGACATAGAGGGATGGGCTGAGGAGGCACTGGGAATGAACGGCAACGACGAACAGCAGGAGCCCGCCGAGGGGCAGCAGCGACCTATCGAGGGGCAGCAGGGGCCCCTCGAAGGGCAGCAGCGTCCCGCCGAGGGGCAGCAGGGGCAGGCGCCGGCGACACCGGCGCCGAATCAGCAGCCGTGGCCCCCGCAGTACGGGCAGGCACCGCAGGGACAACCGAACCCGCAGCAGGGGCCGGCGAACCCGCAGCAGGGGCCGGCGAACCCGCAGCAGGGGCCGGCGAACCCGCAGCAGGGTTACGGCGAGTCCCAGCAGGGTTACGGCCAGCAGCAGGGATTTGAGCACGCGCAACAGGGATATGGGCAGCCGCAGGGGTATGGGTACGCCCAGCACGGATATGGATATGCGCCGCAGGGCAACGGGCAGCAGTGGGCAGCGTTTCAGGGGATGCCCGCGGGGCCGCCTTTCCACCAGGCACCGCGGAAGCGGAGCAAGCGGCTGCCGGCGATGGTCGGCGTACTGAGCCTCGCAGTCCTCACGGTGATCGGCTCGGTCGCCTGGGGCGTCAGCCAGCAGTCCAACAACAACTCGTCCAAGCTGGCGCAGGTGCTCGACCCCGCTGCAGTCGCAGCGCAGGTGTCGCCCGGGCTCGTGGATGTGAACACCGTGCTCGGCTACCAAGGGGGGCAAGCGGCCGGCACCGGGATCGTGCTGACCTCGACCGGCGAGGTGCTGACGAACCACCACGTGGTGCAAGGCGCCACTCAGATCTCCGTCGTGGACGTCGGCAACGGCAAGACCTACTCGGCGAGCGTGGTCGGCTACGACGCCACCCACGACATCGCCGTACTCCAGTTGCAGAACGCATCCGGACTGCAGACCGCCAAGACCGGCGACTCATCGACCGTGGCGCTCAACCAGCAGGTGGTCGGGATCGGCAATGCCGGAGGAGCAGGCGGTACGCCTAGCTACGCTGCCGGCACCGTAACGGGCCTGAACCAGGCGATCACGGCGACGGACTCGAGCGGCGCGAACCCGGAGAATCTCACCGGGCTGATCCAGACCAATGCGAACATCCAGCCCGGAGACTCTGGCGGTCCGCTGGCGAACGCCGCGGGTGAGGTGGTCGGCATCGACACGGCCGGTGGCACCAGCGGCGGTGGTCAGGCGCCGGGTCAGACGTCCTCGTCGACCGCTACAGCCGCGACCGCCACGCTGGCCGCATTTGGTGGCGGCTCAGGTGGCCCCGGCTTCGGGAACGGCGGCGGCTTCGGCGGCGGCGGCGCGGGGCAAGGATCCGGCAACGGCAGCGGTCAGGGCCAGACAGCGCCGACCACTGAGGGATACGCGATCCCGATCAACCAGGCGCTGCAGATCGCAGACCAGATCGAGGCGGGCAGCGCCTCCTCGACCGTCCACATCGGCGCCTCCCCGATGATCGGCATCTCTGTTGCCACGAACCCCGGCACCTCTGGCGCGGTCGTCGCGGACGTCCTCGCCGGCGGCAAGGCTGAGGCAGCCGGGATCGCCGCCGGCGACGTGATCACCTCGCTCGGCGGCAAGACGGTCGATTCGCCGACCACCCTGTCCAACCTGCTCAACCAGTACCACCCCGGCGACAAGGTCGCGGTGAGCTGGACCGACCAGGCCGGACAGCAACACACCGCCACCATCACGCTGGCCACCGGGCCAGTCCGCTGAACCAAGTCCTACGCCGGAGTCGCCCCAGCACCCAGCGACTCCGGCGCAGGCACCCCCAGCACCACACCCCGCACGAACACCACCGCAAAGACCAGCACCACCGCACAGACCAGCACCACCGCAAGACCGTAGACCGGTCCGCCGACGCCTCCCCCACGCGGCGGACCCCGATCGGGCCCGGCGCTCCCACCCCCTCGAGCGCCCGGGCCCGACCTTCTTTCTCCTTGCTTGCGTCCGATCACCTGCGGGGTCTGCCCTGCCATCATTCGGACGCAAGGCGGACCGCGCCCGCGCGGGCGGCGACCTTCCTTCCTGCTTGCGTCCGAACACCTGCGGGGTCTGCCCCGCCATCATTCGGACGCATGGCGGGCGGCGACCTTCTTTCCTGCTTGCGTCCGAACACCTGCGGGGTCTGCCCCGCCATCATTCGGACGCAAGGCGGGCCGTGCCCGGGCGCCGGCCTTCTTTCCTGCTTGCGTCCGAACACCTGCGGGGTCTGCCCCGCCATCATTCGGACGCAAGGCGGGCCGTGCCCGGGCGGCGACCTTCTTTCCTGCTTGCGTCCGAACATCCGAGGGGCCGGCCCTGCCATCATTCGGACGTAAGGCGGGCCGCGCCCGAGGCGCCGACCTTCTTTCCTGCTTGCGTCCGAACATCCGAGGGGCCGGCCCTGCCATCATTCGGACGCAAGGCGGGCCGCGCCCGAGGCGCCGACCTTCTTTCCTGCTTGCGTCCGAACACCTGCGGGGTCTGCCCCGCCATCATTCGGACGCAAAGGCTTGTCGCTTGAGGATGGGGTGAACGATTGTTTACCATGATGGGGTAAACGCCCGTTCACCCCAGTGCGGCCGCCCGTCCGCGCGTCCCTGTGAGGACCTCTGTTGACCGTCCGGCCCGCTGCTCATCCACGTCTGGTTCTCGCCGCACTCGCCTCGTGTGGCGTGCTCGTGTCAGTGATGCAGACGCTGGTAGTACCGCTGCTGCCCGAGCTCCCCGGTCTCACCCACAGCAAGCCGGCCGACGTGAGCTGGCTAGTCACGGTCACCCTGCTGGCCGGGGCCGTCTTCACCCCGTTGCTCGGCCGCGCCGGTGACATGTACGGCAAGCGGCGCGTGCTGTTGATCGCGCTCTCCTCGATGGTCGTCGGATCGTTGCTGTGCGCGATCAGTTCGCTGTTACCGGTGTTGATCCTCGGGCGCGCCTTCCAGGGTGCCGCGGTTGCGGTGGTCCCGCTCGGGATCAGCATCCTGAGGGACGAGTTGCCGCCGGAGCGGGTGATCCCGTCCATCGCGATGATGAGCTCGACCCTCGGTGTCGGCGCTGCGTTCGGCATTCCTGCGGCGACCTTGGTGGTGAAGTACGCGAACTGGCACACGATGTTCTGGATCTGCCTGGGACTCGGCCTGCTCGACATCGCGGTGGTTCTCCTGATCGTGCCCGAGTCCAAGGTGCGCACCCGTGGTCGGTTCGACGTACCAGGTGCTCTCGGGCTGAGCGCGTTCCTGGTCTGCCTGTTGCTCGCGGTGTCGAAGGGCAGCGCCTGGGGATGGGGTTCGATGAGGACGCTCGGGTTGTTCGGCGGGGCCGTGGTGATCGTCGCGCTGTGGATCTTGTTCGAGTTGCGGACTTCCGCGCCGCTGGTCGATCTGCGGGTGTCGGCGCGACCTGCTGTGCTGTTCACCAACCTCGCCGCCTTGCTGATCGGGTTCGCCTTCTACGCGAACTCGTTGACGACGGCCCAGCTCGTGCAGGAGCCGACGTGGACGGGCTACGGCCTCGGCGCCTCGATCGTGGTCAGCGGGTTGTGCCTGTTGCCGGGTGGTGTCGCGATGGTGCTGCTGTCGCCGGTCTCGGCGCGGATCTCCGCCGCGCGCGGGCCACGGTTCACCCTTGCCGTGGCGGCGGCCCTGATGGCGGTCGGGTATGTCGTCCGGCTGTTCACCAGCGAGAACCTGATCGCGATCGTGGCCGGTGCGACTGTGGTCGCGGCCGGAACCGCCGTGGCGTATTCGGCGCTGCCTGCCTTGATCATGCATGCTGTTCCCGTGACCGAAACGGCTGCGGCGAACGGCCTCAACACCTTGATGCGCACGATCGGGCAGGCGGTCTGCAGCGCGATCGTGGCGACCGTCCTGACCAGCGTCGTGGCGACCAAGGACGGCCAGACAGCGCCGACGCTCAGTGCCTACCTGATCGTGTTCGTCATCGCGGGCCTCGCGGCACTGGTCGCGGTCGGCCTCACCCTGCTGATCCCGGCCCGCCGTGCCCTGCCGGTGCGCGACCTCGAGCTGGCGGAAGCGGGCCGTACGACGTGACGGATGCCGGCCGGACCGCCATCATCAGGGCAGCTCGCAGGGCCTTCGCCCGACAGCCGTACGACGCCGTGACGCTGCGCGGGATCGCCGCCGACGCCGGAGTCAGCGCGTCCCTGATCGTGAAGCACTTCGGCGGCAAGGAATCCCTGTTCGACCGGGTTGCGGACTTCAGCGACGCGGCGGAGCTGTTGCTGGCGGCACCGAACGAGGAGCTCGGCCGGCATGCGGTCAAGGCGCTGGTCGAGTGGCGTCGCGAGAACCAGGCGGACCTGATGCTGCGGGTGGTCTTCGCGATCGGGATCGGCGACGAGCGGAAACTGCTGCGCGAGCGCTTCCGTCAGCAGGTCGTCAGCGCCTTCGCGGACCGTCTGTCAGGGGACCACCTCGACGTCCGGGCCGAGTTGATCGTGGCCCAGCTCCTCGGCCTAGGCGCGGCCCTCGCGGTCGACAAGACCGGCCCCACCGCCTCGGCAGACCTGGACCTCGTCGCCGACCTCTACAGTCCCGCCCTGCAGGCCCTGATCAGCTAGGTCTCAATAGTCGGTCAGGGGGTGCTGTGGCGTACGTCTCGACCCGGTACCATGGACGATCCAGGTCGAGAGGCGCTGCGACGGGCCCGGATGGCTCGCCACGCTCGGTCTGGAGCGAGTGACTGCAAGGGCGCCTCCGGAGTCATCTGGAGGTGGCCAAAGGTGAGTGGGACCGGACGTCAGAGCGAGCTGCGAGACCTGCTGGACCAGCGGGTGGCGGTGCTCGACGGAGCCTGGGGCACGATGCTGCAGGGCGCGAAACTGGCGCCCGAGGACTACAAAGGCGACCGCTTCCTCGATCACAGCCACGATGTGACGGGTGACCCCGACCTGCTGAACCTGATGCGGCCCGACGTCATCCTCGACGTCCATCGGCAGTACCTCGCCGCCGGCGCGGACATCACCACCACCAACACCTTCACCGCGACCAGCATCGGTCAGGCCGACTACGGACTGCAGTCGCTGGTCCGCGAGATGAACCTCCAGGGCGCCCGGCTGGCCCGTCAGGCCGCGGACGAGGCAGGCGGCCGCTTCGTCGCCGGGTCGATCGGCCCGCTGAACGTCACCCTGTCGTTGTCCCCGCGCGTCGAGGACCCGTCGTACCGGGCGGTGTCTTTCGAGCAGGTGCGGGCTGCGTACGCCGAGCAGATCTCCGCGCTGGCCGAGGGCGGGGTCGACCTGCTGCTGGTCGAGACGATCTTCGACACGCTGAACGCGAAGGCCGCGATCGCCGCCGCCCGTGAGGTCGCGCCGGAGTTGCCGCTGTGGATCTCGGTCACGATCGTCGACCTGAGCGGGCGGACGCTGTCGGGGCAGACCGTCGAGGCGTTCTGGAGTTCGATCGAGCATGCCAAGCCGATGGTGGTCGGGGTGAACTGCTCGCTGGGCGCCGCGGAGATGCGGCCGCACGTCGCCGACCTGTCGCGCTTCGCCGACACCTATGTCGCGTCCCACCCGAACGCGGGACTCCCGAATGCCTTCGGCGGGTACGACGAGACGCCCGCGGAGACGGCCGAGATGCTCGGGGAGTTCGCGGGCTCGGGGCTGGTCAACATCGTCGGCGGTTGCTGCGGTACGACGCCCGCCCACATCGCGCAGATCGCCAAGGCCGTGCAGGGTGTGCCGCCGCGTGAGGTCGTCCCGGCGGACACCACGACGCGGTTCAGCGGGCTGGAGCCGTTCAGGATCAGCCCGGACACGGGGTTCGTGATGATCGGCGAGCGGACCAACGTCACCGGTTCGGCGCGGTTCCGCCGGCTGATCGAGTCCGACAACCACCAGGCCGCGGTTGATGTGGCGCTGGAGCAGGTGCGCGGTGGCGCCAACCTGCTGGACGTGAACATGGACGCAGACCTGCTCGACAGCGAGCAGGCGATGACGACGTTCCTGAACCTGATCGCGACCGAGCCCGAGGTGGCCCGGATCCCGATCATGATCGACAGTTCGAAGTGGTCGGTGCTCGAAGCCGGGCTGAAGTGCGTGCAGGGCAAGGGCGTGGTCAACTCGATCAGCCTGAAGGAGGGCGAGGAGCAGTTCCTCGAGCACGCCCGCCGGATCCGCGACTACGGCGCCGGCGCGGTGGTGATGGCCTTCGACGAGCAGGGGCAGGCCGACACCACCGAGCGGAAGGTCTCGATCTGCGGCCGGGCCTATGACCTGCTCACCCAGGAGATCGGCTTCCCGGCCGAGGACATCATCTTCGACCCGAACGTGCTCGCGGTCGCCACCGGTATCGCCGAGCACAACGGCTACGCCAAGGCCTTCATCGACGCCCTGCCGCTGATCAAGGAGCGCTGTCCCGGCGTCCACATCAGCGGGGGTATCTCGAACCTGTCGTTCTCGTTCCGCGGCAACGACGTGGTCCGCGAGGCGATGCACTCCGCGTTCCTGTACCACGCGGGCCAGGTCGGCCTGGACATGGGAATCGTGAACGCGGGCCAGCTCGCGGTCTACCAGGACATCCCGGCGGATCTGCTGGAACTGGTCGAGGACGTGTTGTTCGACCGGCGGGAGGACGCCACCGATCGGCTGGTCTCCTTCGCCGAGACCGTCAGCGGGTCCGCGACCAAGCGCGAGGTCGACCTGTCCTGGCGCGAGGGCCCGGTCGAGGAGCGGCTGTCGTACGCGCTGGTGCACGGCATCGTGGACTTCATCGAGGCGGACACCGAGGAGGCCCGGCTGCTGAAGGCGCGGCCGCTCGAGGTGATCGAGGGTCCGTTGATGGACGGCATGAAGGTGGTCGGCGACCTGTTCGGTGCGGGCAAGATGTTCCTGCCGCAGGTGGTCAAGAGCGCCCGGGTGATGAAGCGTTCGGTCGCCTACCTGGAGCCGTTCATGGAGGCCGAGAAGGAGCTGGCCAGGCAGGAAGGCCGGGCGGAAGCGGTTCGCGGCCAGGGCAAGGTCGTGCTCGCGACGGTCAAGGGCGATGTGCACGACATCGGCAAGAACATCGTCGGCGTGGTGCTCGGCTGCAACAACTACGAGGTGATCGACCTCGGCGTGATGGTGCCCGCGGCAAGGATTCTCGACACCGCGATCGCCGAGGGTGCGGACGTGGTCGGCCTGTCCGGGCTGATCACGCCGTCACTCGACGAGATGGTCGCGGTGGCTGCTGAGATGCAGCGACGCGGGCTCAAACTCCCTTTGCTGGTTGGCGGTGCGACCACGTCCAAGCAGCACACGGCGGTCCGGATCGCGCCCGCCTACGAGAACACGACGGTGCACGTGCTCGACGCGTCCCGCGTGGTCGGCGTGGTGTCCGACCTGCTGGACTCCGACCGCGCCGGAGAACTTGCCGTCAGCAACCGTGCCGCTCAGGAAGTGCTCCGCGAGCAGCACGCCAACAAGCAGCGCAAGCCGATCCTGCCGATCGAACAGGCACGGGCGAACCGCGAGCAGGTCTCGTACGACGGGCTGCCGGTGCCGGCCTTCACCGGGCTGCGGGTCGAGGAGCCCGACCTGGAGACGCTGCGGGCAATGATCGACTGGCAGTTCCTCTTCCTGGCCTGGGAGCTGAAGGGCAAGTACCCGGCGATCCTGGACCAGCCGGTGGCGCGCGAGCTCTTCGACGACGCGAACAAGCTGCTCGACCAGATCATCGCGGACCGCTCGTTCACCGCGAAGGGTGCCTATGCGTTCTGGAAGGCGCACAGCGAGGGCGACGACATCCTGCTCGACGACCTGGGCGTCTCCTTCCCGATGTTGCGGCAGCAGACCGAGAAGCCGGCCGGCCGGGAGAACCGCTGCCTGGCCGACTACATCGCGCCGTCGGGGGACTACCTGGGTGGCTTCGGGGTGGCGATCCACGGCGCCGAGGAGCTGGCCGCGTCGTACGAGGCACAGAACGACGACTACCGGGCGATCATGGTGAAGGCGCTGGCCGATCGGCTGGCCGAGGCGTTCGCCGAGTGGATCCACCTGGAGGCACGCAAGGCCTGGTTCGAGCCGGACGCCGAGCCGGTGCTGGCGGACCTGCACGCGGAGCGGTTCCGGGGGATCCGGCCCGCGCTGGGGTATCCGGCGAGCCCTGACCACAGCGAGAAGAAGCAGCTCTTCGACCTGCTCGAGGCGGACAAGCTCGGGCTGGGGCTGACCGAGTCGTACGCGATGACCCCGGCGGCCGCGGTCAGCGGGTTGATCTTCGCCAGCCCGGCCGCGAAGTACTTCACCGTCGGCCGGGTCGGCAAGGACCAGATCGAGGACTACGCGAAGCGCCGCGGCATGGACCTGGCAGAGATCGAGCGCTGGCTCCGCCCCAACCTCGCCTACGACCCCGACTGACACCCGATGTCACACCTGCGGGGCGTTGTCGCTCTGAGGGTCTGGAACTGTTGAACCATGGCAGGAAGGACCGCCGCAATGAGCGACACCCCGCAGACGAGGGCCTTCCTCGAGCATCGGGAGCTGCTGTTCTCGATCGTCTACAACATGCTCAGCAGCGTCGCCGACACCGAGGACGTGCTGCAGGAGACCTGGCTGAGCTGGTCGACGCGCGAGGGCATCGAGAATCCCCGGGCGTACCTGGTCCGGATCGCGGTCAACGCGGCGCTGGCCCGGCGTACGAGTATCAATCGACGCCGCGAGGAGTACTACGGGCCGTGGTTGCCCGAGCCCGTCGTGTCGGGCGCCGATCCGGTCGAACGGGCCGAGACGGTCTCGATGGCGATGCTGGTCGTGCTGGAGACGCTCAGCCCGTTGGAGCGCGCGGTCTTCGTGCTGCACGAGGTGTTCGGCTACGCGCACGCCGAGATCGCCGAGATCCTTGACCGGTCGCCGGCCGCGGTCCGGCAGTTGGCTCACCGTGCTCGCGAGCACGTGCAGGCCAGACGGCCGCGTTTCCAGGCCGATCCGCAGGTCCGGCTGGAGGTCACCGAGAAGTTCATCGCGGCGATCGTCGGCGGTGACCTGAATGCGCTGCTGGAGGTGCTGGCGCCCGACGTGACCTTGTGGGCGGACGGTGGCGGCAAGGCTCGCGCGGCCGGGCTGCATCCGGTCCAGGGTCGGGACAAGATCGCCCGCCTGATCGTGGGCGACGCGGACCGCCGGCCGATCCCGTCGCTCGGCGTGCAGTACCGGACGGTCAACGGCGACCCGTCGGCGCTCCTGCTGTCCGGCGACACCCCGTTCGCGGTGATCGTGCTCGACGTGGACGGCGACCAGATCACCGGGATCTACGCGGTCACCAACCCCGACAAGCTCTCCCACCTGGCCCCGCTCGATCTACAGTGACGGGGTGACGGTCAACCTGCGCCCTGCCGAAGCAGCTGACGCCGATGCCGTGGCCTCGATCTGGTACTCCGGGTGGGGCGACGGGCATCTGGGCAACGTGCCGGACGAACTTGTCGCGATCCGGACCAAGGAGTCCTTCTGGCAAAGGGTTCCCGCCCTGATCGGGAACACCACGGTCGCGGTGGTGGGCGACGAGGTCGCCGGGTTCGTGATGGTCGCGGACGACGAGGTCGAGCAGGTCTACGTGTCCGGCGATCACCGTGGCTCGGGAGTGGCCGACGTACTGATCGACGAGGCGGCGCGCCAGGTCAAGGCCAATGGGTACGACGAAGCGTGGCTCGCGGTGGCGACCGGCAACGCTCGCGCCCGCCGGTTCTACGAGCGCAGCGGCTGGACCGACGGCGGCGCGTTCGACTATCCGGCCAGCACCGACTCGGGCCCGATCCCCGTTCCCTGCCACCGCTACCTGAAGAAGGTCTGACGGCTGACCTGGAGACCCGCGCGGAGGTTTCCCCCCGAGTTGAGGATGACACGGCGTCGACAGGCCGCGGTCGAGTTAGTTTGCTCTGGCAAGCATCGCCACGTTCTTGGAGAGGTCATCATGTTCAACCGTTCCTGGCGCCGTCCGTCGCGCCGGCTGATCCTCACCGGGGTCGCCACCCTGGCCGCCGCCTCCGTCGCCGGCGGGGTCGCCTACTCGGCCGGGGTCGCCTCCCAGCAGCCGGCGATCAAGACGTCGACGCCGCGGTCCGAGAACCAGGTCACCAACATCGACGTACTGCGCCAGCAACTCCGCAACTACTACGGGGATCCGCTCGGCTCCGGCAACTTCGCCGCGGACAGCAACTACGCAAAGGAGGCGACGTCGGTAGCGTCGGCCGGCAAGCGCTACCTGGCAGGCCAGCACCACACCAAGGGCACCAAGGCGATCGTGCTGGATGTCGACGACACCTCGCTGGCGAGCTGGAACTACGAAATCTTCAGCAACTGGGCGTTCAACCCGACCACCAACGGCACGTTCGTCACCGAGCAGCGTTTCCCGGCGGTGCCTGGCATGGTCGACCTTGCCAGGTCGGCCGAGCGCGAGGGCTACGCGATCTTCTTCCTGACCGGCCGCGGCGCTGCCCAGGAGCAGGCGACGCTCGGCAACCTGACCGAGGACGGCATCGGCGTCGACGCCGGCTTCCCGAAGCCGACCGGCCTGCGCAACGGCGAGGACGGCCTGTTCACGAAGCCGGCGGTCGCGAACTATCCGGACTACCTGAAGACGGCCTGTGCCGGCGACCCGAACGGCGCCTGCACGACGATCCACTACAAGTCCGCCACCCGCGCCCACATCGAGTCCCTCGGCTACGACCTCGTGGCGAACTTCGGCGACCAGTTCAGCGACCTGAAGGGCGGTTTCGCCGACCGCACCTTCAAGCTCCCGAACCCCAACTACTACCTGCCCTGAGTCGAACGCGCGGCCGTGGGTCGAGGCCGAACGTCTGACCGGCGTGTCCGGGCGGGCTGAGGACTGCCCGTCGCGCGCCTATGCTGCCGGGGTGGACGAGTGGTCGAGCGGGGAGATCTACGAGTCGTACGTCGGGCGCTGGAGCCGCGAGGTCGCCAAGGAGTTCCTGAGTTGGCTCGACCAACCGCCCGGGCTGCGCTGGCTCGATGTCGGCTGCGGCACGGGCGCCTTGACCGGCACCGTCCTCAGTACTGCGGGACCGGTCGAGGTGGTCGGCGTGGATCGGTCGGAGGGGTTCGTCGAGTATGCGCGCAAGACCGTGGAGGACGAGCGGGTCCGCTTCGAGGTGCGTGCTGCCGAGGAGTTGACGGACGAGTCCTTCGACGTGGTCGTCTCGGGGCTCGTCCTGAACTTCCTGCCGGAGCGGCTCGAAGTCCTTCGCCACCTGCGCGCGATCGGGGCGACCGTCGCGGTCTACGTGTGGGACTACGCGGGCGGGATGCAGTTGATGAAGTACTTCTGGGATGCCGCGGTGGACCTCAGGCCGGCGGACCGCGAGTTCGACGAGGGCGCCCGGTTCCCGTTCTGCAACCCGGACGGGCTCGAGGGTCTGTTCACCGCGGCAGGGTTCTCCGACGTCACCACCCGCGCCATCGTCGTACCGACTGTCTTCAAGTCTTTCGACGACTACTGGACGCCGTTCCTCGGCGGCCAGGGCGTGGCGCCGGCATACCTGCGCGGGCTCGACGAACCCGCGCAGGAGGCTCTCCGGGATGAACTGAAAGCGCGTTTGCCGATCGCCGAGGACGGTCCGATCAGCCTGACTGCCCGAGCATGGGCAGCCCGCGGCAAGAGTTAGTGCCAGTCTGAGCGGAGCAATCCGAACACGAGGTCGTCGGTCCATTCGCCTTTGAACCAGGTGGCCGCTCGCCGCAGACCCTCCTGACGGAAGCCGGCGCGCTCCAGCAGCCGCGCCGACGACGAGTTGCGCGCATCGCACTCGGCGGCAACCCGGTGCAGGTTGCGCTCGACGAACAGATGGTCGAGCAGCCCGCGCACCGCCTCGGTGGCATACCCCTTGCCCTGGTAGGCCGGGGCGAGGGTGAAGCCGAGATCCGCCTGCATGAGGTTGTCGTGCAGGTTGAGCCCGAGGTCCCCGATCAACACCCCGTCGAAGTCGATCGCGTACTGGAACCAGCCCGGCTCCAACGGATCCCCACTCGCGTACGCCTTCACTGAGGCGGCTGCATCCTCGAGGCTGACCGGCGCGTCCCAGGACTGGTAGCGCGCAATCTCCGGCACCGAACGGTACGCCGCGAAGGCCGCAGCGTCCTCGGCACGGAACCGCCGCAACACCAGGCGTTCGGTCTGGATCACCATCCGCTCATCGTAGGCATGTCAAGAATGCGAGCCCGGCTTCGTACCTCCAGTGAGTGGTCGCGACGGGCGGCCGGAGTGGAGGAGTGGGCCGGTGAAGTACTTGCTGATTCTGCAGCTCAGTACGGCGGTGCTCGACAAGCTGACGGATGAGGAGCGAACAGCGGTTCAGGCGGGCCACGACGAGTTCCGGCGGATCACCCAGGATGCGGGCGAGCTGATCAGCACCCAGGCGCTGGCCGATCCGTCGACAAGCACCGTCGTCTGCAGCCGAGGCGTCACGACCGGCCCGTTCCGCGCGACCGGCGAGTTCATCGGTGGCTATTACCTGGTCGACGTCGAGTCGAAGGACCGCGCGATCGAACTCGCCGACCTCCTCCCCGACGCCGGCATCGACGGACTCGCGATCGAAGTCCGCCCCGTCATGTTCCCCGCCGTCGCCGACTACTGAGCCGAGGAGATGAGCTTCACGCCGGCCTGCGTTGAGCTCAGCTGACCTTGTACCAGAGGCTTGTTGCCAGGGGCACCTGATTGATGCTGAGGCGCTCGAGCTTGACGTTGCGGCCGCCCGGGTGGTCGAACAGGCGGACGCCGTCGCCGAGCAGGAGCGGCGCGATCAGCACCAGCACCTCGTCGAGCTGACCTGCTTCCAGGCATTGCCTGCCGATGCTGGCGCCGAGCACATTGACGTACTTGTCACCGGCCGCCTCCTTCGCCTGGGCGAGCGCGCTGTCGAAGTCGTCGACGAAGGTGATGCCCGGGATCGTCTCCTGCGGCAGGTGGTGCGTCACGATGAACTGCGGCCCTTCCCACCCACCGCCGAACGGCTTGCCCTCGCCTTCGTCGCCCTTGTGCGGGTCGTCCCCGCCGAATGTCCGCCGGCCGACCAGCAGGGCGCCGATCCGGGTGATCAGCTCCTTGACCTCCGGATTCGGTCCGAGATATTCGGTCATCCAGGACATGTCGCCACCGGGTCCCGCGATGAACCCGTCCAGCGACATGGTCGCCGAATAGAGCACCTTGGCCATCTGTTCTGCCTCCTAGGTTGCGATTCTGTCCTCGTTCAGACGAGCGAGCCCGGAAAAACTCATCGCTCGACTCAGGCGGTGTTGGTTCCGGGCCTACGTCGGCGGGGGAGAGGGCTGGTTGGTGGCGGTTGTCGAGGGGAGCCGGAGGTGGTGTCGGACACCTTCCGTCAGTGCTGTAGCCTCCCCGGGAAACGCGACCTTTTCGGATAGCGACCGACCGGTTACGGAGCGAGGTGGGCGGGATGGGCGACAGCGACGCCGATCGTGGCTCCTTCGTGCCGGACGTCGACCTCAGCCGGCCGAGTGATGCGCGGATCTACGACCTGTTTCTCGGTGGGAAGAACAACTTCGAGGTCGACCGGCAGCTCTTCCAGCAGATCCTGAAAATCGCCCCCGAGACCCCGGCGCTGGCTCGCGAGAATCGTCGCTGGCTGGCCGACATCGTGCGCCGGATGGTTCGCCCGGGCGGTATCGACCAGTTCCTCGACCTCGGGGCCGGCCTGCCGACCGAGGAGAACACCCACGAGCTGGTGCTGAAGGCGGACCCGCGGGCGACGGTTGTCTACGTCGACAAGGATCCGACCGTGATCGCCCACGGCCAGGCGCTGCTGGCCGACGACAATCGGAGCCATTTCGCCGGGGCCGACCTCGCCGACCCGGCCGCAGTCCTCGCGAATCCTGTCGTCAGCAGGGTCCTCGAGCTCGACCGCCCGGTCGGACTCATCCTGGCCCTGGTGCTGCATCAGCTGCCCGATACCGCGCGGGTCCGCGAGATCGTCGCCGCGTATGTCTCGGCGCTCCCGTCCGGCTCCTGTCTCGCCATCACCCACGCGAGCAATCCGCGCGATGGCAGCCGGCTCGCCGAGTTCGCCACCGCCGTCGAGGACAAGTTCCGGGATGCGTTCCCGTCGATCAGCTTCCGCACGCCCGACGAGATCGCCTCCCTCTTCGAAGGTGTCGAACTGCTCGAGCCGGGCCTGGTCGGCCTGTCCGACTGGTGGCCGGACGATGAACGCCAGGTCAGCCGCTCCGGCGCCGGCAGTCTCGTCCTGGCGGGGCTGGCCCGCAAGCCCTGACCCAAACTCGGTGGCGCCTATCGGCGGGGCCGCCGATCATGAGGTTCATGGAGGTTGCCTGTGACGAGTCCGGATTCTCCGGCAGCAACCTGCTCGATCCGACCAGCGAGCTCATCACCCACGCCGGCGTCGACCTCGCCATGGACGCCGCCGCGGAGTACGTCGAGCTGATCCGGGCGCGATTCCAGTACTCGCCCACGGAGTACAAGTCGAACCAGTTGCTCCGCAGTCAGCAGCGAGAGGTGCTGGAGTGGTTGCTCGGCACCCTGCGCGGTCGCGGTCACGTGCATCTGACCCACAAGCGACTCTTCGTGGTCACTCGCGTCCTGGACCTGCTGCTCGGCGAACCCACGTACGCCGCGGGCACGAGCCTGGCGCCGGAGTTCCGAGAGGTTGCGCGGGCTCTCTATCGCGACGGCCCGGCCACCTTCGGCGCCGAGCGGTGGGACGAGTTCCTGGCTGCGTTCGTGACGATGATGCGCACCAAGCGGCGCCGGGTCATCAACCAGCCCGCCATCGAGAAGTTCTACCACCACCTCGGTGAGCTGCGATCGGGCCAGTTCGACGAGATCCTCACCCGGCTGAGGGCGTCGCGGCCGCGAGCCGAGGAGGTGCTGACCCTGCTGCTGGACGACCGTTCGACGGTGCCGCCGCCGCTTGAGCCCATGCTCAGCGCACTCGTCGACACGACTCTGTATTGGAGCTCCGGCGGCCGCTCGGTCTTCATCGTGCACGACGAGCAGAGCGCCCTGCGAGCCTATCGCGTCACCCACATTCAGGAGGTGCTGGCCGCCGCGGTTCCCGGCCGGCTGCCGCTGCTCGGGGTGGAAATGGTCGACTCCCGCTCGGATCCGCGGATCCAGTTGGCGGACCTGCTGGCCGGATCCGCCCGGCGCATCGCCACCGCGGAACTGCACGGACAGGGCGACCCGGGGTTGTCCGCCCTGCTCCAGCCGTACGTCGACCGGTCCTCCCTTTGGGCGGACGAATCCTCCTGGACCCGGCTGTCCGGCGTACCGGGTCTTTCGCCTTCCAAGTGTGACGAACCGTTGACGAACAGGTAGCAGGCCTGCAACCTTTGGCTACCGCCTCGCAAGAAATTAGCAGAATCTACGCAAGTTCCACAGAGTGCTGTGCAGCTTTCGAGGCGGCGTCCAGGTCCACCACCGCCCCTTAGGACACCCATGAAACGGAAGCAGCTCAGTTGGCGGGTGATCAGCGGCGCCGTCGTGGCCGCGCTGGTCCTCGCCGGGATCGTGCCCACCTCCGCATCCGCGGCCGTCACCGCCGCTTTGACCAAGACCGTGTCGGCCAGCAGTTCGCTCGGGGCCTACCCCGCGAGCAACAGCGGGGACGGCAACCAGAACTCGTACTGGGAGAGCAACAACAACGCCTTCCCGCAGTGGCTGCAGGCTGATCTCGGCTCGTCGGTCAGCGTGAACCAGGTCGTGCTGAAACTGCCCGCTTCCTGGGGTGCGCGCGCCCAGACCCTCGCAGTACAAGGCAGTACGAACGGGTCCGCGTTCACCGACATCGTCGCGAGCGCCGGCTACAACTTCGCGCCGACGAGCGGCAACACCGTCACCATCTCGTTCCCGGCGACGACCGTTCGCTACGTCCGGTTGAACATCACCGCCAACTCCGGCTGGCCGGCTGGGCAGCTCTCGGAGTTCGAGCTCTACGGGCCGACCTCCGGCGACACCCAGGCGCCGACCGTGCCCGGCAACCTCACCCTGACCGAGCCGAGCAGCGGCCAGATCCGCCTCGCCTGGAGCGCGTCGACGGACAACGTCGGGGTCACCGGCTACACCATCTACCGCAACAACGCGGCCGTCACGACCGTGGCCGGCAACGTGCTCAGCTTCACCGAGTCGCAGCCCACGTCGACGACTGTCGAGTACTACGTGCGCGCCCGTGACGCCGCCGGCAACGAGTCTGCCGACAGCAACCGGGTACGCCGGGCCGGCCAGGCGGGTGGTTCCAACCTCGCCGCGGGCAAGCCGATCGAGGCGTCGTCCTCGGTGTTCAACTTCGTCGCCGCGAACGCCAACGACAACAGCATCAGCACCTATTGGGAGTCCAACGGCTACCCGTCGACGCTGACCGTCAAGCTCGGCTCCAACGCCGACCTCGACTCACTCGTGGTGAAGCTGAACCCCGACCCGGCCTGGGGACTCCGGACTCAGAGCATCCAGGTCCTCGGCCGCGAGCAGTCGGCCACCGCATTCACCTCACTGGTCGCCCGGGCGGACTACCAGTTCAACCCGTCGACGAACCAGAACACGGTGACGATCCCGCTCAGCGGTCGCGTCGCCGACGTACGGCTGCAGTTCTTCAGCAACACCGGCGCCCCGGGCGGCCAGGTCGCCGACTTCCAGGTCATCGGTACGCCGGCGCCCAACCCCGACCTGGTGGTGAGCTCGACGACCTGGACTCCCGCGTCGCCGAACGAGACCAGCCCGATCACCCTGTCGGCCACGGTCCAGAACGTCGGTTCGGCAGCAGCCGGAGCGACCAGCGTCAACTTCAGCCTCGGTGGCACCGTCGTCGGCAGTGCTCCGGTGGGTGCGCTGAACGCCGGTGCATCGGCCACCGTTTCAGTCAACGCCGGGGCCCGGCCGATGGGCAGCTACACCGTCTCGTCGGTGGTCGACCCGACCAACACGATCGTCGAGCAGAACGACGCCAACAACAGCTTCCAGGCACCTTCGCAACTGGTGATCGCGCAGGCTCCCGGACCCGACCTGCAGGTCCTCGGTATCACGTCGAACCCGCCGAACCCGGCCGTCGGCTCCCAGGTCTCGTTCACCGTTGCCGTGAACAACCGCGGGACCGCCGCCACCGGCGCGACGACGGTCACCAGGCTGACGGTGGGTAGCACTGTGCTGAACACCAACACCGCTTCGATCGCGGCCGGTACCACCGTCAACGTCGCGGTCGGCGGGACCTGGACCGCCACCAGCGGTGGTGCGACTCTCACCGCCGCGGCAGACGCCACGAACGTGGTCACGGAGACTAACGAGAGCAACAACGGCTTCTCGCGGGCCATCGTGGTCGGCCGTGGGGCCGCGGTCCCGTACGTCTCCTACGAGGCCGAGGCCGCCAACTACCAGGGCACGTTGCTGTCGACCGACCCGCTGCGGACCTTCGGGCACACCAACTTCGCCACTGAGTCCTCCGGGCGGCAGTCGGTGCGGCTGAACAGCACGGGTCAGTTCGTCGAGTTCACCTCGACCAACCAGACCAACTCGATCGTGGTGCGCAACTCGATCCCCGACTCGGCGAACGGCCAGGGCATCGACGCCACGATCAGCCTCTACGTCAACGGCACGTTCGCGCAGAAGCTGAACCTGTCGTCCCACCACAGCTGGCTGTACGGGAACGTCGATGGACCCGAGGCGTTGACGAACACCCCGGGCGGAGACGCCCGCCGGTTGTTCGACGAGTCCCATGCGCTGCTGAGTTCGTCGTACCCGCCCGGCACGAAGTTCAAGTTGCAGCGCGACTCCGGCGACACGGCGTCGTTCTACATCATCGACACGATCGACCTCGAGCAGGTGGCGCCGGCGCTCAGCCAACCCGCCGGCTGCACGTCGATCACGCAGTACGGCGCTGTCGCGGGTGATGGGATCGACGACGCGGACGCCATCCAGCGGGCCGTGACGGACGACCAGAACGGGGTCATCGGCTGCGTGTGGATCCCGGCGGGGCAGTGGCGCCAGGAGAAGAAGATCCTGACCGACGACCCGCTGAACCGTGGACAGTACAACCAGGTCGGCATCAGCAACGTCACGGTCCGCGGCGCGGGCATGTGGTATTCGCAGCTGTACTCGACGATCGAGCCGCAGAACGCCGGCGGCATCAACCACCCGCACGAGGGCAACTTCGGCTTCGACATCGACAAGAACACGCAGATCTCCGACATCGCGATCTTCGGTTCCGGCCGGATCCGCGGCGGTGACGGCAACGCCGAAGGTGGCGTCGGCCTGAACGGGCGGTTCGGCACCGGGACCAAGATCACCAACGTGTGGATCGAGCACGCGAACGTCGGTGTCTGGGTCGGCCGCGACTACGACAACATCCAGGAACTGTGGGGTCCGGCGGACGGCCTGGAGTTCAGCGGGATGCGGATCCGCGACACCTACGCCGACGGCATCAACTTCACCAACGGCACCCGGAACTCGAAGGTGTTCAACTCCTCCTTCCGGACCACCGGCGACGACTCGCTGGCGGTGTGGGCGAACAAGTACGTCAAGGACCAGGCCGTCGACGTTGCCCATGACAACCAGTTCCTCAACAACACGATCCAGCTGCCCTGGCGGGCGAACGGGCTGGCGATCTACGGCGGCTACGGCAACAAGATCGAGAACAACCTGGTCTACGACACGATGAACTACCCCGGCATCATGCTGGCGACCGACCACGACCCGCTGCCGTTCTCGGGTCAGACCCTGATCGCCAACAACGGGCTCTACCGCTGTGGCGGCGTCTTCTGGAACGAGGACCAGGAGTTCGGCGCGATCACCCTGTTCCCGCAGAACCTGGCCATCCCCGGTGTCACCATCCGCGACACCGACATCGTCGACTCCACCTACGACGGCATCCAGTTCAAGACCGGCGGCGGCCTGATGCCGGACGTCGCGATCACCAACGTCAAGATCGACAAGTCCAACAACGGCGCGGGCATCCTGGCCATGGCCGGCGCCCGCGGCAACGCCAACCTCACCAACGTCACCATCACCAACTCCGCCGACGGCAACATCGTCACCCAACCAGGCTCCACCTTCGCCTTCTCCGGCCAGTAGTGAACCTGTCCGACTGAAGCTGTGAGGCCCTGGGCTGAACCCAGCCCAGGGCCTCACGGTGTTGGCGGTGACCGGCTAGCCTGGGGGCCTGCGGGTGCGACCGAGGTCAGGAGGACCGATGACGATCCTTGTGCTGATGGGGCCGCCCGGTTCCGGGAAAGGGACCCAGGCGCAGGTGCTGGCCGGGCGGCTCGGGATGCCGGCCATCTCCACCGGCGACATCTTCCGCGCCAACGTCGCGGACCGCACCGACCTCGGGAATCGTGCCCAGGACTTCGTCGACGCGGGGGAGTATGTCCCCGACCAGCTCACCAACCAGATGGTCCGCGAACGACTGGCCGCCAAGGACACCCGGCACGGCTTCGTCCTCGACGGCTACCCCCGGACCCTCGACCAGGTCGAGGTGCTCGACGAACTCCTCGCCAACCAGGACCGCAAGCTCGACGCGGTCGTCGTCCTCGACGTGGACCCCGACCACCTCGTCCAGCGACTCCTCCACCGCGCCGAACTCGAGCACCGCTCCGACGACACCGAGGACGTCATCCGCCGCCGGCTCCAGGTCTACAACGAGCAGACCCACCCTCTGATCAAGGTGTACGACGAACGCGGTCTGATCATCCCGGTCGACGGCACCGGCGAGATCGACGAGGTGACCGCGCGAATCCTCCACCTCGCCGACTCCCTCGAGAACCGCGGCTCCTGACCGAACGGCCGGCTCCGGACCAGGCCGCGCCTCAGCCGACGGGCTGGCGGAGGTAGGTGCGGGCGACGTCGATGCCGAGGACCTCGGGGGTGCCGGCCGGCTCGGGGCCGAGGACCTTGGCGAGGGCCGGGCCGAGGCGTTCGGCGAAGAAGCGGTCGGCGTGGGCCTTCGACTCCCACAGGGTGACGACCCGGATTCCCTCGCCGGTCGTCCCGACATAGCGCGCCTCCAGGCCTTCCGGCTCGGCGCCCAACTGGCCCATCACCCGGTCGAACTGCTCGATCGACCCGAACGGCGGGGTGGCGACTGCGATCCATTGCATGGCTGCTCTCCTTTGTCCTGCGGCGTCTCATCGGCCGCAGCACCAACGCTAGGAATCCGCCGCGCTGCCGGAATCCGCCGAATCACTCATCCGGGTACTCATCTGCGCGTGGACCAGGTGGCGATCTGGCTGCGGGTGGCGAATCCCAGCTTGGTGAGGATGTGCTGGACATGGTTCTGCGCGGTCCGCTCCGAGATGAACAGCCGCTCGCCGATCTGCCGATTGGTCAGCCCCTCGGCGACCAGTTCGGCCACTTCCACCTCGCGCCGACTCAAGCCGTCCGGAGGCGACCCGTCGAGCCGCCCGAGCAGCGCGGCCACCTGGTCGGCGTACGCGATCATGCCGAGTGATCCCATCAGCCGCCCGGCCTCCTTCGCCAGCGGCTTGGCGCGTTCGCAGTCGCCTGGTCCGCTGCGCGCGAGCAGTGCCGCCGCGAGGTGATACTGCGCCTCGGCAACAAATCCAGGTGCGCCGGCGCAGTCAGCCCGCCTCACGGCGGCCTCCAGATCGTCGACCGCGGCATCAAGGCGACCAAGCACCACCTCTGCCCGGCCAAGGGCAAGCTCCGCCGGACCCATATAGGCAACACCGTTGCCCACGGCATGCTCACCGCGGAACGACTCGAGCCGATCCACCAGTACTGCGAGGTCGCCGCGCCGGCCGAGACCCCCGCACGCCAGCGCGGCGTACACGTAGGCAGGCAGCACGAAGAAGGCGGGCAACGACCAGTTCTCCAACGGCCCAGCCTGCCGGTAGGACGCCTCCGCCTCCTCGGGTAGTCCGGCGCACATCATCAGATGCGCCCGAGAGAGCCGGGCCATCGTCGCGAAACGCGGCGGTGGGTCGAACGTCTGCCGGGCGAAGGTTGCCGCGTCTTCGGTGACTCCGATGTGCCCGGCGAGCGCGATCTGCAGGGCGAAGTAGGCGCCCGTCGCCGGCGCTCGCTCCACCAGACGCATCCGCTCGAACCCCCTCCGGCCGAGGCGGGCGGCGTCGGCGTACCGGCCGGTGGCCTGGGCGACACAAGCGGCGACGCGATCGTGGTGCCAGGCGCTGACCGGACCGCCGAGCCGGTCAACCGCGACCTTCAATGCGGGCAGCTCCTCGGCCGCCGCGGCGAGCTGACCGCTCTCTATCAACGCGTCCAACCGCCACAGCTCGCCCCACATCGCCGCTCGCGCGTTGTCCGTCCGCTGCGCCAGCGCAAGCATTTCCGTTGCCAACTGCAACCGCTCGTCCCTACCTGCCGGCCCGGGACATGCCTCCTGCCGAGCACGCAACGCATCAGCCAGCGCGTGATCGTCCTTGGACCGGCGCGCCAGTCGCAAGGCGTCCTCGCTCAGCGCGTCAAGCCGTTCCTGCTCGCCGTCATAGAACGCGAGATGGCTCCGCTGCGCCAACAACCGCGCTCGCAACGCATCGTCCGACACCTCGGCCAGCGCCGCCTCGCACAACCTCTTCGCGCTGGCGTTGATCCCTTGGTCGGGAACGGCCTCCAGCACCAGGGCGGCCTCGCCCTTCTGCTCCGGATTCCGCGCCGCCGCCGCGGCCGCAACCGCCGCAGCCAGACACCCGTGCAGATCACCCGCCAGATACGCCGCCCGCCCGAGCGCCAACTGGATCCGGCAACGCTCGTCGTCACCTATCGGTGCCAACTCGAGCGCCGCCCTGTAGAGGCGAACGCCTTCTTCATAAGCAAGACGCCGCACCGCGTCATCGGCCGCGAGCACGGTCCACCGCCGCGCCGCCTCGCTCTCCCCGTACTGCGCAAGCTCCCGCCGGTGACGGGCGATATCGGCAAGATGCTCAGCAAGGTCATCGCCAAACCGCGTCTCGAGTGCTTCCGCCACCGTGCGGTGCAAGGCGGCTCTGTCAGCAGTAGGCAACGAGGCCTCGACTGCATCCCGGGTCAGCGCATGCACGAACCGGTAGTCGCCGCCGTCGCCAACCCGATCGACGAATCCGAACGCGATCGCTTCATCGACGAGGGGCAAGCATTCCGCCAACTGCTCGGGAACTGTTGAGGCGAGCAGCCCCAGCTGGAAGTCCCGCCCGATGATCGCCGCGGCCTGCACCAGCCGCCGGCACTGAGGGGAGACTTTCCGCAACCGTGCTGCCACCATGTCCAGGACCGTCCGCGGCGGCCGATCCTCCCGCCACGACCCGTCCGCGATCGCGCGGGCGATCTCGCGGACGAACAGCGGATTCCCGCCGGTGATCTGATGGATCCTCACCGCCACGGCATTGGTTGCCCCGGACAACTGCTGGCCGACCTCGGCAAGTGTGAGACCCTTCAGTTCAAGGCGTTCGGCCGCCGGTGAACGTAGCAACTCGGGCAGAACCCGAGGCAGCACACTGTCCGGCTCGAAGTCCCGGAAGGTCGCAAGGACCAGCAGCGGAAGCTCAGCAACCTGATCCGCCAGGTGCCGCAGCAGCAGCAACGACGGCTCGTCACCCCGGTGAACGTCGTCGAGAATGATCACCAGCCCTTGTTTGCGTGCGGCACGCCCAACCACCCGAGTCACTTCCTCGAACAACCGGAACCGGTCCTCGGGGGCCTCCGCCTGCGCGGCCGCGAGCACCTCGTCAGCGTCAGCGCCGAGCGCCCTCAACACCTGCCGCCATGGCCAGTACGCCGGCGCTCCCTCGGTCTCGACGCACCGCCCCCACGCGACGGCTGCCCCCGTCGCCAGGGCGGCCCCCGCGACCTCCTGCGCCAACCGAGTCTTCCCGATCCCCGCCTCGCCGCCGCACAGCACCAACCGGCCTGCCCCGCCACGCGCCGCATCCACCCAACCGCGCAGCATCGCAAGTTCCGGCCCCCGCCCCGCAATCCCCGCCATACCCCAAAGCATCGCCCCCCAGACCTCGACTCGGGAAGTCCGGCTCGCTCAGTGCGGGATGGAATCCGCCTTGACAGCGCCTCTTTCACCGAGCGGACGCGGATCGCCCTTCGTGGTGTCCTGCGCCGTCTGCTCCTCCGCCTCGGCGTTGATCTCAGCGCCGAGCAGAATCGCGTACACGGTGAGCCAGAGCCACAACATCAGCACCACGACGGCGGCCAGACTGCCGTAGGTCTTCGCGTAACTGCCGAAGGTCGCGACATAGATGGAGAAGCCGAACGACGCGGCGAGCCAGATCACCGTCGCCACCACGGCGCCTGTCGAAACCCATCGCAACCGCGGTGCATCCCGGTCCGGAGCCAGCCGATAGATGACAGCGAGCGCCACGGTGATCAGAACCACGGCCAGGGCGAATCGGACCACCTCCAGTAGGATCCGGACCGGCGTCGCGACGTTGTCACCGATCGCAGCCTCGGCGGCGAACAAGCCGATCGCCAGCAGCACGAAGACGATCGCGCCCACGGTCAGGCCGAGCGCCAACAGTTTCCGGCGGACGAACCCACGCGTCTCGTCCTCGTCGTACGCCATGTTCACCGCGGTGATGAGATAGCCGACCCCGCTGGACGCACTCCACAACGCTGTCGCTACCGCGATGGCGAAGCCGATCCCCAAGCTCTGCTGTGGTGTCGACGTCAGCGCGTCGACCTGCTGCAGCAGCAAGTCGCGCGCTGACGACGGCATGGCCGTGGCCAGATCCTGAGTCTGGCTCCGGATCTGCGCCGGATCGGCGATCAAGCCCCAGGCCAGCACTGCAGCGACGATCGCCGGGAACAGCGACAGGAAGCCGAAGAACGCGACGCCCGCGGCGAGGAGCGGGACCTGGTCGGCCTTGGCCTCCGCCCAGGCCCGCTTGGTGACCTGCCACCAGCCGGCAGCCGGGATCTGTGTCGGCTTGTCCGCCTCCGCGCCTGGTACGGCGGACGGGTGATCGCCTTTCATCAGGTGGGTGAGCCCGCCTGCCGGACGTGGTCCGCCGAGTCCTTCGACTCGTCCTTGACCTGTTGAGCCGCCGAGCGACCCTCATCGGCCACCGCGGAGGCGGCATCGGACGCGGACTCCTTCACCTGGTCGAAAGCCTCCTGTGCGGGTTGCTGGAGGTTCTCCTTGACCTCTTGCATCGCCTGGGTCGCCTGCTCCTTCACGGGACCGGCGACCTCCATCGCCTTGTCCTTGGTCTCCTGGGCCAGTTCGCGTTCCCGGGTCGACGGCGGCATCGCCGCGGCCACGATCCAGCCCGCCGTGAAGGCGACCAGGCCGGCCGCGAGCGGCGTACCGCGAGTGTGGGAGCGGGCCAGGTCCGGCGCTGAGCTGACCGTGTCGGCGACCTTGCTACCG
This sequence comes from Kribbella alba, assembly GCF_039529635.1. Classification (NCBI taxonomy): domain Bacteria; kingdom Bacillati; phylum Actinomycetota; class Actinomycetes; order Propionibacteriales; family Kribbellaceae; genus Kribbella; species Kribbella alba. Next base: position 554,761 of record NZ_BAAANE010000004.1, on the reverse strand, counting down.
GCATCCTGGACGGACGAGACGGCGGATCCGGCGGTGTCGGACACCGAGCCGCGGGCCGACTCCGCGGACCCCATCACGTGGTCGCGGAGCCGATGTATTCCGCCGCGGGCACTGTCCATCCGGCGGCCGACGACGCGGCTGGGGCTGACCTTCTCCGACAAGGCGTCCACATCGCGGCCGAGGTGGCGCCTGGTCTCCTCGATGTCCCGCTTCAGCTCTTCTGTGTCTTCAGCCATTTCGCGTCCTCCTTGAGGGATTCGACCGTCTGGTCAGGTTTCGGGCTGACCTGCTGGAGCTCCTTGCGACCCACCATCGCCAGCACGGCCGCGACGATCGCCCAGATCACGGCGACGATGAGGGCCGCCCAGATCAGGTCCATCGCCTCATCCAGGGCCCACATGACGGTCAGGGAAAGGAAAAGAGCCACCATCCAGCCGGCGAAGGCGGCGCCGCCGAGCATGCCTGCGCCCTTGCCGGCCTTCTTCGCCTCCGCCCGGAGCTCGGCCTTCGCCAGCGCGAGCTCCTGGCGGGTCAGGGTGCCGAGATCGGTGGTCAGATGAGAGACGATCTCGCCTAGCGACTCGTCCATCGACAGCCTGTCCGGGCTGCTCCCGGGTGGTGATCCGTCGACCGTCATCTCAGAGTCCCGGTCCCGGCCCGAACCTCGGCGTCACCGGCGCCCCGGGATCGGGGTCGGGCGCTATCGGGGTAGGAACAGGCGGGGGTGGTGTGGTCGGCGCGACCGGGGGAGCAGTGGCAGGTGCCGACGGCGGTGGCACCAGATACTCGTCGGAGACCGGCGAGGCGAACGACCCCTGCGCGCTCGCCGTACCAGCTCCGTCTTCCGTACTGCGTCCGCTCGTGGTGCTGCTCGGCCTACCGGCGGCCAGCGCACGCGTGAGCCGGCCCGCCACAACGCCCGCAACTACGGCGGTCAGCAGGAACGTGCCGGGCTTCCTGCGTGCGAAGGTGCGAACGTCCTCGAGAAGCTCTCCCGGTTCGCGCTTCTGCAGGAAGTCCGCGGCCTGCTCGGTGAAGTCGGCGCCCTGCCGAGCCAGTTGACTGCCCCAACCGGACTGCCCGTGCTCGGCCATCCCGCGCAGTTCCTCGCTCACCGAGCGCAGGCCGTCCGTGGCCCGGTCCTTCTGCTTGCCCGCTTGCCCGACCAGTTGGTCCCGCGTCTGACCGGCGAGCTGCTGCGTCTGCCGACGTACGTCGGAGCTCACGTCGGATGCCTTTTCCTTGGCCGTGCCCGCCACCTGCCGAGCTGCCTCGGCGGAAGTCTCCTTCAGCTGCCCGGCCTCGTCCCGTGCTGTCTCGGTCATGCCTCCCGCCGAGGCGTTCTGCAGGCCAGGTGGGCTGTCTGCGTCTATCCGTTGATTCGTCGTATGCGTCATCTGACGACTCCTTCCGAGTTCGAGGCGCCCTCGGTAACCCGCGATCGGCGGCCAAAACCTTGAAAGTTATGCGCGAGCCGGAGCGATCAGGCCGCCTCGGAGCGGAGCAGTTGCTCGCGGAGGTCGTCCAGGATGCGGCCCAGAATCCGGGAGACCTGCATCTGGCTGACTCCGATGTCGGCGCCGATCTCCGCCTGGGTCCAGCCCTCGACGAAGCGCAACTCCAGGATGCGCCGCTCCCGCGGTCCGAGGTCGTCCAGCACCGGCTGCAGTTGGTCGACCTCCTCGAACCTGCCCAGGGTCACGTCCTGATCGCCGGCGACCAGATCCGCCAAGGTCAGGTTTCCGGCCGGGTCGAGCGGTTGATCCAGCGACAACACGTTGAAGCAGCCCTTGGCCGCCAGAGCGCGGTCCATCTCCGCGAGGTCGATCTCCAGGCAGGCGGCGAGCTCGGCGCGGGTCGGTTCGCGGTTGAGTTCCTGTTTCAGCCGCGGACCCCGCGCGGCGATCAGCCATTGGATCTCCTGCAGTCGGCGGGGGATGCGGATCGTCCAGGCGTAGTCGCGGAAGTACCGCTTGAGCTCGCCGCGGATGGTCGGGATCGCGAAGCCGATGAACGGTGTCGCGGCGTCCGGCCGGTAGCGGCGGATCGCGTTCACCAGTCCGAGGCAGGCCGCCTGTTCCAGGTCGTCCAGGTCGGCGCCGCGATCGCGGTAGCGGTGCGCGATCGACAGCGCGACCTCGAGATGCATGTCGAAGACTTCCTCGACCAGTTCCCTGCGCTCGGCGGCGTCGGAGGTCTGCTGGATGCGCTCCAGCAGTTGCGCGGTGAGCACCTCACGTCGCCTGCGGTCGGCCGGTGACAGGGTGTGCGCGGAAAGGTCTCTCGAGGAGGGGGAAAGGGGTGCCACAGGTACCTCGCAACTAGAAAGTCACGAATGGCACCCTTCCGGACCATCGCTGAAGTGTGGTCCTAGTACCCGACTCCCCGAGGGCCATGCACGACTTTGTCCTTTGTCAGTACCGGTACCTTTGGAACCATGCGACACGACCTCGGGCCGGCGTGAAACGGTTCCTGCGCCGGGCACTGCTGGTCATTCTGGCGCTCTGGTTGATCGTCACCGGCACCTCGCTGGGCTACAACGCATTCACCAGCGCGAATGCCGCACCACCACCCGGCCTGAAATTCGTCCAGGCTGCCGACATCGCCACGCGCTTCGACACCTGGGGTACGTCGGGCAGCCCGGTCGTGCTCGTTCACGGCGCGGCGGAATCGGTGGACACGTGGTCCAGGCTGGTGCCAATGCTGGCGCGGAACCACCGCGTCTACGCCTATGACATCACCGGCTACGGCTACAGCGAACGCAAAGGGCCGTACACGGTCGGACATCTGGCCGCCCAGCTCCTCGGCTTCCTCGACGCCATGCACCTCGGCGGATCCGGCCAGCCGAAACCCGTCCTGGTCGGACATTCCCTAGGCGCGGGCATCGCTGCCGAGGCGACGCTGGAACAGCCGGGCCGGATCGGCGGCCTGATGTTCCTCGACGGCGACGGACTGCCCTTCACCGGCGGCGGTTCGGGTCTGCGCCGCCTGATCGTGAACCCGTATCGCACCAGCGTGCTGAGGCTCGTCCTCAACTCGGACAGCCTGATCCGCAACCTCTACAACGATGCGTGCGCTCCCGACTGCCCGTCGCTCGACCAGGCCGGCGTCGACCAGTGGGTCCGCCCCTTCCGTCAACCCGGCGCGGAGGCGGCGATCTGGAGCATGACCTCGGCCGGCATCGCCGCGGTACCGGCCGATCGCCTGGCCAAACTTCGGGAGCTGACGGTGCCGACCTCGGTCGTGTTCGGCGAGCTCGACACCAGCGGCGGCAACGCGACCCAGACCGCGACCCGCATCGGCGCCCCACCCCCGACGATCATCCCGGGCGCCAAGCACCTCACGTTGATCTCGAACCCGGATGTGGTCGCGAAGGCGATCGACGCTCTCGCCCTCCGCGCCTCCTGATGTCGAGATCGGCCGCCGCGATCGAGAGAGTCCCACTCATCACGGGGATGTCGGGGGATTGGCAGGCGGGCAGGATGGGTGGTCCGGGAACGGTTCGCGGGGAACTGTCCGGCAGCTGTCGGCGTGCCCGGCTTGGCGAGCGAGGAGGGTCCGCATGTCCGAAGTACGCACCACCAAGTTGCCGTCCGGGACCGAGGTACCGGTGCTCGGTCAGGGCACCTGGGGCTACGCAGAGGATCGGCTGCTCCGACCAAGGGAGATCGCCACGCTCCGGCGAGGATTCGAGCTGGGGCTGACTCTCGTCGACACGGCCGAGATGTACGCCGACGGCCGCGCCGAGAAGCTCGTCGGTGAAGCCATCGCCGGCCACCGGGACGACGTGTTCCTGGTCAGCAAGGTGCTTCCGACGAACTCCACCCATGACGGCACGATCGCGGCTTGCGAAGGAAGTCTGCGGCGTCTCGGCACTGAGTGGTTGGACCTCTACCTGCTGCACTGGCGTGGACGGGTGCCGCTCGCGGAGACCGTCGGGGCGTTCCAGGAGCTCGTCGCCGCCGGGAAGATCCGCAGCTGGGGCGTGAGCAACTTCGACCCCAGGGACCTGGCCGAGCTCGCCACCGTGCCGGGTGGGGATGACGTCGCCACCGACCAGGTGCTCTACAACCTCACGTCCCGAGGCATCGAGTGGGACCTGCTTCCGGATTGCCGGCAACGCGGGATCCCCGTGATGGCGTACTCGCCGTTCGGCCGCGGAAGCCTGCTCCAGGACAACCTCCTCGCAGACATCGCCAAGCAGTACGACGTACGCCCGGCGCAGGTCGCCCTCGCCTGGGTGCTCCGGCAGGAAGGCATGATCGCGATCCCGCGCGCGGGCACTCCGGCGCACGTGGAGCAGAATCGTGCGGCGCTGGATCTCCACCTCTCCGAGGAGACCCTGGCGCAGCTGGATCGCGCCTTCCCACCACCCGGCGGACCGGTACCACTCGAGGTGCTCTGACCGAGAGTCACACCTCGCGCAGCAGCCCATCCCGTTCGACCTTGAGCCGGACCACGTTGCCCTCGACTGCCTCGATCTGGTCGGCCTCGACGTAGTAGTCCCGGTCGAGGAGTCCCTTGTCGTCGACCTTCAGGAATCCCTTCCGCAGCAACCGCTCGGCCAGCTCTCCCGGCACCTCGGGTTCGCCCGGCAGTTCCTGACCCGTCGTCGTGACCGCATCCGGATCGCCCAACTTGACCAGCTCGACCGGGCCGACCTCCTTGCCGTCGCGGTCGACTACCCGCATCTCTTCCCGAACCAGCTCGATCGGCAACTTGGCCATCGTCGTCCACCTCGCTATGCCCCGGACCGCCTTGGCCTCCTGGTTGTGGCCAACTGCCCGCACCGGGTCCTGGTGGTACCCCTCCCACTGCGTTACATGCCTACGACTTCCAGCCCGAATGATGAGACGATCATCCGCGCTGCCGCGGGAGCCGCGACCTGGGTGTTGTCGATGCGCAAGTAGTCGTGCTTGTCGATCAGGTCCTCGGCCTTGGTCCGCCGACCACCGCCGGTGTTGAGGACGAAGTTGCTGTCGAGCTCGACCAGATTGCGGTGGGACCACTCCAGGTCGCGCTTGCTCCGCTTCTGGTCGAGCCGGAAATCGGTCCCGTTCCGCGCGATGCGCTCGCGCTGATCCGCCGCCAGCTCAACCAACCGGGCCCGGCCACCGCGCGACTCGACGAGGTCGATGTACGACGCGACCACGTCGGTGTCCTCGGGGATGTCCAGACCCCACACATACGTGAAGACCAGGCCCGGGATGGCCGCGTCGGCCGCTTCGGTGATGATGCGCCGCCGGAACTCACCGACCACCCGCTCGAACTGCGGCGACCCGAACGGGAAGATGTCGAGCACTGGTTCGATCAGCACGTGGTTGTGAAAGAGCTTGAAGCCGGTCAGTTTGCACACCTCATGTCCCACCGTCATTTTCCCGACGGCGGCCGGCCCGAAGATGATCACCAGTTCCACCGCGTCATCATGGCAGGGCAGCTCGTAACACTCGACTGCTTTAGCCCTCGATCACCTGGAGTTGCGCGCGCAGCCAGCGGTAGCCGTAGGGCTTGAGTTCGATCTCGTCGCCCGGCGCGCAGTCCTCGTCCCCGAAGAGGTCGACGAGCTTCGCCCACGCATCCGATCGGGGCAGGACCTGACTCGCTGATCGATCACTCAGATTGTGTACGGCGATCACGGTGTTGCCGTTCCAGTCGCAGCGATGCGCGAACACGGGTCCCTCGGAACTGATCTGCTCGAAGGCTCCCCAGCCGAACTCCGGGCATTCCTTCCGCATCCGGATCAGTCGCTCCATCCAGTTCAACAGCGAGTCGGGTTCGCGGCGCTGCTCGGCCACGTTGGCGGAGTGGTCATCGGCCAGCGGGCGGCACAACCGCGCACCGTCGGGCGCTGTGGAGAACCCCGCATGCGGTTCGGGTGACCACTGCATCGGCGTACGGACGCTGTACCGGCCGGGGATGTCGAGGTTCTCCGTCATGCCGATCTCCTCGCCGTAGAACAGCGTCGGGGTGCCCGGCAGGGAGAACATCAGTGCGTAGGTGAGGCGGATCCGGTCCTGGTTCGAATCCAGCATGCTGGGAAGTCTGCGCCGAATGCCCCGATCATAGATCTGCATCCGCTCGTCCGGACCGAAGGCGGCGAACACTTCGCGGCGCTCGCCCGGGGTGAGCTTGTCCAGCGTCAGTTCATCGTGGTTGCGGACGAAGTTCGTCCACTGGCACTCCACCGGGATAGCGGGTTGCGTCGCCAGTGCGTGAGCCAGTGGTCCGGCGTCCTGCCGCGCCAGCGAGAGATAGATGTACTGGTTGATGCGGAAGTTGAAGATCATGGTGAGTTCGTCGTTGCCGTTGCCGAAGTACTGCCGGGTCTGTTCGGGCGGCAGGTTGACCTCGCCGAGGAGAACCGCGTCGCCGCGACGGCGTACCAGGAAGGCGCGGAGTTCGCGCAGCAGGGCGTGTGGGTCCTTGCCGTCGCTTCCTGGTCGGTTGGTCTCCTCGAGCAGGTACGGGACAGCGTCCAGGCGATATCCGGCCAGGCCCAGGGCGAGCCAGAACGCGCCGATCTTCGCGATCTCGTCGCGCACAGCGGAGTTGGCGGTGTTGAGGTCGGGCTGCTCGGCATAAAAGCGGTGGAGGTACCACTGTCGCGCCTGTGCGTCCCAATCCCAGCTCGTGTTCTCCTCGCCGGGGAAGATGAGATCGCTCAGATCCTCCTCGGGCTTGTGGTCCTCCCAGACGTAGTAGTCGTGGTACAGCGCGTCCCGGCCCTTGCGCGCCGACTGGAACCAGGGGTGCTGGTTCGAGGTGTGGTTCACCACCAGGTCGACGAGCACGCGGATGCCACGATCCTGCGCCGTCCGCAGCATCTCGACGAAATCGCCCAACGTGCCGAGCTTGGGATCGATGTTGTAGTAGTCGGTGATGTCGTAGCCGTCGTCACGCTGCGGAGACGGGAAGCAAGGCATCAGCCAGATACAGGTGACGCCGAGCCCGGCCAGATAGTCGATCCGTTCGGTCAGGCCGAGGATGTCTCCACAGCCGTCCGCGTCGGTGTCGAAGAAGGTCTCGATGTCGAGGCAGTAGATGATCGCGTTCTTCCACCACAGATCACTGGTGGCCCTGCGTTCGCCGGTCATTCGCGAAGTCCCGGCAGCACGTGCTCGCCGAACCACTCGACGAAATCGCGCTGCTGCTGGCCGACGTGGTGCACATAGATCTCGTCGAACCCGAGATCGGCGATGCCCCGTAGGCAGTCGAGGAAGCGCGCTGGATCGGAGGAGATCAGGACGCTTCCATGCATGTCCTCCGGGCGTACATGCTTGGCGGCCTGGTCGAACTCCTCAGCTGTAGGCACATCCCAGCTCAGCGGCGCCTCGAACACGTTGGTGCGCCACTGGTCGTAGGCGATCTGCAGCGCCTCGGCTTCGTCGGGTGCCCAGCTCAGGTGGATCTGCAGCGCCAGCGGCTTCCCGTCGCCCCCGTTCTCACGGAAGCCGTCGACGAGGCGCCGCAGGGTTTCCGGTGGTTGCCAGATCGTCACCAGCCCGTCCGCCCATTCACCGGCCCAGCGCGCGGTGGCCTCGCTGACAGCGGTGGCCAGCAACCGGGGTTGTTGCTCGGGAAGCGTCCACAGTTGCGCGCGGTCCAGCCGGACAAGCCCGTTGTGAGTGACCGAATCACCGGCCAGGAGGGCGCGAATCACGTCGACACATTCGCGGAGGCGTGCGTTGCGGACCGCCTTGTCCGGCCACGGGTCCCCGGTGATGTGCTCGTTCATGAACTCGCCACTACCCAGGGCGACCGAGAGCCGGCCGGGGAACATCTCGGCCAGCGTGGCGATGGCCTGCGCGACGATCGCCGGGTGATAGCGCTGACCAGGGGCGTTCACGACGCCGAAGGGCAGGGAGGTCGTCGCCATCGCCGCACCGAGCCAGGAGAACGCGAACCCCGACTGTCCCTGCCGTTGGCTCCACGGCGCGAAGTGATCGGACGACCAGGCTGCCTCGAAGCCCGCGGCCTCCGCGAGCCGGACGTCCGCGAGCAGCCGACTCGGCGCGATCTGCTCGTGTGAGGCATGCCAGCCGATGAGAGGCATCACTCCTCCGACGGAGGTCGGATTCTTGGACTGCGCCTGGGTTCCCACCGCGGCACCCTTCAAAACCCCGGCGAGGCTCATCGGCCTGGCCGCGGTCACTCCCGGCTATCACCGGAACCAGGGGTAACCGGGTTGTTGCCGCCTCCACCTATACCCCTGAACCAGGGACGCGCCGATGCCGGGTCGACGGCCAAGCTTGTTGCCGTCAGCCCGGGCGGCAAGACAGATCCCAGTAGAGGTTCCTCATGAGTGACCGTGACGACGATGTGCCGACCGTGGACGAGGTCCCGCCGGTCGCGATGGCGGTGAACTCCGTCGACGACCTGACGCGATTGCACGCCGACCCCGACGAGACCGAAGTGATCGTCGATGCCGCCGGGGATCTTCACCACGTCGCGGAGCCGGACGACGACTCGGCCTGAGCCTCTCAGACCTGGATCGGGTCAGGAAGGAGAGAACGGATGGGGAACGAGGCGGCGATGGACGCCGGGCGAGGGCCCGAGTCGGGTCTGCCGATCGTCGACGACTTCGACGAACTGGTAGCGCTGGTGGAGCGGAGGCCGGGCATGTATCTGCGCTACTCGGCGGGTCTCGCAGCGGATCTCGAGGCCGGCCACAGCCGCGATCACGAGGCTGAGGTCGAGCTTCCCGGCTGGTCGGTCACCACGATCAGCCCGGAACCGTGGTGGCCCCGGCCGGTCTCGGACTGGACCGCGCGGCGGATCTGCCAGTACGCACACCTGGCTGAGCAGCCCGAACGGTTCCCCTGGTTGTTGATCGGTCGCCTGGTCGGGCGAGGCCCTGACCACGAACCACTCGTCGTCGACATGGATCCCGTCATCCGGATCGGCGACCCGGCACTGGACACGGCGCTGAAGATCTACCACGAACGCTTCGACGTCGGCGATGACTCCCGCCGCGACTGATGCGCCATGGCAGCCATCACGCCGGCAGCTGCTCACCAACACCAAGGCCCGCGCCGTCGCCGAACAGATCATCAGCACGACTCGCGCCAAGGATCAGCGCCGGGCCAGGTGAGCGTGGGTCGCCCGGGGGGAGCTGATCAACTCCGTCACCTGGTAGCTCTCCAGAGCACCGCTCAGGTTGTCGAGGAGGCGCTCGCCACTGCCGGCGAGGAGGGGAACGATGACCAGGCTCAGCTCGAAGTGGAAGGTCGTCCCGCCCGCACCGTTGTCGCGGTCCTCCAGCGCCGCCGAACCCGGTGACCGGCCAAGGCCGATCCTGTCAGCGCCTACACGATCGCGTGGTTGGCACGGCCACTCGAGCGGAGGAGCATGACGAAGGTGACTACCTGGTTTCCTCGGCCGCGAATAGGTGACCCCAGCCCGGGGCGGACCAGGTCGTGGTTCTGGGTGGTGCTGGTGGGGCTGCTTGTCCTGAACTGGGTCCTCGCCTCCGTGGCGTTGTCCCCGGCGGCTCGAGCAGAGATTTCCTACACGTTCTTCCGCGAGCAGGTCCAGGCGAAGAACGTCGTGGAGATCACCTCGACCGGTGACACGATCGAAGGCCAGTTCCGGAATGCGGTGCGGTATCCGCCCGCAGACGCGAACGCTCGGCCGGTGCAGCGGTTCACCACGGAACGGCCGGCCTTCGCCGACGACCAGCTGATCCAGTTACTGCTCCAGAACGGGGTGAACGTCAACGCGCGGCCCGCGGACCGGGTGCCGTTCTGGCAGCAACTGCTCTACGGGTTCGGGCCGACGCTCCTGCTCGTGGGGCTGCTGGCGTGGTTCTACCGACGCAGCATGGCAGGCGGTCTCGGGGGACTGGGGGACATGGTTCGATCGCGGGCCAAGCTCTATCGGCCCGAGACAGGCCCGCATACGACGTTCGCCGACGTGGCCGGGATCGACGAGGTCGAGGCCGAGGTGCAGGAGATCGTCGACTTCCTCAAGGACCCGGAGCGGTACCGGCGTCTCGGCGCCACCATCCCCAAGGGTGTGCTGCTGACCGGACCGCCCGGGACCGGCAAGACCCTGCTGGCGCGTGCTGTCGCCGGGGAGGCGGGGGTGCCGTTCTTCTTCGTGTCGGCTTCCGAGTTCATCGAGATGATCGTCGGCGTTGGCGCGAGCCGGGTTCGCGACCTATTCGAGCAGGCCAAGAAGTCCGCTCCCGCGATCATCTTCATCGACGAACTGGATGCGATCGGCCGCGCCCGAGGAGGATCGGCCACCCTGGGCAGCCACGACGAGCGCGAGCAGACGCTGAACCAGATCCTCACCGAGATGGACGGCTTCAGCGGCACGGAGGGGATCGTAGTACTGGCCGCGACGAACCGACCCGAGATCCTGGATCCGGCGCTGTTGCGCCCCGGCCGGTTCGACCGGCGAATCACCGTCAACCCACCCGACCACGACGGGCGGCTGCAGATCCTGCGGGTCCACACCAGGAAGGTGCCGCTCGCCGGGGACGTCGACCTCGCAGAACTGGCCGCGGCCACGCCGGGCATGGTCGGAGCGGAACTTCGCAACCTCGTCAACGAGGCGGCGCTGCTGGCCGCTCGCCGTAATCACGGCCAGGTGACCAGGTCGGACTTCACCGACGCGCTGGAGAAGATCATCCTCGGGACCGCCCGGAAGATCACCATGTCGCCGGACGACAGGCTGCGCACGGCGTACCACGAATCCGGGCATGCGTTGATCGGCATGCTGACCGTGGGTGCCGATCCGGTGCGGAAGGTGTCGATCATTCCCCGCGGGAAGGCTCTGGGCGTCACGTTCCAGACCCCAAGCGAGGACCGGTACGGCTATCTGTCGACCTACCTGCGGGGGCGGATCGCGGGCGCGCTCGGCGGCCGGGCGGCGGAGGATCTCGTCTTCGGCGACATCAGCACCGGCGCGGAGTCCGACCTCGAGCAAGCCACCTCGATCGCCCGGCAGATGGTCGGCCGCTGGGGGATGTCCGAGGCGATCGGTCCTGTGTCCGTGCTGCCACGCCCCGATGAGGAGCAAGGGTTCGCGCTCGACGGCCAAGGCCCTGGCCCGGACACACGATCGCTGATCGACCGGGAAGTGCGCCGCCTCATGGACGAGTGCGACGCGGAGGCACGGAAGACCCTGCAAGACCACCGGCTCAACCTGGACCGCCTCGCCCAGACCTTGCTGGAACGCGAAACCCTCGACGCCGACGAAGCCTACGAGGCCGCCGGCATCCGGCGGAAGTCCGAGACGACCTCCGACACCCCAGCCCGAACCGGCTGACCCAGGCAACCCGGCGTCGAGATGCTCGGGTTCTCCCCGGAGGCCGTCGCAGTCGCAGTACGGCGAGCTGTGACGGGCGCGACCCAGTGGCGGGATCATCCCTGGGAGTTCGTGCACGACGTACGGCGTGAGGCGGCCCTGCAGATGGCGCTCGACGAGGTGCTGGCCGAGGAGGTCGGCTCGGGGGAGCGGGCCCCCACGCTGCGGGTGTGGGAGTGGGCGTCGAACGCGGTCATCATCGGCAGCTTCCAGTCGCTCGCCAACGAGGTGGATCTGGACGGCGCCGCCAAGCACGACGTCACCGTGGTACGCCGGATCAGCGGCGGGGGAGCGATGTTCGTCGAGCCGGGAAACACCATCACGTACTCGCTCTACGTGCCCGAGTCGCTGGTCTCCGGGCTGTCCTTCATCGAGTCCTACGCGTTCCTCGACGACTGGGTGATCGGCGCTCTGAACGACCTCGGGATCGCCGCGACGTACCAGCCGATCAACGACATCACCTCGCCGGCCGGCAAGATCGCCGGCGCCGCGCAGAAGCGGTTCGCCGGCGGCGCAGTACTGCATCACGTGACGATGGCCTACGACCTGGACGCCGCGAAGATGCTCGGAGTACTGCGAATCGGCCGCGAGAAGCTCTCGGACAAGGGCACCACCAGCGCCAGCAAGCGGGTGGATCCTTTGCGCAGCCAGACCGGGCTCGAGCGTGCGGCGGTGATCGACCGAATGGTCGGCTCGTTCGCCAACCGCTACGGCCTCACCGACGGAACCATCGACGAGGCCACGGTCACGGCAGCCGGCGAACGCGTCGCCACCAAGTTCGGCACCAACGAATGGCTCACCCGAGTCCCCTGACCGGCGTCAGCTTCGCCAGACGGGTGCGACGTTCTTGCGGTAGCCGCGACCGAAGACACCGCTGATGATCATCAGCACCGGAGCAGGGATCGTGCCGGTGATCGCGGCGAGTTCGTCCGGTTTGGCGCCGTCGGTGACCCATGCGAAGAACCGACCGCCGCGGGCCGGGCTGACCTGTCCGAACTTCCGGCCCATCGCCTTGATCTCCGCTGTGTCCTTCTTCGCCAGGTAGACAGGCTCGATCTCAGCCTCCTCGTGGTCGAGGTGCTGCACGGTCACGGCCTGCAATTCCTGCACGGCGGCCCAGGCTGCCGCGGCCTCGTCGGCGCCGGCGGTGCTCCGGAGAGCACCGATCGCCGAGCGGGCCGCAGCGAGGGCTGCCGCCATCTTGTCGTGCTCGGCGTCCAGCTGGGTCAGCAGATCCCGGCTCACACCGACAGCCTCGAGCGCCGGCCACGCGGTCTCGTGCTCGCCCTCGTGATGGAAGACCAGCTGGTCGTCGAAGTTGGCCCAAGCAGTGGCCAGCTGCTCGGCGCGCTTGGTGTCCCCGGCTGGAAAGGTGCCCAACGCATCGATGAAACGCTGCAGATCCCGCCGGAAGGCCGCGTGGATCGCCTTGTTCATGCTCATCTCAGCCATGAACGCGAGTGTAAGGCCATTCTTGTCGGTTCTTCAGGCCGGCAGACAGTCACATTGGCCGCTGCCCGAGCTCGGTCTCGATCGACGATCAGAATCGCGGCGGCGGCATCCCCGGCGGCCGGCTGAGGAACACAGCGCGCGCCTCGTCCAGCCAGTCCTCCAGAGAGCGGGGCTGCCGGCCCGTCGCCTTCTGCACGCTATCGCTGACCGTGTCCATGGTGCCGTGGCGGATCCACTCGAAGAGTTCCATCCGTCCGTCGACCTCCCACGGGGACAAGCCGCCGTCGCGAAGAGCGGAGCGTGCGGCATCCGGTTCGAGGTCGGCGTACTCGACGGTCCGAGCGAAAACAGTCGAGATCCTGTCGGCGACCTCGGCGAAGCCCAGCGCTTCGGGTCCGGTGAGGACCAGCACGTCCCCGTCGTCGGCCGCGGTGCCACCGGTGAGAATCGCGGCCGCGACGTCGGCCACGTCGCGCGCGGCCACCATCGCGACCCGTGCATCACCAGCAGGAAAGGGAAGTGAAGCCTCGTCACGGACGGCGTCTGCCGACGACGCCAGCTCGTCCATGTACAGGTTCGGTGCGAGGTAGGAAACCGGCAGACCGGTGCGGTCCAGGTGGGCCGCGATCTGCCGATGGCTCCGCATGAAGCGGACCTCACAGTCGGGGTCCTGGAAGCCGTCGTAGGCCACCTTCAGGACGCGCGGCTGGTGGCCGGCGGCAACCAAGGCGTCGACGAAGATGACCTCCAGCTCGGCCTGCGCCTCGATATCAGGACTGAGCAGGAAGACCTGGTCGAACTCCTGCAGCACTTCCGACGGCGGAGGGCCGTCCAGAGTGCCGACGAGAGGCTGGATCCGTGGCGGCAGGTCGACGGCCTTGGCCTCGGTCCGGACCATCGCGGTCGCGGGCGCCCCTGCGTCGTCCAGGTTCTCGAGCAAGCGGTACCCCACCCTGCCGGTGGCACCGGTCACGAGGATCACAGCTCTGCCTTGTCCACGCGGTCGACTCTAGGCCGGCCCGGGCGCGGGGTCGTCCCGCATCCAGGTGGTTGTGGGCGGAAGAGACGCGAGCTCAGCGGCGGTGCGGGGGATGCCAGCCGCGATGATTGTAGGGGCCGCCGAACATGGCGATCCAGAACAGCACCCACAGGATCCACGGCGCCGCCAGCGAGACGGTGGCGATGACCATGCCGACCGACAGCAGCGGCAGCAGGAAGAGGAGCGGCGGCAGGGCCCCACGGAACCTCTGCGGACCGGGCGGGCCGCCCGCCGACCACACCCGCTGCCCGTGCTGCGAGGGCTCGGCGGCCGGCAGATCGACGAACAGCGGCTTCAGGTCGACGTCGTAGCGTGCTCGGGTGGCCTGGTTACTGCGCTCCTCGAACTCGTCCTGCGTCAACCGCCCAGCCACGAAGTGATCACTGAGCGCGGCCACGGCCTGGTCGCGCTCGGCGTCGCCGATCCGGATCGGGCCGGTCTCGGCTGGAAGGTGCTGGCTCATGACCGGTCCCGATCGTCGTCGGCGAGGATGGTGTACAGCGTGCGCCGCAGCTCCGCCAGGGCCTTGCGGGCTCGGACCTGCTGGTCGGGTGTGCCAGTGGCGATGACCTGCCACAAAGCCGTCGCGACCTGTCCCAGCAGCGGTTTCAACCCGTTCTCGTCGTCCCCGGCCGGAGCCGTCATCGCCTCCCAGGGAGCCGACACCTCGTCGGCGTGCTCGGCGACATAGGTGCGGCCCTCGTCGGTGAGTGTGAAGGTGCGGCGCCCGACCTCGGCGTCCGCCGTGACCAGACCCTCGTCCTCCAACTGCTGAAGCGTCGGGTAGATCGAACCCGGGCTGGGCTTCCACATCCCGCCGCTGCGCTCGGAGATCTCCTGGATGATCTGGTAGCCGTTCATCGGCTGCTCTGCCAGTACTGCGAGGATCGCGGCGCGCACGTCGCCGCGGCGTGCCTTGGGCCCGCGCCAGCCCCGCGGTCCGGGCGAACCCCAGGGCGGAGCGAACAGCGGGCCGCCGAACAGGCCCCACTGTGAGCCGAACGGATGCTGGCCGCCGTGGCCGTGACCGCGCCGACCGGTCATGGTGGCGGCCCATTCGTTCTTGATGTCGTCAACGAGTGAGCAGTGCTGTGCGATCTGCTGCCAGGGCCACCCGGCTGCGTAGGTCGATCCGGTCATCCCGACCACCGTTCCCTCACGGAGAGCTTTAGCGATACGTCGACGATATATCGCGAAACCTAGGCACCCAAGGGCACTTCGGCTGGGGCGCCAGACTGAGGCACCCCAGCGGCCCAGGCCGTTCCAGGTACAAGTGACCGACGATCGGACCAGGGCTCTTTGTTCCCGTTTCCCTTGAAAACTTAGGGTTTCAGGCCGATGTCTCAGGGGATTCCCAGACTCGGCCCGGCCCGTCGTCCGCCGCGGGCCGGCCGGCACCACGCCGTACTGCCAGCACTCGACCGACCGAACGACCCGCGGGCGCCGATGCACGGATGCCCTGCACGATCCGAGCGGCCGCATCGATGAGCCGGCGGCCGGGCCGGCGTTTGGGCGGGTCCGGGCGGACCGGTGCATCCGGTAGAGCGGAGTTGGCCAACTCGTTGGTGGCCTGCACGGCAAGGAAAGCACCGATCAAACTCATGGTCAGATCTCCCCGTGGCCGGCGCCGGTGCGGCGGACCGCGTCGGCGATCTCGGCGAGATCAGCGGTGCTGAGGTCGACGCTCGGCGCGCCGGCCCAGCCGTCGACCTGGCGCGGGTTGCGGGCGCCGACGATCGCGGCGGTGACGCCTTCATAGGCAAGGCACCACGCGATCGCGATGCTCGCGACAGTCGTCTCGTGGCGGTCGGCGATCGGCCACAGCGCGGCGACCAGCGCGAGATTGCGCTGCAACTGCTCGCCAGTGAACTCGGCGTCGCGCGAGCGCCAGTCGTTCGCCGGCAGGCTCGCGGCCCGCTCAGCGGTGAACGCACCGGTCAGCAGGCCGGACTGCATCGGGCTGTAGACAATGACGCCGGTGTCGTGAGCGTGGCACCACTCGAGTTCCTCGCCGGCGACGTCGCGGTTGATCAACGAGAACGGGGGTTGCAGCGAATCGACATGTCCGATCGCCTCGGCCGCGTCGAGCTGCTTGCTGTCGTGGTTGGACAGTCCGACGGCCCGCACCTTCCCCTCTGCCTTGAGATCGACCAGCACCTGCCAGTACTCCTGCACCTGCTCGGGGGCAGGCCAGTGCATCTGGTACAGGTCGATGCGCTCCGTGCCCAGCCGGCGCAACGAGGCCTCGACCTCGCGCCGGACGCCGGCCGCGTCGCCGCTCCTCCGCGGTTCGACCCTGCGGTCGTTCTCGTCCCAGACCAGGCCGCACTTGGTGAAGACGTACGGCCGGTCGGCGTCGCCGTACGGCTGCAGCGCCCGGGCGACGACCTCCTCGGAGTGTCCGAGACCGTAGACCGCCGCGGTGTCGATCCAGTTCACGCCGGACTCGACCGCGTGGCGGATCGCTGCCACCGAGGCGTCGTCGTCCTGGTCGCCCCACCCGTACGCCCAGCTGCCGCCACCGATGGCCCAGGCGCCGAAGCCGACGCGGGTGATGCTCATGTCGGTAGTGCCGAAAGGCACAGTTCTCAAGCTCATGCTTCTACCCTGCTCGCTGCCCGCTAAGCTTTCCAACAGAAAGATCTGATCCCTCTGATCTGCTTTGGTGATTAATCGTGGAACTACGCCAGCTCGAGTACTTCGTGGCTGTGGCTGAGGAACGGCACTTCACCCGCGCCGCCGGCCGCATGCATGTCGCACAGTCCGGTCTGTCCGCATCCATCCGCTCGCTCGAGCGGGAACTCGGCGCGGATCTGTTCGTGCGGAACACGCGCAGCGTCGAACTGACCGACGAAGGACGCGCACTGCTGACAGAGGCGCGCCACACACTCGCGGGAGTCGCCGCAGCCAAGGATGCTGTTGCCGCGGTGAAGGGCCTGCTGCGTGGCACCCTCGCGGTCGGCACGCTGCAATGCCTCGGCGCCGTGAACCTGCCGGCGATCCTGGCCCGCTTCCACGGCACGCATCCCGGGGTTGAGATCGAGTTGCGGCAGGGCGGCTCGACCGACCTGATCGAGCGCGTACGCACCGGCGACCTTGACCTCGCCTTCGTCTGCGCGCCCACCGACAGCCCAGCAGGAGTTGCGCTCACCCCGGTCGCCGAGGAGCCCCTGCTGCTCGCCTGCTCCCCGACCCATCCACTCCGCGATCGCGACACCGTCGACCTGCAGGAGCTCCGCGAGGAGACCTTCGTCGACTTCTACCGCGGCTGGGTGACACGCGATGTCGTCGACCGGGCAATGGCCGCCGCATGCGTCGACCGCCGGGTGGCGTTCGAGGTCAACGACGTGCACTGGCTGCTCGACCTCGTCGGCTTCGGGCTGGGCGTCGCCGTTGTGCCCGAGGTCTTCAAGCACAAGAAGAGCTCGGCCCGCTTCGTCCCGATCACCTCACCACCCAGCTGGCAGATCGCCGTGGCCACCGCAACCGGCCGCCACCCGGCAGCCGCCGCCAAGGCGCTCCTCTCCCGCGCCGACCTACGACCGATCGCCTGAGCCGACGCGCCCAGGATCGGCGGTTCGATAAATCAATCCATCTTGATAGATCCATCTGGATCGATGTAGCTTCCGAAGTATGCGGTCCACTATCTCCCCAGAGGCACCGGCAATGCCTCCCGGTTTCCTCCGTCTGGCCGGGCACCCGGTGCGGTGGCAGCTCCTGAGTGAGCTGACGCGCAGCGACCGGCAAGTGCGCGAACTGACGGCGCTCGTGGGCCAGCGGCAGAGCCTGACGTCCTACCATCTCGGCCAACTGCGCGAAGGCGGGTTGGTGACCATGCGGCGGAGTTCGGCTGACAAGCGTGACACCTACTACAGCCTCGACCTGGCCGCGTGTCGTGAACGGCTTGCTGAGTCCGGCGCTGCGCTCCACCCCGGCCTACGGCTGATGCCAGCTGCGCTGACGCCTTCGGAGGGCGATCCTGGTCGACGGCCGACCCCGCGGCCCCCGGTTCGGGTGCTGTTCTTGTGCACAGGCAATAGCGCTCGGTCCCAGCTGGCTGAGGCGATCTTGGAGAAGGCCGGCGGAGCTCGCGTCGAAGCGGCCAGTGCCGGCAGTCACCCCAAGGCCCTGCACCCCCACGCGGTCCGTGTCATGCGCGAACGTGGCGTCGACATCAGTGGGCGCCGCTCCAAGCATCTGAGTGAGTTCGCCGAGCAGCGATTCGACCACGTGATCAGCCTTTGTGACCGCGTGCGGGAGGTGTGCCCGGGCTGGCCTGGGTCTCCTGCGGTGGCGCATTGGAGTCTCCCTGATCCGGCGACCGACTCGGCGGTGGCAGAACACAGTTACCCGGCGTTCGTGCGGACGGCGGACGAACTCAGTACGCGAATCGAGTTCTTGCTCTACGCGATCGAACATTCCCTGATGACTTCGGAGAGGAGCTAGACATGTCCGACAACCTGGCTGAGCTGGTCAATGTCAGGTACATGGTCGAAGACGTCGATGCTGCGGTCGACTTCTACACCAAGCACCTCGGGTTCACCCTCAGGATGAACGCCGCCCCGGCATTCGCCGACGTCGTACGAGGCAAGCTGCGACTCTTGCTGAGCGGGCCAAGGAGCTCAGCGGGCCGGCCGATGCCGGATGGTACGGTGCCGGCGCCAGGCGGATGGAACCGCATCCACCTCATAGTGAGCGACATCGCTGCCGAGGTAGACCAGTTGCGTGCCGCGGGCCTCAGCTTCCGAAACGACATCGTCAGGGGTCCAGGCGGCCAGCAGATCTTGCTGGAAGATCCGTCCGGCAACGTAGTGGAGCTGTTCCAGCCCGCTGGCCAGTGAACGCAGCGTGTCCAGGCGCCTGCGAAAAGTTCTCGCCGACTGATTGAACCGAACGCCGCCAACCGGCGTATGCCCTTTGTACCGCTGTGCACAGTCTGGGCGATAGCCGGGAGTCGACGATGCGAAGAGTCACGCTGCTGCCAACCACGGGGACCGGCGCGGGACTCCTCGCCGCGGTTATCGCAATCGGGGCGGTGTCGTTAGCGGTGCCGTCGCCCGAGGTGACTGCCGGCGCCCCCGCGCAGGCGGTGGCGACCGGACTCGCGAGCCGTCAGCAGCAGGCGGCGAAGGCCTATGCGGACCTGCCCGTGTCGTTCGTGGAGAACCGTGGACAGACAGACGCCCAGGTGCGGTACTACGCGCAGGGCGACCGGTTCGGCTTCTTCGTGACGCCGAGCCAGGTCGTGATGTCGTTCGCGAAGCGGCAGGTCAGCGTCGCGAAGCAGCGAGCTCCGGAGCAGGTCGCGTTGGCGCTGCAGTTCGTCGGCCGGAGTCGGCTGGCGGAGCCGCGGGGCGCCGAGCGCGCTCCGGGCGTCGTCAATGACCTGCGCGGCAATGATCCGAGCCAGTGGGACACGCAGCTCGCCCAGTATCGCGACGTCGTTTACCGCGATCTCTGGTCCGGCATCGACCTGCGGCTGCGCACGCAGTCCGGCGTACTGAAGTACGAGTTTCATGTCCGGCCGGGCGCGTCCCCGGCCGACATCCAGCTCGCGTACGGCGGCGCCGACGGGCTGACCGTGAACGACACGGGCGAGCTGCAGATCGCGACGCCGCTCGGCGCCCTCGCGGACTCGGCGCCGGTCTCCTACCAGGACATCGACGGCGCACGGATGCCGGTCACGAGCCGGTACGTGCTGGCCGGCGGGGCAAACCCGGACGACAAGTTCTCCTTCGCAGTGGGCGACTACCAGCCCGACCATGAGCTGGTGATCGACCCCGGCGTGCAGTACACGACCTTCCTCGGCGGCAACAGCGCCGAGACCGGCGCCGGCATCGCCGTCGACGCAGCCGGCAACGCGTTCGTGGCCGGCACGACTCAGTCGCCGAACTTCCCGACCACCACCGGCGCGTTCGATCGCACCGGCGCGGCGTCCAACTTCGCCGACGTCTTCGTCTCGAAGCTGAACGCGGCCGGCACGGCGCTCATCTACTCGACCTTCGTCGGCGGCAGCAACATGGAGTTCGGCAACAAGCTGGCCGTCGACGCGAACGGGAACGCCTACGTCACCGGCACCACGAAGTCGAGCAACTTCCCGACCACCGCCAACGCGTTCGACCGCTCGATCAACATCCCGCCCAACTGTCCGCGCTGCGGGACCGACGTCACCGACGGCTTCGCCTTCAAGCTGAACGCCGCGGGGTCGGCACTGAGCTACTCCACCTACCTGGGCGGCACGGATTACGAGGCACCGCGCGGCATCGCCGTCGACGGGTCCGGGAACGCCTACGTGACCGGTGAGACGTTGTCGACCGACTTCCCGACCACCGCCGGTGCCTTCTCGCGCACGCTGCGCGGCGAGTACGACGTCTTCGTCACGAAGCTGAACCCGACCGGCTCGGCGCTCACGTATTCCACGTTCCTCGGCGGCACCGCCGTCGACAACGGCCAGCAGGTCCAGGTCGACGGCGGCGGCAACGCCTACGTGCTGGGCTTCTCGAGCTCGGCCGACTTCCCGACCACGGCGGGTGCCTTCGACACCACCGCCAACGGCGGCTTCGACGCCACCGTGACGAAGCTGAACCCGGCTGGCTCGGCGCTTGTCTACTCCACCTACCTGGGCGGCAACGACTTCGACTCGGGCAGCGGTCTGGTGGTCGACGGTGCCGGTAGCGCCTACGTGACCGGCGGCACGCCGTCGCCGAACTGGCCGGTGACGCCGGGCGCATACGACACGACGTTCTCGGGCGGCGACGGCTTCGTCACCAAGCTGAACCCGGCCGGCTCGGCCCTCGTCTACTCGACGTTCATCGGCGGATCGGCTTTCGACTCCATCGGCGACGCCGTCCTCGATCCGGCGGGCAACGCCTGGCTGACGGGCGGCACGAGCTCGGCCGACTTCCCGGTGACGCCCGGAGCACCCGACACGACCTTCAACGGCGGCGGCGACGCGGTCATCGCCGAGCTGAACCCGACCGGGTCGGCACTGCTCTTCTCGACCTTCCTCGGTGGCTCGGAATCCGAAGGTGGGGCCGACATCGCCCGCGACCCGACCGGCGACATCTACGTCGTCGGTTCGACCTACTCGCAGAACTTCCCGGCCACGGTCGGCGCCTTCGACCGCGTCTGGAACGGCGACCTCTCGATCTTCTGGGGCGACGCGTTCGTCACCAAGCTCGACATCGACGCGAACACGTCGACGCCACCCGCGCCGCCCGGCGTACCGGTCGCGCCGACGCTCACGTCCCCGTCCAACGCGTCGTCGCAGCCGCAGCCCATCACGTTCGACTGGAACGACGTGCCGGAGTCGGTCTCCTACACGATCCAGATCGACGACTCGAGCGCATTCAGCGCGCCGCTGGTGCGTGACCAGAGCCTCACCCAGTCCATCTACGCGGCGACCGGCCTCGCGGCCGCGACCCACTTCTGGCGCGTCCGCGGTGTCAACTCGGCCGGCGTAGTGGGTGCCTGGTCCGCCGTGCGCAGCTTCACGGCCGAGGCTCCGCCGCCACCGGCGGCGCTGTCGAACGTGGACATCAACCCCACGACCGTGGTCGGCGGAAACAGCTCAAGCGGCACGATCGTGATGTCCGCCGGGCCGGCCGGTGACGCGGCCATTTCGCTGTCGAGCAGCAACCCGAGCGTCGCCAGCGTGCCGGCGACGGCGACCGTTCCGGCCAACTCGTTCACGGGCTCCTTCGTCATCTCGACGTCGGCGGTCGCGGCTTCGACGAGCGTCGTCATTACGGCGACGTACAACGGATCGAGTCGCACCGGGACACTCACCGTCACGCCCGCAGGTGCTTCGAGCGTGACCCTGCAGAGCGTCACCGCGAGCCCGTCCAGCGTGCAGGGTGGTTCGCCCACCTCGGCGTTCGTGATGCTGTCCGGTACGGCAGAGGCCGATACGACGGTGTCCCTCTCGAGCAGTAACCCGGGTCTTGTCAGCGTGCCGGCCGACGTCACCGTAGCGACGGGCACGACAGCGCGTGGCTTCACCGTGACGACGACGAGCGTGACCACCACGACGACGGCGACCATCTCGGCGACGTACGCCGGCGTGACGCGCACGGCGACCGTGACGGTCACGCCGGCCGCGCCGCCGCCTCCACCGGCCCAGACGGCCACGCTCACCGTGTCGGCGAGCGGGCGGAGCGGCCAGACGGTCGTCTCGAATCCGGCGGGCATCAGCGTCGCGAGCGGTAGCAGCGGCTCGGCGTCGTTCACCGTCGGCGCCTCGATCACCCTGAGCGTGTCAGGCGGCCGAGACGCCATCTGGTCGGGAGCCTGTTCGAGCGGCGGCCAGAAGGCGAAGACCTGCACCTTCACGTTCTCCGGCGACTCGAGCGTCTCAGCCAACGTGCAGTGAGCCGGCCGGTGCCGCGTGCCCGAAGCTGATGCTGAGGCGGGGCGGACGCGAGGTTGCTCGAGGTCCGGGATTCTAGGACTTCAAGAACTCCAGCAGGTCGGCGTTGATCACGTCGGCCTGTGTGGTCGGCATGCCGTGCGGAAAGTCCTTGTAGGTCTTGAGAACCCCGTTCTTGAGCAGCTCCGCCGAGCGTGGGCCGGAGGCGACGTACGGCACGATCTGGTCATCCTCGCTGTGCATCACCAGCACCGGCAGGGTGATCTTCTTCAGGTCTTCGGTGAAGTCGGTCTGCGAGAAGGCGACGATGCCGTCATAGTGGGCTTTCGCCCCGCCCATCATGCCCTGGCGCCACCAGTTGTCGATGATTGCCTCGGAGGGCTCCACGCCCGGCCGGTTGAACCCGTAGAACGGTCCCGACGGCAGCGCGCGATAGAACACCGAGCGGTTTGCCGCCAGCTGTGCCTGCAGATCGTCGAAGGCCTCCTTGGGCAGGCCGTCGGGGTTGGCGTCGGTCTTCACCATCAGCGGTGGCACCGCTGCGATCAGGACGGCCTTGGCGGCCCGGCCTTCGCCGTGCCGGGCCAGGTAGCGGGCAACCTCGCCGCCGCCGGTCGAATGGCCCACATGGATAGCGTCGTGCAGGTCGAGATGTTCGACGACCGCGGCCAGGTCGTCGGCGTAGTGGTCCATATCGTGACCGTCGCCGGTCTGGGTGGATCGGCCGTGACCACGGCGGTCATGGGCGACGACGCGATACCCGTGCTGCAGGAAGAACAGCATCTGGTTGTCCCAGTCGTCGGCTGACAGCGGCCAGCCGTGGCTGAACACGATCGGCTGACCGCTGCCCCAGTCCTTGAAGAAGATCTCTGTGTCATCTCTTGTCATGATCGTTCCCACTGTGGTGCCTTCCTCGAAACATCCAGACATGATTCAGCCGGACTGCGGCCGGTTATGAACGTCCCCACGCCCCTGGGTTTCGCGTCGATCGTCCTGAGGACGAAAGCCCGTCCAACAAGAGAATTCCTGTCGCTACGGCCACGCTCACCTTACGCGCGACGGACAATCTGAGCGAGGCCGTGGCATCACGGAATGGGTCGGTACCCGGTCACTCCATCCGGGCAGATCGCCACGCGGTGTACCTCGGTCTGGCCTGCGTGGGAAGTGCGCCCAGTCGGAACACTAAGTGTCGGATCTGTAGGTCAGAGTGACCTCGAAAGTCGCTCCTGCTGGAACTTTCGACACGATGACGCCGGCCTCCGCCGTCAGTGTCAGGCCGAACGAGGCCGCAACCTCCGCCAAGGTCCACGCTGGGGTTTGCGGCAGTCCAGTGATGCTCGCGGACATTGCTCCCGCCGCGGAGGCCACGCCGCGGCGAATGTCGTCCAGCCGCGCGTCGAGCCGCTCGGCATCATCCTTTCCCCAGCCGATCTCTCGCCCTGTTTCGTCCACGACCTGCACCAGAACCAGGTCGAGATCCGTGCCTGTGTTCTCCATACCTGCCTCCGTCGGACCGACGAGTTGCGCGCGAGCCTGAGGATCGGTTCCCGACCAGGCAACCTGCAAACCCGAATGACCAGCAGGACGGCTGGCAGCTTAGAACCAGGACGGCCCGTGGGGGCTGTACGGCTCTTCGAGGGCGTGGATCTCGTCGTCGGTGAGGTGTATGTCGAGGGCTGCGATGGCTTCGGGCAAGTGATGCGGCTTGGTTGCTCCGACGATCGGTGCGGAGACGACCGGGTTGTTGAGCACCCAGGCGAGCGCGACCTGGGCCATCGTGAGGTGGCGGGCTTCGGCGATCGTCTCGACCGCCTTGACGACCGGCTCGTCGAGGGGCGAGTCGAATGCCTTGACGACCTCGTCCACGGTTGAGCGGTGGGATTGCTCTCCCCACGGGCGAGCGAGACGTCCCTTGCCCTGTGGGGAGTACGGCACGAGACCCACACCCATGTCGGCGCAGCTGGGAATCAGTTCACGCTCGTCCTGGCGTCTGAGCAGGTTGTACTGGTTCTGCATAGCGACGAATCGGGTCCAGCCGCCGAGGTCGGCGGCGTGCTGGAGTTTCGCGAATTGCCAGGCGTACATGGAGGAGGCGCCGAGGTAGCGGACCTTCCCGGCCCTGACGATGTCGTGCAAGGCTTCCATCGTTTCCTCGACGGGCGTGTTCGGGTCGAAACGATGGATTTGGTAGAGGTCGATGTACTCGGTGTCGAGCCGGGCCAGCGAGGCGTCTATCTGTTCGAGGATCGCCTTACGGGACAGGCCCTGGCCGCCCGGGCCGTCGTGCATCTTGCCGTGCACCTTCGTCGCCAGCACGATGTCCTCGCGCCGGGAGTAGCGCTTGATGGCTCTACCGACCAGCTCCTCGGAGGTTCCGTGCTGGTAGACGTTCGCCGTGTCCCAGAATGTGATGCCTAGTTCGACGGCCTGGAGAAAGAACGGCTGGGCCGCGTCGTCGTCCAGCGCCCAGCGATGCGCGGCGGCGGTTGTGGGGTCGCCGTAGCTCATGCAGCCCAGCGCGAGACGACTCACTTGAAGGCCGGTGTTGCCCAGCCGCGTGTATTCCATGGTGATCTCCTCGGATGCAGCAATAGGGGCTCTACGGGTGCGGGTCCACGTCACCGACCGCGGCGACAGTCCTGCCGGGCCGGACCTCGGCGGCGACGGCGGCGTACCAACCAGTGGGTGCGGATCCGGTTCGCGGTGACCTTACCGAACCGGAGAGCCTGCTCGCCGCGTGCCAAGGAGTCGAGACGATCATCGCAACCGCGACAGTCATCGGACGCCGCCTCGCCGGAGCCCGCGCACCGTCGATCCGAGGCTGTCGGGATCGCGCAGGCATTGACCGGGCGTCACATGAAGGTGCTGCGCATGCCTCGGCCACTCGCACGGCTCGGAATCCGCCTCCTGAGCAAGAGGAACGACGCACTCACGCCGCCACCCTGCCTCGCCCTGAACTGAGGTGTGACCCGTGTAGTTCGCCCAGTGGAGTCACCGGGGGCGACCCGCGTCGTCGCTTTGCTGTTGCAGATCGCTGACGATCTTCTGGGCGATCAACCGGAGCCTGGTGTTGGTGTCCTGTGACAGGCGGGTCAGGAACGCGAACGCCCGCTGGTCGGTGAGCTTGTAGCGCTCCATGAGTATGCCGACAGCCTGGCCGATTGTCCCGCGGGTGCGCATGGCCTCCTGGAGGTTGTGGATTTCCTGCGCGTACTCGATCGCCATTGCGGATTGGTGTGTGAAGAGCAAAGAGAGCGAGCCGAGGTCTTCAAAGGCCCCGACCTTGTTGGAGTACAGATTTAGGGCGCCTTGGGATTTAGGGGCGTCGAACAGGCGGAGCCCGGCCTGCGCGCGGATGCCTGCCGCTACCGCGACGGCGGCATAGCGAGGGAAACGCTGGTCGGATGCCAGGTCAGGAGCGGTGACGTGCACCGTGTCGACGGCAGCCTCGTAACAGGGGCCCTCACGGAGCTTGTACTGCGCCATGTCGAGATCCCACAGCAGCGCGTCGGTTGGCGCTGCCGTTTCCAATCGGCCGTCGGCATGCATGACTGTGATACTCGAGTAATCCACCTCTGGTAGCACCTCGACCGCAGCCGCAGTGATCCGGCTCAGAGTGTGGTCCAAGTCGCCCGGCGTCAGCGACTTCGACAACCGTCGCGCTGCCGCTACCAGTCCGTCGCTTTCCATTGTCGCCCGGTACCCACCGTATTCCGGGCCTAACTGGTGAGCGTGGCGTAGATGCCCGCACCGGCTGACGACTGAACTGATCCTGGGCGGGGAGCCCGCCGGGACAATTCCCCAGTCATTTAAGGACGATGCAGGTGGGGTCGGATCCCTGAGGGCAACCTCAGGTCGGTGACCTGATGGGCGACTTCGTTCACGGGCTGCAAGCGGGGTAAGGATTCGATAGACGGGCAATTGCGATCGAGGATTACAAGGGACAGCGGCGGGGTATTGCGGGCTCTTCGTCGATTAAGGAGAGACACACATGGCTCGGAACACGCTGGCTCGCTCAATGCATGACGTCGGACTCGCTGCCTGGTTCGGCGGCACTCTCGCTAACGCCGTGGCCCTCAACTCCGCGGCGTCGCAGGCCGGCACCCCCGGCAAGACAGGCGCGGTGGCCAACGTCGGGTGGAACCGCTGGACGTCCGTCAACGCCGCGGCCATCGGCGCGCACGTGATCGGGAGTGTCGGCCAGCTGGCTGGAAATGCCGGTCGGGTGCGGGGACAGAGAGGCGTTGCCTCGATGGCGTTAGCGAAGACCGCGTTGACCGGCTGGCCCGACGGTCCTTAGCGGCCCGGAGGGCGTGGTGTTTGTCACGTGCACTACCAGCCAGCCGGTACTGCGCGGCTGCGGCTGGCTGGAAGCGGAGTTGGCCACTGGCCCCGTCGCAATCGGACACGGCTCACGCGATGCTCGAGGCATGGAGATTTGCCGTCCGTGGAACCCGCGAAGGAGACGTTCGTGAGCAATCAACGAGAGCTAGGACGACAAGGGCTTGCGGTCTCGCAGATCGGGCTCGGCTGCATGGGGATGTCCGAGTTCTACGGCCGGGCCGACGAGGACGAGGCCGTCGCCACCATCCATCGTGCCCTCGACCTTGGAGTGACGGTCCTGGACACCGCCGACATGTACGGCCCGTTCACCAACGAGCGGCTGGTCGGTCGAGCTATCGCCGGGAGGCGGGATGAGGTGGTCCTCGCGACGAAGTTCGGCAACGTCCGGGGGCAGAACGGTGAGCGGCTCGGGATCCGGGGCGACGCCGAGTACGTCCGGCAGGCCTGCGATGCGTCGCTCCAGCGGCTCGGGGTCGACCATATCGACCTCTACTACCAACACCGGGTCGACCCTCGGACGCCGATCGAGGAGACGGTCGGCGCTATGGCTGAGCTCGTCGAAGCCGGCAAGGTCCGCTACCTAGGGCTCTCCGAGGCGGCACCGGCGACGATCCGCCGGGCCCACGCAGTGCACCCGATCACCGCGCTGCAGACCGAGTACTCGCTGTGGAGCCGGGACCCGGAGGACGACATCCTGCCGACGGTCCGCGAACTCGGCATCGGCTTCGTCGCCTACAGCCCGCTCGGCCGGGGGTTCCTGTCCGGCCGGTTCCGTTCGCCTGACGACTTCGACCCGGACGACTTCCGCCGGCACAATCCGCGCTTCCAGGGGGAGAACTTCGCACGGAATCTCGACCTGGTCGAGCGCGTCCAGGAGATCGCCGCAGAGAAGGGCGTCACGGCCGCGCAGCTGGCCTTGGCATGGGTGCTCGGTCAAGGCAACGACATCGTTCCGATCCCAGGCACCAAACGCGTTCCGTACCTCGAAGAGAACGTCGGCGCGCTCGATGTCCAGCTGAGCGCCGACGACCTCGCCCGGATCACGGATGCCTTCCCCAAGGGGGTCACCGCCGGCGAGCGCTACCCGGACATGTCGGCGGTGGATGTCTGACAGTCGACGGTGCCTCGGATAGCTACGCTGTTGAGACCGGCGATGCGGATCGTCGTGCCAGCTGCGGCCATCAGGCCGTCACAGCTTGGCACCGGCACACGGAAGAGATTTGCGATTGCTGACCTAGCCACGGTCGCGCTGATCCGCGCGCGTCGTCCCGGGGAGGACTCGGGTCTGCTCCCGTGGTTAGGCCCGTGGCACGTCCCTTGTGGGCCAAGTAGCGAGTACGTCCGTCACCGTCGCTGGTCTTCGGTGGCCTAGGCTGCTCATATCAGCGAGACTTGCCATTTTGAGCGGCAGGACGTCGATCATGAGCATCTCCAGGGGTGGTCCCGGAACGGGGCTTCTAGACCGGCGCGTCGAGCGCGGGGCAGTGGATCGCATGCTCGACCGGGCGCGGGCGGGCAACAGTGCTGTGCTGGTCGTGCGCGGCGAGCCCGGGATCGGTAAGACGGTCGTGCTGGACTATGCGGTGAGCCGGGCGTCGGCATCGGACTTCCGTGTGGTCCGGGCGTGGGGCGTCGAGTCGGAGATGGAGCTCGCGTTCGCCGGGCTGCACCAGTTGTGCGTGCCGTTGCTGGGCCGGCTGGAACAGCTGCCGAGGCCGCAGCGGGACGCGTTGGCGGTCGCCTTCGGGATCCGGGAGGGGCAGGTACCGGATCGTTTCCTGGTCGGCCTGGCCGTGCTGAGCCTGCTGGCCGCGACGGCGGAGGACCAGCCGCTTGCCTGCGTGGTGGATGACGCGCAGTGGCTCGACCGGTCCTCGGTGCAGTGTCTGGCGTTCGCGGCGCGGCGGCTGCTGGCCGAGCCGATCGCCCTGATCTTCGCCGTGCGCGGGCCCGGTGGCGACCCCGAGTTGGCCGGTCTGCCCGGACTGACCGTGACCGGGCTCGATAGCGCCGACGCGCGGACTTTGCTGGCCTCGGCGGTCGGCGGGCGGGTGGACGGGGAGGTGCGGGACCGGATCGTTGCGGAGACACGCGGCAACCCGCTCGCCTTGCTGCAACTGCCCCGCGGTCTGGGACCGGCCGAGCTGGCCGGCGGGTATTGGCTTCCCGACCCGCGGCCCCTGGCCAGCCGCATTGAAAGCAGCTTTCACCGGCAGTTCGAGTCGCTGCCGCGCCAGACGCAGCGGTTGCTGCTGACCGCCGCGGCCGATCCGACCGGCGCCATGACCTTGTTGTGGCGCGCCGGCGAGCTGCAGGGCATCCCGGCCGACGCCGCCGTGCCCGCGCAGGCCGCCGGACTGGTCGAGCTCGGCGCCCGGGTCCACTTCGGCCATCCCCTGGTCCGCTCCGCGGTCTACCAGGCGGCCTCGGCTGGTGACCGGCGGGAGGCGCATCGGGCACTGGCCGAGGCCACCGATCCCGAGGCTGATCCCGACCGGCGAGCCTGGCACCGCGCCCACGCCGCGGTGGGGCCCGACGCGGAAGTGGCAGCCGAGCTGGAACGCTCGGCCGGCCGGGCACAAGCGCGCGGTGGACTGGCGGCGGCGGCCGCATTCCTCGAGCGCGCAGCGGTACTCACACCGGACCCGGCGCAACGCGCCGATCGCGCGTTGGCCGCAGCGCAAGCGAAGGTCCAGGCAGGCGCGTTCGAGGCGGCAGTGCAGCTGCTGGGTATGGCCGAGACCGCACCGCTCGACGAACTCCAGCGTGCTCGCGTCGACCTCCTGCGGGCGCAGCTCGCATTCGCAGCAAACCGGGGCAGCGACGCCCCGCCACTGCTGCTGAGAGCCGCCAAACGGCTCGAGCCGGTCGATGCCGATCTGGCCCGCGACACCTACCTGGACGCGCTGAACGCCGCGCTGTTCGCGGGGGGGCTGGCAGTTCCGGGCGCAGGGCCGCAGGAGGCGGCCGCGGCGGCCCGTGCGGCGCCACGGCCGTCGCACCCGCCCCGCGCATCCGATCTCCTCCTGGACGGCCTGGCCGCGAACTTCAGCGAAGGATACGCGGCAGGACTGCCCCTACTCCGGCGCGCGCTGAGCGCCTTCGACCGGGAGACGTCGGCGGCAGAGGATCTTCGCTGGCTGTTTCTGGCCTGTACCGCCGCCATCCACCAGCGGGACGACGCCAGGTGGGACACGCTGTCGCGCCGACACGTCCGGCTGACCCGGGAAGCCGGCGCGCTGAGCGAGATTCCCATCGCCCTGACCCAACGCGCCTATTGGCTCTTCTTCGCCGGCGAGCTGGCCGCCGCGGCCTCCCTGGTCGAGGAACTGCAGGTCGCAACGGAGGCAACGGGAAGCCGCCTCGCGCCCTACGGCGCCCTGGGCCTCGCCGCGTTCCGGGGGCGCGAAGCCGAGCTTTCCGACCTGGCCACCACCACCAAGGACGAGGTTGTCCAACGTGGCGAGGGTCTCGTGATCGGCCTCACCGATTGGGCGACCGCCGTGCTCCACAACGGTCTTGGTCACTACCAGAACGCGATGGCCGCAGCCGAAAAGGCCAGCGCATACCTCTATAACGTGAGCTCTACCGCGATCTGGGGTCTGGTCGAGCTGGTCGAGGCGGCCGCCCGGACAGGGTCGCTCGAAATTGGGACCGACGCCATGCGGCGGCTGTTGGAGTCCACCAGTGCCAGCGGCAGCGATTGGGCCCTCGGGGTCGAAGCGCGCTCACGGGCACTACTGAGCGACGGGAAGACCGCCGATCGTCTCTATCGTGAGGCGATCGAGCGGCTTGGCCGGACCCGCATGGGTGCGGAGCTGGCTCGCGCGCATCTGGTCTATGGCGAATGGTTACGGCGCGAGAATCGGCGCGTCGACGCGCGCGAGCAGCTTCGCGTCGCCCACGAGATGCTCACCGAAATGGGTATGGAAGGCTTCGCCGACCGCGCCCGCCGAGAGCTGCTCGCAACCGGCGAAACCGTGCGCAAGCGCGCCCCGGACACGCTCACCGATCTCACGGCCCAGGAGGCCCAGATCGCCAAGCTGGCCCGCAGCGGACGCACCAACCAGGAGATCGGCGGCCAGCTGTTCATCAGCCCCCGCACCGTCGAGTGGCACCTGGGCAACGTCTTCGCCAAGCTGGGCATCACCTCACGCAAGGACCTTCGCTGACGCCGTCGCCGCGATCCGCTGGCGACCTCTCCGAGCAGTGGTCTTGCTGTCCCAGTAGTGCCCACGAGCGCGCTTCGACCCCGAGCCGATCCACTGCCGGCGGCAGCCGGCAGCTCCAGGATCAGCGTGGACAGGCGATGCCCGTACAGCTGGATCCACTCGCACCCGACCCACCGGAGCACGTCCCCGGGCTCAACCAGGGGAGTCGACCCCGGGTCTGCCCCGGGTCTGCCCCGGGGACGAGCCGTGCCGATCGACGTGAGGGTAATCACATCAGCGCACCGCACGGCGCGCTCCAAGAATGATTTGGCGGAACCATGTCCATGAGCACGATAACTGCGAAAGACGGCACGGAGCACAACTACACGGACCGGGGCGAGGGCCGTCACGTTGCGTACTCCGGACGGCAGGGTCTGCATCACCGCTTGACCGCGGAGCAGCTTGCGGAGCACGCCGCCCGGCTTGCTCGAAAGAACGAGGCGCTCGAGGATTTTGCGGCACTAGTTGCGCACGACGTGAAGTCGTCGCTCCTGTCCGTCCTGAGGAGCGACGAACCGCGCGAGGTCCTGACGCGGGCCTTCGAGATCGTCGACTCGATCCTCGCGGCAACGCGCGCCGATCGAGCTGATGGCGGCGCAGCACAGGGAGCTGACTGCGTGCAACAGGCCATCGCCGACCTTGGAGACATTCGCGCTGAGGTCATCACGACAGTGACCGACGAGTTCCCGATCCCGCCGGCTGCCCTCCGTATCGTGCTCCGGAATCTGCTGACGAACGCCATCGCGGCGGGGGCGGGGCGCATCTTTGTCTCGGCGGTTGCTCGCGGGGATCGGCGCGTGCTCGTAGTCGATGACGACGGCGCCGGGCTCGGCTCGACCGATCGCTACGCCACCGGTGCCCAGCTGGGCCTTGCCTTGAACCGTCGCCTGGTCGCCCGGTTCGGAGGCGTGTTGGAGCTCGAGCCGCGGGCCGGCGGTGGAACGCGCGCCGTACTTGTCCTCAACGGGGCCGACCGATGATCCGCGTCCTCCTTGTCGACGACCACGAACTCTTCCGTTCGTCGCTGCGCGTGCGGCTCGAGCACGAAGACGGGATCGCGCCGATCGGCGAAGCCGGAACCGCCGAGCAGGCGGTGATCAAGACACATGCATTGCAGCCCGACTTGGTCTTGCTCGATCTGGTCCTGCCACGGAGGAATGGCCACGACATCATTCCGGACCTGCTGAGAGTGGCCCCGCCGACGAAGGTCTTGGTCGTCTCGTCGCTCACCCAACCAACGTCGGTACGGCAGGCGATCACCGCCGGTGCGCGCGGTTATGTGCCCAAGCGGGCGTCAGACACCGAGTTGATCGAGGCGATCCGCCAGGTCGCGGCCGGCGAACGCTACGTCGATCCCGATCTGGGAGCGCAACTCGTCGTCGCGGATGGGCACCCGGCGCTCGAACCGATCAGCGATCGTGAGCGCGACGTTCTCCATCTGCTCGCGCTCGGATACACGAACCAGGACATCAGCAAGAAGCTCTACATCTCGCGGCGAACGGTCGATACGCACCGCGCACACATCATGCAGAAGCTCAGGCTCGACACCCGCGCCGAGCTAGTCCTGTTCGCACTCGCACACGGCCTGATCGGTGCGTCGTGATGTTCGCGACCGCCGGCAAGTTCGCGACCGCCGGCGAGTCCACGTCGCCCGAGCGCAGCATGACCAAACTCAACGCGACGCGACCGGCGTGCTGCCAACTTTGAGACCCAGCCACGTCAGGGGAGGTGTTCCATTGATCGGCGACGCCGAGCAGCGCCAACTGGCTGAGATCGAAATGGTGCTGCGCCGCGACGACCCGGCCTTCGTGCGACATTTCGACAAGTGGTCGCTCACACGGCGCAGGCGCCACGTCGGGGCAATACTCGCAATCCTGGTCGTGTCGGCGATCACTGCGGTCGCCCGGGTTCTCGGCGATGCCGGGACGGCAGTCATCGTGCTGTCTGTCACGGGCGGCATCGCTATCGCATTCGGTCTATGGCGATGTCGAGCACAGCTATCAAGGAGGTCGACATGATCCGCCAGCATCGCATCACCAGATCGGCAAGACCGCGCAAGCGGCTTCCGCTTGGCCGGTTCGTCGCCGAGGCAACCTACTGCCAAGGCCGCCTGCCAGAATCAGCTCGGCCCTCCGCTTTCTGAGTAGCCGGCGGCCGCCAGCAGGCGGCGCAGCCCGACCACCGCCTCGATCTCCGCGTCCTTGTGTGCGGGAATGTCGAAGAACCCCGTCTCAGAGCCGACCGTGACCTCGACCTTGCCGTCGTGGTGGCGCGCCACGGTACCCACGGCCTTCAGCAACGACACCACATCGTGCCACTCGATGTTGTGGCTCGCGGGGTGCTGGAAAATCTTGCGAAGGGTGTCACGGTGGTGGCTGGTGAGGTGCTCAGGTCCTGGGTTCGACGTCATCGCAGCTCCTCAGTGGTCAGTGGCCAGCGTACGCCTGCAGGACCCAAGCCCTCCGCGGTTCGGTCGACCATCTCGGCCTCCCACTCGTCTGGAGACCACTGCTCATTGTCGTCTGGCCCGGTGGTCGACATCAGTCGAGCGGGCGGAGCTCGTCGGCGTACGAGACGGAGACGCGGCGCAGTACGCCGTCATTGAAGGAGTACTGGCCCATCCGCCACAACGGCGGGCTGTACGCGTGCACGCTGACACTGCCCTTGCCCAAGCCGGTCAGGCGGTGGATATGGTCCGGGCCGAAGCCGTACACGTCACCCGCAGTCACCTCGGTCTCGATCGAGTCGACCCCGATCGCCAGGTTGTGCTCGACCAGCTTGCCGCGGGCAACCGCCACCGCGCCGGAGGAGACGTCGTGGTCGTGCCAACCGGTGTCGTTCACCGGGGTCCAGCAGATCAGCCAGACGTCGACGTTGGCGTCGCGGTGCAACGAGGCGAAGACGCGTTCCTCGTCGCTGTAGGCGACGTAGTCCTCCCATAGGCGCGGCTGCGCTGCGATCGACGCCGCGAGCTCGGCCAGTTCGCTCGGGTCCAGGTCCCGGCCGGGAAGGGTCTCCAGCGACAGAGAGCCGTTGAGCTCCACGAGCCGGCCGGCCTGGCGCGCGGGAACGACGGGCATGTCGGGAACGGGCTGAGCAGTCACTGCACTCCCTCTCGGAGTCGGCACAGGTTCGAGCCGTGCGGGTAGATCAGAAGGCTCAACGCTGCTGCGGCGAGCCGGCCCCGCTGGTGGTGGGCGCCGTCGTAGAGGCGGACGTCGTCACCCGTGACTCGGGCGACGGGGAAGGTGCCAGGTCAACTCGGCACGGGCCGCGTCGACGAGCCGGAGAGTCCATCTCAGTTCCTCCAGTCTTGGCGTTGGACGTCTCGACTATCGCCGCCACACGCGCGCCTGCGAATCCGAGGAACAACTGATCCGTCGCGGATAGTCTGCAGGTCGGCATCGCTGTGCGGGTTCCGATGTACCGAGCGACGCCACGGCAGTTTCCGATGCGCCGGCGCCGAGCACGGCACAGTCCGGGGCTGTGTCTGGCGCCGCGCGCATGGCTCCGTCGGGTAGAAGGCAACTGGAGAGGCGTCCTGCGAGTCACGGGCCAGCGCGGCCCCCGCCGCCATGGTCGCCGCGGCGCCGAACCGCGGTGGATCATACGAACGACTCCTTGAACCTAAGCAATACACCTCGCTCCGGTTCGGCGAGTCGCTGCACCTGGCCGGGATGACCCCCTCGATCGGGTCGGTCGGTGACGCCTACGACAACGCGCTCGCCGAGACCACCATCGGGCTCTACAAGACCGAATGCACCCGGGAGAACTCACCATTCCGCACCGGTCCACTGGCCCGGCTCGGTGACGTCGAACAGGCCATCTCGGCCTGGGTGCACTGGTACAACACCGACCGGCTCATGCCCCGCCTCGGCCGACGACCACCCGCCGAACACGAAGCCGACTGCTATGCATCAACCCGCGACGACCGACCGGTCGTTCACACATAACCGAGTGCATCAAACCCGGGACGATTCAGTGTTTGGGAGATCGGCTGAGTGCTAGCTAGTAGGGCTGGTAGGTCAACACGCTCCTTTCGCTGCTGTCGTCCGTCATAACCGTGGCTTCCTTGGCTTCGGTCCACTGCGCGCCCGGGCATATCAGCCGCGTGGCGAGAAGTGCGCCGTCCCGGCGCCAGGTCTCCTCCCGGATGTCTCCAGCGAGAGCGGCCTTGAGGGCTGTTGCTGCTTCGTCTTGCCCCTCGGGGTCATTCGGTGGCGTCGTGAACTCGACCGCGTCGCCGATCTTGATCGTGAGATTGTTCTCGGCCGCTGCCGCGATCGTCACGGCAATATGGTTGGCATCCGGAGCTACTAAGCGCAGCTCCTGGCGATCCACGTCGATCTCCAGCTTGCTCAGATCCTCGCCAAGGCTGCCTTGTAGTGATTCATAGAAAGCGTCAAAGGTGGTCGGCATCATGCCTCGTTTCTATTTGGGGTCCGGCTGTAATTGGCGATCAGGCTTCCGTAGGCCAGTAGGCCGCCTACGCCCGGCAGCATCCACGCCCATCCGAAGCCGCTGCCGTCGTGTGCTCCCGACATCCAGGCAGCCAGCAGACCGAGCCCTGTACCGACGACCACGGCGAGCAGGACCGGTGCACTGAAGCGGGTGGCCAGGTAGAACCTGCGGCGCTTGGTCAGTCCCAGGTCCCGCAGGAGGCGTCGGATGCTGGCATGGGAACCGACGAAGGCGACACCGAGACCGCCGATGAACAAGGCGGCGACTCCAAAGCCAATCAGTGCGGCCATGCTGCTCAGTTGCCGTTGGCCGGTTTCGTCAACGAAACCGGTGTCTTCGGCGACTTGCGCCGCGCCCGCGGACCGGCGGATGGTACTGCGCAGCTGGGCCTGATTGTCGGGTGTCAGATTCGACATGTCGAGCAGCACCAGAAACTCGTAGCCGGTCGGCCGCAAGTGATGCTTGACGGCGATCGGGCTGGCCGGCGACAAGACGGCTCCCGGCATATACCCACCAAGCTCAGAGCTTGGAGTAGCGGGGGTCGTACCGGCGTAGGTGATGGTGCCACTCGGCACTCCGATGTCGAGCAAGCCCACCTGATTGTTGCTGATCAGCTCGGTGTCGACTTGGAAAGCGCCTGTCGCGGCCTCACTGGACAGCGCAATGATATTGAGGGGCGATCGCTGGTCGGGTGAGTAGCAAAAGCTCGGTACGTCCAAGATGTTCTTGGTTGCAGCCTTGCTCAGACACGTGACTGTTGATGGGGATGTCACCCGCAGGGTTGAGGTCTGCTCGTCGGCAAGCTGGTAGCGGCTAAAGCGCTTGCCTCCGAGCTGTTGATACGCCTCGATGATGGCTTGGCGACCTTGTGCACCGACGCCGTTGACGAGCAGCGATCCGGCGGGCTGGGCGGGCCGCCACAGAGCCTCTGACGCCAGCGAGGTATGTAGGTTCCAGGCTGAGTACCACGTGGTCGCGAATACCAGAGCGGCAGCGAGCATCGCCAGTGGCGTCAGCGATCGGGCCAGTGTCCGTGTTACTACCGACGTCCCGTGACCTACCCCAACCGCTGAAAGACGCCAAGCAACGCCCGTCACTACCAGGCAGACCGTCAGCAAGTAGAAGGGCGCGGCCTGGAACGGGCCGCCAACCACGATTACCAGGATGCTCGAGGCCGTCGCTCCCAGCGCCGCAATCGCCGCCAATCGGTGCGGCAGCGCGGAGAATCTCCGCCCATATCTAGAGATCACCGCCACAAGCGCGGTGAGCAGTATCGCGGCGGCCGGGACAAGAAGGGCGAGCTGAAGCGTGGCGCGCAGCTGGAGCGAAACCCCGCCCCAATCCTGATTCAACTGCCTAGAGACAAAATCCCTACCCAGCCACAGACCACCGACCGACAGAGCTACACCAATCGCTGCCCCGCCCAGGCTGCAAACAACCGCTGCCCGCGCCGTGAGTAAGTTGATCGACCTGCCTGCCATCCCAACGGCCCGCAGCCCGTCGAGATCGCGCCGGAGTGCTCGAGTCAGTAGCAACATCAGACTGGCTAGCAGCACAACACTCAGCACCGCCAGCGACTGCACGGCGTACCGGATCGGCCGCAGGACGACGGTGGCAGCTCCGGCCGCTTCCTCGGACGCAACTAGCCTGATCGTCCGGGCTGACAACTGGCGCTTCTCGATTCCGGCTCGCAGCTGTGCGTTCTCGAACGGGTCAGCCGTGCCGACCCAAATCGTTGCCGGGCTGTCCTGTTCCGGTGTGGCCAGGAACGTCAGGGCCGCCGTGTCTCGCTGCGCGGCGTCTCGGCTAATGCCGGTGACCTTTAGAACAGTGGGTGTTGGGCGATAGGCCGTTACCTCATCACCGACGTCGACTCGCAGCAACTGAGCGGCTCGTTCGGAGATCAGCATTTCGCCGGCGACCTGAGGCGCACGGCCGGTCTTGACCACCGCCGGGACCCGATTGCCGGGCGGGGTGTAGCGCAGCTCAACCGGCACCTCTCGGTCACCGCGGCCAGCCGTGCCCGTCTTTTGCCAGATCGGTTGAAAGCTACCGCTCCGGGCGAGCGTCGGCTCAGCCGAGCCGTCGAGTACCTGGACGACGTACGGCTGGTTGGCGTAGGCACCGACAATGCTGCCTTGCACAGCTGCCTTGAAACTCGCGGAGATGACCGTAATTGCGGACAGCACGCCGACGCACAGCATAACGGCCGCTATCAACGCGGAAGCGTACCCGCGCCGACGAGTCAGGAGCCGGCGAGTGAGTCGGCTAGCACTCAACGGCTTAGTGCTCACCGCCGCACCAGCTCGTAGCGCTGCGGCGTCTGGTCAGCAACCGCCTCATCGTGGGTCGCGACCAGCACACTGACGTTGTCTTCCTTGGCAAGCATTAGCAGCAACTGCGCGATGCGGGCGCTGTTGGCCGAGTCCAGAGCACCGGTCGGCTCGTCAGCGAGCAAGACCTGAGGCTGGGTGATCAACGCGCGCGCGATACTGACCCGCTGTTGCTCACCGCCGGACAATGTTTCGGGATGGCGGCTCTCGAACCCCTCCAGATCCACCTTGCTCAACAGGGTCTTGATCGTCGCGTCATCGGCCGCTGCATCGCGTAGTTCGGCGGCTAACTGCAAGTTTTCGGCCACGGTCAGGAATCCAACCAAGCGGTAGTCCTGGTAGACCACCGACACTCGCGGATCAAGGACACCGCCCGACTGGCGGTGCTTCACAGCGCTGCCATTGATCGAAACGGTTCCCTGATCCGGAGCCTGGAGTCCTGCAACCACACGTATCAGCGTTGACTTTCCACTACCCGAAGGGCCTACGAGCGCTGTTGGCTCCTGCCCAACAGTCAAAGACACGTCTTGAAGAGGCCGCGACATCGTGCGGCCCTTTCCATATGTGACGGTCAGGTCGGTACATTCCAGCATTTGAGGATTCCTTGGGGATCAGCGAGGTCAGTGGAGAGTCGAAACCGCGGTCTTAACGGCTAGACGTGGTTGAACTCGATCTTGGTTCCGCCGAAGTCATAGGAGAACACGGTGTGCCAGTCGCTGTAGTAGTTCGTGTTGAGCCCCGTGAACCAGGCGGTGTGGTAGTCCGGGTTGCCGTTGTCGACGACCAGGACACCGCGTGCCTTGCTCTCGGCGTCGAGCGACCGACAGATTGCACGGACCCGATAGGCGTCCGGGCGGGCTGTCTGGGCCTTCTTTTCCCGATACGAACTGCAATCCCCGCCCACCGCCTGAGCGGCGGGCACCGAGAGCGCGAGGCTCCCGAGGATGGTTACGACTGCGGTGACGCAGGCGGCTCGTTTGTTGGTTTGCCTCACGTGTTCCCCCTTACCTAGTGGTTTGATACTGCGGCAGGGGAGAGGTCATCGTAGCTGTCTGCGTACGACACGACACAGCCAGTTTGGACTGATTCTGTTGCAACAACCTGCAACCATCCGGCTACAACCGGTGCCCTTCCGCTAGAGGCGACCCAATCGAGCGGGCCGACCGGATCTGTCCAAACCTCCTCTCTCGAGGGGGTCTGGCTGGCCAACGCCGTTCCTCGTGGGGCTGTAGCGGCGGGGAACGGCGAGGCCCACTTCGGCGGCATCCGTCCATGCCGTGCCGAATAGGTGGAGCGGCTGGCGCGGGCAGCCTCACTCGCATGGACCGCGCCAGCCGACCTTTGGGTCCCTGTCTGAGCCGGGAGGGAGCCAAGGGACTCGGGGCTAGCTCAGACAGGGAGGCATGGGTGACGAGACCGGCGAGGTGTGCGGCGATCCATCGCACGGACGGGCTGAAGACGACTCCCCACCGGTCCCGCCAGTTTTAGGGTGAGGGATTGGCGATGATGACCCGTGCGCCGGTTGTGCGCTCGAAGGTGTCCTTGACGTCATGGGTGACAGCCAGGGCCGCGAAGTGGAGGCGGCTGGGAATGACGACTGTCGTCACCTCGTATCGGTTCACGGCGTCAATGAGCGCTTCAAAGGCGGCTGGGCTGGTGGCGTTGTCCTCGACGTAAATCGTGCCCGTGGCGTAGCCCCTCAACAGCGGCGAATTGCTCTAGCTGGACCTTGGTGTCGGCTAGCTCGCCATCCGTCATGAGTAAGTGCTCAAGGATGTAGCCCAGCAGGAGAGGCCTCGTGTAATCGGCTGCTCAACTGCCACCGCCACCGGCTCGATGGTCACGCGCAGACTGGCAAAGTGCCGAGTCATGGCGGCCTGGTACCGCATCGCGGTCTCTGGCTCAGCCGTGTATTCGGCGATGATGTGCTCACCGAACCAGACCCGCACACAGCGGTCAGTTGGTAAAGGAGCTTCCGCAAGGGCCTTCACTGGCCACGCACCTCCGCCACGATGTCGCGGATTGTGCCGACATACATCAAGGTGGCGGCCGCAAACAGCCACTGGGCGGGAGTCAGAAGGACGAGCAGGAACGGATCACCAAGGAGCTGGCGCAAGCCGAACGCATCTTGGCTACCTCACAGATCGTTTACGCCGAGATCAAAGGGACGCTCGACCGGTGCCTGGATCTCCTCGGCCGATGCGAGGAGGGTTTACCGGCTCGGTGGCCCCGAAGTCAGACGTCTGTCCAACCAGTTCATGTTCGAGAAGCTCCAGATCGATGTGCAGGACGACAAGCCGGCCCGCGTGACGCGGGCAGAGCTGCGGGAGCCCTTCGCCACCATCCACCGCCTGGCTGCACCGGCTGGGATCCGCCCGACAACGGGTGCTGACAAAAGAGCCTCGGCCGCCTTTCTGGCGGTCGAAGTTCGCAAGTTGGCTATATGGTGCCCCCGGCAGGATTCGAACCTGCGACGCACGGTTTAGGAAACCGACGCTCTATCCCCTGAGCTACGGGGGCGCACGTGATGGTCGGCTCGGATGACGAGCCTGGGACAGCCTAGCGGAAGGCCGAGGGGAAACTCGAAGGAGATCAGGCAGTTGGGCGTCGGGTCAGCCGGTTAGGGCTCGGACGCCCAGGTGGCCGGCTATGGAGTCGTAGCGTTCGGCGTACAAGGTGGTGCAGCGGGAGGCGGAGCAGCCCGAGCCGGCGAAGGCGATGCCGCGGATGGTGGCGGTGGTGGAAGTGGGGCGGGTGTAGATGGGGCCACCGGAGTCGCCGCTGACGATGGCGATCGCGCCGCCCCGGGTGGCTCGGATCACGTAGGTGGTGCAGCCGTCGACGTCGCAGTACTTCGCGGACGTGGAGCGGACGGTGATGCCGCACAGGGAGGTGCTGAAGGAGCCCGACTGGCAGATCGAGGTGCCGACTGCGGGGTCGCCGCCGCCGGTGACCGTGCGAACGTTGGCCGAGTCACCGGGGCCATCGGTCCAGATCTTCGGGCCGTAGGAACTGCCGGCCATAAGGGACTGGTCGTAGTCCGGGTAGTCCTTCCGGACCGTAGTGGTGCCGTAGTAATTGGCGCCGGAACGCCACACGGTGCCGACGCCACCGCAGTGGCCGGCGGTGACCGAGCCGCGGGTGTTGGTGGCGCGGATGACGACCGAGAATCCGGCTGAGCAGCTCTTCGTGGTGGAGGTGATCCGCGCGCCGCCCCAGTGGCCGCCCTTCGGGGTGTCGTTCAGGCGGGTGGTGCGTTGGGGGCTTCCGGCAACCACCGCGACACCGTCCACAGCTTGCAGGCCGGCGATCGAAGCAGGCGACGTGGTCGCCTTGTCGTATTCGACGGTCACCTTCTCCGAAGCCGGGTCGAGGTCGGCGGTGAAGGTCGTCTTCGAAGCGTCAGCCGACCACGACCGTGCGCCGATCTTGTTCCAGGCGGCGGCGATGGACTTGGCCGAGCGACAGCTGCGTTCCACCGTGAGCATCTTCATCCCGGCCGACGGGACATGACGCGAGACAGCAGCCTGGTACTTCTTCTCGTCCATCACCGAGTTGTCGAGCACGACCTTGTAGCCGGTCTCTGAAGAGCCCAGTACGCCGACGATGCCCTGGCTGAGGCCATACGGCAGGCCAGAGGTCGGGCGACCTGTCACAGTCAGCGGCTCGACCGATCGCACCGCGGCGGAGACACCTTCGCCGATAGCCTGGCCGAGCGGGCGGGGATCCGTCGTGCTGGTCGGCTGCGACAACCGCTGGGCGTCGGTCGAAGTAGTCATCGGACCAGCGTGCGAGCAGTTGGTCGGTGACGTCACCGAGGCGGAGGTGGGCAGCGCTGAAGCAGATGCGACGACCAGTGAGAGGGAGGAGAATGCGA
Source organism: Kribbella alba (assembly GCF_039529635.1). Lineage (NCBI taxonomy): Bacteria > Bacillati > Actinomycetota > Actinomycetes > Propionibacteriales > Kribbellaceae > Kribbella > Kribbella alba. The sequence continues at coordinate 513,363 of NZ_BAAANE010000004.1, read as the reverse complement.
GCAGCGGGACGGTAGCTGTGAGTCGCACTAAGCTCCCCAATCGGTGGACGGCCTCCATGAATCGTCCGGTCAAGGACTCCGCATAGTCAATAGCCGATCACCGTCCGCAAGCAAATTTGACTACCGTGCGCGAGCGTAGCTCGCAACTTCACGCCCGTCGCCGCCGTAGAACCGCAGCGTCGACTGATCGCTGCTGATGCGCTTGGCAGAGGCGAGAACGAGGGTGTGCGGCACGTTGCTGCACTCGATCAGTCGCTGGCCGTTCGCATGACTGGCGAATTCGCCGCGCTGGCCGATCGAGAAGGTCCCGCTGATCCCGTTGCAGCCGTCGGAGCCGGTCCAGGTCCCGTCGGGGCTGAACGTCAGCGTCGGATCCTCGGGTCGAGCCGCCTTGAGCGTGGTGAACCCGCTCAACTTCACCGGTCGCCAGGTGCCCGACAACGCCTGCATCGTGGTGACCGGCGTCGCACCAGCGGACTTGGTCGCGGGCGCTGGGGTGCCGGCGGCCGGCTCAGGCGACGATGATTGACCGCCGCTGTGCAAGCTGAAGCCGATGGCTGCGATCACGGCGACCGCAACGGCGGCACCGCCCGAGGCAACCCAGGTGCGGCGTTGGGCCTCCTTGGCACCAGTGGTCGCCCGGCCGGCTAGGTCAGGGGCCAAGGGGACGGAAGCAGCGGCACGTTCGAACGTTGCGCGCAGGTCTTCCTCAAGTTCTGTCTTGCTCACGGCAACCTCTCATCAACACGGTGGGACTGCCTCGTCTTCCGGAGGGCGGCGAGCGCCCGGCTGGCGGTCGCGCGCACGGAAGACGGTTTGATGCCGAGCAGGTCGGCGATCGTCCGGTCGTCCATGTCCTGGTAGTAGCGCAGGACCAGCACGACCCTCTCCCGGGCCGACAACGTGGCGAGGGCTCGCCAGAGGTCGTCGGAGTTCACGATGTCGGTGGCGGGATCGGGCACCGTGTGCTCGGAGTCGATCTCGGCCGCCGGAGCTTCGGTGAAGGACCGCCGGCGCGTCATCGACAGATAGGAATTGATCAGGATCCGGCGCACGTACGTATGCGGGTCGTCCGCCTTCTGGACCTTGCGCCAGGCCCGGAACGCCTGCATGAGCGCGATCTGGGCCAAATCCTCCGCCCGCTGGTAGTCGCCCGAGACGGTGAAACCGAGGCGCACCAGTTCCTGGCCGCGCGCGGACGCGTACTCCTCGAACTCCACTCGCAGCTCCCAGCTTGGGCGTACAACACCTCACACCTATTAGACGCAGTGAGCCACCCAGGGTGCTGCAAAGGTTGACGCACAGTTGCATCTCACCCCAGCAGGAACTGCCGCATCTGGTTCCGCCCGGTGGGATCCGTCCGGCTGCCCAGCAGTAGCGCGACACCTAGCGGGTGACCCCGGCCCGGACGGCTTCGGGGGGCGCGTCCGGGCAGGGTCAGCGCAAGCCGAGCGACTTCACCAGTTCGGGCGAGACCTGCCGAGGCGACGCGAGCTCGCCGGGCTTGCCCTGCCCTTCCAGCGAGGTCGCCACCAGGCGGCGGCAGCCGTAGGCCTCGGCTGTGTACGAGAGCACGCCGCGATCGTTGTCGGTGAATCGCAGGACGTACGTGGGCCCGAGCTCTTTGGTGCAGATGTTCGGCTTCTTGGCTACGGGCTGCGCGCTGTTCACCAGCGCGAACAGGTCGGTCGCCTGCTTGGCCATCCGCGTGGTCTTGACGGTGGCATAGGACTGGCCGGTCGCCATCGCGTCGTACTGGCAGATCGTCACGCTGACCGGATTGAAGGCGGACTTGGCCGTGCCCTTGCCCCAGGTCACCTTGTCTACGGCGGCTCGGACGGAGGCGATCGTCTCGGGGCAGTCCATGCTCGGCGTACCGCTGGGGTCGGGCGGCGTGGCGGTCGGCAGGGTCGGTGCGCTGGGGCTGGCGGGCGTTTCAGTGGGCTGGGCGGCGGGGGAAGCAGCGTCCTCGTTACCGCAGGCGGCGGTGATTCCGAGGACAGCCACGACGATCGACGCTCCGATGAGGCCCCGTGTCCTTGATGCACTCACGACTCGGTCCTTCCGGGTTGGCAAGGAGGTCCATCATGGTCGACCGAGGTCCCACTGGTCGTGTAAGAACTGTCACGGCAGGGCGTCTATCTGGTCACGGGTCGGATCGAGCGGCAAAAGTGCCCGATTTGTAACGTCTGCGGGCTGTTCGGCCGCCGATTGCGAAGCATCCGGAGGGTACGAGCTGGGCGCTCACGTAATCTGGGCGGTATGACGAGCCCGTACGAAGACGACGAGCCGCTGCTGCCTGACCAGACGCGTGACGACGACCCGCGCAGTTGGGGCGAGCACGATTCGGCCACGGATGACGACGACGAGCGCATCCTCCGCGAGGTTCCGCCGCACCACGGATGACCGCCGACCTCTTGCGGTAGTGGTGTTGTGGTCGGCTGAGTTCCGTTCGAGGGGGAGTTGCTGTGGAGTTGCGGCCGTTCGAGGGCTCGTACACCGCTCTGGTGGCGAGCTGGGCTGGTTCGGCGCAGGAGGTCGCGCTGCTGTCCGGGCGCGAGGACTTCCCGTTCCCGCCGGAGCTGGTCGACAGTTGGCGGAAGGTCGCCGAAGACATCCAGCCGTACTTGTTCTTCGACGGGGTGGACCCGGTCGGCTACGGGGAACTGTGGCTCGACGATGAGGAGGACGAGGTCGAGCTCGCCCGGATCATCGTCGCGCCGGCGCTGCGGGGCAAGGGGATCGGCACCGACTTCGTTCGCGCGTTGCTGGGTCAGGCCCTCGCGGCCGGCCTCGCAGACGTCTTCCTGCGGGTCCGCCCGGAGAACGAAGCAGCGATCAAGACCTACCTACGCGTGGGCTTCCAACCTGTCGACGAGCGGCTCGCGGCCGAGTGGAACGAGCCCCAGCCCATCGAGTACGCCTGGCTGCAGTATCCGACCAAGAGCGAGGCGTAGCCCGCACGCCCCGCCCGGTCGAACGTTCAGCCGGTGGGCTCAGGTGCGAGCCCGCAGAGCGTCGCGGATCTCGACCAGCAGTTGCTGATCCGTGGTGAGCGGCTCGGGCTCGTCTTCAGCGGTGTCGGCTCGCCTCGCGCGGCGCTCCTGGATTTTCTTCATCGGCACGACCAGCACGAAGTAGACGACGGCCGCGGTCAGCACGAAGACGATCAGAGCGTTGATGATCGCCCCGATGTCGACGAGCGACTTGTCGTTGCCGTCGACGATGTGGAAGGCCAGGCCGTTCACGTTGGTTCCGCCGATCGAGGCGATCAGCGGTGCGACGAGGCTGTCGACCACGGTCTTGACCACGGTCGCGAACGCGGTGCCTATCACGACCGCGATGGCGAGGTCGAGGACATTGCCTCGCATCAGGAATTCTCTGAAGCCCTTGAGCATTGCTTGTCTGCCTCCACGATGCGGGGCCCCGACGGACCCTCGGCGGTCTTTACCTCGCAAAACGTAGGGCCAACGGCGGGGAGGTGCGAGGTACCGCGCCGCAGCGGCACGGATCAGCCGCCGCGGTCGGCCGTCAGGGCGATGGTGATGCGGGAGTTGGTGGCGGACTGGGCGATCCGGCCGACCACCTCGGGTGATGCGGCGATGACCACCAGAGCACCCGAAGCCGCGGTTGCGGACGCGCGGCCACCCGGCAGGGCGATCACGCCGACCGCCTCGGCCACCCGGCCGGCGGAATCAGCCGCGCTGCTCGTCGCGGCGTACAGGTCTATCCGGTCGCCGACGCGGAGGAGCCCGGCGATGTCGGCGTCGTCGAGCCGCAAGGGATACGCGAGCAGGCCCGCGGCCACAGAATCAGGGGAGAGGAATCGAGCGTCGGTCAGCGTCTCGCCTGATCGCACAGGTGCTGCCAGCACACGTTTGGCCATGTCGGCCCCCGGAGTCAACGCGCCGGCGGGAACAACGTCCGCGGGTAAACGCACCGTCCGCAGATCACCCGCGCCAGGCACGGCTCCGCCCGGGAGATCGTGAGCGGCCGCGACGACGGCAACTGTAGGAGGAGGGTCAGGGGACAGGGCGACGAGGCCGAAGTACACGGCAGCCGCGGCGGTCACCCCGGCGAGCAGCCTGCGGTGCCACCGAGCGGCCTTCAGCAGGTCGCGCAGCACGGAATTCGATCGACTCATGCCAGAGAAAGTACGAGTCTCCCCGGCGGCCGGGCCCCGTTTGTCCACAGGACCCCGGAAGGATCAGGCAGCGCTGCTCTTGCTTGACGACCCGCCCGACGAGGACGACCCACCCGAGGACGACCCACCCGAGGACGAGCTCCCCGAGGACGAGCTCCCCGACGACGAGCTCCCCGACGAGGAGCCACCCGAGGAGGACGACGAGTCGGAGGAAGAAGACGAAGAAGCAGCCTCGCTCTTGGCGGGCACCGTGCTGGTGCCGGCGGAGCGACTGTCGGTGCGGTAGAAGCCGGAGCCCTTGAAGACCACGCCCACCGCGTTGAAGACCTTGCGCAGTGCACCTTCGCAGTTCGGGCAGACCGTCAGGGCGTCGTCGGTGAAGCTCTGACGGACCTCGAGCGAGTTGCCGCACTCGGTGCACTGGTACTGGTACGTCGGCACGTCATTCCCCTTCAAGCCGCTGGCACTCACACTACTCGACTGCTAATAATGCTTCACAGGCCCGAAGTATTCCAATTCCGGCCAGTCGACGGCACGCGCCGGCACCGGAGTCCAGTCGCCTTGCCGGTATGGACCGGATTTGCAGGTACCTGCAAATCCGGTAACCAAAGGGCCTCTTGAGGCGTCTCCCAACTGTGGGACAACTGGGGTGGAGATTGGATGACATCCGAGCCCGAACACTGAGAGTGATGCCGGGCGCGCTCAGCTGGGGCGGAGCCTGCCTACTACTGGCCAGATACGGCACGCCGTGGTGGGCGATCCTGCTGTTCTCGCTCTATCTGGCGGTTGGCATCATGCTGCCAGGCGTCCTGCTCTGGCGCCGGCTGCGCGGCAACACGGACGGATTCGCCGTCGACCTCGCGTTCGGAACCGCGACCGGCGTGGCCCTCTCGATCCTGGTCTACATCCCCGGCCGCGCGATCGGCGTACCGCTGCTCCCGGTGATCGTGCCCGTCGCCACGGTCGCGGCGTTTCTCGCCGTGCCGAGCCTCAGACCCCATTGGCAGAGCAACCGAGCACCGATGCCCGTCTGGTGGGCCTGGTCGGTGGCAGCAGCTTGCGCGCTCGGCCTCTGGGTGATCACCCGCAACGGCCTCGCGATCGAGCCGATCGCATTCCCGGACGCCGCGTTCCAGTACAGCGACATGTCCTACCAGCTGGCCCTGGCCGCGGAACTGAAGCACCACATGCCCGGCCAGATACCGTTCGTCATTGGCCAGTCGCTGAACTACCACTGGTTCCTGCACGCCGAGGTCGCTGCCACCAACTGGCAGACCGGTATCGACCTGGACCTGTTGCTACGCCGGCTGTTTCCGATGCTGTGTGCGATTCTGCCGATCTTGTCGGTCGCAGCACTCGCCACCAGGCTGGCCAGGCGTTCGTGGGCCGGCCCGCTGGCCGCCTGGCTGCTGCTGGTCGTCACCACGTTCGACGTCTACGGCTGGGGCGGCCGTGACCTCATCAGCCAGGCGCCGTATGCGACGGCAGTCCTCATGTACAGCCTCACCCACGCCTTCGCAGTGGTCCTCGCGCTGCCTGTCATCTGGCTCGTCATCTGCCTACTCAGGGGAGACACCAGAAAGGGCAACTGGATCCTGCTGGCGGTAGGCCTCGCGGCTCTGGCAGGAGCCAAAGCGTCGTTCGTGCCGATGGTGCTGGCGGCTCTCGCATTTGTGGTCGTCGTGCAGCTGCTGACTCAACGCAAGCTCGACCGTACGGTGATGGGCCTAGCGGTGGCAGCCCTGCTCGCCTTCGCCTTCGCCCAGGTCGTGCTGTTCAGCGCAGGCTCATCCGGCGTCGGCATCGCATTCGGCCAGAGCTTCCGCGCGCTGGCGACCAGAGTGGGCTTCGACAGCCACTATGGCAGCCGCGCCGACGCCTTGGTCGTCCTCGGTACTACGGGCGCCACGCTTCTGGTGTCCTGGGCGATCGCCGGCCTGGGCATGATCGGGTTCCTCAAGGACCGGCGCTGGATGGACCCGGTGGCGGTGTTCCTGATCGGGTTCCTGGTGGCCGGTCTGGCAGCGGGTACGCTGCTGCGTCACCCCGGCTTCAGCCAGCTCTACTTCGTTCGGGCAGCCTTCCCGGTCGCCATCGTCGGCTCGGTGTGGGGCCTGACCCTGCTGTTCGACAAGGTCCGCCTCCGGGCCCTGCTGCCGCGGATGGCTCTCGCACTGCTGGGCGGCATGGTCCTGGCCAAGATCCTCAGCGCTCTGACGCCGGACAAGCCGGTCAAGAACCAGGGTGTGGTCTCGGTCAGCCTGCAGGTCATCGGACCCTGGCTGGCCGTCTTCGTTGTCGCCGCAGTCGTCGCGGTCGCAATCCGCTTCACCAAAGAGAAGACCCTCGCGCTCGGCCTCGCAGTACTGGTCGTGTTCGGCGTCTGCTCGGTGTACATCCCGGAGACCGTGGTGACGACGGTCGGAGACAAGGTGTGCGTGTCTGGACCGGAGCAGCCGGACTGCCGCCACACCAGACGGCAGATCCCGGCTGGGGGCGCCGAGGCTGCCCGCTACATCCGCGACCACTCGGCAGTCAGCGACCGGCTGGCCACCAACTCGCACTGCATGCCCGTCTACGCCGACAAGAAGACGTGCGACGCCCGCAACTTCTGGCTCTCCGCGTACGCCGAACGCCGAGTGCTCGTGGAGGGCTGGGCGTACACCCCGACCGGTCAGAGCCGCAAGGACGCCAACACGGGCCCCTTCTGGGACAAGCCACTCCTCGCAGCGAACGACAAGGTCTTCCGCAACCCGACCAAGCAGGATCTGGACTACCTCTGGACCAAGTACGGCGTGCGCTGGCTCGTCTTCGACAAGATGGTGTCCCAGCCCTCCGCCGAGCTGAAGCCACTCTGGCGCTACAGCTCCGGCACGGTCGACGTCTACCAGCTGACGCCGCCACGTAGCCCTGAGGGCGTCGGACCCAGAAGGTCCAGCAGCGGCTATCAGGTTGCGGACGTGCACGATCACGGTCCAGATCGGCCGCCGGGACCGCGAGGTACTCGACCTCAGTGATCAGGTGCATACAACGGCGACGGTGCTGGAGATGTGAGCAGTGTGGGAGCGGCATTTGGGGTGTGCGACCGCATTCTCTACGGTTGGGTCCGTGCGTCGCCTGCTCAGAGTCATCATCGCCAGCGGTATCGCCCTCGCCACTGCGCTCCTGGTGGTGGCGGGTACCGGCATTTTCGTCGTCCGTCACTCGATCCCCTCGTACGACGGGACGGTGGAGCTGCCGGGGCTCGATGCGGACGTCGAGGTGGTTCGCGACGCCAACGGCATCCCGCAGATCTACGCCGACAAGCCGGGCGATCTGTTCGCGGCGCAGGGCTACGTGGCCGCTCAGGACCGGTTCTTCGAGATGGACTTCCGCCGCCACGTCACTTCGGGCCGACTGGCGGAGCTGTTCGGCAAGGACGCGCTGGAGACGGACAAGTTCGTCCGCACGATGGGCTGGCGCCGGGTCGCGGAGAAGGAGTTGGGTCTGCTCAGCCCGTCCACCCGGCAGTACCTCGACGACTACGCGCGCGGCGTGAACACCTACCTGGACCAGCACTCGGGATCCGGCCTCAGCCTCGAGTACGCCGTACTGTCGCTCAAGGGCACGGAGTACCACCCGGAGCCGTGGACCGCGGCCGACTCGCTGGCGTGGCTGAAGGCGATGGCGTGGGACCTCGGCGGCAACATGGACGAGGAGATCACCCGCACCAAGCTGGCTGCGACTCAGTCGGCGCGCAGCATCAACAGCCTCTACCCGGCGTACCCGTACGACCGGAACGAGCCGATCCTGCCGACCGGCTCGGTCGCTGCGGACGGCAAATTCACCTCCGCGTCGCCGGACAACCAGGCACGTCGGCCGATGTTGACGAAAGACTTCCTGAAGTCGCTCGACACCGTCGACAAGGTGGCCAAGGGACTGCCTGAACTGCTCGGCCGCGGCGACGGCATCGGGTCGAACTCCTGGGTCGTGTCCGGCGAGCACACCACCAGCGGCAAGCCGCTGCTCGCGAACGACCCGCATCTGGGCGCCACCATGCCGGGGATCTGGACCCAGGTCGGGTTGCACTGCAACAAGTTCAACCCGCAGTGCCCGTTCGACGTGTCCGGCTTCAGCTTCTCCGGCCTGCCGGGCGTGGTGATCGGCCACAACAGCGCGATCTCCTGGGGCTTCACCAACCTCAACCCCGACGTGATGGACCTCTACCTCGAGCGGCTGGACGGCAACGGTGCGCTCTACAACGGCAAGATCGAGCCGCTGAAGATGCGCACCGAGACCTTCAAGGTCGCCGGCCAGAAGCAGGACGAGAAGATCATCGTCCGGGAGACCCGGCACGGTCCGCTCATCTCCGATGTCGGCGCCGACGAGAAACAGACCGGTGAGCTCGCCGCCAAGGGCAAGAGCCCGGTGCCGTACGGCGTGGCGCTGCGCTGGACCGCGCTGACCCCAGGCCGGACGGCGGACGCGCTCTTCGCGATCGACCGCGCCCAGAGTTGGGCCGCCTTCCGCACCGCGGCGAGCATGTTCGAGGTGCCGTCGCAGAACCTGGTGTACGCCGACCGCGAGGGTCACATCGGCTACCAGGCTCCCGGCCGGGTTCCGATCCGACGGGCCGGCAACACCGGCAACATGCCCGTGCCCGGCTGGGACCCGAAGTACGAGTGGACCAGCTACATCCCGTTCGAGGCGATGCCGACGGAGTTCGATCCGGCCGACGGGATCATCGTGACGGCGAACCAGGCCGTGGTGCCGAAGTCGTACAAGTACCAGTTGACCAACGAGTGGGACTACGGCTACCGGTCCCAGCAGATCCTCGACCGGATCCGTGCGGCGGGCAAGCTCGACGTGAACTCGATGGCGGCCATCCAGCTGGACACGAAGAACCGCAACGCCGAGATGCTCGTGCCGTACCTGCTCCGGATCGGCATCACCGACAGCTTCGACAAGCAGGGCCAGGACATCCTGCGCGGCTGGGACTTCACCCAGCCGGCGGACTCGGCCCCCGCGGCGTACTTCAACGTCGTCTGGCGCAACCTGCTGTCGCTCACCTTCCACGACCAGTTGCCGGAGTCGGCCTGGCCGGACGGCGGGTCGCGTTGGTTCGAGGTGATGCGCAACCTGGTCGTGCAGCCGAACAACGGCTGGTGGGACGACCTGGGTACGCCGCAGCGGGAGACCCGCGACGACATCCTGCGCGAGGCACTCGTCAACGCGCGGGCCGAGATCACCACGAAGATGGCGCGCGAACCTTCCAACTGGCAGTGGGGCAGGCTGCACAAGCTCACTCTGACGAACCAGACGCTGGGCAAGTCCGGTATCGGCCTGGTCGACAAGCTGTTCAACCGCGGCCCGTACGAGCTGGGCGGCGGTTCGTCCACCGTCGACGCGACCGGCTGGGACGCGTCCAAGGGCTACACCGTCACCGCGACCCCGTCGATGCGGATGGTCGTCGACCTGTCCGACTTCGACAAGTCACGGTGGATCAACCTCACCGGCGTCTCCGGCCACGCGTTCTCGTCGAACTACACCGACCAGACCGACCTGTGGGTGAAGGGGCAGACGTTGCCCTGGGCGTTCACCAAGGGTGCGGTCGAGTCAACCCGCAAACACACGCTGACCTTGACGAAGCCTGGGAGTTAGCCTGCCAGACCGGTGCCTCTAGCTGAGGTGAATTAACCGGGTGGGCGTGAGGGCTGCTTGGACCGGGTGATCGTGGGGAGCGGCGGGGAGCTCGTCGAGGATCTCGGTGTCGTAGACCGCCGCCCAGATCGGCGTACCGGGGGCGACCCTGGCGAGAGCGCGATCATACGAACCGCCACCACGCCCCAGCCGTACTCCGTTGAGGTCGACCGCCAAGGCCGGGCAGATCACCAGGTCGGCGGTGGCGATCGTGTCGGGCCCGAGGTCCACGGGTGGTTCCGACAGCCCGAGGCGGCCGGGGACCAGATCGGCCGCGCCGGGGGCGATACCCCAGCCCAGGTCGTTGTCGGCGTACAGGATCGGCAGCAGCACCTCGTGGCCGGACGCCAGCAGCCAGTCGATCAGTGAGCCGGTCTGCGGTTCCGGGCCCATCGATACATACAAGGCGATCCTTCGGGCTACCTGCACCTCATGCAACGAGCGCGCGACGTCCAGCAGCCCCGTCCCGGCGGCGGATTTGTTCCGGGCTGCAAGCAACGACTGGCGCGCGGCCGTCTTGGAGGAGAACACAGCCAGATGGTACGGATGGCGAAATGCCGCGGTTACAACGCGTCCCCTAGGGTTGATGCATGAGTGAGGCAGGTCTTCGACAGGCACAGGAGAAGATGCGCGCGGCCGGTGCGGCCGACGTGGCGATCAAGGTCTTCTCGCACTACTACCGGTTGCTCGAGTCGGGCCAGCGGGGCACGATCCACGAGTCCGACATCGAACCGGCAGGTGATCTTCCTCACCTCGAAAACCTCGACACCGACGCGGACGCGATGCGGGCCGGCCTGGCCGAGACCGTGGTGATCAAGCTCAACGGCGGCCTCGGCACCTCGATGGGGGTGACCGGGCCGAAGTCGGCGCTTCCGGTCAAGGACGGGCTGAGCTTCCTCGACATCATCGCCCGGCAGATCCTCAGCACCCGCGAGACGTACGACGTCCCGCTGCCGCTGGTCCTGATGAACTCGTTCCGCACCCGGGCCGAGTCGCTCGCTGTGCTCAGTCGCTACCCCGACCTCGAGGTCGAGGGGCTGCCGCTGGACTTCCTGCAGAACATGGAGCCCAAGCTGTTCGCCGACGACCTGACTCCGGCCGAGTGGCCCGACGACCCCGAGCTGGCCTGGTGCCCGCCCGGCCACGGCGACCTCTTCACCGCGCTGGTCGCCTCCGGCACGCTCGACGCCTTGCGCGAGCAGGGTTTCCGGCACGCGTTCATCTCCAACGCCGACAACCTCGGCGCCACCCCGGACGGGCGGATCGCCGCCTGGATGGCCGAGCACGACGTGCCGTTCGGGATGGAGGTCTGCCGCCGGACCAGGTCGGACCGCAAGGGCGGACACGTCGCGATCCGCAAGTCCGACGGCCGGCTGATCCTGCGAGACAGCGCGCAGGTCGCGCCCGAGGACACCGAGTCGTTCCAGGACATCAAGCTGCACACGACCTTCAACACGAACAACCTCTGGATCGACCTCGACAGGCTGGCCGAGCTGATGGACGGGCACGACGGCATCCTCGGGCTGCCGATCATCGTGAACAAGAAAACCGTCGATCCGGCTGACTCGAGCTCGCCGGAGGTGATCCAGCTCGAAACCGGGATGGGCACCGCGATCGAGACATTCGAGGGGTCCCAGGCCGTGATCGTGGACCGGAGCCGGTTCAAGCCGGTGAAGACCACGAACGACCTGCTGGTGCTCCGCTCGGATGTCTACGAGCTGGACGATGCCGGCGACCTGACCACCACGCACGAGGGCGACGAGCCGTATGTCGATCTCGACCCGGAGTTCTTCAAGATCCTGGCCGACTTCGAGACGCGGTTCCCGGCGGGGCCGCCGTCGCTGGTGCGGGCCGAGCGGCTCGAGGTCCGGGGTGATGTTGCCTTCGGCAAGGACGTGGTGATCATCGGCGACGTCGAGGTGGAGGCGGCGCCGGGGGAGCAGCGGCAGATCCCCGACGAGGCCGAGCTGCGTGGATGACCTGCTGATCCGGCCGCTCGAGCCGTACGACACGGACGAGGCTGCCGCGGTCTGGTGGAGGTCCCGGCATGCGGTGGGCTCCCAGCTTCCGCCGGCGATCCACACCGAGGCGAAGGTGCGGAAGTGGTTCGCCGACGTGCTGCTGCCGGACGGGCAGAGCTGGGTCGCGCTGGACGACGGGCGGATCGTGGCCGTGCTCACGCTGGACGGCGACGACCTCGACCAGCTGTACGTCGACCCGGACGCGGCCGGCCAAGGGGTCGGCTCGACGCTGGTCGAACTGGCGAAGGACCTCCGGCCGGGCGGGCTGGCGCTGTGGACGTTCCAGAGCAACACCCGGGCGCAGGCGTTCTACCGCCGCCGTGGGTTCGCGGAGGTCCGCCGTACCGACGGAGCCTCGAACGAGGAGCGCGCCCCCGACGTTCGGATGGTCTGGGGCGCCCATCCGGAGGCGTCACACTAGGATCAACCGGGTGAGACGCAGTGTTGACGAGCATCTGGAAGTAGTACTCGGCAGGGTGAAGCCGCTGCCGCCGTTCGAGCAGCCGTTGATGGAGGCGCTCGGGCTGGTGCTCTGTGAGGATGTCGTCTCGCCCGTGAGCCTGCCGGGCTTCGACAACTCGGCGATGGACGGGTACGCCGTACAGGCCGCGGATCTGGCCGGTGCTGCGCAGGACAAGCCCGTCACTCTGCCCGTGGTCGGCGAGATCGCCGCCGGGCGGAGCGAGCACATCGTGGTGACGCCGGGGACCTGTGTGCGGATCATGACAGGCGCGCCGATGCCCCGCGGCGCCGACAGCGTCGTACCGGTCGAGTGGACGGATGGCGGAACCGCCTCGGTCCGGATCACGCAGCAGCCTGCGGTGGGGGCTTCGGTACGCCGTGCTGGCGAGGATCTGCGCGCGGGTGACCAGGTGATGGATTCCGATACCGTGCTCGGCCCGCGGCAGATCGCAGTACTGGCGGCTGTCGGGCGAGCGAGGGTCACGGTCCGGCCGCGACCGCGAGTGGTCGTCGTGTCGACCGGCGCCGAGCTTCGCGAACCGGGCACGCGCCTGGGCGAGGGGCAGATCTACGACTCCAACAGCTACACGCTCGCGGCCGCGGCTCGCGAGGCCGGGGCAGTGGTGTACCGGGTCGGCATCGTGGACGACGATCCGAAGAAGATCATGGACACGCTGTCGGACCAGCTCGTCCGGGCCGACCTGGTGATCACGTCGGGCGGCGTGAGCAAGGGCGCGTACGACGTGGTCAAGGAGGTCTTGTCCAAGCTCGGCACGGTCGACTTCCCGGAGGTCGCGATGCAGCCGGGCAAGCCGCAGGGTTTCGGCGTGATGGGCGAGGACGAGGTCCCGATCTTCACGCTGCCGGGCAACCCGGTCTCGGCGTACGTGTCCTTCGAGGTCTTCATCCGCCCCGCGCTGCGCAAGCTGATGGGAGCGATGCCCTACCGCCGTACGCCGGTGCCGGGGGTGATGCTGAACGGGTTCTCCTCGCCTGCCGGTCGACGGCAGTTCGTCCGCGCAGCGGCCACCCCCGGCGACCAGGGGTGGATGGCCAGTACAGTCGGCGGCCACGGTTCACACCTGCTCGGCGGGTTGAGCCGATCCAACGCACTGATCGTGGTGCCCGAAGACGTCACCTCCGTCCGGGCCGGCGAGCAAGCGGAGCTCTGGCTGCTGGACGAGGAGACCGGATGACGGAACCTGCGGGTGGGCTGACCCATGTGGACGCCACCGGCGCCGCACGGATGGTCGACGTGTCCGGCAAGGAGGCAGGGGCCCGCCGAGCCGTTGCCTCGGGCAAGGTTCTGGTCTCGGCCGAGGTGGTCGCCGCGCTGCGCGGTGAGGGAGTGCCGAAGGGTGACGCGCTGGCCGTTGCCCGGATCGCCGGGATCATGGGGGCGAAGCGGACGCCCGACCTGATCCCGCTGTGCCACCCGATCGCGATCACCGGGGTCAAGCTCGACCTCGAGGTGGCGGACGACGCAGTACTGATTGTTGCCGCGGTGAAGACGACGGACCGCACCGGTGTCGAGATGGAGGCCCTGACCGCCGTCACCGTCGCCGGCCTGGCCGTCATCGACATGGTGAAGGCACTCGACCCGGCAGCCGTGATCACCGATGTCCGCGTGGAGTCCAAAGAAGGTGGCAAGACCGGATACTGGGAACGCCCGTGAAGGCGCTCGTCATCAGCGTTTCGAACCGAGCCGCCGCCGGGATCTACTCGGATACGACCGGGCCGCTGATCGCCGAACGGCTGGCTGCCTGGGGTTTCTCGGTCGACGGTCCGCAGGTGGTGCCCGATGGTGCTCCGGTCGGCGAGGCTCTCGTCGCGGCGGTTGCGGCGTCGTACGACGTGGTGGTGACCACAGGCGGCACCGGCATCTCACCAACGGACGAGACACCCGAACGCACCGCGGCAGTGCTCGAGACGGAGATCCCTGGTATCGCTGAGGCCATCCGTGCCTACGGTGTCTCGAAGGGCGTCGCCACTGCCTCGTTGTCGCGTGGATTGGCCGGTGTGGCGGGCAAGACGGTCATCGTGAACCTGCCTGGTTCTCGCGGTGGGGTGAAGGACGGACTGACCGTGCTCGAACCGGTGCTGCGGCACGCGATCGATCAGGTGCGAGGCGGCGATCACCCGCGGACGGACCAGGACTGATGGCAGTCGTGCACTGGCCCGTGGAACTCAGACACGGGTTGGTCGGCCTGAGGCCGCTGCGCGCCGGCGATGGCGGCGAGTGGAGTGCCGCCCGCCAACGCAACATCAGTTGGCTCCGCCCGTGGGACGCGACGCAGCCGCCCGGCGCCGAAGACGGCGCGCGCACATTCCGGGCGATGGCGCGTGACTGGAACCGCCAGGCACGGTACGGGCGGATGCTCCCTTTCGTCATCACGTACGGCGGGGCTGCCGCGGGTGGGCGGTCCAAGTGGCCGCTCGTCGGGCAGTTGACCGTCTCGGGCATCACCTATGGCTCAGCGCGCTGGGCGAACCTCGGCTATTGGGTGGACGAGCAGTACGCCGGGCGCGGCATCGTTCCGATCGCTGTCGCCCTTGCCGCGGATCACTGCTGGTTCACGCTCGGCCTGCACCGCATCGAGGTCGCGATCCGTCCGGAGAACAAGGCGAGTCTGCGGGTGGTGGAGAAGCTCGGCTTCCGCTACGAAGGCGAACGGCCGCGCTTCCTGCACATCGATGGGCAGTGGCGCGACCACCGTATCTTCGCTCTGAACGTGGAGGAAGTCGGACCGGGGTTGGTTGCCCGACTGCTCTGATCACGCTGCGTGCTTATTCACACCAGTCACACGAGTCTTCTTGCGACACACCGGCCCACATGCCCCACCTGAACCGTCAATGGTCTTAGCGTCGTCGCATGGGGACGACAGGGCTGATCTATGTGGCGATCGTCGCCGCGTGGGCTGCCTACCTCGTCCCGATGATGCTGAAGCGCAATGACGAGGTGAATCAGCGCCGCTCGGCGGAGAAGTACTCGTCGTCGGCTGCGCGCGTTCTCTCACGTCAGAGCGACGTGCAGTCGCGCTCGCGGTATGCCGTGCGGCCTGCTGGTTCAGAGTCGGCTTTGGTGACCGACCCGTCGCCGCCAAAGCAGTATGTCCCGAACCGGGCCCGCCGGGTGGCTGCGATGCGCCGCCGGCGGGTGCTGTCGATCCTGACCCTTTCGCTCCTGTCGGTCATCGCATTGGCCGGCCTGGGAATGCTGCTGTGGTGGACCGTCGCGATCCCGTCCACCCTGATCGTCGCGTTCGTCATACTGACCCGCGTCCAGCTCCGTCGCCAGGCACGTGAACGTGCTGCCTTGGCCGCTGAGCGCAGGGCGCGTGCCGAGGCGCGCCACGAGAGCGGACCGGCTACTGCACCTTTGTCCCCTGACCACGAGCTGACGGTCGAGGTGAAGCTCCCGGTGGCCCCCGAGCCAGTGGTCGAGCCCAAGCCCGCGGTCGCCACCGAGGGCCTGTGGGACCCGGTGCCCGTGACGCTCCCGACGTACGTGATGAAGGAAAAGGCCCCCGACCGGACAGTCCGCACCATCAGCCTGTCCGGCCCCGAAGTCTTCTCCTCAGCCCGCACCGCCGACCCCGAACCAGAAGCGGCCCGCGCAGTACCAGAGCCCGCTATCGAGGCGGAAGAACCCGAGATCCGCCGCGCGGTAGGTGACTGACCTCCCGGTTTCGGACAGCGACCATCTGCGTGTTAGAGTTTCGCGGTCGCAAGGCACCAACGCGGCATCCTGGGGCTGTGGCGCAGTTGGTAGCGCGCCTCGTTCGCAACGAGGAGGCCAGGGGTTCGAATCCCCTCAGCTCCACCCAGTACAACGGCCGGTCTCGGATGAGACCGGCCTTCTGCTTTGGCCCATCACGCACTCACGATCGCAACGCCGCGGCGTGTAGCGTCGGGTTGACGATGACCACACTTTCCCCCATCCGTTGGCGCGCGTCGGGGCTCATGGGCCGGCGTGCGGAGTGTGACGTTCTCGACCGGTTGGTCGGCACTGTTCGTGCCGGTGAGAGCCGGGTATTGGTGGTGCGTGGCGAGCCGGGCGTGGGCAAGACGGCGCTGCTGGACTACCTCGTGGAGCAGGCGGCAGGCTGTTCGGTGGCCCGGGCCACCGGTGTCCAGTCTGAGATGGAGCTAGCCTTCGCCGGCCTGCACCAACTGGTGGCGCCGATGCTGGAACGGCTCGACGGTCTGCCGGTACCGCAGGCCGATGCACTGCGGACGGCGTTCGGGATCAGCTCCGGTCCGGCACCAGACCGGTTCCTGCTCGGCCTGGCAGTGCTCGGACTGCTGGCTGCGGCTGCTGAGGAGCAGCCGCTGATCTGTGTGGTGGACGACGAGCAGTGGCTCGATAGCGCCTCCACGCAGGTCCTGACCTTTGCCGCGCGCCGCCTGGAGGCGGAATCGGTCGGCGTGGTCTTCGCCGCGCGCACCCCCAGCGACGAATTCGCCGGGTTGCCCGAACTTACCGTCCAGGCACTGAACGAGGCCGACGCAGGCGCGCTGCTGGACTCGGTACTCACCGCGCCGCTGGACCCGCGGGTCCGGGACCAGATCGTGAGCGAGACCCGCGGCGTCCCGCTGGCGATACTGGGACTGACCGAAGAACTGACCCCGGCCGAGCTGGCCGGCGGGTTCGGGCTTCCCGCCGGGATGCCGATCTCGACCGGGATCGAGGACAGCTTCCGGCGCCGAATCGACGCACTGCCAGTCCAGACCCGGCGGCTCCTGCTTCTCGCGGCCGCCGACCCCCTTGGCGACCCACTGCTGGTATGGCGAGCCGCCAGGCGACTCAACATCCCGACTGAGGCCGCGACACCGGCAGCCCAGGCAGGCATGCTCGAGTTCGGCGCCCGGGTGCGCTTCCGCCACCCGTTGGTCCGCTCGGCCGCCTACCGGTCAGCCACTGTCCAGGACAGGCACGACGTCCACCGCGCCCTGGCCCAGGCCACCGAGCCACAGGTCGATCCGGACCGCCGCGCCTGGCACCGAGCCCAAGCAACACCGGGACCCGACGAAACCATCGCCGACGAACTCGAAAGCTCCGCCGCACGGGCCCAAGCACGCGGCGGCCTGGCCGCAGCGGCCGCCTTCCTGGAACGCTCCGCCGAACTGACGCTCGACCAGGCGAACCTGGGACGCCGCGCGCTCGCAGCCGCCAGGGCCAAGCATCTCGCGGGTGCCCCGGACGACGCGCTGAAGATGCTGGCCATGGCGGAAGGCGGCTCTCTCACGGAGTTGGAGCGGGCGAAGACGGACCTACTGCGCGGCCAGATCGCGTTTGCCTCGGGCCGTGGCAGCGAGGCTCCGCACCTGCTGCTCGAAGCGGCAAAGCGGCTCGAACCACTCGATGTCAGCCTTGCTCGCGAGACCTACCTGCAGACTCTTGCGGCCGTGACCTTTGCAGGCCGCCTTTCCAGCCCCGGCGGCGGGGTACCGGACGTGGCGTTGGCCGCGCGAGCGGCTCCGCCGCCGTCGCACCCGCCGTGCGCGCCCGACCTGTTCCTTGACGGGTTGGCAGCGCACTTTTGTGACGGCTATGCGGCTGGACTGCCCATTCTGCAACGGGCGCTGACGCTTTTCGGCGCCGACATGTCCGCAGCGGAGGAACTTCGCTGGCTGTGGCTGGCCGGAATCACTGCCTTGCACGTGTGGGATGACGAGGACTGGGGCGTGTTGACCGCCCGTCACGTCCAACTCGCCCGCGAGACCGGTGCACTCAGCGAACTTCCCCTCGCTCTGACATCGCGAATCTTGAGTCAACTGTTCGCGGGCGAGCTGACTGTGGCAGCCACCCTGACCGACGAGCTGCGGGCGGCGACGGAGGCGACGGGAAGCAACCTCGCGCCGTACGGCGCCCTCTTTCTCGCCGCAGTCCGCGGCCGCGAAGCCGAAGCCTCCGCACTTGTCGAGACCAATCGCAAGGACATCGAGCGGCGTGGTGTAGGGGTCGGCGTAACTACCACCGCGTGGGCGAGAGCCGTGCTGTACAACGGGCTCGGCCGCTATGAGTGGGCACTGGACGCAGCGCAACAGGCCACCGACTATCCGCTGGACATTGGTACGTCGTACCTGGCGTTGGGCGAGCTGGTCGAGGCCGCAACGCGCACCGGCAAGCACGAGATAGCAGCCGATGCTCATCGGCGGCTGGTTGAGGTGACCCACCCCAGCCGAACGGACTGGGCTCTTGGTGTCGAAGCGCGTACGCGTGCCCTCTTGAGTGAAGCCGAACCCGCCGAGAGTCTCTACCGCGAGGCGATCGAGAGGCTCAGCCGCACCCGGGTGCGGCTAGAGCTCGCCCGCACGCACCTCCTCTACGGCGAATGGCTGCGACGCGAGAGCCGCCGGGTCGACGCACGCGCACAGCTGCGTACGGCCCACGAATTGTTCACCTCGATGGGCGCACAAGGGTTCGCCGATCGCGCCGGTCGCGAGCTGCTGGCGACGGGCGAGACCGTCCGCAGGCGCACGGTGGAGACTGCCGGCGAACTCACCGCACAGGAGGCCCAGATCGCGCGGCTCGCCCGCGACGGACTGTCGAACCCGGAGATCGGTACCCGGCTGTTCATCAGCCCGCGAACGGTCCAGTATCACCTGCGCAAAGTCTTCACCAAGCTAGGCATCAGCTCCCGCAAGCAGCTCGGCAACGTGCTTGCCAGCGACCCCACGGCCATCGCGAAGTCCTAGTCGCAGCCGGCATCCCTCTCGGCGCACCGCGGGTCATCACCGGTCTGTGGCCGACGCGCTGGCAGGGTGTTGCCCGACGCTTCAATGCGCACCACTCGGCTAGCGCTAGGACTGTCCACTGGCGGATGCGATCGAGGGCCACGCCAAGGACGCTGAACCCGAATCAGCCAGCGATCGAGAGACACTCACCATGAGCTTTGAAAAGACCCCGAGCGGGACCCGCGGATCCCGTGCTCCGTCTCGGTCAAACGCGTTCACGCGGTTCATCAGCCGCACGATGGTCAAGTCTCATCGACGCAACGGTGACAAGTTCATGGGCATGGACGTGCTGTACCTGACGACCGTCGGTGTCAAAACGGGGCAGAAACGGCAGAACCCACTGGCCCGCTTTCCAGACCGTGACGGCAGCTGGCTGGTTGTCGCATCGTTAGGTGGGTCAGCGCGCAACCCCAGCTGGTATCACAACCTGGCGGCGCATCCCGATCAGGTCTGGATCGAGGTGGCCGGTGATCACTTCCGGGTGACCGCTGAGCAACTGGACGGGGAAGCTCGCGAGGCGGCGTGGCAGCGGATCATCGAAAGCCAGCCACGCTATGCCGGCTACCAAGCCAAGACGGACCGCGTGCTGCCGATCCTCCGGCTGTCTCCCGCCTAGAATCCCTGACCGCCGCTCTCGACGCTCACTCAGGACACCCGAAAGATCGGCTTCCGAAAGATGGGCACTGTTATGACCTGGAAATCGCCGCCCGACCTGACCGGCCGCACCTACGCGGTCACCGGCGGCAACGCCGGAATCGGTTACTTCATCTCCGAACAGTTGACCGTCGCGGGCGCCAAGGTCGTGATCCTCGCCAGGAACGCTGACCGTGCACGGGCCGCCGCCGACGCGATCCGTAGCCAAACCGGCAAAGCAGTCGCCGCTACCCTGCCGCTCGATCTCGCCGACCTGGACTCGGTCGCCACGGCTGCAGCCGAATTGTCCAAACAGGACCGCCTGGATGGGCTGATCCACAACGCCGGCATCACCGCCGGAAAGCAACGCCGGACCACCCGCCAGGGCTTCGAACTCGTCGTGGGCACCAATCATCTCGGACACTTCGCGCTCGCGGCACAGACCATGCCGATCCTCGCCGCCACGCCAGGCAGCCGAGTGGTCCTCGTCAGCAGCCTCACGACCAAGCTGGCCAAGTTCGACCCTGAAGACCTGCAGAGCGAGCAGTCCTACACGCAGCAGAAGGCGTACGCACAGTCCAAACACGCCGTCCTGCTCTTCGCCTTCGAGCTCGATCGCAGATTGCGGGCGTCCGGAGTGGACGTTCGCGCCATCGCGGCACATCCTGGCCTCGGTCTGAACATGTTCAGTCCGGCTCGACCCGGGATCAACCGGGCGCCTAGGGTCCGGTTGCCGTTGCCGCTCCAGGGAAAGGATCGTGGCGCGCGGCCGGCAGTGCGCGCGGCCACCGACCCGGATGCGCTCGGCGGTCAGTACTACGGACCGAAGTACGGCATCTTCGGCCGACCGGTCGTAGCGTCACCGCCACAAATCAGCGGGAATCGCGAACTGGCCGCGCGGCTGTGGACCCAGTCCGAGCAGTTGACCGGTGTCACCTTCGAACTCCCTGCAGGTGAACGATGAACGCGACTTCACATGTCTGGGTCGGGTAGCTGGATCCCTTGACCCAGGGCGTTGATGATGGGCAAGCGACGGAGCCATTCCTCGTCGTCCACACCCGGGACGGGTTCACCGGGCCTGGCCGGCTCGGCCTGGTCGGCGATGATCTGCTCCATCCCGGGCGGGGTGAATATGAAGAGCATCCTCGCTGCGTGGTTGCCGACGTTGTGGAAGCGGTGCCGGACGCCGCGGGGAATGTGGATGAAGTCGCCGGCGACGGCGAGGAAGGTGGTGTCACCGTCCAGGAACTCCAGCTCGCCGGACAGCAGGTAGAAGGCCTCCTCCTCGTTCGGATGCGCGTGCGGCGGCGGCCCGCTGCCGGCCGGCACGGTCGCCTCGATCAAGCCGAGTCCGCCGTTCGTCTGCGCACCGGTGGCCTTGATGGTGTAGACGTCACCGGCCGCCCAGACGGTCGGGCCCTGGCCAGAGGGCACATAGAACGCGCCGGGCTTGAACCAGGCCGGATCTTCGTGCGGAAGGTCGGACCAGGGAAAGCTCATGCGGTCACCACTCATTGATTGGGTTGAGATGGGTCACCCATCAGCCTGCCGCCGGTGACACTGGGTGGCAAGAACGCACTTTTCCGCTACCTGGTACCACGGAAGGAACCGACATTGATGAAGGTGGCCGTGCCCGGGCAGCCGGCCGCGTGGACAGTCGACGGCGTGCCTGAGAGGCCGGAGCGGTGTGAGCTGATCCGGTCGATGCTGGGGTTGCTCGGTCAGAGATGGCCGGTGCTCGTGCTGCAGGTGCTCGGCAATGGTCCGCTCCGGTTCAACGAGCTGCGCCGGGCGGTCGCGCCGGTCACGCAGCGAATGCTGAGCGCGAGCCTGCGTGGTCTCGAACGAGACGGGCTGATCACCCGGACGGTGTATCCGTCCGCCCCGCCCAAGGTCGAGTACAAGCTGACCGAGGCCGGGCGGACTCTGAACGTCGCCCTCTACAACATCGCGGACTGGGTCGATGCGAACCTCGAGACGGTGACCGCGGCCCGCGCCGCCTACGGGGCCAAGTCGCTCACCCACCCGCTTGAGTGACAGGCCCGTGCCATATAGCCCTCCAGCCTCCACTTCCTGCTCGGGCGAGAGCCCCGTGGGCGCATCTGGATCCGTTCCTCCCGCAGGATCGATCTAGCTGTCTTCAGGTGGTGCAACAGGCCGGTCTCCCACCTCGGGAGCCCGGCCTCTTGCATGGCTATGTTGCTTCTGTGTCGCTGTGTTTCACGGTCGGCTGGCCAAGTTGCCTCTGCTGGGCAGGCGTGTCATTATTGCGCTCTAGCTCCCCACCGTCCTCCGGGACTGGTGGGGCTTTTTCTTTCGGGGGGCCGGATGCAAGACCTGCGTGCCGTCGTGGTGATCGACTATCAGAACGTCCACCTGACCGGCCATCAACGCTTCCAGGCGACCAAATACGGACCGAAGCACGACGCACTTGTCGATCCGTTGTTCTTCGCTCAGCAGCTTCTGCAGGTCCGCAACGCGCGACAGCGGCTCGATCACCCCTGTGCCGTGCTGAAATCCGTGGACGCCTTTCGCGGCGAGCCGAGTCCGGACCACGAGCCGAGGGCGTACGCGCGGAATCAAGCTCAGAAGGCCCACTGGGAGCGTGACAAGCGCGTAAGGGTGACGCTTCGACCTCTGAAGTACCGGTACCAGTACGACAGCGGCGGGCGTCCGGTTCGCGATCCGGTCACCGGGATCAAGATTCCGGTCGGGCCTCCGTCGGAGAAGGGCGTCGACGTACTGTGCGCCCTCGCCCTCGTGCGGCATGCACTACGCGACGATGCCGATCTGGTCATCCTCGCATCGCTGGACAGCGACCTGGTCCCCGCGGTCGATGAGGTCCTGTCGCTGGGGACGGCCAAGGTCGAGACCTTCTCCTGGTATGTGGCCGGAGAGAATACCTACGAGCTCCGGCCCAGCGATCGTTCGCAGCGGATTTGGAACACCCGGCTGACTGAGGCCAACTTCCTGAACTGCATCGATCGCAACAAGTACAGCTGAACATCTGCGTGCAAAGCAGCAGTCGCTCCGGGGAGCAACGTTCACTCCCCGGAGCCGTACAGCCTGAGTGTCCACTCGCCTGCCGGTACTCAGTTCGTGCACAAAGTTCGAGGAAGTTCTGTCAGCGGGTTCGTCAAGCCGAGACCTTGCCCTCGAAGTGGCTGCCGTCGTAGTCCCATCCGGGTGCGATCTCGATCTGCAGCGTCGAGCCGATGTTGGCCTTCGGGATCGCGAAGCCATACCGGGCGGTCTTCTTCTTGCCGGGCGGGATCGAACCCTAGAAGCCTCCGGCCAGGTTCTGGTCCGAGTCGAAGACCGTGTCCGCCTGGTCGCCATTGGCTCCGCTCGCGATCACCTCGGCCCGGCTCGTGTCGAAGGTGCTGGATGCGCTTTTCTGCAAGGTGACTGTCACGATGACTCCGATATCGCCCGGCTTTCCACCGGCTGCGTACTGGCTGATACGGAACCGCTTGAGGCTGGTGACCTGGGCCTTCAGGCCGTCGCTGTACGTGAACCATTGCGTCGCACCGACCTTCGCCACGTTGGGTTCGGTGTCGGTCGGGGCTGTCGTCGGGCTCGTCTCCGCCGGTGCCGCTGTGTCGGTTGTGGCCGGTCCGTCCGTAGCTCAGGTCGTCTGCCGTCTGACCGTAGGGCTCCCGCGCCGCCCCGCTAGCAATCATGGGAAATGCGGTACGACTCGACATGCCTCAAGGGCGCCTTCGGCGTCGCTGCGCGATCGAGCAAGCTCGACCCGTGACCCCTACCGGCCAACCTGAGGTCGGCAGCTATCGGCGCGATGCCGGAGGACTGCCCGCGCGGTTTGACGCGTAACCCTCATAGACCGGTCGCTGTCAGAATTCTTCCGGCAACCTGTCGGATCCGGAGTGAGGCGTTCGTAGCAGAGGTGAGAGGCGCGGCCGGAAGGAGGCCGCCGGGACAAGGAGTGATGAGATGACGTGGTACCTGATCTCGTTCGAAGACGGTGCGATGGACTTCCCCGAAGAGGACCTGCCTGACGTGGCCGAGGACGCCCACGCTGTGGTCCAGGAGGCCAAGGATGCAGGCGTGTTCGTCTTCAGCGGCGGGCTGGACTACGGCGCGAAGCACGCCGTTGTGGCGACCGACGGGATGATCACCGATGGCCCGTACCCGGAGAGCAAGGAGCTCATCGGCGGCGTCTTCGTTGTCGATGTACCCACCTGGGAGGCGGCCCTGGAGTGGGCCGCAAAGGTCGCGGTCGCCTGCCGCTGTGCGCAAGACGTGCGCGAGTTCTTCCCGTTCCGACGGCCTGACCTAGAGAAATCACGTTGATGCAGGACCTGCTACCCGCGCACGGCCTGCCACGCGAGACGGCGCCCTGAAGCATGCCTCCAAAGGCGTGCCGGGACAAAGGCAGGGTCGAAGTGCGGCCCTTCCAGAGCGAGGCATGCAAGGCGATCACCCGGGCTCACCGGGCCCGGGTGAGTCCGCCAACGGCCAGTCAGACGCCGATCATTGCGATGGAGTTCGAGGAGGTGACAACCACTCCTGACCGTGCCGCTCCGAGTCCGCAGGGAGGGAGGCCAGGGGGCGAATCCCGTCAGCCCTTCACCGGTACTCCCTCTTGAAGACGTAGTTGGCTCCACCGCCGCCAAAGCTGGTGTCGTTCTGAATCGCGACCAGCTCCCAGCCCTCCTCGCCCAGCTCGTTGAGCTTGCGCTCGCTCTTGAGGAGGGTCATCTTCTGGAAGACCTTGTACTCGAACCGAGGACCGGTGTACTCACGGGGTGGTCCGGCCTGCTCTGGTCGTTTCATAGTGCCTATCTTCGAGGAGAGAGCATGTCGTCGGGCGGCAGGTAGGTGTCGTGTTCCGCGTAGTACACGACAGCCTCACGCCGATCGGCTACGGTCGGCGCCGCGCCGCCGCGGTGGCCAGTCCAGGCTTCGATGACGCCGCCGTCTGGCTGGTCAGGAGTCCGGCCAGTGCCAGTGGGGGACTTCGCGGAGGGGGTGCAGGTCGGCTTCGGTTTGGGCGTGGGAGTTCTGTACTGCGACTCTGGAGCCGAACTCGACGTGCTCCCTCAGGGCAGTTCGGAAGGCGTGGTCGGCAGGTAGGCCCGCCTTGTCGGCTGCTGCCAGGTAGAGCTCGACGAAGCGGACGCGTTGGGGTTCTGCGATTGCCAGGCCGCGGTGGGCGTCGATGAGCTGGGCGAATCCGACGCTGCGGCTGAAGTCGTCGGGACCACCGAACGACTCGGCATCGAAGGCGGTGAGGTGGTCGACGTGCTCTGGCCGGCCGCTGCCGAACAGCGGTTGGAGCAGCGGATCGGCTAGTACGTCGGTATAGAAGATGTCGACGAACCCGCGAAGCGCACTCCACCCGCCGGCGTGCTCGTAGAGCGACTTCTGGGCAGGCTCTGGACCTTGGCCCGAACCGGACGATTGTTCCGACGCGATCTCCATCCCCCAAGGCTGCAGGGCGACCGGCGAGTGCGTCCAGCAGAACGGCAGAGTCGACTGCTTCACAGCGGGATCACTGTATGTCACTCTCACTGTGTGATCACTCCTGGTCACATTCCTGTGGGGGGAAGCATGAGCAAGGATCTGCACATCTTTACGAACGGGGTTGATCCGTTCGTGTTCAAGGTGAAGAAGCTCGTGGTGCATGTGCACGCGGGGGCGCCGCCGGCGGGAGTGGGGCCGGTGGCTGGTCAGCCGGGGGGCGGGGCGGCAGCGGGGCCGGCCGGTTATACGCCGGTTGGGCCGCTGCTCGGGGTCCGGGTGATGTCGGCCGGCGACGAGTATCTGCTGGAACAGGTCGATGGCTGGCGGAGCGACTGGGCGGAAGGCAAGGTGATTGCCCGGACCGACTCCTACGATGGGCCGTCGCTGTCCCAGTTGGATTCGGTCCTGGAGAGTCTGTCCGACGCCCAGAGCGACGACGTCACCGCTGTCGTCATTCAGCTCGACGGGTAGGGGCCCCACGATGGCGGAGGCACAGTCGACGCTGGACGCCGCATCGGAAAGGATCCGCGAGACGGCCAAGTGGCTGACGATCAGCCTGGCCGCACTCGGGGGTGTCCTGGTCGCGGGCTCGCAACTGAGCGACATCGGCGCGCTGCAACTGTGGAGCGACCGCTTCTGGACGGCGGTAGTCGGTGCCGCGATCGCGGCGATCGGCAGCGGCATCATCCTCGTTGCCACGATCAACACGGCAGCAGCGCCGGCCGTCAGTCTCAAAGAGCTCGCCACCGACCCACCAAAGGGTGCAAGGGATGCGATCACCGACGAGACACTCCTCGACAATCGCACCGATGTGAAGGCACTCAAGGACGAGTACGTCGAGGCGATCGAGGACCGGGAACGGAAGTACGCCGCGCACTTGGCCGAGCTCTCGAACGACGACAGAAGAGAGAAGTTCGTGACCGCCAACGCTCGCGTGGTGGCGCTTCACAGTATCGCCAAGAACCTTGTCGACGTCTCCTCCTACCGTGAGCTTGCCAGGCTGTGGCGGCTTGCCCGGATAACGATCGTGGCCGGCGGGGCGATCGCCGCACTCGGCGTCGGCGTCTTCGCCTGGGCGGCCAATCCACCGGCGAAGGTCATCGCCAGTACTGCGGAACCAGCGGTGCTGGCCGCCCCTGAACGGTCGACGATCAGTCTTACGCAGCAAGGACGCGAAGCGCTCGGAACCCAACTAGGCAAGGACTGTCCGGTGACGACCCCGATCACCGTTCTCAAGCTCGGTAGTGCCGATGCGGGATCGGATGTCCTTGTTCAACACACCGGCTGCACCAGCCTGCGGTTCATCCTGGTGCCGGCCTGGGGAGCAGCCACCTGATTAGGGGACTCGCAAGTACCTAATTCCTGGGGTGAGGTGGGTGAGAGCTCAATGTCATGCCTCGGGCGATAGCGGAGCGTGGTCGGCCGTGGAAGGGTGAAGCCTAGGGACGGGGGAGGGGTGTCACAGGTGCCGGAACTCAACGGGGGCGCTGAGCGGTTGTTGGCGGTTGCCGAGGGTTTGCCTGACTCCATGGGGGAACGGGAGCGGTTGATCCTCGGGCTCGACATCGTGGCATCAGAGGAGTGGTCGCGGGTGGTGGTGAGGAGTTCGGCCGAGGACGTGGAGGGACTCCGGCCGGCGGCGGTGAGCTACACACCGAACGAGCTCAACCAGGTGGTGAGCTTCGCGAGGGCGGTGGCCGGGGCCTACGGGTTCAAGCACACCGAAATGGCGCACATCGCTATCGGACTCGTTCTCACCGCCCGCGGCCGCGACGGATTCGACCAGCTCGGGCTGGCCCGGATCGTCGGAGAATCCTTCTGGTTCGGCTCGACGGCCCCGGTTTGAGCGCAGGTCACCCGGCCGGATGAGAGAGTCGGTGGGCGGCCGTTGTCGATACCTCGTGGACAAGGTGTTCGTCCTCGTCTCACGGCTCGTCGGCTTCTTGGCCGACGGCCACGTTTCGGCGAATGACCTGTACGCCGCGGCCCGTAGTACGGGCGAATCGCATGCGATCAGCTGCGCGGGAACGACGACGCCGAGCTGACCGCACTGCTGCGGCCGTACGTCGATCCGCTGTCGGTCTGGGGCGATGAGCCGAGCTGGTGCCGGCTGGCTCGATGACTGGAGCGGTCGTTTGACACTTGGCAACCGAGCGTGACGGCGGCATAGTGCACGGTGGATGCTGATGAGGGGATCGTGCCGCCGTGGATGAGAACAGACCCGCCCCTTTGCGGGTCGATGCAGAGACCGCGATCATCCTGCGCGAGGCGTACCACAAGATCGAGGCGCTGTTTCGCGGCGACCACTACGGCCTTTACGACTACATCCGCGCGGTGACCGGCAAGATCGCCCGGGTCGACACCTTCTACGTCGGCTTCCTGCAGGGGTCCAGCCGGGTGCGCTTCCCGTACGCCTACGACAGTGGGAAGTACATCGATCCCGACACGCACAACTTCGGCCCGAACGGTCAGACGGCCTGGCTGCTCAACCATCGGCAGACGTACCGGCTGGCCTACGACAGCGGCGCGGTGTTGCGGCGCGGGGTGCCGATCGGTGATGTCGGAAGGATTTCGCAGGACGCGGTGACCGTGCCGATCTTCCGGCCCGCGAAGAGTGGACCGGACCAGCTCTTCGGGATGCTCTCGATGCACAGCTACGAACCGAACAGCTACGACGACAACGTCGTGCGGGCGTTCGAGTGGCTCTGCGGTGTGGTGGCGCGGGTGCTGACCCGCGAGGTGGAGGACCGGGAGGCATTGCGGCGGTTGCCGGCTGGCGAGGAAGGTCCGAACCTGCTGACTTCGGATCACGTCATGGAGTACCTGGCTCACCGGATCGCCTCGCTCCGGGAGATCGCCGGCGAGGCGATGGCCGAGCCGGAGGCAGCCAGCGCGGCGGTCCAAGGGCACCTGACCCGGATCGTCCGGGCCACCGAGCAGATCCAGTCGGAGCTGATCGAAATGCTGCTGGACACCGACGAGGGACCCGAACGGCGCTACCGGACTCTCACGCGCGCCCAGCAAGGCGTAGCGGTTCTGCTGGTGGACGGACTGGACAACGATCAGCTCGCCGCGGAGCTCGGGATCAGCCTGAACACAGTCAAGACACACCTCAGCGCGATCCTGAAGAAGTACGGGATGGCCAACCGGGCGCAGGTGGCCGATGACATTCGGAAGTACCTCGCTCGCTGAGCGTGAGCAGTCTGTTCTCAGAAAGGGATGTTCATCCAGGGGTGGCGCGTAGTTCATCGAGGAGCCGAAAGGTGAGCGGGTAGCCCTCCTCTGAACTGGAGTAGTCGTGAGAGTTCGTCGTACCCCTGTCATCTCCGCCTGCGTCGCCCTGGTCGCGCTGACGATCGGCATCCCGTCCGCCACCGCCAGCAGCGGCGGCCACACCGATGACTCCTACACCTTCGCCGTGATCGGCGACATCCCCTACGGACCGACCCAGATCGCGGCCTTCCCGAAGGTGGTCCAGCAGCTCAACGCCGATCCGAAAGTCAAGCTCGTCAGTCACCTCGGCGACATCAAGGACGGCTCGTCGCAGTGCACCGACGAGTACTTCGCGCAGGTGAAGACGCAGTTCGACAAGTTTGCCGACCCGCTCGTCTACACCGTCGGCGACAACGAGTGGACCGACTGCCACCGGGCGAACAACGGGTCGTACAACCCACTGGAGCGGTTGGCCAAGATCCGGTCGACCTTCTTCCCGACACCTGGTCAGACGTTGGGTCAGCACCCGGCCAAGGTCACCACCCAGGCCGCGCAGGGCATTCCCGAGGACGTCCGGTTCACCCGGGACGATGTCGCCTTCGCAGCGGTGCACGTCGTGGGCAGCAACAACAGCCTCGCGCCCTGGACGGGCAAGACCGCGCCGACGCCGGAGCAGACCGCCGAGGTGCTCGGCCGCACGGCCGCCGTCATCCAGAACATCCGCGACACGTTCGCGCAGGCTCGCCAGGAGCACAACAAGTCGGTGGTGATCCTCACCCAGGCCGACATGTTCGACCCGACGGTGACCAACCCGACGTACGCGGACTACTTCGCCTTCCAGCCGATCGTGCAGGCTCTTGCGCAGGAGGCTTCGGCCTTCCCCGGACCGGTCTACCTGTTCAACGGTGACAGCCATGTGTACAACAGCGACCAGCCGCTGGCCGCCGGGTCGAAGTGGCTTTCGCTGTACGGCGTGACCAAGCCGGTGACCAACCTGTCGCGGGTGACCATCGACGGATCAACGGCGGTGAACAACTACCTTCGCGTGACGATCGACCCGCACAGCAAGGCCGTGCTGAGCTGGACCCGGGTGCCTTTCAGCTCCTGAGCCAGGGCTCAACCAGCGGCAGGATCCGGGTGGCCTGCATCGCTTGCATGTGGTCCAGATCGGCAAGCAGGTGCACGGTCCAGCCGAGTTGTTCGAGTTGTTGCTTGTTCCTCTCGACGGCCGCGCCGATGCTGACGAGGGCGTTGCCCCAGCGATCGCCGTACTGGATGTTGTCTGCGCTGCCGACGATGCAAAGTCTCGGGCAGGTGATCCTGGACTGCGCGGCATGGTCGTCGAAGGACCGCAGTGCACGGTAGAGCGTGGCGAACTGCTGAGTCTGATCCTTGCTCAGGGCAACTTGCACGCTGTCCCAGTCGCCGGCTTCCACCCCGGAGTCGGCGACTGGGGCGCCCGCCATGGCATGGGTGGCTTCGGTGACCTGGAGCATAGCTTCGTACGGACCGTCGAGGGGTGGGTATCCGCCCATCGCCAACGCAGTCAGGCGATCCGTGCGGATGGCCAACTGAAGGCCGGACATGCCGAGCCAGCTGTAACCGTAGTACGCAAAGGTCGGGGCCTCTGCGGCGTCCGCAATGGCCAAGAGATCGGCGACGAGATTGTCCGGGGTGAGGGTCGCGGGCTTCGGGTGGGCCATGAGGTGACCTTCGTAGTCGAAGGCGATGACGCGGAATCGTCGGCTGAATCCCTCGACCAGTGAATGACCCAGGGCCGGATCGGCTCCCCACGCTCGCAGTTGCTCGGTCTCGGGCCCTTCGACCGGAGCCGCCGGGTTCACCGGCAACAGCAGGTTCGGCGCGTCGTCCGGCCCCTGAATCTCCACGTCGATGGTCGATCCGTCGTGCAGCGTGACGATCACCTATTACTCCTTACGTTGTATAGTGTTCTTCAGATTAACACTGTACGGCGTAAGGAGAAAAGTGACCGAGTACGCCGGCCAGGGCGAGGCGATGCGCACGCTCGAGCTGCTCTGGGGCAAGGCGGCGTCGCCCAAGCGCGGTCCGAGTCAGAAGACCAGCGTCGGGGAGATCGTCACCACCGCTATCGGGATCGCCGACAGCGAAGGGTTGAGCGGGGTCACCATGAGGGCCGTCGGCCGGGAGCTCAACCGTACGGCGATGTCGCTCTACACCTACGTCCCCGGGCGTGACGTGCTCGTCACGCTCATGTACGACCAGGTTCATGCCGAGCTGTCAGGTCCGCCGAAGACGGGGCACTGGCGGAAGGCGATCTTGACCTGGTCCGAGCGGTTGCGGGAGTTGTACTCGCGGCATCCGTGGTTGCTGGAGGTGTCCCAGGCCCGGCCAGCGCTGGGGCCTCATGAACAGGAGGTGCTCGAAGGACTGCTGCGGATCCTTGCGGGCGCGGGTGTTGCGACGGCGGTCCGTCCTTCGGTGACGAGCGCGCTCTACAGCATCGTGCGGGAGGCCGCGAAGCGAAAAGTCGAGGCGGCGGCCGAGTCGGAGCAGGGGGCTGAGTGGTGGGCCGAACGGGCGAAGGCGCTCGACGCGGTCGCGCCAGATTTCGCCGAACGCTTCCCGGAGAGCGTCGCGATCGCCCGCCGCCAGTCCCGCTCGGGTGACCAGCCCTGGCTCAAGGCTGCCGAGGAATCCTTCACCGGTGCCATCACTTTGCTCCTGGACGGAGTCGAGGCGAGGTCGGACTAAGGAGGGTTCGCCGTAGATCTGAGGTGTTGCGCCCGATGGGGCGTTGCCGGTCTCAGCAGCACGGTGGAGGTAGACGGCGATCCTCGCGCTGATGCCATCGCGGCGGCGACGGCCAGGCTGTCGATGGGCGACGAGTTGGCGATCGTGGCTGAGCTCCACGTGCTCGGCGACGACCTCGCTCAGGTCCTGCTCGTCGAGCGCGACCTCGGTCAACCGGTCCTCGTCGTCCAGCCCGTCCGGGCCCACCGACGCGGCGTCGAGTTGGGTACGAAGTCGAGGTACGGCGATCCGGGCAGCGGGTTTGCGGGACGGCATGGCCTCACCGTAACCAGTGCGCGGCCGCCCCGATCAACGCGGAGTGCTCGGTATCGGCGGTCACCGAGCAGGGCAGCGGGAAGAAATCCTGGACGAGGTCGAAAGCGCCCGAGATCGAACCACCGAGAACCGCACGGGTGGCGCCGAACCGCTCCATCCAAGGTCCGAGGGCAGCAGCCAACGCCCTGAAGGAATCGTCGATCACGTCCTCCGCGGCCGCTTCACCGCGGCGGGCCGACTTCGCGATCTCGCGGACGCCGACCTCCCGCAGCCCGCTGACCTTGCGGTACTGGCGGACGATCGCGCGAGTCGAGATCGAGTCCTCGAGCGGGAATCCGTCGAAATACGTCCGGTAGAGCTCGCCACCCGGCGGCACCGTCTCGCCATCCCGTACCGCTCGTCCGTTCAGCAGGAAGGCCGAGCCGATCCCGGTTCCGATGGTGATGCCGACGCAGCGGTCGAGCCCACGCAGTTCCCCGGCGGTCCACTCGCCGACCGCGAACGCCTCCGCGTCGTTCACGAACACGACCCGGTCGAGCTTCAGCAGGTCTCGCAGGCTCTTGCCCAGGTCGTGCCCGTAGAGGGCGTCGAACTTGTCGACCCCGCGGTACCAGGCGACGCCGGTCTCGTAGTCGAACGGGCCCGGCAGCGCCACCACCAGACCGTTTGCCAGCGGCAACTGATCGGCGGCTTGGGTGACCTGGGCAAGGATCTTCCCGGCCGGGCCTTGCGAGTCCAGCTTCGCGCGGTGCACGATCTCGACATCCCAGCCGCCCGGCGTGACCACCGCCGCCGTGACGTGACTGCCGCCCAGCTCCAGCACCGCCACACCCGCATTCATGCGGACCATCATGCCTGAACGGTTGCCGCGCGCAGCGGTCTTGGAACTATGGTTGAGCGGCAAGGGTGAAGGGGGACCGGTTGCGTGCCGAGACGAGTGCGCCTTCCGCTGTCGTGACGCTGAGCGTCGCGTTCGCGGTGGCCGGGCATGTCCTGGTCTCGGACGGATCCGTGCCTCTGGCCGTAGTTCCGCAACTCCTGCCGCTCGCCGGAGCCTGCTGGCTGCTTGGTGAGTTCCTGGCCGGTCGGCGCGGCCTCTCGATCGCGGTTCTCGCGGGGGTCCAGCTCGTCGTCCACCTGACCCTGGATTCCGCGCACGAGACGCCGCCCGCCGCAATGGATATGCCAACCGGCCACAGCCAGATGCACGACATGCCGATGCCCATGCCAACGCCAACGCCAACCGAGCCGCCGATGCACATGGGATTCAGCGGTGCGCTGACCATGGCCGCGGCTCACCTGCTGGTGCTGCTGGCCGGGGTGGTGCTGATCGGCCGCGCGCACGATTGGGCCGCACGAGTACTGCGGATCCTGGCGCGGCTGGTTCCGGAACTCCCCGCCGGGCTGATCGTCGTACCAGCCGTCGGCCGGGTGCTGAGCGCAGTACCGGAGCTTCCGCATCGGACGCGGCGTTGGCTGACCTCCAACGTCTCGAGGCGCGGGCCACCCGCAGTACGAGCAGCCTGGTCCTGATCCGGTCACGGGAACACCCGCGGCCGGGTGAACTCGTGTGTCCGTGAAAGGTCCCCATGTCCAAGAAATTCGTACTGCGCGCTGCCGCGATCGGCGCGGCCTCCGCGCTGGTCTTCGCCGGCGCGGCTGGTTCGGCGTCGGCCCACGTCACGGTGTCGTCGCCCGACGCCAAACCGGGTGGCTACGCCAAGCTGGTCTTCCGGGTTCCGAGCGAATCCGACACGGCCGGCACCACCAAGCTCGTCGTCTCGCTGCCCAAGGATCACCCGTTCGCCAGTGTCGGCGCGCAGGTGAAGGACGGCTGGAAGGTCGAGAAGACCAAGGAGAAACTGGCCGCGCCGGTCAAGGTCGGCGACGTCAACCTGTCCGAGGCGATCACCACGGTCACCTGGACCGCCGCGGCGGGCGGAGTGCCGCCGAACGACTTCGACGAGTTCGCGCTGTCGGTCGGCCGGTTGCCCGAGGGGGTCGACTCGCTCAACTTCCCGGCGGTGCAGACCTACAGCGACGGCGAGGTCGTCAAGTGGGAAGAGATCGCGAATGACGCCGCCGACAAGCCCGAACACCCGGCACCGTCACTGAAGTTGACCACTGCGATCACCCCCGTGGCCGCAACGACCAGTGACGCGAAGCCCGACACCCTGGCCCGGGTGCTCGGCGGTGCCGGGCTGTTGGTCGGCCTGATCGGACTGGCATTCGGTCTGCGGCCGCGCAAGGCGAAGTCGTAATCATGCGTCGGCTAGCTGCCGTGCTGGTGGCGTCGCTGCTCACCCTGGTGGCTTCCACCGGGTTGGCAGCGGCGCACGCCAAACTCGAATCGATGACGCCGGCCGATGGCTCGACCATGGGCGTCCCGCCCACCCAAGTGGTACTGACCTTCAACGAACCGGTCGGCAGCACCGGCGCCGAAGTACAGGTGAAGTCGCCCAGCGGCACCAACTTCGCCACCGGCGACATCCAGGTGCTCGACAACAAGGTGACCCAGCCGGTCGGAGCACTGACCGAGGTCGGCAAGTACACCGTCGACGCCCGGATCGTGTCCGCCGACGGCCACCCGATCACCGTCACCGGCAGCTTCACCGTGACCCATGCCGGGCACGGCGCGCAGCCTGCCGTTGCCACCCGTCCGGCGAACGAGCAGGGCAATTCGAACGTCGTGGTGATCGCCGTGATGGCGCTGGTGATGCTTGTGGTCGTTGCTCTGGCCGTCGTGATCGTGCGCCGCAAGCCCGGGCCCGAATGAGGATTCGCACCAGCCACCTGCTGGCGCTCGCAGTACTGGTGATGGTCGTCGCCCTGCTCGCGGCTGGTGGCGCACCAAAGCCTGTTCCCGCCGGCCTGAGTGGTGCCGGTACTGCGGTGTCATGGGCCGTCCCCGTACTGCGGTTGCTGGGTGACGCGGCTGCCATCGCGACGGGTGGTGCCGTGCTCGCGGCCGTCGTGTTGCTCCCAGCAACGAATGGAGAGCTCGGAGAACAAGGGCTTCGGGCTTGCCAGGACGCCGCGTTCGCCGCAGGCATGTGGGCAGTCGCGAGCATCGGCGGCTTGATCGTCACCGCGGCCGTGATCCTCGGCATCCCTTTGTCGGAGCTGACCGCGAGGGCCGCTGACGCCGGTTCTCTCAACCAGGTAAGGGCTCTCGCGGTTGCAGTCGTCTTCACGGCAGTCCTCGCAGTGGTACTCAGCGGTTGCCGCACCGTCGCAACCGCGCGAGTAGCTCTGGTCCTGGCGGCCGCGGCTCTGACCGCACCGCTGTTGACCGGGCATGGCGCGATCGAGCGAACCGCCTTCTGGTCCGTGCTGGCAACCGCCTCGCTGGTCATTCACGTCTTCGCGGCGACGACCTGGATCGGCGGTCTCGGCTCGCTGCTGCGCTACGCCCGGGGCGAGATCGGGGCGGTCGAGAGGTTCAGCCGGCTGGCACTGATCTGCGCTGTCTCAATCGGTGTCACGGGACTGCTGACAGCCGAGATCCACCTTGGCGGCCGCGACGACGGCTGGGGGCTGATCACCCAATGGGTGACCACCGGCTATGGCGCGCTTGTCTTCGCCAAGGCCGCCGCGTTCGCCGTACTGGTCTCGATCGGCTGGTGGCACCGCCGTGCCACCCTCCCCGCCCTGGCCGCCGACAGGCCCGCCGCCTTCTGGCGACTCGCCGCAGTCGAACTCGGCCTGATGGCCGCCACCGTCGGCCTGGCCGTCGCTCTTTCCCGGACGCCCTGAGCTGCGCGGACTCAGTGATACGTCAACAGGTCCAAGTACGATGGTGGGATGACTGAAACACGGTGGCTGGATGCGCGGGAGGCGCATCTGTGGGAGTCGTACCGTGACGCGTTCCGCGAACTCACGACCGAGCTGGAGAACCGGCTGATCCGCAACTCCGGTCTGTCGGGCGCGGATTACGCGCTGTTGCACCCGCTGTCGACCTCTGAGCACGGCGTACTGCGGACGCGTGACCTCGGGCGGTCCGTCGGCTGGGAGCGGAGCCGGTTGTCCCACCAGGTCAGCCGGATGGAGAAGCGGGGACTGGTCGCTCGCGAGGAGTGCGCGTCGGACGCCCGCGGCTCGATGGTCCGGCTCACCGACGCCGGGCGCGCCGCGATCGAGGCGGCCGCGCCGGACCACGTCGAGGCGGTCCGGGCGTACGTGTTCGACAAGCTCACCCGCGAGGAGCAGGACCAACTCGCCGAACTGATGGACCGCGTGCTGGCCGGGCTGCCCGCCCACGACCCCTGCCGGGTCGACGACGGCACCGGGGACTACTGACCGGACACCTTGGTTGACGTGTCCACCCGATCTGCTAACTTTGGTGATACGTCACCAATTGGTGCGCAGACCCTCCCTTGTGAAGGAACTTTCATGCCCAAGATCGCGATCATCCTCGGCAGCACCCGGCCCGGCCGCAACGGCGAAGCCGTCGCCAAGTGGGTGCTGGACATCGCCAAGCAGCGCAGCGACGCGCAGTACGAGCTCGTCGACATCGCCGACTACAAGCTGCCCCACCTGGATGAGGCGATCCCGCCGTCCGCCGGGCAGTACACCCAGCCGCACACGCTGGCCTGGGCGGAGAAGATCGCCGAGTTCGACGGCTTCGTCTTCGTCACCCCCGAGTACAACCACTCCACCTCCGGCGCGCTGAAGAACGCGATCGACTTCCTGTTCGCGGAGTGGAACAACAAGGCGGCCGGCTTCGTCAGCTACGGCGCCGTCGGCGGCGCCCGCGCGGTCGAGCACCTGCGCCTGGTGATGGGTGAGCTGAAGGTCGCGGACGTCCGCAACCAGGTCACCCTCTCGCTGATCACCGACTTCAAGAACTACAGCGAGTTCACCCCGGCCGACTACCACGTCGCCGAGGTCGGCACCATGCTCGACCAGGTCGTCTCCTGGAGCAACGCCCTCGCCACGGTCCGCGAAGCCGCCTGACCCCTTCGCACCGCCTGACCTGGCGGCGGCTCAACGCCCCAAACCAGCCGCCGCCGTCGGTCGCCCGTTCAGCCAGCTTGGCCAGGAACTGCGCCGGCACATTCCAGCCGCAGAGTTCGGCCGCCGAGGAATCCACCATCGGCACTTCAATCGCGGTCGCCAGCCGCGACGTTTCGCTGGCAGGCTCCCGGTCGACCACGATCTACCACTTCCCGGATCGACCCGCCGTGCGCTCTTCCCGGATCGACCCGCGGACGTCGTTCCCACTTCCCGGCTCGACCCGCCGTGTGCACTTCCCGGATCGACCCGCTGATGTCGTTCCCACCTCCCGGCTCGACTCGCCGACCTTGCCCGACTTGCCGGGTCGACGCGCCGAAGTCGTTCCCACTTCCCGGCTCGACTCGCCGACCTTGCCCGACTTGCCGGGTCGACGCGCCGAAATCGTGACGGCGAACCGGCGCGCCGAGCCGGGTAGTGGGGGCCCGCCGGTGAGTCGGGCCGGGTAATGGGGATGTGTCGGTGAGTCGGGCCGGGTAGTGGAGGTCCGCCGCGCGCCGAGCCGGGTAGTGGGGATCCGCCGGTGACTCAGGCCGGGTAGTGGAGGTCCGCCGCGCGCCGAGCCGGGCATGGATTCCACTCGCCGGCTCGACTCGCCGCTGGAGGTCGCCTCGCACTTCCCGGATCGACCCGCTGACGTCGTTCCCACCTCCCGGATCGACCCGCCGACCTTGCCCGACTTGCCGGGTCGACGCGCCGAAATCGTGACGGCGAACCGGCGCGCCGAGCCGGGTAGTGGCGATGCGCCGGTGAGTCGGGCCGGGTAGTTGGGGGTGGGTTGGTGAGTCGGGCCGGGTAGTGGGGGTCCGCCGGTGAGTCAGGCCGGGCAGTGGAGGTCCGCCGCGCGCCGAGCCGGGCATGGATTCCACTACCCGTCTCGACTCGCCGCTGGAGGTCGCCTCGCACTTCCCGGATCGACCCGCTGACGTCGTTCCCACTTCCCGGATCGACCCGCCGACTTTGCCCACTTCCCGGATCGACCCGCCGACCTTGCCCGACTTACCGGGTCGACGCGCCGAAATCGTGACGGCGAACCGGCGCGCCGAGCCGGGTAGTGGGGATGCGCCGGTGAGTCGAGCCGGGTAGTGGGGATGCGCCGGTGAGTCGAGCCGGGTAGTGGGGATGCGCCGGTGAGTCGAGCCGGGTAGTGGTGGCGGTGGTAGGCGGGTCGAGCCGGTAGTTGGGGTGGGTAGGCGGGTCGAGCCGGGTGGTGGGGATGCGCCGGTGAGTCGAGCCGGGTAGTGGGGCCGGGGTGCGGCGTGGCCGGGGGCGGGGCGGCGGAGCGTTCAGGCGGCTGTGACTAGGAGTACATCCGGGTAGTGAGCGGTGACACGCCGTTACGGGCGTCGTGGGGGCGGGGTCTGCCGGAAGAATGATCTGCGTCCGTTCAGATGCGCCTGAATTTGACAACTATTTTCATTAACGGCAGGATTCGACCCGGCGACCACTCCTCGTCGGAGCCCCCTCACCGTGAAGGAAATGCGGATGTCCGAAGCTCTGAACAGACGAGGATTTCTAAGCCTGGCAGGTAGTTTGGCCGTTGCGGCGGTCAGTGGTTGCGGGGCGGACGAGACCCCGGCGGCGGCTCCGACGTCCGGTGGACGGCTGCGGGCGGTCTTCGCCGGCGGTGGCGCCAAGGAGGTTCTCGACCCCCATCTGCAGAGCTTGTTCGTCGACATCGCGCGGCACAAGGCGATGTTCGAGAAGCTGGTGGAACTCGGCCCGGATCTGAAGCCGGTGCCTCGGCTCGCGGAGAAGTGGGAGCCGGACGCGCAGGCCGCGGCCTGGCGGTTCACGCTGCGGGACGCCACCTTCCACGACGGCCGGAAGCTCACCGCGGAAGACGTGCTCTACAGCCTGGCGCGGATCACCGATCCGGCCGCGCCTGAGCGGGTCGCCCAGTCATCGCTCGCCTCGCTCGACCTCAAGCGTTGCCGAGCGATCGACAAGAAGACCGTCGAGCTGACCTTGACCGCCCCGAACGCGGAATTCCCTGCCCTGCTGGCCGGAATCGGCACCCAGATCGTCCGCAACGGATTCAAGGATCCGACCAAGCCGATCGGCACCGGCGCCTTCCGGTTCGCCTCGTTCGAGGCGGGTCGGTCGATGGTGGCCAGCCGCTTCGACGACTACTGGGACGGCCCGGCCAGGATCGAGGAGCTCCAGGTCCTGTCCGCCGACGCCGAGGCCCGGGCGAATGCGCTGCAGGGCGGCCAAGCGGAGTACGCGAATGAGATGACCGCGACCTTCGCCCGGACCGCCGAAGCCGGGAAGTCGGTGAAGATCGTCGCCGCGAAGGGGTCGACCACGCAGGCCTTCGTGATGAAGGTGGACCAGCCCCCGTTCGACAACCCCGACGTACGGCTGGCCTTCAAGCTGCTCGCGGATCGGCAACGGTTGGTCGACGTGGTGCTCGCCGGCCGGGGTGTCGTCGGCAACGACCTGTTCGGCAAGGGCTTCCAGTACTACGCCGACCTGCCGCAGCGCGAGCGGAACGTCGAGGAGGCGAAGGGGCTGCTGAAGAAGGCAGGTCTGCTGAACAAGGAGCTCCAGTTCTTCAGCTCCGATGCCTCGGCCGGGTTCGTCGAGGCGGCGACCTTGTTCGCGCAGCAGGTCGGGGAGGCCGGGCTCAAGCTCAAGGTGGTCACCGGAAGCGCACAGACCTATGCGAAGGACCTGCTCACCCAGGGCCTGATCGGGAGCCACCGGTCGGGCGCGATGCCGATCCCGCAGTACATCACCGACCGGTTGCTGTCGAAGTCGCCGTTCAACGTGACGCATTGGCGCAGGCCGACCTTCGATGCCGCCTTCGCGGCCGCGCAGGTGCTGACCGATGAGCCGGCGCGAGCGGCGAAGTACGGGGTACTGCAGAAGACGCTGCGGGACGAGGGCGGCATCATCGCGTGGGGGCATCCGGACTTCCTCGTCGCCATCTCCCCGAAGGTGCAGGGTGTTCAGGCGGTGCCGCCGAACACTCTGGACTCGGGCCGGTTCGACAAGGTGTGGCTGGCCTGAATGCGGTCGTACGCCGCTCAGCGGGCTGCCTTGGCGGTCGTCCAGCTGGCCGTTCTGTCCGTCCTGGTCTTCGTGCTGACCGCGTTGCTGCCGGGCGACGCCGCCGACATGCGGTTCACCGAGACGCTGACGCCTGACCAGGTCGCCCGGCTGCGGTCGCAACTCGGCCTCGACGAACCGGCCGTCGAACGCTTCAGCCACTGGCTCGGCGACGTGCTGACAGGAGACCTCGGTACTTCGATGATCAGTGGCGGGCCGGTGCTCGACATCGTGAAGTCCTCGGTCGGGGCGACGCTGGTCCTGACGCTCGCGACGCTGGCCGTCGTGATCCCGCTCGCTGTTGCTCTAGGCCTGGTCATGGGCACCCGCGAAAACGGTCGGCTCGACCGCACGATCACCTCGATCACGTTGGCACTGAGCGCGATCCCCGACTTCGTGATCGCGGTCGTCCTGGTCACGCTGTTCTCCTTGAAACTCGGCTGGCTGCCGGCCACGTGGGTCGGCGGCGACCTGCTGGCAAGCCCGGCGCTGCTGGTGTTGCCGGTCGCGGTGCTGCTCGGCAGGACCGTTTGCCTGCTCTCGCGTCAGGTCCGGGCCGGCACGATCAACGCGCTGAACGCCGACTATGTGGTGCAGGCCCGGCGCCTCGGCGTACCGCGACGGCAGTTGCTCCTGAGGCACGTGTTGCCGAATGCCGCGGTCCCCGGAGTCCAGGAGTTGGCCCGGACCGGCGACACCCTGCTCGGCGGTGTGCTGGTCGTGGAGGCGATCTTCGCGATCCCCGGGTTCGCGACGGCGTTGGTGGACGGGGTCGAGACCCGGGACGTGCCGGTCGTGCAGGGCTTGACGCTGGTCCTGGCGGTCGCCGCGCTGGTGATCAACCTCGGCGCTGACCTTGTCTGCAACCGCCTGGTGCCGCGCACGGAGCTGCTCAGATGAGAGCCCGTACTGCGAATCGTTCGGCGTTGGCCGTGTCGGCCACGCTCGTCGCGATTCCCTTGCTGGTGGCGATTTTCGGCCCGCTGGTCAAGCTTCACGCCAAACCCGGGCTCCCCTATGAAAGAGGTGCCCGGCTGGGAACGGACGGGCTCGGCCGCGACGTACTCGAGCTCCTGCTGGTCGGCGGCCGGACCGCGCTCGGCATGGCGCTCGGGGCAGTGGTGGTCGCCTATCTCGTCGGCGGCGTCATCGGGTTGGTCGCGGCGTCCACCCGGCATCGGTGGATCGACGAGGCGCTGATCCGGCCGCTGGACGTACTCCTGCCGCTGCCGTCCTTGCTGGTGATCAGCGTGGTCGCCGTCGGCTGGCGTGCCTCCCCGCCCGCGATCACGCTGGCCGTTGCCATGGTCAACGTTCCCACCGTGGCCCGGCTGGTTCGGGCGGCCGCCTTGGATGCTGCGAGTGGACCCGTGGTAGAGGCGTTGCGGATGCAGCGGGAGAGCTGGGTCGGGATCCACCTCGGCCATGTCGGCCGCGCAGTACTCGGTCCTGTTGCCGCCGACCTCGGCACCAGGATCACCTTGGCTGTCTTCCTCGTTGCCTCGGTCAACTTCCTCGGGCTGGGGCTGAGCCCGACCGCACCGGACTGGGCGGTCAGCGTCTCGCGCAACCGTGAAGGCGTGCTGCTGCAGCCGTGGGCGGTGATCGCGCCGGCGATGATGCTTGTTGCATTCACGCTCGGCTTCAACCTGTTGGCCGACCGCCTCGTCCATCGTTCCAAGCAACTCGCCGAGGCCCAGCGATGAAGCCGCTGGTGAAGGTCACGCGATTGGCGGCGGTCGCGGGAACCGCCATTCTGGTCGACGGTGTCGACTTCGAGGTCTGGCCGGGCCAGGTGACCGCGCTGGTGGGCGCCTCGGGATCCGGGAAGACGACCTCGGCTCTGGCCTTGCTCGGCGAGCACGGCAACGGCGTAACGCTGACAGGGCAGGTCCAAGTCGACGGCACGGTGGTTGTCGACCACAACGGTCCTAGCCGGTCAGCACCCGCGGTCAAGGGCCGTGTGGTCGCCTACATGCCGCAGCATCCCGGCAGTGCGCTCAACCCCGCGAGGCGGATCGGCGCCGGACTGCGGGAGCTGGCCAGGCTGCATCGCCCGGGTGAAGAGGTTGTCCAGGAAGCTCTCAGAGCAGCGCAGGTTGCGGGCGATCCAGCAACCTTGCGGCGGTTCCCGCACCAGTTCTCCGGCGGTCAGCGGCAGCGGATCGCGCTGGCCCAAGCCCTCACCTGTGGCCCGAAGGTGCTGATCTTGGACGAGCCGAGCACGGGCCTGGACTCGATCACCCGACTGCAACTGGTCTCCGAGTTGGAAGACCTTGCCCAGCGAGGTCTGGGGATCTTGTTGCTCAGTCACGATCTCGACCTCGTCCGCGCCCTGGCGCAGCACGTCGTAGTACTCGCTGCCGGCCGAGTGATCGATGCGGGCGGCACGGATGTTCTTCCAGCTGCAACAGGGATCGCCTCCCCGTCGGGAACCACGGGCCGCACGAAGCCGTTGCTCCAGGCAATGAAGCTGTCCGCCTCGTTGCGCACTCGCGGGCGCGGCCCGATCCTGCTGGAGGTCGATCTTGCTGTGCTGCCCGGTGGATGCGTCGGGGTGGTCGGCCGTTCCGGCAGCGGCAAGACAACCTTGGCGCGATGCCTCGCCGGACTGCACGAGCGCTACACGGGCCGTATCACCCTGGCCGGCCAGCACCTTCCAGTACTGCGTAAGAGGTCGGCTGAGCAGGTCCGTCAGGTCCAGTACGTCTGGCAGGAAGTCCGCGGCTCGTTCGACGAGCGCAGGCGGGTCGACGAACAAGTCGCACGGACGGCCCAACGCCTGCGGGGACTCGATCGCGGGGAAGCATGTGCCGAGGCCGTGGAAGTCCTAGCCAGGCTGGGAGTCTCGGCGATGGTCGCGGCCAGACCACCGAGCCAGTTGTCCGGGGGAGAGCTCCAGCGAGCCGCTCTGGCGAGGGCGCTGCTGGCACGACCCGACGTGCTGGTGTGTGACGAGATCACCACCGCGCTCGATGAGCACGGCACTGCGCTCGTGGTCGAGCTGCTGAACGAGATGAAGGATCAGGGGACCGCCTTGGTCTGGATCAGCCACGACCTCGGCCTCGTCGCCGCGGTCTCCGACCATGTGCTCGTGCTGGATGCCGGTCGGGTGGTCGAACAGGGGCCACCGGCAACAGTGATGACCGAACCCAGAACAGAGTTGACCCGGCGACTGGTGAGGGCCGCCCGGGTCGGCTGGCAATCTCCGCCCGTGCTGACCAATTGTGCCGACACGAGGAGCGAACCGCAGCGATGAAGCCTTCCCGATTACACGATCATCTGGCGGAGGCGATCAAGG
The DNA here is from genome assembly GCF_039529635.1 of Kribbella alba. Classification (NCBI taxonomy): domain Bacteria; kingdom Bacillati; phylum Actinomycetota; class Actinomycetes; order Propionibacteriales; family Kribbellaceae; genus Kribbella; species Kribbella alba. The sequence goes on along the minus strand of NZ_BAAANE010000004.1, from coordinate 470,567 downwards.
ATCCGGACCCGATCCGGGTCGGTGACGACCTGATCTGCCTGCGGTTCGAGACGATGAAGGTGTACTCCGCGCTGGGTGCTGTCCGGCATCTGCTCGAGACGGGCGCGGTCCAGCCGGGGGACACCCTGATCGACAGCTCCAGCGGGATCTACGCGCACGCGCTCGCGCTGGCGTGCCACCGGTACGGGATGAGGTGCCACATCGTCGGGTCCACCACGGTCGACCGGACACTGAGGATCCAGCTGGAGATCCTCGGCGCGACTGTCGAGCAGGTGCCGTCGTCGAACAACCTGCAGCTGGACCAGAACCTCCGGGTGCGGCGGATCGGCGAGATCCTGCGCGACAACCCGTCGTACCACTGGATGCGGCAGTACCACGACGACATCCACTATCTCGGGTACGGCGCGGTCGCGGATCTCGTCGACGAGATGGTTCCCAACGGACCGCTGTGCCTCGTCGGCGGTGTGGGCACGGGGGCATCCACCGGTGCGATCGCGGAGTATCTGCGCGACCGCGGGCGCGACGTGAACCTGGTCGGCGTGCAGCCGTTCGGCAGTATCACCTTCGGGGCGGGGCACACGCAGGACCCCGAGATGATCATCGCCGGGATCGGCAGCTCGATCGAGTTCCGGAACGTGCGGCACGAGCTGTACGACCGGATGCACTGGGTGTCGTTCGACTATGCGATGTCGGCGGCGGTGGACCTGCTTCGCACGTCCGGGATCTTCGCCGGGCTGTCGGCGGGCGCGGCGTACTTGTCAGCGCTGTGGGAACACACCTGCGACAGCAGTCGCACCCACGTGTTTCTGGCAGCCGACACCGGCACGCGCTACGTCGAGTCGGCCTTTGCTCGTCATGCCGAGGCGCACCCGATGGACGCTATGCGCCCCCGCGAGATCCAATCCCTGGATGAACTGGCCGTGCCCTGGTCCGCCATGTCCTGGGACCGCCGTGAGTCAGCCTGGACCCGACGCAAAGAATTCCCATCTGCGACCCCGTCGCATTAAGGTGAGTACCATGACCGCCTCCGTGGCTGCTTTGACCGCTGACGTTCTCGCCGGGAACCGTGGGCCGGCGCCTGCTGAGCTCAATGTCACGAGTGCTTTCTGGTTGCACCACACCACCCGGCTGCCAGGGGCAGACGTCACCTACCGGAACTACTACGTGCTCCTGCGGGTCGGCGAGGTCTTCGGCGCGTGCTCCTTCGAAGCGGGCGAGTTGGAGCCGTCCTTCTGCGAAGAGACTTCCGGTCTGTCCCTGGACAAGCTGATCGCCGACGCGCCGCTGCCCGTGCGGATCGCCGCGCTGGACGCCTACCTGGCGTCGGTCGAGCCGCATCACCAAGCCTCGAGCGCCGAAGAGATCGTCCTGCCGGCCGGTACGCCGGATGTCCGGGCGCGGGCGCGTGACGCGGCGGTGGCCGGACTCCTGGATGTCCAGGACGGTTCCAAGGTCGCGCTGATCGGCGTGGTGAACCCGCTGGTCGACGCGATCGCCGAGCGCGGTGGAACTTGTCTGCCGTGTGACTTCAACCTCCGCGAGACCGCGTCCGGGATTCCGGTTTCTCGCGATATGACGGAGGTTATCGACGCCGCGGATGCTGTCGTGGCCACCGGAATGACCTTGAGCAACGGGAGTTTCGACGTCCTCCTCGATCGTTGCCGCCAGCAAGAGAAGCCGCTGGCGGTCTATGCTCAGACCGGAAGTGCCGTGGTCCGGTCCTTCCTCGGCTCCGGTGTCACCGCCCTCTCGGCGGAGCCCTTCCCGTTTTCCCAGTTCAGCTCCCGCCCGAGCAGCTTGTATCGCTATCGCGAGGACGGATTCCATGAGCACTGACCAACGAACCCCGGCTGCCGTTGTGCCGGGGGACCTCCGGATGGCCAAGAGACTGTGGCCGTTCCTGCTGGCCTCGATGGTCAGCCTGATCCCGTTCACCGTGTTCGGCATGTACCTGGTGCCGATCGCGGGGGCCGCGGACGGCACGGTGGCGGAGATCGGGGGGCTGCGAGGGCTCGGCGGACTGGCCGCACTGGTGGTCGGGATCGCTCTCGCGCCGCTGGTCGACCGGCTGGCAAGGGAGCTCGTGGCGGCCGGAGGCCTTGCCCTGCTGGGGATCTCGGCCGCGCTCGGTGCTGTTGGCAACGTCTTTGCGCTGGCCGCGTTCTGCTTGTTGATCGGGGCATCCACCTCGATCCTCGGTCCCTCGATCGGAGCTGCCGCCGCTGACCGGTTCAAGTCGGCCGCCGCTGCCGGGCGCGCCGCCACCCTGGTCTCGGCGACCACCTCGATGATGGCGATGCTCGCCGCGCCCGTCCTCGCAGTACCGGGGCTTTGGTGGGGATGGCGCGGCAACCTGCTCGCTGCTTCGGCCGTATCACTCGCGTTGTCGGCCGCGTTCTTCTGGCGGGGGCGCGGGCGGAAGCCTCGAGCGGCTGGCGTGCGCACGAGTTACCTCGCGACGTACCGGGCGTTGGCCCGGGTCCCGGGTGCGCTGCCACTGCTGACGGTGGCGATGCTGCGGACGGCGGCGTTCATGGGGTACCTGGCCTACTTGGCGGCGTTCTACGACGAGAAGTTCGAGTTGGCTCCGGGGTGGTTCGCGTTGGTGTGGTCGCTGAGCGGTGCCTCCTTCTTCCTCGGCAACCTGCTGGCCGGGCGGTACATCGCCCTCGAACGTCCGTGGATCGGCCCGGAGAAGATGCTGCTGCTCGGCCTGGGCGTCGCGTTGATCAGCGTGGCCGCCGTCTACTTCTCGCCGACCCTTCCGCTCACCTTGCTGCTGACCGCGCTGATGGGCGCGAGTCACGCGACCGTGGCCGCCTGCGTCACCACGCTGCTCGTACACCGAAGCGGCGACCTGCGGGGATCCGCCCTCAGCATCAACGCGGCCGGGATGAGCATGGGCACGTTCCTGGGCGCGGCGATCGGCGGACTGGGCCTCGGGCTCGGGGGTTACCCCGGCGCGGCCCTGGCTTTCGGCTCGATCACCCTGCTTGCGCTGGTTTTCGCGTTCCGGGTGGGCCGGTAGGACAGCTATCGTTCGGTCTCATGGACAACCTGCCCGACCGCCCGAACCCGCATGCGCATCTGCGCGCCTCCGACAGCGATCGGGACAAGGTCGTCGAGGTGCTGCGAGATGCGCTGATGACCGGGCGGCTCACGCAGGACGAGCACGGCGAACGCCTCGAGCAGACCCTGCAGGCGCGAACCCTCGGCGAGCTCGAACCGATCACCCAGGATCTCGCCCTACCGGGGCAGGCCTTCCGTCCGGCAGCAGCGGCTCAGCCATCGACGGGCGTCGTGCCGATCGAGGAGCCTGCCAACCCCGAGGACAGCTTCGACACCGTGGTCGGCATCTTCGGCGGCGGCGAGCGCAAGGGTCGCTGGCGGGTGAAGCGGCGGACCAATGCGCTGTGTGTGTTCGGCGGCTACGACCTGGACATGAGGGATGCGATCTTCGAGGGTCGCGAGGTCACCGTTTACGCGTTCGCCGTCTTCGGCGGCGTCGACATCACCGTGCCCGAGGGCGTCGAGGTCCGCACCCAGGGCGTCGGCATCTTCGGTGGGTTCGCCGGCCGGGGGAGCAAGGAGCCCGACCCCACCGCCCCCGTCGTCGTCCTCAAGGGCCTGGCCCTCTTCGGCGGCGTCAGCGCCCAGACCGCCAAGCCCAAGAAGCACTGATGCCGGTCAGATCCAGGACTTGAACCACATTCGGCTGAGCCACTCCGGGTGCGGGAGGACCTTGTCGGTCAGGATCGGCCAGATGTAGGCGAAGTTGAGCACGACCAGGACGACGAAGGCCCCGACCGCCGCGCTTCCGATCAGCCGGCGCGGGGTGGACGTCTGGAGGGCGGCCTTCGCCGGTCCGAGGATCTTGCCGAGCACGAGCGCCAGTGCGATCACCGTGAACGGGATCATCGTGACCGCGTAGAAGAAGAAGATCGGCCGGGTGTCGAAGAAGAACCACGGCACCCAGCAGGTCAGATAGCCCACGATCGGTAGGCCGAACCGCCAGTCCCGCTGGCCGATCCACAGGATCAGCCCGGCGATGAGGGCCAACGCACCACCCCACCACAGCAGCGGAGTACCGAGGGCGGAGATCACCGACAGGCAGTTCGTGCCGGCGGGAGCGGTGCAGCCCGCAGTACCGGGTTTGATGTCGTTGACGGCGTCGAACCCGATCGGGCGGGCGACGATCGGCCAGCCGGCCGGGTTCGACTGGTACGGGTGGGTGGCGTGCTTGATGTAGTCGCCGGTGTGAAACGCCAGGACTTCCTTGTGGTAGTAGAGCAGTGACCGGAAGTCGTCGGGGACCACCTTCATCACGCCCTGCGCCGGGTGCGTGGACGCGTAGTTGTGGTCGTAGGCGTTGTCGTGCAGCAGCCAGCCGGTCCAGGTCGCGGTGTAGGTGATGACAGCGACCAGCACGATGCTGAGGAACGCTGGGATGCCGTCGATCAGCGCGGACTTCCAGAACGCATGCCGGACGCCGATCGCCCGGCGTGCGCCGAGATCCCAGGCGAAGGCGAGCAGCCCGAAGCCGGCGATGACCCAGACGGCGCTCCATTTCGTGCCCAACGCAAGGCCGAAGCACACACCGGCAGCGAGGCGCCATGGGCGGATCAGCATCCAGCGGCCGAATCCACCGCGGTCCAGGGAGTCGGCGAGGCGGCGCCTGGACCAGTCGCGGTCGGCGACCAGGCACGACACCGCGGCCACGATCCAGAACGCGAGGAAGATGTCGAGCAGGGCGACCCGGGACATGACGACGCTGAGTCCGTCGACGGCGAGCAGGAGGCCGGCGATGCAGCCGATCAACGTGGACCGCGTCATCCGGCGCACGGTCCGGATCAGCAGCAGCACGGTCAGCGTGCCGAACAGGGCCGGCATGAAGCGCCAGCCGAAGGTGTTCATCCCGAACAACTGCTCACCCGCGGCGATCATCCACTTGCCGACCTCGGGGTGCACGGTGAGGCTCGGGGTGTCTTTGAAGACGTCGAGATTGCCGGCGATGATCTGCTTGTCCGCGATCCCCTCCGGCTTGTCGATGAACTGCCGGGCGTAGCCGTACTTCAGCAGCGAGAACGCGTCCTTGGCGTAGTACGTCTCGTCGAAGACGAACTTGTTCGGCGTGCTCAGGTGCCAGAACCGCAGCACCGCGGCCATCGCGGTGATCGCCAGGGTGGCGATCCAGCCGCTCTCGAAATCCCGCGGCATCGGGGGGTACAACCGCTCCTTCAGCGGTGGCAGCCGACGCCCTTGGACGTCGCGTCCGAGCGTCTCCCGCGGCTCGGCGGTCGTCGCGGTGTCGTCATCGATCACGGCAGTCACGGTGGCCATGGTACGGGGGGGCTGCGATGATGGCCTGCGATGATGGCCTGCGTGACTGGGCGACTGGTGTTGGCGGGGACTCCGATCGGGGACTTGGGGGATGCGTCGCCTCGGCTCGCACGGGTGTTGGGTGAGGCCGATGTGGTGGCCGCTGAGGACACGCGACGGCTGCGGCGGCTGACGAGCGAGCTCGGGATCACCGTCAAGGGCCGGGTGACCAGCTTTTTCGAGGGAAACGAGCGGCAGCGCACGGACGAGCTGGTGGCCGCGCTGGTCGACGGTCAGACCGTGGTGGTGGTCACCGATGCCGGCATGCCGAGCGTGTCCGATCCGGGGTACCGCCTGGTGGCTGCCGCGATCGAGGCCGACATCGTGGTCACGGCGGTACCGGGCCCGTCTGCCGTGCTCACCGCGCTGGCGCTGAGCGGGCTCCCGGTGGATCGCTTCACCTTCGAGGGTTTCCTGCCACGCAAGTCGGGCGAGCGGAACAAGCGGCTCCAGGAGCTCGCGAAGGAACCACGGACGATGGTGTTCTTCGAGGCGCCCCACCGGCTCGCGGCCTCCCTCGAGGCGATCGCCGACGCCTTCGGAGCAGATCGCCCTACTGCGGTGTGCCGGGAGCTGACCAAGACCTATGAAGAGGTCAAGCGAGGCACTGCCGCCGAGCTGGCCGAGTGGGCCGCGGACGGCGTCCGCGGCGAGATCACGCTGGTCGTGTCAGGAGCCGACCCGAGCGCCCGCGAGCTGGGCCCGGACGAGCTGGCCGCCGAGGTGGCGACCGACGAGGAAGCCGGCACGCCGCGTAAACAGGCCATCTCCGACGTGGCCAAGCGGTTCGGGGTCCCGAAACGGACCGTGTACGACGCCGTCCTGGCCGCCCGCGACCCTGGTAAACGGGCCTAGCCCGGCCGACTACGATTTGTGTATGTCCGAGAAGGCCTTTTACGTCACCACCCCGATCTACTACGTCACGGCCGCGCCGCACATCGGCAGCGCCTACACGACGGTGGCCGGGGATGTCCTGACCCGTTGGCACGCCCAGCGCGGCGAGCGCAAGTGGTACCTGACGGGGACCGACGAGCACGGCGAGAAGGTGATGCGCAGCGCCCAGGCGCAGGGCATGTCCCCGAAGGAGTGGACGGACAAGCTCGTCGAGGAGGCCTGGAAGCCGGCCTGGGTGGACGTCGACATCGACTACGACGACTTCATCCGGACCACCGAGAAGCGGCACACCGAGCGCGTCCGCGACTTCTGGCAGACCCTCTACGACAAGGGCGACGTCTACAAGGGCGAGTACGAGGGCCTGTACTGCGTCGGCTGCGAGGAGTTCAAGCTACCGGCGGACATTCGCACGGATGAGGACGGCACCCAGCGCTGCATGATCCACGGCACCGAGCTGGAGACCGTTTCGGAGACGAACTACTTCTTCCGCCTCTCCGCGTACGCCGACAAGCTGATCGAGCTCTACGAGTCCCAGCCGGATTTCGTGGCTCCGGCCAGCGCCCGCAACGAGGTCATCTCGTTCGTCAAGCAGGGCCTGCAGGACCTGTCGATCACCCGGTCCACGTTCGACTGGGGCATCCCGGTGCCGTGGGACGAGGACCACGTTCTCTACGTGTGGATCGACGCGCTGCTGAACTACGTCACCGCCGCGGGCTACGGGACCGACCCGGAGCGGTTCGAGGAGCTGTGGCCGGTCGACGTCCACCTGGTCGGCAAGGACATCCTGCGGTTCCACGCGGTGATCTGGCCCGCGATGCTGATGGCCGCGGGTGTCGCCGTACCGAAGCAGGTGTTCGCGCACGGTTGGCTGCTGGTCGGCGGCGAGAAGATGAGCAAGTCGAAGCTGACCGCGATCGCGCCGCACGAGATCACCGACCACTTCGGCTCCGACGCCTTCCGCTACTACTTCCTGCGCACGATCCAGTTCGGCTCGGACGGGTCGTTCTCCTGGGAGCACCTGAACGCGGTCTACACCTCGGAACTGGCGAACGGCCTGGGCAACCTGGCCAGCCGGATCGCGGCGATGGTCGGCCGGTACTTCGACGGCGAGCTGCCCGAGCCGACCGACCACGGACCGGCCGAGCAGGCGCTCGCGGACAAGCTCGCCGCGACCGTCGAGACGGCCGACCGGGCGATCGACACGCTGGCCTTCCAGGACGCGTTGGCCGCGATCAACGACCTGGTCGGTGCCGTCAACGGCTATGTCTCCGAGCAGGAGCCGTGGAAGGTGGCGAAGGACGAGACGCAGCGGGAGCGGCTGGCGACCATCCTCTACACCTCGGCCGAGGTACTGCGGGCGGTCGCGGTCCTGCACAACCCGACGATGCCGAAGACCGCCGCCAAGTTGTGGACCCTGCTCGGCGCCGAGGCCAAGCTCGGCCCGCTGAAGGACCAGCGGGTCCAGGACGCGGGCACCTGGGGTCAGCTTCCGGCCGGCTCCACCCTGGTCAAGGGCGAGGCCTTGTTCCCCCGCCTGACAGAAGAGTCCTGATCTCGGGAATACCCGCGGGGCGGACCGCGATTGAAACCTCCATCAGAGAGTTGACGTATCAACTCCTCTCCAGTGGAGGTTTCGATGCAAGCGATCGTGTTCGAGGAGTTCGGCGGTCCCGAGGTTCTGCAGACCCGGGAGATCGAGGAGCCACACGCAGGACCGGGCGAGGTCCGGGTCACGGTCCGGGCCGCCGGCGTGAACCCGGTGGATTTCAAGATCCGGCGGGGGTGGGTCCAGGCCGTGATGCCCACCACCTTCCCCGCGATCCCGGGGCTGGAGGTCGCCGGAGTCGTGGACGAAGTCGGCGACGGGGTGACTGAGTTCGTGGTCGGCGACGAGGTGGTCGGCTGGGCGAAGAGCGGCTCGTACGCCCAGTACGCGCTGGTCGGCGCCGTTGCCAACAAGCCGGCCGAAATTTCCTGGCAGCAGGCCGTCGCACTGCCGGTCGCCGGAGAGACAGCCGGGCGGGTCCTGCGCGAACTGGGCCTCAAAGAAGGCGAGACGCTGCTCCTCCACGGTGCGGCCGGTGGGGTCGGCGCGGTGGCAGTCCAGCTCGCGGTCGCACTGGGGGCGACCGTGGTCGGCACGGCCTCCGAGGCGAATCACGACTTCCTCCGCTCCCTCGGCGCGATCCCCGTCACCTACGGGGACGGCCTGGTCGAGCGGGTACGTGCCGCGGCGCCGCAGGGTGTGGACGCGGTGTTCGACGTCGCGGGCAAGGGTGCGCTGCCGGCCTCGATCGAGTTGCGCGGCGGCACCGACCGCATCATCACGATCGCGGACGCGGCCGCCCAGGAGTTCGGGGTGGCGTTCGCGGCCGGTGGCACGCGGCCCGAGGCGCAGAAGGCGGGGCTCACCGAACAGCTGCGCCTGGCGGCTGACGGCAAGCTGCGGTTGACCGTCGCCGAAACCTTCCCGCTCGCCGACGCCCCCAAAGCCCAGCAGCTCAGCGAAGAGGGCCACGTCCAGGGGAAGCTCGTCGTACTGCCGTAAATCCGTCGCCGCCGACGAAGGCCCGCACCTACAGTCGGCGGCATGACCCATGTACTCGCAGCTGTTGCGTGGCCGTATGCGAACGGACCCCGGCACGTTGGACACGTGTCGGGGTTCGGCGTTCCTTCGGACGTTTTCAGCCGGTACATGCGGATGGCAGGGCACGACGTACTGATGGTGTCGGGAACCGACGAACACGGTACGCCGATCGTGGTGCAGGCCGAGCGGGAAGGCGTCTCGCCGAAGGAACTCGCGGATCGCTACAACCGGATGATCGTCGAGGACCTGCAGGGCCTCGGCCTGTCGTACGACCTGTTCACCCGGACCACCACCCGCAACCACTACGCCGTCGCGCAAGACCTGTTCCGCACGATCCACCGCAACGGCTACCTGGTGACGAAGACCGCGATGGGCGCGATCTCCCCGTCGACGGGTCGGACGCTGCCGGACCGCTACATCGAAGGCACCTGCCCGATCTGCGGGTACGACGGCGCGCGGGGCGACCAGTGCGACAACTGCGGCAACCAGCTCGACGCGATCGAGCTCCGCAACCCGCGCAGCCGGATCAACGGGGAGGCCCCGGTCTTCGTCGAGACCGAGCACTTCTTCCTCGACCTGCCGGCGCTCGCCGATGCCCTCGGGTCGTGGCTGCAGACCCGGACGGACTGGCGGCCGAACGTGCTCAAGTTCGCCGCCAACCTGTTGGACGACGTGCGCCCGCGGGCGATGACGCGGGATATCGACTGGGGTATCCCGGTCCCGCTGCCGGGCTGGGAGGACAACCCGAACAAGCGCCTCTACGTCTGGTTCGACGCCGTCATCGGGTACCTCTCCGCCTCGATCGAATGGGCCCGGCGGAGCGGTGATCCGGACGCCTGGAAGGCCTGGTGGTGCGACCCGGCCGCGGAGTCGTACTACTTCATGGGCAAGGACAACATCACCTTCCACGCGCAGATCTGGCCGGCCGAGCTGCTCGCGTACGGCGGCCTGAACCTCCCGACGGAGGTGGTGAGCAGCGAGTACCTCACCGTGGACGGCCAGAAGTTCTCCTCGTCCCGCGCGCTGGTGATCTACGTCCGGGACGTGCTCGAGCAGTACGGCCCGGACGCGCTGAGGTACTTCGTCTCCGTAGCCGGTCCGGAGACCCAGGACACCGACTTCACCTGGGCCGAGTTCGTCCGCCGCAACAACGACGAGCTGGTCAGCACCTGGGGCAACCTGGTGAACCGGACCGCCTCGATGATCGCCAGGAACTTCGGCGCGATCCCGGCCGCCGGTCCCCTCGGTGACGCCGACCACCAGCTCCTCGCAGCCGGCCGGAGCGCCTTCGCCACGGTCGGGGACCACATCCAGCACCACCGACTGAAGCAGGCGATCGGTGCGGCAATGCGGACTGCCTCGCAGGCGAACCAGTACCTCTCCCAGCAGGCACCGTGGAAGGAGTCCGACCTGGAGCGCAGGGCAACCATCCTGCATGTCGCCGCGCAGGTAGTAGCCGACAGCAACAGATTGCTCGCGCCGTTCCTGCCGCACTCGGCCCAGCAGGTGCACGAGGCACTCGGCGGGACGGGCTCGTTCGGCGATCGGCCCGAGATTCGCGAGGTGGCGGACCTCGACGGCGGCCCCGGGTATCCGGTGATCACTGGCGACTACTCGCTGCGAACCACCTGGGCCTCGCGACCCGTAGTACCGGGGACCCGGGTGCCGGACCCGGCACCGATCTTTGCCAAGTTCGTTTGACGCCTTTCTACAAGCGGGTACCGGTGGGGGCGATCTAGTGTCGGGGCATCGAAGAGAGGAGTCGAAAGCGATGGCTGACCATGTGGCCACGGCGGAGACCGAGATCAGTGCCGCGCCGGCGCAGGTGTGGGACGTGCTGACCGATCCCGAGCAGGTCAAGAAGTTCATGTTCGGTGCGGACGTGAAGACCGACTGGCAAAAAGGCAGTCCGATCACCTGGCAGGGCGTGTACGAAGGCAAGGAGTACGAGGACAAGGGCGAGATCCTCGAGGTGGACCCCGGGCGAGTGCTCAAGATGACCCATTACAGCCCGCTGAGCGGGCAGCCCGACGTACCGGAGAACTACCACACGCTCACCTATGAACTCGCCGATCGCGGCACCACCACCCACCTTTCGCTGAGTCAGGACAACAACGCCAGCGAGGAGGAGGCTGAGCATTCCCGGGGCATGTGGGAGATGCTCGTCGGCGGTGTCAAGGAGGCTGCCGAGCGCGGCTGACCGATCGGCCCCCATGACCGTGCATTATTGACAGGTGACCGGCACGACGATGGTGGGTTCGGCTGTGCCCACCCGACCAGAACCCACTTCAACACGGCCGGCACCAGAGCTGGGGCTCGGGCTGGTCGGGTGGTGGTTGCTGGTCCCGATCACGGCCGTCCTGCTCCTGGCCTGGGCCGGCGACCCCGGCGGCGAGAGCATCCGGTTCTTCGCTACCTGGCTGTTGGCCGTGCTGCTCCCGGGCACCCTGTTGTGGCGGGTGCTGGCCGGTGGGCGGTCGGTGACGCAGGACCTCGGATTCGGCGCCGTCCTGGGGCTGGTCTGGCAACTGGCGACGTGGGCGATCTGTACGGCGATCGGCCTGCCGCTGCTGCAGTGGGCGGCTACCGTCCTGCTGGTACTGACCTTCATCCTCGTCCCTGGCCTCAGACCGCATTTCGGGTTGCGTGGCATCGCGCCCGCGCCGCCACGGTGGTGGCACGCGCTCCTGGTGACGAGTTTGCTGCTGGCGATCCTCCGGACCGTGGCGGTGCTGCTGCGAGCGATTCCGCTGCCTCCGGAGGCAGCGGCCCGCAACCAGGACATCTGGTACCAGCTCGGGCTCGTGCACATGCTGACGCACCACGTTCCGCCGCCTGACCCGGCGGCCCTCGGCGAACCGCTGATCTACCACTGGTTCGCCACCGCTTCGATGGCGAGCGGGTCGGTGATGTCAGACGTCGATCCGCCGCAGGTGCTGATGCATCAATGGCCGATCATCATGGTGATCACGCTCGTGCTGGCCGGCTGGGCGGCAGGCGAGGCTCTGAGCGAGCGTTCCTGGGTCGGCCCGATCGCGGGGGCCTTCGCGGGCGTCCTGCCCGGCGCTCTGCAGTTGGCTGTGACGCCCAAGGCCAACCTGGTGGGCTCGCAGTCGATCCAGTCGCCGACGGGGACGATGGCCGCCGTGGTGATGCTGGGTCTGGTCGGGCCGACCGTGCTGATCCTGCGGCGACAAGCCGGTCCAGGGGTCTGGGTCGCGATGGTCCTGCTGCTCGGGCTCGCGGCCGGCACCAAGCCGACGGTGTTGCCGATCATGCTGGCCGGGTGCGCGGTCGCGGGAGTGTTCAGCTGGTTCTCAGAGCGGCGTCCGCCCTGGCGATTGGCCGCCGTGACCGGTCTGTCCGCGGTCTTCCTGCTGGCGTCCTCCTTCGTGTTGATCGGCAGTGCCCAGGGGAGCCGGATCCAGTTCCTGGCGGCCCTGCGGGTGCTGCCGTACTACCGGGTCGTCACGGGCGACGCGTCGCTTCCGGCCAGCGGCGGTTGGACCCTGCCGTCGGTGGCTTCCGGTGACTCCAGGCTCATCCTGTTCGCCGCAGTCCTCCTCACCTGGTATCTGGTCACTCAGACGCCCAGATTGGTCGGCTTGTTCGGCCTGAGGATCGAACCCGTACGACGGGACCCGGCGTACTGGTGGATCGGTGGCTGTGTCGCGGCCGGAACCTGCCTCACCCTGGTCATCTCGCAACAGGGCTACTCGGAGTACTACTTCCTGAGCGCCATCCTCGCGCTCGGCACGGTCGGGACCGTTGCAGTCGGCGCCGAGCTTGGCCGCCGGGCGGATCTGCTGAGCGTGGTGATCGCCGGCTGGGCAGGCGTCCTGACGGCCAGCGCCTTGTACCTCTGGTGGCCGACGAACCAGGCGAACCGCACGGTGGCCGGGGCGATCGTAGGTCTGGTGGTGCCGTTCGCGATCCTGGCGGCCGTCGGGGCGGTGGTGATCCTGCTGATCAATCGCGCCCGCGGTGCCGCCATTTGCGTGCAGGTGATCGCGCTGACGATCGCGGCCGGGCTGCCCGCCCAACTGGTCTACAACGTCCAGGCCATCGGCGTCGCTGCGCAACCACGGTCCGCGCCGAACGAGGCCCAGCGGATCTACCTAACGCGGGACGAGCAGGCAGCGATGCTGTGGCTGCACGACCACAAGGCGGATGACGATGTTGCCGTCACCAACGTGTTCTGCATGCCGGCGAAGTACCGGCCGGGGTGTCCCGATGACGCGTTCTGGGTGTCGGGGTTGAGCGGAATACAGCAGTATCTCGGGGGGTGGGCGTACACACCGGCGAACCTGGGCGCGGTTGAGGCCGGGAAGAGCTTCCTGGCGCAGCCGTCGCCCTGGCCGGATCGGTTGCAGGACAGCCTGGATGCCGTTCAGCAGCCGACCCCGGAACTGCTGGCCCGGTTGAAGAACCAGGTCGGCGTGGACTGGATCGTGGCCGACCTGCGAGCGGGACCGGTGTCACCCGAGCTCGACAGACTCGCAGTACGGGCCTTCAGCAATTCCGACATGCGGATCTACCGACTGCGGTAAGTAGGCTGTGGTGCATGTCTACCGACGGTGTGGAGGTCGATCGCCCGACCCGGGAACGTGCTGCCATCGGCGAGGACGGGCGGTCGCGGGACCGTAGCCGGCCCGCCGTGCCGGACCCTTTGCCGATGAGCGTGGTCGACGCGCACTGCCATCTGGACATCGCCGACGGCGAGGACGGCAACTGGCTGGGTGCGGCCGAGGCGATCAAGCTGGCCGCATCGGTAGGCGTGACCCGGATCGTGCAGGTGGGTTGCGATCTGCCCGGCGCGCTCTGGGCCGTGGAGGCCGCCGAGCAGTACCCCAATCTGATCGCGGGCGTCGCCCTGCACCCCAATGAGGCGCCGAAGCTCAAGGCGGCCGGGGAGCTCGACACCGCGCTGGCGGAGATCGAGCGGCTCGCCACGAGTTCGGACAAGGTGCGCGTGGTGGGCGAGACGGGGCTGGACTACTTCCGCACCGGTGAGGACGGCCGGGCCGCGCAGCACGAGTCGTTCGCGGCTCACATCGAGTTGGCCAAGCGGCTGAACAAGACCCTGATGATCCACGACCGCGACGCGCACGACGACATCCTGGCCATCCTGGATCGCGAGGGGATGCCGGAGCGGGTGGTGATGCACTGCTTCTCCGGGGACACGGAGTTCGCTCGCAAGTGCGTCAATCGCGGCGCCTACCTGAGTTTCGCGGGGGTGGTCACCTTCAAGAACGCGCAGTCGTTGCGGGACGCGCTGGCGGTGACTCCGCTGGATCGCGTGCTGGTCGAGACGGACGCGCCGTACCTGACGCCGTCCCCGCACCGCGGTCAGCCGAACGCGTCGTACCTGATCCCGCACACGGTCCGGAAGATGGCCGGCGTCCTGAACATCTCGGTCGCCGAACTGTGCGAAGCCCTGTCCACCAACGCCGACAAGGCCTTCGGCGGCCCCTGGTAATGGAGTTCAGCGAGGTTGTCCGCCGGCGGCGAATGGTCCGGAACTACGACCCCGATCGGCCGGTGCCGGCCGAGATCCGGGAGCGCATCCTCCAGAACGGTCTTCGGGCGCCTTCGGGCGGGTTCACCCAGGGCTGGGCATTCCTGACCCTGGAGGGCGACGACCGGGAACGGTACTGGGCGATCGCGGCCGAATCTGTGGACGAGAAGTATGTGGAATGGGTCACAGGATTGCGCCGAGCTCCGCTGCTGATCTTCGCCTTCGCTCACAAGGACGCATACCTCGATCGGTACGCGGCGCCAGACAAGGGCCGGACCGACCGCGACGAGTCCCGCTGGGCCGCGCCGTACTGGTACATCGACACCGGGATGGCGGCCTTGTTGATGCTGCAGACAGTGGTCGACGAAGGCTTGGGAGCTTGCCTCTTCGGGCCTCCGGCGGACAAGGTCGACCGATTGAAGAAGGAGTTCGGGGTGCCCGTCGGGTTCGACCCGATCGGGGTGATCTCGGTCGGCTACCGGGCGCCTGACCGCCGCTCTCCGTCACTGAAAAGAGGGCGTCGCAGTACTGCGGAAGTGGTCCATCGGGGCCAGTGGGGTCAGCACGCTGAGTGATCGGGTCGTTACACCTATTTCGGCCAAATCGGCCAGGGGATTGGCACTTCCGGAACTTCTTCGTTACTGTCTCGTGATGTTGGCCGGGATCGGGGAAGGTTCCGGACAGCACGCCCCTCGGCGAAGACCGTGGTTTCCGGGCCCTGCAACCCGGCATTTGCGGCGTTCGCCTGTGCTGTCCCACCCCGTGCCCGGGTAGTCCTACCTGGGAGAATTAGTGCGCAAGTCCATCATCGCGGCCGTCGGTGCGACGGCTGTGCTCGCCGTCGTGGGCGGCTCCGTGGCCTACGCCAGTAAGAGCAAGACCGTGACTTTGTCCATCGACGGCCAGGCGCAGAAGGTTCACACCTTCGGCTCCACCGTGGCGGACGCATTGAAGGCGAAGCAGATCCAGGTCGGCGAGCGCGATCTGGTGGCTCCCGCCCCGGACGCGAAGCTCCAGGACGGCCAGGAGATCGCGGTCCAGTACGCCCGTCAGTTGACGGTCAACGCCGACGGCACCAGGAAGATCTTCTGGACCACTGCGAACAGGGTGAACCAGGCCCTCGCCGACCTGGGCCTGCGCTACGACGGAGCCTTCCTCTCCACCAGCCGCAGCGCCCCGATCGGGCGTCAGGGTCTGCTGCTCGAGGTCCGCACCCCGAAGACCGTCCAGTTCGTCCGGCAGGGACACGTCGCCCAGGTGAGGTCCATGGCGATGACCGTGGCCGAGGCGCTCAAGGGCGCCGGCGTCCAGTACGACGGCGACGACCGGATCACCCCCGTGACGGCGACCGCGCTGAAGCCGGGCGTCAACCGGATCACCATCGTCAAGGTCGACGTCAAGAAGGTCACCAAGGTCGAGCCGATCGCCTTCGCCAAGAAGGAGACCAAGTCGGCGACCATGGTCGAGGGTGACACCAAGACCGCGGCCAAGGGCACGGCCGGCTCGAAGTCGGTCAACTACGTCATGACCTACGTGGACGGCAAGCTCACCAGCACCAAGGTGGTCGCCACCAACGTGCTGACCAAGCCGGTCGACGAGCAGGTCCTGGTGGGCACGAAGCCGAAGCCCACCGCGCCGACCACCGACACCGCCCCGCCGTCCGGCAACACCGGCGCCTGGGACCGGATCGCGCAGTGCGAGTCGGGCGGCAACTGGGCGATCAACAGCGGCAACGGGTACTACGGTGGCCTGCAATTCGACCACGGCACCTGGGTGGCCTACGGTGGCGACGCCTACGCCAGCAACGCCAACCTTGCCTCCAAGGCGCAGCAGATCGCGATCGCGGAGAAGGTCAAGGCCGACCGCGGCGGTTACAGCGCCTGGCCGGTCTGCGGCCAGAAGGCCTGACACACTGACCTGTGTGACCAGCGCTGATTCCCCCACTTCCGCCGGACCGAGGCTTCTCGGTCCGGCGGAAGTGCGTTCACTGGCCGCGTCGCTCGGGCTTCGCCCGACCAAGCAGCGCGGCCAGAACTTCGTCATCGACCCGAATACCGTCCGCCGGATCGTCCGGACCGCGGAGCTGTCCGCCGCCGGCGAGAGCGTGCTCGAGGTCGGCCCGGGGCTGGGGTCGCTCACGCTCGCGCTGCTGGCCGAGGGGCACCGGGTCACCGCCGTCGAGATCGACCCGCTGCTGGCCGGGGCGTTACCCGGCACCATCGCTTCGTACGCGCCGAACCAGGCCGACAGGCTGATTGTCGTGCTCGCCGACGCGATGACTGTCCAGCTGTCCGAGATCGGCTCGCCTGAGGCTTGTGTGGCGAACCTGCCCTACAACGTCGCCGTGCCGGTCCTGCTGCACCTGCTGGCGATCGCGCCGTCACTGCGGCACGGCCTCGTCATGGTCCAGTCCGAGGTCGCCGACCGCCTCGCCGCTCCACCTGGCTCCCGCACGTACGGCGTACCGTCCGCCAAAGCCGCCTGGTACGCCGAGGTGCGCCGCGCCGGGCCGATCGGCCGGAACGTGTTCTGGCCGGCCCCGAACGTCGACTCCGGCCTGGTCGCCTTCGAGCGCCGCGAACCGCCCGCCACGCCAGCAACCCGCGAGGAGGTTTTCGCCGTGATCGAGGCCGCCTTCTCGCAGCGCCGCAAGACCGTCAGGTCCGCCCTGGCCCGCTGGATGCCCGACCGCGACCGCCTCGACGAGGTGCTGCAGAAGGCCGGCATCGACCCCACTCTGCGCGGCGAGATGCTCGGCATCGAAGAATTCGCCGCGATCGCCGGGGCGACCTACTAGGGTTTGCGCGTGCCACCTCAAGCCCAGGTCACGGTCCGGTCGCCGGCCAAGATCAATCTCGGTCTGTCCGTCGGTCCGCCGCGTCCGGACGGGTACCACCCGCTCGCCACGGTCTACCAGGCCGTCGCCCTCTACGACGACGTCACCGCGACCGTGCGGGACGACCTCGAGGTCACCGTCGAGGTGGTCGGCGACTTCGCCGTCGACGTACCGACCGACGACTCGAACCTCGCGGTCCGCGCGGCCCGGCTGCTACAGGCCGAGTTCGACGTCGAGGAAGGCGTCGACCTGACCATCCGCAAGACCATCCCGGTCGCAGGCGGCATGGCCGGCGGCTCCACGGACGCCGCCGCGACCCTGGTGGCGTGCAACCGGCTCTGGGGCCTGCAGTTGTCGCCTGCCGAACTGGAGCGGATCGCCACGGACCTCGGCAGCGACGTACCGTTCTGCCTGGTCGGCCACACAGCCCTAGGCCGTGGCCGAGGCGAGCAGGTCACCGAAGTGATGTCCCGGGGCACGTTCCACTGGGTCTTCGCCATCGCCGACGGCGGCCTCTCCACTCCCGCGGTCTTCAAGGAACTGGACCGCCAACGCCCGCTCCGCCGCGTCGAGGCGCCCGAGGTCCGGCCCGAGCTCTTGTCGGCTCTGCTCTCCGGTCAACCGGCCACGCTGGCGGTTGCTCTCAGCAACGATCTTCAGTCGGCAGCTTTGTCCCTCCGCCCGGAGTTGGCCTCAACCCTTCAGTTCGGCCTTGACCAAGGCGCCCTCGCGGCGATGATCTCCGGCTCCGGCCCCACCTGCCTCTTCCTAGCCGCCGACAGCCGCCGAGCCGTAGACCTCGCCGTAGAACTAGCCGAATCAGGCCTCTGCCGAATGGTCCGCCAAGCAGAAGGCCCAGTCCCCGGCGCCCGAATCCTCCCAGCCCCCATCAGCCGCTGACCTCCCGCCGTCTCGCCCTCTCAGCCCTCTCAGCCCTCTCGCCTCCGCGCCGCTCGCCCGCCGCTCGGACCCTTCCGGCATCAGCGGTACAGGGCTGGTCTGCGCTCCGCACCCTCGGCCTCTCCACGCGGCCCCGGGCTGCCACCTGCCAACTGGTTCCCGCCAACTGCCTCCTGCTGCCATCGCCCCTCGCCCCTAGCCGCCGCCTCCGGCTGCCACCGTCCGCGGGTTGCTGCTGTCTCGCTGACACCTGCCTCCTGCTGTCAGCAGCCATCGGGCCTGTCACCTGCGTCCAGCTGGTACGTGTAGCCGACGGCAGTCGCTTCCGGCTGCTACTTGCATCCGCCTGCCTAGCGTCTGGCTCCAAGACGTCCACATTGCGGCTCTCTTCCGCGCTGTCTCGCTCGCGGGCCCGGTCGGAGGGCGTGGTTGCTGTCGGTCCCGTAGCTCCCAACGGGACTTACGCGCCCCGGCCTGACTGATTACCTTGACTGGGACTTTGACGTATATCCGCTTTTCGAGTGAGGCGGGGTGTGATGTTTTCTCCTTGTGGATAAGGGTAAACGGGTCGGTTGCGGGTTTGCTGACGGTCCCTGGGCGGGCGTAGTGTCGAACACATGTTCGCAGGGGATGTGACCGAGTTGGGTGCGGCCGAGACGCTCGCCGCGACCCGCGACTGGCTCGCCCTGCAGGGCGAGTCCGAGATCAGGGTGCTTCAGCTGGCGCTGCGCTACGCCGACCTGCATCCGAGCCCGGCGAGGGTGCCCGACGACCAGCGGCTGCCGGGCGGCGAGCGTGGCGTTGTCTATGGGGGCGCGGGGTGTCCGGCGGTGGCGGAGTTCGCGGTCGCGGAGTTCGCCGCGGTGCTGGGGGTGACCTCCGAAACGGGCGGCAACTTCATCGGTCAGGCGCTCGCGTTGCGGCATCGGCTGCCGTTGACCTGGGCCCGGGTCGAGGCGGGTCAGGCGACGGGTTGGAAGGCGCGGCTGATCGCGACCGCGTGTCTGGGTCTGTCGGTCGAGGCGGCGGCGCTGGTCGATGCGCGGGTCGCGGGGGTGGTGGACTCGTTGAGCGCGCATCAGGTGAAGACGATCGTCAAGGCCGCGGTCTGGGATGCCGACCCGGCCGCGGCGCGGGCCGCGGCCGAGCAGAAGGCCCGGGAGCGGGGCGCCTGGCCGGGCCAGTCCGATCAGCACGGCACCACCACGCTGTTCGTGAAGGCCGCCAGTGGTGACGTGATCCGGTTCGACGCGACCCTGGGCCAGATCGCCGACGCGCTGGCCGCGTTGGGTGACCCTGACAGCCTGGATCAGCGTCGCGCCAAGGCGCTCGGGATCCTGGCCGACCCGGCCTTCGCCCACGAACTCCTCCAGGTCGCCCAATACCTCGCCACCCGCCACCACCCCACCACCGGTGACGACGGCACCGATGCGCCGGCTGCAACCGACGCCCCGACCGCCGCGGCCGACCCGGCCCGGGCAGGCGACACGGCCCGGGCAGACGACACGACCCGGGCAGGCGACTCGGCGCAGGCCGAGGCCGCACCGGGCGCAGCGACTTGTGAGGGATCCACGTCGGCCACCGACGCGGAGCTCACCCCGGCAGACCAGGCCCCGGCCACCGAGGACTTCGGGCCGCGCAGCGGCGCCGCGCCGGCGGGTAACCCTCCGACGACAATTGACGCCGAGCGGGCCGGCGACGCGCAGGCTGTCGAGGTGACCCGGGACGGACAGCCGGCTAGTGACTTGTTCCTCGCCGACGAGCCCGGCGCCGATACCGAGGCTGACCGGGATGCGCCGCACCCGTGCCACCCGGACCAGCCGCTGGACGCGGCCAGCCGGTACGGGCCCCGCACCGGCCGCGGCAGGGCCGAGCAGATCTTGTGGGGCATGGACGCCGCCGCACGCCACGACCTGGTCGCGAAACTCGCCGCGATCAAACGAGCCGCCGACACCGGTGGTGGTGGGCGTAGACCCGGGCGGATCAAGCTGTATGTCCACATCACCGACGAGACCCTGCTCGCCGGTGGAGGAACCGCGCGCGTCGAAGCCTTCGGGCCCGTGTTCGCGGCCAAACTGGCCGAACTGCTCGGCCACGACCGCATCACCGTCCAGCCGGTGATCGACCTGAACGACCACGTCAGCGTCAACGCCTACGAGATCCCGCACC
The DNA here is from genome assembly GCF_039529635.1 of Kribbella alba. NCBI lineage: Bacteria > Bacillati > Actinomycetota > Actinomycetes > Propionibacteriales > Kribbellaceae > Kribbella > Kribbella alba. The sequence continues at coordinate 450,284 of NZ_BAAANE010000004.1, read as the reverse complement.
GGATCCGGGAACGCGTCAAGCTGACCTACCCGGTCGAGCAGTTCCCCTACGGGACCGGGGAGACCACCACCAGCACCGACCTCGACCACGTCGTCCCCTTCGACCCGACCGGGCCACCGGGACAGACCAGCACCAGCAACCTCCGGCCGCTGCGACGCTTCAGCCACCGGGTCAAGACCCACGCCGACTGGACAGTCCGCGCCCTCGACGACCAGGCGCTGGAATGGACCACCAAACACGGCTTCAAGTTCCACGTCGACCACACCGGCACCCACCCCATCACCAACGACGACCAGCCCTGACAGCGAACACGGTCGGAGCGCGGTGGTCGATCTCGCTAGGACGTCCCATCGTCGCGGTTCTAGCGCTGGCCGCATGACGAGGTCCTTCCGCATGCGGACGACGGTGCGAGCTGTTCGGGTCAGCTGACCGCCCAGCCCGTGAACGCAAGATCATCACGGGATCACTATCGGCGTAGGCCTGTGGAGCCACAGCGCTGGGCGCTCCAGCCAGGAGCTGATACTGCTTCATGCCAGACGTTTCGAGCTACCACGGCATCGACATCGTCGGAGACGGCGGCGAGCTCAGCCAGAGGTACCGCCCGGCCGGAATCCCTTGCAGCGCGACGGAAATTCGGTGTCGACGGATCGACTCGCGCTGCTACCATCGGCAAACGTTGGTCCCACGTGTGCCGAGCGAGAAGGAGAACGAGATGCGCCGGGTGTCGGTCTACGCCATCTCTCCTGATCGCTTCGACGCACCCGCGAGGACCTTTGAAGACCCTGACGATGGGCATTTTGGCGCATGTCGACGCCGGTAAGACCAGCCTGACCGAACGCCTGCTGCATGCGGCAGGGGTGATCGACCACGTGGGCAGCGTGGACGACGGCAGTACTCGCACCGACTCGATGGACCTCGAGCGGCGCCGCGGGATCACCATCCGCTCGGCCGTGGTCTCCTTCGAGCTCGGCGACCTGACCGTGAACCTGATCGATACCCCCGGCCACTCCGACTTCATCGCCGAGGTCGAACGAGCCCTGTCGGTGCTGGACGGCGCCGTACTGGTGATCTCGGCGGTCGAGGGCGTCCAGGTGCAGACCCGCCTGCTGATGCGCACGCTGAACCGGCTGCGCATCCCGACGTTGTTGTTCGTGAACAAGATCGACCGAATGGGCGCCCGGTACGACGACCTGCTCGCCGACATCGGGCGGCTGCTCACACCGGCAGCGGCGCCTATGGGGTCCGTCGCCGGCCTCGGCACTCGCGAAGCGAGCTATGAGCCGTTCCCCCTACGGGACAAGGTGCTCGGCGAACTCCTTGCCGACCGCAACGATACCTTCCTGGCCGGCTATCTCGAGGACAGCCTCACAGCCGACGACTACCGGCGTGAGCTCGCCGACCAGGTCAGCCGATCGGTCGTCCACCCGGTGTACTTCGGTTCGGCGATGACGGGCGAAGGCGTCGCCGCACTGATCGAGGGCATCCGCACCTGGCTCCCCAGAACCCCAGAGCGCGTCGAAGAACCATTACAGGGCAGGGTTTTCAAGGTCGAGCGCAGTTCTACAGGCGAGAGAACCGCCTCCGCGCGTCTGTTCGCCGGCACCCTGCAAGCCAGGCAGTACTACGACCTGCACCGGGCGGGCGTGGTCACGCCGATCAAGCCTGCGTCGATCGGCGTCTTCGACCGAGGCGGCACGATCCGCGTCGACCAAGCAGAGGCGGGCCGGATCGTCCAACTCAGCGGCCTCAAGGACATCAGTATCGGCGACGAACTCGGCAGTCCCTCGGGCAAGGACGGCCACCTGTTCTCGCCACCAACTCTGGAGACCCTGGTCCGCTCCAAGGACTCCCGCCTGTACGTCGCCCTGCAACAACTCGCCGAGCAGGATCCCCTGATCCAGCTACGCCTGGACAGCCACGCCGGCGACCTGACAGTCCGCCTGTACGGCGAGGTCCAGAAGGAGGTGATCGCCTCCCTGCTCGAATCCGAGTACAACCTCCCCGTCGAGTTCGCCGAAACCCGGCCCGTCCACATCGAACGCCCCACTGGCACCGGAACTGCCCAACGGGAGATCGGTGACCCTGACAACCCCTGGGCGGCGGCCGTCGGGTTCCGCGTCTCGCCGGGCAAGATCGGAAGCGGCATCGACTACCGGCTGGAGGTCGAACTCGGAGGTTTGCCCCGCGCTTTCCACACCGCAATCGAGGAGACTGCTCGACTCTCCCTGCAGCAAGGTCTTCACGGCTGGGAGGTGGTGGACTGCCGTGTGGACCTCATCCACACCGGCTACATCGCTCCGGCGACAGTGGCCGCGGATTTCCGTCGGCTGGTTCCGCTGGTCCTCATGCAAGCCCTGCTGGATACAGGGACGAGAGTGCACGAGCCGGTCAACGAGTTCGAGCTGGAGCTGCCGGCCGGCTCAGTGTCCCCTGTCCTGACCAAGTTGGCGGAGGCCACTGCGACAGTCGTCGAGGCCGTCGTCGGGCCGCAACAGGCTCGCCTCACCGGGCTCATCCCGGCGGGTCGGCTGCGCCCTTTCGAGACCCAGCTCCCCGGCCTGACCCACGGCGAAGGGGTCTTGCTCGCCGCCTTCGAAGGCTTCCACCCGGTCCCCGGCGTCCCGCCGTACCGCCGACGCACCGACGGCAACCCCCTGAACCCAAAGGAGTACCTCACCCACCTGAACAACCAGTGACCACGTAGGCTGGGTCGGTCATGGCCGCTACCCCTGCACCCAACCTGGTCAATCTGGAAGCCGTCTCCAAGGGCTTCGGAACCCGCACCCTGCTCGACGGGGTCAGTCTCGGCGTCGGCCGGGGTGAACGCATCGGCGTAGTGGGGCGCAACGGCGACGGTAAGTCGACGTTGCTCCGCTTGCTCGCCCGTCGGGAGGAAGCCGATGCCGGGCGGGTGACGCTCAACCGCGACCTGCGGCTCGGGTATCTCGGCCAGAGCGACGACCTCGATCCGAACCTCACCGTCGCGCACGCCGTGCTCGGCGATGTCGAGACCTACACCTGGGCGGCTGATCCGCGCGCACGGTCGGTGATGGAGCATCTGCTCGGCGGCGTCGATCACGAGGCAATGGTCGGCACGCTGAGTGGTGGTGAGCGGCGCCGGGTCTCGCTGGCGAAGCTGCTGCTCACCGAAGTCGATCTGCTGATCCTCGACGAGCCGACGAACCACCTCGACATCGAGGCGGTGAACTGGCTCGCCGCCCACGTGGTGGATCGCGCCGGCGCGCTGGTCGTGGTGACCCACGACCGGTGGTTCCTCGACGCCGTCTGCACCAACACCTGGGAGGTCCAGGGCGGCCGGGTCAACTCGTACGAGGGTGGCTACGCGGCGTACGTGCTGGCGAAGGCGGAGCGGTCGCGCAATGAGCAGGTGGTCGAGGGCAAGCGGCAGAACCTGATGAAGAAGGAGCTCGCCTGGCTGCGCCGGGGAGCTCCGGCCCGGACCGCGAAGCCGAAGTTCCGGATCGACGCGGCGAACGCGCTGATCGAGAACGAACCGGCGCCCCGCGACAAGCTCGCGCTCGCGCAGTTGGCGACCTCGCGGCTGGGCAAGGACGTGTTCGACGCCGAGGACGTCAGCCTCAAGTTCGGCAACCGGGTGATGCTGAACCACGTCACCTTCCGGCTCGGGCCGGCCGATCGGATCGGCCTGCTCGGCCCGAACGGTGCGGGCAAGACCACCTTCCTCAAGGTGCTCACCGGTCTGCTGGAGCCCGACTCCGGCAAGGTCAAGCAAGGCAAGACGGTCCGGATCGCGAATCTCTCGCAGACGCTGGAGGATCTCGACGGCTCGGTGACGGTGCTCACGCACATCACGGACATCCGTCGTACCGCGGCCCTGGCCGGCCGGGGTGGCGAGATGACGTCGTCGCAACTGCTGGAGCGGTTCGGGTTCACCGGCGACAAGCTGACCACGCGGATCAGCGACCTGTCCGGTGGTGAGCGGCGGCGGCTGCAACTGCTGCGGATCCTGCTGGACGAGCCGAACGTGCTGATCCTCGACGAGCCGACCAACGACCTGGACGTCGAGACCCTCACGGTGCTCGAGGACTTCCTGGACAACTGGCCGGGCGTGGTCGTGGTCGTCACCCACGACCGGTACTTCCTGGAGCGGGTCAGCGACATGGTCTACGCGATCATGGGCGACGGCCAGGTCCGGCACCTGCCGCGCGGAGTCGACCAATACCTGGACGAACTCGAAACCGGTACTGCGCCGCGCCGCGTCGTGTCCGAACCCGTTGTCGAGGCGACGACTGCGCCTGCCCAGGACGCGGAACCAGTCGTGGATGCCGCGGCCGCGAGAGCGGCGAAGAAGGAGTTGAACCGGATCGAGCGGCAGCTGGCGAAGCTGACGGAATCCGAGGCGAAACTGCACGACCAGTTGGCCGCGAACGCGAGCAACTACGAGCGGCTGGCCGAGCTCGACATCGAACTGCGCAAGCTGGCCGAAGAACGCGGTGAGCTGGAAACCGCGTGGTTCGAAGCGGCCGAACGGGCCGAATAACCACGCATTCCTGCGAATGTCATGAGTTGCGACGTACCCTCCCATCCCCTGTGATCGGGAGGGTACGTCGCCACTACCGGGTGAGCGGGCCCCGTGCCGGCCGTTGTTGTTCGGGCCCCGAGCCCCGGACACCATCGACCCGCTTCGGCGGACCACCTCTTGCCGCCGAAGTCACCAGAGATGAACGATTTGTAGTCGATTGGACACCGACAGTGAGGACCTTAGTTGGACGGGTGACTCAGTGTCGATAGTCGGCGGCTACAGCAATCTCTCGATCTCGTTGCAACTAGCAACGATCGGCGACCACATTAAGTGACGCGCCGTCTTTTCGGATTATTCCGGCACAATTCCGACCGGTCTACTGAAATCTCTTTCAGTGTTTTTCGACGTCGAACGGGCCGACCAGTTCCCGCAGTACGCGGGCGATCTTGGCCTGGTCCCGTTCGCTGATCGAGCCGAGCAGGTTCCGCTCGTGCGCGAGCAGGTCGGCCATCGCCGCGTCCACCGAGTCGCGGCCCGAATCGGTGAGCTGGACGAGCACTCCGCGCCGGTCCGCCGGATCGGGCAGCCGCTCGACCAGACCGCGGGCCGCGAGCCGGTCCACCCGGTTCGTCATCGTGCCGGACGTCACCAGCGTCTCCTTGAGCAACCGCCCGGGGGAGAGTTGGTACGGCGCGCCCGCGCGGCGCAGTGCGGCGAGCACGTCGAACTCCCAGGACTCGAGCCCGTGCGTCTCGAACGCCTGGCTGCGGGCGCGGTCCAGGTGCCGCGCCAGCCGGCTGACCCGCGACAGCACCTCCATCGGTGCCACGTCGAGATCGGGCCGCTCCCGGCGCCAGGCCTCGATCAGCCGGTCGACCTCGTCTCTCATACGGTGAGACTATGTCATCAAGACTCTTGACATCAAGACAACTCCGGGGCGTAGAGTATCTCGACGTCAAGATATCCAGCTCGAAGGGCCTGCCGCGATGCGAACCTCCCCCGTCTGGAACCCCGAGCAATACGGCAAGTACGCCGATGAGCGCGGGCGTCCGTTCGCCGATCTGGTCGACCGGGTCTTCGCCGACCAGCCGGCGACAGTGGTCGATCTGGGCTGCGGCCCGGGCAATCTGACCGCGACCTTGCTCGATCGCTGGCCGTCGGCCACCGTGCGGGGTGTCGACAGCTCGGCCGAGATGATCGAGGCCGCCCAGCCGCTGACCTCGGACCGGCTGACCTTCGAGGTCGGCGACCTTCGCGAGTGGACCGCGCCGCCGGGGTCGGTCGACGTGATCGTCACGAATGCCACGCTGCAATGGATTCCGGAGCAGCTCGACCTGCTGCCGGGGTTCGTGCGGGCGCTCCGCCCGGGCGGTTGGCTCGCGATCCAGATCCCCGGCAACGGCGATGCCCCGTCGCACGCAATCCTTCGCGAACTCGCCGCCACGCCGCCGTACGCCGAGTTCGCCGCGGGCAAGTCGCTCCGCGCGGACGTGCCGGGGCCCGCGGAGTACGTCGACGCGCTCAGCGCTGAAGGGTGTTCCGTCGACGCCTGGGAGACGACGTACAACCACCTCCTGTCGGGCGACAACGCAGTACTGGAGTGGGTGAAGGGGACCGGTGCGCGGCCGGTGTTGCAGGCGTTGCCGGACGACCTGCGGGCAACCTTTGAGAAGGAGTACGGCGCTCGGTTGGCGGAGGCTTATCCGCAACGCTCGTACGGCACGTTGCTTCCGTTCCGCCGGATCTTCGCAGTCGCCCACCTACTCGCTCGCTAGGGCGCCTGCGGGGGCGACCTTGGCGGCCCGGCGGGCGGGCAGGACCGAGGCGAGCAGACCCGCGACGGCCGCGACCAGCGCGATCGTGACGAGCATGCCGACCGGCAGGGCGTATTGAACACTCCCGTCCGCGGTCTGGCCGGCCATCAAAGCGGTCGTCCCGGTCCAGCCGTAGATCAAGCCGAGTGCGATACCGAGTCCGGCCGCGACAAGGGCCATGAGCAACGACTCGATCGCCAGCATGCCCCGCAGTTGTCGCCGGGTCAGGCCCATCGCCCGGAGCAGCGCGTTCTCACGAGTCCGCTCCAGCACCGACAGGCTCAACGTATTGCCGACGCCGACCAGCGCTATCAGCACCGAGACCCCGAGCAGGCCGATGCCTACGATCAGCAGGACGTCGAAGATCTGCGTGTACGAACTGCGCTCGGCCAGGCCACCTCCGACGGACAGGTCCTTGACCGTCGGCAGCGACCCCTTGACGGCATCGATCACGGTCGGCCCGTCCGCCTTCGGATCGGACGCGAGCCAGTACCCGGTGATCGCGGCGCCCGGGGCGAGGATCTGAAGGTCGGCCTGACTGATGGTGATCGGATCCAGACCGGTGGCCACGAACGCCTTCATCGTCACCTTGTTCTTGCCGGCCACCAGCGTGAGGTCGGAGCCGTCACTCAGCTCGAGCATGTTCATGGTGTTGTTGTCGAGCAGCGCAGTCCCCGGCTTGAGCTTGTTGACCAGGTCCGCGTTGTGCACGACGGGCGGCGCCGCGGCCGGGTCGATCCCGGTGACGTTCAGCTCCTGCGAACCGGTCTTCACCGAGATGGTTCGGACCGGAACGACCTGCGTGATGCCCTTGATGTCGTGCAGCTGCTTCTCGCCTGTGGCCGGCATCTTCTCGTTGTAGGCGGCAACCATTACGTCGACTGGGTACTGATCATCCATCGTGACGTCGAACGTCTTGCGCACAGAGGCGATCCCGACACAGGTCAAACTGATCAGAGTGACCCCGATCAGCAGCGCCGAAGTGGTCGCGGCAGTCCGCTTCGGATTCCGTACTGCGTTGCCCACGGCGATCCGCGCAGGAACCCCTCCGCCCCGCGCAGGCAGTGCCCCGAGCAGCTTGATCAAGGCGGGCACCAGCAGTGAACCGACCGCCAGGATGCCCAGGAACGACACCACGCCGCCCGCGACACCGATCAGCACCTGCCTCGACTGTGTGCTTGCCGCCAGCAACAGACCCCCACCGGCAAGCAACAGGAAGCCCAGTACGAGCCGCAGTACGCCGGCCTTGGACGCGGCGGCAGGCGCGACCTCCGGCCGAAGCGCAGCAAGCGGAGCGACCTTCGTTGCCCGCCGAGCCGGTACTACGGCCGCCAGGATCGTGGCGATCGTGCCTAGCAGCAGGGGGAGGGCAACCGAGGCAAGGTCGAGGTGCAGGTCGATCGCCGGAATGCCCCAGTCGAACTCGCGGGTCAGCGCGAGTGCGAGCGCCGACAAGGCGACGCCGAAGACCACGCCGACGGCAGAGGCGACCACGCCGACGACGGTCGCCTCTGCGAGCACCGAGGAGAACACCTGGCGTCGGGAGGCGCCGACGCAGCGCAGCAACGCCATCTCGCGGGTGCGCTGGGCGATCACGATGGTGAAGGTGTTGCCGATCACCAGGCACGCGACGAACAGGGCGATGACCGCGAACATGCCGAACACCCCACCGAGCACGTCGATGCCGTGGGTGTAGTTCTCCACCTCGTGCTTGATCCAGCCTTCGCCGGTGTAGACCTTCAGGCCGTTGCCGGCGAGACCGGTCACGGCAGTGGCCAGCGCTTGCTGGGTGACACCCGGCCCGGCCGCGATCTCGACGCGGCTGACGTACGCCTCCGGATCGAACAGGTGCACGGTCTGGGCGGTTGCCACCGCGTTCGACGGTCCGACCGAACCCGTGTCGTCCAGCGTGCCGACCACGGTGACGGTCCAGCTCTTGTCGTTGGAGTCGCTGAGCCGCAACTTCGAGCCAAGCGCGACCTTGTACTTCTCGGCGAGCTTCGCCGGCAGCGCGAGCTCGAGCGAGCTGTCCGGGAGCCGTCCCGTGCCGGCGACCGGGCCGGCGATCCTCGACGTGTCATACCGGGCGTCGACGCCGAGATAGTCCGGCCGGAACTTACCCGGCCAGGTGATCTGCAGGTACGAGGTGGTGAGACTGACCGCCGAGGCGACCTGCGGAAGCTTCCGGACGGCGGCGAGATCGGTCGGCTGGATGAACCCCTGGTCAGGGGTGATGACCGCGTCGACACCGGCGTACTGCTTGCCGATGGTCTCGTCGATGCCGTGCGAGGCCGAGGCGTGCGCGGTCATCGCCAGGGTGCCGAAGCCGACGCCGAGCACGATCGCCAGACAAGCGGCGACCAGGCGGCCCAGGTGGGCGCGCAGGGAGGAGAGGATCGAGCGTCGCACGGTCAGGCCCCCAGCTGTCGCAGCGCGCCGAGGACGGACTCCGGTGTCGGGTCCAGCAGCTCGCCGGCAAGTTTGCCGTCGGCAAGCATCACCACGCGGTCGGCGTACGACGCGGCCAGCGGGTCGTGCGTCACCATCACGACGGTCTGGCCGAACTCGCGGACCGAGCGGCGCAGGAACCCCAGCACCTCGGCGCCGGAGCGTGAGTCCAGGTTGCCGGTCGGCTCGTCCGCGAAGACCACCTCGGGACGCCCGACCAATGCGCGTGCCACGGCGACCCGCTGCTGCTGACCACCCGACAGTTCGGACGGCCGGTGGGTCAACCGGTCGGCCAGACCGAGCACCTCGATCAAGGTGGACATCCACTGCTGGTCCGGCTTGCGACCACCGAGCTCGAGCGGGAGCAGGATGTTGTCCTTCGCCGACAGCATCGGCAACAAGTTGAACGACTGGAAGACGAAGCCGATCCGGTCCCGGCGGATCCGGGTCAGCTCGGCGTCCGGCAGGTGGGTCAGCTCGGTCTCGCCGAGCAGCACCTGACCGCCGGTCGGGGTGTCCAGACCGGCCAGACAGTGCATCAAGGTCGACTTGCCGGAACCCGACGGGCCCATGATCGCGGTGAACCGCCCGACCCCGAAGTCGACGGACACCCCGTCGAGCGCGGCGACCGCGGTATCACCTTGGCCGTACACCTTGCGAAGTTCGTGCGCGCGGATCGCAGTACGGTCGGCGGTGTCCTGCGGCAAGCGGCCGAGCGGAAGCTCGCCGGTCTGGATGGTCATCGTTCTCCTAGAAGCAGTCGGGGGCGAGCCGTCCTCGCCCACGCTCCTAGAAGTTAGTGATCCGCAGCGGCGTTTCCGTCGGACCACGGACTGCACTCGTCGTACGACCTGGGTCGTACGACGAGGTCAGTGGTTCGGCTTGACCAGGCCGGTCTCGTAGCCGAGAACCACCAGGGCGACGCGATCCCGGAGGCCGGTCTTCGCCAGGATGCGGCCGATGTGGGTCTTGACCGTTGCCTCGGACAACGTGAAGAGCCTGGCGATCTCGGTGTTCGACAGCCCGCGGACCACCTCGACGAGCACCTCGCGCTCGCGGGCGGTCAGCTCCGCCAGGTCGGGCCGTTCGCGCTCCTCGTCCGGCAGGGATCCGGCGAAGTGCTCGAGCAGGCGCCGCGTAGTACTGGGGGAGACGACCGCGTCACCCGAGTGGACCTGCCGGATCGCCGACAGCAGATCCGCCGGCGGTGTGTTCTTGAGCAGGAAGCCGGCCGCACCGGCCTTGATCGCGGCGAACGCGTACTCGTCCAGGTCGAACGTGGTCAGCACGATCACCCTAGGGGCCTCAGGCAACGATTGCAGCTGCCTGGTCGCCTCCACGCCGTCCAGCCGCGGCATCCGCACGTCCATCAGCACGACGTCGCTGGCGGTCACCTGGAGCTTCTCCAGCGCCTCGCCGCCGTCACCCGCCTGACCGACCACCCGCATGTCGGGCTGGGAGTCCACCAGCATGGTGAACCCGGCGCGGACGAGTTCCTGGTCATCCACAAGGAACACGCGGATCACGTCGTCGGTCACTGATCTCCTCCAGGGGGCAGGTTGTACGGGAGCCTGGCGACCACTTCGTACCCGCCGCCCGCCTTCGGTCCGGCGTTGACGGTACCGCCGGAGATCGAGGCGCGCTGCCGCATCCCGACCAGGCCGTGACCAGGATCGCTGCTCGGCACGACGGCGGCGCCACGGCCGTCGTCGGTGACCACCACGGTCAGCATCTCGCGCCCGAAGTCCAACTGCACGGAGGTCCGCGCCCCCGGCCCGGCGTGTTTCAGCGTGTTGGTCAGACCTTCCTGCACGATCCTGTACGCCGTCAGTCCCAGCAGCGCGGGCAGATCCCGCGGTTGGCCGGTCACCTGGTAGTCCACGGACAGGCCGGCCTGGCGGACGTTCTCGATCAGCTCGGGGAGTGAGGAGACGCCGGGCTGCGGGCGCGGCTGGTTCGGATCCAGCTCAGGCTGCGCGTCCTGCTTGAGCAGACCGAGCATCTTGCGCATCTCGTTGAGCGAGGCGCGGCCGGTGTCCCCGATGGTGGCAAGTGCCTTCTTCGCCTGCTCGGGGGACGCATCCGCGGCGTACAAGCCGCCGTCGGCCTGGACGATCATGATGGACAGGCCGTGCGCGACCACGTCGTGGATCTCCCGCGCGATCCGGGTCCGCTCGTTCGACACGGCCAGCTTGGCCTCGCGATCCCGGTCCCGTTCGAGTTGTGCCGCGCGCTCTTCCAGCTGAGCGACGTACAGGCCTCTGGTCCTGCGGCGCTCGCCGATCGCCCAGACGCCGAAGACCAAGGCCCCGAGGGCCACCATCATGGTGATCTGCTGACGCCAGTCGTTGTTGCTGTAGTACCTGGCGGTTGCCATCAGTACGCCGAGGCCGCCGACGCCGAGGGCGATCCGGCTGTAGCGGACCTCGCCGTACACGGAGATCGCGTAGAGGGCGACGAGCAGGCCGACGTCCCCGGCCATCAGGGGAATCCCGGCGAGCCACTGCAGGACGGCGATCGCGGAGACCCCGAAGAAGACCAGCTCGGGGTGGGTGCGGCGCCAGATCAGCGGACCCAGCATCGCGAGCCCGAGTATGCCGCTGAAGTGTTGCTGCGCCAGGGAGAAGAAGCCGAAGAAGAGCGTCAACCCGCCGGCCAGCAGCAGGTCGAACGCCTTGCTGCGGGCCGACACGCGCCGCGGCGTCAGGATCCCCGTCATGCCGGTCAGGGTACGGGGATCAGCCCGGCCAGAAATCATGCCACGGGCGGATGTCGCTGTCCTACTTGTGGGGGCGGGTGGACAGCGTGGGCTTGGCCTCGAGGCCGGACAGGCCGTTCCAGGCCAGGTTGACGAGGTGGGCTGCCACGTCAGGCTTCTTCGGCCGCCGGACGTCGAGCCACCACTGACCTGTCAGCGCGACCATGCCGACCAGCATCTGCGCGTACATCGGGGCGAATTTCGGGTCCAGCCCGCGGCGCTTGAACTCCTCGGCCAGGATGTGCTCGACCCGGGTGCCGACGTCGCTGAGGATCGAGATGAACGACCCGCTGGACGAACCGACCGGCGAGTCCCGGACCAGGATGCGGAATCCGTCGGACGAGTTCTCGATGTAGTCGAGCAGCGCCAGTGCGGCCTGCTCCACCAACTCGTGAGCACGACCCGCGGTCAGAGAAGCCGTCACCGTGTCGAGCAGGCTGCGCACCTCGCGGTCCACCACCACGGCGTACAGGCCCTCCTTGCCGCCGAAGTGTTCGTAGACGACCGGCTTGGAGACCTCGGCACGAGCCGCGATCTCCTCCACCGAGGTCGCCTCGAAGCCCTTCTGGGCGAACAGGCCACGAGCGATCGTGATGAGTTGCTCGCGACGCTCCGCACTGGTCATCCGGATCCGGGTGGACCGCCGCGGTTTGGGTTCCGTCACGTCGAGATCACGTCAACATCATGCCGTACAAGGGTCGCACGAGGTGGGAGATTTACGGTGCCCTCAGGCTGCCGCTCGGTCGGCGGCGGTCACCCGCCGCGCTTCGAGGCGTTCCTTGACGGGCCACCGAACATCGGAGACCCAGCCCAGCTTCTCGAAGAACCACAGGCAGCGGGCGGACGTGTCCACTTGGCCCTTCAGTACGCCGTGGCGCGCGCAGGTGGGGTCGGAGTGGTGCAGGTTGTGCCACGACTCGCCCTGGCTGAGGACCGCCAGCCACCAGACGTTGCCCGACTTGTCCCGGCTCTTGAACGGCCGGTCGCCGATCGTGTGGCAGATCGAGTTGATCGACCAGGTGACGTGGTGCAGCAGCGCGATCCGGACCAGCGAGGCCCAGAAGAACGCGGTCAGTGCGCCACTGATCGACCAGGACCAAAGGCCGCCGATGATGGCCGGCGCGACCATGGAGAACAGCACCAGCAGCGGGAACATCCGGGAGACCCGGACGATGTCCTTGTCCTTCAGCAGGTCCGGCGCATACTGCCGCTGCGGGGTCTGCTCGGTGTCGAAAAGCCAGCCGACGTGGGCGTGCATGAACCCCTTGGTCAGCGCGCCGAGGCTGGTGCCGTACTTCCACGGGCTGTGCGGGTCGCCGTCGCGGTCGGAGAACTTGTGGTGCTTGCGGTGGTCGGCGACCCAGCGGACCACCGGCCCCTCGATCGCGAGCGACCCGGCGATCGCCAGCGCGTACTTGAGCGGCCGGTTCGGCTTGAACGACTTGTGCGTGAAGTATCGGTGGAAGCCGATCGAGATGCCGTGCCCGGCGATCGTGTAGAAGACCGCCGCGAGCACGATGTCGTGCCAGCCGAGGAACCCGCCCCAGGCGATCGGGACGGCCGCCAGTACCGCGAGGAACGGGATCCCGATGAACAAGGCCAGCGCCACCTGCTCCCAGGGACGCTTCTGCTCACCTCCGAGCGTGCCCGTGTCGACGTCGAACTCGTCGGCCTGCTGGGCGCGGGTGGGCGCTTCCGGTGCGGCAACGGCGGGTGGGGTCATGGTCGTATTCCCTCTGATGGAGGACGGCTTACCTACGCAACCGTAACCTACGGACCCGTAGGTAAGGAACCCCTCGCGTGTCGGCACCCTCAGCCATGGCAGACTGTTCCGGCGTACACCCCGATCCCCCGTGGGGTAATCGGCAGCCCGCGAGACTTTGAATCTCGAAGATCTGGATCGAAACCAGGCGGGGGAGCAAAGCAAAACCCCAGGTCAGAGCGTTTCTGACCTGGGGTTTTCTTCATGCAGGGCCCGGCTTGCTAACGGATTTGCTACGACGTACTGGCCCGGCCAGGGACTTCAGAAGACGTGGATCGGCCGGAGTTCGATGGTTTCGCCGGGGCCGGCGAAGGTTTGGGCTACGGCGTCGGCGCGTTCCGGGGTGTCGACGTCGATGAGGAAGAAACCGGCCAGGTGTTCCTTCGACTCCGAGTACGGGCCGTCGGTGACGACCGGGCGGCCGGAGTAGCGGTAGAGGCGGGACGTGGCCGGGTCGCCCAGGGCCTCGCCGCCGAGCAGTTCGCCGTTGGCCTGGAGTTCGCTCAAGAGCTTCTCGAAGTCCGAGTTCAGCCGGTCGCGTTCGGCCTTGGGGAGGGCCTGGTGCTCGGCCACGGTGTCGCCGGTCGGGTGACCCCACGGCTGCGGGCTGGAGTGGATCAGTAGGACGTACTTCATCAGAGATCCCTAACGTCGGAGCAGCCGCTGGTCGGCCCTCTCGAAGCTACATCGGGGCCGACCCGCGACTCTCGACATTTCAGCCGTTCAGCAGGTCCTCGAACGGGCCCCAATCAGGTCTGGACCAGGTGTTCGCCGGCCTGCTCCAGGTGGTCTGCTGGCGGCCGGGTTCCTGGGGCCCGAGCAGCCCACCGTAGAAACGGGCCATCTCCGCGGGTTTCTCGACTCTACGGCGTCATCTTGGTGCCCGTGAGGAAGTTCCACATCAGGGCTCGGCCGGTTGCCTTGGGCGGAACCACGCCGGCGCCGGGCCAGCGGTGGGTGAGACCGTCCCAGCGGACCAGTGCTACCCGGCCGGCGCCGCGGCAGGACGTCCACTCCTTGACGGTTGCCGGTCCAACCGTGGTGGTTGACGGCGTGGAGGCGCAACCCTCGACGGATCGCCAGTCGGCTGCGGTAGCGGGGCCGGTGGTGGCGCCGTCGGGCACGTGCCCAGGTGCGGCGTGGGGGTCGGCGCTGCCGTAGCCGATCAGGACCGGCACTGGTGGGCGGCCGGTGGGGCAGCGGGCCGGCTGGGCTGTCCCATAGGTGGCAACGCCGGCGATGCCGGGCAACGCGCAGGCGGCGGTGAGAGCCAGGCGGCCGCCATTGCTGTAACCGACTAGGTAGACCCTGCTCGGGTCGACTGGCGCGTGCTTCTCGATCGCGGGGATCAGAGCCTGCAGGAATGCGACGTCGTCCACTTTCTGCTTCGCAGCTATCGAGCAGCAGCCGGTGCGGGCGTTCCAGGACCGGCCGATCCCGGCCGGGTACGCGAGGACCGCGGTGCCGTTCTCGGCCAGGTCGGTGAAGCCGGTGCGGACCAGCTCCTGGGCAGGCGTGGTGTTCCGGCCGTGCAGTACTACGACCAGCGGCACCCGCCCGGAGGTTCGCGGAGTGAGCACGATCGCGGTCCGCTCTCGGCCACCGGAGGACAGTTGGACCATTCCCGTTCGGCTGCCCGCCGACGCCGCGACGGCGGGCGGCGGCAGCTTGGCCGGCCCCCACACCGGCACCGCGCTAGCTGTGGTCGCGCCTACGACAGGAGTGTCCTGGGCCCGCAGCAACGTCAAGCCCGCGCCGGCAAGCACCAGCACAGTGAGTACTGCGAGGCCGCGGTTGAGGGACTTCACAATCGGCCGCGCCCAGCCGGCACGAGTTCCGCGTCCAGCGGCCGCGGGTCCACCCGCAGTGAGAGCAGCGTTCCGATCGCCAGCAGGACCACCGACAGCGCGAGCGGCAGCTGCCAGTTCCCGGTCCGGTCGATCAGGAACCCGAAGACGATCGGGGACACGATGCCCGCCACCCCGAAGCCGGTGTTCATCAGCCCGCTGGCCACCCCGGCGTGATCGGGGGCGATGTCCATCGGGATCGTCCAGAGCACCGAGTTGGTCAACTCCAGGAAGAAGAACGACAGCGTCAGGCTGATCGTCACCAGCACCAGGTTGTGCACCAGCAGCGACGGGATCAACGCCAGCATCGAGCCGGCCAGGCCGATCACCAGGTTCACCCGCCTCGCCGTACGGAGGCTGCGGGTCCGGGCCAGGAGCCGGTCCGACAGCATCCCGCCCAGGGTGTCCGACACCACTCCGGCGGACAGGACCAGGGAGGTGAACAGCGCGAAGCCGGCCAGCGCCAAGCCGTACTCGGCCTCGAAGAAGGACGGCAACCAGGTGAGGTAGACCCACAGCATCCATCCGTAGCAGAAGTCGACGAGAGTGACTGGTGCGATCCGGGCCACCAGCCTTCGCCACGGTACCTTCGGCCGGTTGACGGCGGAGGTCGTTCGGGGCGCCTCGTCCGCGTGCTGCGCGTCCAGCTCGCCCAGTTCGGTCTCGGAGACCTGGTCGTCGTCCTGCGGGCGGTCGCGGAACCGGCGTACCCAGGCGATCGCCCAGAGCGCGGACACTATGCCGAGAGCGAGGAAGGCGGCCCGCCAGCCCACCGTCGCGAGCAGCGCGGCCATCATGAGTGGGGCGATCGCGGCGCCGAGCCGGGCCGCCGAGTGCACCACGCCCTGGCCGTAGCCGCGGCGGTCGCCGGGCAGCCACAAGGACATCGCCCGGGTCGCGGTCGGGAATGCGGCGCCCTCGCTGAGCCCGAGCAGCAGCCGGGCCGTGCCCAGCGCCAGGAGCCCGGTAGCGAGGCCGGTCCAGATGGTGGAGATGCCCCAGGCAACGGCGAGAATCCCGAGCACCTTGCGAGGGCCGAACCGGTCACCGATCCAGCCGCCGAAGACCTGCAGCAGCGCGTACGGAAGTGAGTACGCCGCCAGGGCGAGCCCGAACTGCGTCTCGGTCAGGTGCAGATCGGCGCGGATGGACGGAGCCGCCGTCGAGATCGCGGTGCGGTCCACGTAGGAGACCGCGTAGAGGACGCAGAGCAGCATCAGCACGCGCCCGCGCACGCGGTGCCGCAGCGGGGAGCGGACCGGCGCCTTGGCCGCGGGGCTGGCGGGTCCGATGCTGAGAGTCATGTCACGCCTTCCGGCTGAGAGCGGATTCGGGCTGCTGGGTGACGGACCCCACCGAGGACTTCTGCGGACGCCGGCGCGGCCTGCCGGTCAGCGGAAGGCTGGCCGGTGACCGCCGGACCACCTCGGTGACAAGCAGCGAGCCTGCCAGCGCGAGAGCGGTGGCCAGGACCGCGGTCACCGCGGCAGGTGGCGCGGTCACCCAACTCAGATCGAGCAGCCCGAGCAACAGCAGCGGGTGCAGCAGGTAGACGCCGAACGACAGGTCGGAGGCGCGGTCCACCCAACGCACGTGCGGCGTGCCGTTGTCAATCCACCGCGTCGCCGCGGCGCCCAGCCCGGCGACCAGGACGACCGCCCAGATCTGCATCACCGGCTGGATCGGGTCGGAGACGGCGTCCGGTTGGGTGCCGACGGCAACCGAGACGAAGTACAGGACCTCCATCGCGAGCGCCGCGGCCAGAGTGCCGGCCAGCATCGCCCGCCGGTGCTTGGTCAGCCAGTCCAGGACGGTGTCCAGGTGCAGCGCCGCGACGCCACCGACGACGAACAGCAACTGGTACGTCGGCAGCAGTTGGCCCGCGTACTGGCGATAGGTGCCTAGCAGGCCCGGCGACCAGTGCCCGTAGCGCAGCCAGCCGGTGACCACGATTGCGACAGCCAGGCTGGCGCCAATTAGTGCCCACGGGTGCTGGCGCGTGCGCCGCAGTAGCCAGAGGAAGGCCGGCAGCGCCACATAGAACTGCATGGTGACAAGCAGGAAGTACAGGTGGTACCAGGCGGTGCCGGTCAGCAAAGCAAGCCAGGCGCCGTCCCACGGGGCGTTCCGGCCGCCGGTTGCCCAGGACACCACGAGGTAGATGACCGACCAGGTCAGGTAGGGCACGCCGACCAGCATCAGCCGCCGCCGCAGCTTGCCTGTACGGCCGGACCGCTCCGCAGAGCGGACCAGCACGATCGCCATGAACACGAAGAAGCCCGAGCGGGTGTAATGCAGCAGCATCAGCGCCGCATTCCCGCCGAGGTCGCGGGCTGCGAATGAGGCGCTCACCGCGTGGACCGCGACGACGGCGCCGAACGTCACCACCCGGACCAGGTCGATCTCCGGAACCCGACCGCCCCGCTTGCTCATGGCGATGCCGCCGGGTGGGCGGCGCGCTCCATCGCGGCGACCTCGGCCCGCAGGACCTTTCCAGTGCCGGTGGTGGGGAGTTGCCCGACGACGGTGATTTCCGCCGGTCGCCGGTCGCGGGGGAGTGCGGCCCGAGACAGCTCGGCCAGCCGGTCGGCGAGCCCGGGGTCGTCGCCGCTGCCCACCACGTAGGCGACCGGGACCTCGCCGAGCACCGGATCCGGCCGCCCGACCACCACCGCGTCCCGGACGGCGGGATCCTCACGCAGTACGTCCTCGATCTCTCGCGGCAGGATCTTCTCCCCGCTGCGGTTGATCAGCTCGCTGGACCGGCCGACCAGCCAGACGTACCCGTCCTCGTCCAGCCGTCCCAGGTCGCCGGTGTCGAGCCAGCCGTCGGCGTCGAACCGCTCGGCGCCGACAGCGGTGGCGTAGTGCCGGATGACGCCGGCGCCGCGGATGCGGATGGTGCCCGACTCACCAGCCGGCAAATCGCGGCCGTCGTCACCGACCACCTTCAGCTCGCCGCCGACCGGCAGCCCGACCGAGCCGGGCCGCCGTTCGCCGTTCAGGGGGTTCACCGTGATCTGGCTGGCCGCCTCGGTCATCCCGTACGACTCCAGAACCGGGACGTGGTGCGTCTCCTCGAAGCGGCGCAGTACCGGGACCGGCAGCGGTGCGGATGCACTGCGGACGAAACGGATCCTGCCCGGGTCCCTGGTCGTCGTGCGGTCTCCGGCCAGGAGCGCGAGGATCGCGGGCACTGCGTTCACCCACGTCGCTTTGTAGGCGTCGACCGTCGTCCAGAACGCGCTGCGGGAGAATCTCCGGTCCAACACCAGCGCGCCCCCGGACCGCAGCGTGGCCAGCAGTCCGACGACCTCGGCATTGACGTGGTAGAGCGGAAGCGGGCAGTAGCCGATGTCGGCCGGGCTGAGCTGGTGAGAGTCGGCGACCGTGGCGGCGACATGTGCGAGCTGGGCGTCGCTGAGCAGGACCTGCTTCGGCTCGCCGGTGCTGCCCGAGCTGGAGAGCAGTACTCCGGCCGGCCGCCGCGTCGGGCCCCGGTCCTCGAGCCGCTGCAGCCCGTCGTCGGTGATGGCGGCGACCGTGTTCGGGTCGGCCAGACGCCGGTCCAGCGCCCGCGGGGCGGCGGGATCGACCGGCGCGGCGACCCGGCCGGTGGCAATGAGCCCGAGCAGCGTCAGCGCCGCGTCCAGTGGGTCGGTCACCGCGGTGGCCACGGTCGCGCCCGCCGGCACGCCCGCGTCGGTCAGCCGCTCGTCCCACTCGGCAACGGCCTCAGCCGTCTCGCCGTAGCTGACCCGCCGGGCGCTGCGCGCGTCGGCCAGATAGGTGATGTCTGCGTGCTCGGCGTTCGCCTCGTCGATCCATCGGGCGAGCTGACTCAGTCTCTCCACCGGCATGCTTTCGACGCTAACCGTGCAACCTGTGCGGCAGCCGAGTGCTGGCTGAATGCCCGCCGTGAATGGACCGTGTTCTTGTACTCACAATGCAACGATCGCCGCCACCTGCCTGCCAGGCAGCCCGGCCAGCACCGTCCACAACCTCCTGCTAGCTGGTAGCGCTGAGGCTGGCGCCTGATCCTCCCGACCATTGCCGGGGACACAGCAAGGTGACGTTGTTGCTGGGCTGGTTTGTGTGTGGTCGTGGGGTAGGCGACCATTGGCGGGCTGGGGCTGGTGGGGGCGGGTTGAGAGGGTCTGGTTGATGCCGGGGTTGTGGGCTGCGGGGCGTCGCTGGCTGGGGCCTGCCTGGCCGCCGCTTGTAGCCGCGCTGCTGGTTGGCGGGACTCTGTGGCTTGCGGTGACTCCTGCCAGCCGGAACCTGGAGCTGACCACCTCGGCGATGCAAGGTCCGACGTTGGAGCAGGTCCGGCCGAGTGCGTCCGGCGAGGTGGATCCGCGCCTGGCCGCTGCTGTCGACGCGATCCTCGCGCGCCGCGGCATCGCAGTACGGACCAACAATCTGGGCATGTTCCTGGCTGACGTGGCGCCTGAGCTTCGGGTGGAGCAGCAGCTGTTGTTCCAGAATCTCCGGACCGTCGGGGTGAGCCCGATCTTCCGGCGGGCCGAACCTTGGGTCGACTACGAGGCCGTACGCCGGTACGGGCTCGCCACCGGCACGTTCCGCGTGAGCATGCGCTATCAGTTGGCCGGCACCAAGCTCGCCTCGGCCGCCACCGACGTGGGGTACACGTACACCGTCCGCGACAACAGGCTCTACCTGGTCGCCGACGACGACCTTGATCAGGCGATCGGCGCCAAACGGCAGCCGTGGGACTTCGGCAGGGTCGAGGTGGTCCGGCGCAAGAACGTGCTGGTGATCGTGAACCAGGGACAGGGCGCGCTCGCGCAGAAGCTGGCGAACCAGACCGTTCAGATGGCGCGGCAGGTCCGCAAGCTCTGGAAGGGGCATCTGCAGATCGTGCCGGTGATCGTGGCGATGCGGGAGCCGCAGGTGCTGACGGACATGCCGCCGACGCTTCCCGGAGACGAGCCGGCCCGGGTGCAGCCGATGCCGGCCCCGGGCATCTCCGGCCTACCCGTCGGGGGCTATGTGGTGATCCGCCCGGGCGCGCAGAGCACCTTCGATTCCGCCCAGATGACGCATGTCCTGCTGCACCTGCTGCCGGTGAAGATGGGCGAACTGGTTCCGCGCTGGCTGGCCGAGGGCATCGCGGAGTACGGCGAGAACCTCCAGCTGGTGGCGACCGGCCGGGGCGCGGCGGTGGCCAAGGCGCGGAGCGAGGTCAGCCGGGAGCTGCTCGGTGAGTTGACCCGGCTGCCCGCTGACGACGAGTTCACCACTACGCAGAGTTATGACATCAGCTGGCTCGCAGTCGAGCACCTGATCAAGGAGGTCGGCGTCAAGCCGGTCACCGACTTTTACTTCCAGGTCGGCCGCCGCGGGTACAGCCAGGCGGCCCGGGAGCGCCTGATGCAGGAGTACACCGGGTTCACCGAAGAGACGCTGGTGGAGTCCCTGCGAAGCCTCGCCGGCTGAGCAAGTAGGCTTGCGCAGGCACCAAGTCGAGTGCCCGAGAACTTAGTTCGGCCCGAACTCGCAGGGAACTCGAGGAGAAGACCGCGTGACTTCCCAACGTCCTGTGGCGGTCATCATCATGGCCGCCGGTCAGGGGACCCGGATGAAATCCGCGACCCCCAAGGTTCTGCACGAGATCGGCGGGCGCAGTCTCGTCGGGCACGCGGTGGTCACCGCCCGTGCACTCGCGCCGGAACATCTCGTCGTCGTGGTCGGCACCGGCCGGGAGCAGGTCGAGGCCCATCTGGCCGCGATCGACCCGGACGTCCGGACTGCTGTCCAGCAGCAACAGCTCGGCACAGGCGATGCCGTCCGCGCAGGACTGACCGCAGTACCGGCTGATTTCGACGGCGCGGTCGTGGTGACGTCCGGTGACGTGCCGCTGTTGCGGCCGGAGACGCTGCACGAACTGATCGCCGAGCATGACAAGCAGGGCAACGCCATCACCGTGCTGACCGCGCGAGTGCCGGACCCGACCGGCTACGGCCGGATCATCCCCGGGGACGACGGCACTGTTGCGGGCATCGTTGAGCACAAGGACGCCAACCCCGAGCAGCGGCAGATCGACGAGATCAACGCCGGCATCTACGTCTTCGACGCGGCCGCGCTACGCGATGGGCTGAGCCGGCTCACCACGGACAACGCGCAGGGCGAGCTGTACCTGACCGACGTGCTCGCGATCGCCCGGGGCGACGGCAAGCGGGTCGGCGCGTATGTCACCGACGACGCGATGCAGACCGAGGGCGTGAACGACCGGGTCCAGCTGGCCACGCTCCGCGCCGAGCTGAACCGCCGCACCCTCGACTCGCTGATGCGCGCCGGAGTCACGGTGGTCGACCCGAACACCACCTGGGTCGACCAGACCGTCACCCTCGAGTCCGACGTCACCCTGCTGCCGAACATCCAGTTGCATGGCGCGACCACCGTCGCGACCGGCGCGACGATCGGCCCGGACACGACGCTGACCGACGTACAGGTCGGTGCAGGCGCGTCGATCGTCCGCTGCCACGGCTCGGGCGCGATCGTGGGGGCCGGAGCCTCAGTCGGCCCGTATGCGTACCTCAGACCCGGTACGACGCTGGGCGCGAACGGCAAGATCGGCACCTTCGTCGAGACCAAGAACGCGTCGATCGCCGCCGGCGCCAAGGTGCCGCACCTGACCTACGCGGGTGACGCCACCATCGGCGAGGGCGCGAACATCGGCGCCGGCACGATCTTCGCCAACTACGACGGCGTGAACAAGCACCACAGCACCGTCGGGCGCTACTCCTTCGTCGGCAGCAACTCGGTGCTGGTCGCGCCCGCGAACATCGCCGACGGCGCGTACGTCGCGGCCGGTACGGCGCTGACGGAAGCCGTGGGGCCGGGCGAAATCGCTGTGGCCCGGGGCAAGCAGCGCAACATCGCCGGCTGGGTCGCGCGGAAGCGGGCCGGCACCAAAACCGCGAAGGCCGCGGAAGAAGCCCGGGCGCAAGAGGCAGCGCGGACGGACAAGCTGAGCGACACTGGCGACGAGGCCGAACGGGAGGCGCGACCATGAGCGGCATGAAGCGGACCACCGAGAAGAACCTGATGGTGTTCTCCGGACGGGCCCACCCGGGCCTGGCCGTGGAGGTGGCCGAGCAGCTCGGCGCGGGGCTGGTGCCCACCGCGGCGTACGACTTCGCCAACGGCGAGATCTACGTCCGGTTCGAGGAGTCGGTCCGGGGCAGCGACGCGTTCGTGATCCAGAGCCACACCTCGCCGATCAACCAGTGGATCATGGAGCAGCTGATCATGGTCGACGCGCTGAAGCGGGCGTCGGCCAAGCGGATCACCGTGGTGCTGCCGTTCTACGGGTATGCCCGGCAGGACAAGAAGCACCGCGGCCGGGAGCCGATCTCGGCCCGGCTGATGGCGGACCTGTTCAAGACCGCCGGTGCGAACCGGCTGATCTGCGTCGACCTGCACACCTCGCAGATCCAGGGCTTCTTCGACGGCCCGGTGGACCACCTGATGGCGCTGCCGATCCTGACCGACTACGTGCGGGAGAAGTACGGCGACCAGCAGTTGGCAGTGGTCTCGCCGGATGCCGGCCGGATCAAGGTGGCCGAGCAGTGGTCGGCCCGCCTGAACAACGCACCGCTGGCCTTCATCCACAAGACCCGCGACATCGACCGGCCGAACGAGACCGTCGCCAACAGGGTGGTCGGTGAGGTCTCCGGCCGGACCTGCATCCTCGTCGACGACATGATCGACACCGGCGGCACCATCACCAAGGCGGCCGACGCGCTGATCGCAGCCGGCGCCGCAGGCGTGGTGATCGCCGCGACCCACGCGATCCTGTCCGGCCCGGCGGTCGACCGGCTGAAGAACTGCCAGGCCAGCGAGGTGATCGTCACCAACACGTTGCCGATCGCCCCGGAGCGCAAGTTCGACAAGCTGACCGAACTGTCGATCGCCCCGTTGATCAGCCGGGCCATCCGCGAGGTCTTCGAGGACGGCTCGGTCACCAGCCTCTTCGAAGGGCGTGCCTGATCCGATGCGGATCGCCGTCTTCCACCCGGGCGCGATGGGGTCGCAGCTCGCGGCGCAGTTGGTTGTTGCGGGCCATGAGGTTCATTGGGTTCCCCAGGGGCGGAGCGACGCGTCTGTTGCTCGCGCCGAGGCGGCCGGATTGATCGGTACGCCGTTCGCCGAGGCGGTCGGATCGGCCGAGGCGGTGCTCTGTTCGTGCGCACCTCAGGGAGCAGTGGACATCGCGCGGCAGGTTGGTGCGGCAGGGTTCGCCGGGCTCTACGTCGAGGCCAACCCGCTGTCGCCGAAGTCGCTCGAAGATGCTCAGGCGGCGCTGCCTGAGGCGACCTTCACAGACGCAGGCGTGATCGGCCCGCCACCCACGGGCGGGGCGACTCCGACCCACCTGATGCTCTCCGGTGCCGCGGCTCAGCAAGCGGCTGACCTCTGGGCGGGGACTGCCGTCACACCGATGGTCGTGGGCGAGGAAGTCGGCGCCGCCAGCGCGGCCAAATCCGCCTACGCCCTTTACAACAAGGGCAAATCAGCGCTCGCCGTGCTCGCGTTCCAATTGGCGGACAAGCATGGGGTCACCGACGCTCTGATCGCCCAGCAGGTGCGGGCCGATGCTGGTTCGCTGAGAGATCCTGGGTTGCCTGACCAGCTGACGGCAGTCGCCTGGCGCTGGGGACCCGAGTTCGACGAGCTCGCGGAGACCCTCGACGCCGCCGGCCTCGAAGGTGACGCGGCCCGCGCGCTTCGAGAGGTGTGGACCAAGCTCAGTCGGTGACCACGCAGCCGCCGATCTCGGCTCAACAGGTGCCGGCCGACTGGATCCGCCGCCTGCTGGAATTCCCGGATCATGGCGTAGGCAGTCAGGGCGATACCGGCCACGACCGCGGTGGAGAGGATGCGCAGATCCACCGCCGGGATCCACATCAGATAGTGGGCGGAGTCCGAGCCAGGGCGGAAGAGCGGTGGTATCGGCGAGCCAGTGCGCTCCGCCACGCGATACGGCAGCAACAGGTAGTTGAGGTAGACCGACAGCGAGGCGAACTGCACCAGCAGCGGCACCGGCAGCAGCCTCAGGCGTCCGGGCAGCCAGAAGGCGACCACGACGGTCAGCACATCGGCCAGGTAGAAATAGCGATCGTGCATGGACGGCAGCAGGAACGGCGTCAGCAGCACCGACAACGAACTGATCAGCAAGATCCGGGCAGGCGTGAGCTGAATGCGGTGCAGCGCGGCGAAAATGATCGGTCCGAGCAGGATCAGCCCGGTCAGCAGGACGCCCGCCTTGCGGATCGTGTCGCCGGTGTCCTGCAGCAGATAGGTGTAGACCGTCGGGGCGTTCATGCTGAGGACGGGGTACTGATTGGTCTGGTCCAGGTAGATGGACAGCAGCCGTCCAGGGTCGGCGCCCAACAACACGGCCGGTACGTCGAGAAGCAGGTACACGGCAGGTATTGCCAGCAAGGCCCGCCACGGGAGCCACCGGCGCAAGGCGAACAGCAACAACGCCGGAAACAGGAAGACGATCTGCAGCTTGAAGGCCAGTGCCAGCCCGAAGAACACGCAGGCTCTCCAGTGTCTCCTCAGCAGCAGGTGGTAGAGCCCGCCCGCAGCCATGGCCGCATAGGTGGCATCGGCTTGTCCCCACATGGCCCCGTTGAGCACGACGGTCGGCAGCAGCACCACCACGGCTCCGGTCGGCGGCACCCAGCCAGTGGGGTATCGCAGCCGGAGCAACCGGTAGACGTACCACCCGAGGATGACCTCGAAGATGGCCGAGATGAGCTTGACCGCGACGAGAGGTGACAGCGGGAGGTAGCTGACCGCCGCCATGAGATACAGATACAGCGCGTTGTAGTTCGAGAACGAGTACTGCAAGGCCCCGAAGCCGCCGTGCTGGTCTATGAAGGCGGCCCACGGTCCCAGGAAGGTCTGATAGTCCGGCGACTGGTAGTCGAAGAACACGAGCCGGACGAACACCGCCACCACCAGCAGCCCGACCAGGGCGACAGGCTGCCCTTGCGGTCGTTCGATCAGAGGAGTCGATCTTGCAGCATGCTTGGGCGCCGTCGTCAGTGGCACTGCATTTCCCCCAGGTCGACGGTCATCGTCGACATATATGACGATCGATCCCGGGCAAAGTTCTGCGGCGACCGGTAACGATCCGGCAGAAACTGCCGATCGAACGGATTTCCCGAACCCGCCCGGTGATGGGTAGACTGTGCAGGTTGCCTCGGCGAGGGACGCCCCCCGGAAACTGGCGGGCGCGGCTCCGTGATCGACGCGGTGGTTCGTTGCTTGTCGCCTGTTGCGGCGTCATGACGTGCCCGCTGAGGCCAGCAATCGGTTCCACCACTGACAACAGATCACCGCAACGCACTTGAGGAGTTCATCTCGTGGCCGAGGTCAAGATCCAAGCCGAGTCGCGCACGGAGTTCGGCAAGGGTGCTGCCCGCCGAATCCGCCGGGACAACAAGGTGCCCGCCGTCCTTTACGGCCACGGCACGGACCCGGTGCACATCACGCTGCCCGGTCACGACACCATGCTGGCGCTGAAGACCGCCAACGCCCTGCTGCTGATCGAGGTCGAGGGCAGCGAGAGCCTGCTGGCGCTGCCGAAGCAGGTCCAGCGCGACCCGATCAAGGGCTTCATCGAGCACGTCGACCTGGTCATCGTGAAGCGCGGTGAGAAGGTGCAGGTCGACATCGCCGTGCACGTCGAGGGCGAGGCCGTCAGCGACACGCTGGTCGTGCTCGAGCACCCGTCGATCCTGGTCGAGGCCGAGGCGACGCACATCCCGGACGGCGTCACCGTCTCCGTCGAGGGTCTCGACGTCGGCGCGCAGATCCACGCGTCGGACCTCAAACTGCCCTCCGGTACGACGCTGGCGATCGAGCCGGACACGCTGATCATCAACGTGACCGCCGCTCAGACCGCCGAGCAGGTCGACGCCGACCTGGCCGAGGCCGAGGCCGAAGCGGGCATCGAGCGGGACGAGCCGGAGGTCGCCTCGACCGAGACGGTCGCCGCCGCTGCCGAGTAGGTAGCAGTCACAACAGCTTCAACAGGAGGGCCGGGATCCGTGGCGGACGACGTGTGGTTGGTCGTCGGACTGGGGAATCCCGGCCCCTCCTATGCCAAGACCCGGCACAACGTCGGCCAGATGGTGGCCGACGAGCTGGCTGCCCGGGTCGGCGGTGGGTGGAAGCAGCACAAGCATGCCAAGGCCGAGGTGATCGAGACCCGGATCAGCGGCATCCGCACGATCTTGGCCAAGCCCCGGTCCTACATGAATGAGTCCGGCGGACCGGTGTCCGGCCTGCTGAAGTTCTTCAAGCTCGAGCCGGCCTCGCTGGTCGTCATCCACGACGAGCTCGATATCGACTTCGGCACCCTCCGGGCCAAGTTCGGCGGCGGCGACAACGGCCACAACGGGCTCAAGTCGCTGCGGAAATCGCTTGGTACCGGTGAGTACCATCGACTGAGGTTCGGTGTGGGCCGGCCCCCGGGCCGGCAGAACCCGGCGGACTTCGTCCTGAACGAGTTCTCCTCGACCGAACGCAAGGACCTACCGTTCGCGGTGGACCGCAGCGCGGACGCATTCGAGTCCCTGCTCACGGATGGTCTCGAAGCAACCCAAGGGAAGTACAACTCGTGAAACTGGCCGGTCTGGTCGACACCCTGATCACCGATCCGGTGGTGGCCGAGGCCGTTCGTGATGCCCGCACTGACGGGGTCACGACGCTCGACCTGAGCGCTCCCGGGCCGATCCGCCCGGTGCTGATGGCTGCGCTGGCCGCTCACAACGGTGCTGACCGCCCGGTGCTGGCGGTGACCGCCACGTTCCGCGAGGCCGAGGAGCTCACCGAGGCTTTGCAGTGCATGGTCGAGCCCGGCAGCGTCGCCTACTACCCGGCCTGGGAGACGCTGCCGCACGAGCGGTTGTCCCCCCGGTCGGACACGGTCGGCCGGCGACTCGCAGTACTGCGACGCCTGGCGCACCCGGATCCGTCGGACGAGACGACCGGGCCGATCAAGATCCTCGTCGCACCGGTGCGATCCGTGCTGCAGCCGCAGGTGGCGGGACTCGCCGACCTGCAACCGGTCCAGCTGCACGTTGGCGACTCTGTGGAGCTCGAGGACGTCGTCCAGCGGCTGGCCGGCGCGGCCTACCACCGGGTGGATCTGGTCGAGCGCCGCGGTGAGTTCGCCGTACGCGGCGGCATCATCGACGTCTTCCCGC
This sequence comes from Kribbella alba, assembly GCF_039529635.1. Classification (NCBI taxonomy): domain Bacteria; kingdom Bacillati; phylum Actinomycetota; class Actinomycetes; order Propionibacteriales; family Kribbellaceae; genus Kribbella; species Kribbella alba. Next base: position 422,900 of record NZ_BAAANE010000004.1, on the reverse strand, counting down.
CGACCGAGGAACACCCGCTGCGGGTCGACTTCTTCGGTGACGACGTGGAGGAGATCCGGTACTTCGCTGTCGCCGATCAGCGGTCGCTGGAGATCGCCCAGCACGGACTGTGGGCACCTCCTTGCCGCGAGTTGCTGCTGACCGACGAGGTGCGCGCACGGGCCGCAGTACTGGCCAAGGAGCACCCGGAGCTCTCCGAACTGTTCGAGAAGCTGGCCGAAGGTCACGCGGTCGAGGGGATGGAATCGCTCGCGCCCGTCCTGGTCGACGACATGGAACTGCTCGTCGATCTGATGCCGGCCGGAACGCACATCGTCGTCAGCGACCCCGAGCGGGTTCGCGCTCGCGCGCACGACCTGGTCGCCACCAGCCAGGAGTTCCTGGAGGCATCCTGGGCCGCTGCCGCAGGTGGTGGCGAGGCGCCGATCGACCTGGGTGCGGCGGCGTACATCTCGCTGGCCGACGTGCGGGCGCACGCCCTGGGCAGGGGCCTTGCCTGGTGGAGCATGTCGCCGTTCGCCGCGGCTCCGACGGACTCGCCCGAGCTGCGGGACTCGATGGGGGAGCGCGTCTCCTTCGACATCGACCCGGACGCCGGTGCGGTCCGCAGCCGCGCGATCGCCGCGCACGAGGTCGACCCCTATCGGGGCGAAACAGCTGCTGCTGTCGAAGATGTGCGCGCTTGGTTGCGGGACGGCTGGCGCGTCGTGTGCGTGACGGAAGGCCACGGCCCGGCCCAGCGGTTGGCCGAGGTCTTCTCCGAGGCGGAGCTGCCCGCGCGGACCGTCGACAGCATCGACGGGATCCCCGAGCCCGGCGTCATCCTGATCTCCCAAGGCGCGCTGGAACGCGGATTCATTGCCGAGGGCATCAAGTTCGCGGTGCTCACCGAGAACGACCTGGCGGGTCAGCGATCGGCGGCCGAACGGCGTTCCCAGCAACGGATGCCGAGCCGCCGGAAGAAGGCGGTCGACCCGCTGGAGCTGACCCCGGGCGACTACGTCGTGCACGAGCAGCACGGCGTCGGCCGCTACGTCGAGATGATGCAGCGGACCGTCGGCACCGGTGCGCAGAAGGCCACCCGCGAGTACATCGTGATCGAGTTCGCGCCGAGCAAGCGCGGCCAGCCCGGCGACCGGCTGTACGTGCCGAGCGACCAGCTCGACCAGGTCACCCGGTATGTCGGTGGCGAGCAGCCCTCGCTCGACAAGATGGGCGGCGGCGACTGGGCCAAGCGCAAGGGCCGCGCACGCAAGGCGGTCCGCCAGATCGCCGGCGAGCTGATCAAGCTGTACGCCGCGCGGCAGGCCACCAAGGGTCACGCGTTCGCCAGGGACACCCCCTGGCAGCGCGAACTGGAGGACGCGTTCCCGTTCGTGGAGACGCCCGACCAGCTCGCCACCATCGACGACGTGAAGCGCGACATGGAGCGCGTCACCCCGATGGACCGGATCGTCTGTGGAGATGTCGGCTACGGCAAGACCGAGATCGCCGTACGGGCTGCCTTCAAGGCCGTGCAGGACGGCAAGCAGGTCGCCGTACTCGTCCCGACCACTCTGCTCGTGCAGCAGCACTACGCGACGTTCGCCGAGCGGTACGCCGCCTTCCCGGTGAACGTGGCTCCGCTGTCGCGGTTCCAGACCGACAAGGAGGCCAAGGCATCCCTCGACGGCCTGGCCGACGGGTCCGTCGACGTGGTGATCGGCACCCACCGGTTGCTCAGCGGCGAGGTCCAGTTCAAGGATCTCGGCCTGGTCGTCGTCGACGAGGAGCAGCGGTTCGGCGTCGAGCACAAGGAGCAGCTGAAGCGGCTGCGGACCGCGGTCGACGTACTGACCATGTCCGCGACGCCGATCCCGCGCACGCTGGAGATGTCGATCACCGGCATCCGGGAGATGTCGACGATCGCGACCCCGCCGGAGGAGCGGCACCCGGTGCTGACCTTCGTCGGCGCGTACGAAGAGGGCCAGGTGACCGCCGCCATCCGGCGCGAGCTGCTCCGTGAGGGTCAGGTCTTCTTCGTGCACAACCGCGTGAACACGATCGAGAAGGCGGCCGCACGGATCCGCCAGCTGGTGCCGGAGGCGCGGGTCTCGGTCGCGCACGGGCAGATGCCCGAGCACCAGCTCGAGCAGGTCATCCAGGGCTTCTGGGAGAAGGAGTCCGACGTCATCGTCTGTACGACGATCGTTGAGTCGGGCATCGACATCTCGAACGCGAACACGCTGATCGTGGAACGGTCCGACCTGCTCGGCCTGTCCCAGCTGCACCAGCTCCGCGGCCGGGTCGGACGAGGCCGCGAGCGCGCCTACGCGTACTTCTTCTTCCCGCCCGAGAAGCCGCTCACCGAGACCGCGCACGACCGGCTCGCCACGATCGCGCAGCACGCCGATCTCGGTGCCGGCATGCAGGTGGCGATGAAGGACCTGGAGATCCGGGGCGCGGGCAACCTGCTCGGCGGGGAGCAGTCGGGCCACATCGCGGATGTCGGGTTCGACCTGTACGTCCGGCTCGTCGGCGAAGCCGTCGCGGAGTACCGGGGTGACACCCAGGCCGAGGAGCCCGAGGTCAAGATCGAGCTGCCGATCGACGCGCACCTGCCGCACGACTACGTGCCCTCGCAGCGCCTCCGGCTCGAGATGTACCAGCGGATCGCCGCGGTGCGGGATGACGCCGAGATCGAGGAGTTGGTCGAAGAACTGCACGACCGGTACGGCGACATCCCGCAGCCGGTGCTCAACCTGATCGAGGTAGCGAAGTTCCGTAACCACGCCCGCCGGGCGGGTCTGCACGACGTCACCCTGCAGGGCAACCTGATCCGGTTCGGGCCGGTCGAACTGCCCGACTCGAAGGTGCTGCGGTTGAACAGGCTGTACCCGAAGAGTCTGGTCAAGCCGCAACTGCGTACGATCCTGGTGCCACGACCTGCCACCCGGCCGGTCGCCGGTCAGCCGCTCCGGGACCAGGAGCTGTTGCAGTGGTGCACCAGACTGATCGACGACGTGATCGCCGAGCCCGTCGGGGCGCCGGCCTGATGAATTTCAGTTGGAGGAGAGTTCCGGTGAGTAGATCCCTCGCCAAGGTCGTTGGTGCGGCGCTGGCTTCGGTGCTGGTGCTGGCCGGTTGCGCCGCCGGCACCCACCCGGGCGCGGCTGCCGTGGTCGGCAACACCGAGATCACAGTGGGCGACCTCGACCAGACCACCCGCGCGGTTTCCACCGCCCTCGGCCAGCCGTTCACCAGCGGTGCGACGCTCAGCAATCTGGTGAACAGCGCGCTGGTCCAGCAAATCACCGAGCAGCGCTCGATCAAGATCAGCGACGCCGAGACCGCGGCAGGTATGAAGGCCGTCGTCTCCGACCAGGCCACGTACGACAAGCTCGTCAACGACCCGGTTGCGAACAACTTCCTCCGTGGTGTCGCGCAGGCCGTGATCGGCACGATCAAGCTGGGCGGCGGCACCGGGGTCACCGACCCGAACGCGCAGCAGGCCCAGCAGGCCGGCCAGGGCGTGATCAAGGACGCCTCGAAGAACATCAGGGTCGACATCGCGCCGCGCTTCGGCAAGTGGACCGACGGCACGATCGACGGCAAGGCCTCCGGCTCGCTGTCCGACCTGTCGCCGCAGTCGCAGGCGTCGCAGGCTGCGACCAGCCAGCAGACACCACAGCCGCAGCCGCAGGGCTGACCCGCGCACCCCGTGATCGCCTCGGCCCTGTGAGTACCTCGCCCGATGCCGCCGTCGGCGGGATCAAGGTCGTCCTGACCAGCCCGCGGGTAGCTCCCGGAGTGCTCACCCGCGCCGCATGGCGCGCGTTCGAGGACGCGGATGAGGTCGGTGCGGCACGCGGGGCCGTCGAGCGTCCGGACGTCCAGGCTCTTGAGGCCGAGGGCTTGACGGTCGAGCGGATCCCCGGGGACACGGTGGGCCACTGGGCCTGGTTGACCACCACCGCCGGCCTCGGAGGGCAGGTGGCGTGGCTCGTCGGCGACGACGGGGAACCAGGTCTGCTGCGCCTCATCGCGGACGAGCTCAGCCGGGAGCCGCGCCCGGCGTACGAGGTCGAGATCGTGCACGGCTCGTACGACGTACCGGGCGCGCGGCTGATCGACCTGGTCCGCGTGATGGACCGGCTCCGCCGGAACTGCCCTTGGGACCAGGAGCAGACGCACGAGAGCCTGGCGAAGTACCTGCTCGAGGAGACCTACGAGACGCTCGAGGCGATCGACTCGGGTGATACCGACCATCTGCGCGAGGAACTCGGCGATCTGCTCCTTCAGGTCGCCTTCCACTCCCGGATCGCCGAGGAAGAGCCCGACGAAGGCTTCTCCATCGACGATGTCGCCGGCGACATCGTCGAGAAGTTGATCCGCCGACACCCCCACGTCTTCGCCGACACCCTCGCCGCCGACGCGGCCGCGGTCGAGGCGAACTGGGAAACCATCAAGGCCGCCGAGAAGCAACGCACCTCCGTCCTCGAAGGCATCCCCCTGGCCCTCCCGGCCCTGGCGCTAGCGGACAAACTGCTCTCCCGAGCCGCCAAGGTCCTTCCGTCCGAGCCTCCCGCTCCTTCCGACGACCTCGGCGACCGCCTCCTCGACCTGGTCCGCAAGGCCCGGGCCTCGGGCCAAGACGCCGAGCAATCCCTCCGCGCCGCCACCCGCCGCCTCGCCCAAGAAATCCGCACTGCCGAAGCCGGCAGCTAACTCTCCAGAGGGCCGCGGATCCAACGGCGCTTCGGGTTGTCGGCCCGGGTTGTCGGCCCGGGTTTCCGGCCAGATGTCGGACCAGCTGTCGGGGGTTCGGACACCACGTGGGGGTCTGGGACACGAAATGTCTTGTCCGAGGACCCGAGTCGGTGTCCAAGGCCCCCAGACCTGCCCGTCGCCAGAACTCGGGACCGCGGACAACCACTTGGGACCTCGGACAATCGAAAAAGGCCGACGCGGTCCAGTAGGTGTGCTGGTCTGGACGTTAGGCTCGGCGGTGACATCAAGGTGTGAACAAGGGAGTAGCTGTGGCCACCATCGAGGCCGTCGGAGCGCGTGAGATTCTCGACTCGCGCGGCAACCCCACTGTCGAGGTCGAGGTTCTGCTCGACGACGACACCGTAGCCCGGGCGGCGGTGCCGTCGGGCGCTTCCACCGGCCAGTTCGAAGCTGTCGAGCTGCGGGACGGGGACAAGTCCCGCTACGGCGGCAAGGGTGTCCAGAAGGCCGTGATGGCCATCCTGGAGGACATCGACAAGGAGATCGTCGGGTACGACGTGCACGAGCAGCGGCTGATCGACCAGGCCATGCTCGACCTCGACGGCACCCCGAACAAGGCCAAGCTGGGTGCGAACGCCATCCTCGGCGTCAGCCTCGCGGTGGCCAAGGCAGCGGCCGAGAGCGCCGGGCTGGACCTGTACCGCTACGTCGGCGGCCCGAACGCGCACGTGCTTCCGGTGCCGATGATGAACATCCTCAACGGCGGCGCCCACGCGGACAGCAACGTCGACGTGCAGGAGTTCATGATCGCCCCGATCGGTGCGGCGACGTACGCCGATGCGCTGATGCAGGGTGCGGGCGTCTACCACGCGCTGAAGGCGGTGCTGAAGGAGCGCGGGCTGTCCACCGGCCTCGGTGACGAGGGTGGTTTCGCCCCGAACCTGCCGAGCAACCGCGACGCGCTCGACCTGATCGTGGTCGCGATCGAGAAGGCCGGCCTGCAGGTCGGCAAGGACATCGCGCTGGCCATGGACGTGGCCGCGAGCGAGTTCCACACCGACGGCGTGTACGCCTTCGAGGGCGGCAAGAAGTCCTCCGACGAGATGATCGCGTACTACGCGGACCTGGTGGCGTCGTACCCGATCGTGTCCATCGAGGACCCGCTGAACGAAGAGGACTGGGACGGTTGGAAGAACCTCAGCGCCCAGCTCGGTGACAAGATCCAGATCGTCGGCGACGACCTGTTCGTCACCAACGTCGAGCGGCTGCAGCGCGGTATCACCGAGAAGTCGGCGAACTCGCTGCTGGTGAAGGTGAACCAGATCGGCTCCCTGACCGAGACGCTGGACGCCGTCGACCTGGCCCACCGCAACGGCTTCACCTGCATGATGAGCCACCGCTCCGGTGAGACCGAGGACACCACCATCGCCGACCTCGCGGTCGCGACGAACTGCGGCCAGATCAAGTCCGGCGCCCCGGCCCGGTCCGACCGCACCGCGAAGTACAACCAGCTGCTCCGGATCGAGGAGGAACTGGACGACGCGGCCCGGTACGCCGGTCGCTCGGCCTTCCCGCGATTCAAGGGCTGACCAGCGTAGGATTTTTGGATGTCCTCCCGCCGGGATCCAGGTGCACGCCCAGGCTCGCGTCCGACGAGTCGCAGCCAATCGCGTCCACCTGCCCGGAGGGACGGCAACCAGCCCAAACGCCGTACCGCGGGCACCCCGGCTGGCCCGGTGCGGACCAGGGGTTCACGCAATCTGACCGGCCGGGCTGCCGTCGTGCTGCTCGTGCTCGGCGCGCTGATCGTGTCCTACGCGCAGAGCCTGCGGGTGTGGTTCGACCAGCACCAGCAGATCAGCGCGCTGCAGCAGGAGATCCAGGACCGGGAGAAGCGGGTCAACCAGTTGGACGACGAGATCGCCCGCTGGGGCGACAACGCCTACGTCCGGGCCCAGGCCAGGCAACGCCTCGGCTGGGTGATGCCGGGTGAGGTGGGCTACCGGGTGATCGGCGCCGACGGCAAGCCCGTCGGGGCGCCGCCGGAGCCGAGCGGTCCGGTCGATCCGCAGGCCGACCAGCAGGACCCGACCTGGTACACGAAGCTGTGGGGCAGCGTCGACGGCGCGGGCAAACCGGCCGGCCAGACCACCGCACCGCCGGCCAAGCCGAAACCCAAACCGATCCTCACTCCCTCGCCGAAGGCCGCCCGGTGACAGTTCCACCCGAAGACGTCGCGGCGGTCAGTGCGCAGCTCGGCCGCCCCGCCCGCGGGATCCGCTCGATCGCGCACCGCTGCGGTTGCGGCCTGCCCGACGTGGTCGAGACCGAGCCCAGGCTGCCGGACGGAACGCCGTTCCCGACCACCTTCTACATCACCTGCCCGAGGCTCGCTTCGGCGATCGGCACGCTCGAGGCCGAGGGAATGATGAAGGAGATGACGGACCGGCTGGGAACCGACGAGGAGCTGGCCAAGGCCTATCAGGCCGCGCACGAGGCGTATCTGAAGCACCGGGAGTCGATCGAACATGTCGCTGAGATCGACGGGATCTCGGCCGGCGGGATGCCGACCCGGGTGAAGTGTCTGCACGTCCTCGTCGCTCACTCGCTGGCCTGTGCGCCCGGCGTCAACCCGCTGGGCGACGAGGCTTTGGCGGCGCTGCCCGACTGGGGCAGGCGGGGTCCGTGCGTGAACGCCTCAGCGGATGACTGAGCCGCTGCGCGTGGCGGCGGTCGACTGCGGGACGAACTCGATCCGGCTGCTGATCGCGGACTACGCCGACGGCGAGCTGACCGAGGTCGGCCGGCAGATGCGGATCGTCCGCCTCGGCCAAGGGGTCGACTCGACCGGCGCTTTCGCTCCCGGGGCCCTGACCAGGACCTTCGCGGCGGCTGACGAATTCGCCGTCCTGGTGCGTGATGCGGGGGTATCGCGGCTCCGCTTCGTCGCGACGTCCGCGGCCCGGGATGTGAGCAACCGGGACCAGTTTTTCGCCGGGATCTCGGCCCGCTTCGGAGTGGAGCCGGAGATCATCTCTGGCGCAGAGGAAGCCGCGCTGAGCTTCGCGGGCGCGACGGATGGACTCGCTGCGCTGGATATCCCCGGGCCGTATCTGGTCGCGGACATCGGCGGTGGTTCCACCGAGCTGGTGCTCGGTGACGCTTCCGGGGTCTTGGCGGCGGAGTCCCTCGACATGGGATCGGTGCGGATGACCGAGCGTCACCTGGCCTCCGATCCAGCGACGATCGAGGAGATGGCCGCCGCCACGAAGGACGTCGACGCGCTGCTCGACTCGACCTCGGTGCCGTTGTCGCAGGCAAGGAGCCTGGTCGGGGTGGCCGGAACGGTGACGACTGTGGCGGCCGTCGCGCTCGGGCTGACGGAGTACGACCCGGGGGTGATCCACCACGCGCGGATCCCGGCTGACCGGCTGCTCGACACCACCTCGTGGCTGATGGGATCCAGCCGTGCCGCACGGAGCGAAGTGCCGGCGATCCATCCGGGCCGCGTGGACGTCATCGGCGCCGGCGCGCTCATCCTGCAGCGGTTGTACGACCGGATGGCCGACAACCTCCTGTACGACGAGGTGCTGGTCTCCGAGCACGACATCCTCGACGGGGTCGCGCTCGCCCTTGCTATTGCGGCGGGCGAGTAGCGCGAAGGAGTTCGGCAGACGCCCTTGCCAAGCGGCTGCCGTGGTCCCGTCAGCGGGGCGCCAGAACGGCTCGGCGTACTCCTCGAGCACCTCGACCTCCAGGCCTGCCCGCACGACCGCGGTGATGATGTCGCCGAGCGACCACTGCCATTCCTGCGCGCCGTTGGCCGGGAAGCTGTCGTTGATGTGCGACTTCGCGAAGTAACTGCGATCCGGGCGGATCCTGGCTTCGTCCTCGTCCCATGACCACAGCGGTACGGTCGGATGCGCTTCGTAGACGTAGAGCTGGCCGGCGGGCTTGAGGAGCCGCGCGACCTCGTCGGCCCAGGCCCGGATGTCGCGCATCCAGATGAGCGCGCCCTTGCCTGTGTAGACCAGGTCAGCGCACGCATCTTTCAGCGGAACCATCGGCACCTCAGCCACCACGTACTGCGCGCCGGCCTCGAGCTCGCGTGCTCTCCGGTGAGCGGCGGCGGCGGCCGTCGCGCTGTAGTCGACGCCGACGACCGACCGCGCACCCTTCGCCACCAGCGCGACATCGTCCATCCCGTGCCCACTCTGCAGATGCACCACGACCGGCGCCTTGGCGAGAGCCGGCTCGAGCAGCTTCAACTCCAACGGCAGCACCGACTCCAGTCGCGCAGCCTCAGCCAAATGCTCGTCGTACTCCCGGACGTGCTTCTGAGAAGCCTTCTCCCAAGCCACCCGGTTAGCCGCAACCTCAACGTCCACAAATCCTCCTGGTCGCCTCGATGATCGGCAGGCTCAGCGGGGGCGGAGGCCGTCCAGGGCCAGGTGGAGGACTCGGGTGCGTTGGGCCTCGTCGACGAAGCCGGCGCCGGTCAGGCCGCTGACCATGCGGAGTACGTCGTCGAAGGTGGTGTCGGTGCGGACCGCGCCGACCGCCTGGGCCTGGTCGAAGAGCGGCTGGCCGGCACCGTACATCGCCTCGCGGGCCTTGCTGAACATCTCGGAGTCGCGGTTCAGCTCCTCGTAGATCGCCCGCTTCGTGGCGGCGTACCCGACGAAGCGCTGCAGCCACGTCTCCAGCGCCTCCCACGGCGGCAGGTCGGCGACCTGGACGGCGGCTTCGCACAGTTCCTCGATCTCGCCCAGGTAGACGCTGTCGAACAGGTCCTGGCGGGTCGGGAAGTTCCGGTAGAGGGTGCCGATCCCGACGCCGGCGCGGCGGGCGATGTCCTCCAGCGAGGCTCCGGCGCCGTTCTGGGCGAACGCGTCCCGGGCGGCGCCAAGCAGCGCGTCGAAGTTGCGGCGGGCGTCCGCGCGATGGGGGCGCTTCACGGCGACGCCCAGGCCGGAGCGGGTGTTGTCGGTCACCTCAGCCGCCTTTCCACTAGAACCGGAGGGGTACCTCCGTTATACTGGAGGCACACCTCGACTTTACCAGGTTCACACCCTTTCGAAGGACTTCCGCATGTCCATAACCATGTCCGAAACCAGACACAGAAAGACGACCTCCCCGCGAGTGACGCTGGCAGTGTTGGCGACCGTCGTGGCCGCGTTCTCCATGTTGCAGTCGCTGGTGACCCCGGCGCTGCCGCTCATCCAGCACGACCTGCACACCACCCCGGGCACGGTCACCTGGGTGTTCACCGCGTTGCTGCTGTCGGTCTCGGTGGCGACGCCGCTGCTCGGCCGGATCGGCGACATGGTCGGTAAGGAACGCACGCTGCTGATCGGGCTGGTCGCCCTCGCGGTCGGCTGTCTGCTCGCGGCGCTCGCCCCGAATATCGGCGTACTGATCGTCGCCCGAGTGGTCCAAGGGCTCGGCGGCGCGGTGTTCCCGCTGTCGTTCGGCATCATCCGGGACGAGTTCCCCGCTGAGCGGGTACCGTCCGTCGTCGGCGTGGTGTCGGCCGTCATCGCCGCCGGTGGTGGGCTCGGGATCGTACTGGCCGGGCCGGTCGTGGAAGCGCTCGGCTGGCGCTGGCTGTTCTGGATCCCGCTGATCATCGTCACGCTTGCAGCGGTGGCGGTACGTCGCTACGTCCCCGAGTCGCCGAATCGGGTGCCCGGCCGGATCGACTGGCTGGCTGCCGCCTTGCTGTCGGGATGGCTGATCGCGCTCCTGCTGCCTTTGAGCGCGGGACGGTCCTGGGGCTGGGGCTCAGCGCGGACCATCGGTCTGTTCGTGGCGGCCGTCGTCCTGCTGATCGGCTGGATCACCGTCGAACTGCGGTCGCGGAACCCGCTGATCGACATGCGGATGATGCGGCTGCCGGCGGTCTGGACGACCAACCTGGTGGCCTTGCTGTTCGGAGCGGCCATGTTCGCGGTCTACGCGTTCGTACCGCAGTTCCTGCAGATCCCGACCGCAGCGGGCTTCGGGTTCGGCTCGAGCGTGACGCAGGCCGGACTGCTGATGCTGCCGATGCTGGTCACGATGGCCGTCACCGGTTCGGTGAGCGGGCCGCTCGCCCCGCGCTTCAGCGCGAAGGCCCAGGTGGTCCTGGGATCGGCGCTGAGCCTGGTTGCCTCACTCGCGTTCGCGGAGTTCCACGAGGCGCCGTGGCAGGTCGCGATCTCGACCGCGGTTTTCGGCATGGGACTCGGCCTCGCGTACGCGTCGATGACCAGCCTGATCGTTCAGAACGTGCCCCGCGAGCAGACCGGCGCGGCCACCGGCATGAACGCCAACATCCGGACTATCGGCGGAGCGATCGGAACCGCCCTCGCGAGCTCGATCATCAGCGGCCACATCCAGCCGTCCGGGCTCCCCGCCGAGGCTGGCTTCACCGACACCTTCCTCCTCCTCGCCGCCTTCTCCGCTGTTGCCGTCCTCCTGGCCCTCGCCATTCCCGGCGCCCGTCGCAGCAGGTACGCCGCCCCGGATCCGCTCCTGGAGGAGCTCGTCAGCTGACCTAGTCTGAGGGGATGGAGCTTCCGCATCCGCTGACCGGGCAGCTGTTCGAGAGCCCGGTGCCGTCGGGCACGGGCTGGCCCGAGGACCCGGCGGCGCGCAGTACTCCGGTCGCTCGTACCGCGGCGGAAGTCGTCAAGCTCGCGCAGACGGACACCCTGGCTGAACTCGACGCCAGAGTGTCCGTCTGCTGTGCGTGTCCCCGGTTGGTGGAATGGCGTGAAGATGTTGCCGTAGGCAAGCGGAAGTCGTTCGCGGACCAGCCGTACTGGGGCCGCCCGATCGCGGGGTGGGGAGCCGCCGAGCCGCGGGTGCTGATCGCGGGTCTGGCGCCGGCCGCGAACGGCGGAAACCGGACCGGCCGGGTCTTCACCGGGGATCGCTCGGGGGACTGGCTTTTCGCCTCGCTCTATCGAGTCGGATTGGCGTCGCAGCCAACCAGCGAACACGCCGGCGACGGGTTGCACCTGCTCGGCGCCCGGATGATGGCAGCCGTCCGCTGCGCCCCACCCGCCAACAAGCCGACCCCGTCAGAGCGCGACACGTGTTCACCATGGTTCCGCCGCGAACTGGAACTCGTCCTCCCGTCCACCCGTGCGATCGTCTGCCTCGGCAAGTTCGGCTTCGACGTCCTCCTCAACGCGCTGCAATCGGTCGGCGGCGAGGTGCCCAGGCCCCGCCCGAAGTTCGGCCACGCGGTCGAGTACGTCGTACCGGGTCCGTACGGCGAGGTCGTGGTCCTCGGCTGCTTCCATCCCAGCCAGCAGAACACCTTTACCGGCAAACTCACCGAGCCCATGCTCGACGCCGTGATGGCCAGGGCGAAGTCGATCGCTGGGCTTTGACCCGGCCTTGCAGTTGTGTACCGGGTGCCGAGACGCCATTCCAAGTCGTAGGTGACCGCTCTCGCAGGCGTCACGATGGTGAGTGCGAGTCCCTCCGGCGGGTGAGTATCCGATGGCTGAGATCACCCGGAAGAGTGCTTGTGAAAGTTTTCACGAGCCCGTAACCTGAAGTCGACATGAAGTCGGAACACCACTCAGGGAGAGTGAGCCGGATGACAGCCCAGGTACCGCACATCCTCGTCGTCGGGGGCGGTTACGTCGGGATGTACACCGCGTACGGCCTGCGGAAGGCCGCGCGCCAAGGCAGGATCAGAGTGACCGTGGTGGACCCGCGGTCGGTGATGACTTACCAGCCTTTCCTGCCCGAGGCGGCAGCCGGTTCGGTCGAACCGCGGCACGTCGTGGTGCCGCTGCGTAAGACTCTCAAGGGCTGCCGGGTGGTCACGGGCCGGGTGACCGGCATCGACCACGCGAACAAGGTGGCCAAGGTGATGCCCGAGGAAGGCCCCGACTACGAGCTCGCCTACGACCAGATCGTCGTCGCGCTCGGCTCGATCGCCCGGACGCTGCCGATCCCGGGGCTGGCCGAGCAGGCCACCGGCTTCAAGAACGTCGAAGAAGCCATCGCGCTGCGCAACAAGGTGCTGGACAGGCTCGACGTCGCGTCCTCCCAGCCCGACCCGGTGCTGCGCAAGGCCGCGCTGACCTTCGTCTTCGTCGGTGGCGGGTACGCCGGGATCGAGGCGTTCGCGGAGCTGGAGGACATGGCCCGCTACGCCACCCGGTACTACGACAACATCAGGCCCGAGGACATGCGCTGGGTGCTCGTCGAGGCAACCAACCGGATCCTGCCTGAGGTCGGCCCCGAGCTCGGGCAGTACACGGTCGAGCAGCTCCGCAAGCGCAAGATGGACATCAAGCTGGAGACCCGGCTGGAGTCTTGCGAGAAGGGCCATGTGGTCCTCAGCGACGGCGACGAGTTCGACGCCGACACGATCGTCTGGACCGCCGGTGTGAAGGCCAACCCGGTGCTGGCCGCGACCGACTTCCCGCTGGACGAGAAGGGCCGGGTCAAGTGCCTCGCGAACCTGCGGATCGAGGGCGTCAGCGATGCCTGGTCCGCAGGCGACAACGCGGCCGTGCCTGACCTGACCTCGGAGACCGGCGCGTACTGCGCTCCGAACGCTCAGCACGCGGTCCGGCAGGCCCACCGCCTCGCCGCGAACATCCTCCGGGTGGTCGACGGGCAAGCGCCGCAGGACTACAAGCACAAGTACGTCGGGTCCGTGGCGAGCCTCGGGCTGCACAAGGGCGTTGCCCAGCTGTACGGCGTGAAGGTGAAGGGCTGGCCTGCCTGGTTCCTGCACCGGACGTACCACGTGTCCCGCGTCCCCACCCTCAACCGCAAGGCCCGCGTCATCCTCGACTGGACCCTTGCCCTGTTCTTCCGCCGCGAGGTGACGTCGCTCGGCAGCCTGCAGACCCCGAACGAGGAGTTCCGCCGCGCCACCGGCTCCTGACCACACCTTGCGTCCGAACAACCGCGGGGCCTGACCCCGGGTTCTTCGGACGCAAGCGTTCAGCGTTCAGCGACCAGCGTTCAGCGTTCAGCGTTCAGCGGCTGTCGTCGAGGAGGCCGGCGTCGTGCACCAGGAGGGCGATCTGGACACGGTTGTTCAGGTCTAGCTTGGTCAGGATGCGGGAAACATGCGTCTTCACCGTCGGCACGCTGAGGAACAGTGTCGCGCTGATCTCCGCGTTCGACTTGCCCTCGCCCACCGCGACGGCGATCTCGCGCTCGCGGTCGTTCAGGTCGGCCAACCGGTCGTTGGCTCTGGACTTCCGCTGATCGTGGCCCGACGACGCCACTCGGGTGATCAACCTCTTCGTCACCGACGGGGACAGCACCGGCTGCCCGTTGACCACCCGGCGGACGGATTCGACGATCTCGGCCGGTGGAGTGTCCTTCAGGACGAACCCGGCGGCACCCGCGCGCAGCGCCCGGAGTACGTGCTCATCGGCGTCGAACGTCGTCAGGATGACGACCTCGGGCGCGCCAGGACGCCGGCGTACGGTCTCGGTGGCGGTCAGGCCGTCGACCCCGGGCATCCGGATGTCCATCAGCACGACGTCGGGGGAGAGCCGGTCGATCAGACCCTGTACGCCGGCGCCGTCGCCTGCCTCGCCGACCACCCGGATGTCCGGGGCGCCGCCGAGCATGAGCTTGAGCCCGGCGCGCAGCAGCGGATCGTCATCCACGATCAGCACCCGAATCGTCATGCCGGCCACGGCAACCAGGCGGCGAGCCGGAAGTCGCCCTCGGGTGTGCGACCGTGCTCGAGTCGCCCTTCGACGAGCGCGGCCCGCTCGCTGAGTCCGCGCAATCCCTGGCCCTCTCCTGCTTTGCTTTTCGGTGCCGGGTTGCTCACCTCGACCTCAAGACCGTTGCCCGGGGCACCGGTCACCTTGACCCGGACAGGCGCACCAGGGGCGTGCTTGAGGGCATTCGTCAACCCTTCCTGCACGATCCGGTACGCCGTCCGGCCGACGTGGTCCGGAAGGGTGCCGGGGGCATCGAAGTCGAGCTCCACGGGAAGACCCGCCTTGCGGGAATCCTCGACCAGTACCGGCAGATCCGCGAAGGTCGGCTGGGGGAGTTCGCCGACGGGCGCCCGCAGTACGCCGATCACTTCGCGGAGATCCTGGAGGGCCTGGTGCGCGCTGGCTCGGATGATCTCGGCAGCCCCTGCGACCTCCGCGGTCGTCGCGTCCGGGCGATAGGCGAGGGCGCCGGCGTGCACGCTGAGGAGAGACAGCCGGTGGCCGAGTACGTCGTGCATCTCGCGGGCGATTTCCTCGCGTGCCCGTAGTTGCGCCTGTTGCGCTTGCAACCGGGCGACGGTTTCTGCGCGATCGGCCCGATCGCGCAGGGTTTGCAGAAGCTGGCGGCGGGAGCGGAGATACAGCCCCCAGCCGACGGCGGCCGCGTAGATCGCGATCGCGGCGACGATCAGCGCCGGCAACGGATCGGGCTTCGGCCTGACTGCGAAGTAGATCCCGAGGGCGACCGCGTGGGCGGCGCAGACGGCGAGAGTGGTCCGCAACGGCTTGTAGACAGCGACCGTCATGACCAGCAGGAGGGTGGGCCCGCTGGCCGCGTCGGAGAACGTCGCGAGCGCAGCGGCGATCAGGGCCAGCTGGACGGGCCAGCGCCGCCTGAACCAGAGTGTGAGGCACAGGGCCATGCCGGCGCAGAAGTCGAACGCGAGGAACGTGGGCGAGACGGCGTCGCGAGAGCCGTCGTCATAGAGCCAGAGGCTGCCGAACAGGCCGATGACGAAGACCAGGCTGTCCACCGCCCAGTCGCGCGCGCTCCGCCTGCGCCTGACCTCGTCGCCCATGGGGCGAATCTAGCGAGGTCGGGGCGGCCGCGGCGGTAGTTCGGGCGGTCCGGATACCGAAGTCGCGACAGGTCGAGACTTTCGGCCGGGTAGGTTTCCGCCCATGAGTCAGCTCGCAGTCACCGTCATCGGCCCGGACCGCCCGGGCATCATCGCCGACGTCACCGAGGCCCTCGCCGGCGCCGGGGTCAACCTCGAGGACTCCACGATGACCCTGCTGCGGGGCCACTTCGCCATGATGATCGTGTGCTCCGGGCCGTTCGCCGAGGTCAAGGAGGCGCTGGAGCCGCTGCGCGGTGAACTGGTCATCACCGTCCGCGAGACGGGCCCCGAACACGCCCACGCGCCGATCGGGGCGCCGTACATCCTCAGCGTGCACGGAGCGGACAGGCCCGGCATCGTCTCGGCGATCACCCGCATGATCGCCTCGGTCGGCGGCACCATCACCGACCTGACCACCCGGCTCAGCGGCGAGCTCTACGTCCTCACCGCCGAGGTGGAACTGCCTCCCAGCGCCGAACTCGGCATGCTGCAGCGCGCCCTGGAGATCACCGCCGAAGAACTCGGCGTAGGCATCACCCTCCGGCCAGCCGAGAGCGACGATCTGTGACCCTCGCGAACTGGAGCCCAGCCCAGCTAGGCCTCGTGGGCGACGTACTGGAGGTCATCCGCGCTCCGCACCCGGTGCTCGCCACGGAAGGCGCGGAGGTCGATCCGGTGGACCCCGTGATGGTCGCCCTCGCGGCCGACCTGGTCGCGACGATGCGGATCTCGCCTGGCTGCGTCGGGCTGGCGGCTCCGCAGGTCGGGGTTGCCGCTCAGATGTTCGCGCTGGACGTGACTGGTCATCCGAAGACGCGCACCTGCCACGGCGTCTTCGTGCTGTGCAACGCCGTTGTGGTGGAGGCAACCCGGCAGGAGAAGGCCCGCGAAGGCTGCATGTCCGTCCCCGACCTGACTGGCGACGTCAAGCGGGCCACCCGCCTGACGGTCACCGGGGTCCTCCCCGGCACGACGGACCCGGTGACCCTCAGCACCGACGCCTTCGAAGCCCGCGCCATCCAACACGAGATCGACCACTGCGCCGGCAAACTGTTCCTCGACCGAGTAGCAGGAGCCCACGCCATCTACCCCCGCCAGGTGTACCTGTGATTCCGCTGCCCGCGCACTCGGCTACGGGCTGCCGGGAGCGGGGAGGCCGCGGCGGGACGATCAGGACTGCTTACCTTGTGTCTGTGGCCAGCTTCTACTTGTAAGGTCGTCCTCTGACTGTTGGCCCGGGTGGCGGAACGGCAGACGCAGCGAGCTTAAACCTCGCAGCCGAAAGGCATACGGGTTCGAATCCCGTCCCGGGCACAATGCGGATGACTTGCGCACATTCCTCTCAAGGCATATTGGCCAGGCCGCAAGAATGGCCGCTTTGGTTGGATTGGGGAGTCGGTCGTTTCGGTGCGAAAGTCCGTTCCCGTCCAATGGCGTTAACCGATTTCGATCTCCCAGGGCCCACCCGGCACGAGGATCATGGGTCGTCTGCTCGCTTCCTCGACGAGGATGGTGAATCTCTGCAGGGCGTGGAGTTGATACTTGCCGGGCGGCAGCGTTCCTGAGGCTGCGTCGCATCTGCGAAGGTAGATGGCTGAGTTGTACTCGGCTGTTGCACCCGGTTCAAGGTTGTAGACATAGCCCTTGGCGCGGGACGCCCGTTCGGGGCTCGCGACCACGACCCCGTTGCTCGTGACGGCCATCAACGCACCCTTGCCGGTGACCACGCTCAAGGCAGCTGGCGACACGTTCTTGACCGATGTGACGATCTGCACGAAGGGCTGATCGTCGGTGCCCCTCAAAGGCGTGGTCGGCGGGGCCGCGGCCAGCTGTAAGGGCAGGGCGGTCTCCGATGGGGTGGCTATGCGCGATCCACAGGCGCCGAAGTTCTTGAAGGTGTCCTGATCACCGGACGCATCGGCCGGATCGGCACGTCGGACAGGCTCTGAACCGCTCATTGTCACCTCCCCGATGGCTAGACGCTGAAGCCTGACACGTGATGCTTCGCCAGGAGCTCGCCGATCTGGTCGTTCGCCGCCCTGCCCGCTGGGGTCCGGTCGGCCGAGAGCAGGAGGCCGGCGGACTGCATCCTGACTCGGGTGCCGTCCCGGAGCTTGAACACCCAGAGCCCGTTGTTGGAGTTGAATGAGGTCCGCTTGACATCCTTGACGTCGATCGACAGGTGCTTGCTTCCGTCGAGGCTATCGATCGTGAGGACATCGCCGTCGATTGTCAGTTCGCCCTTCCAGCCGCCGAAAGTCACGACGCTGGGGACCACCCTGACCTTGCTCCTTTGCATCCTTGCTCTCCCTTGCTCGGCCTGCCAGCATGCTGCGGTCAGCCAATGATGCACGCCACCCTCCGGACGTGCCAGGGACCGTAGCGCACTGGGGATGCGCGAACTCAAAGCTCGCAGCCGAAAGGCATGCGGTTTCGAATCCCGTCCCGGGCACACACCGCTCTGACCCTTCGCACATTCCTTCGCGTCAGAACAGCCACCCGGGGGAAGGCGGATGTCGTGCTGTCATCGAAAGACGCTGTATTGCAGGCATGCAACGCCAACTACTACTCGCCGACCGAGCCGTCGGTTGCTTCTCGGAGCAGGTCCAGGTGGCCTAGATGCCGGGCAGTCTCTTCGATCAGGTGGGACACGGCGTAGCGAAGGTTGAAGGTCATGTCCGGGCCTTGGGCGGTGGCGTCCAGGGAAGAGGCGGCGGTGATCTCCTGGGAGCGGGCGCACTCGGACTGGTAGGCGGAGATGATGCCGGCGAGGGTGTCGCCTGGCCGGATGGGGAAGTTGCCGTGGGGATCGTCTTCCGTCCACGGCCACTCGGCGTCCGAACCGGCGAAGTCGATGCTGAACCAGAAGCGCTCTACACCGGTCAGGTGTTTCACGAGGCCTGCGGGTGTCAGTTCGGTCGAGTGGATCGGACGACCGAAGGCCTGCTCATCCGTCAGCCCCGCAACCTTGTTGACCACGGTGGCGCGGAGGAAGTCGAGCAAGCCGCTCAGGACCGCTCGTTCGTCACCGGCCTCGGGTGGCCGCACTCGTTCGATCAGCATGCAGACAAGCTAGCTGCTGCGGTGGGCCTCCACACGGGGAAAGATCCCTGCGGGGTAGACGAAGACTCGCTTGACGCTGGTGATCGGTTCCTTCGCGGCGAGGATCGCGGTGCCCTTCGCTCCGGGCAGGAGATAGACCCGGCTGGGTGGGCGTCACCCCAGGACTGGGGGTGTCGAAGTTCAACCAGGCTGAGGACGGTGGGTGAACTTCGTCAGAGTCTGGTGAGAAGCGTTGATTGTTTGGGGTCGGTGCGCGTCAAATGGGTTGGTGAGCACATACCGGAGTCAGGTCTTGACGGGGGCTCTACTGGGGCCGTTGGCGGTTTGTGCGGTGTTGATTCCGTTCCGGGACAGCTTTGACAATGCCAATGCGGCGTTGGTGCTGGTGTTGGTGATCGTTGCCGTTGCTTCGTTCGGGATTCGGTCGGCCGGGATCGTCGCCGCGGTCTCCAGCGCGGTGTGGTTCGACTTCTTCCTCACGGTTCCGTACAACCACCTCACCATCGACAACCGGGGCGACATCGAGACCACGGTTCTGTTGGTCGTGATCGGAGCGGCGGTGACGGAGCTGGCGATCTGGGGCCGTCGGCAACAAGCTCGGGCGAGTCGCCAGAACGGGTATCTGGCCGGTGTGATGACTGCGTCCGGTGCGGTCGCGGAAGGCGGATCGACGGAGGAGTTGATCGATCACGTCAGCGCCGAGCTGATCGCAGTACTGGAGATCGACGGGTGTCGGTTTGCCGAGGGCAACGGGCGGCATGACGCGCCGCGGTTGAACCAGGACGGGTCGGTGACGCGCGGCTCGCACCAGTTGAAGGTGGAGCGGGACGGGCTGCCGACGAACGCGGAGATCGAGTTGGTCGTGCAGCATGCCGGGGTCGCGAAGGGGCGACTCCTGTTGACCGCGTCGGCCCGGATCGTGCGGCCGGACCTCGAGCAGCGCCTGGTCGCGGTCGCGCTGGCAGACCAGGTGGGAGCGGCGTTGTCCTCCCAACTCGCCCAAACCCCATGAGCTGGCCTGCGGGACGAACTACCTCCTGGGTGGCCACCGGTTCCGGCGTCGTACTTGCCCATACAGGTACGACGCCGTGCCGGTGCTCTGGTGGACGTTCTACCTGCTCCTGGGGCTTCCTGACCGCCGATCTGGTTGGGTTTTGCAACCGGATCCGGCTGCGGGGTTTCGGTTGGGGAACAGGAGGTTGTTCCTCAGGCGTTATTCAGAATAGGCCCGTACCATCGCGATACGGCCCACAGCGGGTCGTCAGTGGGTCATCAGGAGGATGACATGCAGAGCAGTAACCCGGTCCTGAACCGGTCGAGTGCATTTGCGCCTGGCCAAGGCCAGGCCTATCCCGGGGCCGCTCCGTACGGTCAGCCGGGTCCTTACGGTCAGCCCGGCCAGTACGGCGGGCCTGGTATGCCGCCGCAGCAGTACCAAGGCGCGCCTGCCGCCAGCCGCCCGATGACGTTGGACGACGTCATCGCGAAGACCGCCCTGACGCTGGGCGTGGTCGTCGTGGCCGCCGCCCTCGCATGGTGGCGGACGCCTGACACGCTGGTGACTCCGGTGTTCTTCGCCGGTCTGCTGGTGGCGTTCGTGCTGGGGATGGTGCTGTCGTTCTCGCGGCGGATCAACCCGGCGCTGGTGATGGTCTACGCGGCCGCCGAGGGTGTTTTCCTGGGCATCGGCAGCAAGTTCATCGCCAACTACGTCGGTGACCCCGGCATCGTCGTCCAGGCTGTTCTGGCCACGATGGTGACCGCGGGGTTGACGCTCGCGACGTACAAGTACTTCAACATCAAGGTGACGCCGAGATTCACCCGCATGGTCATCATCGGCACCATGGGGTTCGCGGGCGTCGTGGTGATCAACCTGATCGCCAGCCTGTTCGGCTTCAACACCGGCATCGGCGGCTTCGGGGCCATGGGCCTGCTGTTCGCCGCGATCGGCGCCGGACTGGCCGTGTTCAACCTGATCCTCGACTTCGACATGGTTGAGCAGGGGGTCCGGCACGGCGCCCCGCAGAACGAGGCCTGGCGGGCCGCGTTCGGCCTGACCGTCACGCTGGTCTGGCTGTACTGGAACCTGCTGCGGATCCTCGCGATCCTGCGTGGCGGTGACTGATCAGCGCCTGATGCGCTAGCAGCGAAGGGGCCGATCCCTCAGGTGGGGATCGGCCCCTTCGCTATGTCCCCAACGAACAGCGAAAGCCTGCCCCTCCACCTGAAAGGGCAGGCTTTCGTGAAAAGCAGACTCCTGTTCGGCTCGTCAGCCCATTCGCCTGTGCGCTCTGACCAGATCGTATTCATGCACGATGGCTGTGGCGTGCCCGTGAGCGAGGGCGTACTCGCTGGAAAGCCATCTCACCCTGTCGTCGAAACGCAGGAACGACGGTCCGTCGTTCATCAGCTTGAACCACTCGGTCATCTCGCGCCCGGTGCACTGGGGCACCTTCTCCACCAGACGTTGGTGCGTCTCCTCTGAGTGGTTCAGGCCCATCTTCGCCTCCCGTCAGCGGGGTATTGCGTCGTTATCGACTGTGCCTCAGGACTCGGCCACAGGCAAGAGCTTCATCATGAATGTCCTCGCTCAGCGGACGCTCTCCACCATGGGGGTTTCGCCGAGATCCCCTTCGTGGCCGTCGACGGCCACGCGGTCGACGGCGGGTTTCGGATGCCGGCGCCGGTGCCGCAGCTGGGCCCAAGGCCCGCGCGGTCCCTGTTCGTTGCCGGCCACCTTCGCTGCGGCGACCTCGGTGCCGGCCGTGCGGGCAGCCTGGACCGCCGCCTCGGCGATCGGCAGCACGGCCTCGCCGCGGAACGACTCGGGATGTACGAACGATTCCGGGCCGACACCCATGGCCGCCGCCACCGAAGGCAGCAACGCGGCAGCGGCAGCGGCGTACCCGGTCACTGAGGGGTGGAAGTTGTCCGGGCCCCACATGGACGGGTTGGTCCGGAAGGCCTCGCTGAGCAAGGAACCCATCGAGACCGTGCGGCCACCGGCCTCGACCACGGTGATCGTCTGGGCGGCGGCGAGCCGCTGGCTCCACGAGCGGGCGACCTGCCGCAGCGGCGGCATGATCGGCCGGACGACCCCGAGATCCGGACAGGTGCCAACCACGACCTCGCAGTTGGCGGCGCGCAACCGGCGGACGGCGACGTCGAGCAGCCGGACGGCCTCGGAGGGGGACACCTTCGACTTCACGTCGTTGACGCCGATCAGGATCACGGCCACGTGCGGACCGGCGAGCAGGGCGTTGTCGACCTGGCCGGCCAGGTCGATGGACTTGGCCCCCGTCCTCGACACGTCGACCAGCCGAACCGGGCGCTTGGCCAGCTCGGCGAGACCGGACGCCAGGAGGACGCCGGGAGTCTCGTCGGGGGAAGCGGTGCCGTAGCCGGCCGCGCTGGAGTCCCCGATCATCGCGAACGTGATCGGATGACCTGGGTAACGGCCGTACAGGCCGTCGCCCTTGGCCGGGTGAGCCTTCATCGGACCGATCACACGCCGGGCGTATTCCGCCTCCGCGGTCAGGACGCCGTACAGCGTGGCGCCGATCAGTCCGAGTCCCCCGCCACCGAAGGCTGCGGCCTGGGCCAGCTTCTTGGCGGCCCGGGCATTCATCATGAATCAAGGATTACACGCTGTGATGCCAACGCAAGCGAAATAGGGCCCGCGACACCCGCGCTCGCTGTTGTCCCATACAGTGAGATTCGTGCGCTACGTGAACTCACTCCTGGACCTGGTCGGCAACACTCCGCTGGTGCGGCTCTCGCAGACCACCGACGGTGCCAAACCGCTGGTGCTCGCGAAGGTCGAGTACTTCAACCCCGGGGGCTCGGTGAAGGACCGGATCGCGGTCCGGATGATCGAGGCCGCGGAGGCCTCCGGCGAGCTCAAGCCCGGCGGCACGATCGTCGAGCCCACCTCTGGCAACACCGGGGTCGGGTTGGCGATGGTGGCCCAGGCGAAGGGCTACAAGTGCGTCTTCGTCTGCCCGGACAAGGTCAGCGAGGACAAGCGCAACGTGCTCAAGGCGTACGGCGCCGAGGTGGTCGTCTGCCCGACGGCGGTCGCGCCGGAGCACCCGGACTCGTACTACAACGTCTCCGACCGGCTGGTCCGGGAGATCGACGGCGCCTGGAAGCCGAACCAGTACGCGAACCAGAACAACCCGCGCTCCCACTACGAGACGACCGGTCCGGAGCTCTGGGAGCAGACGGACGGCAAGATCACCCACTTCGTCGCGGGCGTCGGCACGGGCGGAACGATCAGCGGCACCGGGAAATACCTCAAGGAGGTGTCCGGTGGTCGCGTGCAGATCGTCGGCGCGGACCCCGAGGGGTCGGTGTACTCGGGCGGCACCGGGCGGCCGTATCTGGTCGAGGGCGTCGGCGAGGACTTCTGGCCGGAGACGTACGACAAGACCATCTGCGACCGGATCATCGAGGTCTCGGATGCGGACTCGTTCGCGCTGACCCGTCGGCTGGCTCGCGAGGAGGCGATGCTGGTCGGTGGATCCGCCGGGATGGCGGCCGCCGCGGCGATCCGACTGGCGCACGAGCTCTCAGCCGACCCGGCCGCTGAAGACCTGGTGATCGTCGTCCTGCTGCCCGATGGTGGTCGCGGTTATCTGACGAAGGTGTTCAACGACGACTGGCTTGCGCAGTACGGGTTCCTGGCGCACGCGCGGCAGGGGACGACGCTGGGCGAGGTGCTCGCCGGCAAGGACGGCAGCATGCCGCCGATGGTGCACACCCACCCGCACGAGACGATCGCCGAGGCGATCGAGATCCTGCGCGAGTACGGCGTCTCCCAGATGCCGGTGGTTCGCGCGGAGCCGCCGGTGATGGCGGCCGAGGTGGCCGGCGCGGTGTCGGAGCGGACGCTGATGGACGCCTTGTACTCCGGTAAGGCGCGGCTCGCGGACATGGTCGAGCAGCACATGGACCCGGCGCTTCCGTCACTCGGCGCGGGCGAACCCGTCACCAGGGCGGTCGAGCTGCTCGAGGCCGGTGACGCCCTGATGGTGCTCGACGACGGCAAGCCGGTCGGCGTGCTCACCCGTCAGGACCTGCTGGGCCACCTGTCGATCGGCTGAGGCTCAGCGATCCACCACGGCGGGCACGACGGCGATCAGGACCGTGACCAGGATTCCGAGCACGATGCCTGCTGTTCCGATGATCTGAAGGATTTCTTCCATACCTCAAGAGTCCTTCGGGAAACGCGGCCGCCCATCGGTCCCAGGGCCTGTCTTCGCGTCCTCCCGGAGTAGCAGGTCGTTGCCCGCAGCTCCTACTTCCGTTCCGCTGAGCAATCACCAGCGAACAACGACGTCCGAAGCACTGGCGAGAGGTGTCGCCAGTCCTTCGGACGTCGTAGTCCGAACGTCGGGTGCCGAGCGGCTCAGCGGTCGACGACGGACGGCACGATGGCGATCAGGGCGGTGACGAGAACACCGGCGACGATCGCGACCGCGCTGAGGATCTGGATCAGGGTCATGGATCCAGGGTCCCGCCGAACGGGCCGGATCTCATCGGCCTCAAGGCCCGTCTTGAGATCCTCCCTGGGTACTACGGGGCTGCCGCGGCGTACTACTCCAGTCGTCCCTTCGGAGGAGCTCGACCGCTTGCCGTCAGCTGACCACCACGAAGTCGGCGGGGTCGAGCCGGCGGGTGCGGCGCCAGTAGGACACGGTGAACTCCGGCCAGATGGTGGAGTTCCGGCCCTGGGCGTCGAGGTACCAGCTGTTGCAGCCCGACTGCCAGACGGTGTCGCCGAGTTGGTCCTGGACCTCGCTGACGAAGCGGTCCTGCGCCTCCTCCCGGACCTCGACGTACGAGCCGGTGCGCTGCCGGAGCAGGTCCAACGCCTGCATCACGTATCTGACCTGCGCCTCGATCATGAACACCATCGAGGAATGGCCGAGTGCGGTGTTCGGGCCGACCAGCAGGAAGAGGTTCGGGTAGCCCGCGACGGCGATGCCGAGGTGGGCGCCGATCCCGTCGCGCTTCCAGGCGTCGGCCAGGTCGACACCGTCGCGGCCGAGCAGGCCGATCCGGGTCAGGTTGCCGGAAATCTCGAAGCCGGTTCCGAGCACGATCGTGTCGCACTCGTGCTCGACCCCGTCCGCCGTGACCACGCCGGTCGGAGTGACGCGAGTGATGGGCGTGGTGACCAGGTCCACGTTGTCGCGGGCGAGTGCGGGGTAGTAGTCATTCGACTGCAGGAGCCGCTTGCAGCCGACCTGGTAGGCCGGGGTTAGCTTGGCCCGCAGTACCGGGTCCGTCACCTGCTTGCGGAGATGCCGCTTGGCCTGGATTTCAAGGCCCTTCATCAGCTTCGCGTTGCCGGTGAACCCGAGGCCGCGGGCTTCGAGCCCCCAGTAGATGAGGTTCCGGATCGCGCGTTGTCCCGCGGGGAAGCGCGCGTGCAGGGTGCGCTCGCGCGGGCCGATCGTCCGGTCGGGCTTGGGTGTGATCCACGGTGGCGTCCGCTGGAACACGTCGAGGTGGTCGACCTGCTCGGCGATCCGGGGCACGAACTGGATCGCGCTCGCACCTGTTCCGATCACGGCCACATGACGACCCGTGAGGTCCTGGTCGTGGTCCCACTGCGACGAGTGGAACGTCCTACCGGCGAACGAATCGAGGCCCGGGAGGTCGGGGAACTTGGGCTGGTGCAGATTGCCGACGCCTGCCACCAGGGCCCGCGCGTCGATGGTCTCGCTGCCGTTGACCAGGACGGTCCACCGGCCGGTCGCCTCGTCGAACGCCGCTTCCGTGACCTCCGCGCCGTACCGGATCTTGTCGGCGATCCCGTACTTCGCGGCGCAGTGCTCGAGGTAGGCCAGGATCTCGTCCCAGGGCGCGAACATCCTGGTCCAGTTCGGGTTCTGCTCGAACGAGAACGAGTACAGGTATGACGGTACGTCGCAGGCACAGCCGGGGTAGGTGTTGTCCCGCCAGGTGCCGCCGAGGCGGTCCGCCTTCTCGAGGATGACGAAGTCCTCGCACCCGGCCTGGCGGAGTTTGATGCCCATGCAGAGCCCGGCGAACCCGGACCCGATGATCGCGACCTCGGTCTGTGTCATGGCGAGCGATGTTACCCGCGGGTTACGCGCGTGTCAGCGGCTTCGGCCCGCTGACCGGTTGGACCACCGCGGGCGGACGCCGGGGGGTGGTCGCCCGCCCGCGGTGCCGTAACGCGCCGAGGTACTGGTGGTTGGACGCGCCGGAACTCTCACGCTGGCTGGCTGGCAGGGCGCGCGGCAAGGGTCATGACGAACTTGTCACCCGACTGTCAGCGTCTCGACGGGAGTGTGCGGGCAGCGGCACCGGAGCAGAGGTGGTTGCCGGCTTGCGGGGGAGGATCAACTCGAAAAGTGCTCCGCCGATGGTCGACCTGCCGGCCGTGATGTGGCCGTCGTGGGCGTTCGCGGCGGCCTGCGCCATCGGTAGTCCGAGACCACTTCCCATCGGGCCGGTGACCGGCCTGCGATGCCAGAAGCGCTGGAAGACATACGACAGGTCCTCCGCGGCGATTCCGGCACCGCTGTCGGCGACCGCGATGACAAAGCGGTCCTCGAGGCTCCAGCAGGACAGCAGGATCTGCTCCCCGGAGTCGGTGAAGTGAACGGCGTTCTCGATCAGGGCGTCCAGGGCGAGCTCCAGCCATTCTGGATCCGCGCTCACCAGGCCGGTCGGGTCGCAGTCGATCGCCCAGTCGCGGTCGGCGCTGCTGGCCCAGTTCCTCCCCACCTCGTCGACCAGAGCGGCCAGGTCCACCGGCACCCCGCGAACAGGTTCGCCCGAATCCAGCCGGGCCAGCGCGAGCAGCCGGTTGGACAGGGCCGACATCCGGTCCAGCTGGCGCAGTGCGATCTCGAGATCCTCCTCGTTCATCGGGTCGATGAGGACGTCCTCCAGCAGTTCGAGATGGCCGCGCGCGATCGTCACCGGCGTACGGATGGCGTGCGATGCGTCCCGGAAGAACTCCCGCTCGCGGTCCACGACCGCCCGCCGCTGGTCGGCCATCTTCTCGATCTCGCGAACAGCCGCGACCCGTCGGCGCGCGTGCCAGGCCATCACCAGGAACATCAACGGCATCAGCGGGACCTCTGCAAGCTCCGCGTCGTGGATGTAACCGTGCAGATGGTGGCGATACATGATCCAGCCGGGTGCGATGGTCATCGCCAGCGCCACGATCAAGGTCGCTCTGAGCGGCCAGACACGGAAGCCGTACACCAGGGTCAGGGCCACGAACATCACCATGTAGGGCGCGACCTCCTGACCTCGCCACACCTCCATCAACGTCAGCATGGCGACGATGAAGATGCCGAGCAGGACGTCGATCAGGTGGTACGGCCCCGGTCCGCGGCCTGCCGCGGTCGCCCATCGTTCGATCCGCTCCGCGTGTGGGGCGGACCGACGATTACGCGCTCTGAAGCTGATAGCCGACATTGCGCACCGTCTGGATGAGGTCCTTGCGCACCTTGGCCCGCAGCCGGCCGATGTAGACATCGACGACATTCGTGGCCGGCTCGAAGTCATACCCCCACACGGCCGAGAGCAGCTCGGTCCGGGAGCAGACTGCGTCCGCGTGGCGCATCAGGTGCAGCAGGAGCAGGAACTCACGCTGCGACAGGAGCACGTCACGGCCGTCGACCCGCAGCCGGCGCGCCCGCAGGTCGAGCACGATGGCCCCGACTCGCATCAGTTGGTCATTCTCCGGTTGGCGGTCGAGGCTGCGCAGCCTCGACCGGACCCGCGCCAGCAGTTCCCGGATGGCGAAGGGTTTCGCCAGGAAGTCGACGGCTCCGCGCTCGAGGCAGCTCACCCGCGCCTCCACGTCGGCAGCGGCCGAAAGAACCAGGACCCGCATCGCCGGATGGCTCACCAGCACTCCCGACAACACCGCGTGGCCGTCCACGCCTGGCATCAGCAGGTCCAGCACGATCAGGTCAGGGTCTTCGGTCATAGCCAGCCGGAGCCCCTCCGCGCCGTCCGTGGCCGTCAGGACCTGGTACCCCTCCGCTTCGAACGCGCGGCGGATGAACCGCACCAGATCCGGTTCGTCGTCAACAACGAGAATCCTTGTCATCACACCCCCCAGAGACAGGAACCACCCCCCGCCCCACAGTTTCTTGTTTTGCGTTTTGTCACCCCGGCGTCATTCTTGCTCGCCATACCGCAGGTGGGAAGGCCCCCGCAATTGAAATTGTGACAGTCCGTCGCCGCCGCGGCCTGACAGGCATGACGACCTCATAACAGAACTGTTAGGTGCCGCCGCGCCCCGTCATCCGGCCAGATGATTCTGGCGGGAACCGGAGGGTGCCGGTCTCCCGCAGGGCGTTCGCCGAGTCCCCGGCGGACGACGCAGATGCAGGGCTCCGAGGGGGGAGCGTTCTATGTCAATTTCTCGACTTCAGCATGCGCGGTTGGCCCGGATACGTCCGGTGACAGCCGTGGCGACGGCCTCAGCCGTCGTACTGGCCTTGATGATGCCGGCCATCGGCAGTCTCACCGCCGCCAGGGCGGCAGCGCCGCCCGGGCAGGGATTCACCCTCAACGCGGGCGACGTCAAGTTCATCCTCAAGCAGATCAAGATCGCCGAGAACCACGCCACGAAGGAAGGTCCGGCCGGCGAGCCCGTTGCCGGCGCGCCATTGCTCGGCACCGGCCCGAACCAGGTCGCCAATCCGCTGCTGCCGTTCGGTCTGCGCACCGTGGACGGCAGTTACAACAATCTCGTGCCCGAGCGGGAGAATTTCGGTGCCGCGCATCAGCTGTTCCCGCGGCTGACCACGCCGAATTTCGAAGACGCCGAGGACGGCAGCGGTTTCGGTCAACCTGGACAGACGAGCTACAAGCAGAAAGTCGGCGTGGTGGTGGACTCCGAGCCCCGCCAGATCAGCAACACCATCGTCGACCAGACCTCGACCAACCCCGCAGCCGTGCTGGCCGCGAAGAACCCGCACCGGACTTTCCTGGGCGAGCCCGTCGAGGTGTGCACGAGCCTCAACCCGAACCTGCCCGAAGGGTGCATTCCGCCGGGCAAGACGCTGCCGATCCCGAACATCACCACCGACGTGGGCCTGTCGCCGCCGTTCAACTCGTGGTTCACGCTGTTCGGCCAATTCTTCGACCATGGCGTGGACTTCACCGTGAAGGACGGCGGCGCGGTGATCGTGCCGCTGCGTGACGGCGACCCGCTGATCTTCGGTCCTGACGGGGTTTCGGGTGGCGGCGACGACCTGCCGGAGAACAAGCGCTTCATGGCGCTGACCCGGGCCAAGAACCAGCCCGGGCCGGACAACACGATGGGCACCGCCGACGACGTGCAGGAAGCGACCAACACGGACTCGCCGTGGGTCGACCAGAGCCAGACCTATACCTCGCACCCGGCGCATCAGGTGTTCCTTCGGGAGTACGTGGCCGGCGCGAACGGCCGTCCCGTTGCCAACGGCAAGATGTTACGCGGCACTGACGGCGGCATGGCTACCTGGAAGAAGACCAAGGACCAGGCCCGCACGCTGTTGGGTATCGAACTGAGGGACGCTGACGCGCTCGACATCCCGCTGCTGCTGACCGACCAGTACGGCCGGTTCCTGCGCGGTCCGGCTCGCGGTCTGCCGCAGGTCGTGATGGCCGACGGCAGCGCGGTCGAGGGCAACGTCGCGGCGCCGATCTCCACCGTCGAGGCGAAGCGCATCACGGTTGCCTTCCTCGACGACATCGCGCACACAGCGGTGCCCAAGCCCGGCTCCGTCGGAGACGCCAACACGGTCGTCAACCCGCCCGGCCCGCCGCCGGCGGCCGGCCAGTACGACAACGAACTGCTCGACGAGCACTTCATCGCCGGTGACGGCCGGGTCAACGAGAACATCGGTCTGACCGCGATCCACCAGGTCTTCCACTCCGAGCACAACCGGCTGACCGACTACATCCAGGGGCTCATCACCGCGGAGAACATCGACGTGGCCGAGTGGAAGCTCCCCGATGGTAGTTGGAACGGGGAGCGCATCTTCCAGGCGGCGCGATTCGTCACCGAGATGGAGTATCAGCACCTCGTGTTCGAGGAGTTCGCCCGGATGGTCCAGCCGGCGATCAACCCGTTCAACGTGTTCACCCAGTCCGACACCGCGATCAACCCGGCCATCATGGCGGAGTACGCGCATGCCGTTTACCGGTTCGGCCACTCGATGCTGACCGACACGATCTCGCGGACGAAGCCCGACGGGACCAACGACGACATACCGTTGCTCGACGGGTTCCTCAACCCGGTGTCCTTCACCAACAACCACACCCTCACCCCGGAGGTCGCGGCCGGCAACATCGCGATGGGCATGACCGATCAGGTCGGCAATGAGATCGACGAGTTCGTCACCGAGACCCTGCGCAACAACCTGCTCGGTCTACCGCTGGACCTGCCGACGATCAACATGGCCCGTGCCCGTGAGGCCGGGGTGGCGTCGCTGAACAACCTGCGCAAGCAGATCTACCAGGACACCCAGGACAGCTCGCTCAAGCCATACACGGACTGGGTGGACTTCGGTCAGGGCCTGAAGCATCACGACTCCGTGGTCAACTTCATGGCTGCCTACGGCAAGCACCCGAGCATCCTGGGTGTGCCGACCATTGCCGAGAAGCGAGCGGCGGCCCAGCTGCTGTTCGACAACGACCCGGCGCTGTACCCGGAAACCCCGACCGACGCATACGACTTCGTCAACAGCGCCGGCACCTGGGCGAGCGTGGATGGCAACTCCAAGACCGGCGTCGACGATATCGACCTGTGGGTCGGTGGTCTCGCCGAGTCGCAGAACCTGTTCGGCGGTCTGCTCGGATCGACGTTCAACTATGTGTTCGAGCGGCAGCTGACCGATCTCCAGGACGGCGACCGGCTGTACTACCTGTCCCGGACGTCCGGCCTGAATCTGCGGACGGCGCTCGAGGGCAACTCGTTCGCCGAGCTGATCATGCGCAACACGGACGCGCACAGTCTGAAGTCCGATGTCTTCAGCACGGCCGACTGCGAGTTCCAGCTGGCCAACCTGACGTTCAACGCCAACACCAACACCGTGAACAACGATCCGGCCTCGGAGTGCGACGAGTCCAAGGTGCTGCTCAGGATGGCCGACGGGACCATCCGGTACCGCCAGACCAACACCGTCGACCCGCCCGGGCTGAACGCCCAGAGCACCTTCAACGGCACGGCGAACAACGACCGGATGTGGGGTGGCGTCGACAACGACACCTTCTGGGGCAACGCCGGCGAAGACACCATCGAGGGGTCCGACGGGGCAGACCACGCCCTGGCCGGTGAGGGCGACGACGTCATCACCGACTCTGCCGGCGACGACATCCACAAGGGCGGTGACGGCAACGACGCCATCGACACCGGGCCGGGTCTCGACGTCCTGATGAGCGGTAACGGCAAGGACTTCCTGAACGGCGGGCTGAACGCCAACCAGACCTTCGCGGGCGAGGGCGACGACTTCGTCATCTCCGGCGGCGGCGCCGACACCGTCTTCGGCGGTGGTGGCGATGACTGGCAGGAAGGTGGCAACGGCAACGACCTGTTGCAGGGCGACAGCGGTGCGCCCTTCTTCGACGACCTCAACAAGCCTGGCGACGACATCCTGATCGGCGGCAGCAACGAGGACGACTACGACGCCGAGGGCGGCGACGACATCATGGTCGCCGGTGCGGGGATCGAGCGGAACCACGGTGCCCGTGGCTTCGACTGGACCACCCATGCCAGGGAACCAACCCCTGGTGACTCGGACCTGACGATTCACATCGCCGCAGGACCCGGCCAGCTGGCCGACCGGTTCCTGATGACCGAGGCGCTGTCCGGCTGGGACAAGAACGACATCCTCAGGGGTGACGACTGGACCCCGTTCGAGCAGGACGTCGAGCTGCACGCACCGTGGGGATCGAACGCGCTGACCAACGAGGGCATCGCGAAGATCGCCGGACTGGACCAGATCCTGGCCGGCAATACCGAGTGCCGCACCGATCCGCAACTGCCGGGTGACGAGGGCGAGGGCGGTCCGCCGGCTTCGGGCCCGCCGATCACGATCTGCGGCTTCGGCAAGGGCAACATCCTGCTCGGTGGTGGCGGCAGCGACCTGATCCAGGGGCGCGGCGCCGACGACGTGATCGACGGCGATGCCTGGGTCAACCACCGGCTGAGCGTCCGGACCGACCCGAACAACCCGGCGACCGAGACCCTGTCGGCGAACCAGATGTCCGAGCTCTCACCGGCGGTCTTCAACCGGACCATCAATCCGGGCAACATCGTGGCCGTCCGCGAGATCAAGACCAACGGGCCGGCCGGCATCGACACCGCCGTGTACTCCGGTGCACGGGCCGACTACGACATCGACATCAACGGAGCGAAGTTCACCATCACCCACGCCCGCAACATCCCGCCGTGCTGCGCGGACCAGACCGGCGTACTCAAGGGTGACGGCACCGACACGCTCCGCAACATCGAGCGGCTACAGTTCTCAGACCAGTTGGTCGAGGTGTCCAGCATCCCGACCAACACCCCGCCGACCGGCACCGTGACGCTGAGCAGCACGACGCCGATCGAGGACCAGCAACTGACCGCGACCCGGGCCTTCAACGACGCCGACGGCGTCAACGCGGCCACGATCGTGTTCACCTGGCAGGCCGAGCTGGCCGGGGTCTGGACCCCGGTCGGGACCGGCGCCACCTTCACCCCGTCCGACAACGTGGTCGGAGCACCGCTGCGCGTGGTCGCGACCTTCAACGACGGCGACGGGGTACTGGAAAGCGTCACCTCCGCGGCGACGGGCAATGTCGCCAACGTCAACGACGCACCGACAGGCGTGCCGGCCGTGCTCGACCTCACCCCGCAGGAAGGGATCGCGCTCAGTGCCACTACAGCGCTGATCGCCGACGCCGACGGGCTGCCCGCGACACTGAACGTGCGCTGGCAGGCCAGCACCACGCCGACGAGCACCACCTTCGCCAACATCGCCGGCGCGACCGACCCGACCTTCACCCCCACCCAGGCGCAGGTGAACCGCCGCCTTCGGGTAGTGGTGACCTACACCGACAGCCACGGCACGGCAGAGACCCTGACGTCCGCGGCGACCGGAGTGACCGGTGACCTGTTCATCGGCAACACCCTGCTGGGAGACAGTTGGACCGGCACGGCAGGTGACGACCGGGCCTTCGGCCGGGGCGGCAACGACACCCTGAACGGCTTGGGCGGCAACGACCAGTTGGCCGGTGAGGGCGGCAACGACACCATCGATGCCGGCACGGGCAACGACACGATCGAGTACACGGGTGCCGGCGGTGGCGCCGACAACGTGACCGGTGGTGCCGGAACCGACCGGGTCGTCGCGACGGCGGCGACCACGACGATCGGGCTCAACACGCTGGCCACGGTGGAGGAGATCTCCGCCGAGCCGGTGGCCGGCGGCGGACCGTTCGCCCAGGTGGTGGTCCGTGGTTCCGCAGCGGCGAACACGCTGAACTTCGGCGCTGTCACGCTGACGAGCATCGTCGACGTCGACGGTCTCGACGGCAACGACATCCTCACCGGCAGCAGTTCGCCGAACCTGATGTTCGGCGGGCCTGGCAACGACACCCTCAATGGAGGCGCCGGCAACGACCGGCTGTTCGGCGACCTCGGCAACGACACCATCACACCGGGGGCGGGCGACGACCTCCTCCGCTACCGGTCCGGGGCGTTCGGGGCCGACATCGTGATCGGGTTCGACTCCAACCCGACCGGTGGGCAGGACAAGATCGACCTGTCCCCCCGGGGCGTCACCGCAGGAAACTTCGCAGCGAATGTGTCGATCGCACAGGTCGGGGCCAATACACGGGTCACGATCGGCGGGTTCCTCAGCACCATCACCTTGAACGGGGTGCTCGCCACCACGGTCACCCAGGCGGACTTCGTCCTGGCACCGTGACCGAGTGAGCAAGTAGCAGGGCGGTGCAGGGTGCGACGGCACCCTGCACCGCCAATCGCGTTTCAGCCGGCAGTACTCCGGAGCCGGTGCAGGATCTCGCCGGCGTTGGGGATCACCAGCGTCTCGGGATCGTTCTCGTACTGCGTCAGGTCGAAGCTCGCGGGGTCCAGATAGCCGAGGTTGGCCCGGCGGACCACGGCCTCCGGGATGCCCGTGGCCAACGTGACGTCGACCCGGCATCGTTCCCCGTTCACCGGATCCCAGGTGCCGGCGCCTCGTAGGTGCGTGGAGTGCGCGAGGACACCCCAGTGCGCGTCGCGGATCTCGTCCCACTGACCGAGGAAGTAGTCGCGGCAGTGGTAACCGATCTGCTCGATCTCCGGGTGCATCGCGGCCAACTGGGTCACGTGCGGGGCGTAGAGGATCACCTCGCCGCCATCCGCGACGATCGGCTCGACCTTGTAGAAGCCCTTGGCGGCTGTCCAGATGTCCTGGTAGCGGGACGGCATCAGCGATACGACCCGGCGTACGGGGTGTTCCAGGTAGCGCACATGGGTCTCGGCGGATACCGCGGAGGCGGCTTGCCAGGAGGAGATGGTGTCGCCGAAAGCCACCGCGTGCAAGGCGTTCGTGCCGGACTGGGCCACAACCGACAGGGCTAGCTTCTCGGACGGGATCAGCGCGGCTGCTTCGTTGATGAGGGTGCGGACCGGGGTGTCGCCCGGTGTACCGATGATGCCGGCGCTGGTGATGAGGGCGCCCAGCCAGTGCGAGAGGTCGATGACCTCCTGGCCGGCAACACCCGGGAAGAAGTATTTGTTGCCGCCGGAGAAGCCGACCACCTCGTGTGGGAAGACCGGCCCGACGACGAGTGCGACCTCATGCTCGACGACAGCCCGGTTGAGCTTCACCTCGACTGACTCGTGCAACAGTCCGCCGGAGATCTCGCCGACCCGCTCGGCGCTGATCGTGCCGAGATCGACGAAGGTGTCGGGCTTCCACCACTCGTGGTTGAGCACCGTCACGCCTTCGTACGTGCCGCCGAGATGCGCGGCCAACTCGGCTTCCGTCAGCTCGGCATGGGTGCCGAGGGCAACCAATATGGTCAGCTTCGAGACCCGGCCGGTCAGGGCCTGGTGAACGGCGTCGAGCAGCAATGGCAGTGGACAGCTACGGGTCGCGTCGGGCACGATCACGCAAACGCTGCGGCCGTCGAGTGCCGCTCCCGCCAGGGCCTCGCCGACGAAGGCGGTGACCTCTTCCTCGCTGAGCACCTGGCCCGCTCCACCGAGCATCACAACAGGTCGGACATCAACACCGGTCATGCCTCGAACTTATCCGGACGGCGATTGCCGATGCTTGTTGAGGGCCGATCGGCGACTATCAGTTGTGGACCGGCGACTGCTTGTAGGCGGGGGATGCACGTCAGCGGACGGTGACTGATGAGGCGTTGACCGGGCGTGGGGGCAGGCGCAGCATCGGGCTTGTCCACTGGGGAACGGGCTATAGCTGAGGGGGTTCCCATGTCCGACACGATCTCTCGACCCGCCGGCGCTCACCGGGGGCGGCCGGACGGTTTCGGAGGGGAAGTACTGAGGCCGGGTGATCCGTCGTACGACGACGCCCGGACTGTGTTCAACGCGATGATCGACAAGCGACCGGCCATGATCGCGCAGTGCGAGTCGGCCGCGGATGTCGCGGCCGCTGTGCGGTACGGCGTTTCGGAAGGGTTGGAGATCGCGGTTCGGGGTGGCGGCCACAGCGTGGCGGGGTCGGGGGTGAGCGACGGTGGCATCGTCGTCGATCTGCGCAAAATGACGAGCGTTCAGATCGATCCGGAGGCCAGGCTGGCGCGGGTCGCCGGCGGTGCGACCTGGGCCGACGTCGACGGAGCCTGCCAGCCCTTCGGGTTGGCCACGACGGGCGGACGCGTCTCGACCACCGGGGTGGCCGGGCTGACGCTGGGCGGCGGCTCGGGCTGGCTGGAACGGAAGTTCGGCCTGGCCTGTGACGCCCTCGTGTCGGTCGAGCTGATCACGGCTGACGGCCAACTCGTCATTGCCGACGAGACCAAGAACACCGAGCTGTTCTGGGCGTCGCATGGTGGCGGCGGGAACTTCGGAGTGGCCACCTCCTTGACGTTCAAGCTACGGCCGCTGCCCGCGATGGCGATCGCGATGCTGTTCTGGCCGGCCGAGTCCGGGCCAGAAGTGATCCGCATCTACCGCGACATGATCGAGGCCGGTGCGCCTGAGGAACTGGGCGGCGGCGTGATCTACCTGACCGGGCCGCCGGAGGAGTTCGTTCCGCAGCGTCTGCAGGGACAGCGGCTGGTCGGGGCCGCCGCCTTGTACGCCGGCACCGAGGCGGAGATGCGGGAGGCCTTCGCGCCGATGCTCGCGCTGGCGCCGGAAGGTCAGATGAGCGCCGAAATGCCGTACGCCGCTGTGCAGTCGGCTCTCGACGATCCACCGGGATTCCGCAATTACTGGTCGGCTGAACACCTGAGCGCCCTACCCGATGAAGCGGTGAAGGCGTTCACCGACCGGGCCGCGGACATGCCGTATCCGTCGCCGTCGCAGCAGTTGGTCGTGCCCTGGGGAGGCGCGGTGGCCCGCGGCGTGGACAGGTGGCCGCTGCCGCACCGCAGCGCGGCTTGGGTGATCCACCCGTTCGGCTTGTGGGAGGACGCGGCGGATGATGCCCGCGGCATCGAGTGGGCCCGCAACGTGTGTACGGACCTGAAGCCCTGGGCAACCGGCGCCGTCTACCTGAACTTCATCGGCAACGAGGGACACGACCGGGTGGTCGCCGGGTTCGGCAAGGAGAACTACGACCGGCTGACCAGGGTCAAGACCGAGTTGGACCCAGGGAACGTGTTCCACCTGAACCAGAACATCCGGCCCGAGGACTAACCGGCTCGGGCGATCGCGATACAGCCTTCGAGGCGGGCACCTGTTCGAGTTGGTCCGGAACGGGTACACCATCGGGATGACCGACTGGTTCCTCACCCCTGATGAGCGGGGCAATCCCGCGACCGACATCGACCGCATCGGGCCGGGTGGGTCGTGGACCGAGGGGAATCTGGTCAAGCCGGTCATCCACGGGGCGACCTACTTCCGGCGGCTCTACGACGAGCTCTGCGTACTGCGGGCCGGTGACCGGGTCTTCTTCACGGACTGGCGCGGCGATGCCGATGAAGTCCTGTATCCCGATGGCCCCACCATCGGACAGGTGTTGTGCGACCTGGCCCGCTCGGGTGTCGAGGTCCGCGGTCTGCTCTGGCGGTCGCACTCGGACCACCTGAGCTTCAATGCGCAGGAGAACCAGAAGCTCGGGGCCGAACTGAACGAGGCCGGCGCGGAGGTGCTGCTGGACCAGCGCGTCCGACGGATGGCCTCGCACCACCAGAAGTTGTTCGTGATCCGGCACCAGGGCGAGCCGACCAAGGATGTCGCCTTCGTCGGCGGGATCGACCTGTGCCATCAACG
The DNA here is from genome assembly GCF_039529635.1 of Kribbella alba. NCBI lineage: Bacteria > Bacillati > Actinomycetota > Actinomycetes > Propionibacteriales > Kribbellaceae > Kribbella > Kribbella alba. The sequence continues at coordinate 385,848 of NZ_BAAANE010000004.1, read as the reverse complement.
TCGCGACGACGAGCGGCATCTCGGCGATCCACAGCAGGCGCCGATGGATCCCCGCTACGGCCCGCGCGCCCCCTGGCACGATGCCGCGGTGGAACTCCGCGGACCAGTGGTCGGCGATCTCCTGCGCTGCTTCGTCGAGCGGTGGGACGACGGGCACCCACTCGACCGCCGGACGCCGTACCGGATGTGGGTGCAGCGCCGGGCCAGGATGCCGCGGCATCCGAAGAAGCTGCCGGAGGCGTTCCCGGATCCACCCGAGGCCGGGCGGCACGCAGTACAGGTGTTGCGGACTTATGCGCACAAGCATCCGGGGTTCCCGTTCGCGCCGAAGGGGGAGTACAGCGTGGCGCGTGCGTATCAGAAGGCGTTCGCGCGGGCGCGGCGGCTGATCTACGTGGAGGATCAGTACTTTTGGTCCCGGACTGTTGCCGAGGGCCTCTGTCGTGCGCTGGAACGGTCGGCTGAACTGCGTCTGATCGCGGTGGTGCCGCGGTATCCGGACCAGGATGGGGCGATCAGCGGACCGCCCGCCCGGTATGGGCAACTGCAGGCGATGCGGATGCTGCAAGCGGCCGCGCCTGATCGGGTCGCGATCTTCGACCTGGAGAACTCCAACGGCGTGCCGATCTATGTGCACGCCAAGGTCTGCGTGGTCGACGACGAGTGGATCGCCTGCGGTTCGGACAACTTCAACAGGCGGTCGTGGACGAACGACAGCGAACTGACCTGCGCGGTCACTGGTGACCTGGCCCGGGAGTACCGGCTGCGGTTGTGGGCCGAACACCTCGGCACGGACACTGATGATCCCGATTTCCTCGACCCCGAGCTCGGGTTCGCGCGCTGGCAACGCACCGCGGCCGCGCTGGACGCCTGGCACGACGCCGGCGAATCCGGCCCACGCCCGCCCGGCCAGATCCGCCGACACGACCCCGACCCCGTCAGTCGCCTCCAGACCCTTTGGGCAGCGCCGCTCTATCGCCACCTGTACGACCCGGACGGCCGTCCCCGCAGCATGCGCCGCCGCAACGAGTTCTGAATTGGGTCGACAGGGTTGTCGGGGGTGGGATGGGATTGCCCGTTGTGAAGATGCATGCGGACGAGCAGGACATCGATGAGGAGCTTGTACGCCGGCTGGTGGCGGGGCAGTTCCCGGACTGGGGCGGGTTGTCGCTCAAGGAGATTCCGTCGAGCGGGACCGTCAACGCGATGTTCCGGCTCGGTGATTCGTTGACGGTGCGTCTTCCGCGCGTTCAGGGCGGGGTGGACGACGTCGTGAAGGAGTTCGAGTGGCTCCCTCGGTTGGCGCCGCTGCTGCCGGTGGCGATCCCCGCGCCGGTCGGCCTCGGGGTACCGGCTGAGGGGTATCCATGGCCGTGGGCGGTGCATCGCTGGATCGAGGGCGCTGTTCCGGTCGCTGGTTCGGCTGAGCTTGCGCGGGAGCTGGCGGGCTTCGTGGCAGCGTTTCGGAGGATCGAGTTGCCTGACGGGCCGCGTGCCTATCGCGGTGGTCTGCTTGCTCTGCAGGACGAAGGGACGCGCGCGGCGATCGAGCAGTTGGAGGGGTGGATCGATACTGACGTCGCAACCGCCGCTTGGGAATCCGCTCTGGCGGCAGCGCCTGCGGAGGTGGATCTGTGGGTGCACGCGGACCTGATGCCGTCGAATCTGCTGGTCGACGAAGGGCGCCTGGCTGCGGTCATCGACTTCGCCACGGCTGGTGTCGGCGACCCGGCTTGTGACCTCATCCCCGCGTGGAACTTGTTCGGTCCGGAGGATCGGGAGGTCTACCGGGACGCGGTGGGCGCGGATGAGGTCGCCTGGAATCGCGGCCGGGGTAGGGCCTTGTCGATGGCGCTGATCCAGCTTCCGTACTACCGCGAGACGAACAAGGGCATCGCCGCCAACGCGCAGTACGTCATCGATCAGGTGATCGCCGACTTCAAGGGCTGAGGTCAGCTGGGCTTTCGCGCGATGAGGCCGATGTCGTCGAGACCTCAGGTTGCTCCCTGGTAGCACTTCTCGATGCCGTAGGAGGTGAAGCCGGCTCGGCGGAGAACGGGGGCCGAGGTTTCGGCTCGGCCCTTCACCAAGGCGAGGGTGGCGCCCTGGCGGATTCCGTCAGCGCAGCGGGCTGCCAGGAGCGCGCGGTAGGCGCCGCGGCCGCGGGCCTCGGGGAGGACTCCGGCGCCCCACAACCGCAGTACGTCGTCGACCAGTGTGTAGCCGGCTGAGCCGACCGCCTCATCGTCGAGGTACGCGAGAAACCTGCGGACGCTCGGGGACCCGTTGGTCTCTGCCAGCATCTCCCTCTCGTCCTCGAGTTGCTGTCGAGTCGGAGGAGGCCAGCCGAAGACCTTGGAGTCGATCTGGCCGGCCAAATAGATGCTGTCGGCATCGTCCGCGGGGCGCACGATCACGTCGTCCGGCAGTTCCAGTGCTGCGGCCAGCTCGTCAGCGCTGCTCAGTTCGAGGGCCAGGACCTCGACCGTTTCGATCAGGTCGAACCCGAGCTGCTCGAGCACGTCAGCTGTATTGGCTGGTGCGGTACGGCCGTTCACCCACCACCGCACCGCGGAATGGCCGGCCTCACGAGCGCGCTGCCGCACCTCGGCGATGAGCTCCGGCAGCGGGCGGCTGGTTGTGGACCATTGCACGCTCGCGCGATGCGGATAGATCGTCAGCCGATAGTCGGCCTCCACATAGTCCTGCGCATCCGAAGGCATCCAGGCCCAGGTCGCCGCCTCGGCAACTCGCTGCTTCATACCGAGTGTCTACCGCACGCGGGGTTCTGCGGGGTGCCAGCGAGCTGGAACCCCGCGAACAAGGGACACGCGCGACTTCGTTCTGAAGCCCTCCATCGCCGTTGAATTTGACGGAAGGTGATCGCCGGGGTTTGCTGCGGCTGTGTCTGATCTTCGCATCGAGCAGGTGGACAGCGACGCTTCCCTCCTGGACTGGCAGCACGTCCACAACCTGCTCATCCCGACCGCCCCTCTGTCGCTGGACGACATCCGCGAACGCGCCCAGCGCAACGTGCTGGAGGTCGCCTACGTCGGCGACGTCCTCGTGGGGTGCTCGACGATCCGGCCGCCTTCGGACGAGACGCCTGCCGCGACGGTGATCGCTCGGATTCTTCCGGAGTATCGGCGTCGGGGTCACGGCAAGGTGCTTTATGAGCGTTGTCTGGTCCGCGCGCAGGGGTTCGAGGCGCCCGCGATCGAGACGATCATCCTGGCCTCGAACGTGGAGGGCCTGCGATTCGCCGAGGCCCGCGGCTTCGTTGAGCTCGAGACCTACTTGCTGCCGGGTGACACCATCCCCTTCGTGACACTTCGCCTGCAGTAGAGACCTCAGACGCCGAACAGGGCTCCGTAGCCGTCAGGTCGTGTCTGCGACTTGGCCGCGCGGAGCATGCCCCACAGGAGTGCCTGGTTGGCGGTGAGGACGGGCCGTCCCAGGTCCTCCTCGAGCGCGGCGATCACGCCGACCGTGCGGAACCCGTTGCCTCCGATGAAGACGGCCTCGGCTTCGTCCGGCGTATGAAGGAGAACCCAGTCATACACCTCGGGCGGGTTGATGCTCCGCTGATTGCTGGGCAACCCGCACGGCGCGTGAAAGACCACGTCGAGCTGTTGCGACCCGAAGTACTGGGCTCCCAGTCGGTTCAGTTCGGCGTTGAACCACGGCGGGTCGAACAATGCGACCCTGCCGGCGCCGAGTGCCCGGAAACCGGCGACCGCGGCCGCACAGGTCGCAACGACGGGAATGCCTGAAGTGCGCTGCTGCAGTCTGTCGACGAGCTCCCTCTCGCCATCGACTCTGGTGACGTAGGACGAGCTGGTGAACCCGACTCCGATCGCACCCACCGGCGCGGCGGCGAGCAGGGCCACGGCCTCGTCGATGTGCGGCGGCTCGACGAAGGCGTGCACAGGCGCCAGCGGAATGGTCGGGTCCATCGCCCCGCGAGCCGCCATGCCCCCGAACGGCACCCGGGCGGCGTGGATCCGAATGCCCTCCGGCGCCATCGCCTGGAGCTCCGACTCCGGTCCGACATCAGCGTGCGGGGTCAGCACCCCGAGCCGGAGACGAGCATCCCACCCATCCGGTTGCCACATTTCCCCTCCCGCCCGGCCGACGCCGGGATCCACCCATGACAGCACGGACGCCCTGCCTTCGACCAGCGGCCGAGCTCAGGCTGCCTCGTCCGCTGCGTCGTCGATTGCGTCCTGGCGGCGTTCGCGTTCACGGCGCCCGTACGCCGCGGCGCGGATCGCGTCGTCGGTCTCCAGACTCGAGCCCAGGGCTGCACCCGCGGTGGCTGCTGTGGAGACCAGCCAGGAGAGGAGAAAGTAGTTGCCGACACCAACTGGATGGCCGAAGGTCTGCTGCAGGAGCACCGGCCTGAGCACGAACGCCGCCAGCAGCAGGTTCAGCACGAGCAGGCCGAGGTAGCAGATGCCGACCCCGACAACCAGCGTGAGGACGGTGGAAGCGTTGTAGAACCAGGCCTTCTCGCGCTGGTCCGGAGTCGGCTCCTCGACTCGCTCCCACAGCTCGGCGTCGATGATCAACCAGGCCACCAGCAGCGCGATCGATCCCACCATCGCCACCAGCAGCCGCGGCGTACCGAGAGTGTCCGAGACCTGCCACATGGTGTTGTTCAAGGTCGAGACCGCGCTGGTTGCCAACGCCGCCGCCATCGCCTTGGCCAGGCCGGGAAGGAGCTTCCAAGGCCGGTTGGAGCGGACCATGCCGAGGAGCAGGCGGATGCGGCCGCGAGCCATCGTGCCGACCAGCCGTACGTCGATCAGCTCGTCGTCGACAGCGCTTGTCCGGAACGGCGCGGTCCACTTCCGCGCCAGCTTCGCCGCGCCGGCTTCGACCTCGCGCTGGCCGGCGTAGAGCGCGCGGATCAGGTCGAGCAGCGCGGCACGGGCACGGGTGCGCATCCGCAGGCCGCCGAGCGCCGGGAGTGAGATCACCGCGGCTCGCTGCGAGGCGCTGGCATCCGCCACGAGCGGGCGACCACCGGCGCGGATCGGCAGCTCCGTCAACCCGATCGCGATGTCCCAACCCTCGCGCCGCGCTCTCCTCGCGATCCGGCTGACCAGGGTCCCGCTGTCCTCGGTCTGCGCGCTGAAGGGACTGCTGTGGACCTCGAGGACCCACTCGAGTGAGCCGTCGACCTTGGCCGCCAGCAGCTCAGGCAACTCCTCGGCCAGCTCCTGAGCAAGGTCGGTCGGGGTGTCGGGGTCCGCCAGCAGACCGACCGTCACCCGCTTCCGCCGCTCACCGGCCGCTTGCATTCTCCGAGCCTATGCGCATTCCCAGCCAACCCGCGGCCCCACCCGCCTCGCGGGCAACACCACTCGAGGCATGGTGACAAGTTGCGCTTGGTTACGGTCGCGTGGTGACCACCGGTCGCTCGATCACGCAGTACTGGCGCTGGCGCGGGTGAGCCGCTCGCCGAGCTCCTGGAGGGCTTCGCGCAATTCCGCTGGCTCGAGCACCTCGAATTCCCACGGGATCCGCGCGGCGTAGTCGACCAGCGGGGCGAGGTCGTTCGCGGCAAAGCGCAGTACGGAAGATGTCGCGTCGACAACCTCCACAACGCCCTGGCCGGGCGGAATGACTCGAGTCACGGTGTCGGCATCGGCGCGGACCAGTACGCGAGCCTCGATCTCCCAAGGGGCGAGGCCCGTTCCCTCGGCGACGAGGGCGACCGGGTCCGGCGGGTCGTCGAAGCGGTAGCGGTGGCCCGTCAGTGTCGGCGCCGTGACACGGTCGATGCGGAACGTCCGCCAAGCTCCGCGATCGCGGTCCCGCGCGACGAGGTACCACCGTCTGCCGGTGTGAACGATCCGCAACGGCTCGACCGACCGCTCGCTTGCCCGGCCGGCGTGGTCGCGGTAGGTGAACCGGATGCCCTCGGTACGCCGGCAGCCGGCCGCGAGCGCGACCAGAACCTCACCGTCGATCGACGGCAGATCGCCCGGCGGCAACTGAACCGTGCTGCCGGCGACCGCGGTGACCTGCTCGCGGAGCCGGGTCGGCAGCACCTGGTGCAGCTTGGCCAGCGCTGCTATCGCCGCCTCCTCAATGCCCGAGATCGTCGTCGTGGTCGCGACCCGGAGCCCGACAGCGACGGCGACAGCCTCGTCGTCATCCAGCAAGAGCGGCGGCAAGCGGCCGCCGTGGCCGAGGCGATAACCGCCGCCTAACCCCGGGTCGGCCTCGACCGGATAGCCGAGCGACCGCAGCCTCGTCACGTCCCGGCGCACGGTTCTGGAGGTGACCTCCAGGCGGCTGGCGAGCTCGGCGCCGTCCCACTGCGGGCGAGCCTGCAGCAGCGACAGCAGGCGCAGTACGCGGGCGGCAGTGTCCATCGTCCTATTGTCGCCGGTACTGCGGACCGACCCTGTCCGCAGGAGCTCCACCAGCGATTTCACCCCGACCCGAAGATGGTCGCTCGGAAGCCGCGCCGAGTGCTGGGCCGTAGAGCCCGCCAGCGACAACCCCGAGCCGCGGACCGGGCGGGGTGCCCGGTCCGCAGTCGTTCAGCTCACTGACTCAGCTTGGTCAGCCTGGTGTACCAGTTCGCGAGTGCCGTGCGAGTGCCTCCGCAGCTTCCGAAGCTGGCAAAGTCCGCGTACTGGGCCAGGGTGCAGGTCTGGCCGATGTACTCCGACGCCATCCAGATCGTGTCGCCGTCGGACACAGCCGCGCCGTAGTCGCCCCAGCGGGTCCGCGGCGCGCCGTTGGTGAACGCGTTGTACCCGCTGAAACCGTCGTCCGGCCCGAGGCCCTTCGACGCGATGTGGATCGGGCCTACCGAACCGTTCTCGCTGATGCGCACATAGCCGGCGCTCGGGTAGTACTTCTCGCCCATGACGCTGAACGCGATCGCACCCTTGCCGTCTCGCGTGAAAGCGATGGCGGGCATGGTGAGGTTGTTGTCAGCCAGGGCGATGTACCCCTGCTTCTTCACCTTTCCCTCGATCTGCCCGGCGTCGTCGATCTTCGGGCGCACGGCGAACCAGGCGATACCTGCCTTGAGCTCACCCTTGACCTTGACCGCGGTACCGGAGGAGCCCCACAGGGTGCCGTTGACGTACCAGGTCTGCTGCATCCGAGAATCCAGCGAGTCGGGGCTGGACTCGACCTCGTTGTGGGCAGGCTCATTCACGAAGAAGGCCCGCCAACACCCGTCCCCGAACGGTGTCAGCAGCTTTGTGTCGTTGATGCACTGACCGAGCGGGATTGGACCGCGCTTCTGGGTCGCCTTCGGCGGGAACACGTAGGTCTGACTGTTCGTCAGGCGGCTTGTGATCCCCAGCGCGGGCGTGGCGGTATTCAGCGACTTGGTATTCGTGATCGCCCAGATGCCCAGCTTGTTTGCCGTGCGGGTGGGGTTGCCGGTCTCGCTGCCGTCGCCGGCGATGGTGCTGAGCAGGTACTCCGTGCCGTTCCGCTCCTTCGAGTACTCGCCCTTCGGTGAGTTGGCCGGCCAGACCGTGAAGCCAGGCGTACCAGCGACGGAGAGGTCCTCGACCAGGGTCACGTTGACACTCGACCCGTGGGCGGCAAGTTGCGCCTTGGAGAACGCGAAGATCTGCGCGGCGCTGTACTTCGGTCCGAACAGGTCGTACTCATTGGTCGAGATGTAGATTCCGTTGGCGTCCGCGCCGATGTGCGGGTAGTCCTGGAAGCAGGGACCCGGGTTCGTGCCATCAACGGTGCAGCCGTGGTTGGGCGTTCCCTCGGTCCCGTCGTTCTGGGCCGGCACGTGGTAGATGGTCCAGTTACCCAACGGGCTCCGGCCGTTGGACACGGCGACGTCGATCGTGTTCCGGCCGGTGAAGGCGCCGTCCGGCCGAACGTGCAGGGTCGTGATGGCCACGACGAAACGCCCGTGGTCGGGGTCGTACAGACAGACGGGGTCGATGACATTCGGCCCGATCACCCCGGTCGCGCGGTTGACCGCGGCGGGATAGCCGTAGAACGTGTTGATGTCCTGTACTCCGCTCAATGCCGCGCCGGTCCTGGCGCTCCGGACCCGGAGCACGCTGTTGACCGCCTCGACGACGTACCCATTGCCCACACACAGCGCCTGGTCGGGCGGCTCGAGGGAGAACTGGTTGCCGCCGTTGGCCAAGCGCTGATCGCGATGCGTCAGGCCATTCACGCTGACTGCCACATCGGGGTTCGACCGTGCCACGGCGCTGGACTGGACCTTCGGGGGCGGGAGTGGGCTGTCGGGGAACGGGCTGTCGTTGGACCCCGGACGCGCACGATTGGCCTCGGCACTGCCCTCTTCAGCCCTCCCATTCGGACGCAACTCGGGCTGCTGGAGCCCGTTGACTCCCGTGGGGCCGGACCGAATGCTCGTAGTACCTCCGCTGGGGATAGCGCGCGTGCCTGTGGCGGCCGCTGTCGCGCCCACAGACACAGTCGGGGTGGTCAGGCCGGCCGCGACAATGACTGACGCGATTGCCAGCCCCAACGCTCTGCGGCGGGTCAGTTGGGCGGTGAACTTCATGCGGTTGCCTCCATGCTGTCGCGTGTCGCTTCGTGACGACCGAACGTCAGCATGTCGGCACACGCGATGCAGTGGTCGGCCTACCGCACCCCGAGTTGCCCGTTCGCCAAGCCTCACCAGCCATTTGAGACCCGATCTGCGTCAGAGCGCAAGAAGTCAGGCCCTGGTATTCGGGCCAGGCAAGCTCCAGGCGATCAGGGGTGGGAGCTTTGAGACGCGACCGAGGTCGTCGGTGTGGTCGGAGGCAGTTCGCCTGATGCTATGGGCAACGGTGTGACCTCACCCACAGGGCAAGGGAAAAGTGGTGCGCCCCCGTAGGCTTACCGATGTCTCGCAGCGCGCGACCAGGGCCAGGTCCCGGTCACCTCTTCGGGGCTTTCCCCGATTTGGAAGGTAAAGGCGATGACCTGTCTCGTCTGCAAGAACGACTCACTCGAAGGTCACTGCCCGAGGACCCGTCCGGCCTGTGCGTGGTACCGCTGCTTCACCTGCAGCACGGTTATCGACGTCGCCCGGCGGCTCGCTTGGCTCCCCGACCATCAGGTCTTCCGGTTCGGCTGAGTTCACGGGATGAGCCGGATCTCGATCGGGGAGTGGGCCGCCTCAGGGAGTCTGGCTGCGAGCTGGGCCCCTCGTTCTGGCCCGTCGCAGTCCACTAGGAAATAGCCGGCCAGCACTTCCTTCGCCTCGGTGAACGGCCCGTCGTGACGACAGACAGGCGGTCGTTCACCCGAACCACCTGTGGATCGCGGATGTTCGGCACCGCGGGCCCCGCCGGGATGCGCGCCGGATCGCTGTGCGGGCACAGCGTTGGATGCCCAGCGGCCGACCGAGTTGCTGGACGTGGTGCTGGCGGCTGACGGTGGTGCAGAACGACGGGACGGCGGCCTGGAGCTGGACCTCATCCTGCCCGGCTGAGGTCTCAGTTCGAGCTGGCTCAGGTACCGCGGACCCGACCTCGTTCTGAGTCATCGACGTCTCGTAGTGCTTGTCACGATCTTTGGCTAGCCTCATCAGGTGAGCACCGCGCCGCGCGCGCGACGGGTTCCACTAGGCGCCGAGATCGCGCTGGCCTTCTTAGCGGGCGCCGGAACGTTTGTTCTGGTGGCCGTTGTTGTCGCGGGTATCGAGTCGGATGTTCCCCTCGTGCTCCTGGGCGTTCTGCTCGCCGCCGCCGTTGTCGCGCTCGCTCGGCATGAGGGCGTCGCCTATGCCGTCCCGACTGCCATGGCGGGCATGCTCGCCTACGACTGGTTCTACCTGCCGCCGGTCCATCCGCTCGCGTTTCCGGACTCCGCGAACCTGGTGGATCTGCTCGTCTACCTCGCGGTTGCCGTGCTGATCGGCGAGTTGGCGGCGGATGCGACTCGCCGCGCCCGGGTCTCCGAGGCGGCACGAGCCCAGATTGCGGAGGAGCAGGCGGCATTACGACGGTTGGCGACGAGGGTCGCGCAGGGCGCGCCCGCGCAGGAGTTGCTGGCGGCGGTGGCCGAGGAGGCGGGCACGTTGCTCGCTGTCGACGCGACCCGCATCAACCGGTACGAGAACGCGGACGAGATCGTGAACGTCACCGATTGGAGCAAGCCCGGATATGACTCCGCTCCCTTCGATCGCGCCAGGCTCGAGGGCAGGAGCGTGTCTGCCGACGTGCTCCGCACCGGGCGCGTCGCCCGAATCGACAACTACGAGGAGGTCGAGGGGAGGCTGGCCTTCGCCCGCGGCGTGCAGATCAAGTCCGTGGTGGGTGCGCCGATCCTCGTCGAGGGTGGCCTGTGGGGGGTGATGGTTGCTTGGTCGGCCAGAGAGGCGCTCCCTGCTGACGCGGAAGCCCGCTTGACCGACTTCACCGAACTGGTGGCCACGGCGATTTCGAATACGGAAGCGCGCAGAGAGGTCGAACGGCTCGTGGAGGAGCAGGCCGCGCTGCGGCGGGTGGCGACCCTCGTCGCGCGCGGTGTCTCGCCGTCCGAGGTCTTCGAAGCGGTTGCCGGTGAGATCGGGGGGCTGCTGCGCGTCGCTGTGACCAACATGGCGCGCTACGAGCCCGACGGTACGGCGACCGCGGTCGGCAACTGGTGCGCCGATGGCAGTCGCGTGCCGGCCGGAACTCGAGCCACTCCCGACAGCGCCAGCGTCTCCGGATTGGTGTTCAGCAGTGGCCTGGCCGCGCGAATGGACAACTACGACGATGCCTCCGGTGACGTCGCCGCCTGGGTTCAAGCCTTGGGTATCCGATCCTCGGTCGGGGCACCGATCGTTGTCGACGGCAAGCTGTGGGGCGTGATGATCGCCTCTTCCGACCAGGACCAGCCGCTCCCGGCGGACACGGAGGCGCGGATCGCCGCCTTCACGGACCTCGTCGCCACGGCGATCTCGAACGCCGAAGCGCGGACCGAGATGGCCCGGCTCGCGGACGAGCAGGCCGCACTGCGGCGGGTGGCGACCCTCGTCGCGCGTGGCGTGCCTCCGGCCGAGGTGTTCGAGAGTGTCATCCGCGAGGTCGGGCTGCTCTGCGGCGCAGACCTTGCCCGACTGGAGCGCTACGAGTCGGACGGAACGGTGACCGGAGTCGGCGTTTGGAGCAAGGACCGCGCTCACCAGCTTGCCCTCGGCACCCGGTTGGCCATCGAGGGGGTGAGTATCGCGGCGCTGGTGCAGGAGACCCGCCGTCCGATGCGGGTGGACAGTTTCGTTCGCGCCTCCGGCCCGATCGCGCAAGAGGCCCTGGAGCTTGGGATCCGCTCGTCGGTGGGATGTCCCATCGTGGTCCAGGGCCGCCTCTGGGGCGTGATCGCCGCCTCGTCGAAGAGCGAGACGGCGTTTCCCCCGGACACCGAGTCCCAGATCGGCGAATTCACCGAGCTCGTCGCGACGGCAATCTCGAACACCGAGGCGGGGGTCGAGGTGACACGGCTCGCGGACGGCCAGGCTGCCCTGCGCCGAGTGGCGACGATGGTTGCGCAGGAGCGCCCGGCGGAAGAGGTCTTCGCCAAGGTCGCGGAGGAGGTCGGCAGGCTGCTGCACGTCGACGCCACCGCGATGCTTCGCTACGAGCCCGACGTCACCGCGACGTTCGTGGCGGCATGGAGCGACCAAGGGATCCGCTTCCGCATGGGCACCGGCGTCTCCGTCGAAGGGCAGAACATCACCTCTCGTGTCCTCAGGACCCGGCGACCAGCCCGGATAGACGACTTCGCGGCCGCCACCGGCCCTTCTGCCGACCTCGCCCGGGCAAAGGGCATCCGCTCCTCGGCCGGCAGCCCGATCGTCGTCAAGGGTGCGGTCTGGGGCCTGATCATCGCCATGTCTCTGCAACCCGAGCCGTTGCCGCCGGAAACCGAGTCCCGGATCGGTGAGTTCACCGAACTGGTCGCCACAGCCATCTCGAACCTCGAGGCGCGTGCGGAGCTGGCCGCGTCGCGGGTGCGGATCGTCGAGGCCACCGATCAGACCCGCCGGCGATTCGAACGCGACCTGCACGACGGGATTCAGCAGCGCCTGGTGTCGCTCACGTTCGAGCTCCGGGGGGTCGAGGCGATAGCGCCTCCCGAGCACGCTGATCTCCGAGCTCAGCTCTCCCAGGTCAGCGATGGAATGACCGGTGTGCTGGACGATCTCCGTGAGCTCTCGCGGGGCATCCACCCCGCGATCCTGTCGGAGGGCGGTCTCGGCCCCGCGCTCAAGGCGCTGGCCCGACGTTCGGCTATCCCCGTAGAGCTGGACGTGAGTGTCCAACAGCGGCTCGCGGATCGCGTCGAGGTGGCGGCGTACTACGTCGTCTCGGAGGCGCTCGCGAACGCTGCCAAGCACGCCCACGCCTCCCTTGCACAGGTCCGTGTCGACGCCGGCAACGGCATCCTCGCTCTGAGAATTCGCGACGACGGCGTCGGCGGAGCTGATCCCGGTCGGGGCTCCGGCCTGATCGGACTCGCCGATCGCGTTGAGGCGCTCGGCGGAAAGATCGAGATCGCAAGTCCGGCCGGCGAGGGAACGTCCCTGGAGGTGGAACTCCCCGTCGAACTCGCGTGACCGCGCCGCCTGCCGACCATCCGGGCGGGGTCCAGCGGTCGCAGAACACTTCAAGTTGCCCTCATTCGTGCGAACGGTGAGGACGTCCTTCACGGTAGAACGGCTTCCGGACGTTCTGCTTCCGGAATCAATACCTAGTGACAGTCGCAGGAACCTAGCACTGCGGTTCGGGGCGATTCGGCTCCCCGACCTTCGGCAAGGAGCCGCGTTCCAATGCCAGCAGGGATCGCGCTTTTGGGCTCATCGAGTGCTCTTAGTGATTGTCACGATCTTTGGCTAGCCTCGAAAGATGAGCACCGTGCCGGGCGCGCAACGGATCCCTCTCGGCGTCGAGATCGCGCTGGCCTACCTAGCGGGCGCCGGAACGTTTGTTCTGGTGGCCTTGGTTGTCGCGGGCATCCAGTCCGATGTTCCGATCGTGATCTTCGGCATTCTGCTCCTCGCCGCCGTTGTTGGGCTGGCTCGGTTCGAGGGGGTCGCCTACGCCGTCCCGATCGCGATGGCGGGCATGCTTGCCTACGACTGGTACTACGTGCCTCCGATCGTTCCGCTCGCGATCCCGGACTCCGCGAACCTGGCGGAGCTGCTGGGTTACCTCGCGGTGGCGGTCGTGATCGGCGAGCTGGCCGCGCGGGCGACCCGCAAGGCCCGGGCCTCCGAGGCGGCACGAGCACAGATTGCGGATGAGCAGGCGGCCCTGCGGCGGGTGGCGACGAGGGTCGCGCAGGGGGTGCCCGCGCAGGAACTGCTGGCTGTGGTGGCTGAGGAGGCGGGCACGCTGCTTGATGTCGACGCGACCCGCATCATCCGCTACGAGGGCGAAGAAGAGATCGTCGATCTCATCGAATGGAGCAAACCGGGATATGACCCCGCTTCCTTTGACCGCGCCAGGCTCGAGGGCAGGAGCGTGTCCGCCGAGGTGCTCCGGACCGGGCGTGTCGCCCGCATCGACAACTACGACGACGTCGAGCAGAAGCTGGCCTTTGTCCGCGGGCTGAAGATCAAGTCGGTGATGGGTGCGCCGATCGTCGTCGAGGGTCGCCTCTGGGGGGTGATGGTTGCTTGGTCGGCCACTGAGGCGCTCCCTGTTGACGCGGAAGCGCGCTTGACCGACTTCACCGAGTTGGTGGCGACGGCGATCTCGAACACCGAAGCGGGGGCCGAGGTGACACGGCTCGCGGACGAGCAGGCGGCCCTGCGGCGGGTGGCGACGATGGTCGCGGAAGAACGCCCGGCCGAAGAGGTCTTCGCCAAGGTCGCGGAGGAGGTAGGGAGGCTGCTACACGTCGACGCCACCGCGATGCTTCGCTACGAGCCCGATCGCACCGCGACTTACGTGGCGGAGTGGACCGAACAAGAGATTCGCTTTCCGGTCAGCACGAGCGTTCCCGTTGAAGGCGACAACGTCACAAGTCGCGTCTTCAGAACACACCGGCCGGCCCGGTTAGACGACGTCCCAGGCGCCACCGGCCCTACGGCGGACGTCGCCCGAGCAGTCGGCATCCGCTCAGCGGCCGGCAGCCCCATCGTCGTACAAGGGCGGCTTTGGGGCTTGATGATCGCGATGTCGACGCAACCGGAGCCGTTGCCGCCGCAAACCGAGTCCCGGATGGGCGAGTTCACCGACCTGGTCGCCACGGCCATCTCGAATCTCGAGGCGCGGTCGGACCTGGCCGCGTCGCGGGTGCGGATCGTCGAGGCCACCGATCAGACCCGCCGGCGATTCGAACGCGACCTGCACGACGGAGTACAGCAGCGCCTGGTGTCGCTCACCCTCGAACTGCGGGGCGCGGAGGCGGTGGCGCTGCCCGAGAGCGTGGACCTGAGAACTCAGCTCTCTCAGGTCGGCGACGGACTGACCGGTGTGCTGGATGATCTCCGTGAGCTCTCACGGGGCATCCACCCCGCGATCTTGTCGGAGGGCGGCCTCGGTCCCGCGCTGAGGGCGCTCGCTCGTCGTTCGGCCGTCCCCGTCGAGTTGGACGTGCGCGTCCAGCAGCGGCTGGCGGAGCGCGTCGAGGTGGCGGCGTACTACGTCGTCTCGGAGGCGCTCGCGAACGCTGCCAAGCACGCCCACGCCTCGGTTGCCCAGGTCCGCGTCGAGGCCGTCGACGGCATCCTCGCCCTGAGGATTCGCGACGACGGGGTCGGCGGCGCCGATCCGGCCCGGGGCTCCGGCCTGATCGGGCTCACGGATCGCGTCGAGGCGCTCGGCGGGAAGATCGCGGTCGCGAGCCCGGCCGGCGAGGGAACGTCCCTGCACGTCGAACTCCCCGTCGAAGTCGCCTGATCGCGCGGCCCGCCGTCCGATGTGCTTGTCATAGGGGTCGTGAACTGTCCTCCGTTCTTCCTAAGCTCAATGCATGACAGCGAACGAGCAGATCGTGACCGGTGAGCGCGCCGACATCCTCGACTTCCTCACCAAGCACCGCTACTTCCTGCGCCACACCGCGGAAGGTCTCGGCGACGAGCAGGCGAACACCCGCAGTACCGTCAGCGCGCTGACGATCGGCGGCCTGATCAAACACGTCACCGAAGTCGAGCGGATGTGGGCGGACTTCGCCCAAGCGGGCGGCGGCAAGGACGCGCCCGAGGAGATCGAGTACACCCCGGAGCGAATCGCTCAGTGGGAGGACCAGTTCCGCCTCACCGAGGGCGAGACGCTGGCCGGCGTGCTGGCCGAGTACGAGAAGGTCGCGGCCGCCACCGACGACCTCGTCCGCACTCTCGACCTGGACACCACCTACGAACTCCCGGCCGCCCCTTGGCAGCCACCGGGCGTCTTCTGGACGGTCCGCCGCGTCTTCCTCCACATCACCGCCGAAACCGCCCAGCACGCCGGCCACGCCGACATCATCCGAGAAACAATCGACGGCCAGAAAAGCATGGGCTGACCGTCAGCGGCGGCATCCGCCGGCAACGGCACCGTACGCACCCCGCAGCTACATGCCCGACGGCCGCGGCCCGCTGTACAACCTCGAGCAGGTTCCGCCGGGCGAGATGGTCCCGAACGACGACGCCACCCTGATGTTCACCGAGTCACTGCCTGGCTGATCGTGAGCTGATTCACGGCATCAACTGCGGCGATCTGTGACCCTTGGCACCGCCGGGCGTGTACCGACGGACAGGACGTGATCGGGTGGTTGGGTTGTCCCACGCCTGACTGTAAGGCGGTCTGCGTCTTGAACCCGTACTACGTCCTGTCGGTCGGTACGCCGGCATCGTGCGTAAGCCCACGCCGACCAACGTCTTAGCCGCGACGTAGGAGGGGCGTCCCGGGGTGTGGGAGACCGACTGTGGGGGCCGCTCCTCCGTCGTACTAGCTCGGTGTCAACTGGGAAGCGGGACGCCGGCGTTGCTGTGGCACCTGTAGCCGCTCGGGTTCTTGAACAAATACTGCTGGTGGAAGCAGTGCCGCCAAGGCGATAGAACGTCTCGCGGAAAACCCGAGGACGCGGTGGTGGCCGACGGGCTAGCCTGCGGGCGTCGGATGCTGGGACTGGGAGGACATCTCGTGGGCGGCTCGGAATACGTGATCAGGGCGTTGCGGGATGACGACCCGGAGGTGATCTCGGCGGCAATGACCGCGCTCGGGTGGGACAAGCCGGTGTCGCAGTACGAGAAGTACGTCGCGCAGCAGCGGGCCGGGCAGCGGAGCGTGCTGGTGGCAACCATCGACGACGAGTACGCCGGATACGTCACCGTGTGGTGGGAATCGCCGTACGAACCGTTCAATGGCATCCCGGAGATCCAGGACTTCAACGTGCTGCCGAAGTTCCGCCGACGCGGGATCGGCACCGGGTTGATGGATGCCGCCGAAGCGCTGGTCGCCGAGCGGTCGAAGGTAGTCGGTATCGGTGTTGGGCTGTACGCCGACTATGGCACGGCACAACGGATGTATGTACGCCGCGGCTACATTCCCGACGGCCGCGGCCTCCTGTACAAGCTCCAGCAGATCCCGCCGGGCGAAATGGTCCGAAACGACGACGACGCCACCCTCATGTTCACCAAGTCACTGCCCGGCTGATCCCGCTGTACGCCCGTTCAACGTAAATACCTCTTTGACGACAGCGTTCAATTCGATACCCAGCGGATGACCACAATTGTTCGTAGGACCGAGGCACGCGCTCCGTACCGACCGACAGGAGGTGCTCGCTTGGGTGTGGGTCTCTCGTGCCTGACAGGACGGTGGTCTGGCGATTGAGTTCGCACTACGTCCTGTCGGTCGGTACAGCCAGCCTGCGCGCTTCAAGCCGGGCCAGCCACAGCTTCAGCGGCGTATCTGGGTGGGCAGCGGGCGAGGGAGGAGCGAGCGGTGGGGGGCTCTGCTCCTCCGTCGTACCAGAACCTAGGCGTCAGCTGGGAAAGGGACGCCGGTGTTGCTGTGGCACCTGTAGCCGTTGGGGTTCTTGTGCAAGTACTGCTGGTGGTAGCGGTACCCCCGCGGCGATAGAACCTGGAGTCATCGGGCGGCCAACCTAGCCCGGTGACGCTCGGGATGTCGACATGACGCGAAGCGCTCGCCCGCGACTCGAAGCCTGCGCCATGCCGGATCTGGGGCAACGCTCCGTCGGCCCGGGTCGTTGTCTAGTTGACTGCCGAGCCGGTCAGGTGTAGCTCGTGGTGGAGCACGCCACGCGTTGCTACAGGCTACTGCTCGCCGCGACGCAACATCGTGCCCGCAACCATCTTGGATGCGCTCGCCGAAGGTTCAGCGCATCTCCTTGGGCTCGACAACCCCTGCCCGCCCGATCTGGCTGGGTGCGAGATGCCGATGGATCTGGCACTCTCGACGGGTGAGGAACTGGTCCGTTCTGACTGACCTCGACTTCGAGGCTCTCATTTGCGATCTATTAGCCGCTGATCTGGGGATTCCCGTGGAGCGCTTCGCTCGTGGGCGCGACGGTGGTGTCGATCTCCGGTGGACACTCGAGACTGGAGATGTTGGCATCGCGCAGTGTAAGCACTATCCAAAATCCTCATTCTCGCAGCTGCTGGCCGCTGCGAGAGAAGAGGTGCCCAAATTGGCAAACCTTGAATTCACTGAATACAAGTTCATCACGTCACAAGAGCTCGGGGTGAGCCAAAAGGAGCAGATTTACAATCTCTTCAGCGAGCACATGAGGAGTCCTCAAGACGTATACAGCGGTTTCGATGTCGATCAACTTGTCGCCCGTCACCCAGAGGTCGAGCGGCGGCATGTCAAGCTTTGGTTGGCTTCGGGGACCCAACTGTTTTGGGCTACCCATAGCGAGCTGGCGAACCGCTCTGAAGCTCTTCGTGAACGCCTTGAGCGCACATTACATCGCTACGTCGATTCGACGGCCTTCGGGCTAGCGACAAGGCTACTTAGTGAACACAAAGTCTGTCTCATTGCTGGCGAACCGGGAATCGGGAAGACGGTTCTCGCTCGAATGCTTGTTGCAGAAGCCATTGCGCGAGGGTTCGAACCTGTAGAAGTGTCAATGGATATTGACGAGGCTTGGGCGGCGATGCAGGGCGATCGGCTGCAGGTATTCCTGTACGATGACTTCCTTGGCAAGATAACGTTCTCTGAACGTATGGGAAAGAATGAGGACGCTCGTCTCTCTGACTTCATTGGCAAGGTTTCGGGCATGGAATCAAAGCTACTTATAATGACAACCCGTGAGTACATTTTGCGCGACGCACGGCGTGACTATCGCCAGCTCGAACGAATGGATCGTCGCCTGCATTTCTTGCTTGAGCTTGAAGCATACTCACGGCTGGACAAGGCGCGGATTCTCTACAATCACATTTGGCACGCGGACATCTCGAGGGAGTCATTGCGTGGCCTTGCGGATGGCGGCTGGTCGCGTGTTGTGGATCATCCCAACTATAGTCCGCGATTGATCGAATATTGTACACGGCCTTCTTTTGGTCTCGCGGCGGATGACTACTTGGATAGATTTGTTGATGCGCTCGCTCACCCAGAAGAGATCTGGAGCGAAGCGTATGACCGACATCTGACGGAGGAGCAGAGAGCTCTTCTCGTCGTCGTGGCATCCTTCCCGGCCGAAGTTGGCATCAACGATCTGCAGTCTGCTCACTTCTCGTTCTGCGCCCATATGGGGATCCCGACGTCAGTTCGTGGCCTCAGGGCGTCGCTGGAAGTTGCAGAAGGCACGTTTGTCGCTCTGTCCAAGCGAGATGACGATCCAGCAGCGGGGCTCTATAGCCCGTCTGTGGGCGAGTTTTTGCTCGACGTAATTGCCAACGATCACGAGCTTCTTGCCGGTCTTGTGCGGAGTGCCATGTTTTTCGAACAACTGTCGACGCTTGCAACAGCGCGTACTGGCGGAGTTAGCTTGGGTCGACGGTCCACCGTCGGTCCAACTGATGCGTTACCACTAGATGATTTCTGGCCGGATGTAGCCGCAGGATTTACGCGCACATTCGATGGGCCGACACCTGATCGAATCTTGAATCAGACCGGGTACATGACTGGTTACGAGCCGCCATTTGGATACCTTGAGAGGCGCTTGCTCTTACTTCTTAATCTTCCTGCGGCGGCGCGGCCAGATGTTTCTTGGATCAACGACAAACTACGCTATGTGGCGGATCGTTGGAAACAAGGGAAAGGCTGGAAACCAGACGCGGTAAAGCTTGTGCAAGCAGTCGGCAGGGAAGACTTCATTCATGGTGAGGTCAAAGACTATATCAAGATTGCGCTCGAATCTTGGCTCTCTGGCCAACTCTCCGAAACTACCGACTGGAATATCTATTTGGACTACTTGCAAGAGGATCGAGGGGTGGACCACCCGGCAGACCTTGCTATCGCTTTCGAAGAGCATTCTCAGAGTGAGTTAGATCGCTGGGATCCTTCGCCGCCCGACCTCGATGACCTGATCTACCACGCACAAAGGTTTGGCTTGGACGAGGTCACCGATCTGCTGCGGGAGAAAGCCAGCGAGGATGAAGAGCGCGAGGAGGCCAGAGCGGGGCAGTTGGCCTCCACTCCGGCGGCCCGACCGCGACCTGGCCGTGCCTGGGCATCTGACGCTGACATAGAGGCAATGTTCTCGAGACTGGCCCAGTCCCACGGGTGATGTCCGTATCCCGATCGCTAGAGCTGCCCGCGCAGCCACGGCTGCTCCACATCGGCATTCCCGCGCTGGGCGAATGCGAGAGTCTTCCGGCGCGGCCTGTCGGATGGTGTCAGGATTAATCAGTGTCGGCCGGGAACGGAACACCGGTGTTGCTGTGGCACCTGTACCCGTTCGGCGCCTTCCGCAAATACTGCTGGTGGTAACCATGTCGTGAAGGCGATAGAACCACGCGTAACACGAGCCGATGCCTGAGTTGGGTGCTCATGCGGTGAGCGGCATGACAGACGAGCTGTGACCTAGGGGCGTGTGCGCCAGTCGCTCAGGATCGCGTACACGTAGGCAGGCCCGCGAACCAACCGATTGATCTCACCTGGACCCTGTAGCGGCATCAGGTCGAAGGCCTTCCGAAACTGGCTGATATGGATGGGATAGCCAGTTCGGTCTGGGATGACGGTCGTGCCGTCGATCCGGTACGTGAACGGAAGATCTGTTTTGGTGTGGAACTCCTGGCCCTCGCAGGTCTTCATGCGTTCCCAGACACTCTCGAAGCTGGCCATGAGATCAGACTGCGCCTCAGGGCGCTTTCGCGATAGTACAACTCTCGGGCTGTGCGCAGGCGCTGTTGCCGGGAAGTCAGCAGGCTCGGCTCGCAAGGTCGTTCGCAGCTGTGTCGATCTGCTCTGCAGAGGTTGTCAGACTCTGAACTGTCGCGGTTGCTTTCGTCGTCGTACCTGACTGGCGCAGAACTCCGGCTGCGTCAGTCGTACTCGAAAGGTCGGGCACCGTGCCGCCCTTTGCTTGGACACTCTGCGCGGACGCCTGAATGGACGTGATCTCTGTCTGCAGATCCTGCTCGGCGCTCGCGAGGTCCGTCGTTGCGGTTTCGAAGTCCGCTTCGGCAGTCATTAGGTCCGCGTACGCGGTGCCCTCGTCGGCGATCCTTGTGAATACGTCAATACAGTCAGCCGACTTCACCGCGGCAAGCGCAGCCCGCTGCGCCTTGAGGGCGCTCTGTACCTTGCCGACGGCTGCCTTCAGTCCGCCGGCGGCTGACTTGACGGCGCTGGTCAGCGCGGGAACATTACCGATGCTCTCCGCGAGTGCTTGTTCGTCGCCTGCGAGTGCTGCCGCCGCGCTGGCGTCGGCGGCGGCCTGGGCCCGCTGTGCCCGCTCTGTAGCGACACGCGCCGCCAGCGCTTCAACAGCACGGTTGTACGACGCGATAGTCGAGCGCGAGTAAGTCACGGTCCGGACGCCGCCGTCCGTCTGGGGCACAGAGAGCGTCAAAGTGTCGCCCGACAACGTCCCGGTCACCGTGGTGAGGCCATCAACGGTCAGGTTCAGCGCACCTTTCGAAACACGCCCCCGGATGCTGGCGTTCGAGCTTTCAGTGGCTGGCCCGTCGGACTTGCTCGAGGCCGAGACCACCTGATAGGTCCCCGTCAGTACGCCGTCACCATCCTCGGTCCATTGAACGATCGACAGTTGGTCAGATGCCTTGGCCACGAACGTCGCGGGACCCTTGTCGCTTGCCGACCCACAGCCAGCGAGCAACACACCGATCAGCATCAGCACGATTGGCAGACGCAACATGACCTCCCAGTCCAGCACTCGGGCCGGCGCTCTTGCCCGTCCCTCTCTGGGAATCGTTCGCATACGCTGCCGCGTTACACCAAGCCACCGAGGTGCTCCGAAGGCGCTGGAACACTAACCCGCAGGCACCCAACTAGGCCGCTGTTCGCTCCTATCCGAGCGCGGACTACCCGATGGGTGATCTGGTCTTGGCTGACCAGGTCACTACCAAGGTACGGTCAGAGCTGGTGGTAGCGATACCAGGAAGGCGATAGAAGGGTTGTCTGCATAGCACCCGGCTCCAGGTACGGGTATAAGGCGACGCCGCGTTGCTCACCTTCGAACGCGTTGCTGCTGAACCAGTTCCTTGATCCGAAGGTGGCCGCCCCGTCCCAAGAAGTCCATGACTCGCTCCGCCGACTCGACCGCGTGCACGTCGCCGCTGTCCAGAGCCGCAGCGATGATTCCTGGTGCGTGTTCGACTAGGTCGTAACGAGACATCGGTTCCTCGCGACCTTCCAGCAATCGTTCGAGGATGTGAATCACCTGGGTCGGCGAAATCGGAGCGGCCTTTTCAAGGTGTTCACCGATGAGGCCTCTCGAGTCGAAGGCGGGACTTTCAACGGCTTGCGCCAAGCGAGGTAGCCACCACTCAGGCTCGAACTGATCACTCCGCGCCCACCAGTAGAACTCGCTGAGTTCTTCCGGGTCGGCCTCACCGGAGCGCACAAGATCGGCGCGCCAGTCCCAAAGATTCTTCGCACGCTCGATGAGGTCGGGGGGGAGAGGCTCATCAGAGCGACCAATCAACCATCCCAGGTGTCCGAGAACACGCGAGATCGCTGCGGGTGACGCTACGTCGAAATAGGCTGCGACCAGGGCGTCGGTCCTCTGCAACGAGTCCCATATCAGGAGCATCGCAAGGTGGTCGCCCAGTAACTCCACCGCGTTTCGGTCATTACGCCACCCGAGGGTGATCTCCTCACCGCCTGCACTTCTCTGAAGTAGTCGTCTCGCTGCAGGAGTCAAGACTTCTATCAACACCTTGCCTGGCCTATAGGCAGATAGCGCGACCGTGAGCACAACGTCGCCGAACGGGTCCGGTGACAGGAGCTGTGACTCTCGGAGTTCCACCCATGTCCGATCCATCCAGACCAGCCGGCCGAATCCTTCTCCGAACGCCGCCGCCTCGGCGAGACTCTCATCCCGCGTGGCTCCGAGCCTACCTGCTGCCAGCGCCAGCACGCGATCGATCACGTGGTCGAGTTGGCTTCCGTCTCCGCGGGAGCCGACCTGGTCGCGGGCTTTCGACCCGATGTGGAGAAGTGAACGCATGGCCGCGGGACGCGTCGTGTTCAACGACAGCGTGAGCGGATCCATATTCGAGCCGCCGTATCGTGCCTCATGTTCCGAAGTCGGATCACTGTGGCTCACAAGGGGAGCCAGCACCTCCACCGCTTCGCCGTACTCGGCGGGCTGGAGCGCATGAGCATCTGATGCCGCAGTCCCTGTTTCCAGCAATGAGGCGACGCTGCGCTGCGCATATCGCCAGACTGAACCCTCATCATCCTCACGGTTGACCTCGTCGCTGTCGTCGCCCTTGGACGTCACTACCGCCCCTAGCCAGAGAACCGCCTTCCAGTCGATCTCGGTTCCCTCTTGAACAGCCTCCCGAAGTCCTACCAACAGGGCGCCCACGTAGGTTGGACCGAGGTCCGCGAAGCGCTCCACCCGGTCGAGGAACGGCGCGGGGTTCTCCTTGACTGCTTCCTGGAAAGCGCGCGCAAACCCCTCCTTAGACGGCCCCCAGGGTTCTACAGACTGCGGCTCCCAGGTCAGCAGTTGGTCGATCAGCTTGTCCGGACCGAGACTATTGATTTCCTCAGTAGATAATGGACTCGATGGACCGACCCACGAGGCCGACCAACTTGGAAAGGCCGCATGATCAAGAGTGCCGTGCTTGGCTTCCAGTTCTGCGAGGCGATCGATGCACCGAGGCGGCATCGACTGCGCCCTGATTCCGCTCAGCAATTGGAGCTGCCAGTATTCTCGAACGCGCTCCTGTGCCTGGTCGAATGATTCACCTTCCTCCTGACGACGAGATGCGCGCTCTCTGAAGGCATCGTCCACAGGCGGAAGAGTGTCGAGAACAAGAGACTGCCACCTCTCCACTGTGGCTTCGTCGAGTACGGGGAGCGCCGCGCTCGCCAGCTCGGCGTACTCGTGGCGGAACGACATTTCGAGGAGCTTGACATCAAGAAGTCGAGATGCTGCGACCTGTCGCGCGGCAGAGTCCGCTTCAACTCGCACTGAGATGGTGTGCAACGCGACTCGAGTCAGAAGCGGTTGTCGTGTTCTCTCCAACGTCGTCAGAACCTCGGTGATGGGACGACCGTCGGCTGCCTGCTTCGTGCTGAGGTCACGTACTGCATCAACCAGTACGTCCCCGTAGTCCTCGTACCTGTGATTCTGCTCGTGCGCAGCAATGGACGGCCGCCAGAGATGCGTCAGGTCATATCCGTCAGGACCGACGAACTGGTCAGAGGCAACAAGGTAAGCGTCTAACCAATCTGTCAGTGTCTCCAGCGTCCGTGATCCTTGAACTGACGACAGGATCTCGACGGTTCGAGGCAGCAACTCGCCGTAGAAATAGGGCTCGAGTCCCGCAATCACATTTCTGCGTGGGTTCGACGATGCATCACCGGCTACGTCGATGCGCGGGAGGAATGCAGCGTTCGCCAGGGCAACAGTTGGCGCCTCCTTGCCTGCGGCAGCGAAGTGAGCCATTAGGTCGGCAATCTCCGGCGCGTAGCTCATGGCTCCGCTCGCGACGTACTGCGAGATCGAGTCAATTAACCGTTCAGAGTATTCGACGGGGAGCGCAATGGCAGCGCGCAGGATCGTTCCCTGAACGATTCTGTTCGTGCTATGGGCGGCAGCGATCAATGCCTCAGTCACATCCTCAGGCACATGGGGTGCCATACGTACCAGGTACTCGCCTTCGGGCCACGGCTGCCAATACTCGCGCCCCTCACTATCGACACGCGTTGCCGGTGGGGTGGCAAACACCCGCCGCCGCAGCAGGGCTGCAACCCAGAGTGGGTTCTCCAGTCTGTCGAAGAACACGCGGCGATGTTGTGTCTCGCCGATCCGAGCCAAGACGTCGCTGATCAGTCGTTCGTCCGGCTCCTGCCACTGGCCAAGGTTCGCTGTCACTCTTGACCTCCCTCGGTTCGCTTGTTCGCCGCGCTGATTACATCCATCAAGTCTTCGACCGATTCGAAGAACCGTCCAACTCTTGCTTCGAGGGTCGCTTCGATGACGGGGAGTGCCTGGTCGATGCGCGCGATCGCGGCGTCGAGATCAATCTCTCTGCCACGTCCTGGGTGACGGACGATCTCAAAGGCGCGCACACTCTTGTCGAAGAGTTTGACGGTCGCGTCTGGGCGTGGCTCCTGCCGCCCCAAGGCCAGTGCGCTTCGGCGGCGGCGATTGTTCTCAGTTGCGGTCCTGCTAGCCGCTGCCACTTTGCGCGCGGCCTCCACCAACGCGGTCGGCACGGCCATCACTCGCTCGGGACCGTCCGGCGGCGCGCCAGTTGGGATGGGAGTGTGTAGCGGTCCAAGGTGGTCCTGGTTGTTATCCCAGACAGCTGCCAACAGTTGAGTTGGTGCTGACATGTCAACGTAGGCCGGTATCTCACCGGCGTCGCCGATGACATCCGGGAGACCGTTTGCCAAGTCACGAATGCAATGCCCTGCAACGACGATGGCATCCGGGGTTAATGGGCGTTCGTTCAGCGCTGTGATCGCTCGACGGTACAAGCCAGCGAAGAGTTCGCTCTGACGCTCCAGCGCCTCCAGCAGCCGCCATCGACGCTCGTCCCACAAGTCGCCGACCGCGACGGATGCCGGCTTTGGGCTTTCGGGCGGCACTGGTGGTTCCGTCACCGCGACGTCCCGGTAAGTGGTTCCTCGATCCCGCGGCGCTGTGCATCGAAAATCGTGCCCGATGGGGCCAGCGCGGCCAGTTCGTCGGCGCCGGTCGCGGGCGCGGGAGTCAGCACGCCGTCATGCTAGCCAGGTCACCCTCCCGTGACTGCCAAGGCCCCTCGTCAATCCCGCGGGAACGGAACACCGGTCGAGCTGTGGCACCGGTAGCCGTTGGGCACCTTCCGAAGATACTGCTGGTGGTAGCCCTCGGCGTAGTAGAAGTCCTTGGCGGGGGCGATCTCGGTAGTGATCTCGCCGTAGCCGAGGGGAGCGATCACGGGGGCGTAGAGGTCGCGGGTGCGCTCGGCCTCGGCTCGCTGCTCGTCGGTCGTGTAGTAGACGGCCGAGCGGTACTGGGAGCCCAGGTCGTTGCCCTGGCGCATGCCCTGCGTCGGGTCGTGCGTCTCCCAGAACACCTTGAGCAGGTCGGTGAAGGTGGTCTTGGTCGGGTCGTAGACCACCCGGACGGCCTCGGTGTGACCGGTGCGGCCCGAGCAGACCTCTTCGTACGTCGGGTTCGGGCTGTAGCCACCGGCATAGCCGACGGCTGTGGTGTAGACCCCCGGCTGCTGCCAGAAGATCTCCTCGGTGCCCCAGAAGCAGCCGGTGCCGAACCACACCTCGGCGTACCCCTCGGGGGCCGGTGCGGTCTGCGGCGTACCGAGCACGATGTTGTCCGCCGGTACGGCGAATCCGGGCTCCGGGCGTCCGGGCAGGGCGGCCTCGGGCTCGACCAGGGCTGTCTTGTGCTTGAAGAACGACATCTCACGCCTCTCGCAGAGTGACTCTATAGTCCTCCAACACCCTTCGCCGGGTGAACCTTCCCCGCGGCGATTACGGGGCGTTTACGTCAAGCGATCATGGCCGCCGTACGGCGAACGCCTGGCCCCGCGGCAATCTGGTGATAAGAGTGAGCAAGCCGCTGTACTGCGTCACGCAGCGTGTCCGGCTCGAGGGTATACGGAAGGCGGATGAACTTCTCCAACCCGCCGTCCGGGGAGAATCGGGAGCCGGCCACGAGCAGTACGCCGTTCCGCTGCGCGACCCCGACCAGGCTGGAACCCACTGGCTCGGGGAGTTCGCACCACAGCGACAACCCGCCACCCGGCAGGTCAAACCGCCAGTCCGGCAAGGCGGCCCGCAACCCAGCAGCAAGGGCGTCCCGGCGCAAAGCAAGCCCGGCCCGGCGCTCCGGCAGGATCGACGACCTGTTCCGCAGTAGACCGCAGACCACCAATTGTTCGAGGACGGGTGCGCCGAGGTCGAGGGAGGCGCGGGCGTCGAGGATGCGAGCGACCAGCGACTCCGGCGCGCGGAGCCAGCCGATCCGCAGGCCGCCCCAGAACGATTTGCTGACCGAGCCGACGGTGATCACGCCGGCCGGATCGAACGACGCGAACGGCGGCGGCAGTTCCTGACCGTCCAGTGACAACTCGAACAAGGTCTCGTCGATGATCGCGGTGGTCCGGCTCCGGGCGAAGGCGACCGCCAGCCGCTGCCGATCGGTTGCCGACATCAACCACCCGGTCGGGTTCTGGAAGTCCACCACCAGCCAGGCGGCCCGGGGTGCGGTCTGCCGGATCGTTGCCTCCAGCAAAGGAAGGTCCCAGCCGCCGGGGCTCATCGGGGCGGCGACCACCCGGCAGCCGCTGCGCCGGATCGCGTCGACGGAGTTCGGGTGGGTCGGGCTCTCGGTCAGCACCCGGTCGCCGATCTGCGTCATCGCCCGGATCGCGATCGAGGTGGCCGCCAGTGCTCCCGCGGTGACGATGATCTGGTCTGCCGACGTGGGCAATCCGCGAGCCGCGTACGACGCGGCGATCTCCTCCCGCAGCGCCGGCAACCCCTGCGGGTGATAGCCGGGGGTCGCCAGATGCAGCGGGAGATCCTCCAGCGCCTGGCCGACCGCGGTGCTGATGCCGGGCACGGCCGGGGAGGCGGCGCAGGTGAAGTCGTAGAGCCCCTCCATGTCGATCCCGGGGGCGTGGTGGCGGCCGAGCTCTGGTTCGACCTTCGAGGGCAGCGCGGTGACGCTGCCCGAGCCTCGCCGGCTGGTCAGGTAGCCGCGGTCGCGCAGTTCCCGGTACGCCGAGGCGACGGTGGTGCGGCTGACTCCGAGCGCCTCGGTCAGTTCGCGCTCACTCGGCAGCCGGGCGCCGGGCGTGATCCGCCCGTCCGCGATCAGTAGTCGTAGCCGCTCGGCCAGGCTCCGGTAGGCCGGACCGGATGCGTCGGACCAGTCGCCGAGCAGACCGGACAGGGTGCTGGCAGGAAGGTGTTGGCCAGTCATGCAGTCCACTATTGCCCAATTGGCTATCGATTGCCAGGCCAATCGCGCTCAAACTGGTTCATGTGACCGCCACCGCCGAAGCTCCTCGCACGCTCGCTGCCCTGAACCCGATTCAGCAACTGAAGGCGGGACAACTCCCGCGCCGACTGATCCAGCTCTTCGTCGGACTGGCCCTCTACGGCGCCTCGATGGGGCTGATGATCGAGAGCAACCTGGGCCTGGATCCGTGGGACGTGCTGCACTCCGGGATCACCAGGCACCTGTCCCTGAGCTTCGGCACGATCGTGATCGCGATGAGCTTCATCGTGTTGCTGGCCTGGATCCCGCTGCGGCAGTGGCCGGGGTTAGGCACGATCAGCAACGCCATCGTGATCGGCCTGGTCACCGACCTGACGCTGTCCCTCGTGCACACCCCGGATGCCCTCTGGCTGCGGATCGTGTTCATCGCAGCGGGCATCGTGGTGAACGGCCTCGCGGGCGCCCTGTACATCGGCGCCCAGTTCGGCCCCGGCCCGCGCGACGGCCTGATGACGGGATTGGTACGCCGTACCGGGCTGAGCGTGCGGCTGGTCCGGACCACGCTCGAGGTGACCGTGCTCGCCGTCGGCTGGCTCCTCGGCGGCGTGGTCGGCTTCGGCACGGTCGCGTACGCGCTTGCCATCGGCCCGCTTGTGCACGTCCTCCTGCCGCTGTTCACCGTCCGCCTGCAGACCCTGGATCGGTGATACCAGTTGCCCAGGTCGTACGCTGACCCGGTGACCCATGAACACCAGTACGGCTTCGAGACGCTCGCCATCCACGCCGGGAACGAGCCTGACCCGACCACCGGAGCGGTGGTCCCGCCGATCTACGCGACCAGCACCTACAAGCAGGACGGCGTCGGCGGGCTACGCAACGGTTACGAGTACTCCCGGTCGGCGAACCCGACCCGGACCGCGCTGGAGGAGTGTCTGGCCGCGATCGAGGCCGGCACCCGCGGGTTCGCGTTCGCCAGCGGTCTCGCCGCCGAGGACACCCTGATCCGCTCGCTCTGCGTGCCGGGCGACCACGTGGTGTTCCCCGATGACGCCTATGGCGGCACGTTCCGGCTGTTCTCGAAGGTGCTCGGCGCCTGGGGCGTCGAGATGACCCCGGCCGCGGTGACCCACCCGGAGGCGATCCGGGCCGCGATCCGCCCCGGCAAGACCAAGGTGGTCTGGCTGGAGACGCCGACCAACCCGCTGCTGAACGTGGCCGACATCGCCATCGTCGCGCAGATCGCGCACGACGCCGGCGCGCTGCTGGTCGTCGACAACACCTTCGCCTCGGCCTACCTGCAGCAGCCGTTGGAGCTGGGCGCCGACGTGGTCGTGCACTCGACCACGAAGTACATGGGCGGTCACTCGGACGTGGTCGGCGGTGCGCTGATCGTGCGGGACGCGGAGCTGGCCGACAAGATCGCCTTCCACCAGAACGCGATCGGTGCCGTCGCCGGGCCGTTCGACTCGTGGCTCGTCCTGCGCGGCATCAAGACCCTCGGTGTCCGGATGGACCGGCACAGCGACAACGCCGAGAAGGTCGTGGAGTTCCTGCAGCGGCACAAGGGCGTCACCTCGGTGCTCTACCCGGGCATCGACGGCCACCCCGGCCACGAGACCGCGGCCAAGCAGATGAAGCGGTACGGCGGGATCGTATCGTTCCGGGTGACCGGCGGCGAGGAGCACGCGATCGACATCTGCAACAAGGCGGAGGTCTTCACCCTGGGCGAGTCGCTCGGCGGTGTCGAGTCGCTGATCGAGCACCCTGGCAAGATGACGCACGCCTCGGTCGCCGGCACCCCGCTCGAGGTGCCGTCCGACCTGATCCGGCTCAGCGTAGGGATCGAGACGATCGACGACCTGCTGGCGGATCTCGACCGCGCGATGGCCTAGTGGCGTTGTTTGTGGCGGTCGACTTCGGGTCGACCTTCACCAAGGCGATCGCGGTGGACGCCGGCTCGGGCGAGCTGATCGCCCGGGCCGAACACCGCACCACCCTCGATACCGATGTGATGGACGGCTGGCATGCCTGCCGTACTGCGTTGCTGGCGGTGGATCGCGGCGTCGCCAAGGCCGAGGTGCTGGCGTGTTCAAGTGCCGGCGGCGGTCTGCGGATCGGTGTCGTCGGCAACGAAGAGCTGGTCACCGCTGAAGCCGGCAGGCGAGTTGCCCTGTCCAGCGGCGGCCGGGTCGTTGCGGTGGTCAACGGCGGGCTGACGGCAACCTCTTTGAAGGCCTTGCGCGCCGAGCGACCGGATGTCGTGCTGCTGCTGGGTGGAACGGACGGCGGCAACTCGGCGGTGATCGAGAACGCGGCTGCGGTGCTCGCGAAGTACGAGTGGCGACGTCCGGTGGTTGCTGCTGGCAACGTCGAGGCGCAGGCAGCCGTCGGCGAGTTGCTGGCGGGCGCGGACGTGCCGCATGTGTTCGCGGACAACGTGGTCCCGGAGATCGGGGGGTTCGCACCGGACAGCGCGCGGGCCGCGATCCGGGAGATGTTCCTCGCGCACGTGATCGGCGGCAAGAATCTGTCCCGCGACCCCGGCTTCGCCCGGATGGTCCGGGCCGCGACACCCGACGTCGTCCTGCGCGGCGTCGAGGTGCTGGCGTCGCTCCACGGGGATGTGGCCGTGGTGGATATCGGCGGCGCGACCACCGACGTCCACTCGGTGATCGAGCTCGATCCGGAGGATGCGAATCTCGGCCGCGAGGTGGTCGCGACCCACCCGGTGACCCGAACCGTGGAGGGCGACCTCGGCATGCGCTGGAGCGCGGTACCGGTGGTCGCTGCCGGGGTCGAGGCTGGACTCCTGGCCGAGGACGCCGCCTTGCGAGCCGCGGCGACACGCCGCCACGACGACCCGTCGTACCTGCCGGGAGATGCGGTCGAGTCGTCGTACGACGAGACGCTGGCCCGGGTGGCTGCCACGGTTGCGTTGCGGCGGCATGCCGGTCGGCAGCGGGTCGTCTTCGGGCCGGGTGGTCGGGTGATCGAGCGATCCGGCAAGGATCTGCGCGAGGTGGATCTACTGGTCGGGTCCGGGGGAGTGCTGCGGCACAACGGGCCTGAGGTGGCGGCCCGGATCCTGGCCGGCGTCGCGGTCGCTGCTCAGGAGGAGGGCTGGCTAGTTCCTTCCAACGCACGGACCTGCGTCGATTCCGACTACGTCCTGGCCGGCGTCGGCCTGCTGGCCGACCTCGATCCAGCGGCGGCCAAGGGACTGGCCGGACATATTCATGGAACCGCAGCCGACGGGCACTAGTCTCTGGAGCAGTTGAGATCCGGAGGGTGTCATGAGCGAAGTGGTGGAGCGGGACGACGCGGCCGATGTGGGCCGCGAGGAGGAGAGTCCGGTCGCGGACAACGCCGCCGCCGAACGCAGCAGCGACACCGTGGTGCCTGAGGCCGAACCCAGTCTGGGGGCGGGATCGAGTCGTGGTCCAGTGGATCTCGGGGTGACACGGGCGATGCAGATCGCCAGCGCCTGGGCGTGGCGGTTCCTCGTGATCGTGGCCGCCATCGGGGTGATCGGGTTCGCCCTGAGCTACGTCTCCGAGGTCGTCGTTCCGGTGGTGGTCGGCATCCTGCTCTGCGCGTTGCTCGTGCCGGTGATGGACGGCTTGACCAAGCTGGGGCTGCCGCGGGGTCCGGCGACCGGCATCACCGTAGTCGGCACGATCGTGCTCGTCGCCGGGCTGCTGACGTTGGTGGGCGCGCAGATCGCTAGCCAGTTCGCGAGTCTGTCGACGCGGGTCGGCGAAGGCTTCGAGAAGTTGAAGGACCTCGCCCGGATCAATCTGAACATCAGCGACAAGGACATCACCGACACCTTCAACAGTCTGAAGGACACCGTGCTGTCCGGCGGCGCGCTCGGTCAGCGCGCCGCCGCGGTCGGTACCACCGCCACGCATGTCGTGGCAGGGCTGTTCATCGCGCTGTTCTGCCTGTTCTTCTTCCTCTATCAGGGCGAGCAGATCTGGGCCTGGCTGGTCCGCCTGTTCCCGAAGCCGGCTCGTCCGAAGGCGGATTCCTCCGGAAGGAAGGCCTGGGTCACGCTGACGGCCTTCGTCCGGGCCACCATCATCGTGGCCGCGGTGGATGCCGTCGGGATCGCGTTGGGGGCGGCTGTCCTCGGCCTGCCACTGGTGAGCGCGATCGGGATCCTGGTGTTCGTCGGCGCGTTCATACCGGTGGTAGGCGCCCTGGTGAGCGGCATCGTCGCAGTACTGGTCGCGCTTGTCGCCAAGGGGCCGGTGGTGGCAGTGATCATGCTTGCTGTGGTGATCCTGGTGCAGCAGGTGGAGGCGCACGTGCTGCAGCCGTTCCTGCTCGGCCGGGCGGTGAGCGTTCACCCGCTGGCGGTCATCCTGGCGATCTCGACGGGGGTGGTGATCGCGGGAATCGTGGGCGCGCTGGTCGCAGTACCGACGATCGCCGTGCTCAACACCATCGTCAATCACCTGGCAGGCAACGACGTCGACCCGGAGCCGCCGCGCCGTCCGCTGCCACGCCGAAGACCACCCGCCGTCACCGAAGAGGCCTAGCCCCCAAGACAAACAGCCCGCCCCGTAGATCCCGGGGCGGGCTGCTTGTGTTGCTGCGGTCAGTGCATAGCGGCTGCGGAAGCTGCCAGGTCGGCGTTGTCGCCTTCGGGCTTGGGGCCGTCGTCGCGACCTGCCAGGCGCTGTTCCGGGGTGATGACCGCCAGGATGAACGCGATCGCCAGGAACGGAAGCGAGACCAGGAAGACATCGTCCATCGCCTGCACCAGGCCCGACAGAGCCCAGCCCTTCATCGGCTGCGGCAGTGCGTGCAAAGCCTGCACGCTGTTGGCGGCCTTGGCCAGCTGGTCGACCATGCCGTGCATCGACTGCGGAACGATGTCACCCAGGTGTGTCGTCAGCCGGCTGGTCAGGACGGCGCCGTACACAGCGGTACCGATCGCGCCACCCATAGAGCGGAAGAAGGTCATCGTCGAGGTCGCGGTGCCCATGTGCTGCCGGGGCACGCTGTTCTGCGCGGCGGTGACGGTGATCTGCATCGACAGTCCGAGACCGGCACCCATGATGAACATGTAGATCGCCAGCTGCCAGTACGGCGTGGTCAGCCCGATCGTGGACAGCAGCACCATCGCGCCGCCGACCAGGACCGACGAGATGATCGGGTAAATCTTGTACCGGCCGGTCTTGCTCATCAGCTGGCCGCTCGGGATCGAGGCGAAGAAGATGCCGACGATCATCGGCAGCAGTGCCAGACCCGACTTGGTCGGGGACAGGTCCTTGACCGCCTGCAGGTAGAGCGGCAGGAAGATCAGCGCGCCGAACATCGCGAACCCGAGCAAGAAGGCGTACGCCGCGTACCCGGAGAAGATGCGGCCCTTGAACAGGTCCATCGGGATGATCGGCTCGGAGACCCGCAGTTCGACCAGCACGAAGACCACCGCGAGCACGACAGCTGCGACCAGCAGGGCGATCGTCGTCCCGGCACCCCAGCCGTTGGTCGGCCCGCTCCAGGAGACGGCCAGCAGCAGCGTGGTGACCGCGCCAGTGACGATCGCGGCGCCCAGGTAGTCGATCTTGTGGCTGCGCTTCACATGCGGCAGCTTGAGCACGGCGGCGACGACGCCCAGCGCGACCAGGCCGATCGGCACGTTGATCCAGAAGATCCAGCGCCAGCCGGGACCGTCGGTGAGCAGCCCGCCGAGCAGTGGGCCGGCCACGGACGACAGCCCGAAGACGGCACCGAAGTACCCCATGTACTTGCCGCGCTCACGCGGCGGGATCACGTCGCCGATGGTGGCGAACGCGAGGGACATCAGACCACCGGCGCCCAGGCCCTGGATGGCGCGGAAGCCGATCAGTTCCTCGATGTTCTGCGACATGGCGGACAGCACCGAGCCGGCGAGGAAGGTCACGATCGCCGCGATGAACAGCGGACGGCGGCCGTAGAGGTCGGAGATCTTGCCCCACAGCGGGGTGGAGGCGGTCGAGGTCAGCAGGTATGCGGTGACCACCCAGGACAGCTTGTCCAGGCTGTTGAACTCGCTGACGATCCGCGGCAGCGCGGTTCCAACGATGCTCTGGTCGAGAGCGGCCAGGAACATGCCGGCCATCAGGCCGCCGAGGATCACGAGGATCTGCTTATGGGACAGGTAGTTCGGAGCATTCGGCTCAGGCGCGGGGGAGGCGCCGCCGGCGGTGGCGGGCTCGGTGGTGCTCATCGTTTCTCCACGTTCTTCTCGGTGTTCTGGTGCACGTTCACCGCGGCGGCCCAGCCCTTGTCGGCCCAGGCCCGGTCGGCGCGCTCGTCCACGAGGCTGGTGACCCCGTCGGCGAACCGGGTCATCAACTTCTCGAAGGTCTCGATGTCGGACTCGGACCAGCCGTTCATCGCCTGGCCCAGCAGGTCCATCCGGCGCTTGGCGGCGGCTTCCCACTCCGCGGCGCCCTGTTCGGTCATCTCGACCCGGAAGGCGCGACCGTCGTCGGGATCGGCGGAACGGCGGACCATGCCCGCCTGCTCCAGCGCCCGCACGTGTCGACTCGCGGTAGAGGCGTCGATCTCCATCTTGTTCGCCAGATCGGACAGCCTCAGTGCCCCGTTGCACCGCAGCACAAACAGCACCAGGTGGACGCTGTGGTCGATCGTGTCGCCCGGCTGCTTGGTCTTCAGCCGCCGGCCGATGCGGGTGAACGCGTGCAACACCCCCTCGATCGGGGTCTGCGGCACATACGGGTCAGGTACTTGCATGGTGCAAGCATATACATGCTTGCGTGATACACGCAAATGAGTTTCCGCAATGTCATCAGGACGGCAACTCGTTAACCAAGCGTCATCGTCCGGTCACAAAGCGGCAACAGAGGAGAATGGGGGCTCGTGGTGATGGGGATCCCTTTAGCTCAGGAGAACGGCATGCAGCAGGTCGCGGTGGTCACTGGTGGCGGTTCGGGACTTGGGCGGGAGATGGCGCACGCGCTGGCTGCTGCCGGGTTCGGGGTCACCGTTACCGGCCGGACGGAGGACAGGCTCCGCGAGACGGCGGAATCAGCTCCGGCCGAGGTGCGAACCGCAGTACTCGATGTTGCTGACGGATCGGCAGTCGCCGCGTTCTTCGGGACGTTGGACCGGATCGACGTCCTGGTGAACAACGCCGGCACCGGGGCGCCCGCGGCCGCAGTACAGGATGTTTCGGAGCAGGACTGGCGGCGAGTGGTCGACACGAATCTGACCGGGTCGTTCCTGTGTGCGCAGGCCGCGTTCGCGTTGATGCTGCGGCAGGACCCGAAGGGCGGGCGGATCATCAACAACGGGTCGATCTCGGCGCATGTGCCGCGGCCGCAGGGCATCGCGTACACCGCCAGCAAGCACGCGATCACCGGTCTGACGAAGGGGTTGGAGCTCGAGGGGCGGGCGCACGGGATCACAGCCACCCAGATCGACATCGGCAACGCTGCCACCCCGATGACCGAGAGGATGGCGCAGGGCGTGCTGCAGCCGAACGGGTCCATCGCGGCCGAGCCGACCTTCGATCCGAAGATCGTCGCGGACTTCGTGGTCCGGATCGCGCAACTGCCTGTTGACGTCGCGGTCCCGACGCTGACTGTGATGGCTGCCGGCATGCCGTATGTCGGGCGGGGTTGATACTCAAACCAACCAGTCAGTTGCAAACCTGGCAGGGCGGGTGTTCACTGTGGAGGGAAGCAACTATCCAGTTGGTTGTATGACTCGCAGGGAGCAGGTGTGTCCAAAACCTGGCTCATCACGGGGAGTTCGCGTGGCTTCGGGAGGGAGCTCGCGAAGGCGGTGCTCGACGGCGGCGACAGTGTTGTCGCCACAGCTCGGGACCCGAAGCAGCTCAGTGACTTGGTCGAGCGGTATGGCGACCGCGTTCGGACCTTCCCGCTCGACGTGACCGACGCGGAAGCCGCGCGCGCCGCTGTCGGGTTCGCCGTCGCGGAGTTCGGGTCGCTCGACGTGGTCGTCAACAACGCGGGCTACGCCAACAGCGCCCCGATCGAAGAGCTGGCGGACGACGACTTCCGCGCCCAGCTCGAGGCGAACCTCTTCGGCACCGTGAACGTCACCAAGGCCGCCCTGCCCGTACTGCGACAGCAGCGGTCCGGCACCTTCGTTCAGTTCTCGTCGGTGGGCGGCCGCGTCGGCGGGACTCCCGGGATGGGCGCGTATCAGACGGCCAAGTTCGCGGTCGAGGGCTTCTCCGAGGTGCTGGCGAACGAGGTCAGGCCGTTCGGCGTCAGGGTGATCATCGTCGAGCCGGGGGCCTTCCGGACGGACTGGCAAGGCCCTTCGATGACGCTGCACGACGTCGGCGCGGACTACCAGGAGACAGTCGGTGCCCTCCACGAGTTCCGCCGGTCCACCGACGGAAAGCAACAGGGCGATCCGGCTCGCGGCGCCAGGATCATCGTGGAGGCGGTCGAATCCGACGAGCCGCCGCTGCGCCTCGTGCTCGGCGCAGCGGCGGTCGACGCGATCCGCGCAGCTGCTGAGAAGCGCGCGGCGGAGACCGAGAAGTGGGCCGCGATCAGCGCTTCGGCCGACTTCCCAGCCGGCGAGTAACTGCCTGTACTCCGCGCCCGCCCGCGCCTCCTGCGTCGGCTCCCTGAGCGGGGACGCCGCCGTCTGATGGGCTAAGCGACTTGTGCCGCAGCGAGCCGGAAACAAATTTGAGCCTGGTGACGAAAAGTTTCCGGCCTGATCGATCCCGAGCATGCTCGGCCGACTACCCCGGGATCGCCGCCGCCGGTGGCCGCTTCTTCGGCCGGTAGCGCCCAATCGTCCTGCCAGTCGGCGAACAACCCGCCAGCCGGAACGGTTCCGGCCTCGCCGTTCGGTGGGCGTTGGCCAGGCCGTCGCGCGGGTGAGTGGGTTCCAGCCGTGGATCGGCGTCAGCGCGGCGGAGTGCTCACAAAACGACGAGAAAGTGTCGGAGGGGCGGTCTAGGGTCTGGGTTGTGACGGAACAGGTGGAGGCGCTCGTTCATGCCCGCGGGCTGCGGAAGTCCTACGGGGACTTCGAGGCGGTTGCGGGGATCGACCTGGATGTGCGGAAGGGCGAGGCCTTCGGGTTCCTCGGGCCCAACGGCGCGGGCAAGTCGTCGACGATGCGGATGATCGGGGCGGTGTCGCCGACCAGCGGCGGGGAGCTCCGGATCCTCGGTATGGATCCGGCGGTCGATGGTCCGGCGATCCGGGCGCGGCTCGGGGTGTGCCCGCAGGACGACACGCTTGATACAGAGCTGTCCGTGCACGAGAACCTGACCATCTACGGGCGGTACTTCGGCCTGAGCCGGGCCGAGTGCCGGGAGCGAGCCGACGAGTTGCTGCAGTTCGTCGCGCTGACCGAGAAGGCGAAGGTGAAGGTCGACGAGCTGTCCGGCGGGATGAAGCGGCGGTTGACGATCGCGCGGTCCCTGGTGAGCAAGCCGGATCTGCTGCTGCTCGACGAGCCGACCACCGGCCTCGACCCGCAGGCGCGACATCTCCTGTGGGACAAGCTGTTCCGGCTCAAGCAGGCCGGCGTGACGCTGATCATCACCACGCACTACATGGACGAGGCCGAGCAGTTGTGCGACCGGCTCGTCGTGATGGATGGCGGGCTGATCGCGGCCGAGGGGTCTCCGGTCGAGCTGATCCGGGACTACTCGACGCGTGAGGTGGTCGAGTTGCGGTTCGGGCCCGAGGTGATGCTCACGGATCACGACGCGTTGGCCGGCAAGGTCGAGGATCTCGCGCAGCGGATCGAGGTGCTGCCTGACCGGTTGCTGCTCTACACCGACGATGGGGAGAGAGCAGTCGCGGCCGTGCATGAGCGTGGGCTGGAGCCTGCTGCCGTGCTGGTTCGCCGGTCGACGCTGGAGGACGTGTTCCTGCGGCTCACCGGCCGGACGTTGGTCGACTGATGACGGTCGCGATCGAGAACGGCCGAAGGCAGTTCGACTACTGGGCCACGGTGTACAAGCGGACCTGGAAGGGCACTCTGGTCACGAGTTTCCTGCTGCCACTGCTCTATCTGGCCGCCATGGGCATCGGTCTCGGCTCGTTCGTCGACGACAACGGCTCGGGCGCGCTCGGGGGCGTGAGCTACCTGCGGTACATCGCACCCGGCCTGCTCGCCGCCACCGCATTGCAGATCGCGGTCGGCGAGTCGACCTACCCGGTGATGGGCGGGATCAAGTGGCAGAAGTTCTACTTCTCGATGATCGCGACCCCGCTGCGCCCGGCAGATGTGATGTACGGGCAGCTTGCCTTCATCGCCTTCCGCGTTTTCACGACCTGTGCGGTCTTCGTCGCGATCATCGCGGTGTTCGGCGGCCTGGGGTCGCCGCTCGGCTTGCTGGCTCTGCCGGTCGCGCTGCTCGTCGGGATGGCCGCTGCCGCCCCGGTGTGCGCGGTGGCGACCCGGCTGGAGACCGACTCGGGTTTCGCGATCATCTTCCGCTTCGGCGTGCTGCCGGCCTCGCTGTTCTCCGGGGCGTTCTTCCCGGTCTCGCAACTGCCCGACTGGATCGAGTGGCTCGCGTATGTGAGTCCCCTCTGGCATGCGGTCGAGCTGTCACGCGACCTGAGCCTGGGCACGGTCTCCTTGCTCCCCGCGCTGGGCAACCTCGCCTATCTCGCGGCGTGGTTCGCTGTCGGCACCTGGCTCGCGGTCCGCGGACTGACCCGGAGGTTGATCAGCTGATGGCGACACTCACTGCCCGCGTGTTGCCGATGCCGGTCCGGGCCGGGAGCGGGCGCCACCTGGTCGAGCGGAACTTCCTGGTCTACCGGCGGAGCTGGATCGTCTTCGTGTCCGGCTTCTTCGAGCCGGTGTTCTACCTGCTCTCCATCGGGATCGGGGTCGCCCAACTGGTTGGCGACTTCACCCTGTCCGACGGGACGAAGATCGGGTACGCCGCGTTCGTGGCTCCGGCGATGCTCGCGAGCTCGGCGATGAACGGCGCCATCTTCGACTCGACGTACAACATCTTCTTCCGGATGAAGTACGCGAGGTTGTACGACGCGATGCTGGCGACACCGCTGCGCCCTTGGGACGTGGCGACCGGGGAGGTGACGTGGGCGCTGCTCCGGGGCACGGCGTACTCGGCGATGTTCATCGTGGTGATGCTCGTGATGGGGCTGATCGAGTCCTGGTGGGCGCTGCTCGCGCTGCCGGCCGCGGTGCTGATCGGGTATGCGTTCGCCGGCGCGGGGATGGCCCTGACCACCTTCATGCGGAGCTGGCAGGACTTCGAGTTCGTGACCCTCGCGACGATGCCGATGTTCTTGTTCTCGGCGACGTTCTTCCCGGTCGACACCTACCCGGGCGCGATCCGCTGGCTGGTCGAGATCGCCCCGCTCTACCAGGGTGTCGCGCTCGAACGCGCACTCACCACCGGGACTGTGAGCTGGACCTTGCTGATCAACGCCCTCTACCTGGCCGTAATGGGAACCCTTGGCCTGTACGTCGCCTCCCGCCG
The DNA here is from genome assembly GCF_039529635.1 of Kribbella alba. NCBI lineage: Bacteria > Bacillati > Actinomycetota > Actinomycetes > Propionibacteriales > Kribbellaceae > Kribbella > Kribbella alba. The sequence continues at coordinate 346,859 of NZ_BAAANE010000004.1, read as the reverse complement.
CCTCGGCAAGTTACTGCTCAAGTGAGCCGTCAACTGCGGAGGCACATCCGGTTACAGGCGGCGCAAATGACCGGCGGAGGGCGTGGTCCGGTCGTAGTGTGAGCGCGTGACCATCAGTGCTGCGGAGATCGCCAGGGCAGCGGACCTTTTGCATGATGTGGTGGCGCCGACGCCGCTGGAGTACTCGCGCTGGCTGAGCGAACTCGTCGGCGGTGACGTGTTCCTCAAGTGCGAGAACCTGCAGCGAACCGGGTCGTTCAAGCTGCGCGGCGCCTATGTCCGGATGGCCCGGCTGTCCAAGAAGGAAAGGGCCCGTGGCGTCGTCGCGGCCAGCGCCGGCAACCACGCGCAAGGGGTCGCCCTGGCCGCGCAACTGCTCGGGATCAAGGCGACCGTGTTCATGCCGCACGGTGCGCCGATCCCGAAGGAGAAGGCGACCCGGGCCTACGGCGCCGACGTCCGGTTCGTCGGTACGACGATCGACGACTGCCTGCAGGCGGCGCGAAAGTTCGAGGCCGGGACCGGGGCGATCCTGATCCATCCGTTCGACCACCCCGACATCGTGGCCGGGCAGGCGACCACCGGGCTGGAGATCGTGGAGCAGTGCCCGCAGGTGCGGACGGTCGTCGTACCGGTCGGTGGTGGCGGGCTGATCGCCGGGATCGCGTTGGCGATGCAGCGCGACGGAATGCCGATCGAGGTGGTCGGCGTGCAGGCGAAGGGCGCCGCGGCGTATCCGGCCTCGCTCGCGGCCGGCGAACCGATCCAGCTGGAGAAGATGGCGACGATGGCCGACGGGATCGCGGTCGGACTGCCCGGCACGGTTCCCTTCGCGGCGATCCAGGAGCACGTCAGCGAGGTCCTCACGGTCGGTGAGGATTCGTTGTCCAAGGCCCTCTTGCTGGTGCTGGAGCGCGCCAAGCTGGTGGTGGAACCGGCCGGGGCCGCGGCGGTGGCCGCCGTACTGGATCAGCCGAAGCGGTTCAGACCCCCTGTCGTGGTGGTCCTGTCCGGCGGCAACATCGACCCGTTGCTGCTGATGCGGGTACTCCGGCACGGCATGGCGGCGGCGGACCGGTACCTGTCCTTGCGGGTGCGCATCCCGGACACCCCGGGCGGGCTCGCGACCCTGCTCGCCCGGCTGGCCGAGGTGGAGGCGAACATCATCGAGGTGCTGCACGAGCGCATCTCGGAGACGTTGAACCTTGACGAGGTCGAGGTGGCGTTGCAGCTCGAGATGCGGGGCGAAGAGCACCGCGAGCGGATATTGGCCAGTCTGACCAGCAGCGGGTACACGTACACGCTGAACTGAGCGAGTCGTCAGAGAATAGGTGCGTCGCAAGTCTTCGTGAGCGGCGAGTGCAGCCGCTCGGCGAGCACGCGGCGCTGGGTGGGCTGCGCCTCGGTCTGACGGAGCAGGCCGTCCTCGGTCAGCCGGACGTTGATCGCGCGCCGGTCGTCGGGACACATGTGCCGCTCGACCAGCCCGGCCGCCTCGAGCCGGCCGATCACGCGGGAGAGCGCGCTCTGACTGAGGTGGACGGAGCCTGCGATCTGCTGGACCTTGGCTGACTGCTCGGGGAGCTCGGCGAGTCGCTCGAGCACCTCGTACTCACTCATGCCCAGCTGGTGACCTGCTTGCAGCTCTCGATCGAGCGCACAGGTCAGGTCCGCGTGGCGGGCGAGTAGCTCACGCCATTCCCGGACAGCTGCACCGGTCTCGACGGTGGTCCCGGTGCTGACCTTCGTATCGGTCACGGCGGTGACGTTATCATGCATCCGCATTCAATGCAAGCGCAATTAATGAGTAGACATTAGATGCACGCGCATGCAATGCTCTCGTCTTGTGACACAGACAACGCAACCGACACCACCCCGCCTGACCTGGGACGCACGCCTGTGGGGCGCCCTCCTGGTCGTCTGCGGCGTGATCTTCCTCGATGGCCTCGACGTGTCCATGGTGGGCATGTCGCTTCCTTCCATCGGCGCCGACCTCGGCGTCTCCCTGTCCTCCCTGCAATGGGTCGTCACCGGCTACGTGCTGGGGTACGGCGGTCTGCTGCTGCTCGGCGGCCGTACCGCTGACCTGCTCGGCCGTCGCCGGGTCTTCCTGGTCGCGCTCGCCGTGTTCGCCGCGGTCTCGATGCTGAGCTCGCTGGCGACCAACCCCGAACTGCTCATCGCCGCGCGGTTCGTCAAGGGAGTCGCCGCCGCGTTCACCGCGCCGGCCGCGCTCTCCATCATCACCACGACCTTCCACGAGGGTCCGGACCGGAACCGGGCGCTCAGCATCTTCACCACCTGCGCCGCGAGCGGCTTCTCGATGGGCCTGATCCTCGGCGGCCTGCTCACCGAGGTCGGCTGGCGCTGGACCTTCCTGATGCCCGGCCCGGTGGCCCTGATCGTGCTGCTGTTCGCGGTCAGGCTGATCCCGAGCAGCCCGCGCGACGACACCGCCGGCGGCTACGACATCCCCGGTGCGATCACAGTGACCGCAGGCATGCTGTCGCTGGTGTACGCCGTGGTCGGCGCGGAGGGGGCCGGTTGGGTCTCCGTCCAGACGATCGGGCTGTTCTTGCTCGCCGCCGCATTGCTGACCACCTTCATCGTCGTCGAGCGCAGGTCGAAGCATCCGCTGGTCCGGCTCGGCATCCTCCGCAACTCCTCGCTGCGGAGGGCCAACCTGGCCGTCCTGACGGTCTTCGGCGCGTACGTCGCGTTCCAGCTGATCGGCACGCTTTACCTGCAGAACCTGCTCGGCTGGTCCTCGTTCGAGACCGCGCTGGGCTTCCTGCCGGCAGGGCTGCTGGTCGCCACCCTGTCGCCGAACGCGGGCAAGCTGGCCGACCGGGTCGGCACCGAGCGGATGATCATCACCGGCATGGCGCTGTTCGTCGTCGGCTACGCTCTGTCGCTGCGGATCGGGCCGGAGTCGGCGTACCTCGCGACAGTGTTCCCGACCATCCTGCTGATCGGCCTCGGCTTCGCGATCGCCTTCCCGGCGCTCAACATCCAGGCCACCTCGGGGGTCCCGGACCACGAGCAGGGACTCGCGTCCGGGCTGTTCAACACGTCGAACCAGGTCGGTGGAGCGATCGTGCTCGCCGTCGTGACCGCGGTGATCAGCAGCCAGTCGAAGGGCGTCACCACCTCGGCCGGGATGCTGTCGGCGTACAAGCCGGCTCTCGGTGTGGTCACCGGGATCGCAGCCCTCGGCCTGGTCATCGGTCTGACCGGGCTGCGGGGACTGAAGGCCCGGCGCGCGGCCGAGGCCGGGGAGGCCGCCGAACTCGAGGCGGTCCAGCGCGAACTGGCCGAGGACGAGCTGACTCCGGCCGCCTGACACCTTCCCACGCGAAAGGGACCGGCTCCGTCGGGGCCGTGAAACACATAGAGAACCCAGTGCGGGTCGCGGGCTACTCCCCGCGGCCCGCCTTGTGGACTGCGCTATGTACTGCGCTGTTCGGGTGTACGGGTTCGGCCGCGGGTGGGGTGTCAGCCCGGTGTGGTGGGGCACCAGTCAGGAGAGAAGGCCGACCCCGCCGATCGGAGACCCCTGTGACACCGTGTTCCGTCTTTCCCGTCCCCTCGCTCTCGGGGTCCGGAGGGACTGCTGACGATGGCAGGTGACGAGACGAAGGGACGGCTCCTGGCCGGGCGGTACCGGCTGCTCGGTTCGCTGGGACGCGGTGGGATGGGCGTAGTCTGGCACGCCCGCGACGAGGTGCTCGGCCGCGAGGTGGCGGTCAAGGAGATCCTGCTCCCGCCCGAGCTACCTGACGACGAACGCGAGATCCTGCGGCAGCGGACCCTGCGCGAGGCGCGTTCGGCGGCCCGGCTCAGCCACCCCGACGTCGTCACCGTGTACGACGTAGTGGAGGAGGACGGGCGGCCATGGCTGGTGATGGAGCTGATCCGGTCCCGGACCCTGGCAGAGGTCGTCCGGGAGAGTGGGCCACTTCCGGCGGCGCGAGTGGCGCAGATCGGGTTGCAGGTGCTGGCGGCGCTGGAGACGGCTCACGATGCCGGCGTACTGCATCGCGACGTCAAGCCGAGCAACGTCCTCCTGGCCGACGACGGCAGGGTCGTTCTGACCGACTTCGGAATCGCCACGCTGGAGGGTGATCCGTCCTTGACCCGCTCCGGCACGCTGCTGGGATCGCCCGCCTACATCGCGCCTGAACGGATCCAGACCCGCGGCGCCGGACCGGAGTCCGACCTGTGGTCGCTGGGAGCCACCCTCTATACCGCCGTGGAGGGACGGGCGCCCCACGACCGGGGCACTGCCCTACCCACGATGACCGCCGCTGTCACCGAAGCTCCCGATCCTGCACCGCTGGCGGGTCCGCTATGGCCGGTCCTTGAGGGCCTTCTTCGCAAGGACCCGGCCGCCCGCATGGACGGCCCGACAGCCCGACGCCTACTCCAGGAGGCAGCCTCCGCACCCACGCAACAAGCAGACTCCATCGCAAGAACCCTGCCGAGTACTCCGGTCCCTGCTGCGTCGGCCCCGCGGGGGACCGTGGAGCAAGCGCGGGACAGCGGTCAGCAGACACGCATACTGCCTATTCCTGCAGTAGTTCCGGACGCCCAGGCCGAGGCGCCCGTCTCGCCGCCCGAAGAGCAGGCTTGGCAAGATCCCGCGGGCGCAGGCAGTGGTGGCACGGGTGCTGCGGTTGCCGGCAGCGGGTTCGGAGGGGATGGCGGAGCTCCGGCCTCGACTGGTACGTCGGGCCGCGGGAGGTCGTCGGGGAAGGTGCTGGCGGCTGTGGTGGCGTGTGTGCTGGTGGCCGGCGCGGTAGTCGGCTGGGCTTTCTTCAGGCCTGACGGCGGCAACAACGCGGGCCGGTCGCCGGGGACTTCGGCGACGCGTCCGACCGCGGCATCGAGCCCGACGGCGCCCCGCAGTACGTCGACGGCCTCCAATCCGACGAGCCCGCCGCGAACCAGCTTGGCGGTGTCCTCACCGCCGCCCAGTCGGCAGTCGTCTCCCACAGCCGGGCCGTCGGACGCGGTGCCGGCCGGCTTCAGGCGGCACACCGACCAGACCGGTTTCTCCCTGGCTGTTCCGAGCGACTGGACCGTCGATCGGCAGGGGCAACGCGTGTACTTCCGCGAACCGGGCGGCTCCCGCTTCCTGCTCATCGACCAAACCGATCAGCCCAAGCCCGACCCGGTCGCAGACTGGCGCCAGCAGGAACAGGCTCGCCGCGACAGCTACGCCGATTACCAGCGGATCCGGATCGAGGCGGTGAACTACTTCCAGAAAGCGGCCGACTGGGAGTTCACCTATGCCCGCGGTGGTGGACGTCAGCATGTCGTGAACCGCGGTGTGGTCACCAGCGACCACCAGGCGTACGGGATCTATTGGTCCACTCCGGACAGTCAGTGGGATGCCAGTCGGCAGATATTCCAGACCTTCACCAGCAGTTTCCGCCCGGCCCCCTGAGCTCCGGCTTTCCTGCGGTGGGCACGCTCGCGGACGGCGGTTGGCGCTGGGTTTGATGGCGCGGCGGTCGGGGTCAGGGCGGGGGTGGGAGAAATCCGGGGCGATCCCCGATTGGTTTCGGCCCATCCGGGTGGTGGAGTGGGGGACATGAGCGATCAGAGCAACCAGAGCGACTACGACCGTCGGGTCAAGGACATCCTCGACCGGGTCGCCAAGGGCCACCTTTCCAGCGACGAAGCCGCGACCCTGATCGCTGCCGCCTCCACTACCCCCGAGCCTTCCGCCCCGACCGGCCCTGCACAGCCGGGCGGCCCCTCGCAGCCCGCCGCGCCTTCGCAGCCGACCGCCGACGAGCGTCCCTCGACGTCGGTCTGGGCCGACGTCGTCGATTCGCCCGACCTCACCGGAACGGCCAGGCCGGCTGATCCAGCCGGTCCCGCTCAGCCGGCCGGCCCGGGTGCCCCGGAGTCGGCGGACACTTCCGTTGATGCCGGTGCCGTGGCGCAGGACAGTGTCGTCGACGATGCCCCGCTCCAGGGAGTTTTGGAGGACGAGCCGACCGAGGTCGAGACCGAGGCGGAGCACAGCAACGTGCCGGTGCCCGCGGGGGTCCAGCGGGTGACGATCCGCGCGATCGGTCGCCGGGTCCGGCTGATCGGCGAACCTGCCATCAACGGCGTCGCGGTCGACGGCCCGCACGTGATCAAGCGCGACGGCGACACCCTCGCGATCAACAGCGAGGGCGACATGGGCGTCTCGATCGACGGCTTCAGCATGCTGCGCAACCCGACCGACCTGAAGTCGCACGTGAACGGGCTCGCCAAGGAGTTGTCCATCCGGGTCAACCCGATGCTCCAGGTGGAGATCGAGGTGACCGGCGGCAGCGTCAACGCCGAACGCCTGCCCGGCCTCACCCGGGTCCGCGTCACCGCCGGTACCGCGAAGGTCACCGACGTGGACGGCCCGATCGACCTCCTCGTCCAGGCGGGATCGGCCACGCTCGACGCCCAGCTCACGAAGGGCCGGTCGCGGGTCCGGGTCGAGTCCGGCGCCGTCACCGTGAACCTGCGCCGCGGCTCCGACGTCCGCGTCCACACCGAGGCTCAGCTCGGCCGCGTCAACTGGACCGGCGCGGTCACCGGCCAGTCCAAGGACGTGGAGATCGGCCGTGGCCGCGCCGCCCTGGACGTAGAGGTCCTCGTTGGCACCGCCCAGATCGTCTCCGACTGACAATGCTGAGGTAGGGGCGCCCAGAGGGCCCCTACTCCCTCAGCCAGTCGGGGTAACCCCTTCTGCCGGGGTCGTGGGACACCGGGATTCGAACCCGGTGCTACTGGCAACCAACCGCCCCAGCGCCCCCTGCTGTCTCCCAGCTGGATGTGCGGCGGGTCGCCACCCAGGCCGGTGCCGTTGTGGATCCATCCGGCGGGCTCCTCGACTGAGAATTTACGGCTACGCGAAAAGGTGTCGAATTCTGTCGGTGGGGTCGGTCAGGATGATGGCCTGCATCACAGTCCAGTCCGCAGTGCGCTGGGAGGGAGCGGCATGGCCGCAATCGAGGCGACCGGCCTCGTCAAGACATTCAGGTCACGCAAGAACACGGTCAAGGCACTCGACGGCATTGATCTGGAGGTACCAGAAGGCACCGTGTTGGGTCTGCTCGGACCGAATGGCGCGGGCAAGACGACCACTGTCCGGGTGCTCACCACTCTGATGGCACCCGACGAGGGCAGTGCGCGGGTGCTCGGCCACGACGTGGTGAAGGAAGCTGACACCGTGCGCAGCCTGGTCGGCCTGTCCGGGCAGTATGCGGCAGTCGACGAGCTACTCACCGGCCGGGAGAACCTGTGGATGTTCGGCCGGCTCTATCGGCTGACCAGTCAGCAGGCGAAACAGCGGGCGAACGAGCTGCTCGAGATCTTCGACCTGACCGACGCCGCCGACCGGATCCTGAAGACGTACTCCGGCGGCATGCGCCGGCGGCTCGACCTGGCGGGCTCGCTGATCGCCCATCCGAAGGTGCTCTTCCTTGACGAGCCGACCACCGGGCTGGACCCGCGGAGCCGGCTCGACCTGTGGCAGATCATCCGCGACCGGGTCAGCGAGGGAGTCACCATCCTGCTGACCACGCAGTATCTGGAGGAGGCCGACGAGCTGGCCGACAGCATCGCCGTTGTGGACCATGGTTCGGTGATCGCCCGCGGGACGGCCGACGAGCTGAAGGCGAAGGTGGGCGGCGAGCGGATCGAGGTCGTCGTGCACGAAGCGGACGAGACCTATCGCGCACTCGAATTGCTCACCGCCGCGTTGCAGATCACCGATCCGGAGTCGACCTCGCTGGACAAGCACAGCAAGCGGATCACCATGCCCGCGCCCGGTGGTTCGAGCGCACTGGTCGAGGTGATCCGCACCCTCGACGGAGCCGGGATCCGGATCGCCGACATCGGCCTGCGTCGACCGACCCTGGACGACGTGTTCCTCAGCCTGACCGGACACGGGGCTGAAGAAGCGGCTTCCGCTGCGGCGGACCAGAAGGCGGAAGACCAGGAAGCAGCAGACCAGAAGAAGGTGCAGTCATGAGTACTACGGGTGCGCCGGCGAAGGTGAGTCCGCTCGGCCGGGCCGTGACGGACGCCGGGATCCTTGCCTGGCGGACGCTGAAGCGGATTCCCCGAACGCCGGACATGCTGATCTACGCGACCATCCAGCCGATCATGTTCGTGCTGCTGTTCGCCTACGTGTTCGGCAACGCGATCCCGATCCCCGGTTTCCCGGGCGCGCGGGCCTATCGCGAGTTCCTGATGTCCGGCATCTTCGCGCAGACGATGGCGTTCGCGGTCGCGTCGGCCAGTGTCGGCCTGGCCGACGACATGTCGAAGGGCCTGATCGACCGGTTCCGGTCGTTGCCGATGGCAAGGTCCGGGGTGATCGCCGGCCGGGTGATCGGCGATGTGGTGTTCAACGGCTTCGTGATGCTGGTCATGGTGATCTGCGGCCTCATCGTCGGCTGGCGATGGCACAACGGGATCGGTCAGGCCCTCGCGGCGTTCGCGATCCTGCTGTTGTTCGCGTTCGCGATGCTTTGGGTGGGCGCGCTGATCGGCCTGTCCGTGGGTAGTCCGGAGGTCGCGGCGTCGGCCGGGCTGATCTGGCTGTTCCCGTTGACATTCCTGTCGAACGCGTTCGTGCCGACACCGAACCTGCCGGGGGCGCTGCAACCGATCGCCGAGTGGAACCCGATCTCGTCGATCGTCGCCGCGTGCCGGCACTTGTTCGGCAACCCGTCGCCGTTCGCCAGCCCCAACAGCTTCCCGGCCGAACACCCGGTCTGGCTGAGCCTCATCTGGTGCGCGGTCATCATCGGCGTCTTCGCACCCCTTGCCGTCCGCAAGTATCGGCGGGCCACCGGTCACTGAGGAGCTGAGGGTCAAGGCTCCTGGGAGAGGTCCAAGAGGTCCAGCAGCTTCATGGCGTCTCCCGGCGCCTTGACCTTCATGTCGTTGTCGAAGTACACGAACACGTCCTGGCCGTCGTCGGACCAGCCGCGGATCCGGTCCGCCCAGCGGTGCAACGCTTCATCGGTGTAGCCGCTCGCGTAGAGCTCCTCGTCGCCGTGCAGCCGGACGTACACGAAGTCGGCGGTGACCTGGTCGAACACGGGCCAGGTGCCGGCGGTATCCGCGATCACGCACGCGACGCCGTGGTCGCTCAGCAACCGGGTGAAGGCGGGATTGGCGAAACCCGGGTGCCGCACCTCGAGGGCATGGCGCAGCGGGCGGTCGGCGTCTGTCTCGGTGAGAGCGCGCCCCTCGAGCCGCTCGTCGTGCTTGGCGGCGAGGGCTGCGGCCTGTTTGGTGGTGCGCGGGAGTGCGGCCAGGAACTGGTCGAGCACCTCGGGGTCAAAGGGCAGGTTCGCGGGTGTCTGCCACAGGATCGGGCCGAGCTTGGGTCCGAGCGCGAGCAGGCCGGAGGCGAAGAAGTTGGCCAGCACGGTGTCCGCGTCGCGGAGCCGCTTCATGTGGGTGATGAACCGGCCGCCCTTGACGGAGAACACGAAGTCGTCCGGGACCATGTCGTGCCACCGCTGGTAGCTCTCCGGCCGCTGCAGCGAGTAGAAGGACCCGTTGATCTCGACCGAGTTCACCCGCCGCGAGATGTACTCCAACTCCCGCCGATGCGGCAACCCTTTCGGATAGAACACCCCCCGCCACGGCGGATACAACCACCCCGACGTCCCGATCCGAATACTCACGCCCCCATAGTGCCCAAACCCCAACCGCCTACCGCAATCCCAACCGCCCCATGCCACCCCCCGTCCGTGCGCCCCCGCCGGCCGCTGGGGCAGCGACGGCGGTGCCGTTGATGGCGGCGGCCGCGGTCCGCTGGGTAGCGACCGTCGCCCGCTAACGGCTTCTTCGACGAATAGCGCCTTGCGAGCCGCTAGCGGACGAAAACCGCGTCAGCCGACCCCCACGGCAGACCCCCGCGCCGCCCGCTGGAGCAGCGACCGCGGTTCCGCTGGCGGCGACGGCCGCGGTCCGCTGGGTAGCGACCGCGGTCCCGCTGACAGCCTCTTCGACGAGTAGCGGCTTGCAAGCCGCTAGCGGACGAAAACCGCGTCAGCCGACCCCACGGCAGACCCCCGCCGGCCGCCTGCCCGCGCCGCCCGGCCGCCCGCCCACGTGCCGGCCCGCTCGCCGGCCCGGCGCGGGGGTCAGGGGCCAGGCCGGGCAAGTGACGCGTGGAGTGGGCGCGGAGTACGGGTCGGCAAGACGGCGGAGGGCGGGTGGGACAGGTCAGCGCGGAACTTATCCGCGCGCTGGAGCCAGCCGCTGGAGGAGAGCGCGCGGACGGTCGGACGGACGAGCAGGCAGGGGAGGGGAGTACGGGCGCAAGTGGAGGTGGAAAAGCGGGGCAGGCAGGAAAGGCGAACGCCCCGGTGAAGGTTCACCGGGGCGTTCGGATGTTGAGGGGTCAGCCGGTGAAGGGGACGGCGGCGACGATCTCGACTGTCACGTCCTTGCCGTTCGGGGCTTCGTAGGTGGCCTTCTCGCCCTTCTTCTTGCCGAGGATGGCCGCACCGAGCGGCGACTGCGGCGAGTAGACGTCGATGTCGACCGACGCGTCCAGCGCGAGGAGTTCGCGGGAGCCGAGCAGGAACGTCTCGACGTCGTCGTCACCGGCGAACTTGATCGATACCTTCATGCCTGGTTCGACCGCACCACCGGACTTCGGCGTCTCGCCGACCTGGGCGCGGCGCAGCATGTCCTCCAGCTGCCGGATCCGGGCCTCCATCTTGCCCTGCTCGTCCTTGGCTGCGTGGTAGCCGCCGTTCTCCTTGAGGTCGCCTTCGTCCCTGGCTTCGCTGATCCGCTGGGTGATCTCGGCACGGGCGGGTCCCTTGAGGTGCTCGAGCTCGGACTTCAGCTGGTCGTAACCATCCTGTGTCAGCCAGACAACGCTGTCCTCGATCTTCTGCGTCACGGGCTGCTCCTTGTGTCGATGGGATGGGTAGAAAAGCCTCTGGCCGCCGTCGTCGACGGCGACCAATCCACTGAGCGTAGCAAGATCGGGCTCAGAACCCCACAGTTCTGTGCCCCCTCAACGGTCCGGCAAACGTTTGCTTCGGCCTCTCGGCAATCGTTTGCTCCCGCAAGACCAGCCGCAAGACCAGCCGGGACCACCCACAAGACCAATCAGCAGACCATCGGCAGGCCATTGCTGAGGTTCAGCGGACCCCTCCAACGGGTCCGATGACCGGACTAAGCGGGTGCATTTTTAAGCAGGGCTCAGCGGGGGTGGGGGTCGTCGGCGGTGGTACAGCCGACCAGGATGACGGCGCTAGCGTCGCGTTGGGTGGTGAGGGTCGCGTCCACGGTCTGCCGGCGCGGGGAGTCGGGGGCGACGGTGACGGTCAGTTCGCCGACGATCGAGAAGTCCGCCGACTTCGCCTGCAGGCGGCAGGAGGCCTCGACGCTCTTGGTGCGGTCCACCTGGATGGTCGCGGTAGCCGAGGTCGGCGAGGTGATCTTGAAACCGAGCAATCGCGACGAGACGGGCGGCGAGGACTGCACGAACGCGACCCAGAGCAACCACACCAGCGCGATCAGTACGACGCTGCCGATGGCGCCGAGCACCAGCGGCTTGCGGCCGCGCCTGGTGCGCCCGTAGCGGGCATCCAGATCGGTGGCAGAGTCGGCGGCGGCTGGGTCGGTCAACTGTTCTCCTCGGGCTTGGGGGACCATTGTGTCCTGTGACCGAAGATCTCCGTCTGCTGCATGTCCATGCTCACCCCGATGATGAGTCCAGCAAGGGCGCCGCATCCACCGCCCGGTACGTCGCCGAGGGCGTCGATGTGATGGTTGCCACCTGCACCGGTGGCGAGCGCGGCTCGATCCTGAACCCGAAGATGGATCGCCCCGAGGTGCTGGCCAACATCACCGAGATCCGTCGCCAGGAGATGGACGCGGCCCGCGAGATCCTCGGGATCCGGCAGGAATGGCTCGGTTGGGTCGACTCCGGCTTTCCCGAGGGCGATCCGCTGCCGCCACTGCCGGAGGGGTGCTTCGCCGCGCTGAAGGTGGAGGACGCCGCCGCCCCGCTGGTGAAGCTGATCCGCGAGTTCCGCCCGCAGGTCGTCACGACGTACGACGAGAACGGGGGCTACCCGCACCCGGACCACGTGATGTGCCACCAGATCACAGTGGCGGCATTCGAGGCCGCGGGCGATCCGGACGCGTACCCGGACCTGGGTACGCCGTGGCAGCCGCTGAAGCTGTATTACCACCACACTTTCCACCGCGAGCGGATGAAGGCGCTGCACGACGCGATGGTCGCCCGCGGCCTGGAGTCGCCGTACGCCGAACGCCTCAAGGACTGGAAGCCGGACCCGGAGAACGAGCGCCGGATCACCACCAGGGTGGAGTGTGCGGAGTACTTCGGGGTCCGTGACCGGGCGTTGCTCGCGCACGCGACCCAGATCGACCCGGACGGCGCGTGGTTCGCAGTACCGCTGGAGGTGCATCAGCAGGCGTGGCCGACCGAGGACTACGAGCTCGCCCGCAGCCTGGTGGAATCCGAAGCGCCCGAGGACGACCTGTTCGCGGGGCTGCGCTGACGGCGGGGCCGGACGGTGAGAGACTGGCCGGGTGATCGCGATGACCCCACTTCTGACGACCGGGCTCCCGATGGCCGAGATCGACCCGAACTCGGTGCGGCCCGGCTGGGTCGCGCTGCTGATCGTGCTCGGGCTCGGTGCAGCCACGGTGCTGTTGTGGCGCAACATGGGCAAGCAGTTGAAGAAGATCGACTTCGATCAGGCCGATGGTGCGCAAGATCCAGCACCGTCCGCAGACCGGCCGAGCACGGCCAGCTCAGCGGACCCGGCTGGCGCTGCCGGACCGACGGAGACCACTGACGCCGCGGAGACCGGCGCTGTGGCGAAGGCCGAGGCCGAGGCCGCCAAGACGGCTCGCAACAGCGAGTAAGGCCCTGAACCAGGTCGATGCCGGTGGCAACTGCTTGCCCTGCCGCGGTTGGCTTTGCTAGCCGAAAGTCACGCGCAGACAACCGTTTGCGACACCGTGGTCACGAGATGGTGTCGTGCAGAGACGTTGTTAGATAGCTCACCTATAGTGAGCGCGTGTCGAACCAAGGTGCCGAGTGCGGGAACGCTCTGTGACCGCGACCCGCGCCGCCCGGCATCGCGTGCCCGGACGTCTGGTCGCGGGTGGCGCGAGCGCCGTGCTGGTCGCCTCAGTCGCAATGGTGGTGGGCCTGTTCGCGGCCGGGAGTGAGCCGCAGGACAACAACCTCGGGATCGGCGGGCCCAGCCTCTTCGTCTCCTGGCTGCTGCCCTTCTTCCGGTTGATGTCCACGATGGCGACCGTCGGGTGTGCCGGCGCGCTGCTCGCCGCGGTCGTCCTGCTGCGCACCGACGGCGGTCCGCTCGGCGTGCAGGGCCGTCGCGCCGTCCGCGACGCGAGCAACTCCGCGATCGTCTGGGCCGTCGCCGCCTTCGGAGGCGCGATCATCACGGCGGCGGTGTTGCTCGACACCCCGGTAGACCTGCTCAGGCTGAAGCTGGACGACGCGCTCGGTGTGCCCGAGGTGAAGGCCCTGCTGATCACCGGCATCCTGGTCGTCGCGCTCGCGATCGGAATCCGCCGGGTGCAGACCTCCTCGGCGGCCGGCCTTGGTGTCCTGGTCGCTATCGCCGCACTCGTCCCGCCTGCTCTGACCACCTACCCGCGCAACGAGTCGTACGTCGTACTCGCGGGCGCCGCACTCGTCATCCACGTGATCGCGGCGACCACCTGGGTCGGCGGACTGGCCGGCCTGGTCCGCTACGGCCGAGCCAGCCGCCACGGTCTGCCGATGGTGCTGGAGCGCTTCAACCAGGTCGCGTTCTCCTCTTCCATCGCGGTTCTGGTCAGCGGTCTCATCAGCGCGGCCGGGCGGCTCGCGGCCAAGGGTGGCGGCTTCGGCTCGGCGTTGGACGTCCTCACATCCGATGCGTACGGCGGGCTGCTGCTGGCCAAGACGGTCGCTTTCGTCGTGCTGATCATCGCCGGCTGGTATCACCGCAGGCACGTGACCAACAGACTCGATCCCAACAGCAACGCCTTCTGGCAACTCGTCGGCGGTGAGCTCGTGGTGATGGCGATCGCGATCGGCCTGTCCGTGGCCCTCGCACAGACCGCCTGACGCCGGACCGCATACGGTGGGGCCATGGCCCCGGTCAACGAGCTCGGTTCATCCACGTCGCCCTATCTCCGGCAGCACGCGGGAAATCCGGTGGCCTGGCGGCAGTGGTCGGAGCAGGCCTTCGCGGAGGCGCGGGAGCGCGATGTCCCGGTGTTCCTCTCGATCGGGTACTCGGCCTGCCACTGGTGTCACGTGATGGCGCACGAGTCGTTCGAGGACGAGGAAACCGCCGCTTTCCTCAACGAGCACTTCGTCAGCATCAAGGTCGATCGCGAGGAACGTCCCGACGTGGACGCGATCTACATGGAAGCGACCGTGGCGATGACAGGCCATGGTGGCTGGCCGATGTCGGTCTTCCTGACGCCGACTGCCGAGCCGTTCTTCTGCGGCACCTACTTCCCGTCCCAACCACGAGTCGGTATGGCGACGTTCCGTCAGGTCCTGGAATCCCTGGTCGAGGCCTGGCAGACCAAACGCGAGCAGATCGACGGGATCGGCCGCTCGGTGGTCGACCAGTTCGGCGCGCGCGACCACGCAGTACAGGGCGCGATCGACGAGGTGACGCTCGACCGGGCGGTCGCGTTGCTGAAGGTGGACTTCGATCCGGTGGACGCAGGGTTCGGGCAGGCGCCGAAGTTCCCGCCGTCGATGGTGCTCGACTTCCTGTTGCGCCATCACCGGCGGACTGGCTCGGCCGAGGCGTTGGAGATGGTCCGGCAGACCTGCGAGCGGATGGCTCGGGGCGGGATGTACGACCAGCTCGCCGGGGGATTCGCGCGGTACAGCGTGGACGGGCAGTGGGTCGTGCCGCACTTCGAGAAGATGCTGTACGACAACGCGCTCCTCCTGGACGTCTATACCGAGTGGTGGGCGATCACGGGGGAGCCGCTGGCGAAGCGGATCGCGACCGAGACGGCCGACTTCCTGCTGGCCGAGCTCCGCACTCCCGAAGGTGGATTCGCCTCTGCGCTGGACGCCGACACCGAAGGCGAGGAAGGCCGGTACTACGTCTGGGCGCCTGACGAGCTCCGCGCAGTCCTGGGTGACGAGGACGCCGGCTGGGTGATCGACCTGTGCGACGTCACCGGCACCTTCGAGCACGGATCGTCCGTCCTCCAGCTTCGCCGGGACCCGGACGATCCCGACCGCTGGAACCGCCTGAAGTCAGTACTGCGGGACGCCAGGAGTTCGCGGACCTACCCAGGCCGCGACGACAAGGTGGTCGCCGCCTGGAACGGTCTGGCGATCACCGCGCTCGCCCGCGCGGGCGTCGTACTGGCGCAGCCCGAGTATGTCGAGGCGGCGGTGACCGCGGCCGGATTGGTCCGGGACGTCCACCTTGACGGGTCGGGTCGACTCCACCGGACCTCGCGCGACGGCAAGGTCGGCACCGCGCACGGCGTGCTCGAGGACTACGCCGCCTTCGCCCAGGCCTGCCTGACCCTGCTCGGCGTCACCGGTGAACCGGCCTGGCTGCAGACGGCGGAATCCCTGCTCGATCGGGTGATCGAGCAATTCGTTGCTGATGGCATCTTCTACGACACGGCCGCGGATGCCGAGGCGCTCGTCTGGCGTCCGCAGGATCCGACCGACAATGCCAGCCCGTCCGGCGTATCCCTCGCAGCCGAAGCGCTCAGCACTCTTGCCTCGCTGACCGGATCAGTCCGGTATGAAGCCGCCGCCGAGCAAGCGCTGAAGGCCTCCGCGGCATTGGCCGGCCGTGCTCCAAGGTTCGCCGGCCGGGCTCTCGCGGTGGCGGAGACGGTCGCCTCGGGACCGTTGGAGATCGCGATCGTCGGGGACTCCGAGGAGTTGCTGCGGATCGCGCTGACCGACTCGGTCTGGGGTACCGCCGTGGTTCGCGGCGCACCCGGCCTCGACGTACCGCTGATGGCCGGACGGGAGCTGCTCGACGGGCGGCCGGCGGCGTACGTGTGTCAGAAGTTCACCTGCCGACTGCCGATCGCGTTGCCGGAAGACCTTCGGCGTGAGTTGAGCCCGGCCCGCTGACAACGCGCGCCAGTGCGGGTTTTCCCTGTCGTTTCGCCAGAATCCCTTGACTCGGGGCCCCGCGAGGGACAGAGTCCTCCCTCAGTCGGATGTAACAGAAATCGCATGGCTTGACACACAGTGTCACAAGTGAGCAATGGCACTGCTGGGTCAAAATCCGGCGTCCCCATTTGATACCGGTCGCTGCGCCCAAACAGCGACCACACCGTGAGGAGATGTTGTCTTGAAACGACTGACATCAGCAGGGGCGGTGGCCATCGTCGCAACAGCGGGACTGGCCGGAGCCTTCACCGGATCGCCCGCAGGAGCCGCCGCCCGTACGGCTCCGCTTCCGGCTTCCGGCTTCAACCAGCCGGCCGCCGTCCAGGCCGAGACCGCGCTGACCGCGCAGACGGCCGCGGCGCTCGGACTGGCCAATGGTGAGGTGCTCAAGGTCCGCGACGTCGTGAAGGACGCCGACGGCACCGAGTTCGTCCGCTACGACCGGACCTACAACGGCCTGAAGGTCGTCGGCGGCGACCTGATCGTGAAGCGCAAGGGCGACACGATCAACAAGGTCACTTACAACCGCGGCGCCAGCAAGGTCGCGATCGCCTCCACCAAGCCGACTCTGTCCGAATCGGCGGCGTTGGCCAAGGGTGCGAAGTCCGCGGACTTCAAGGCCACAGGCAACAAGGGGACGCTGGTCATCTACGTGACCCCCAGCAAGCCGGTGCTCGCCTACGAGGTCGTCACCACGGGCGTCAAGCCCGACCAGACCCCGTCGGTGCTCCACTCGTTCATCGACGCCAAGAGTGGCGCGCTGCTCGACCAGGACGACGAGGTCAAGACCGGTACCGGTAACTCGATGTACTCCGGGACGGTCTCGATCGGCACCTCGGGCAGCTTCTCGATGAGCGACCCGACCCGCGGTGGCAACAACACCACCGACCTGAACGGCGCGACCTCCGGCAACGGCACGCTCTTCACGGATCCCGACGACACCTGGGGCACCGGTGCGGCCTCGAACCGGCAGACCGCCGCCGTCGACGCACACTACGGCGCTCAGCTGACGTGGGACTACTACAAGAACGTCCACGGCCGGAACGGCATCTTCAACAACGGCCAGGGCGCTCGCTCGCGGACGCACTACGGCAACGCCTACGTGAACGCGTTCTGGGATGGCACCCAGATGACGTACGGCGACGGGTCCGGCAACACTCACCCGCTGACCTCCCTCGACGTGGCCGGCCACGAGATGAGCCACGGTGTCACCGAGGCGACCGCCAACCTGAACTACTCCGGCGACGCGGGCGGCCTGAACGAGGCCACCTCGGACATCTTCGGCACGATGGTCGAGTTCTACGCGAACAACTCCACCGACCCGGGTGACTACCTGATCGGCGAGAAGATCAACATCAACGGCAACGGCACGCCGCTGCGCTACATGGACAAGCCGTCCAAGGACGGTGCCAGCAAGGACTGCTGGACCACCACCACCGGTGGGCTCGACCCGCACTACTCCTCCGGCCCGCTGAACCACTGGTTCTACCTGGCGTCCGAGGGCACCGGCAGCAAGGTCATCGGCGGCGTCACGCACAGCAGCACCGCGTGCGACGGCTCCACCATCGCCGGTGTCGGTCACGATGTGGCCGCCAAGGTCTGGTACCGCACGCTGAGCACCAAGCTCAGCTCGGGTAGCACCTACAAGGACGCCCGTGAAGGCGCGATCAACTCCGCCATCGAGCTGTACGGCGCAGGCTCCGCGCAGTGCAAGGGCATCGAGGCGGCGTTCACCGGGATCTCGGTCCCGGCCGGCGCAGCCTCCTGCACCGGTGGCACCCAGCCGCCGCCCACCGGCAGCAACCTGCTGCAGAACCCGGGCTTCGAGTCCGGCGCGGTGAACTGGACCGGCACCTCCGGCCCCATCACCAACAACACCGGCCGCCCGGCCCGCACGGGTAGCTGGAAGCTGTGGCTGCAGGGCAACGGTTCCACCTCGACCGAGAACGTCGGCCAGTCGGTCGCCATCCCGGCGTCGGCGACCAGCGCCTCGCTGTCGTTCTGGATCCGGATCGACACCGCCGAGACCACCACCTCGACCGTGTACGACACGGTGAAGGTGCAGATCGTGGACGGTGCGACGACCACCACGCTGGCGACGTACTCCAACCTCGACAACAACACGTCGTACGTGCAGAAGACGTTCAACGTGACCGCCTACAAGGGCAAGACCGTCACGGTGAAGTTCCTGGGCAACGAGGACTCCTCGCTGCAGACCAGCTTCGTCGTCGACGACACCTCGCTGACCGCGGGCTGAATCACCAGCTCCACCTGAACGTCCCGCTGTGATCCGTCCGGGGCGCACGGCCTCCGCCCAGGCTGTGCGCCCCGGATTCCTTTGTGGCAAAGGAGAACCGCCCCAAGCCCAGAAATCCGCGCTTGTACTGCGTGATCGACGATGTCGCGCTGACGACAAGCTAGTCGCTGTGCGCTAGACCGGCTTGCAGAGTTTGCCGGGTGGCACTGTGGCTTCGGTGAGCAACTGGTTCACCGGAGCCACCAACGGCTTCACCTTAGGATCTTCCAGCCGCGCGAGTCCGCCGCCGGCCGCGACCGCGATGATCATGTCGTCGGGGTAGCGGATCGTCGGTTTGACCGAGCCGACCTCGGACCAGTCGACCTGCTTGACCGCATCGGTGAGGCTGGTCAGCAGACCTGCATCCAGCTTGCACTTGACCGGATCCTTGCCCAGCTTGCTGACGTTGGCGATCCCGTCCTGGCCGACCACGACGCGGTCGTTGAATCCCGCGAACCCACCTGTGCGGGTCACGGTCAGCGGAAGCGGCGCCGCGCTCGGGGTCGGCGTACCGGAGATCGGTGCCGACGGGGTGCCGCCGGAGTTCGATTCGTCGCCACAGCCGGTCAGGACCAGGCCGACGGCCGCTGCCACTGCTGCGTACCGGATGTTCTTCACACCCTCATGCATACCCACCTACGGGTTGACGGCAGAGTTCGTGCATGGGCTGGTACACGAATGTCATCCGGTCGTTAGGGCGCCAACCCTGGTTCGCCATTCTCGGTCGCAATGCGATGCCGATCGATCGCTGGCTGCAACGGAGGACGGCTAGCCGATCGGGCTGACCAGGTCCACAAGAGCGCGGGTCAGTCGGACCCGCTGCTCGAATATGGCGATGGTGGCGGCGTCCCCGGTGTGGTTGAACAGCTCCAACGGCAACGCGGTGAACGTCGCCCGGCACATCAGCGATCCCAGGTAGCCGAACAGCACCTGATCCTCGGACACGATCATCCCGTCGGCGGCCAATCCCTCCATGAACGCCGACACGATCGCTCGGTGGATCAACGGCAGTGCCTCCGGTGCCAGCTCACCGGCGTGCGCCAATCCGACGAGGAGCTGCCCGAGGTCGAACCCGACCGCCTGCGGGCAGTCGAAGCCCCAGTCGATCACCACGAACTCGTCCTCGTTGTCCTCTGACACAAGGAGATTCTGCGGACTCGCGTCCCCGTGCTGATAGGTCTGCGGCAACGCGTCCAACCCATCCAGTACTGCGGGCAGGCGCTCCGCCAACGCGAGCAGATCGTCCTTCAGCCGATGCTCGCCGGTATTGCAGACGGCGGAAGCCAGCAGCGGATGCCGCCAGGTGTCCGCGTCTGCCAGAACGGGCAGTGCACCCATCATCACCCGGCCGGTCGTGTAGTACCTCAGGGCGACGCCAGGTGTCTCGACGTCGCGTCGCGGCAGCAGCGGCTTGACCAGGTGCAGTTGCCGTCGCGCCGACAATCTGCCCAGCAGGTACGCCGCGCGCCCGAACCGCTCCAGCGGCCAGGGCCCCGGCACCTGGATGACGTTCTCCATCCAGAGGGCGGCGCGTTCGTCGTCGTCGTTGATGTCGAGCCGGTAGAGCGCGGGCAGTCGCAGGCCGTCCGGCAGCAGCGAGGCCAAGGTGCTCTGGTGCACCGCGATCTCGAGCCGCCAGGGGAGGTTCTGGACGAAGTTCTCGCGCATCTGCTCGGGCACCAGGTGGAGCTGGGACCAGTGCCGCGCCGATTGCAGCTTCTTCACGAAGCAGGACCAGTTCGTGGTGGTGCCGTCGGCAAGCCTCGCGGTGCCGAACACCCGGAGCAGCGCCTCGGTGCTCGGCGTACCGATCAGGTAACCGACCGGCTCCACCCGGACGTCTCCTGGTTCCGCATCCGGCTGCCCGGTGATGGTCCGGACCAGGCGGGCGAACTCCTGGTCGTCGAGGGCGTTCCGCCCCAGTGGTGTGAGCCCTTCTGGCCTGGTGATCATCGGTTCCCCCGTGTGGTGGCGTCTGCCTCCGATGCTGCCGTGCCACCTTCAGCCAGCCTTCAGAAGCCGACCCGCCGAAGAAGTAAAGCAGCCTTACCATCGAGATAGTAAAGTTGCCTTATGACTTCCGTCAACGCCCTTTCGGGCGACACCTCAGGCCTCGGGGATCTCCACATCGCCGGGCTGCTCGGCCTGGTGATGAAGCGACTACGGCTGGACATCCTGGCGGGTTCGGAAACGAGGTTCCCGGGGCTCAGGGTGTCGCACTACCGGCTGCTGGAGCTGATCCCGGCCGCAGGGGCGCGGATCACCGACCTGGCCGAGATCGCGGGCATGACGAAACAGGGCCTCGGCCAGCACATGGACTACCTGCAGGAGCGCGGCTACACCGAGTCGGAGCGGTTGCCCGAGGACCGCCGCGTCCGCCTGGTCCGGCGTACGGGCAAGGGGGACGAAGCGGTCGAGTTCAGCCACGTGGCGATCGGGCGGGTAGAGGAGGAGTGGCGCGATCAGCTCGGCCTGGACAAGTACGAGCTTGTCCGCGAAGCGCTGATGCAGCTCTGCAGACCGCTCGACGACGAACTGACCTGGCTGCGGAAGAGTCAGGCGGCGCGGTAGGTGGCGATGCTGACCGCGATGTAGTGGCAGATGAACGCGGCCACCGTGCAGGCGTGGAAGATCTCGTGGAAGCCGAACCACAGCGGTGACGGGTTCGGCCGCTTCGTCGCGTAGATCACCGCGCCGATCGAGTACAGGCCGCCGCCGATCGCCAGCAGCGTGACCACGGCCGCGCCGCCCAGGTGGTAGAAGTCGCCCATCCAGAAGATCGCCACCCAGCCCAGGGCAAGGTAGATCGGCGTATACAACCAGCGGGGTGCATGCACCCAGAAGATCCGGAACAGGATGCCCAGCAGGGCGCCGCCCCAGACCATGCTGAGCAGTAGGACCCGGTCGTTGCCGCGCAGCAGCACCATCCCCAGTGGGGTGTAGGTGCCGGCGATCAGCAGGAAGATGTTGCTGTGGTCGAGCCGGCGCAGGATCGCCTCACCGGTCGGGCCCCAGTAGAAGCGGTGGTACAGCGCCGAGATGCCGAACAGCAGCATCGAGCCGAGGGTGTAGACGGCGGCGGCCCAGCGCGCGGCCGCGGTCGGTGCCAGGCAGATCAGCACGATGCCTGCCGCGGTGGCGAACGGGAACGTGCCCGCGTGCAACCAGCCCCGCAGCTTGGGTTTCAGAGGTGCCAAAGCGCCCGTGAGGCGGTGACCGAGTTCGTGGGGCGGGGTGTTGGTGGTGGCGGCCTTGGCCATCATCGCCGTCCTCTCGAGCGCGGTTCTGGGTGGAACTCCGGTGCCTACGTCCCTCCGCAACCGTAACCTACGCGACCGTAGGTTCAAGGGTCCGGAAGGATGAAATCTAGGCCCATCGGCGCCTCGACGCACCCGCACCGGAGTGTTCGACGAACGGACTCTCACGAAAGTTCGATGTCGGTTCTGCCGGTCCGCGGCGCATCCGTTGTCCGCTAGCCTCGTAGGCGAAGACTTCGAGGAGAGCATCTGCCCATGCGGACACCTGGCAAACAACGGCTGCGCAGTGCGGTGTACGGACTGTACGAGCGACGGCTGGCACGATCCCTCTCGCCGGACCGGATGCCGCGCCACATCGGCGTCATCATCGACGGGAACCGGCGCTGGGCCCGGGCCGCGGGCGACCCGGTGTCGCGCGGCCACGAGGCCGGGGCGAACAAGATCTCCGAGTTCCTGGACTGGTGCGACGAGGTCGGCGTCAAGGTCGTCACCGTCTGGATGCTGTCCACCGACAACCTGACCCGACCGGCCGACGAGCTGGAGCCGCTGCTGCGGATCATCGAGCAGACAGTCGAGGAGCTGACCTCGATCGGCCGCTGGCGGATCCACCCGGTGGGCGCCCTGGACCTGCTGCCGGGCGCGACCGCGGAGGTGCTGAAGGGCGCCGAGGCGGCCACCCAGAACGTGGATGGAATGCTGGTCAATGTCGCGGTCGGCTACGGCGGCCGTCGCGAGCTGGCCGACGCGGTCCGGTCGCTGCTGCTCGAGGAAGCCGCCAAGGGCATCTCGATCGAGGAAGTGGCCGAGCGGGTTGACGTCGAGCACATCGCCGAACACCTCTACACCAAGGGCCAGCCGGACCCGGACCTGGTCATCCGGACGTCCGGGGAGCAGCGGCTGGGGGGCTTCCTGCTCTGGCAGAGCGCGCTGAGCGAGTTCTACTTCTGCGAGGCTCTCTGGCCCGACTTCCGGCACGTGGACTTCCTTCGTGCGATCCGGAACTACGCCCAGAGAGAGCGTCGCTTCGGGACCTGAGCACCGGATTCTCCGGTACTGCGGTGCCGCTGCCACAGCGGCGACAGCGGCGACACGTAGGCGTGGGTGGCTGCGCCCGTTGATGCCCAGCGGCCAGCCGAAGTACCAGGCGACCCGGGTGAATTCGTACGGGATGCTCGCACGACGGCCGCTGCGACTGCTCAGCGGCCCCAGCGCAGGGCTGATTCCGGCGCTGTCCAGCCTCTGGCAGGCTTGTCGCCGCGCCCGCAGGTGACACAGGCCCGGCGGTCCCGCCGGTGGTACGCGAGCGCCGTAGTGGCCCACAGACGCCGCACGTTCTTGAGCATGGGATCGGCGTGTCGCGGCGGCCCGGCGTACCGGCTCACTCTGCTGAGCGAACGGCGTCCCTCAGGGGAGGGAACGTGTAACAAGCCGTTAACCCCGTGGCCGGGCGTGTCGGGCTGCGGCGTTCGCAGGACCGACCTACTCTCCTAAGTGACGGTCGGAGGGGAAGCCGGCTGTCCGGGAGGCCCGATCAGATGAGACTTGACTGCTCGCCGGTAGCCCCATGAGGGGCAGATCGGAGTGCCCGAGACCCTCGGTCTCATTCTCGCTGGTTTCCGGTGACGCACGTGCGGCGTGCCGGAGGGGGTCTGCACCAGACCTCCGGGTCAGTTCCCGGTCCATCACCTAACACTGGTGGGCCGGGCGTGGTGCACGTCGCGGCCCGAGAGGACGTGCGACATGGCTGCCACCCACGCCAAGGCGTCAAACACCTCATCCACGCCGGACCAGCGCACTTTTGTGCTGGACACCTCCGTGCTCCTGTCCGACCCGCACGCAATGCTGCGGTTCGACGAGCACGAGGTCGTCATCCCGGTGGTCGTCGTCACTGAACTGGAGGCAAAACGGCATCATCCTGAGCTCGGCTACTTCGCTAGGACCGCCTTGCGGTTGATGGACGAGCTCCGGATCCAGCACGGACGATTGGACGCACCCCTGCCAGTGGGGGAGAAGGGTGGCACGATCCGGGTCGAGTTGAACCACACCGACCCGCAGACTCTGCCGGCCGGTTTCCGGCTCGGCGACAACGACAGCCGCATCCTCGCGGTGGCGTGCAACTTCAAGGCCGAGGGCCGCGACGTCACGCTGGTGTCGAAGGACCTGCCCATGCGGGTCAAGGCGTCCGCCTGCGGGCTGATGGCCGAGGAGTACCGCGCGGAGCTGGCGCTGGAGTCCGGCTGGACCGGGATGAGCGAGCTCGAGGTCGAAACGGCCGATGTGGACGCGCTCTACGAGGACGGCGTGCTGGAACTGCCGCAGGCGGGAGAGTTCCCCACTCACACCGGTCTGGTACTGCTCTCGGAGCGCGGCAGCGCGCTCGGCCGGGTGATGCCCGACAAGCGGATCCGGCTGGTCCGGGGCGATCGCGAGGCCTTCGGGATCCGCGGCCGATCCGCCGAGCAGCGGGTCGCGCTCGACCTGTTGCTGGACCCGGACGTCGGGATCATCTCGCTCGGTGGCAGGGCGGGCACCGGCAAGTCCGCGCTGGCGCTGTGCGCCGGGCTGGAGGCGGTGATGGAGCGCCGCCAGCACAAGAAGGTGGTGGTCTTCCGGCCGTTGTTCGCGGTCGGCGGCCAGGAACTGGGGTACCTCCCCGGTTCGGAGTCGGAGAAGATGCAGCCGTGGGCCCAGGCGGTCTTCGACACGCTGGGCGCGCTCACCAGCAGTGACGTGATCGACGAGGTGATGGACCGCGGCATGCTCGAGGTGCTGCCGCTGACCCACATCCGCGGCCGGTCGCTGCACGACGCGTTCGTGATCGTGGACGAGGCCCAGTCGCTCGAGCGCAACGTGCTGCTGACCGTGCTGTCCCGGGTCGGCGCCAACTCGCGGGTGGTGCTCACCCACGACGTGGCACAGCGCGACAACCTCCGCGTAGGCAGGCACGACGGCGTCGTGGCAGTAGTGGAGAAGCTGAAAGGTCACCCACTGTTCGCACACGTGACGCTGACCCGCTCGGAGCGCTCGCCGATCGCCGCTCTCGTCACCGAGATGCTGGAGAACCTGGAACTGTGATGCCGGCGATTCTGTAAAACAAAAGTAAGACTTGCGCGGTACCCGGTGCGGCCACACGCCATGTGGCCGCACCATCATCGTGACCTGCTTGTGATCACGGTCTGTTTAGGCCAGAGTATGTTCTCGTTGCAGCCGACGGGGGTCGGGTATTCGGAAGGACAGATGAAAGCGAAGCGCTCCGTCGCGGTCCTCGCAGTCAGTGGGATCGCCGTCGTCTCGGTTGTCGCCGGCCTCGATCTCTTCAGCTCCCCCGGGAGCAACGCCGCGTCCGATCCGGTGTCCGGCCGGGCCGAGATGGCTGTGCTGAACAGCGAGAAGGCGAAGGCGGCCCAATCGCCGTCCCCCAAGCCGCAGACTCCCGAGGAGCAGGCCCAGGAAGTCATCCGCATGCGCAACCAGATCGAGGCGGTCGAGTCCGCCCGCAAGGCCATGCAGGACCAGGCCGAGCTGCGGCAGAAGGCGAAGAACGCCGCGCTGGCCCGCTACAAGGCGCTGCAGAAGACCGAGAAGAACTCCCGCGACGAGCGCGCCAGCCGCGACGCCGAGCGCAAGAAGCTCTCAGGCACGCCGAAGGAGGTCGCCCTCAACCTCCTCGCCGACCACGGCTGGAAGGAAAGCCAGTTCACCTGCCTGGACAGCCTGTGGACCAAGGAGTCCCGCTGGAAGGTGAACGCGGACAACCCGACCTCGTCCGCTTACGGCATCCCGCAGGCCCTCCCCGGCAACCGCATGGCGGCATACGGCTCCGACTGGCGCACCAACCCGGTCGTCCAGATCAAGTGGGGCCTCGACTACATCGAGAACGCCTACGGCTCCCCCTGCAACGCCTGGGCCCACTCCAAGCTGAAGAACTGGTACTAACCGCCCCACCCGCCCCCTCCCTGCCATCGCTTGCGTCCGAAGGGGCGTGGGGTCTGCCCCGCGGGCGCTCGGACGTTACGCGGGGGTTGCGGGGGTCGCGGGGTTGCGGGGGTTGCGTCCGAGGGGGTGTGGGGTCTGCCCTGCGGGGGTTCGGACGTTGCGCGGGGGTCGTGGGGTTGCGGGGGTTGCGTCCGAAGGGGCGTGGGGTCTGCCCCGCGCGCAGTCGGACGTTAACGACGGGGTTGTGGGGTTGCGGGGTTGCGTCCGAGGGGCCGTGGGGTCTGCCCCGCGGGTGTTCGGACGTTGCGCTGGGGTTGCGGGGGTTGCGGGGTTGCGTCCGAGGGGGTGTGGGGTCTGCCCTGCGGGTGTTCGGACGTTGCGCTGGGGTTGCGGGGGTTGCGGGGTTGCGTCCGAGGGGGTGTGGGGTCTGCCCTGCGGGTGTTCGGACGTTGCGCTGGGGTTGCGGGGTTGCGGGGTTGCGTCCGAAGGGGCGTGGGGTCTGCCCCGCGCGCAGCCGGACGTTAACGACGGGGTTGTGGGGTTGCGGCGTTGCGTCCGAGGGGCCGTGGGGTCTGCCCCGCGGGGGTTCGGACGTTACGCGGGGGTCGTGGGGTTGCGGGGGTTGCGTCCGAGGGGGTGGGGGGTCTGCCCTGCGGGTGTTCGGACGTTATCGACGGGACTGCCCGCGGCGGAGCTAAGGCGGAGTTAGCCGGGCCAGCCCTGTGAGCGGAGGAGGCGGGCGACCTGCTCCATGAATCGATCGGGCTCCGTGTGAAGGCCGAGGACGGGGATCCGGAGCACGTGCGAGCTGGAGATCGTCAACTCGTTCTGCCGTATCGCATCCGCAAGAGCACGCTCGGCCTCCTGATGGTGAACGCCCTCGATCTCCACAACCACGTCATACATCGTCCACTCCACGTCGAGGAAGACGATCCCGTCCGGAGTCACGCGTCGCGTCTGCCGGTCTGGTTCTGGCAGCCCGTACTCCTGACAGAGGCGGAGGAAGTCGATCTCGCCTGTGGACTGAGCTCCGCCGGCGATCTCGTTGATCACCTGCTGCAGGAAGCGGCGCCGCCGATGCCTTCGGATCGAGCTCAGTGCCTCAGTCAACTCGGTTGGCGTGGTCAGCCCCTGTTGCACCGACATCGCGAGAATGAGCGATGCCTGCTTGTTGCTAACCGCCCAGAGGGCTGCGCGAATCGCGGCGACGGGAGGTCGCACCCGTGGGAGCTCGGATCCCGTCAGGTCGTCAGGCTGGCGTCGCCTGGTCTCGTGAACAACCACTCCGCGGGGACGGCGGGGCCTGGCGGACTTCGGAGTCGAAACATGGATCGGCGCATCGAAACCTGTCAGGCCCGCCGCCCGAAGAGCGGTCGCGCCGTCCAGCGCTGCCCCGGACCCGACCTCGAACACGGCGGACCACCAGGCGCCGTACTCGGACAGATCTCCGGTAATGAGCGCCAGCGACTGCCGACCCCTGACTGCCCAGCGGCCGGCCCGGACCTGCGACTCCACCTGCCATCGCTTCCAGCCCGCTGCGTACAGCTGGGCGCGTGAGAGGACGCCACCCTGCTGATCGGCCAGTCGAGCCGCTTGCCGACGGCGCTTCTCCCGGATAGCCGCCCTGCGGCAGGTCTCACATCGCCCGCACCAGTTCTCGCGCCGGCATCTACCAACTGCTTCGTCTGTCACATCGGAGAAGTTGCACGCAAACGCGTGTGGATCCTCCGACAGATCTTTCGCCTGTGGATAGCCGCCCGGTTGCGTCCGAACAACCGTGGGGCAGGACCCTCACTTCTTCGGACGCAATGATCGGGGAGGATGGCGGGTGTGAGTGACGTGGCGCGGGCGGTCAATGGGCGGGGTGAGCTCGTACTGCGGCGGCGTGAAGGTGACGGGGCGCTGGAGCTGCGGGTCAACGGGGTGTTCGTGATGGACGATCGGGAGACGTCCAGCGAGGCGTTGCTGGCTTCGGTCGCGCTCGCAGCCGTACTGCGGCCGGAGCGGGTCCTGGTTGGAGGGCTAGGGCTCGGGTACACAGTGCGGGCGTTGCTGACGGATCAGCGAGTGGGTGAGGTGCTCGTGGCCGAGATCGAGCCCGAGCTGGTGCAGTGGATGCGCGACGGGGTGCTGCCCTCAGTGCTCGACGACCAGCGGGTGTCGGTCGAGGTCGGCGATGTGCGGGATGTGGTGGCGGGGCAACCAGCCGGTTCGCTGGACGGGATCCTGCTCGACGTGGACAACGGGCCGGACTTCCTTGTGTACAACGAGAACGCCGTCATCTACGAGTCGTCGTTCCTTGCTGTGTGCAAGGACAGGCTCCGCCCCGGCGGCGTGCTCACAGTGTGGTCGTCCTCGTCGTCCGAGCCGCTGCAGGCCGCAGTACAGCAGGTTTTCGGTCACTGTGAGGTCCAGCCTGTCCCGGTCAACCTCCAAGGACGCGACGAGACCTACTACGTGTATCAGGGCAATTCGTAGTCCAGCGTGAGTCGCGGACCCTGGTCGTCGTGCTCATAGACGACCGTGCCCGTCAGGCCGGCGAGATCCCCGACGGCGGCGACGATCTTGCCCGGCGACGACGTCTGGTCCGCAGTCGCGCCGTGCACCATCACGAACGACCCGTCCCGGCCGGAGAGCGTGCCGGTGAAGCGCTCGACCGCCGTGTACGCCGCTGGGCCGGCGCCGGTGCCCACCATCTGGAGCTCGGCCGAGCTGGTCCCGACCAGTTCACCGCCCGCGAAGTTCTTCCCGACAGTCGCGCGACCCAGCTCCAGCCCGTCGGCGTCGTCGTACGTCGACTGGTCCCACTTGGTGATCTCGAAAGACTGGGTGAACCTCATCGCGTCCTCCTTGTGTCGTTGTCCACAGAGGTTCTATCAGTCCCGGCCGACGGTGCGGATCGTCGTACTCTGCAGGTATGGGTGACAACATGGATTTCAGGATCGAGCACGACACGATGGGCGAGGTCAAGGTGCCCCGCGACGCGTTGTGGCGGGCGCAGACCCAGCGTGCGGTGGAGAACTTCCCGATCTCCGGCCAGCCGCTGGCGCCGGCGCTCGTGCACGCGCTCGCGCAGATCAAGGCGTCGGCAGCGGTGGTGAACGCGGAGCTGGGCGTGCTGGACGCCGAGCACGCCGCCGCCATCGTCGCGGCCGCGGACCGGGTCGCGGCCGGCGAGTTCGATGACGAGTTCCCCATCGACGTGTTCCAGACCGGCTCCGGCACCTCGACGAACATGAACGCGAACGAGGTGCTCGCGACCCTGGCGACCCGCGAGTCGGGGGCCGAGATCCACCCGAACGATCACGTGAACGCGAGCCAGTCGAGCAACGACACCTTCCCATCCGCGATCCACGTCGCGGCCACGGCGGGCGTGGTGCAGGACCTTGTACCGTCGCTGGAGCACCTGGCGGAATCCCTGGCCCGTAAGGGATCTGAGTTCGCCAACGTGGTGAAGTCCGGCCGCACGCACCTGATGGACGCGACGCCGGTGACACTGGGGCAGGAGTTCAACGGCTATGCCACTCAGGTACGCCGCGGTGCCGACCGGGTGCGCGCCACGCTGCCCCGGGTGGCGGAGCTTCCGCTCGGTGGGACGGCGGTCGGCACGGGGATCAACACGCCGCCCGGGTTCGCCGCGAAGGTGATCGTCGAGCTGAACCGCCGGACCGGACTCGAGCTGACCGAGGCCGCGGATCACTTCGAGGCGCAGGGCGCTCGCGACGGCCTGGTGGAGCTTTCCGGCCAGCTGAAGACGATCGCGGTCAGTCTGACGAAGATCTGCAACGACCTGCGCTGGATGGGCTCCGGGCCGCGCGCCGGGCTCGGCGAGATCGCTCTGCCGGATCTGCAGCCGGGCTCCAGCATCATGCCGGGCAAGGTGAACCCGGTGATCTGCGAGGCGACGCTGATGGTCGCCGCCCAGGTGATCGGCAACGACACCACCATCACGGTGGCCGGTGCCGGAGGCAACTTCGAGCTGAACGTGATGCTGCCGGTGATCGCGCGCAACCTGCTCGAGTCGATCCAGCTCCTCAGCAACGCCTCCAGGCTGCTCGCGGACCGCTGC
The DNA here is from genome assembly GCF_039529635.1 of Kribbella alba. Lineage (NCBI taxonomy): Bacteria > Bacillati > Actinomycetota > Actinomycetes > Propionibacteriales > Kribbellaceae > Kribbella > Kribbella alba. Next base: position 317,094 of record NZ_BAAANE010000004.1, on the reverse strand, counting down.
GTGGACGGGATCACCGCGAACGTCGAGCACGCCCGTGAGCTGGCGGAGTCGTCGCCGTCGATCGTCACGCCGCTGAACCGCTACATCGGCTACGAGAACGCCGCTGCCGTGGCGAAGAGCGCGCTGAAGCAGGGCAAGACGATCCGCGAGGTCGTGATCGAGAACGGCCACATCGAGAAGGGGGATCTGACCGAGGAGCAGCTCGACGCGGCCCTCGACGTGCTCTCCATGACCCGCCCGGCGCAGCCGTGACGGCGGCCGAGGCAGGGCCCGAGATCGGCTACTTCTGGGAGCCGGGGACCACGATCGAGTGGGTGTACGAAGGGACCGGGCGGTACAGCGACAAGCCGAACGTCCGGCCGATGACGGTCGTCCAGGACGACGAGGACGGGCTTGTCGCCTGGCTTGCTCCCGGGACACCGTTGATCAAGCCGGTGCTCACCGACGGTCGCGAGGTCCGGCACGCCGGTCCGACCGGGATGTTCGTCGAGGAGCGGGTGCTCAAGCTCGACATCTGGCGCGGCACCGGGATCCTCAAGGTCTCACCCGCGGGCAAGCCGTGGTCCGTCTGGCACTTCTGGGGCGAGGACGGCACGTTTCACGGCTGGTACGTGAACCTCGAGGCCGAGCACCGGCGGGACACCGAGGCCCGACGGACGAGCACGGTCGACTACGTGCTCGATCTCTGGATCAACCCGGACCGAACCATCGAGTGGAAGGACGAGGACGAGCTGGAAGGCGCCGTCGCCGCGGGTCGATTCACCCCGGCCGATGCCGAACGGATCACCGCGGACGCCCACACCGCAGTACGAGAGATCGAAGCGTGGAGGTCGCCCTTCGCCGACGGCTGGCAGACGTGGACGCCGGACCCTCACTGGCGTCTCCCCGAAGCTCCGACCGGTCACACCGTCGACCACATCGCCGAAGAACTCCTCAGCTGACACCTCCTAGGCTAGGCGGATGACGATCGCGGACGAGGGCTGCCGGGCCCTCCTGATCAACGGAGGCGGCGGCGCCGGCAAGTCCACGATCGCCGCCACCATCGGCCGACTCCTGACCAAGGACAACCGTCCGACGGGTGTGGTGGATCTGGATGCATTGTCGCAGTTCGGTCCGGCGCCGGCGGACGAGCCGGGCTTCCACGACCGGCTGAGATTGCGGAATCTGGCAGCGGTGTGGACGACTTATCGTGCCGCAGGGGCTCGCTTCATGGTCGTCAGCGGAATCATGGAGACCGCCGCGCTGCGCAGCGCCTACGCCGACTGCCTGGCCGGCTGCGACGTGCGGATGGTCAGGCTGGAGACGCCGCGTGAGCTGGTGGAGGAGCGCACGCGTGGAACCGTCCGCGGGCCAAACTGGGATCTGCAGGAGGCGCTGGCGCAGTCGGCCCGGCTGCCGCGGCTGGAGGACTTCAGCGTGGCCAACGACCGCCCGCTGGACGAGGTCGCGACCGAGGTCCTGGTCGTCGCGGGGTGGATCTCGGCTGCGCGGACCGAGGGATAGGGCGCCCGGGAGCTGCTCAGGTGAGCGGCGACACAACGGGTGGGTCACGAGGTGGATCTTTCCGCCGGTTGCGGACTTACCTTGAGAATATGTACACCATCGAACTGGAAGACGAGGAGCTGCGACTCCTGCGATCCGCACTCGAGTCGTACTTACAAGCCTTCGGGCACAACGAGGCTGACCTGCTCAGGGCGGCCAAGCACTTGCTCATCAAACTGCCCGACCCAGCCACGGCCGTTCAGGCCGGCTGAGAGGAGCAGGGCCCGGCTGGATCACCTGCCGGGCGAGTGGTGAGTGGGGGACGGGAGAGAAGGGATCAGCCGGCTGAGGGAGCGGATCGGCTGAGGATCAGACCGGCTGACGGGTCAGCCGGGCTGGGGGATGAGATCGGCTGAGGGTTCAGCCGGATCTGGGGATGGGGCCGGCTGGCGAACCAGCCGGCCGAGGGTGTTGCCGATCAGCTGCGCTGGCGAACCAGCCGGCCGAGGCTGTTGCCGATCAGCTGCGCGGGCGGACAGTCAACGGGACCGGCTTCGCGGTGTCGGTGAAGAAGTCGTTGCCCTTGTCGTCGACCACCACGAAGGCGGGGAAGTCCTCGACCTCGATCTTCCAGACGGCTTCCATCCCGAGCTCGGCGTACTCGATCACGTCGACCGACTTGATGCAGTCCTGCGCGAGCCGGGCCGCGGGGCCGCCGATCGAACCGAGGTAGAACCCGCCGTGCTCCTTGCACGCGCTCGTCACCTTGGCCGAACGGTTGCCCTTGGCAAGCATGACGAAGGAACCACCCGCGGCCTGGAACTGGTCGACGTACGCGTCCATCCGGCCGGCCGTGGTCGGGCCGAAGGAGCCGGAGGCGTAGCCCTCGGGCGTCTTGGCCGGGCCCGCGTAGTACACGGCGTGGTCCTTCAAGTACTGCGGCATCGGCTCGCCGGCATCGAGGCGTTCCTTGATCTTGGCGTGGGCGATGTCGCGGGCGACGACGAGCGGGCCGTTCAGCGAGAGCCGCGTCTTCACCGGCAGCTTCGACAGCTCCGCGCGGATCTCGTTCATCGGGCGGTTCAGGTCGATGCGTACGACGTTCGTGTCTTCGGCGAGGTGTTCGTCGGTCGTGTCGGGCAGGAATCGCGCCGGATCGCGCTCGAGCTGTTCGAGGAAGACGCCCTCGGGGGTGATCTTCGCGAGCGCCTGCCGGTCGGCCGAGCACGACACCGCGATCGCGACCGGGCAGGACGCGCCGTGCCGCGGCAGCCGGATCACCCGCACGTCATGGCAGAAGTACTTGCCGCCGAACTGCGCGCCGATCCCGAACTGCTGGGTCAACTCGAACACCTGCTGCTCCAGCTCGACATCGCGGAACCCGTGCCCCAACGGCGATCCCGTCGTCGGCAGCGAGTCGAGGTAGTGCGCCGACGCGTACTTCGCGGTCTTCAGCGTGTGTTCCGCGGAGGTCCCGCCGACCACGATCGCCAGGTGGTACGGCGGGCAGGCGGCGGTCCCGAGCGAGCGGATCTTCTCGTCCAGGAACTTCATCATCCCGGCCGGGTTGAGCACCGCCTTGGTCTCCTGGAACAAGAACGACTTGTTCGCCGAGCCGCCACCCTTGGCCATGAAGAGGAACTTGTACGCAGGGTCGCCCTTGGCCGGAGTCGAGTAGAGCTCGATCTGGGCGGGCAGGTTCGACCCGGTGTTCTTCTCGTCCCACATGGTCAGCGGGGCCATCTGGGAGTAGCGCAGGTTCAACTTGGTGTACGCGTCGTACACGCCGCGGCTGATCCACTCCTCGTCCACGGCGCCCGTGAGGACTCCCTCGGACTTCTTGCCCATCACGATCGCCGTACCGGTGTCCTGGCACATCGGCAGCACGCCGCCGGCCGAGATGTTCGCGTTCTTCAGCAGGTCGAGCGCGACGAACCGGTCGTTGCCGGACGCCTCGGGGTCGTCGATGATCCGGCGCAGCTGGGCCAGGTGTGCCGACCGCAGGTAGTGCGAGATGTCGTGCATCGCCTCGGCCGTGAGCTGCTGCAGCACTGAGGGCTCCACCTGCAGGAAGGTGCGCCCGCCGGCCGTGAAGGTGCTCACTCCCTCGGTGGTGAGGAGCCGGTACTCCGTGTCGTCGGCCCCGAGCGGAAGCAGGTCGGAGTAGTTGAAGTCGGCGGACACCGGCGTACCTCCAGGCAAGTGGTCTGAGCAGGACCAGCCTAAAGGCGACCTCGAGGCATCCCCGGTCAGGGTTGGGTTCGGGGGTGAATCGGGGGAATGACTTATCCGCGGTGATCGCGGGACGCGCGTACTGTTTTCTCGTGGCCCAGGACGAGGTTCCCCAGCAGAACAGCCCGCAGGATTCGCCATCCGCGCCCGCGCGGCCGACCGGTGACGAGCTGGCGTTGCGCCGACGTGTCTCCGACCTGGAGCGCGAGGATGTCGCGGAGGTGCTCCGGGAGGCAGCGGGCGAGGGCCGGCTGAGCTACACCGAGCTCGAGGAACGCCTGGAGTCCGTCTACGGGGCGAAGACCTACGGCGAGCTCGTCGAGATCACCTCCGACCTGCCGAACGGCCTGGCCATGCCGGCTCCCGCCGCGGATGTCGCTGGTTTCTCCGGCCCGGCCGGAGTGGCGCCGGTGATCAACGCGTTCATGTCCGAGACGAAGCGGACCGGCGGCTGGCTCGCGCCGCAGCGCCAGGAGGTCAACGCGGTCCTCGGCGACGTGACGCTCGACTACACCGAGGCCCAGTTGCCGTACGACGAGATCTACGTCGACGTGAAGTCGATCCTCGCGGACGTGAAGATCCGCGTACCCCAGAACGCGATCGTCCACCTGGACAGCAACCCCATCCTCGGCTCCGTCTCCGAACAGGAGTCCACCTTCGGCGGCCCCGGCGAGCCCCCGACCGCCCCACCCAAGGTCTTCCACATCCGAGGCACCGCCATCCTCGGCGAGATCAAGATCAAACGAGGTCCCCGCCTCTCCAAACGCCTCCGCCTCACCTGACTCATCACTGGCAGTGACCGAGGCTGTGTTGGCCGGCTGGATGGGCGGTCAGCCGCGGTGTCGCTCAGACCAGTTGGTGGTTACCTCTAGCAGCCATGGGTCAGCTCTGTACTTCGGACTTGTGCTGCTCGACGAGTTCCTTGAGCCAGTGGGCGAAGGTGGCGAGGTCCTTCACGTTGTCCTGGGTGACGTTGAGGTGGTTGGCCCAGACGTTCTTCGGGATGACCGGCAGCATTTGCGCGCCCCTGATGCCGGAGAGAGAACCGATCTTGGCGATCTCGCTCCAGCCGAGGCCGGGCCTGCGTTTGCCGATGCGGATGCCAAGTCGGTCGACCGTGAGCGCCGGTCGCTGGGTGATCAGCTGCCACACGCTGACTGCTATGAGCGCGAGGAACGCAGTGCAAGTGATGAGGCCGAGGATGTCCCACACGACCCCATGCTCCTCGTCGAGGAGGCGGCGGACGACTGATACCAGGTTGTTGATGGCGAAGGCAGCCACCAGCCCAAGCCGGAACAGAACCCTGCGCCGCCGCAGCGGGAACACCGCGCGCCCAGTGCGCAGCAACTGATCCGTCCAGATGGCAGCAGACGACTCCCCCATCACCGCCATTCAGACCCCCAACGCCTCTGATTCAGCCCCGCAGCGACATCACTCTAGGCGCATGAGGGCGCGCTCGTGCTCCTGGTCGTCGGCATGTTGTGGATCCGGGGAATCAGCCCTGGCGAGGCGGCCGAAGGAAAGCGGCCTACCGCCGACCCAGCCGACGCTGACTCCTCGCCTACGCTGACACCTCGTCGGCGCGGCTGATCGGCTACTCGCCGATGGCGTGTCGCTGCCGACGTTGCAGATCAGCCAGCCACTTCCCCAGGACATCGACCCTATCGGCGTATTCGTTCGGGAAGACGATCTGGCGACGCCTGCGACTTTCGAACGGGACGACGGTCACGACTTCGATTTGCAACCACCGCGGCCCTAGCCGCCAGTTGGATCCCGATGGGCTGTTGATCGAGCGGATCTCCTGCCAGGTAAGGCGTTTGCGGCCGAGCGTCACCGCTTCATGGTCGACCACCAGGACCGGTCGGCCGGTGCACGCGGTCCACACGGTGTAGGCGGTGATGTACAAGACGAGAGGCAGTGCAACGACGCTGACGATCTCCCACCAACCCCATGGACGGTCGCCGCGAGCCGCGGAAACAACTGAGCCAGCTGGGCTGTCGAGCGCGATGGCGCAGAGACCTAGCCGCACAGCCAATCGGCGACGGCGGATCGGGAATCTCACCTGACCGGTCCGGGTCAGTTCGAGATTCCAGGCGGCGGAGTCGTCGGTGGTCAATTGTCGGTGGAGTGGTGCTGGCGGTGGAGAGTGCGGAGCCACTGGGTGAGCTCGGCCAGTTCGAGGACGTTGTCCTGGCGGATCTCGAAGCGTGACGCCGAGCGCTCCACCGGATGGACCTGGACGCTGAGGAACCCCGGAAGGCCGCTCGGCTCGCCGATCCGGTCGATCTGGTTCCAGGCGAGTGGGCCCTTGTCCCGGTTGCGGTAGATGGTGATCCCGTCCCGGCCGACCTTGATCACGGGCCGCCGGGTGATCAGCTGCCACACCGTGTACGCGGCGACGGCCAGGAACCCCGCCAGCGCCGTCACCCGCAGTACGCCGATCGCTCCCGACATGGCGTCGCGCTGGACGTGATCGACGATCGTCCAGAGGGAGTTGCCCACCAGCACCAGGAAAAGGACCAGGCGGATCAGCAGCCGGCTGCGGCGCTGCGGGAAGACCACGGCGCCCTTGGACGCGAACTCGGCTGCCCAGGTGTCGGCCGGCATCGTCACGCGCCCCAGGTCGCGCGGAGTTCGGCCGCGGTCGGTGGGTCGGCGCCGTGGCGGGTACAGGTGATGGCGGCCGCCTTGACCGCGTAGTCGACGATCTCTCGCAGGTTCTGCTCGGTCAGACCTTCCAGCCGTACTGCGCCCAGTAATCCGCGGGTGTGGAGTCCCGCGATCAGGGCCGACATGAACGAATCACCGGCACCTACCGTGTCGACCACCTTGATCGCGGGCGCGGGTACGTCCACCCGAGCCGCCCGGCTCACTCCGATGGCGCCCTCGCCGCCGCGAGTGATCACCACACACTTCGTCCGGTCGACGCTCAGCAGTTCGGCCGCGATCTCGTCGGGTGACAACCCAGGCCGCAGGAACTCGCAATCCTCGTCACTCAGCTTCACCAGGTCCGACAACGCGGCCAATTCCCGTACTGCGGCCCAGGTGGACACCGGGTCCGGGGTGATCGTCGGGCGCGCGTTCGGGTCGAGCGTCACCGTCACCGGCTCCGACACCAGCGACCCCAGGAACCGGCGGATCGCCTCGGCGCCTGGTTCGAGTACGGTCGCGATCGACCCGGTGTGAACGGCCGGGCAACCCCGCGTCAGGGACAGCGCCGGTGGTTCCCAGGTGATGTCGAACTGGTACGACGCAACTCCCGCGGCGTCGAGGCTCGCGGTCGCAGTACTGGTCCGGAAGCCGGGGTCCACCGATCCCGGCGCCAGCTGGACCCCATTTCCGAACAGGTGCGCGCCGAGCTGGTCGCCGTACGGGTCGGTGCCGAAACGGGTGACCAGTTCGGTCGGCAGGCCGAGCCGGGCCAGGCCGACGGCGACGTTGGCGGGGGAGCCGCCGGGGGTCGCCTTCGTTCCGTTCCTGCCGTTCCGGCCGGACCCTGGGCTCGAACCTGGGCCGTTCCCGACGATATCCACGAGTGCCTCGCCGATGACGAGAACGGGTGCGGTCATCGGGCGTGCTCGAAGTCGATCGCGGAGTACGCGCGCAGCTTGGACAGCTGGTGCTCGCTCTCGATACTGCGGATGGTGCCGCTGCGCGAGCGCATCACCAGCGAGTGGGTCCGCGCGATCGAGCTGCGGTAGCGGACGCCACGGAGAAGCTCGCCATCGGTGATCCCGGTGGCGACGAAGAAGCAGTCGTCACCGCTGACCAGGTCGTCGGTGCTGAGGACGCGGTCGAGGTCGTGGCCGGCGTCGATCGCCTTCTGCCGCTCCTCGTCGTCGCGCGGCCAGAGCTTGCCCTGGATCAGGCCGCCCATGCACTTCATCGCGCAGGCGGCGATGATGCCCTCGGGCGTCCCGCCGATGCCGACGAGCATGTCCAGCCCGGTGTCGGGGCGGGCGGCCTCGACCGCGCCGGCCACGTCGCCGTCGCTGATGAACTTGATCCGCGCGCCGGTGGCCCGGATCTGCGCGGCGAGGTCTTCGTGGCGCGGCCGGTCCAGCAGGACGACGGTGACGTCGTCCACCGGCGAGCCCTTCGCCCGCGCGACCCGGCGGATGTTCTCCGCCACCGGCAGCCGGATGTCGACCACGTCCGCGGCCTCAGGGCCGACCACGAGCTTCTCCATGTAGAAGACCGCGGACGGGTCGTACATCGAGCCGCGTGCCGAGACCGCCATCACGGCGATGCCGTTCGCCATCCCCTTGGCCACCAGGGTGGTCCCGTCCACGGGGTCGACGGCGACGTCGCACTCAGGGCCTTCGCCGGAGCCGACCTGCTCGCCGTTGTAGAGCATCGGGGCGTTGTCCTTCTCGCCCTCGCCGATCACCACCACCCCGTTCATCCCGACCGTGCCGATCAGGGTGCGCATCGCGTTCACCGCCGCGCCGTCGGCGCCGTTCTTGTCGCCGCGACCGACCCAGCGGCCCGCCGCCATCGCGGCCGCCTCGGTGACCCGGACGAGCTCGAGTGCCAGGTTGCGGTCGGGCGCGTCCTTGTCGACGTCGAGATGGGCGGGTGGTGTGGTGGGGTCGCTCATGCCACGGATCGTAGCCAACGGCCGGTGTGCGGCCGAGATCGGAGCCGGGGGACACTGGGGTCATGAGTTCGACAGGTCAGGAGCCGATCCACGCCGAGGCCGAGGCTGGAACCCGCGACGAGGCGGCAGCCCGCGAGCAGGCGCGGGTCCGGGCGGAGGCGGCGGCCTACCGGGCGAAGAACAACGCCGACCGGGCCAAGGCCCGCACACTGACGAACATGTTCTGGGCCATGCTGGCCTGTCTGATCGTGGTCGCGTTCCTCGCGATCGTCACCTGGCGGCCGAAATCCGAGCGGGTTCGCGCGGTCGAATACACCGCTCAACTCCAGGACGCGAAGAAACTCGCCCCCTGGGTCCGCGGCCCGGGACCGATGCCGTCGGGGTGGTCGGCAACCAGTGTGGAATTCCGCGCGCCCGAGCAAAGCCCGATCACCTGGCACCTCGGTATTGTCACCGACAAGAAGAAATACGTCGGCGTGGAACAGTCGAACGTGACCGGCCCGACCTACCAGAGCGACAAGCTCGGCAAGACCGAGGATGACGGTACTTCGAGCGTGGCGGGCGTCGTCTGGCAGCGGAAGACCTTGCTGGACAGGGACAACGAGCACGCTCTTGTCCTGGTCGGATCCGGTGTCACCACGATCGTCACCGGTAATGCCGGATATCCCGCCCTCGAAACGCTGGCCGCCTCTTTGCGCTGATCCCGCCCAGTTATGCAAGGTTGACATGGCGCCCCCGGCGTTGTTCGATCAATGGATCGGCATCGACGAGGGAGCCCGGCGTGATTAGTCCCCTTGGCTCAAACCAGGTCTGGGGCTGATGCCGCGTGTTCATCACCGGTTTGGTGCTAGCCGCTGAGGGGTCGCCGCGACTCGGTGTGCCGAAGCAATTGCTGTCCTATCAGGGCGAGACGCTGCTGGCTGCCTCTTTGGACACCGCGCGCGACTGTGGGTTCGACCAGTTGATCGTGACGCTCGGGACTGCCTCGGAGCAGGTCCGTGATCGGGTCGACCTGGACGGCGCGCGGGTGGTCGAGTCCCCGCACGCCGACACCGGGAGCTCGTCGATCGTGCCGGCGCTGGACGTGGTCGACCGGCGTACGGACGGCATCGTGGTCATGCAGGGCGACCAGCCGGGTGTGACGTCGGCCGCAGTCTGGTCGCTGGTCGCGGAGGCCGCCACGCCGATCGCGGTCAGCCGGTACGACAACGGTCGCGGCCACCCGTTCTGGTTCGGCCGGGAGGTGTTCGGCGAACTGCGGCAGTTGCGGAGCGACCACGACATCTGGCATCTGGTCGGTGCCGGCCGCCACCCGGTCACGGATGTCGATGCCATCGGCAACGTTCCGCTGCGGGTCGAGGACTGGGAGGACTACCAGGCTCTCGTCACGCAGTACCAGCCGGACACTCCACCGCTGGTCCCACCTGCCGCGATCCCGACCACCCGCAGCCGCTTCCGCCGCCGACTCCGCCCCGAGGGTACGAATTCCTGACCCACCCGAACACCAGCACGCCGGCGGTCGACCACTACGAGCCAGGCCGTCAGGCTGCCAGCGAACCGCGCAGGTGCCGCAAGCGGACCGCCAACACTCACTAACGGTCGGCCAGATCCTGCATCGACGCTCAACCGTCCCCTGAATCAGCCTTGCGGACCGCCTTGGTGAGTGCTGGCGGTCCGCAGGTCCAGCCGCAGCCGGAGCTCGGGGAGATTGTTGAGGCTGGAGTGGGTACGGTCGGCGGTCTCGGTGAAGCCGTAGCGGCGGTAGAAGGCGCGGGCGCGGACGTTGGCCTCGAGCACCCACAACCACACCTCGGTGCAGCCCGCGCCGGCGAGGCGCGCACCTGGGCCGGCGGGGTGTGGTCGGTGTTCAGTCGGGCTTCTTGTCTGCGTGGGCGGCCTGGGCTTCGGCCAGGCGTTTGCGGGCGCCGTCGAGCCATTGCTGGCAGGTCGCGGCCAGTTCTTCGCCGCGTTCCCACAGGGCGAGGGACTCCTCGAGGGTCGTGCCGCCGGCCTCTAGTTTGCGGACCACCTCGACGAGCTCCTCGCGGGCTTGCTCGTACGAAATCTCCGGTCGGTCGGCGGTCACTGGCTCTCCTTCGGTCTCGAGGTCACTTCAACGTCGAATCGGCCGTCGCTGACCCGCGCGTGCAGCAGATCACCCGGCGACACCTGGCCTACTTCCCGTACTGCGGTGCCGTCGGCCAGTTGGAGCACGGAGTACCCGCGCTCCAGGGTCGCCTTGGGGGACAACGCCCGCACACTCGCCAACCGGTGAGCCAGGTCGTCGCCCGCGCGATCCAGGCGGTGGGTCAGGGTCCGCCGACTGCGGTCGACCAGCGCGGCGACCTCGTCCGAACGGCGCTGCAGGTCTGTCGTGGGAGCCGCCAGCGACGGCCGGCTCCGGATCGCGGCCAGCGCGTGCAGTTCGCGATCCAGCCAGCCGGCGATCGCGCGCAGCCCGCGCTCGCGGAGGAGGCGAACCCCGTCCAGCTCCTCACGAACGTCCGGCACGATCCGCTTGGCGGCATCCGTCGGGGTGGACGCGCGGAGATCGGCGACCAGATCCAGCAGGGGCGAATCAGGCTCATGGCCGATCGCGCTGACCACCGGAGTACGGGCTTGGGAAACGGCTCGGAGCAGGCCTTCGTCCGAGAACGGCAGCAGGTCTTCCAGCGAGCCGCCGCCACGCGCGATCACGATGACTTCGACGGATTCGTCGGCGTCGAGCCGCCGGAGCGCGGTCATCACCTCGCCGGCCGCGGACGGTCCCTGGACCGACGCGTACTCGACTCGGAACGCGACCGCGGGCCAGCGGCGCTTGGCGTTCTCGAGGACGTCGCGCTCGGCCGCCGAGTCGCGCCCGCAGACCAGCCCGATCGTGTGCGGCAGGAAGGGCAACGGCTTCTTCCGGTACGCCGCGAAGAGTCCCTCGGCCGCGAGTAGTTGCTTCAGGCGCTCGATCCGTGCGAGCAGTTCGCCGATGCCGACGTGCCGGATCTCGCTCACCGCCAGGGCGAGCGTGCCGCGCCGGGCGAAGAAGTTCGGCTTGGCGTTCACCACGACGCGCGAGCCGTCCGTGACAGGTGGTTCGACCGACTCGAAGACGCGACGGTTGCAGGTGAACCGCAACGAGATGTCCGCGTCGGTGTCCCGCAACGTACCGAACACGGTCGTCGTACCGCGCCCGATCGACACGTCCGTCAGCTGTCCCTCGACCCACACCGCGCCCAGTTGATTGATCCAGCTCGCAATGCCGTTCGCAATCGTGCGAACGGCCGCAGGTGCATCTGGTGAGGTCTCCAAAGCCACGCAGCGACTCTACGGGCACCCGCCGACAATCCCCGCCACCCCATACCGTCGTCCCGTGCGTGACCGCCCGCTGCTCCTGCTGGACGTCGATGGTCCGTCAACCCGCACCGGGCCATCACGCCGCCTCCGGGCTACCAACGCCACGACATCCAGGTCGATGCGAGACGCGGGCTGACTCCGACGGACTTCGGGGCGATCCGCGGCTGGGCCGGGCATCGTCGCCGCTGAACGCCCGGTGGGCGGAAAACCCTTTGCGTCAAAGGCGGGAGCGGCTCATTCTTGAGCTACTGAACACCTCCTGAGGGGGAGTCGTCCGGACAGGGGCGGGCGGCTCCCCGATTCGCAGATTCATTGCTGGAGGCATCACCAGGGTGGCGCAGGTGGTGGCGCGCGCCCCTCGTCGGCTGAGGCCGCCGGTTCGACCCCGTCCCCTGGTACTACGGCCGACGGCGTGGGGTTCGACCGGCCTCAGGTACTAGTACCAACGGCCGATTGTCGGGCCGACCACGAGACTTGGACAGTGAGCCGCACAGGCACTCACCGATCGGGTGCCGCTATCCAACGGAGCAGCTCATGAACGTCCGCCGTGTGTCCGCCGCCCTCCTCTCCGTAGCTCTCGCCGGCACGATCGCGCTGGCCGGTGCCGCGCCCGCCTCGGCCAAAGGTGGTTCCCGGGCCGAGGCTCGGGGCAAGTGCTCGGCCGGCGCGGTCTGGAAGCTGAAGGCCAAGCCCGACAACGGCCGGATGGAGGTCGAACTGGAGGTCGACAGCAACCGCAACGGCCAGACCTGGGCGGTCCGCATCACCGACAACGGCGTCGCCGTCTTCAGTGGCAAGCGGGTCACCCACGCGCCCAGCGGGTCGTTCTCGATCGAGTTCCGGACCGCCAACCGGTCCGGTCGGGACGCCTTCGTCGGGACGGCGCGGGATGTCAGGACCGGCCAGCTCTGTACGGCGCGCGTCACCTACTGACCACTCGGAGTGCCGAAGCTCCGGCACAGACGGTCGTACGGGCGGCCTGAACCCCGCCCGTACGATGGGGGCCATGACTGCCCAGCCTGACCCCACTGGCACGACCACCACGCTGAAGACCAAGCGGGTGCTCCTCGCGGCGCCGCGTGGGTACTGCGCGGGCGTGGATCGGGCCGTGGTGGCGGTCGAGAAGGCGCTCGACTTGTACGGACCCCCGGTCTACGTACGCAAGGAGATCGTGCACAACAAGCACGTCGTCCAGACCTTGCAGGCGCGCGGAGCGATCTTCGTCGACGAGACCGACCAGGTGCCCGAGGGGGAGACTGTGATCTTCTCCGCACACGGCGTGGCCCCTGTGGTGCACCAGGAGGCGGCCGCGCGGCAGTTGAAGACGATCGACGCCACCTGCCCGCTCGTCACCAAGGTGCACCACGAAGCGAAGCGATTCGCTGCCACTGACTTCGACATCCTGCTGATCGGTCACGAGGGCCACGAGGAGGTCATCGGGACCAGCGGCGAGGCGCCGGAGCACATCCACCTGGTCGACGGCCCCGGCGACGTCCCGAACGTGGTCGTCCGGGACCCGGAGAAGGTCGTCTGGCTGTCCCAGACCACGCTCTCGGTGGACGAGACGATGGAGACCGTACGCCGGTTGCGTGAGCGCTTTCCCAAGCTGCAGGACCCGCCGAGCGACGACATCTGCTACGCGACCCAGAACCGCCAGGCTGCGGTGAAGAAGCTGGCTCCGGACGCGGACCTGATGATCGTGGTCGGCTCGCGGAACTCCTCGAACTCGGTCCGGCTGGTCGAGGTGGCCGTCGAGCACGGCGCCAAGGCGGGCTACCTGGTCGACTACGCGGCCGAGATCGACGAGGCCTGGCTGGAAGGGGTCGACTCGGTCGGCGTCACCAGCGGGGCCAGCGTGCCGGAGTTGCTGGTACGGGACGTCCTGAGCTGGCTGGCCGAGCGCGGCTACGGCGAGGTTCAGGAAGTCACCACCGCGGAGGAGAGCCTGGTCTTCTCCCTTCCCCGCGAGCTCCGCACCGATCTCAAGGCCGCCGGCCTGGCCACCACCGGCACCTCCGACCACGCCTGACCCAGCCGATCAAGGCTTCGGGGAGGGCGACGCGGGGTCGAAGACCGTGATGTTCCAGGCCCGAGCGAACTGCACCGGGCCGGACGGCGTGCAGTAGGTGACGCGGTAGGCGAACTGGTACTCGCCGGCCTTGGCGAACTTGTGGGGCGCCATCTGCCGGACTCCCTTGCCGCTGACCTTCTTCATGCTGCTGGTCTTGGCTGGGCAGAAGATCCCGCCGTACCGGTCCTCCACGACGTGAGTGCCGTCTCCCCACCAGTACTCGGAGTACAGCAGGTGGTCATGGAAGTTGCTGCTCTCGAACAGGCCACCCTTCTCGAACTCGGGCAGGAGTACGTCGCCGCTCGCGACGACGTTGATCCTTCCCGTCAGGCCGTCGGTCGAGGTCGCGAAGCTGAAGTCCAGCTTGTAGGGACCCGGTGGTGCGGCCGGGGCGGAAGGGGTTGGCGACGAGGGCTTCGTGGTAGGTGAGGACCGGTCGGTGGGCGGCAGAGTGTTCGTGTTCTCGGCCGGAGGCAGCGTGTTGATGGAACCGGCGACCGACCCCGGGGACCCGGGCGAGGTCGGCGTGATGGTCGGAGGGCCTGTGACGATCGGGGTCGGGCTGGGGGTATTGGTCACGGGTGGCGCCGAGTTCAGGTTCGTGAGGTTGCCGGCGGCAACGGCCACGGCCAGCACGGCCGCGGTTGCCAGGATGGCGGCTCCGCCTGCGCGACGACGGCGTACCGTCCGGACGCGCGCGAAGACGGCATCGCTGGGTAGGCCGGTCGGCGGTGGGGGGTCGGACACCAACTGCTGGAGCTTGTCCTTCAGCTCGTCGGTCATGTGTCAGCCCTCCTTTCGGGCGGTGGTCGGCTGTGAATCGATGTCGGTCAGCAGCTGGTGTTCGCGGAGCCGGGCGAGGCCACGCGAGATGTGGCTCTTGACGGTGCTGGCGGAGCACCCCATGATCTGGGCGATGTCGGCGTCGGCGAGGTCTTCGAAGTAGCGAAGGACCAGCGCTGCCCGGGTCCGGCGGGGGAGTTCAGCCAGGGCCCGGAGCAACTCGTCGCGGTCGTCGACGGCCCCGTACTGCGAGGGTGCCGAGGGCTCGGGCAGAACCTCGGTCGGGGTCTCGCCCTTCCACTTGCGCCGCCACCACTGGATGTTGGTGTTCACCATCACCGTGCGGGTGTAGCTCTCCATCGCGCCGGCACTGCGCAGTGACCTGCGCTTGAACCACACCTTCGCCAGCGAGGTCTGGACCAGGTCCTCCGCCAGGTGCCACTCACCGGTGAGCAGGTAGCCGAAGCGTTGCAGGGCGGTGAACCGCCCGTCCACGAAATTCGCGAACTCGCTGTCCAATCCTGGATCCATCGTCGTGTCCCCCCAGCTGCATGACCCGGTCAGCTAGTGGGATGACGTGGCCCACCCGAAAGGTTGAGTTGCCCGGAGTCGTAGACCGTACACGACCCGCGGCGGGACTACTGGTTGAAGGGCTTGCCCAGATAGCCGCGGGCGATCATCGTCACCCATTGATGGACGGCATCCTCGGCCGGCGCGAGGGGTCCGGGCCGGAAGTGCGGCGACTCGGCGCCGCGCTGGACCGACTCGCAGGCGGCCCAGTCCTCCCGATTGGTCACGTCCCAGAACTCGACCGCGTACGACGGGTCGGCCACCTCGGGCGGGAAGTACCACGAGCACTCGATCGCGGTCAGCCCCGGCGACAGCGGCTCGAGGCGGTGCGTCATCACGTAGTCCGGGTGCAGCGAGATCAGCAGATTCGGAAACAGGCCGAGGTAGTTCACCGTCCGCGGATCCACACCAGGCAAGGCAGTTCCGAGGGAGCGCCCGTCGAGCGACATCGTCTCGACTCCTGGACGGAGGTCCATCAGGCCGCCCACCCAGGCGCCGGGAAGGTTCCAGTTGTCGCCCGAGTTTGGTGGCGACACCTTGCACAGCTCCGGGTGGATCAGCGGGCAGTGGTAGCACTCGTGGTAGTTCTCCACGATCGTCTTCCAGTTGGACGCCACCTCGTAGCTGTGCCGCGCCTTCAGCGTCAGTGCCTCGGGCCGGTACGGCGCGACGAGGTCGGTCAGACCGCCGAGGTGCTCCGCGAACGGGGGTGCCGTGGCGAGCGCGTTCACGAAGAACCAGCCGTGCCACACCTCGCTGGGCAGTTCGACCAGCCCGTACGGCGCGGGATCGAAGGTGTCGCCCATCCGTGGTGCCGCCTTCACCGCGCCGTCCAATTCGTACGACCAGCCGTGGTACGGGCAGACCACCGAGCGCCTGTCGCTCGAACCGCCCTGCTGGAGGAGTTCGTGACCGCGGTGCCGGCAGGTGTTGGCGAACGCGCGTGGGCGATCCCCGAAGGTCAGGATCACCTGGACGTCACCGACGACCGTCGCGCGATGCGTAGTACCGGCGGCTAGTTCGTCGGTTCGGCCGAGGCAGGTCCAGTGGGCGGCGAAGAAGTTCCGCCGTTCCCAGGCGAGCACGTCCGGATCGGTGTAAGCCTCGCGCGGCAGCATCACGGACTCGCCGTGCGGCCGCAGTGATACCTCTACTGCGCGCGGATCGACCGGTGCGTTCGCCATCCGCCCACTATCGGGCGTGGGTCACGTAGAAGTCGAGCACGTAGTCCCAGCCTGAGTCGTAGCCTGCCCGGGCCGCGGCGCCGTCGGGGCGACGTTCCCAGCCGGTGTGGGTCAGCTCGACCACGGTGCCGCCGTCGACAGGCCTGAAGGTGACCGTGACGTGCCCGGCCTGTTTCGGATCGCTGCCCGGATGCCAGCTGAAGCTCACCGTCTGCGGCGGATCCCAGTCCGACACGGTGCCCCAGAGCTCGAGCGGACCGTCCTCGTCGTACTCGACGATCCGCCCACCGACGGCCCCTTCGAGCCGCACCTCTGTCGCCTTCTCCTCGCCGACCGAGTGAGTCCGCAGCGGCCACCAGGCTGACATCTCACGCGTGAACAGGTCGAACGCACGCTGAGGCGACGTCGGCACCCACACGCCCTTCACCAACGGCGCCAGTTCTTGGTTGATGCTCATGCCCGTCTCTCCTTCATGCCTGTACTGCCTACGCGGGCGGCGGGTGAACCCTCGACCCGGCGCACGTGCTCGGCGAAGGCATCCAGCGCGTCGTCCCAGAACTGGTCGAGCCAGGTCCGCAGGTCGCTCAGCCCGGCGCGATCGACCTGGTAGATGTTCCGCGTGCCCTGCGACTCGTAGCTCACAAGTCCTGCTCCGCCGAGCACCTTCAGATGCTGCGAAATCGCCGGCCGACTCACGGGCACCCGCTCAGCCAGCCCGGCAACCGAACTCGGCCCGCCCCGCCGCAACGTCTCGAGGATCTTGCGGCGCGTCGGATCCCCCAGCGCATCCAGGACCGAGTCCGCCATCGTTCCGTAAGTTCCCACGAACCGTAAGCTGCCACTAACCGAACTCCGCGTCAAGGGCTGGGACCGGCATCGGCCGGATCGACCAGAGCGCGGGACGAGAGCTGACAACCTCGACGCACAGGTGGGGCAGGTCAGTCGGGCAACGCGGGACCCCGGGTCCCGGCCGGGCAGCTGGCGGGGACCCGGGGTGGCCAGGGTGGGGTCAGTTGAAGGGGTCGAGGGTGATGTAGGCCTGCTGCGGGTCGCCGTCGTGGACGAGGGACTCGTAGTTGCCGACGTCGTCGAAGGCGAAGGCGTAGGCCTTGCCGTCGGCCATCTGGGCGTGGATCTTGCGCGCGTAGTGGTTGGTGACCACGTCGGTGTAGAAGTTCGCGGAGCTCGTGTCCGGCTGGTTCGGGTTCACCAGCAGGGTGGACCGGTTGTAGCCGGCGCAGAGGGTGCGCGAGATCGGCCCGCGAACCAGGTCGTTCGGTGCGTCCAGGAACTTGTAGCAGCCGAAGATGCTGGCCGAGTCGGGCTTCTGGAACGAGGTGACCACCGCGCCGGAGCTGTTGGTGAAGTTCATGACGTTGCCCGACACGCGGCCGAAGTACTTGGTGTTCGGCTGGTCGGTGAACGGCGTCACCGTCAGGGTCTGCGAGCTGTACTTCGTCCACACGCGGTTGACGTAGTCGTCCATCACAGAGGCGGGCAGCAACCCGGTCTCGACCCCGTACGTCGGGGCGAGTGCGCGCAGGATGGTTCCGTCGGAGCGCGTCTGGATCAGGTTCGCCCAACCACCCGGCTGACCGCGCAGCGCGTTGTAGAACCCGTTGTAACCGCCGCCCTTGAGATGCCCGGTGTTCTTGGTGGTCCCGTTCGCCAATTGCACGCCGACGGCGTACGGGGCCGAGAACATGTCGACCTGGGTGCTGTTGATCCACAGGCCGGAATCGTTCAGCGTGTACTCGGTCCAGTTGAACAGGATGTTCCTGTTCGGGTCGCTCGGATTCTGGACCGCGGGCTGCACCAGACCGCCGGTGGTCAGCTTGAAGACGAGCTTCTGGCCATAGGAGAAGTAGACCCGGCCTGAGAACTTCGGCATCCGGATGGTGATCGACTGGCCGTTCGCGGGGCCGGCGATCGACGCGTCCGGTGCGGGAGTGGGTGGGTTGCCTCCTGCGGGCCAGGGGTGGAAGTTGCCGGCGGCATCGGCCCAGCCCTGCTGCCCGGTCGAGAGCAAGGTGCCGAGGTTGTAGATGTAGACCGGGTCGGTCCGGCCCGAGCTGTTGGAGATCTTCAGCGGAATGGTGGTCGGTACGGCCTCGGCCGGAGCCGCGACGATGGCGGTGAATCCGGCGGCGATGGTTGCAGCGGCGGCGAGAACCGCCAGCAGTTTGTGTTTGATGCGCACGACTCCTCCTCAGGTTTGTCCCATGCGAGAGAAGGCGGAGCACCGGCAGGCTCGCGGAAGCCGCTGCGCTACCAGGTCGCAGTTGCTCCGGCGCGAACTCGTGACCGCGACGGCAGGTGCGGACCACGGCTCCTGGTCCGGGGGACCAGGAGCTCACCGGTGCTCACGGCTCAGCCGGTGAGGGACGGTGGAATCACCGGGTGAGTGAGAGCGCTCTCATACTTGAGGTGAGCCGCCACCTTGTCAATGCCGGAACCCTGGCGGATTCCCGACGCCTGACATGCCAACCAGCCGACACAGGCAAGCCGGCTGGCTGTGGTGTCAGCCGGTTTGGGTGTCGAAGCCGGGGAGGGCCGGCGGGTCGTCGTCGCGGGTGGTGCGGTCGATCAGGGGGCCGGGGAGCCAGCGGCGGGTGGAGTCCTCAGGCGTGGTTTCCTCGAGGGCCAGGAGTTCCGGGGCGGTGAGGGGACGGACCGAGGCCTCGATCACCTCCATGGCTTCGAGCTCGGCCTCGGTGACATGCAGGTCGCGGAGTTTGCGGGCGGTGGTGAAGACGCGGCTCTCGAACGAGCCGACCGTGCGGTTGTAGGCATCCACGGCCGAGGTCAGCGAGCGCCCGACCCGACCGAGGTGATCGCCCATGGTGCTGAGTCGCTCATACAGTTCGCGGCCGAGCTCGAACACCTGCTGGGCCGATTCGGTCAACGCGGACTGGTTCCAGGCGTAGGCGGCCGCGCGGAGGGTGGCGATCAACGTCGTCGGCGTCGCGAGGATCACCCGGCGCTCGGCGGCATACTCGAGCAGTGAAGGCTCGACATCCAGCGCGGCGGACAGGAACGACTCACCGGGCACGAACAAGATGACGAACTCGGGCGTCGAGGAGAGCCGCGACCAGTAGGCCTTGGCGGACAACTGGTCGACGTGCGTCCTGAGGTGTCTCGCGTGGGCGCGGAGACGCTCCTCGCGGAAGTCGGCGTCGTCGCTCTCGGCTGCTTCGAGGAAGGCGGCGAGCGGGACCTTGGAGTCGACCACCAGATTCTTGCCCTCGGCAAGCCTGACGACCATGTCCGGGCGCAACAGCCCGTCCTCGGTGACGGTGGACGTCTGCTCGGTGAAGTCGCAGTGCGCGACCATGCCGGCCAGCTCCACCGTGCGCCTCAGATGCAGCTCGCCCCATCGTCCTCGCACCTGCGGTTTTCGCAAGGCGGTCGACAGGGAGGCGGTCTCGCGACGAAGCGCCTCGCCGCTCATCCGGACTTCGTTGACCTGTTGGTGGAGCTCGCTCTGCCAGGCGGCGCGGCCCTTCTCCAGTTGGTTGAGCTGGGCGTGCAGCCGATCCAGGGAGTCCTTCACCACGGCCTGACCGGAGATCTGCTGACCGACGGAGTGCCGCTCCTGGGTCAGCTCGACCACCCGGTCCTCGGCGGCATTGCGCTCCGCGGTGATCCGGGCCAGCTCGGCGCCGTCCCGTCCGCGGGACCAGAGCACGCCGAACACCGCGCCGAGCAACAACCCGACCACGAGGAAGAGCAGCACCATCAACAGCGTCGTACCGGTCATGTCACAGACAGTGGCAGACGGCGCCGACAATTTCCGGAATCGGCAGCGGCCGGGCGTGGGAACGCGTGCCCGGCCGGTGGAAATCCGCGGTCGGTCGAGGTCAGCAATCCATGGCGGGGAACGAATAGCCCTGTGCCTTCAGGATCGGGAGCACCCGGTCCAGCGCCGCGACCGTCTGGCTGCGGTCGCCGCCGCCGTCGTGCATCAAGATGATGTTGCGCCGGTGGGCGTGATGCAGGATGTCGTTCGCGATCGCGTTGACGCCGGGCCGGTCCCAGTCCCGCGGGTCCACGTCCCACAGCACCTGGGTCATCCCGGCTGCCGTGATGTCCGCGCGAACCTTCGGGTTCGAGGCGCCGTACGGCGGGCGGAAGCACTTGGACCGCGGGCCGTCGAAGATCTCGTGGTGCCGGCCGGCCGCGGAGATCGCGGTCAACTGCTTGTGCGAGATCGAGTGGCTGCCGATGGTGTTGCCCGCGGCAAGCACTTGCTCACGCAGGCCGGGATGCGCGTTCTGCATGGCGCCGAGCTCGAAGAATGTCGCGTGCGCGCCGTGCCGCTGCAGAACCTCGAGCACCTCCGGCGTCCAGACCGGGTCCGGACCGTCGTCGAAGCTCAAGAAGAGCACCTTCTTGTTGCCTGCGGCAGCGGCCGCGGTCGGGTCCGCTGCAGGACTGCCGGCGCTGTTGCCCGGTTTGTTGCTCGGCGTCGTCCTCGGGACGTCAAGCAGCGTTGGTGTCGAGCTCGGTGCGCTGGATGCGGAAGTCGGCTGCGGCTGGTGCGAACGTCCCAGCGCGACGGCGACCAGCGAACCGACGACCAGGACGGCTGCCACGCCGGTGGCGAAGACGGCAGCAAGCTTTCTGGACATGGCGATGCTCCTCGATCAGGCGGATGTTCCCCAGTCGCTCCCCCTCAGGAGCCTCACAACTGAAGAGACGCCTCAGCTCCTGATCTGGTTCGCATCCTCTTGTTGCGGAGAGATCTCAGTGGCCTTCGGAGTCGCCACTGTTGCGAGGGTGCCGCGGTGATAAAGCCTTCCCTCCAACGACTTCACGCTCGCCACCAGCACGAAGCTCATGGTCACGAGCAGCGCCCACGCGCCGAACTTGGCCGGGTGCACCAACCGCCAGACATCGACCTGGTCGGGGTAGTTCCACGCATCGAGGAACGTGCCCGCGTTCTCCGCGATCCAGAGGAAGAACCCGATCAGCGCGAAGGAGAGAGCCAGCGGCATCCGGTACCGCCGTACGCCCACGGTGTAGAAGACCCACGTGCGCCGCAGTACGACGAGCAGCGCGATCGCGATCGGGGCGCGCAGATCCACCATCCAGTGGTGGGTGAAGAAGTTCGCGTAGATCAGCAGTGCGAGGGCGGTCGTCAGCAGCGGCCGGTATCCGCTCACCCGGAGGTCGAACCGTCGCCAGGCCTGGCAGATGTAGCTACCGACCGCGGCGTACATGAACCCCGCGAACAGCGGCACCCCGGCGACCTTCGTGTACGCGTCACCCGGGTACTGCCAGGAGCCCACCTGCACCTTGAAGAGCTCCAGCGCCAGCCCGACCAGGTGGAACCCGAAGATCACCGCGATCTCCCGCCAAGTCTCCAGCCGGATCAACCAGAAAAGGAAGGTCAAGCCCAGGCAGTAGAGCAGCAGAGCGTCGTAGCGGGGGATGGGCAGCGCGACGTACTTCGAGGCGGCAAGGCCGGCGAACAGCATCAACGGGAACAGGCAGGACACGAGTTGCGTCCAGCCGAACCTGATCAGCTGCGAGCAAGCGAACACGATGCGTGACGATCCCCCTGGCATTACAGGACCTTAGCTCTCCAAGTGGTCACAGCTTGGTCGATTCGCTTGCGGGCGACTGCCACGCTGGGTAGATCTCGTGCCCAGGGCGACGGGAAGGGCCTGCATGGATCCCAAGGTGGTGTTCGAGACCGATCGGCTGGTCGTGCGCGACTGGGCCGACAGCGACGGCGACCGGGTGTTCGACATCTACCGGCGCTGGGAGGTGTCGCGCTGGCTCGGGGCCGACCCCAAGGTGATGACGGATCGCGACAGCGCCTCGCGCGTGATCGAACGCTGGAACGAGCGCAACCAGGACCCGCTGTACGGCGTGTGGGCCGTCGAGGAGAAGTCGTCCGGCACAGTCGCCGGCACGGTCCTCCTCGTGCCGTTGCCCGAGCCGTCGGACTCCACGGAGGGCAAGGGTGAGGTGGAGGTCGGCTGGCACTTCCACCCGGACGCGTGGGGCCGCGGGCTCGCCACCGAGTCCGCGCGAGCGGCGATCGCGCACGGTTTCAAGGCGGGACTCGGCGAGATCTACGCGGTGGTCCGGCCCGACAACACCGCGTCCCTCGCGGTCTGTCAACGCCTCGGCATGCGCTCCCTCGGCCGCACGACCCGCTGGTACGGCGCCGAACTGGAGTCCTTCGTCATCTGATCCTCGTACTACGGGGGCGTCGGGCGCAGGCGGTTCGCAGGACGATCCGGTACGACGGGATCGGCGGGCCGCGGGCGGTGCGCGGTACTGGCGCCGGTGCGACGGATCGGCCGCGTGCGGGGTTCGCAGTACCGGGGTGGGGTCGTCGGATTGGGGTGGGGCGGGGGGAGCCGCGTACTCTTGACGCCCGTGGCACTCACCATCGGAATCGTCGGGCTCCCCAACGCGGGCAAGTCCACCCTCTTCAACGCGCTGACCAAGAACAACGTGCTCGCGGCGAACTATCCGTTCGCCACGATCGAGCCCAATGTCGGCGTGGTCGGCGTCCCGGACGCGCGGCTGGGCAAGCTCGCCGAGGTGTTCGGCTCGGCCAAGATCATCCCGGCGACGGTGCAGTTCGTGGACATCGCCGGCATCGTCCGCGGCGCCTCCGTGGGTGAGGGTCTGGGCAACAAGTTCCTCAGCCACATCCGCGAGTCCGACGCGATCTGCCAGGTCACCCGGGTGTTCCGCGACGACGACGTCACCCACGTCGACGGCAAGGTCTCGCCGGCCGACGACATCTCCACCATCCAGACCGAGCTGATCCTGGCCGACCTGCAGACCGTCGAGAAGGCGATCCCGCGGCTGGAGAAGGAAGCCCGGCTGAAGAAGGAGAACGCGGTCGTTCTCGAGGCCGTCCGCGCGGCGCAGAAGCACCTGGAAGCCGGTACGCCGATCATCGCCACCGACGTGGACCGCGACGCGATCCGCGAGCTGATGCTGATGACCGCCAAGCCGTACCTGTTCGTCTTCAACTGCGACGCGGACGAGCTTGCCGACGAGGCGCTGAAGCAGCAGATGCGGGACCTGGTCGCCCCGGCCGAGGCGATCTTCCTGGACGCCAAGTTCGAGGCCGAACTGGTCGAGCTCGACGACGAGGAAGAGGCCCGCGAGATGCTCGCGGAGATGGGCGTCGAGGAGCCGGGCCTGGACGTGCTTGCGCGGGTCGGTTTCGAGACCCTCGGACTGCAGACGTACCTCACGGCCGGCCCGAAGGAATCCCGCGCCTGGACCATCCGCAAGGGCGCGACCGCCCCGGAGGCGGCCGGCGTCATCCACACGGACTTCCAGCGCGGCTTCATCAAGGCCGAGATCGTCTCCTTCGACGACCTGGTCGAAGCCGGTTCCATGAACGCCGCCAAAGCCGCCGGCAAGGTCCGGATGGAAGGCAAGGACTACATCATGTCCGACGGCGACGTAGTCGAATTCAGATTTAATGTGTAGCCGATTTCTTTAGCTCTCTGTCCGCACAGAGTGGTCGACGGCCGGGCACTTCTGTGAGCATGTCATGCGTGGACGACCTCTACCCCTGTCCGTGCTGTGGATACCTTGTGTTCTCCGAGCCCGCCGGATCCTACGAGATCTGCTCGATCTGCTTCTGGGAAGACGACGCGATCCAGCTTCGCTGGCCAGACTGGACCGGCGGCGCCAATCGCCCGTCTCTGCGAGATTCCCAGCGAAACTTCGCGCGGTTCGGAGCGATGGAAGAGCGCTTCGTCAGCAATGTGCGTGGTCCCGAGGCTGCCGATCGGGTCGACGAAGGTTGGCGTCCCATCGATGGGGAGCGGGATCACTTCGAATCACAAGGTGTTCAGGAACGCCCGTGGCCCGACGACTCCGCGGTCCTCTATTGGTGGCGCCCAACGTTCTGGCGGCGCAAATGACCGCCAAGGTCGAGTCCACCAGAACGCGTGGGTCTGTCCGGCCGTACGCCCAAACGAGGCGTCCACACGTTGCTCCAGCGCGCAACCTAGTGGAGTTCCGCTTCAACGTGTAACGCCTGACCCGGTCAGAATGCCGTGGCGGAGAGGCGTCTCAGGCGGGCATGTCGACGGTCAGTCCGGCTGCCTGGGCGGCATCGGCCAGTCGTTTGTCGTACGTGATGAATGAGGTGAGCCGCGGGCGGATGCGGAGAGCCGTCGCGAGGTGAATGGCGTACAGGCTCCATACCGTCGCTGGTTTCACGGTCTGGGCCAGAATACGAATGCCTGCGTCCAGTTCCACCAACTCGATCAGGTCGAGGACTGGGGGAGTCGGGCGACGGCTTGTGGGGCGTGGCGTGCCAGCGCCCGCGACGACTTGATCTCCGCCAGAACCGAACCCGTCCACCCGGTCTCTGCCCGTTCATCGAGCCAGTCGCGCAACGCCTGTGTCTCGACCTCGGCGGGGACGAGTTTCACGACGGCGGCCGAGTCGAGATAGATCATCAGCGGTCGTCCTCGCGGTTGCGGGCGACCTCAGCGGCGATGTCGATGCCGTCCGGTTCGCCGAGCGGCATTCGCAGAACAGCCCGACGCATCGCCGCGGCCCCGGTCCTTGCGCAGCGCGGCTTCAAGTACGGCTTGGCGGATGGCAGCCGAGCGGGAGCTGCCGTCATGGGGCAGAACATCCAGGGCGTGCTCGGTCTCCGAATCGCTGCAGATCGTGATGGTGCCAGCCATGCCGCGCCAAGGTTCGCCTTTGCGCCTGCGGCGCCGAGCCCGGCTCAAGGCGGGACTGAGTCCTTAAGGCCGGTGCCCGGATCTCAGCTGAGCTCCTGGGCGAGTCCGATGAGAATGCCTTCGGGCCCACGCACGTAGCAGAGGCGGTACACATCTTCATAGCGGACCACTTCGTTGCTGACGAGTTCCGAGCCGTGCTTGCGCAGGCGGCCGAGAGTCTCATCGATATCGTCCACTGCGAACATGACGCGGAGGTAGCCCAAGGCGTTCACCGGGGCGTTGCGATGATCGGCGATGACGGATGGCTCGAGGAAGCGCGAGAGCTCGAGCCGGCCATGGCCGTCCGGCGTGCGCATCATCGCGATCTCGACGCGCTGATACCCCAGGCCGGTGACGCGTCCGGCCCACTCTCCCTCCACTACGGTTTGCCCTTCGAGCTCGAGTCCGAGCTCGCGGAAGAACTCGACCGCCGCAGCGAGATCCTCGACGACGATGCCGACGTTGTCCATTCTCACGGTCATGGCGGCATCCTATAGAGATCGACGCTCATCACGGCGCTGATCTCCGAGCGGGGCGCGGCCGGCGGTTGGGGAACGGATGATGGCCTGCGCGGAGCAGTCGATGGTGAATGCCGGTGAGCGCTGAAATGTTTTCTAATACGACAGCCGTAGTTCGTGATGATGCCTTTCGGCAGTGGGCCGCGAAGGGCTGGGGGGTGCGGCCCTGACCAAGAGTGGGGGCCTGGGACAGGTAGTGGGGACCTTGTACACGTTATTTCGTGTCCGCGGTCCCTGTTTGGTGTTTAAGGTCGCCGCTTCGTGACCGCTGCGCGCCACCGAGTCGGGTGCTGATCAATGGCGGCGTGGTTTCGGCGGGTTCGTGAGCCCCGCAGCGCCAACGCACATCAACCGCAGCTGATTGCCTCCAGCCGAGCGTGCGGCCTGCTCGCGACCAGGACCCCCAGGTTGGCTGTGAGTGCTGGCAATCCGGGCCTGTCCCCGCAAGATGACACTCCGGCTGGAGTACCAACCGTCGGAGGGGGGTCGAATTCCGCTTCAACGTCTGACGCTCGGCGCTGTGGCTTGGAAGTCCTTAATGACGAATAGTTTCGTCGTTGAGTAGTTCAGCAGCGCCGAAACCCTGTTTCGCCGGTGCGCGGACGTCCGTAGTGTCGGGCCGTGGCTGATCCTATTTTTGAAGATCGTCGGTTGGCGGAGATCTATGATCCGCTCGATCCGGATCGCGGCGACCTTGAGGTCTACGCGGCGATCGTCGAGGAGTTCGGGGCCTCGCGGGTGCTGGATGTGGGGTGCGGGACGGGGACGTTCGCCTGTCTGCTGGCTGCGCGTGGAGTGGAGGTAGTCGGCGTCGACCCGGCTGAGGCTTCGCTCGAAGTAGCCCGGAGCAAGGACTTTGCGGAGCGGGTGCGGTGGGTGCTTGGGGATGCCACTGCGCTTCCGCCGTTGCGGGTGGAGTTGGCGACCATGACGGGGAACGTGGCCCAGGTTTTCGTGGCGGATACCGAGTGGGGCGCGACGCTGCACGGCGTACGGGATGCGCTCGTGCCGGGTGGGCGGTTCGTCTTCGAGACGCGGGATCCGGCGCGGAAGGGTTGGCTGGAGTGGAACCGCGCGGAGACTTACCAGGTGGCCGACATCCCCGGGGTGGGTGCTGTCGAGACCTGGTGTGACGTGACATCGGTGAGGGAGCCCTTGGTGTCGTTCCGGCACACGTTCGTCTTCGCATCGGACGGCGCGGTGATCACCTCGGACTCGACGTTGCGTTTCCGGAGCCGGGCGGAGGTCGAGCGCTCGCTGAAGTCCGCGGGCTTCGTGGTGGACGAAGTACGGGATGCTCCTGACCGGCCGGGACGCGAGTTCGTCTTCATCGCGTCCCGAGGCTGAGGGGTGGAGCGGCCAGGGTGCCGGGGCAGGGGAATGTAGCTCACCCGGCACCCTGACCTGTCAGGGGAACCGCAGGTGCGGTCGGGGTCGGCTGGAGCAGGTGGTTTGTGCTCGATGAGGACTTGCTGGGGCCGACTGCCTCGCTCATCTGGGCTAGTCGCGCTGCCTGCTTCGGTCCTGGGGCCGTGAAACCTAATGTACTCGGGAGTACCAAACCGGGCGGCGGACTTCCAGCACTCACATTTCGGGCTCAAACGCTTGAAATACAAGGGTGATCCAGGCTGGGCGCCGGGCCGAGACGCGCCCGACGGGGTGCTTGATGAGTGTCGGCGGTCCGGGGCTGGTGCGCGAGGGAGGCCGGCGCGGTCGGTGGCGATGCAGAAGCCGGAGGCGTACCCCGGCGTTAATGGCTGGCGTCATGGCCGTCACACTTGGTTAGCTAGAGCCCGTACGCCTGACGGTTTGTGAAGGAGACGGTATGAGCGACAAGCCCAGCAAGCCGGCGCAGGACGATCTGCAGAAGAAGTTCCGCGAGGCGCTCGCCAAGAAGAACGCGCACCACGAGTCGCACCCCGGCAGCGGGACGCGGCGCGAGGGCGTCGGCGAGGCGCACAACGACAAGCAGAAGCGCCAGTTCCGGCGCAAGTCCGGCAGCTGATTCCGCCGCCATCCACCCATCCTGAGCCCCGGGTTGCCGCCCGGGGCTCGACTTTTGCCCCGGACAAACTCCATCTGCTGGTGGCGAGCGTGGTCTCAGGCCGCGGGATCGGGCTGGGGGACGGTGAGCAGCGCGACCAGGCGGTCGAGTTCGATCTCCCAGCCCTGCAGGTGACCGGACGCGTCTTCGGCGGTGCTCAGGCCGGTGTGGCTGAGCAGCATCCGCGTACCGCCGTCCACCTCGGACAGCTCGACCCGGACCTGGGAAGGTTCGCCGTCGTCCGAGTCCCATTTCCAGGTGAACGCGAGCAGGTGCGGCGGCTTCACCTCGAGGTAGTTGCCGCGCACCACATGTGGTCCCATGGTCACCACGTAGTTGCCGCCGACGCTCACGTCCGCTTCGACCTTCAGGTCCAGCGCGGGGTTCGGGCAGTACCACCGGGTCAGCAACTCGGGCCGTGACCACGCGTCGTACACCCGCTCGATCGTGGCCGGCAGGTGTCGTTCGATCCGGATGTCAGTGCTCATCGTCGCTCGCCTGCAGAAGGTCTTCCAGTCGGTCGATCGTGCTGTTCCAGTACGCCGTGAGGTCCCCGAGCCAGGCCTGAACCTCGGACAGAGCCTCCGGCCGGAGCGTGCAGACGACCGTCCGGCCCACCTTGCGCCGGGTCACCATCCCGGCGTCCACGAGTACGCCGACATGCTTGGTCATCGCCGGCAAGGTGAGGTCGTGCGGCGCCGCCAACTGACCCATCGTCGACTCTCCCCGGCTGAGCCGCGTCACGATCGCCAGCCGGGTCGGGTCAGCCAGCGCTCCGAACGTCGTCGTCAACACGCCTAACACTTCACCAAAGGGTGAACTATCTGTCAATCCTCGGGGCGTGGATGGGATTGCGTCCGTAACTGCGGGGCAGGCGCGGGTGGTCCCACGCGGGGGTTGTAGGTGCGGGTGGTTGGGCGCTGGCGGTAGGTGCGGGTGGTCGGCGTCCCCGGCTGCGTGATGGTGCTGGTCGTGCCGGTGCGCGTCAAGAGCGCCTTTGGCGTCCCTTCGGGATCGAAACAAGTTTCGGCTCCTGACCCGCACCACCCCGACCAGGGACAAGAACGCAGCTATCCCGGAGCCGCCCAGAGGTGTGGGCACACAGCCCGGGGTGACACGTATGGCTCAACCCCCGGGTGAAGTCGGCGACCTTGTGCACGGCTCAGTCGTTTCCCGGGCCGCGAAACGACTGGGCCGTGCACAAGGTCGCGGCCCCAACCCGGGTCCGGGGCCGGTTCGGGGGTTGGGGTTGGGGTGTACCGACCGACAGGACGTAGTCGCAACCCCCGCCCGGCGTACCGCCTGCAGTACCGGCACGATCACCGGATCGGGCGACCACTACCTGTTCGTCGGTACACCCGAACCCCCGAACCGGGCCCGAGCCAGGCTCGGCCCCGGGCCCGGCTCGCCCACCCGGTCGAGCCTGGCCACCGGGTCGAGCCTGGCCACCGGGTCGAGCCTGGCCACCGGGTCGAGCCTGGCCACCGGGTCGAGCCTGGCCACCGGGTCGAGCCTGGCCACCGGGTCGAGCCTGGCCACCGGGTCGAGCCTGGCCGGCCCGATACCGGGTCTTTTGGCCGGTAGCGGCCTATTTGGCGCCAGCCGACGAAACAACCTGCCAGCCGCGTCGGGGCGAATGGGCCGAGGGGTATTCACAGGTGGGGTCGCCCGGAGTTTGCTTGCCGGCGGAAAGCGGAAGCTGCCGCGGTGTCCGGCGTATTAGAGGAGGGCGGCCAGGTGGGTGGCGGCGATTTGGGCGCCGGTGGTGGGGACGGGGAGGTAGGTGATCTCTTGGGCGAGGGCTTTGGCGATGGAGTCGGCGAGGACGGCGGGGTCCGAGGCTTCGGAGTACGAGAGGTGGCGACCCGACACGCAGTGGATGACGGCCGGCAGCGGCCTGGCCGGCGTTGTGGCGGTCCAGGCGGGCTTGGACGTGGTCGCTCGAACCGTGGATGACCAGCACGGGACACGCCAGGTCGGGAACACCAGGCAACCGGTTCTGCCGGGCTTCCTCGGTGTCGACGAGCCGTGCCGGGTCGATTCCCCGTCCCCAACCGATCGCGTCCTCGATCTGCTTGCTGGAGTGCGGCTCGCTGAAGACTCGCCCGAAGAAGAACTCCAGGAAGTCGTCGTAGTCGCCTTCGAGCCAGTAGTGCCGGTCGTTCCACGCCCAGCGGTCGCGTTTCACCTGGGCCGGAACCAGCCCGGCCGCGGAGGCGATGCAGATGATCCCGAGCACCCGGTCGGGCTGCTCGAGCGCGACCTGCACCGCCCACGGACACCCTCGCGAGAACCCCACGAGCACGGCGGATTCCGTGCCCGTGGCGTCCAGTACCGCGAGGGTGTCCGCGACGACCTCGGCATCGGAGTACGCCGCCGCTCCGATCGGCGCACTCGACCGGCCCGACCCGCGACCGTCGAACGTGACCACCCGGAAGTGCCGGGCCAGGTACGGCACCTGCGCCTTCCAGATCCGCGACGGCACGATCGACCACGTTGGCAGCAGCACGATCGTCGGCCCGCCGGACCCCCTGTCGCCGGCGGGTTCGTCGTACACGCTGTAAGCGATGGTCACCCCGTCGCGCTCGACCGTCCCCTCATGATCGGCCGAGCACGCGGGTCCCTCCGGTTTCGCGGTCATCCGCGGTTCCCCCTACCCGCCTACTGACTCAGGGCCGTACTTCGAAGACCAGGTTGAACGGCGTCTCGGCTGCCGTCCGGAACCGGGTGAATCCCGCGGCTGTGGTGACGTCGCGGATCCGTGCCGGACCAGCCTGGGTCCCGAGGGCCAGACCGACGTCCTGCGACAGCGATCCCGGAGTACAGAGCAGGGTCGAGAAGCCGTAGTACGCGCGCCCGATCGGGTTCAGGTTGTCCTCGACCCGGTCGCCGGCCATCGGTTCGACGACCATCCAGGTGCCGTCCGGTGCCAGCGACTCACGGACGCGGCGCGCGGCGCCGACCGGGTCGCCCATGTCGTGCAGCGCGTCGAACGTCGTCACCAGATCGAAGCCCGATCCGCTGTACTGCGTGGCCGGCGCCACCTCGAACTCGGCCTTCACCCCGGCCTCGGCGGCACGCGCTCGAGCAGTCTCGATCGACTCCGGGTGGTAGTCCGAGCCGATGAAGGTGGAGTTCGGGAAGGCCTCGGCCATCAGGATCGTCGAAGACCCGTGCCCACAGCCGATGTCCGCCACGCGTGCACCACGTTCGAGCTTGCCGACCACGTCGTCCAGGGCAGGCAGCCAGCTCGACAGCAGATTCGCGTTGTAGCTGGGACGGAAGAAGCGTTCGCAGCCGATGTGGACATCGGAGTCCTGCTCGTTCCAGCCGATCCCCGCACCACTGCGAGCGGCCTCGATCGTCTGGGTGGTGTTGTGCACGGTGCCGAGCGCGATCTGGAAGAAGCCCGGCAGGAACGCGGGGCTGTTCGAATCCGTCAGCGCCACGGCCTGCTCAGGTGGCAGCACGTACCTGTCGGTCTCTGGGTCGTACTCGACGTAGCCGCCGGCGGCCTGCGCGTTCAGCCATTCGCGGGTGTAGTGCTCGCTGGTGTTGGTCCGCTCGGCCAGTTCGGCGGGCGAGGTCGGGCCTGCGCCGGCGAGGGCGTGGTAATAGCCCAGCCGGTCACCCATGACGACGAGCGCCGCGTTCAACGTCGCGCCCACCTCGCCCACCGCCTGGAACACCAGCCCCATCAGCTTGTCGTTGTCGATCGCAATGGTCATTTCAATTCCCCTCCTGCTTGCTCTGATACGGCGAACCTAGGAGCGGACGGATCTCGATCGCATCAGGTGACCCACCTAGTAGGAGACCTACACTGCGAGACATGCTGATCGGGCGGGAGGCCGAGCGGCGGGCGATCGAACGGCTGGTCGCGGGGGCGCGGGTGGGAACCAGTGGCGTGCTTCTGATCACCGGGGAACCGGGGATCGGGAAGACGGCTCTCGTGGACGAGGCGGCGACACTCGCCGCGGGCCTTCGCCTGCTCCGGGCCCGGGGGACCGAGGCGGAGCGCGAGATCCCGTTCGGCGGTCTGCTGCAACTGCTCCGCCCCGCGATCGGCGAGCTCGACCGGATCCCAGCCCCCCAACGCGAAGCCCTTGCCGCGGCCCTCGCCCTGAGCTCGGGCGCCGCCGCCGACCGGTTCGCCGTCGGCGCGGCCGCTCTGAGCCTGATCTGCCGGTACGCGGAGTCGGCGCCGGTCGCACTCCTCATCGACGACGCGCACCTGCTCGATAGACCATCGGCGGAGGCGATCCTGTTTGCCGCCCGGCGCCTTGTCGCCGACCCCATCGTGCTGGTGATCGCCGCCCGCGCAGACGAGTCGCATCCGTTGGCCGAGGCGGATCTGCCACAGCTCCGGCTCGGCGGAATCGCCTTGGAGGCAGCGCAACAGATGGTCCGGGGCAGGTCCGTGTCCATCGATCTGGTGGCACAACTCCATCGGCGGGTGGCGGGGAATCCGCTGGCTTTGTTGGAGCTGACCAGCGACAAGGAACAGCTGCACCGCCTTGCGCCCGGAGCACCTGTCCCGGTGCATGCGCTGCTGGCAGAGGCCTTTGCTGTAAGGGCTCAGCGACTCAGCCCGGCTGCTCGAACCGCCCTGCTGATCGCCGCTGTCGATGACGGTGACTTGGGGGTCGTGGCTCGTGCCTGCGCTGAGCTTCACGTCGATATCGCCGCGCTGGCCGAGGCCGAACAGACGTCGCTTGTGCTGATCGCCGACGGCCGGGTCGAGTTCCGGCATCCACTGGTTCGCTCGGCGATCTACGCGAGCGCGGATCCGGCTGAGCGTCGTACGGTGCATCGGGCGGTGGCTGCAGTGCTGGGTCCGGGGGGCGCGGACCGGCGGGCCTGGCACCTGTCGGAGACAGTGATGGGTGCGGACGACGACGTGGCCGATGGCTTGCAGATCGCGGGCGAGCATGCGGCCGATCGGGGAGCCCACGCAGTTGCGGCCACGGCTTTCGAACGAGCTGCGCGGGTGACCGAAGAGGGGCAGCAGCGTGCGCGAAGGTTGGTCGCTGCCGGGCGGGCTGCCTGGTTCGCGGGGTTGCCGGAGCGAGCGGACGGTCTGCTCGGCGAGGCGTTGGCGTTCGAACCGCCACTACCTGTGCGGATCCAGGCGAACGAACTGCGCGGAGACATTGCGGTGAAGTGTGGGTCGCCTGCGCAGGCTCGCGAGATCCTGGTCGCCGCGGTGGCCGAGACCGCCGATGCCGATACGGCGATCGGGCTCCTGGCCGACGTCGTCAACGCGTGCTTCCGGCTGGGCGATGCCGCCGGGGCGCTGCGGGCCGCGGAGGACATCGACAAGCTGCTGGCGAGACTCGAGCGACCTGGAACGCGGATCCTCGGCTTGCTGTCCAGCGGAGTCGCGAAGATTCTGGCCGGCCGGGGTGGGACCGAGCAGATCCGTGAGGCCGTCGCGTTGGCGCCCTCGGCCGGGCTGGATCGGGATCGGCGACGGCAGGTGTGGATGGTGCTCGGACCTCTGTTCCTGCGAGAGGCCGGGACCGGCCGAGCCTTGCTCCAGGAGGCGATGCGCGAACGGCGCGACCAGGTCGCAGTCGGCACCTTGCCCGCTCTCCTGATGCAGCTCGCCCGCGACGAGGCGACTACCGACCGCTGGGCGGACGCGGCGGCGTCATACGACGAGGGCATCAGGTTGTCTCGCGAGACAGGGCAGACCACCGAGCTGGCAATCTGCCTCGCCGGGCATGCGTGGCTGTCAGCTCATCAGGGACATGCGGCGGAATGCCGAGCCCTGGCGACCGAGGCGATCGAGATCTGCACCGAGCGGCAGATCCACCTCGGACTGGCCTGGGCGTTGTTCGCGCTGGGGGATCTCGAGCTCGGCCGGGGGAATCCGGCGGACGCGTTACCGCAGTACGAGCGACTGGCGGACGTACTGCGCTCGCTGCGGGTGCTCGATCCGGACCTGTCACCCGCGCCTGAGCTGGTCGAGGTGTACCTGCGACTCGGGCGGACCGATGAAGCCGCCGCCACGGCGCGGAGCTTCGCAGTACTGGCTTCGGACAAAGGTCAGCCGTGGGCGCTGGCGCGGGCCGCACGGGTGATCGCGTTGATCGATGACGACGAGCGGCAGTTCGAAGTGGCGCTCGGGTGGCATGAGCAGACCCTGGACGTGTTCGAGACCGCGCGGACTCGGCTGGTCTATGGGGCGTGGTTGCGGCGGATCCGGCGCCGGGTCGATGCTCGTGCGCAACTACGGTCGGCAGTGGCCGAATTTGACCGGCTCGGGGCACCGGCGTGGGCGGATCTCGCGGCGGCCGAATTGAAGGCGACCGGCGAGACAGCACGTCGTCGTGAGCCGTCGACGGCCGATCAGCTCACCCCGCAGGAACGCCAGATCGCGTCCCTGCTCGCGGACGGGGAAAGCATTCGGGCCGCTGCGGCGAGGCTGTTCCTCAGCCCGAAGACCGTCGAGTACCACCTGCGCAAGGTCTACGCGAAGCTGGGCATCCACTCGCGCTCCGAACTCGCAGCCCATCTGAGTGGCCCAGACCGAACGTAGCCTGGCAAACGTGACCTCCTGCTGATGAACGCGATCACGGCATTGCCTGTTCGCTTGTGAACAGCGCATGAATTCCTGCTCCGCGCTGCGCTGAATGACAGCGTTGGGATTGGGTTCGCCTTGGCACCAACTGACATGCTTCAGGCGTGACAGAGTTGATGGAGGCCGCACGACACCTGCTGGGCATCGCGATGGCCTCGCATTGGCTGCTGTTGATCCTCTTCCTGGCGGCGGCGATCGACGCCGTCTTCCCGGTGGTGCCGAGCGAGGGCCTGGTGGTGACCGCCGGCATGGCCGCGGCCGCGGGACACCAGAACCTGCTGCTGGTGATCGTGACCGCGATGGTCGGCTCCGTGATCGGCGAGTGTGTCTGCTATCTGCTCGGCCGCGGTTCCGGTCCGGCGCTCCGTCGCTGGCTGATCCGCAAAGACGCACGACAGGCGATGTACGAGAGAGTCTCCAAGGCCCTGCACACGCGGGGCGGCCTGATCCTGATGACGGTCCGCTACATCCCTGGCGCCCGCATGGTCGCCACCCTGACCGCAGGCGCCACGGCGTACTCGTTCCGCAAGTTCCTCATCTTCACCATCGCGGGCGTGACGGTCGCCTACACGTACGTCGCGCTGCTCGGCTATCTGGGCGGCGACGCGTTCGCGCACGACTCGCTGAAGGCGCTGGCGTTCAGCCTTGGGCTCGCCTTCGGAATCGGCGTGGTGATCGAGACAACCCGGCGGATCGCCGGCAGGCGCAGGTCCAGGAGACCTGCACCCAGCCCGACGTACGGTGCGTGAGCAACATCGAGCTGCTCACCTGGCTGCGGAAGTACGGCGTGCCTAGAGAGTGAGGTACCCGAACGCCGTCTGCCAGGTGCCGCCGGCCTCGATCCGCTCGAGGACCAGCCGCTGCAGGCGCGTGTCGCGCGGGTACTTGTCCAGGTTCTCCAGGTCGTGGCTGCGGAACGTGAAGAAGATGGCGCTGTCCTGCGAGTCGCGCGGTTCGCCGTACGGCGTGAAACGGCGGCCGAAGCGGACCATGTTCGAGTCCTGCGGGAGGTTGTCCAGCAGGTACGGGTCGATCAGCCAGGAGCCGAGCGTCGCGGTCTTCACCGGGTGCTCCGGGAAGTGGCGTGGGAAGAACTCCCGGGCTTGCGCGAAGCTGTCGTCCACGGCCTCGGGCGTGAGCGGCCCCGTCTCGGGGATGTGCACGCCGATCACCCACTCGCCCGGCTCGGTCCCCGGCACCGGGTTCTTCTCGGGCACCTGGTGCAGCAGGAACTGCAGTCGGCCGAGCGCGAAGATCATGCCGGTCCAGTGGATCGTCATCCACCAGTGCGTCTCCAGCCCGAAGTCGCCGTTGGTCCGCCGGTGCACGTTCAGCTGCTGACCGAGATCCGCGAGCGTGGCCCAGCTGATCTCGTCGCTGATCCCGCGCTCGGAGTGGTAGCGCCGGATGTCGGGCAGCGTCTGGAGGAACGCCGCGAGGGAGATCTTCGGGTCGTCCGGCGCCCGCAGCTCATCCTCCGCGGGGAAGGTGCCCATCACGCGGCGTAGTTGCGCCGCGAACTCGGCGACCGGCACCGGGTCCAGGTCGAGCTTCTCGGTGTCCTCCCGGTCGGCGTCGGTGAAACCCAGCAGGCGGTACTCGTCAGCAGTCGTCACCCGCCAACCGTAGCTGTCAGATACTTACGACCGGCAGCGGCCGGCCGGTTGTCCCAACCTCAGCGTTCCTCGGCCAGGCCCAGATAGAGCACCGACGGGTCGGCCGGGTTGAAGGCGAGACCCGGGATGCCGTCGTGCTTGTTGTGCTGTTTGCTGAGCTCGCCGGTGGAGGGACGGAAGCGGTAGAGGTCCGAGCTGTAGTTCGCGAACGAGGTGCCGTAGGCGAAGTAGAGCAGGTCCGCGTCGACCGGACTCGGCCACATCTTGTTGCCGTTGTAGAGCGTCGCCTGGGACGAGTCCAGCACCGGCCGGAACTTGAGGCCGCCGTCGTCGGACTGCCAGATGTACCGCGTCGCCTCGTCCTGGTCGTAGCCCTCGAGCCACACGACCGACGGATTCACCGGCGAGATCGCCAGGCTGAACGCATTCACCCGCTCGACCGCCTTCGACCTGGCCCAGGTCCGGCCGCCGTCGAAGGTCGCGTAGCCGCCGTCGGACATCACCCCGATGACGATGTGGCTCGGGTCCGTCGGGTCGATCACCGCGTTGTAGACGAAGAGGTCCCTCGCCGCCGGCTGACCGACGTGTTTCCAGCTCAGGCCGTCGTCGGCGGAGTCGAACACCTGACCATCGCCGGCGACCACCCGGAGGTAGTCGGTGGTCGCTGCGAAGGAGGCGAGGCCGCCACCCTCGACCGGCCCGGCGACCGTGCTGACCTGGTTGCCTTTCACCCGGTAGATCGGCTGGTCGTTCACGCCGTAGAGGTACGCCGCGTCACCCGCGCCCGGCGCCACGGAGTACGCGTAGAGGTCATCGGGAGATTTGTCGATCTGTTGCCATGAGCAACCGGCATCGCTGGATCGCTGGATGGACTGTTTGCCGATCGCGATCAGCGTGTTGGGCTGTTGCAGTGCGGCGACCTTGGCGTAGGTGACGGGCCTCAGCTGGTTCTTGGTGGGAGCCAGCACGGCTCCGTCGGACGTCGTGATCGTGACGGACCCGTCGCCGTACACCGTGTCGCAGTGCGGGACGTTCCAGAACCATCCCGGACCGAAGCCCGCCTGGGCGGGGACCGCGAACGTCAGGCTGAGCGCAGCAACCAGCAGAGCGGCTCCAACTCTTCGTGAGGTCATGAACTACTTGTAAGTGATCGCTCAGGCCGGCCGCCAGCCTCAACCCTGGCTGACGCACGCCATGACGTGAAGCAGCCATATCGTTTGTCCTGTGGCTGCCTACCTGCCGCGCGATGCTGGTGCTCTCAACCCCAAGCGAAAGGAGGCATCGTGGGACGGATCATCCACGTCGAACTGACCGCGACGGACCTCGACCTGGCGGCCACCTTCTACGCCGAGGCCTTCGGCTGGCAGGCCACACCGTCTCCGTTCGTCGACGGCTACCTGGTCGCGGAGACCGGCGCGGGCGCCGGCATCGACGGCGCGATCATGAAACGCGACTACCAGGACCAGCCCGCGATCATCTGGCTCCAGGTCGACAACCTGGATGCCACCCGTGCTGCAGTCTCAGCCGCCAGTGGGACGGCTGACCACGAGCCGCAGGAGATCCCAGGAGTGGGCCGGGTCGCCTACGTGCGCGACCCCGAAGGCGTCCTGTTGGGTCTGCGTCAGCCTGCGTGAGGAACTTGGCGCGAGATCAGCCGGCGGCGGTGTCGATGTGGCGGGCCAGGACGAGGTCGTCGTCGGTGATGCCGCCGGCCTCGTGGCTGCTGACCCTGAAGGTGATAGTGGTGTAGCGGATGTCGATGTCCGGGTGGTGGTTCATCGACTCGGCCAGCTGCGCGACCGTCGCGACCAGCCGGATACCGTCCAGGAAGGTGTCCTTCTTGACGCTGCGGACGAGTGCGTTCTCGTCGACCTTCCACTCGGGCAGGTGGTCGCGGACAGCTTGGTCGATCTGGTCATCGGTCAGCAGCTCAGCCATGCCCGACACTCTAGTGCTACTGGCTGGTTTGGCTGGTGACGGTACGGACTCGGTGTGAGGTCAGCAGGGCGACGAAGGCGAGAGCGGCGCTCGCGGTGATGATCGTGCCGAAGACCCATGGGCCGGGGTCGTCCGATTTGAGCGATAGCAGGGTGCTGCTGACTGCCAGTGCGGTCGCGATGCTCATCGTGCCAGCCATCTGGGCGGCACTCGTGTTCCGCCCCGAGTTGCCGGCGTCGGAGAGATCGAGGGTGAGCACCGAGAGACTCGACGAGCTGAGGCCCATCCCGATCCCGGCGAACATCCAGCCGATCAGCCCGATCCAGCCGGTGGTCCAGGCGAGCAACGAGGTGACGGCGAGCCCTGCGGTCATCAGGGTCAGGCCGATACGTAGTACGGAAGCTCGTTGCAGGCCGTGGTCGCGGCCTTGCAGCCAGGACCCGAAGGCCCAGCTGACGCCGGTGATCGACAACGTGATGCCGGCCTTCGAGGGGCTGAAGTCGTGCCGCAACGTCAACAGGAGTGGGAGATACGCGCCCGTCCCGGCGAACGCGGCGCCGCCAAGACCCCGTACTGCGACCACGGCCGGGAACCCGCGTCGCGCGACGAACGTGCCACGCGGCATCACCCGTACTGCGGCCAGCCCGAGCACCACCAAGCTCACCGGAACCGCCGGGCCGGCAGCCAACGCGTGGTTCTCGAGTTGGTCACCCGCGAGCGTCAAGGCGAACAAGGCGACCGACGCGGCGAAGGCCCAGGGCAACGCGGCCCGCCAGGCTTCGAGCTCGGCGATCTGCTTCTCGGTTCGCTCCGGCGCTTCGGTCTTGGCGGACATTCGCATCGCAGGCTGGAGCAGCAACCAACTCGGCACCAGCAGAGCCACCGCGCCGAGGAACACCCAGCGCCAGCCGAACTGCTCGGTCACCACCCCTGTCACGAACGGTCCGAGCACCGACGGCAGGATCCACATCGCGGCGAACAACGAGAACATCCGCGGCCGCAGTACGGCGGGAAGTGCGCGAGCGACCAGGACCATCAGCGCGACGTCGAGCAACCCTTCGGCCAGGCCGCTCAGCAGCCGGCCCGCGACCACCATCGGCATCGCCTGGGCGGTGCCGACCAGCAATTGGGCGAGCGTGAACGCGATCGCGCCCGCTCGCAGCGCCGGGATCGGGCCACGGCGATCGGCCCAGAGACCCGCGATCGCCAACGACACCAGGTAGCTCGCGTTCGGAGCCGCGTTGGCCAGGCCGAAACTGCCGAGGGCATCGAACTCGCGGACCATCGTCGGCAGCGCAGTACCGACTGCCCGGTTCTCGAACGCGCCCAGCGTGACGAGCGCGATCACGCCGAGTACCAACGGCAGGTGTGGTCCGCTGAACAGCTTGGGCGTGCGCTCTTCGGTCAAGGTCATGCCCGCAATCCTGAGAGTTCAAGCGGGCTTGAAGTCAACTCCGGGAGTCGGGCAATCGGAAGACGAGCACCCCGGGCGGAGCGCAGAAGGCCGCCCGTCGCTTGGAGCTGCGGGCGGCCTTCTGGTGCGTACTATCAGGCGCGGCGGCGGATCTTGTTGCCCAGCCAGACGATCGGGTCGTACTTGCGGTCGGCGACGCGCTCCTTCATCGGGATCAGCGCGTTGTCGGTGATCTTGATGTGTTCGGGGCACACCTCGGTGCAGCACTTGGTGATGTTGCAGAAGCCGAGGCCGTGCTGCTCCTGCGCCTGCACCTGGCGGTCCGCGGCGTCGAGCGGGTGCATGTCCAGCTCGGCGATCCGCATCAGGAAGCGCGGACCGGAGAACGACTCCTTGTTCTCCTCGTGGTCGCGGATCACGTGGCAGGTGTCCTGGCACAGGAAGCACTCGATGCACTTGCGGAACTCCTGCGACCGCTCCACGTCGATCTGCTGCATCCGGTACTCACCCGGCTTCAGGTCCGCCGGCGGCCTGAAAGCGGGGATCTCGCGGGCCTTCTGGTAGTTGAACGACACGTCGGTGACGAGGTCGCGCATCACCGGGAAGGTGCGCATCGGCGTGACCGTGACGACCTCGTCCTCTTCGAACGTGTTCATCCGCGTCATGCACATCAGCTTCGGCATACCGTTCACCTCGGCGCTGCAGGAGCCGCACTTGCCGGCCTTGCAGTTCCACCGGACCGCGAGATCCGGCGTCTGGGTCGCCTGCAGCCGATGGATGACGTCGAGGACGACCTCGCCCTCGTTCACCTCGACCTCGTAGTCCTTCAGGTCGCCACCTTCGGCGTCCCCGCGCCACACGCGGAATTTGCCCTGGTAGCTCATACGGGCAGTTCCTCCTCAGTCAGGTACTTCTTCAGTTCGTCGCGCTCGAACAGCTCCAGCAGGTCTTCCCGCATCGGGACCTGGTCCTTCTTGACCACGTTCACGCTGCCGTCGGCGGCGAGGGAGCAGACCAGCAGCAGCTTGCGCCAGTCGGGATTCATGCCGGGGAAGTCGTCGCGGGTGTGACCGCCGCGGGACTCCTCCCGCAGCAGCGCCGCCTTCGCGACACACTCCGACACGGTCAGCATGTTGCGCAGATCCAGCGCCAGGTGCCAGCCCGGGTTGAACTGCCGGTGCCCCTCGACCGTCATCTTCGCGATCCGGCCGCGGAGCTCGGCCAGCCGCGACAGCGCCTGCTCCATCTCCTCGGCGCGGCGGATGATGCCGACCAGGTCGTTCATCGACTGCTGCAGGTCCTGGTGGATCGAGTACGGGTTCTCGCCGCCCTCGAGCTCGAACGGAGCCAGCGCCTCGGCGGCCGCCGCGTCCACGTCCGCCTCGTTGATCTTCGGCCGCTCGGAGCCCAGCGAATCGACGTACACGGCGGCGCCCATACCCGCCCGCCGCCCGAAGACGAGCAGGTCGGACAGCGAGTTGCCGCCGAGCCGGTTCGACCCGTGCATGCCGCCCGCGACCTCACCGGCCGCGTACAGCCCCGGTACTACGGACTGCGCGGTGTCGGGTTCCACCTCGACGCCACCCATCACGTAGTGACAGGTCGGGCCGACCTCCATCGGTTCCGCGGTGATGTCGACGTCCGCGAGCTCCTTGAACTGGTGGTACATCGACGGCAGCCGGCGCTTGATCTCCTCCGCCGGGAGCCGGGAGGACACGTCCAGGAAGACGCCACCGTGCGGCGTACCGCGACCGGCCTTGACCTCGGAGTTGATCGCCCGGGCGACTTCGTCGCGGGGCAGCAGCTCCGGTGGGCGCCGGTTGTTGTCCGGGTCCTTGTACCAGGCGTCGGCCTCTTCCTCGGTCTCCGCGTACTGCGCGCGGAAGACGTCCGGCACGTACTCGAACATGAACCGCTTGCCCTCGGAGTTCTTCAGCACACCACCGTCACCACGGACCGACTCGGTGACCAGGATGCCCTTCACCGACGGCGGCCAGACCATGCCGGTCGGGTGGAACTGGATGAACTCCATGTTGATCAGGGTCGCGCCGGCCCGCATCGCCAGCGCGTGCCCGTCACCGGTGTACTCCCACGAGTTCGAGGTGACCTTGAACGACTTGCCGACGCCGCCGGTGGCCAGGATGACGGCCGGGGCGTCGAACAGGATGAACCGGCCGGACTCGCGCCAGTAGCCGAAGGCGCCGGAAATGGCTGCGGTGTCACCGGCCGTGTCGTCCAGGAGCAACTCGGTCACCGTGCACTCGGCGAAGACCTTCAGGTTGGCCTCGTAGTCGCCGGTGGCCTCGAAGTCCTCCTGCTGCAGCGAGACGATCTTCTGCTGCAGCGTCCGGATCAGTTCCAGGCCGGTGCGGTCCCCGACGTGCGCGAGCCGCGGGTAGGTGTGACCGCCGAAGTTGCGCTGGCTGATCCGCCCGTCCGGCGTGCGGTCGAACAGCGCGCCGTACGTCTCCAGCTCCCAAACGCGGTCGGGGGCTTCCTGGGCGTGCAGCTCGGCCATCCGCCAGTTGTTCAGGAACTTCCCGCCGCGCATCGTGTCGACGTAGTGCACCTGCCAGTTGTCGTTCGAGTTCGCGTTGCCCATCGCGGCCGCACAGCCGCCCTCGGCCATCACGGTGTGGGCCTTGCCGAACAGGGACTTGCACACGATCGCGGTGCGCTTGCCCTGCTCCCGGGCCTCGATCGCCGCGCGCAGGCCGGCGCCGCCGGCCCCGATCACGACGACGTCGTAGGTGTGTCGTTCCAGCTCAGTCATAGAAGTCAGACGTCCGTATCAGTGTCAGGATCAGTTGAAGAAGCGAAGGTCGGAGAACCAGCCGGCGGAGACCGACATGATGTACGCGTCGGTCAGGATCACGGTGAACAGCGAGGTCATCGCGAAGGTGCCGTGCTTGGGATTCAGCTTCGACACGAAGGTCCAGTACCGGTAGCGCAGCGGGTGCTTGGAGAAGTTCTTCAGCCGGCCGCCGACGATGTGCCGGCACGCGTGGCATGACAGCGTGTAGAACCAGAGCATCACCAGGTTGATCCAGATGATCAGCGTGCCCAGGCCGATGCCGAAGCCGCCGTCCTCGCCGTGGAACGCCTGCACGCCGTCGTAGACGTTGAGCAGACCGAAGACCAGCGCACCGTAGAAGAAGTAGCGGTGCAGGTTCAGTACGACCAGCGGGAACTTCGTCTCACCCGTGTAGTTCTTGTGCGGCTCGGGGACCGCGCAGGCCGCCGGTGCGAAGAACAGCGAGCGGTAGCCGGCCTTGCGGTAGTAGTAGCAAGTGCCACGGAAGCCGGCCAGCACCGCGAAGGTGATGAGGCTCAGCGGCAACCACCGCGGGAAGCTGCCGAACCAGGTGCCCAGGTGGCTCGAACCCGGCACGCACGAGTCGCTGATGCACGGGGAGTAGAGCGGTGTGAGGTAGTGGTGCGCGTCGTCCCAGTACCACTTGTTCATGAAGATCCGGACCGTCGCATACACGACGAAGAAGGCCAGGATCACGCCGATCCGCAGCGGCGCGAGCCACCAGCGGTCGGTTCGCAGAGTCTTCTGCCCGATCTGTGCGCGACCGGGTGCGCTCACTCCGGTCGCCATCAGCAGCGACCTCGCTCAGCTACGGTCGATTCTGCCGGCGCAACGCCCCTGTATCGAATTTGTCCCTCGCTACGCTCACTCATGGTGCGCGCCGGTCAGGTGCGCCGAAGCCTTCGTGCTCCGCGTCAGTCCACATGGACGCGTCGTATTCCACGTCGGGGATCTCCTCGAGTTCCTCCGGAACAGGTCCGGGTCTGTGATGCGGGTCGGGAGGGCCGAGCTCGGCCAGGTCGTCACTCAACCTGCCCACGTCGGACACCAACCGGCGAATGCCGAGGGTGTCACC
The DNA here is from genome assembly GCF_039529635.1 of Kribbella alba. Lineage (NCBI taxonomy): Bacteria > Bacillati > Actinomycetota > Actinomycetes > Propionibacteriales > Kribbellaceae > Kribbella > Kribbella alba. The sequence continues at coordinate 274,095 of NZ_BAAANE010000004.1, read as the reverse complement.
GTACTCCTGGCTCAGTTTGCCGACAGCGGCGTGCAGGGCTTCGAGCGTGCGCTGCACGGCTGCCACGGAGATGTTGCCGTCACCCATGCCGACTCCAGTAATGGTTTTGTCGCTGTAAGTATGGGCACACTTTGCCTCCGTGCGGCGCACAACGGAAGACCCCTCGACACGGCGTGTTCCTACTTAGGCCTACCTCAGTTGCCGAAGGCCGACGGGTGGAGTAGTGGAGTGAATCCGGCCTTCAGCACAACGAGATTCGCCGGTGGAGTCAGTACTACGACCTGCCGGTGGCCAGGCGGTTCCACGGGAGCGGCGTAGCCCTCCCAAGACCAGCCGCGCACCTTCTGGTCGAGTACGAGCGCGGGCGATCCGTCGTACGAGATCATCGCTCCGTCAGGTAGTTCGGCCAGTTCCGCGATCGTGGTTCGTTGCCGGCGGGTGCGTGGTTCGACACGTTCCAGGTGAAGTTGCGCGTCCAGTTCGGCCGCGCGAGGACGTTCGTCCAGGCCACGCCCGGCGGCCCACGCACCGGCGTACTGGAGGAAGTCTCGGCGGCGGCAGTAGGCACACGGTCTGTGACCGGCGGCCAGCGCGACAGCCTCGTCGAAGAAGAACAGCGCGGTCCATCGGCCCGGCGGCATCGGATCCCGCTGGATGCCCTTCCAGTCCAGCACGCAGCAGATCCACGCCTTCGACCGCCACCGCGTCGTCCCGAGCCGCCGATCCCGACTGTGCAACGACCCGCGATTGCCCATCAGCAGACCGCGCCCCTCCTCGGCCACGATCTCCTGACTCGGCAACACCCGGTTCTGCAGGGGCACGAGAGCATCCTCCACCTCGCCGTCGACAGTCCCGGTTCGGGCCCGGTTTCTGGCACAGTGCGGGGGCATGGGAGACCGGCAGGTGGTGGTGGGGGTTGCGGTGATCAGAGAGGGCAAGGTGCTGGCGGCGTTGCGGGCTGGGGTGGACGGGGGCTGGGAGTTCCCCGGCGGCAAGGTCGAGGCGGGGGAGACGGACGAACAAGCGGCCGCGCGGGAGTTGGCCGAGGAGCTCGGGTTGCGGATCGAGGTCGGGTCGTCGCTCGGTCTCGAAGAGCCGATCGGCGAGCAGTACCTCCTACGGGTGTACGCCGCGCAGCTGGTCGAGGGGACACCGGTTCTGCACGAGCACGCCGACACCCGATGGGTTGGCGCGGCGGAGCTCGACGGCCTCGACTGGCTCGCCCCGGACCGACCGTTCCTTGCAGTACTTCGCGCTCTGCTCCGGCCGAGCTGAGCAAACTCCGCGGCGGGCCGCGAACTGCGAATCCACCCCGCAGGCTCCCTCGCACAGCGCCGAAAACCCACATTTGTATGGGTGAACTGTATGGGTTGTACCTGGTGGACCGGTCTGGACCAGCCGAGAATTACCTCTTGCTGGACTACTGGGGAGGAAATTCAGATGTCGGTTTACCAGGCTGTTCCTGTGGTGCGTCTCGAGGATTTCGCGCCGGAGGTCGTCTGTGAGATCTATGAGCTGGGGTCGCGCCGCCGCACCCCGGCCGCCGCTAAGGAGCTGACCAACCGCCAGGTGCTGATCGGCCGGCTGATGGCCACCGGCGCCAAGGACGCCGCGATCGCGCGCCAGCTGGGTCTGTCGCTGCGCACCGTCCGCGCCGAGATCAGCGCGCTGGTCGCCGGACTCGGCGCCCGGTCAAGGTTCCAGGCGGGCTGCCTGCTGGTGCGCCGCTTCGGCTGAAATCGCGTCCGGCTGAAACTGTCCGGGGCTGGACGTAGGCTCCAGACATGAGCGAGCTTCCCGATCGCCGGCTGCTGCTGGTGCATGCCCACCCGGACGACGAGACCATCAACAACGGCGTCACGATGGCCCGCTACGTGGCTGAGGGGGCGCACGTCACGCTGGTCACCTGCACTCTCGGTGAGGAAGGCGAGGTGCTGGTCCCCGAGCTCACCCACCTGGCCGCCGACCAGACCGACCAGCTCGGCCGGCACCGGATCGGCGAGCTGTCGGCGGCGATGGAAGAGCTCGGGGTGACGGACCACCGCTACCTCGGCGGCCCGGGCAAGTACCGCGACACCGGGATGATCTACGACGACGAGCGCAACGCCGCCGTCCCGCACGAGACCCGGCCGGACAGCTTCTGGCAGGCAGACCTGCTGACCGCGGCGAACGACCTGGTCCCGATCATCCGCGAGATCCGCCCGCAGGTCCTCGTCACCTATGACCAGTTCGGCAACTACGGTCACCCGGACCATGTCAAAGCCCACCGCGTCGCGACGTACGCGGCCGCCCTCGCAGCGGCCCGGTCGTACCGCGAGGACCTCGGCCCGGCCTGGGACGTCCAGAAGATCTACTGGGTCGCGATGGCCGAGTCGGTCATGCGGGAGAGCCTGCGCAACCTGCGTGAGGCGGGCGACACCACCACGTTCGAGGGGATGGATCCGGACGGTCCGTTCGGTCCGTTCATCACGCCTGACCGCTTCGTCGACTGCGTGATCGAGGCAGACGGCTACCTCGACCGCAAGATGAACGCGATGAAGGCGCACGCGACCCAGATCACCGTCGACGGCCCGTTCTTCGCCCTCTCCAACAACAACGGCCACCAGATCTGGGGCAGCGAGGCCTATCGCCTGGTCAAGGGGACCGCCGCCCCGGGCCCGGACGGACTCGAGCACGACCTCTTCGCCGGACTTGAGTGACCGGATCCACACTGCAGGTTGAGGTATCAACCTTCCAGTGGTCTTAGGCTGCTGGGGTGACCTCGGAACCCAGTGGCAGCATCGCGCCCGGGGATTTCCGGACGGCGATGGGGCGGTTCGCATCCGGCATCACGATCATGAGCACGCTGCAGGGCGGTGTCGCGCACGCGATGACGGCGAACGCCTTCACCTCGGTCTCGCTCGATCCGCCGCTGGTGCTGGTCTGCGTCGACAAGGGTGTCCGGATGCACGATGCCGTGCTCGAGTGCGGGTTCTGGGCAGTCTCGGTGCTTGCGGACAGTCACCGGCTGATCGCGGAACGGTTCGCCAAGTCCGGCCGTGACCTGTTCAGCCAGTTCGAGGGCATCACCACCGTGCCCGGCCCGAAGACAGGCTGCCCGTTGATCGAGGGAGCTCTCTCCTGGCTGGAGTGCAGGACCTGGGCCAGCTACGAGGGCGGCGACCACACCATCGTGGTGGGCGAGGTCCTCAGCTTGGGGGCGGAGGAATTGGCTGACCCCGACGCCCTGATCTACTACGCGGGGCAGTACAGGGAACTCCGGGCCAGATAGCACTGCCCGCTCACGTAGTATGTGCCGTTGCTGTCACTAGGTTCGAGCAGGAGGACTCTGTCCGGTGGGGAGAAAACAGCTCGCGGGGATCATCGCCGCGGCGGGTTTCGGGGTGCTCGTAGTCGCCTACGGTGCGGCGTTCGCGCTCACCGGTGACAAGGTCCCAGGTGACACGACCGTACTGGGTATTCCCCTCGGGGGCTTGTCCGAGAGTGCCGCGAAGGACAAGTTACAGGCGGGGATCAAGGACCGCCTGAGCCTGCCGATCAAGCTGAAGGCCGGCGATTCGACGTACCAGGTGAAGCCGGCCGACGCCGGGCTCAGCCTCGACGTGGACGCGACGATCGCCGCGGCGGGCGCCGGGCGCAGCCTCAACCCGGCCCGGATGTGGCAGGTGATGACCGGCGGAGACGCGGTCGCACCGGTGATCACCCGCGACGAGGAGAAGCTGAAGGCCGCCGTCGACCAGCTGGCCAAGCAGGTGAACCGGCCGGCCACCGAGGGCACCATCACCTTCGAGAAGGCCAAAGCGGTCCAGCATGCTCCCGCCGAGGGGCTGCAACTGGACAACGGCAAGGCGGCCGACACCGTCGTTTCCGGCTACCCGTCGGACGGCAACCCGCGTGACCTGGCGGTCGCGGTGACCAAGCCCCAGGCCGGCACCGACGCGATCGACAAGGCCATGACGGAGTACGCCGAGCCGGCGATGTCCGGTCCGGTCCGCCTCACCGTTGGCGACAAAGGCGTCGACCTGCAGCCGGCCGAACTCGCCCCCGCCCTGAAGCTCGTCGCCAAGGACGGCACCTTCACCCCGAGCCTGGACGCGGCCAAGCTGGAGCCGCTGTTCAAGACCCGGTTCAAGACGCTCGAGTCGCTGCCGAAGGACGCCAGGGTCGACATCGTCGCAGGCAAGCCGACGGTGATCCCCGCGGTCGACGGCATGGTCGTCGCCCGCGACAAGGTGGTGCCGGCGATCCTCTCGCTGCTGCCCAAGCCCGCGGACCAGCGCAAGGCGTCGGTCGGCCTGGCGAAGTCCAAGGCCAAGGTGACCACTGAGGCGGCCCAGGCGCTCGGTATCAAGGAAGTGATGGGTCAGTTCACCACCCACTTCCCGCACGCCACCTACCGCAACGTGAACATCGGTACCGCGGCCCGACGGATCAACGGCACCCTGCTGAAGCCCGACGAGACGTTCAGCCTGAACAAGATCGTCGGCGAGCGGACCCGCGAGAACGGCTTCACCGACGGCAACATCATCAGCGGCGGCAAGTTCGTGCTCGACCTCGGCGGCGGTGTCTCGCAGTCGGCGACGACCACCTTCAACGCGGCGTTCTTCGCCGGCCTGAAGGACGTCGAGCACAAGGCGCACAGCGTCTACATCAGCCGCTACCCGGTCGGCCGCGAGGCGACCGTCGCCTGGCCGTCGGTCGACCTGAAGTTCCTGAACGACTCCGGTCACGGGATCCTGGTCCAGACGATCTTCACGGCGTCGACGCCCGGCAAGCAGGGCAGCCTGACGGTGAAGATCTGGGGCACCAAGGTCTGGGACATCACCGCCGGCGCGTCGGCGAAGTCGAACCCCCGCTCGCCCGGCCTGGTGTACAACACCGCGGCCGACTGCCGTCCGCAGGCGCCGACCGGCGGGTTCGACATCACCATCTTCCGGTACTTCGCGAAGAGCGGTCAGCGGGTGAAGACCGAGTCCTTCACCACCAAGTACAACGCGGCCGACGACATCCGCTGTGGTCCCAAGCCGGGCACCACCCCGTCGGCCACCCCGGACACCCCGCCGACCCCGGGCGCCGGCAGCACCACCCGCCCGCCGAGCTGAGCTCAGGCGCGGTGCAGTTCGTGCAGGTGGTCGGCGACCTCGTTGAACAGGATTTCGCCGATCACCGCGCCCTCGCGGCGAACCTGCAGCGGGTCGATCCGTAGTACGCGGTCCAGCCGGACCTCGCTGCGGCGGCCCTCCGCGTCCCACGCGCCGGTGCCGAGGTCGAGCCAGACGCGTCCCCACCGGGCCTCGTCCGCGGCGTCGCGATCGTGGTCCTTGCTGGTCAGGATCAGCGCGAGCAGCCAGGGCCCGTCGGAGCCGACCACCAGCACCGGCCGGTCCTTGCCCCGGTGGTGGTCCTCCTCGAACGGCACCCAGGTCCAGACGACCTCACCCGGGTCCGCCACCCCGTCGTCCGGATGCGGCTTGTACTCGACGCGCACGGTGCCCTCGTAGTCGCCTGCGTACTCCGGCCGCTGCAGTTCTGCCATTCACCGACCTTAGCGGGGCCTTCTCGGCTCAGCGGATGGTCAAGTACCGGTAGCGGTAGGCCTCTGCGTAGCCGAGGTTGCTGTAGGTGGTCAGGGCAGGCACGTTGTCCTCGACAACTTCCAGGTAGCTGCGGCGGCCACCTAGCGGACCGGACCAGCGCGTGAGGCCCTGCAGGATGGCCGTTCCGAGCCCACGACGGGTGTACTCCGGGTCCACGCGGACAGCATCGACAGCGAGCCAGTGGCCCGTCATCGAGCCACGACCGACGGCAACAACCCGCCCGTCGAGCCGGATCGACGCAAAAGCCGCCCGCGGGGCACCCTCCATCACAGCAGGTGCCGGCCCCGGCACACCTCCATCGAAGGCGGCCTCGTACCACTCGGCGTCCGGCCGGTCATCCACAGTCACCTCGTACGCCGGGGCGGCGTTCACCAGGTCCAGCGACGTATGCATCACCAGTACGTCGGCCTGCTCGGGGCGGGCGTCCGTCCAGCCCTGCTGGCGGATCTCCTCCTCCGCCGGGCTGCCAAGGCGTACCAGGGCAAGCGGCGGCAGGTTGCGCTCCTCGTAGAAGGCCTCGGCGTGCTTGAGGGCCTCATTGACCGACATCCCCGGATTCCCTGCCGGCAGGAGTGAATTGGCCCGGCCCGTCCAGCCCGAGGATGCCCGCAGCAACCACTGCCCGAGGTACGAGGTCTCCACGGCCGGGCGGCCCAGGGCGGTGGTGAGGAAGAGTTGCTCAACGTCGACCGGGCGCAGGGGGAGCGGTGGGATCGGTTTGGCGGCGTTCACGTTGGTCAGCCGGACCTGGTGCAGGGTGCTGTCGGCGTGCCGCACCACCAGGGAATCGGCATCCAGCGCCTGCAGAACCCCCAGCACATCGGTCAGCTGGCCGCCCGGCAGCCGGTGGCGGACGACGACACGGTGGCCGATATCACGGGCGCTGAGGCCTGACACGATGCGGACTCCTGGCAGAGTGGGCGAAGTACTACCGTGATACTAGAGACCCTGCACAGAGCACCACCGCACCGCAGCATCCTGACCGCTGCGCTTGCTGGCTATAGGAGGAGTACCAGTGACCTACGTCATCGCGCAGCCGTGTGTTGACCTCAAGGACCTCGCATGTGTCGAGGAATGCCCCGTCGACTGCATCTACGAGGGCAACCGGATGCTTTACATCCACCCCGACGAGTGCGTCGACTGCGGAGCGTGCGAGCCGGTCTGCCCGGTTGAGGCGATCTACTACGAGGACGACACCCCGGACCAGTGGAAGGACTACTACACCGCGAACGTCGACTTCTTCAACGACCTCGGCTCGCCCGGCGGCGCCTCGAAGCTCGGCAAGATCGACAAGGACCACCCCTTCATCGCCGCCCTGCCCCCGCAGGAACACGACGAGTAAGGCTGGTCCCAGCTCCTTCGTCGCGATTTGGTGGCCGATGAGGCCGTCGGTCTGACGAAGTCTCACCTGCCAGCGGTTCGAGAGCCGCGCCAGAGGTAGCCCTCGGCGCGGCTCTTGCTGTGCGCTTCAGTCGCGTTCCGCGCCCATGATCGACGACAGAAGCAGCTGGCGTCTGCTTCTGTCGCAAGGCTTGTCTCTCCTGGACCGTGACGTCGCGCTGCGGGCGATCACGATCAACCCCGCGCGGGACCGCCGGCTTGGACAGGACTGCTGATCTCGCCCCAGGGCGACCTGCGCGATGGCGCTGTCGGTCAGCTCTTGATCACGTCGACGTGGACGTGGTCCAGGTGCCGCAGCGTGTCCTGGTTTCCGGCGCGCTGAGGGGGTTTGTAGGCTCGCCACCCGTTGTCCGAGCGGGAACCCGCGGTCCAGATGTGGTCGCTGAAGATCACCGTGCTGATCTTCAACTGCTCCGCCCGTGCCACCAGATACTGCGCCAGCGCCCAGCCCTTGACCGTGTTCGCCGTCGAGATCGGCTTGACGAAGATGTCCACAGCGCGACCGTCGTAGTGCGCCGAGCCTTCCATGTGGCCGGTGCTGATCCCGCCGGGCGCGTACCCACCGGTGGAGAGCCTGCCGAAGGTCTTCGCCAGGTCCTGGCGAACCGCCTCGGCCCGCGGCGTCAGGCCGTTCTTCCCGATCGCCTCGGCCTGCAGCGACGCGGTGTTGACCGTGCAGCTGAGCGCGCCCTTCGACTGACCTGTCAGAGCTGACGCCAGCACCCGCGCATCGCCCTCGTGGTCGGCGTACGCGTTGGGGAACGCGCTGTGCTGCACCTTGTCGGCCGCAACGGTGACCGCGAGCCGCTCGTAGTTCTTGACCTTGACCAGAGCGTCGTAGAACTTCCACGCCGCGTAATGCGGATCCCGGACCTGCGCGGCAGTGCCCCAACCCTGCGACGGCCGCTGCTGGAACAGTCCGAGCGAGTCGCGGTCGCCGTGGTTGACGTTGCGCAGGTCGGACTCCTGGTACGCCGTCGCCAGTGCGATCGTGACCGCTCGCGCGGGCAGACCCCGGCGTACGGCGACTCCCGCGATGATCGCGGCCGACTGTGCCTGCTCGAGGTCGAGTACGACGGTGTTGCCGTTCACGCTGGCCTGGCACTGCTCGGGGGGCGGGAGCAGCGGACCGACACCCTTGCCGCTGATCCAGGAGATCCCGGCGCCGACGGCAAGGGCCAACGCAGCCACTGCTCCCACGGCCACGACCGCGCCGCGCTTCATCGGCATACCGGTCCCAACGGATGGGACGGGCCCCGGGTTTCCGCTGCGCTCGTGTGATCGGTCACGAATTGGTTGACGTACAGCGGACTGTGTTGGTTGGCCAGCGTCACGCGTTGGCGTGCAGTGCTTCGTTCAGGGTGATGCCCTCACCCTGGCGGGGCCGCGCCTCGACGGCACCCGTGACGGAGTTGCGGAGATAGAGCAGCCCCGGCTGGCCCGACAGCTCGCGCGCCTTGACCACTTTGCCGTCGGGCAGGGTGACCTTGGTGCCGGCGGTCACGTAGAGCCCCGCCTCGACCACGCAGTCGTCGCCGAGGGAGATGCCGATGCCGCCGTTGGCGCCGAGCAGGCAGCGCTTGCCGATCGAGATGACCTGCTTGCCACCGCCGGACAGGGTGCCCATGATCGACGCGCCGGCACCGATGTCGCTCCCGTCGTCGACCACCACACCTGCGACGATCCGGCCTTCCACCATGGACGTGCCGAGCGTGCCGGCGTTGAAGTTCACGAATCCCTCGTGCATGACGGTGGTCCCCGCCGCGAGGTGTGCGCCCAGCCGGACCCGGTCCGCGTCGGCGATCCGGACCCCGCTCGGTACGACGTAGTCCGTCATCCGCGGGAACTTGTCGACGCTCGTCACCGCCAGGTGGTATCCGGCAGCCCGTGCGCGGAGCCGGACCTGCTCGACCTGCTCGACCGGGACCGGCCCGTGCGAGGTCCACGCGTTGTTCGGCAGGGCGGCGAAGATGCCGTCCAGGTTGACCCCGTGCGGACGGACCAGCCGGTGCGACAGCAGGTGCAGCCGCAGGTACGCGTCCGCGGTGCCGGCCGGGGCCTTCTCGAGCGTGATCTCTGACTTCACCACGGCCCGGCGAACCTGGCGGAGATCGTCGCTGCCTTCGGCGGCGATCAGCTCGGCGGGCGCCTTCGCGCCCTCGGGAGCGGCGCCGAGCTCGGGCGCCGGGTACCAGACATCCAGCACGGTGCCCGACTCGGTGACGGTGGCGAGGCCGAAGCCCCAGGCGCGAGTGGCGTTGTCAGTCATGCCGCAAAGCCTGCCAGACGCGTGGGCACCCACCCGAGACCGGCCGTTGGATATGGACACCGCACCGGATTTGCTCGCTACATCGATGCCTCAGGCGCGCCGGGGGGCTGAGGTGGCTCGGATGTGGAGTTCGGTGCGGAGGGTGACGGTGGACGGGGGGCGGCCCGGGGAGGCGATGCGGTCCTTCAGCAGCAGGCCCGCGGTGCGGCCGAGTTCGTACGTGGGCTGGGCCACCGTGGTCAGGGAGGGGACCACCAGGTCGGCCCAGGGGATGTCGTCGAAGCCGACCACGGCGATGTCGTCGGGGGCGCGGATGCCGCGTTTCGCCAGGCATTCCAGTGCGCCGACCGTCATCAGGTTGTTCGTGACGAAGAGGGCCTCGGGTGGTTCGGCCAGGTCGAGCAGGCTCTCCATCGCGGCGTATCCACCGGCCTCGCGGAAGTCGGCATGCCGGACCAGGTCCTTGTCGTAGCGGATCCCGCCGCTGCGCAGGGCCGAGCGATAACCCGCCAGCCGGTCCATCGCAGTACTGACCCGGCGAGGTCCGGTGATGCAGGCGATCCGCTCGTAGCCGCCCTCGACCAGGTGCTTCACGCCCTCGGCCGCGCCGTGTTCGTTGTCGACCAGCACCGTGTCGGCCTCGACGCCTTCGACCCGGCGGTCGATCAGCACCATCGGGATTTTCGCCGCGGCGAGCTGCTCCACCCCTTCGGCCGTGCTCGTGGGGGAGATGACCACGCCGGCCATCTGCTCGGTCAGCACGGCCGACGCGTACGCCGCTTCCTTGGCCGGGTCCTCGTCGGAGTTGCACAGGACGACGTGGTAGCCCTCGGTCTGGGCGACGTCCTCGAGACCACGGACCAGCGAGGTGAAGAACGGGTTCTCGATGTCGGAGATGACCACGGCCCACAGGTTCGTACTGGCCTTGCGGAGGTTCCGCGCGACGCCGTTCGGCCGGTAGCCCAGCTCGGCGACCGCGGCGCGGACCTTCTCGGACAGCTCCGGATCCACGTTGCGGCGGCCGCTCAGCACCCGCGAGACGGTCGCCGGCGACACGCCCGATCTGCGCGCGACGTCGTAGATCGTCGTCATGCTCGCTCCCCGCTGGACACCTGCCTGCCGTCTGGACGGCACTAGAGTCTCACGAGCCGGGTGGACCGACGGGCAACGTCGACCGTTGGGGGAGATGCGGGCCGGCGCCGTCCAGCAGTGCCATCGCTGCCAACCGGTCCGGCGCAGAGTCCGCGGCGCCGTTCACCGTCGTGGACAGCGCCCCCGCTGCGTTGGCCAGCCGTACTGCGTCCGCGAGCCCGGCGCCCGCTGCCAGTGATGCCGCGAGTGATCCGCAGAAGGCGTCACCCGCGCCGACGGTGTCGACGGTCGCCACCCGATGGGCGGGAATCCGGACCCCCTCACCGACAGCGCGATCCAAGACAAAAGCGCCGCGCGAACCCAAGGTGATCACGCAGCCACGCAGGTCCCACTCGTCCGCAAGCCGCCGCGCGATCCCCGGAACCTGCGCCTCGTCGTCGCAGTCGAGACCGGTCAGGGCGGCTGCTTCCACCTCGTTGGGTACCAGGATGTCGACGAACGCGGCGAGCGACGAATCGACCGGCCCCACCGGCGCCGGCGTCAGGATCGTGATCACCCCCGCGGTCGAGGCCAGTTGGAGGGCAGCTCGGCTCGCCTCGACCGGGAGCTCCAGCTGCACACTCAGTACTGCGCTGGAGGTCAGAACCTCGGCGGCTGCCTCCACATCCGCGGAGGTGATCGCCGCGTTCGCCCGGGACACGATGATGATCGAGTTGCTGCCGTCCGGCAGAACCAGCGGGAGCCCCACGCCGGTCCCCAGCTCGGGATGACGAACCACCCAGTCGGTGTGTACCCCGTCGGCCTTCAGCAGTTCGAGGAACTCTTCGCCGTACCGGTCGTCCCCGATGGTGCCGACGATCGCCGTCCGGGCTCCCATCCGGGCCGCGGCGACCGCCTGGTTCACGCCCTTGCCGCCGAGGAACTCCGCGAACCCGGTGCCGTGCAACGTCTCCCCGGGCAACGGTCGCCGGTCCGCGCTCGCGACCAGGTCCTTCATGAACGACCCGAGCACGCACACGTCGTACGTGCTCATTCACGTCCTCGCTTGGCTCCGGGCGCGGAGGAGACACAAGACGCGCCGTACTTGATGGTGAGCTCGTTCACGCGTCCTCCCCGAGTCCGAGCAGTTTGCGCCCGAGGGCGCCGGACGGATGGAACCTGGCGAAGTCGTGATGAGTGAACTCCCGCAGTACTACGAGGGCGCAGGCGAGGGCGTCACCCATGACCAGGGCGGCGGTGGTGGACGCGGTCGGCGCGAGGTTCAGCGGATCCGCCTCGCGCAACACCATCGTGTCGAGGGTGTGGGTGGCGAGCTTCGCCAAGGTGGACTCCTCGGCACCCGTCATCGCGATCACCGGGATGTCGCGCTCGGCCAGCATCCGCGCGAAGGCGCAGACCTCGGCGGTCTCGCCCGACGCCGACAACGCGAGCACGAGATCGCGAGGGGTGACAGCGCCGGAGTCGCCGTGCAGGGCATCACCCGCGTGGATGAAGGTGGCCGGCGTGCCGGTGCTGGCGAGGGTCGCGGCGATCTTGCGACCGACCAGGCCGGACTTGCCGAGACCGGTGACCACCAGATGACCCTCACAGGCCGCGACCGCGATCAGTACGTCGAGGAAGACGCCGTCGAGGCGGTCCGCCAGCGCGGACACCGCGGCCGCCTCGGTTTCGATCGCGCTCCGGGCGGCCTCGAGACCCCGTGTGACCAGGTCCCTCGGCAACTCGGCCGCGCGGTGGGCGTCCGCGCGGTTCGGCACAACTGGCATCCTCGACCCGCTTTCGGTCTAGTTGTCAGAAATCGATTTCCGAACAGTAGGCAGCCGGGTCGCGCAGTGTCAACGGCTGCACCTTGTTCAAAACAAGGTGAAAACCGGAGTCTGATCGAACTTGTCGGCGCCGAAGTCTTGACCCTCCGGGCCGACACTCCTAAATTGCGAGAAATCGATTGCCCGTCCGGACGTTCGCAACCCCTGGAGCACCTCGCTCGCGCGGCTGCGGTTCCCAGCAAGCCGGGATGTTTCCGGCCATCACATGGCAGTAAGCGGGTTTCCCGTTAGACTGCGCCGCATGACGACGTTGGCCTTCGAGCTTGCTGCCACGATCCGTCATGACGGTCAGGGTGGGGTCGCCGACGTCTTGGATTCGGACGCGGGGCTTGCGGACTGGGTCCAGGGCAACAGCGTGTCGGTGGGCGACGTGCTCGGCCGACCCTTTGACCCCACGGCGGTGAGCGTCGACGACGACCTGCGGCAGGCGCTCACCGGAGTGCGGCGTGCTGTCAGGTCTCTCTTCGCGCGAGCAGTCAGCCCGGCGCCGCCGAGTCGTGCGGACGCCGATCGGCTGCTCGATCCCGAGGTTGCGCTCAACCTGCTGAACAAGGCAGCCGACCGCCTCGGCACGCCCCACCTGGCATGGCCGGCCGGCGGTGAGCCACTGACGACGTGGTCGGGACGTTCCAAGGATCCGGTTGCCCTGCTCGTCGGAGCAGTCGGCCGATCCGGCATCGACTTCCTGACCAGCCCCGACCGCGACCGCCTCCGCGCCTGCCCGGCCGCGCGCTGCGTCAAGTACTTCCTCCAGGACGATCCCCGCCAGACCTGGTGCTCCCCATCCTGTGGCAACCGCGAGCGGGTCAACCGCCACTACCACCGCAAACGAACCGCCTGAATTCCGAGGCCGATCACCATCCTGCAACCAATGGTTGCGCGATCAGCGGACGTTGGGCTAGCGTGATGTGCAACCAAACGTTGCAGAAAGCGGGAAGCCCATGGAATACGGAAGCATCGAGCGCGAGATCCACATCGAGGCCTCGCCCGAGGTGGTCTTCGAGGTCATCAGTCGTCCGGAGCACATCCGGGAGTGGTGGTCTGACGACGCGGAATTCGACTCGGCCGTCGGTGGCAATGGTGAGCTTGTGTTCGGCGACCGGGCCACGGCTGAGGCGAATGTCGTCCCGCTCACCGTCGTGAACGCTGAACCGCACCGGCTGTTCTCCTTCCGGTGGGCCTACGGCAGCGGTGAGGTCGCTGCCCCCAGCAACTCGCTGCTGGTGACCTTCGAACTCGTCCCAGCGGGCGCAGGCACCGTGGTTCGGCTCACCGAAACAGGGTTCCGCGAGCAGGGGTGGGAGGCGGCTGTCCTCGAGGCGCAGTACAACGATCACATCGCCGGCTGGGACTTCTTCCTTCCACGTCTCGGTGAATACGTGGCAAAGCTGGTTTCCTCCCGATGACTGTCGCGATCGACGACGACCTCTGGTCGGCGATCGGCGACCCGACCCGACGCCGGATGCTCGATCTGCTCCTGGCGAGTGGCGGCGGAACGGCAACCAGCCTCAGCGAGCGGCTTCCCGTGACGCGTCAAGCCGTGTCGAAGCATCTGGGGGTGCTCGATCGGGTCGGCCTGGTCCACGTCACGCCGGCCGGACGGGAGATGCGTTACCGGGTGGACGACGAGCAACTCGCGCGAGCGGTAGCGCAGCTGTCAGCAGTCGGCGCCACCTGGGACGCCAGGTTGCAGCGCATCAAGCGGATGGCCGAAGCAATCCAGCGCAGCACAGAGCGCTGAATCACAAGTTCTCAAATCCAAGACCAGAAAAGAGAAACAAACATGGTGGACATTCTTCACAGAGTCGGAGTCAAGTCGTCGTCCCTGGACGATGTCTATGGGGCGTTGACCACGGTCGAAGGTCTCTCCGCCTGGTGGACGGACGCCACGCGGGGAGACACCGAAGTCGACGGGGTGCTGCAGTTCCGCTTCAGGCAGGGCGGTTTCGACATGGTGGTTCGCGAGCTCGAACCCGCCAAGCACGTGCTGTGGGAAGTGGTCGACGGCCCCGCCGAGTGGGTCGGCACCACGGTGAGCTTCGACCTCAAACAGGAAGACGACTACACCATCATTCTCTTCAAGCACGAGGGTTGGAGGGAGCCGGTGGAGTTCATGCACCACTGCAGCACCAAGTGGGCCACCTTCCTGCTGAGCCTGAAGTCCCTGGTCGAGACCGGGAAGGGTGCTCCGGCGCCGGACGACCTCGAGATCGACAACTGGAACTAGAGCCGGCGGACCTCCAACACTCGCCAAGCGCCTTTCCCGGCCGGTTGCCGCGCTGGTTCAGCCTGGCCGGCGCGGCGCGGGCGTGGTTGCTGAGTGCTGGAGGTCCGGGCTGGACCGGTGACGGCGTCGCCAGCTCACCCGCGGGGCGTGGGAGACGGTGCGAAGCGCGGCACTAGCCTTGGTCTATGAGCGTGGCGCGGTTCAAGGATCTGTGTGTCGATGTCAGTTGCCCTAGCGCGATGACGTCGTTCTGGGGGCAGGTGCTGGGGTTGACCTCGCCCGCGGACAATCCTGAGGTGCTGGTCGGGGACCGGCCGGAGAAGACGATCTGGATCAACAAGGTGCCTGAGCCGCGCTCGGTGAAGCAGCGGGTTCACCTGGATGTGCACACCTCGGCGATCGAGGAGCTGGAGAAGCTCGGGGCGAAGATGCAGAGTCCGATCACGGATGAGCAGCACTGGGCCGTGATGGAGGACCCCGAGGGTGGCGAGTTCTGCGGATTCGTCCGCGACAGCGTCCCGGCGTACCGGTTGATGGAGCTGGTGGTGGACTCGGCCGAGCCCGAGGCGCAGGCTCGTTGGTGGGCCGGCGTCGTCGGCGGCGAGGTCGCGCAGACGCCGGGCAAGCCGTGGTACTGGCTGGAGAACGTGCCGGGGCTGCCGTTCCCCTACTGGGTGTTCGTGCCGGTGCCCGAGCCGAAGACGGTCAAGAACCGCATCCACTGGGACGTGACGGCGGACGAGCTGCAGCCGGTGCTGGACGCGGGTGCGACACTGCTGCGGCCCAAGGACGACGAGATCGGCTGGCATGTTTGCGCCGATCCCGAGGGCAACGAGTTCTGCGTGTTCCTGCCACCGCCAGCCGAGGAGTCTGATGGCCAAGCTTGACCTGACCCTGTCCGGGCCCGACCTGACCGCCGCGTTGGTCGACCTCCCTTCGGTGAGCGGGACCGAGCAGGAGTTGGCCGATGCGGTCGAGGCGGCTTTGTCGGCGTACGCCCACCTGACCGTCACCAGGCACGGGAACACCGTCGTGGCACGGACCGACCTGGGCCGGGACGAGCGGATCGTGATCGCGGGCCACCTCGACACCGTGCCGCTGAACCACAACCTGCCGTCGCGCCGCGCGGACGGGCTGATCCACGGACTCGGCGCCTGCGACATGAAGGGTGGGGTCGCGGTCGGCCTCCGGCTGGCGGCCACGCTGACCGAGCCGAACCGGGACGTCACCTACGTCTTCTACGACTGCGAGGAGATCGAGTCCGAGCGGAACGGCCTGTTCAAGCTGTCGCAGTCCGCGCCGGAGCTCCTGGAGGGTGTGTTCGCGGTCGTGATGGAGCCGTCGAACGCCGTGGTCGAGGCCGGCTGCCAGGGCACGATGCGGATCGAGATCACCACCCGGGGCGAACGGGCGCACTCGGCCCGCTCCTGGATGGGGAAGAACGCGATCCATGCCGCGGGGGAGGTCCTCGCCCGCCTCGCGGCGTACGAGCCGCGGCGGGTGCCGATCGACGGGCTGGAATACCGCGAGGGGCTGAACGCGGTCGGGATCAGCGGCGGGGTGGCCGGCAACGTCGTACCGGATCTGTGCACGGTAACGATCAACTACCGGTTCGCGCCGAGCCGGTCGGAGGCGGAGGCCGAGGCGCACGTTCGGGAGGTGTTCGAGGGCTTCGAGGTGGCTGTCACGGACTCCGCACCGGGCGGGTTGCCCGGGCTCGAGCGGCCCGCGGCGGCGGCGTTCCTGCAGGTCGTCGGCGGTACTCCGCAGCCGAAGTTCGGGTGGACCGACGTGGCGCGGTTCACGCTTCTCGGCGTACCGGCGGTGAATTACGGGCCGGGCGATCCGCTGCTCGCGCACAAGCAGGAGGAATTCGTCCCCGAGGCGGAGATCGAGCAGTGTGAACAGCGGCTGAGAAGCTGGTTGACAGCCGGTTAGACGCGGCCGTTCCGCGGGTCCGTGTGGAACCGCCGCACTAATCTGGGGGTATGGCAGAACCATCGATCCATCCCGACCGACCGCACTCGCAGCAGCGCGGACCCGTGGTGATGCGGCGTAACCAGGTGCAGGAGTCGACCTCGGAGCAGCGCCTGCTCGACAGTCGCGGCCCGTCGGACTGGGTCCACACCGACCCGTGGCGGGTACTGCGGATCCAATCCGAGTTCGTCGAGGGTTTCGGCATGCTCGCCGAGCTCGGTCCTGCCATCAGCGTGTTCGGCTCGGCCCGGACGAAGCCGGACGATCCCATGTACGCCGCGGCGGAGCGGACCGGCCGCAAGCTGGTCGAAGCCGGGTACTCCGTCATCACCGGCGGTGGTCCCGGTGTGATGGAGGCCGCGAACAAGGGTGCCTCCGAGGCGGGCGGCGGGTCGGTCGGGCTGGGCATCGAACTGCCCTTCGAGAACGGCCTGAACGAGTGGGTGGATATCGGAATGAACTTCCGGTACTTCTTCACCCGCAAGACCATGTTCGTGAAGTACTCGCAGGGCTTCGTGGTGATGCCGGGCGGATTCGGGACACTCGACGAGCTGTTCGAGGCGCTGACGCTGGCCCAGACACGCAAGGTGACCTCATTCCCGGTGGTGCTGTTCGGTACGTCGTACTGGGGTGGCCTGGTCGACTGGCTGCGCGAGACGATGCTTGCCGACGGCAAGATCTCCGCGGCCGACCTGGAGATGTTCACGATCACCGACGACGTGGACGAGGCGATCAGCTACATCGTCAAGGCCGGCGAACTCGCCGACGCGGCGGCCGAGGAGGCCGCCGCAGCGGCAGCGCGGGACGTCGCCGAGGCGGACAGCCCGGTAGCACGCGAGCGGCGTGAGGCGCACCGGCTGGGCTCGGATGGCAGTTGAATCACGGAGCAGTTGTGCGTTGAAGTACCGCGACATGGCACGATCGGTGTCGTGATGTGGTTCTTCGGATTGATTGTCGTGCTCCTGATCGGAGCTGTTGCCGTCGTGGCGTCCGGGCGCTGGGGCGCGATGGGTCCTGCGTACGACGATCGGCCGGACATGTCCGTACCGGCCCGGCAAGCGCTCACCTCGGACGACATCGAGACGGCGCGGTTCGGCGTCGGGCTGCGCGGCTACCGGATGGACGAGGTGGACACGCTGCTCGAGCGGGTCGCCCGAGAGGTCGCCGAGCGGGACCGCCGGATCGCCGACCTCGAACGAGCGGTCACACCGATCGTGCATGGGCCCGAAGGCGCGGGCTTCACCTCGCGGCACACGTACGACTCGGATGAGTTCGACGACACCGGCTACCAGAAGCCCATCATGGTCGGCGGCGACTTCCCCGAACCCACCCCAACCACCCCCGCAGAGCCAGCCCCAGAACCAGCGCAAGCCAGCGAAAGCGCAACGCGGGCCCACGGCGAGTCGGAGCCGGCGGGCCCGACCCAGTCGGACGCACCTGCCCAGGCCGAAGCGCAGGGTCAGGCGGCAGTTGACGAGCCGGTGCATCTGCCGCCGCCGCCTTTGATTCAGTCGTTGCTGGAGGAGGCCCGGCAGCAAGCCGGGGGAGGCGAGGCTGAGGCGGAGCCTTGGTTCCAAGCCAAAGAGCCGCCCCCAGACCACTCCACGTCCTCGGAGTCGCCGCAGGACGCCCAGCACACGCCCAACGGGCAAGCCGCGGAAGCCTCGGAGTACAGGCCGACGGTGGAGGGTTCCGAGAGTGGGAGCAATGGGCAGGGGCCTCAGGACGAGGGCGACGAGGGGCTGGCTCGGGGGCGGCACAGTGCTGCGCCTGATGTGAACGTCGTTCAGCGTCCCAGCTGATGGCGACCTGCCACGCCGAGGCGTCGATCGATCTGCCGCTGGACCCGCAGGTCGCCTGGGACGTGGTGATGGATTGGGAGCGGCAGTCGCGCTGGATGCTGCTCACCCGCGTCTGGGGGACCGAGAATGACGGTCAGGGTGTCGGCGGGGGCGTCGCGGCGCGAACTTCTGTCGGTCCTCTCGGGTTCACTGACGACATGGTCATCACTCACTGGGATCCGCCGCGCGAGTGCACGGTGAAACACCTCGGCACGATCGTCCGCGGTACCGGCACCTTCACCGTCCGGCCGGCACCCGGCGGCAGCACGTTCACCTGGTCCGAAGACGTCATCCCCCCACTCGGGCGGCTCGGCTCGGCGGGTTGGCCGCTGGTCCGGCCCGCCTTCGAGCTGATGATGCGGGTCTCGCTCAAGCGCCTCACCCAGGAGATCGCGCGATGACCGTGGTGGGCCCCGACGGGCAGCCGCGCTGTGGTTGGGCGACCTCGGCCCCGGAGTACATCGCGTACCACGACGACGAGTGGGGCAAGGAGATCCGCGACGACCGCGGGCTGTACGAGCGGATGACGCTGGAGGCGTTCCAGTCCGGCCTGTCCTGGATCACGATCCTGCGCAAGCGGGAGAACTTCCGGAAGGCGTTCCAGAACTTCGACCCGGAACTGGTGGCGGCCTACGGCTCCGAAGATTTCGACCGGCTGATGGCGGATACCGGCATCGTCCGGAACCAGGCGAAGATCAATGCCACCATCACCAACGCCCGCGCCCTGCTCGAACTGGCCGACGGCGAGCTCACCGAACTCCTCTGGTCCTTCCAGCCCCGGAACCGCCCCGCTCCGAAGACCTTCGCCGAGGTGCCCGCGACAACCCCCGAGTCGGTCGCGATGTCGAAAGCCCTGAAGAAGAAGGCCTTCGTCTTCGTAGGCCCGACCACGGCCTACGCCCTGATGCAGGCAACGGGAATCGTCAACGACCACCTAGCCGACTGCATCGCCCGTTAGCCCCCCGCCCGCGCCCCAGATAGGGCGCGGGTCACCCCGAATCCGGGCCAGCTGGCGGGGGTTCGGACACCAGCTCGGGACCTCGGACATGCAATGACCTGTCCTCGGTCCCCAGTTGGTGTCCGAGGTCCCCAGAACCGGCCATTCTCCGGCAGGGGAGACGCCCGGCCCCGACCACGCTGGCGGGTTATTCGCCTCTGCGTCGACAACGTCCGCTGGGCGCGCTACTTGCCGTGGAAGGTCGGCTTTTCCTTGGCGACGAAGGAGGCGACCGCATTGCGGTGGTCCTCGGTGTCGCCCGTCAGGCGCATCTTGTCGGCCTCGAATGCCAGCGACTCCGCCAGCGTGTGCGTCGCGGAGTACGCGAGTGACTGGCGCACCGAGCCGTAGGCGATCGTCGGGCCGGCCGCCAGTTTCGCTGCGAGCTCAGCGGTTGCCGCGACAAGCTGATCGGCCGGTACGACGCTGGTCGCCAGGCCCAGCGTCAACGCCTCGTCAGCCGGGATCGTGCGCGGGAAGTAGAGGAGTTCCGTCGCCTTCGCCTGCCCGATCAGCCGGGGGAGCGTCCACGAGATCCCCGTGTCGCACGAGAGCGCGATCCCGGTGAAGGCGAGGTTGAAGCCGGCCGTGTCGGCGACCACGCGGAAGTCGCAGGCGAAGGCCATCGAGGCGCCCGCCCCGGCGGCGACCCCGTTCACCGACGCGATCACCGGCTTCGGCATCTCGGCCAGAGCCAGCGCGATCGGGGCGTAATGGTCGGGCACGGTGTTCCAGAGGGCGTCGGCGTCGTTCGCCTGGAGCAGGCCGATGTGCTCCTTCAGGTCCTGCCCGACGCAGAAGGCACGGCCCGTGCCGGTCAGTACGACGACCCGGACCGCCTCGTCCTCGGCGGCCGCCCGGACCGTGTCGCGCAGCGCCACCTTCGTCGCCGTGTCGAGCGAGTTCATCGCCTCGGGCCGGTTCAGGGTGATCGTGGCGACGCCCGCGGACACGTCGTACAGGACGGAGTCACTCATCGTGGCAAGCTCCCAACAGTCTGTGACATCAGTTAGTGAATGGTCAGGCAGTTGTCCACGAAACGCCCGGCCGCGTGGCCCAGACGATTCGCGTGGAAATCGAAGAACGCGGCGGCGCGGGTACCGGCCCAGTCGTCGGGCAGCAGTTCGGCGGGCAGGCCCGGATCCAGGAACAGGAACTTGCGCCACTCGTGCACCAGGTTGGACCGGACCGCGAAGGCCTGCTCGTCGGTCGCGTCCGCGGCCGCGCTCTCGGCGAGCGCCTTCGCTTCGTTCAGCCAGGCGTCGTAGGAGGAGCCCAGCTCGTCCAGTTTCCAGACCCGCCGGGCGAACTCGACGGCGTCGTCGTCGATGGGAGCGCGGAAGCGGTCCGCGGCGATCCCCTCTATGCCGAGGATCTGGTCCACCTCGGTGTCGTTGCGCAGCCCGACCCAGGCCGCGTCGGACAGCGGAGCCCAACCCAGGAAGGCCAATTGGCTCGCCAACTGCTCTCGGCGACGCGCGTTCGGCACCTCCCGGAGGATGCTCAGATGCCAGCTCCGGTCCCACTCGCCGCTTTCGTTGCCGCCCTCACCGGTTCGGTAGATCCGGGCCGCCGCGTCGTCCAGGCGACGGCGCGCCCGGGCGGTCAGCGCGTAACCAGGCTGACCTTCGATCCGGACCGGCTCGAGCCAGCCCTGCCGGACCATCCGGGAGACCGCCGTCCGGACCGCGGGTGGATGGACACCCAGGGGCGCGAGCAGCCGGACCAGGGCGGCCACCGGGGCGCGCGCGCCGCGCGCGCGCAGGTGGTCGCCGTACAGGTCGAAGAGGGCTGAACGGGCGTGCACGTGCCCGAGTCTGCCGTATGGTGCACGGCTCTGGCCTGCGATCGGGGATAATGGGTCGGGACACACACTGCGATACGCGCCGACGGCGCATCACCGCACGGCGCCGGCGACGGTTCGCCGCGCGGTGTCGTCGCTCAGGACCGAAGAGGGTTGTTCCAATGAGGGAAGGGGTGCGCGCATGGCGGCGATGAAGCCGCGGACGGGCGATGGTCCGCTCGAGGTCACCAAGGAGGGCCGCGGAATCGTGATGCGGGTTCCGCTCGAGGGCGGCGGCCGGCTCGTCGTCGAGCTGAACGCCGACGAGGCGACCGAGCTCGGGAACGCGCTCAAGGCCGTTGTCGGCTGAAGCGAGCTCCGCGGGGTGCTCCACCACGAGCGCACCTGTGACATCTCCACGACCCCGGTGGGTGCCCCTTTGCGGCACCGGCCGGGGTCGTTACGGTTAGCCGGACATCTTGGCCGAGAGATTTGATCAAACTGTGAGGTCGCACCAGTGGCTCGCCGAAGCGCACCCAACGTCTTTCCCACCCTGCCGGCCC
This sequence comes from Kribbella alba, assembly GCF_039529635.1. Taxonomy (NCBI): domain Bacteria; kingdom Bacillati; phylum Actinomycetota; class Actinomycetes; order Propionibacteriales; family Kribbellaceae; genus Kribbella; species Kribbella alba. The sequence goes on along the minus strand of NZ_BAAANE010000004.1, from coordinate 252,522 downwards.
TGGTCTGGCAGCCCGGGCTCCCTGTCCACGGTTCCCACACCTGGGTGATCGTGGTCGGCGAGTCCGGCCTGCCCGCAGCCGCGAAACAGGCCGGTGAGCGTCTCGGGGTCGACCTCGACCGGCTGCTGGAGGTCCAGACCGCAACTGGGTTCAGCCCGTCGGCAGGGACCACCGCGGCGTACCCGCTGCTCACCGGCGAGGTGGACCAGGTCGTGCTGGTCGGAGCCGGCGGCGGCAGTCCCAAGGAGCTGCGACACGCCGGGGCGGCGATCGCCAGATTCGGCCGGGGCAAGGACGAGCTGACCGCGGTTGTTGCTGAGGGCATCGAAGATGTGGCGCTGCAGGCCTTCGCGGAGGGGGTCGCTCTCGGGTCCTTCACGTTCCACCGCAAGACCGTCGACACCGGCAAGCCCATGGTCGAGCGGATCACCCTGACGGACGGCTCCGACAGCGAGCGGGCCGCGGTGATCGAGCGCGGCCTCGTGATCGGGCGGACCGGTTGGCTGGCGCGCGAGTACGCGACCACCCCCTCGAACGAGAAGGACCCGGCCTGGCTCGCCGCCCGCGCGACCGAGCTGGCCGCCCTGACCGGGCTGGAGGTGAAGGTCTGGGACGAGAAACAGCTGGCCGCGGACGGTTTCGGCGGCATCCTCGCCGTCGGCAAGGGCTCCACGCGGCCGCCGCGCTTCATCCGCCTCGACTACACGCCCGAGGGCGCGACCAAGGACACGCCGTACGTCGTGCTGGTGGGCAAGGGCATCACGTATGACACCGGCGGCCTGTCGCTCAAGCCGCGCGAGGGCATGGTCTCGATGAAGCGCGACATGACCGGCGGCGGTTCGGTGATCGCGACCCTGTCGGCGCTGCGCGAGCTCGGCGCGAAGGTCAAGGTCACCGGCCTGATCTGCTCCGCCGAGAACATGCCGTCCGGTACTGCGTACCGTCCCGACGACGTGATCCGGCACTACGGCGGTCGCACCACCGAGGTGAAGAACACCGACGCGGAGGGCCGTCTGGTCCTCGCCGACGGACTCGCGTACGCCGTGTCCGAGCTCAAGCCGGACGTGCTCGTCGACGTCGCGACGCTCACGGGTGCCATCAAGGTGTCGCTCGGGTCGATGCTCTACGGCGGCCTGTTCGCCACGGATGACGCGCTCGCGGACAACCTGGCCGAGGCGGGCGAGGTGTCGGGCGAGCGGCTGTGGCGGATGCCGTTGCCTGAGGAGTACGTGGACCTCATCTCGACCCCGATCGCCGACTCGGTGAACAGCTCGAAGGGGCCAGGCTCGATCACCGCCGCCCTGTTCTTGAAGGCGTTCGCGGGCGACCTGCCCTGGGCTCACCTCGACTTGTCGAGCATCGCGGAGTCCCAGGCCGACGCGCTCGAATACACCACCGGCGCCACCGGAGCGGGCGCCCGCCTCCTCACCACCTGGCTCGCGTCGGAGTCGCCGACCTCGGGGATCGGCTAGCGCAGCAGGGAGTTGTAGAGCTCCACGGTGCGATCGGCGACGGCGTCCCAGCCGAACTCGGAGACGGCGCGTTCGCGGCCGGCCTTGCCCATGGCCTCGGCCTTGGCGGGGTCGGCCACCAGTTCGTTGATGGCCGCGGCCAGGTCCCGCTCGAAGGTAGCGGTGTCGTTCTCGTCGTAGCGGACCAGTGTGCCGGTGACCCCGTCGTCGACCACCTCGGGGATCCCGCCGACCGCGCTGGCCACGACGGCGGTCTCGCACGCCATCGCCTCCAGGTTGACGATCCCGAGCGGTTCGTAGACGGACGGGCAGACGAAGGCCAGCGCGTGGGTGAGGACCTGGCGGACCTCCTCGCGCGGCAGCATCTCGGAGACCACGAACACACCGTCCCGTGCTGCCTTCAGCTCGTCGATCAAAGCGTCGGTCTCGGCCTTCAGTTCGACCGTGTCGGCTGCTCCCGCCAGCAGCACCAGCTGCACCGACGGGTCCAGCTGCAGCCCGGCGCGAAGCAGGTGCGGCACGCCCTTCTGCCGGGTGATCCGGCCGACGAACGTCACGTAAGGCCGGCTCAGGTCCACCCCGAGCCGCTCGAGCACGTTCGTCGAGGGGTCCGGGTAGTAGAAGTCCGCGTCGATGCCGTTCGAGATCACGTGCACCTTGGCCGGGTCGATCGTCGGGTAGCAGTCGAGCACGTCGTCCCGCATCCCCCTGCTCACCGCGACGACCGCATCAGCCGCCTCGTACGCCGTGCGCTCGGCCCAGCTGGACAGGCGATACCCGCCGCCCAGCTGCTCTGCCTTCCACGGCCGCCTGGGCTCCAGCGAGTGCGCCGTCACCACGTGTGGGACGTCGTACAGGAGCTTGGCCCAGTGGCCGGCCATGTTCGCGTACCAGGTGTGCGAGTGGACGAGGTCGGCGTCGCTGACGCCGGCGGTCATGGTCAGGTCGGTGGACAGGATGCGCAGCGCGGCGTTCGCGTTCGGGAGGCGCGGGTCGTCCTCGGAGTGGGCGATCGCGCCCTGCCGTGGTTCGCCCATGCAATGCACTTCCACCTCAAGCAGGCGGCGCAACTCGCGGACCAGGAAGTCCACGTGCACGCCCGCGCCGCCGTACACATCCGGAGGGAACTCCCGCGTCAGGATCGCCACCTTCATCCCCCGACTCTAAAGCATCACACCACGTGGGTGGGGACCCAGAATCGGAGCTTCCCGTGGCGTTCGTCCTCGAGTTCGCCGCCGGCCGACTCGATCACCCGGCGGGACGGATGGTTGTCGTTGTCGCACGTCACCAGGGCGGTGTCGATGCCGAGCCGGGCCGCCCAGGGGAGCGACTGGGTCAGCATCTGGGTCGCATAACCCTTGCGCCGGGCCGACGGCCGGACGACGTAGCCGATGTGGCCGCCGAGCTCCAGCAGGGGCGGGGTCAGGTGATGCCGGATGGCCAACCGGCCGAGCCATTCGTCGCCGTCGACGAACCACAGGATGGTCTGGTGGACCAGATCCGGCGGGGTATCGGTCTCCGGGAGCGCCTCGGCGCGGATCGCCTCGACCATCCGGGCGAACTCCTCGGGGTCCTCCAGGTCCTGCCGCGACCAGTCCCTCCAGAGCCCCCGCGCGCCCATCCACCGCTCCTCCTGCGGCCCCAACTCGTCCCAGGCTTCCAGGAACGAACGGTGAACGGCAACAGTAGGTTCGACGAGAGTTGGCATGCACCCAGTGTGGCGACACTCGCGCAGTCTTATGTGAAGGGGGATCCGAAGCTAAGGTGCGGACATGGCGAAGGCACCCAGAGTTCTCGGAATCGTGCTGGCCGGCGGCGAGGGAAAGCGGCTGATGCCGCTGACGGCGGACCGGGCCAAACCGGCCGTGCCGTTCGGCGGTAGCTATCGCCTGATCGACTTCGTGCTGTCCAACCTGGTCAATGCCGGCTACCGCAACCTGTGCGTGCTCACGCAGTACAAGTCGCACTCGCTGGACCGGCACATCACCATGACATGGCGGATGTCCACACTGCTGGGCAACTTCGTCACCCCCGTTCCCGCCCAGCAGCGGCTCGGGCCGCAGTGGTACCAGGGCAGCGCGGACGCGATCTACCAGTCGATGAACCTGATCAACGACCACCAGCCCGACATCATCGTCGTGTTCGGCGCCGACCACGTTTACCGGATGGACGCCTCCCAGATGGTCGCGGCGCACATCGAGCGTGGCAATGGTGTCACCGTGGCCGGGATCCGGGTGCCCCGGGCCGAAGCGTCGGAGTTCGGCGTGATCAAGACCGGTGCGGACGGCCACAGCATCGACGATTTCCTGGAGAAGCCGGCCGATCCGCCGGGCCTGCCGGACTCGCCGGACGAGACGTTCGCCTCGATGGGCAACTACGTCTTCGACACCGACGTACTGGTCGAGGCGCTGCGCAAGGACGCGGCGAATCCGGCGTCGCGGCACGACATGGGCGGCGACATCGTCCCGATGCTGGTTGCCGAGGGCAAGGCCGGGGTCTACGACTTCAAGGACAACGACGTACCGGGCGCGCTCGAGCGGGACCGCTCGTACTGGCGCGATGTCGGATCGCTGGACTCGTACCACGAGGCGCACATGGACCTGGTCTCGATCCAGCCGGTGTTCAACCTCTACAACTCCGACTGGCCGATCTTCACCTCGCACCCGCAGCTGCCGGGCGCCAAGTTCACCGACAACGCGACCGTCGGCGAGTCGATCGTCTGCGGGGGTTCGATCATCTCCGGCGCCTCCGTGGACCACTCGGTGCTCGGCGCCAACGTGATCGTCAACTCCGGTGCGACGATCGAGCGAGCGGTGATCATGGACAACTGCCGGATCGGCGCGAACGCGGTGCTGAAGAACGTCATCCTGGACAAGAACATCGTGGTGCCGGACGGGGTGGAGATCGGTGTCGACCCCGATCTCGACCGCGAGCGCGGCTTCACCGTGTCCAAGGGTGGTGTCACCGTGCTCGGCAAGGGTCAGGTCATCAAGCCGTGATCGACGCCGGCGAGCAGGAGGCGCGGGACCTGGACAAGGCCGATCCGGGGCATCGGGACCTGTTCGACGTGCCGACGGCCGACGGCGGCGGCTATCGGGAGGTGGCGTACTTCGCCGGGAACTCGCTCGGGCTGCGGCCGAAGGCGACCCGGATCGAACTGCTGGAGGACCTCGATTCCTGGGCCGCGCTCGGGGTCGAGGGACACCTGGACGCTGCCCGGCCCTGGCTGCCGTACCACGAGCTGCTGACCGAGCCGGCCTCTCGGCTGGTCGGCGCGTTGCCCAGCGAGACCGTGGTGATGAACTCCCTGACGGTCAACCTGCACCTGTTGATGGTCTCGTTCTACCGGCCGTCGCCGGACCGGTTCAGGATCGTGATCGAGGACTCGGCGTTCCCGTCGGACAGCTACGCGGTCAGGTCGCAGGCGCGGTTCCACGGGTTCGATCCGGATGACGCGATCGTGCGGCTCACGCCACGCCCGGGAGAGGATTGCCTCCGTACTGCGGACGTGGTGGAGCGGATCGGCGACGACGTGGCGCTGGTCCTGCTCGGCGGCGTGAACTACCTGACCGGCGAGCTGATGGATCTCCCGGCGATCACCGCGGCCGGTCACGCGGCTGGAGCTGTGGTGGGCTGGGATCTCGCACACGCGGCCGGGAACGTGCCGCTGTCGCTGCACGACTGGGACGTGGATTTCGCCGCCTGGTGCTCGTACAAATACCTGAACTCAGGCCCGGGAGCCCTCGCAGGTGCCTTCGTGCACGAGCGGCACCTCGGCTCGGACGTGCCGCGGTTCGAGGGCTGGTGGAGCACGGAGGCGTCGACGCGGTTCGAGATGACGCCGGCCTCCCGCCCACCCGCGACGGCCGATGCCTGGCAGGTCTCGAACCCGCCGATCTTCTCGATGAGCCCGGTGCGGACGTCCCTCGAGCTGTTCGACAAGGTCGGCATCGGGGTTCTGCGTGAGCGCAGCGTCCGCCTCACGGCGTACCTGGAGAGGTTGCTCGCCGAGATCTCGCCGACCCGGCCGCTCCAGCAGATCACCCCGGCTGATCCCAACCGGCGAGGCGCCCAGCTCTCGCTGCGAGTCAGCGGAAACAGTTCTGCGGGGGAGCTGAGCAAGACCCTCCGGTTCAAATCCGGCGTGATCGCCGACGCCCGCGAGCCCGACGTACTGCGGTTCGCCCCCGTGCCGCTCTACTCGACGTACCACGACTGCTGGCGAGCCGTTCAGGCCCTGGCCCAAGCGATTCCGGAGGTTAGTATCCCTTGAGTGATGTTGCATGACAGAGCGCGTCGCCATCGTCGGTGCTGGGCTGGCCGGGAGTCTGCTGGCCTGCTTCCTGGCGCGGCGCGGTCTGACGGTCACCCTCTACGAACGCCGGGCGGATCCGCGAGTGGCCGAGGTCGAACGCGGCCGGTCGATCAACCTGGCGATCTCGGAACGAGGCCTGGACGCGTTGCGGCGGATCGGGCTGGTGGATCAGGTGATGGCCGGCGCGTTGCCGATGAAGGGGCGGATGATCCACCCGGTGGAGGGTCCACTGGACTTCCAGCCGTACTCCGCCGGGCGCGATCGGGCAATCAACTCGATCAGCCGGGGTGCGCTCAACAACGCGCTGTTGGACGCCGCTGCTGAGGCGCCTGGCGTGGAGATCCTGTTCGATCACCGGCTGGTCGAGTTCGATTCGCAGGCGGGTTCACTCATCTTCGCAACCCCGGCGGGAAAGGTTGAGGCCCGCGTCGACGTCGTACTGGGTGCGGACGGGGCGGGTTCCGCAGTACGGGAGCAATTGCTCGCCGACGGGGCGGTGGTCGAGGAGGTCGACTTCCTCGACTACGGCTACAAGGAGCTCAGCATCCCGGCGGTGGCCGGCGAGTTCGGGCTCGATCCGGGCGCGCTGCACATCTGGCCGCGGGGTAACTCGATGATGATCGCGCTGCCGAACCCGGACCGGTCGTTCACGTGCACGGTGTTCTGGCCGACCGGCAGCTTCGACGCGTTGTCCACGCCGGCGGTGATCGAGGAACACTTCCGCGCCAACTACCCCGATTTGTTGCCGCTGGCCCCGAATCTGATCGACGACTACCTGCACAACCCGGTGGGACTGCTCGGAACCGTGCACGCGCAGCCGTGGCAGGCGCACGGCCGGACCGCGCTGCTCGGGGACGCCGCACATGCGATCGTGCCGTTCTACGGCCAGGGTGCGAACTGCGCGTTCGAGGACGTGGTCGAGCTGGACCGTTGCCTCGACGACACCGCCGGCGCCTGGGCGCGGGCGCTGCCGCTCTTCGAGCACCGCCGCCGGGAGAACACCGAGGCGATCGCCGAGATGGCGCTCGCGAACTTCGTCGAGATGCGGGACAAGGTCGCGTCACCTGTCTTCCGGCTCGGCAAACGCATCGAACACGGCCTGGAACGCCTGCTTCCCGGCCGCTACGTCTCGCGCTACGAGTTGGTCTCCTTCTCCACCACCCCGTACGCCGAGGTCAAGCAGCGGGTCCATCGTCAGCACCAGGTGCTCGCGGCCGCGGTACTCGTCGGAGCCGCGCTGACCGGCGCGGTCGCTCGCGCGGCCCGGCGGCACAGATGAGCGGACGGCGATGAGTATGGCGACCTTGTGGCGGCCGGAACTGCTGACAGGTGATCCCAGCGACCCCGGGTTGCTGCGCAATTTCGTCGATGGTGCCTTTGTCGACGGAGGTTCCACCTTCGCCAAGCTGAGCCCGGTCACAGGCGACAAGATCTTCGACGTTGCCGAGGCGGACGCCGCGGTCGTGGACGCGGCGGTTTCGGCGGCTCGTGCGGCGCTCGACGGTCCCTGGGGACGGATGAGCGAACAGGAGCGGGCGGTCGTGCTACGCCGGGTCGCGGACGAGTTGGAGCGACGCTTCGACGACTTGGTCGCCGCCGAGGTCGGCGACACCGGCAAATCGATCAGCCAAGCGCGCACCCTCGACATCCCGCGTGGCGCCGCGAACTTCCGCGCTTTCGCCGACTTCGCGACCACGGCTGCCACCGAGTCGTACACCACTGTGTTGCCCGATGGCCGCCGGGCTCTGAACTACGCCGTGCGCAAGCCGGTCGGCGTGGTCGCGATCATCGTGCCGTGGAACCTGCCGCTGTTGCTGCTGACCTGGAAGGTGGCCCCGGCGCTTGCCTGCGGCAACACTGTGGTGGTGAAGCCTTCCGAGGAGACACCTTCCTCGGCGACGGTTCTCGCCGAGGTGATGGCTGCGGCCGGTGTACCGGCGGGGGTCTTCAACCTCGTGCACGGTTTCGGCCCGTCGTCGGCGGGGGAGTTCCTGACCAGGCATCCCGGCGTCGACGCGATCACCTTCACCGGTGAGTCCGCGACCGGCAGCGCGATCGCCAAGGCCGCGGCGGACGGGGTGAAAGCCGTCTCGTTCGAGCTCGGCGGCAAGAACGCCGGCCTGGTCTTCGCCGACGCGGACCTCGACGCGGCCGTTGAGGGCTCCGTCCGCTCGGTCTTCACCAACGGCGGCCAGGTCTGCCTGTGCACCGAGCGGCTCTACGTGCAGCGACCCGTCTTCGACGAGTTCTGCTCCCGGCTGGCTTCGCGTGCTGAGGAACTGACCTACGGATGGCCCTCGGACGAGGCGACAGTGAACATGCCGCTCATCTCTGAACAGCACCGCGACAAGGTCCTCGGGTACTACGACCTGGCTCGATCCGAGGGTGCCACCTTCCTCGCGGGCGGCGGCGTACCGTCCTTCGGCGACGCTCGCGACGGTGGTTGCTATGTGCAACCGACGGTGATCACCGGACTGCCGGCGGACGCGCGCACCAACACCGAGGAGATCTTCGGGCCGATCTGCCACGTCGCCCCCTTCGACACCGAGGAGGAGGCGTTCGCCCTGGCCAACAACAGCCGCTACGGCCTGGCCGCGACCGTCTGGACCCGCGACGTAGGCCGGGCCCACCGCGCCGGCGCCGCCCTCGATGTCGGCATCGTCTGGATCAACACCTGGTACCTCCGCGACCTCCGCACCCCCTTCGGCGGCATGAAACTCTCCGGCGTCGGCCGCGAAGGCGGCACCCACTCCCTCCACTTCTACTCAGAACTGACCAACGTCTGCGTGGAACTGTCATGAGCGGGCACAAAAAAGACCCGGCCCACGAGGGACCGGGTGCATTATGCGGAAAGTCTACAGCACCTTCACCAGCCAATGGGTCGGGTGTAGCGACCTGCCGGATCGGGGAGTTGGTGGTTGCGGTAGTCGGCCGGAGTGAGCTTGCGCCACCAGTGCCCGCCGGCTCCGTCCGCAGGATTCCCAGTCAGGTCACCGGCGAAGTAACCGCCACGAGGATTCACATGACCCACCGACACTCGTTGCCGGGCCGTATGCACGGGGAGCTTGAGATCGGAGTCGTTGGAGACCACCACAACCGCGTCCACAGCCTGGTTGAAAATGTCGGTCAGGAGGAGAGTAGCAAGGTTGACGTCAGTGCCCTTCTCCTCCTGATGCAGCGTCGACACCATGAAGACCGCACCAGGCAGGGGCGATCCGAGGGTCGACTGAACCATGACGGGCCATTGCGATGTCACGATGGTTGGACTGCTGCCCGGCTTGGGTCCTTTGACTGCGAGCGGCCGGTTCCGGATGCCGGTCACATACTTCCCGTACTCGATGTGGTCGACACTTCCAGTGGTGCTCAAAGCTTTGAAGTAGGCATCTTGCTCGATGAAGCCAGCGGGGTTGAGGCCCTGGTCAATCCGCGCGGAGCAGTACACGATGCGACTCAGGGCCGCCCGCGGCCAGCTGAGTTGCTCCGAGATCAGCGTCTCGGCCAGAGCGCGAATGTCCAGCCAACGCCAGCCGGGAGACTTCCCCAGCTGATGCCGACCCCCGTAGTACAGGTTGTAACCATCGATGTAGACCCCGACCCGCATAGTCGCGAATTCTACGTTTCTGCGACCGCCGATGCCGGTGAAATCTGCCGTTCTGTGGATAACTCATGAGTGACGCGAAGGTGGTGGCGGAGAAGGCGGTGCCGCGGGGGCGGTTTCCGCATCTGAAGGTGGCGGGTGGGTTCGCCTTTGTGTCGGGGACGTCGAGTCGGCGGGCGGACAACACGATCGCCGGTGCCATGGTGGACGAGCTCGGAACGGTGGAGCTTGATATCCGGGTGCAGACGCGGGCGGTGATCGAGAACCTCCGGGACCTCCTGGCCGCGGTCGGGGCTGGGCTGGAGGACCTGGTCAGCGTGACCACCTACCTGGTGTCGATGAACGACTTCGGCGGGTACAACGAGGTGTACGCGGAGTTCTTCGACGAGACCGGGCCGGCCCGCACCACAGTCGCAGTACATCAGCTGCCGCATCCCCAGCTGCTGATCGAGATTCAAGGCGTCGCGGCCCTTCCGGCTGGCCAACAGGGTTCGCGCACTTCAACGGAGAGGTGAGCGCAGCATGTCAGAGGTCAACCTGGAGTCGACGAACTTCCCGGAGTGGATCGAGCAGAACAGGCACCTGCTGAAGCCGCCGGTCGGCAACAAGCAGATGTTCCCGACCGGTGATGACTTCATCACCATGGTGGTCGGCGGACCGAACCAGCGCACGGACTTCCACGTCGACCCGTACGAGGAGTTCTTCTACCAGATCAAGGGCACGATGCACGTCGATGTGATGACCGACGACGGCCCCGCCCGGGTGGACATCGGCGAGGGCGAACTGTGGGTCCTCCCGCGCAGCATGCCGCACTCGCCGCAGCGGGACGCGGACTCGATCGGCCTGGTGATCGAGCGGGTCCGGGAGCCGGGCACGCTGGAGAAATTCCGCTGGTACTGCGCCAACTGCAACGGCATCGTGCACGAGGTCGAGCTGCAGGTGAACGACATCGTGGCCGACCTGCCACCGGTGTTCAAGGCGTTCTACGAGAGCGAGGATGCCCGCACCTGCCCCAACTGCGGCACCCTCCACCCCGGCAAGGGCTAGGCGTGGCGCAGGCCGTCGACGTCCACACCCATCTGGTTCCGAAGGGCTGGCCGGATCTGGCGGCTGCTTGTGGCGGGCAGGACTGGCCGTGGTTGCGGGTCGACTCGGAGCGGGCCGCGATGATCATGGTCGGCGAGACCGAGTTCCGCCCGATCGGGCCGCAGACCTGGGATCCGGCCGTCCGACGGGGGGATATGGATGCCGACGGCATCGACCTGCAGGTGGTCTCGCCGACGCCGGTGTTCTTCGCCTACGACCGGCCGGCCGACCAGGCCGTGAAGGTGGCGCGCATCTTCAACGACCTGACCCTGGAGACGCTTGCCGGGGACAACAGGTTGATCCCCTTCTGCCAGGTGCCGCTGCAGGATCCCGACGCCGCTTGCGCCGAGCTGGATCGTTGCCTGGCTGCCGGACATGCCGGGGTCGAGATCGGCAACCATGTCGGCGACCGCGATCTCGACGACGCCGGGATCGTTGCCTTTCTCAAACATTGCGCCGAGGTGGACGCGCCGGTGCTGGTGCATCCGTGGGACATGCCGGGCGGGCCGCGGCTGGATCGATGGATGGCGCGCTGGTTGACCGGGATGCCCGCCGAGACGCATCTGTCCTTGCTCGCGATGATCCTGGGCGGGGCGTTCGACGAGCTGCCGGAGTCGCTGCGGATCTGCTTCGCCCACGGTGGTGGGAGTTTCGCCTTCTGGCTGGGCCGGGTGGAGAACGCCTGGCAGCGGCGCGGCGACGTAGTACGAGGCAACTCTGCGTATCCGCCGAGTCACTATGTCGACCGGTTCTTCGTCGACACGGTGGTCTTCGAACCATCGGCGCTGCGGCTGCTGGTCGATACTCTGGGGGAAGACCAAGTGGTTGTCGGCAGCGACTATCCCTACCCGTTGGGCGAAAGGCCGGTCGGGGAGGTGGTACGCGAGGCCGACTTCCTCTCTGCGCGCCAGCGACAAAAGTTGCTGTCCGCAAACGCTCTGCGTCTCCTAGGGAGGTCTGATGAGTGAGGACCGCTCTGTTCTGAGCCGCGAGGCACGGGAGCCGGACGAGGAACTCCGGTACGGCGGGCACGCGGACCAGGTGATCGACGTCTGGCATGCCAAGGAATACCGGCCGCTCGTGGTGTTCATCCACGGCGGGTTCTGGCGGCCGGAGTACGACCGGACGCACGTGCGGCCGCTGGCTGCGGCGCTGGCCGATGAGGGATGGCCGGTGGTGTCCATCGAGTACAGGCGCGAGCCGGGTCAGCCTGACATGACCACCGCCGACATCCGTACCGCGCTGGGTCAGCTGCCTGACTACGTGGACGTGCACGCCGGATATGTGCTGATGGGGCATTCCGCCGGCGGCCAGCTCGCGTTGTGGGCCGCCGCGACGCTGAACCCGGTCCGCCTGCGCGGCACCGTGGCGTTGGCTCCGGTCGCTGACCTGCTGATGGCGGATCGCCTCGGCCTGGACGACGGCGCGGTCCAGGACTTCATCGGCAGCGGCGTGCGCAACGACCTCGATCCGGTGCACCTGCCGGCGCCGATCGCGCCGGTGGCGATCGTGCACGGGACGATGGACAAGCGGGTTCCGATCTCGGTGTCGGAGTCGTATCTGTCGGCGCACCCGACGGCCCGACTGACCCGCGTGGACGGCGCCGGGCACTACGAGGTGATCGATCCGCTCACAGACGCCTACCACGGGGTGACCGCTGAGCTGACGAGATTCACCGGCTGACGCCGCTTGCGGGAGCACCCGAACGCCGTGCTGTTCCTGGACGCCGAATCAGCATCACTGTTGGAGAACTGAGATGACCGGCTACGCCGAGAGAAACACCAGCCCCTACGAACTGTTCCTCTCCATGGCGCGCCGGAACTTGCCACGCCATCGTTTCGACGGGGGTGAGGTGACTGCGTGGCAGGCGGCAGCCAAGCCGGACGTGCTGGCCACCTTGGGTGAGCTGCCGCCGTCGGTGGATCCCCGCCCGGAGTTGATCGCCGAGTGGGAAGAGGGCGGACTGCTCAGGCAGCGGTGGCTGATCGATGTGCAGGACGGTCTGTCGGCGGTGGCGTACGTCCATCGACCGGCCGGGCTGGCTCCCGGCGAGCGCAGGCCGGGCATTCTTTGCTGGGCCGGGCACGGCGGGTTCGGCAAGGAGCCGGTGATGGGTAACGGCTCCAGCGCGGAGTTGCGCACCGCGATCGACAAGCAGGGCAGCAACTACGGCGAGCGGATGGCCCAAGCCGGTTTCATCACCTTCGCGATCGACTGGATGGGCGAGGGCGACCTGGATGACCGGAGGAAGCCACACCATCGCGACATCGCGTCCCGCCGGGATCTGTGCGACGTCTTCTACCTGCACGCCACCATGCTCGGGTTGACCTCACTGGGCATGAATGTCAGCCACGGTAGGGCGCTGGTCGACTTCGTCAGCACGTTGCCGTTCGTCGACGCCGATCACCTCGGGGTGATGGGGGAGTCGTACGGCGGAACGTTGGCGCTGTGGACCGCGCTGGTGGACGATCGGCTCCGCGCGGTCGAGATCATCAGCTACAGCGACGTGTTTCCGGACTTCGGCTACCGCGATACGAACTACTGCGGATCACAGGTCACGCCGGGGCTGTTCACCCTGGTCGATGTACCCGACCTGCAAGGACTGTTGCTGCCGAGGCCGCTGCTGGTCGACATCGGCGTGTACGACGACGGCTTCCGGGTGGAGTCGGCGCTGGCCTGCCATCGGCGACTGCAGGAGATCTATGCCGCGGCCGGTGCCGAGAAGCAGCTCGTCCTCGAGCTGGCTCCCAGCGGTCATGGCTGGCACCAAGGACGAAAGTCACTCGAGTTCTTCACAACTCACCTGGGAGCGGTGTGATGAGCGTCGAGACGTTGGATGCGGTCGACCAAACGGCCGGCACCGGACAGCGCCGGCGGTATGCCCTGTGTGGCCTGAGCAATCGGGGTCTCTCGCTGTTCGCCCTGCCGTTGCTGGGCAACTCCGCCGAGAGCGACCTGTCGGCCCACGGGGAGCTGGTCGCCATTCTCGATATCGACGAGGAGCGGGTGGCGAGCTTCAACGAGCGGGTTGCTGCCGCACCGGTTCCCTTCTATCGGCCGGACGACTTCGACCGCATGGTGCGCGAGACGCGACCGGACGTCGTGCTCGTGGCGTCGCCGGACCATACCCACGCCGACTACACCGTGCGGGCGCTGCGGCACGGCATCGACGTGATCACCGAGAAGCCGATGTCGGCCACCTGCGAGCAGGTGCGGGCGATGGTGCGGGCCGAGCAGGAGAGCCCTGCGTCGATCCGGGTCGCGCACAACTTCCGCTACCCGGCCCGGCACTGGCAGCGTGAGTACTCCGGTGGGCTCTCCGTCCACAAGGGCACTCACCACTTCGACCTGATCAACTGGTGGCTCGACGACGTACCGGAGCATGTCTTCGGCTATGGCGCCCGGAACTACTACGGGTCCGAGAGCCCGCACAACCCGTCGAAACGCGACGGGGTCGAGTACTCCGTCGCGGAGCAACGGGAGCGGTGCCAGTACTTCCAGCGCTGGTTGGGCGCCTGCGACATCCCCGAGGATGATCACCTCAGCCCTCGCACCGGCGCCCACGACCTGCCGTACGCCGCGCAGTACCCCGCAGACAAGCCGATGTACCTGTACGACGAGCACGAGCAGCCGCCTGCGGACAGCCAGACGGTGACCTACTACCCGATGTTCGGACCTCGTCAGGTGCACGACGCCGCCAACTCCCCGGGAACCCACGGCGGCGCGGATCCGCTCATCCGCCGTGAGTTGTTCGTCGGGGCGACCGAGGAGACCCAGCGGCTGTCGATGGCGGCCGACTCGCGTCAGGGCGCGTACGCCGTTGCGATCGGCGAGGCGCTGTGGCGTTCGGTCAGAGACAACCGGCCCTACACGATCAGTGAGTTGCTTGGTGACATCGACTGACAAGCTTGCCGCAGCACCCCGACAGCGCCTATCCCTGCCGGCGCCACTGGCGATAGCGGTGTCATTGCTCGGTGGGGCGTGCTCGGCCGCGCAGGCTCTGGTCAACGGGCGACTCGGCGACACGATCGGGTCGCCCGTCACGGCGGCATTGGTCAGCAATGGGTTGGCGACGGTGGTGCTCCTGGCCACGCTGACGCTGCCGGCCGTGCGCATGGGGCTGTGGAGGGTGGCTGCCGCCCGGCTGCCGTGGTGGCAGTATCTCGGCGGTGCGCTGGGAGCGATGACAGTCGCCGGTACGGCGCTCGCCGCGCCCGTCCTCGGCGTCGCGCTCTTCACGGTGGTCCAGGTCAGTGGCGCCTCGGTCTCCGGCGTCGTGACCGATCGGGTTGGACTCGGACCGATGGGCCGGGTACCGGTGACAGCTGTCCGGATGGTCAGCGCCCTGGTCGCTGTAGGTGCGGTCACCGTGGCGCAGTTCGGTAGGCCGATCGGCCACCTCGCCGTGGGAACGCTGTTGTTCGTGCTCGCGCTCGGATTGTGCCGCCCGCTTCAGGTGGCGCTCAACGGCCGGATCACCGCGACGGCGTCCAACGTCGGCTCGGCGTCGCTGGTGAACGCTGTCATCGGCACCGGTGCACTCGTGGTCGCGTTGGTCGCTTTCCAGCTCACCGGCAACCTGCGGTTCGGTGGCTGGCCGTCCGGGTGGTGGCTCTACCTGGGCGGGTTCCTGGCGCTGATCGTGACCGGCGCCAACATGGTCTCCGTGCAGTCGCTCGGCGTGCTGCGTACCGGTCTGACCGCACTCGGCGGACAGATCACCGGCGGTCTTGTCATCGATGCCGTCATCCCTCACGGGCACCGGCCGACGCTGTGGCTGTACCTCGGCGCCTCGCTGACCATTGCCGCCGCGCTGGCAGCGGGTGCGGGCCGCCAGGCGCCGCGCCGATAACCACCGCGATAACCCGCCTCAACCGGCTACTCGGCAGCTAGGGCGTCGGGCTCCTGCGCCAGACTGCTCCTCTGCCTGCTCCTTCCGGACTGACCAACTGCTCTGCCTTGAGTTGTTCCAGCACCAAACGGATCGTCTGATCGCTGACACCCGGTAGCGCTGCCCGTACCTCGGCCAGCCGGAACACGGGCCCAGCGTGTTTGAGAATATGAGTTCTGACCCGCTCCTGCTTGGTGCCGCCTGAGCGGTTAGCTGCGGCCCGCCGAGCGAAGGTCTCGTACGCCGACGCCAGCACGCCCACGAAGTACGACAACCATGGCCAGGGGTCTGCGGCATCGTCGTGCCAATCGTCTGTCGACCGGAGCAGCGCGTCGTAGTAGCCATCCGCGGATTCGGCAATCAACTGCTCCATCGACACCCAACGACAGACCTCATAGCCGGCGTCCACCAGGAGAGCATTGGTCAGGGCCCGGGCCACCCTCCCGTTGCCGTCCGCGAACGGATGGATGACAAGAAGGTCCAAGATCGCGAGAGCGACCACGAGGACCGGGTGATGCCTGCCCTCGCGCTGGGCCTCCAGGTAGCGATCGACTAGGTCTGAGAGATACACCTCAGTCTTCGCCGCGGCGACGGGAGTGAACCTGACCGTGGTGATCCCATCGGGTGAGCGGTCGACGACCAGGTTGTCGTCGGTCTTCAGACGGCCCCCGTCGAGGGCGGTTTCCGACCAGAGAAGACGATGTAAGTGCAGGAGTAGCCCGACATTGAGCGGGTGCCAGTCTTCTTGGAACAAGTAGTCGAGCGCCTTTCGGTAACCCGCTAGTTCCTGCTCGCTGCGGTTGCGCAGCGCCCCGGCACTTCCGTCGATGATGCGCTCAGCCCGTCGCGCATCCGGTACGACAACGCCCTCGATCGCTGAGGAGGCCGTGATGCTCTGGATACGGGCTCGATTGGCGAGTTCGGTCAGTAACGCGGGTAGTTGATTGCGATACAGAGCCTCGCTGCCGCGTCCCGTGTCAATGGCACGCAGGCGCATGACCACCTCGGCCGGAACATGGCCGATCAACCGATCGAGATCGGCGAAGGAGCGCACGTCGAACCTCCCAAGGGAACCAACAATGGTGCTAACGCAGAGCAATATTAGTAGGTTTATTGATTTCCTTAGCATGTTTTCGCGCTACGACATGCAGATTTCGCGACGGAGAGTCACGCAAGGTAACTAGACGTTCCTGGCCGAGGGTCAAGAAGTGGGGCGTTTGACCGCGGCTAGCAGGCCGTCGCCGACCGGGAGGAGGGCGGAGACCAGGTGGTCGTCGTCCCGGATGGCGCGGATGAGGTCCCGGATCGCGTTGGTGTCGGGGTCGCGGTGTGACGGGTCTGCCACGCGGCCCTCCCAGAGGGCGTTGTCGAACGCGACCACGCCGCCGGGGCGGAGGAGGCGGAGGGCCTCGTGCAGGTAGGCCGTGTATTCGCGTTTGTCGGCATCGCAGAAGACCAGGTCGTAGTGGCCGTCCGTGAGCCGGGTGACCACGTCGAGGGCCGAGCCGGCGATCAGGCGGAACCGCTGCGAGGGGACGCCGGCGTCCAGGAAGGTCTTGCGGGCCAGACGCTGGTTCTCGGCGTCGATGTCGACCGTGGTCAGGGTGCCGTCGGACCGCATGCCGCGGAGCAGGGCCAGGCCGGACACGCCTGTGCCGGTGCCGATCTCGACGACCGCCTTCGCACCCGCCGCGGCCGCGAGCATCCTCAGCGCGGAGGCCGCGCCGGGGCCGATCGGCGACACACCGCTCTCGTCGGCGCGTGCCCTCGCACCGGTGACGACCTCGTCCTCACCGGTGTAGTCCTCGGCGTAGGCCCAGGACGTGGGGTCGATGCCCGTGGCGATGATGCCCTCCCTGATCGGTATCGCTGCTGACCGAAGCCTAGCGTCTGCGGGCGCCGATTCGGTGTCGCACGCGCTAAGGCTGCGCACTCCTGCTCGTAACTTCGGCGCCTGAGCAGATATGATCGTGTTGACGGGTCAAAGATCACCCGTACGACGGGCCGAGTGGAGGAGGTGCGGGGGTGTCAGGAACGGATGACGTCGATGCCGGCTTCCTTGAAGACCGCCAGCTGGGACTCGTCGGCCTGGGCGTCGGTGACGAGGGTGTCGATCTCGCTCAGCTCGCAGATCCGGGCGAAGGCGCGCTGGCCGAGCTTGGACGAATCGGCCACCACGACCACCTTGGCGGCGCGGCTGACGATCAGCTGGTTGATGTTCGCCTCGCCCTCGTGGTGGGCGGTGGCGCCGGTCTCGTCGATCCCGTCGACCCCGAGGAAGGCGATGTCCAGGGACAGGTCGACCAGGATCCGGTGCGACAGCGGACCGATCATCTCGTAGGACTGTGGCCGGGCGACGCCCCCGGTGAGCACCATCTTGACGTGCGGGCGGACGATCAGTTCGTTGGCGATGTTCAGGGCGTTGGTGACGAGGGTGAAGGCGGGCTCGCCGTGCTCGGCGGACAGCTCCGGCCGGGTCGCCAGTGTGCGCGCCACCTCGGAGATCGTGGTGCCGCCGTTCATGCCGATCACCATGCCGCGGCGGACCAGGGTGGCCGCGGCCTGCGCAATGCGCTGCTTCTCCGAAGCGAAACGCGCAGTCTTGTAGCGCAGCGGCAGGTCGTACGACACCGCGTTGGCGACCGCTCCGCCGCGGGTCCGGGTGAGGAGCTGCTGCTTGCCCAGGTGGTCGAGATCCCGGCGGATCGTCGCAGCGGACACATGCAACTGCTCGGCGAGCTCGTCGACGTCGATGGCGCCCTTCTCCGCGAGCGCCTCGAGCAACGTGTTCAGCCGTTCATAACGCTTCACCCGGGGCTCCTCCTTTACACAATCGGTCAGCCGGACGGCTGCCGGTCAGCACCATTCGATCACGTTCGAGCAGTTCCGACCATTACAAGTCCGGAGACGACATGACCGCTACGCCTTTCGTGAGCACTGAGATCGCTACTCAGCCGGAACTCTGGCGGCAGGTCTCGGCTCGTTTCGCGCAGTACGGTGGCGCATTGCCCGAAGCTGGTCAACGGGTTGCAGCCGTCGGCTGCGGCACCTCCTGGTTCATCGCGATGGCGTACGCCGCGCTGCGCGAGGACCTCGGCCAGGGTCTGACCGATGCGTTCGCCGGGTCGGAGTTCCCGGCGGGCCGCGAGTACGACGCCATCGTGGTGATCAGCCGCTCGGGCACCACCACCGAGATCCTGGACCTGATCCGGAACACGAAGCTCCCGACCGTCGCGATCACCGGGACCGTGGGGTCTCCGATCACCGAACTGGCCGACCAGACGATCATGCTGGACTTCGCGGACGAGCAGTCCGTAGTACAGACGCGGTTCGCCACCACCACGCTGGCGCTGCTCCGAGCGTCGCTCGGGCAGGACTTGGAGCAGGCCGCAGCCGATGCCGAGACGGCGTTGACGATCGACGTCGACGAACTGGCGAAGCTGGAGCAGGTCACCTACGTGGGCACCCGGTGGACCGTCGGGCTCGCGCACGAGGCCGGGCTGAAGCAGCGGGAGGCGGCGTCGGCCTGGACCGAGGCCTACCCGGCGATGGACTACCGGCACGGACCGATCGCCATCGCGCAGCCCGGTCGTGGCGTGTGGATCTTCGGCGAGCCGCCGGCCGGCCTGATCGACGACGTGCGGGCCACCGGTGCGACGATCGTCCACCACGCGGAGCTCGACCCGATGGCGAGCCTGGTGATCGCCCAGCGGGTCGCGGTCGCGAAGTCTCTCGCCCTCGGCCTCAACCCCGATCAGCCGCGTAGCCTTACCCGCTCTGTGATCCTGCCCGACTAGGATCGAGTCGAGGATCCAGGAGCAGAGGAGCGCATGTGAGTCACACCGTGGTCGCAGAGCTGGTGGCGAACGTCCAGAAGGTCACCGCCAAGGCCGGGGACACGGTGGGCCCGGAGGACACCCTCGTCATCCTGGAGTCGATGAAGATGGAGATCCCGGTGCTCGCCGAAGTGGCGGGCACGATCACGGAGATGAAGGTCTCCGAGGGCGAGGTCGTCCGCGACGGCGACCCGATCGCCGTCATCGAGGAAAAGTAGCGCTGAACCGTTGTGACCTCCGGCACGTCTTCATCTAAGAGAGCGACCACTCAGGCGGGGAACTTCCCGTCAGCGCACCGCGTTGTCTCGTCGTACCGGCATCTCAGGGTTCAACCCGGGTGTCCCCGACGTGTGCAGAGGACGGTGAACACGGCACCATGGTGGTCACGCTCGTTGTCGAGAGGACCCAGGGAGGCGCCGTCGTGAAGCCGGTCGACACCTCCGTGGCGCCTGCCCTCATCAGCCAGGAGATCGAGGCGCTGCCGTCCTGGGACGAGATCGTCCGGACCCATTCCGCTCGCGTCTACCGGCTGGCCTACCGCCTGACCGGCAACAAGCACGATGCCGAGGACCTGACCCAAGAGGTGTTCGTCCGGGTCTTCCGCTCGCTGTCGTCCTACACGCCGGGCACGTTCGAGGGGTGGTTGTACAGGATCACCACCAACCTCTTCCTGGACGGCGCCCGCCGCCGGCAGCGGATCCGCTTCGACGGGCTGCCCGACGACGCGCACGACCGCCTTCCCGCGAAGGGCACGGGCCCGGCCGAGAAGCTCGACCACGACCTGTTCGACCACGACGTGCAAGGAGCGCTGGACGCGCTGCCGGAGGATTTCCGTGCGGCCGTGGTGCTCTGCGACATCGAAGGTATGACGTACGACGAGATCGCCGATGTGCTGGACGTCAAGCTCGGCACAGTGCGTAGCCGGATCCACCGTGGCCGCTCGATGCTCCGCAAGCACCTCGAGCACCGCGCGCCGCGCTCCGGCCAGACCCGCGTAGGTGGCCCGCCTGCCGACGGGCTGTTCCCCGCCGGAGGTGATGACCGGTGACTCTGCAGCATCCGCTTGACAAGCTGAGCGCCGCTGTCGACGGCGAGCTGGACCACGACTCCCGGGACAAGGTGCTGAGTCACCTGGTCGGTTGCGACTCCTGCCGCGGCGAGGTGGAGGCGCAGCGCAAGCTCAGGGCTCGCCTGACGGCCATGGAGGCGCCCGAGCCGTCCCTCGACCTGATGCAGCGCCTGATGGGCGTGCCGTCGTTCTCCACGGAGCCGCGCGAGGACGTGCGGCCGGTGCTGACACCGGCGGTGTCCCTCTTTCCGCAGCGGTCCGCGTTCCCCGCCGGACGGACCGGAGCCACCGGCCCCGGCTCGCGAACCACCCGCGCACGCCGGCGTGCCGGCGTACTGGGCGCGGCAGGGTCTGCGGCAGCCGTCGCTTCACTGCTCGGTACTGCGTTCGTCCTGGGCGACCCGGCGCGGCAGGAGCAGCCGCCGGTGCTGCAGCCGCCCGTAGCCAGCCTCGCGGCGGACCACGCCGGCGTGAACGGGACTCCCTACACGGACCCGGTCGCACTGCTGAACTCCTTCAACGGGACGGGATACGCCGGGCTGAGCCCGACGCTCCAGCCGGTGGCCCTGACAGGACGCTGACCAGTGAGCCTCTCCCGGCTCGCCGTTCTGGTCAGCACAGCTCTGATCGGCTTCGGTCTGCCCCTGCCCGCGATAGCCGTCGTAGCGGCTCCGGACGCCTCGCGTGAGGACTCGCCGTCGGCGGTCAGCTGGCTGGAGCGTGCCGCGGCCGCACCGGACCGCGTGTCGTACCACGGCACCCAGATCATCACCTCTTGGGGACCGCAGGGTGCAAGCTCCGCGATGCTCGACATCGTGCATGCGGCGTCGCAGGGCTCCGAGGTGACCGTGGTCGGCTCGGGTGGGTCACCCGGCGCCAAGGCGTTCGTGCAACGGGCGGACAACACAGTGGGCCTGACGGTCGACGGGGGACCGCTCTCGCTGCTCGAGGCGACGTACCAGCTGGTCTACAAGTGCTGCACGGACACGATCGGGCGGGCCGCGGTACTGATCGAGGCCCTGCGCGATAACCAGACGGTGGCGGCGCGCTTCTGGGTCGACAAGGCGACCGGGCTGCTGTTGCAGCGGCAGTTGTTCAGCGTGGACGGCAAGACGCTGGTCCGCGCGACGATATTCACAGAGCTCCAGATCGAGGACTCCGAGTTCCTCAGTCATCTGCCGCCGATGACTCCGCGCGGGGTGGAGGCGGTCGGCATGAGCAAGGTGGACAGCCTGCGCTCGCAGGGCTGGACCTGCTCGGCGGCGCTGCCCGCGTCACTGCAGCTGTATGACGTCCACCAGGACACCGCCACGAATTCACTGCAGTTCTCGTACTCCGACGGGCTGTTCAACGTCTCGCTGTTCGAGCAGCGTGGCGTGCTCGACCCCGCCGCGGTAGCGGGTTACACCGAGACCACCACAGCGAACGGGGCCCGGGTCTACCAGCGCTACGGCATGCCGTCGTACGCCATGTGGTCGTCCAACGGGATCGTCTACACACTGGTCGGGGATCTGCCCTACGACCAGCTCGGCCAGGTCGTCGCGGCGTTCCCGCACCAGCCCCCGCCCAGGGTCACCGCTGTCCAACGGGTGGGCACCGGGCTGGCCAAAATCGCGATGTGGCTCACGCCGATGGGTGCGCTCTCCCGGAAGCTGGGATAATCGATTCTGGGAGTACCTCCCACCAGAGACAACGACGACGTGAGGCGGCCACCGTGAGCTGGGATGACGCCGAGCCGACCGTACGGATACCGCAGGACGCCGCGGACCAGACCGAGCGGCCGACCGCAGGACCTGTCGTACCGCCCGAGAGCCCGAGCAAGCCCAGTACTGCGGGCGCGGCGCCGATTCCGCCGCCCGGCGCCAACGCGCCGTACAGGCAGTCTCCGCCCCGATCCACAACGCAACGCAGCTTCGGCCGGCCCGAGCCGCAGGACCCGGCGTTCCGTCCGGCGTATCCCGGGCAGGCCTGGCCGACGCGCCAGCCGACGTACACGCCGCCTCCGCCGCTCGACTGGCATCAGCAGCAGGCCCGGGCGTACACCCCGGTCCCGCCGCCCAAGGGCAGCCGTGTGATCGGCATCGCCGCGATCGTCGCGCTGATCGTCGGCCTGCTGGCGGGAGCCGGCGCGGCCGCCACGGTGGTCGCGCTGGACGGCAACAACGGCCCGGTCAGCGACCCGTCGGCTCCGGCGATCGGCGTCGGGGCGGACCCGAAGATCCGCAGCGGCTCGGTTTCGGCCGTGGCGGAGACCCTGTTGCCGAGCGTGGTCCAGCTCAAGGTCCAGGGCGCCGACGACTCGAACGCGACCGGATCCGGCTTCGTGATCGATGACGCGGGCCACATCCTGACCAACAACCACGTCGTCTCGGCAGCCGTCGGTGGTGGGTCGATCCAGGTCCTCACCCAGAAGGGCAAGACCGCCACGGCCCAGTTGGTCGGCCGCTCGCCCGCCTACGACCTGGCTGTCGTCAAGGTGATCGGGCTGGATGCGCCGTCGGTGCAGTTCGGTCGCTCGGACCTGGCCGTGGTGGGCCAGGACGTGGTGGCGATCGGGTCGCCGCTGGGGCTGGCCGGCACGGTGACGTCCGGGATCGTTTCTGCCAAGAACCGCGCGGTGACAGCTGGTGGCGACGGCGAGACCTCCTACATCAACGCACTGCAGACCGACGCGGCGATCAACCCGGGCAACTCGGGCGGTCCGCTGGTCGACATGAACGCCCGGGTGATCGGGATCAACTCCGCGATCGCGACGGTCCGCGGCGTCCAGGAAGGCGCCAGCGGCAACATCGGCCTCGGCTTCGCGATCCCGATCGACCAGGCGCGACGGACCGCCCAGCAGTTGATCGAGTCCGGCAAGGCCTCGTACCCGGTGATCGGCGCCGAGGTCGACATGCAGTTCGAGGGCGGCGCGCGGGTCAGCAAGGTGAGCACCGGGTCGCCGGCGCAGCACGCCGGGCTGCGGGTGGGCGACGTGATCACCCAGATCAACAGCCAGGTCGTGGACACCGCCGAGGCGTTGATCGTGGCGATCCGCACCCACCGTCCGGGCGAGAGCGTCCGGCTGGACTACGAGCGAGGCGGCAAACCGCGGCAGGTCTCGGTCACCCTGGGCCAGCAGACAGGCTGATCCGGCAGCGGTTCCAACCACGCGCGGGCTACCCTGTCTGAGCGCGTCCAACGGGCGCATCCAATGATGGTGAGAAGGGCGGAGACATGTTCGGCATCGGGCCACTCGAGCTCGTGGTGATCGCGATCGTCGCCGTCGTTCTCTTCGGTCCGGACCGCTTGCCGGAGTTCGCCCGGACCGCCGGCAGGCTGCTGCGCCAGGTCCGCCAGATGGTCAACAACGCGCAGAACGATCTGCGCAACGAGCTCGGCCCGGAGTTCGCCGACCTCGACGTCCGCGACCTGAATCCGCGCAGCTTCGTCCGCAAACACCTGCTCGAAGGCTTGGACGACGATGACGACGACAAGCCGGTCTCGTCCTCGATGGACCTGATGGACTCGGTCCCGCGCCTTCCGGCCGGCCAGCGCGCTCCCTTCGACCCCGAGTCCACCTGATCAGTCGGTGGCAAGCCGGGTTTCAGCAGGGATCAGCGGCCAACCGGGGACAGACCGAGCTGGCGGCCGAGGAGTCCGCGCGGTTTGCCACCCAGGCGCTCCGCGATCTGGGCCAGGACCTGCGCCGCCGGCGTCTCCGGGCCCGCCATCGCGAGCGGCTGGCCGTTGTCGCCGCCGCTGCGCAGCCGCTCGTCCAGGGGAACCTCGCCCAGCAGGGGAATGTCGTACCCGAGGCGCTGCGACAGCGTTGCCGCCACCCGGGCGCCACCGCCGGACCCGAAGATCTCGATCCGGTGCTCGGGCCCACAGTGCGGGCACGGCAGGAACGACATGTTCTCGATCACGCCGGCCACCCGCTGATGAACCATCTGGGCCATCGTCCCGGCTCGCTCGGCCACCTCGGCAGCGGCCTCCTGCGGGGTGGTCACGACGATGACCTCGGCGCTGGTCAGCCGCTGGCCGACCGAGATCGCGATGTCACCCGTGCCGGGCGGCAGGTCGAGCAGCAGTACGTCGAGGTCGCCCCAGTACACGTCGGCCAGCATCTGCACCAGCGCGCGGTCCAGGATCGGGCCACGCCAGGCGACGACCTGGTCGCGCTTGGGCTTCAGCATGCCGATCGAGATCACCTTCACGCCGTGCGCGGGCACCGGCATGATCATGTCGTCCACCGCGGTCGGCCGCTCGTCGGCGACGCCGAACATCGCCGGGATCGAGTGTCCGTAGATGTCGGCATCCAGTACGCCGACCGACAGGCCCTTCGCCGCCATCGCCACGGCCAGGTTCACCGTCACCGAGGACTTGCCGACGCCACCCTTGCCGGAGGCGATCGCGAACACCTTGGTCAGCGAGTCCGGCCGGGCGAACGGGATCTCCTTCTCGGCCACCCCGCCGCGCAACTGCGTCTGCAGCGCCGCGCGCTGCTCGGCCGACATCACGCCGAGGTCGATCTCAACGCCGGTGACGCCCTCCAGGGCGCTCACGGCCGCGGTGGTATCGCGACGCAGCGTGTCCTTCATCGGACAGCCGGCCACGGTCAGCAGGATCCGGACGGCGACGACGCCATCGGTCCGCACGACGACAGACTCGACCATTCCGAGCTCGGTGATCGGCTTCTTGATCTCGGGGTCTATGACGCCACCGAGCGCAGCGGTCACCTGATCAGCAGTGGGAGCCATACCCACAGGCTACGTGCTCCCCGCCACCCCGCCGACCGCAGACCACTGTGATGTAGACCCCTTGCGTCCGAAGTGGTGCGGGGCCTGCCCCTCAGCTGTTCGGACGCAAGGATTGGTGGCGCAGCGGGGAGGTGGTCAGACCCGGTCGTCCTCGCGGTCTTTGAGTTCGAGTTCGGCCACCAGGGAGCGGAGTTCGGAGCGGAGGAAGTCGCGGGTGGCGACCTCTCCGACGGACATCCGCAGGGCGGCCATCTCGCGGGCCAGGAACTCCATGTCCGCCCGGGTCCGGGCGTCCACGTCGCGGTCGCGCTCGTACTGGACCCGGTCGCGGGCCTCCTGGCGGTTCTGCGCGAGCAGGATCAGCGGCGCGGCGTACGAGGCCTGGAGGCTGAGCGCGAGCGTCAGGAAGATGAACGGATACTCGTCGAAACGCAGCTGCTGCGGCGCGAAGATGTTCCAGCCGACCCAGAACAGGATCGTCGCGGTCATGTACACCAGGAACTGGCCGGTGCCGAGGAAGCGCGCGATCCGCTCCGACAGCCGCCCGAACGCGTCCGCGTCGTAGGCGCGGCGGCGGACGATCGTACGGCGCAGCTCGCGCGGGATGTCCAGCCGGTCGGCGGTCCGGATCAGCCGGCGGTCGTCGCTGCTGCGGTCGTCACGCGCCATGGCGGTCCACCTCCTGCTGTTCGGATTCGCGCCAGTCATGAGGGAGTAGGTGGTCGAGTACGTCGTCCACCGTGACCGCCCCGAGCAGGCGGCCCTCGTCGTCGAGCACGGGTGCCGCGACCAGGTTGTAGGTGGCGAGGTACTTGCTCACGGTGTGCAGGCTGTCGTCCGCCCGCAGCCCGTCCAGATCGGTGTCCAGTACGCCGGAAACGAGCGCGGAAGGTGGTTCGCGCAGCAGTCGCTGGATGTGGCCGATCCCGATGAACCGGCCGGTCGGGGTCTCCAGCGGTGGCCGGCAGACGTAGATCATCGCGGCCAGCGCCGGGCTCAGTTCCGCGTTCCGCACATGCGCGAGCGCATCCGCCACGGTGGCGTCGGCCGGCAGGATCACCGGCTCCGACGTCATCAGCCCACCGGCGGTCCGTTCCTCGTACGTGAGCAACCGCCGGACGTCCTCGGCCTCGTCGGGCTCCATCAGCGTGAGCAGCCGCTCGGCGGTGTCGGTGGGCAGTTCGGCGATCAGGTCGGCCGCGTCGTCGGGGGACATCTCCTCGAGCACGTCCGCGGCGCGTTCGGTATCCAGCCCGGCCAGGATCTCCACCTGATCGTCTTCTGGCAGTTCCTCGAGCACATCGGCGAGCCGCTCGTCGTCCAGCGCGGCCGCGATCTCCTTGCGCCGCTTCGGCGACAGGTCATGCAGGATGCCGGCCAGGTCGGCCGGCTTCATCGACTCGAACGCGGCCAGGATGTGCGTGGCGCCCTGACCCTCCTCGCTCTGGGCGAACCCGCTGACGTCCGCCCAGTCGAGCACGTGCGACTGACCGCGCCGCCGGAACCGCTTGGCCCCCTCGGTCACCGCCACCTTCGACAACACCCAGTCGCGGGTCCGCCACTGCTCCATCGCCAGGTCGAACACGACCGCCTGCGTCCCCGTCTCGCGAATCGTCACGGTCCGGTCCAGGAGTTCGCCGATCACCAGCACCTCGGTCGGACGCTGCTCGAACCGGCGCATGTTCACCAAGCCGGTGGTGATCACGTGCCCGGCGTCCACCGAGGTCACCCGGGTCATCGGCAGGAAGATCCGGCGCCGGGTGAAGACCTCCACCACCAGTCCGAGCACCCGCGGCGGCTGGCTGCCCTGTCTGAGCATCACGACGACATCGCGAACCTTGCCGACCTGGTCCCCGTTCGGGTCGTACACGGGGAGACCGGCCAGCCGGGCGACGTACACGCGCGACGGTGATCCGCTCATGCTCGAAGGCTAATGCCTGGGACACGGAGTCCCCGGTTGGCAGACCTCCCGGACCGTCGTGTCAGCGGGTCCGGGGCTGGCCTCATGACACCTCAGGTCAGTTTGGGCCTGCGCTTCGTGCGCTTGTGGAAGGTGATCGGGCGGGCGCCGCGGGTTGTGGCGGTGCTTCCGGGTGGCGGTTCCAGGCGGGAGCGGTCGTCGTAGGAGCCGGCTGACTCGGTGATCTCGCCGGTGGGTTCGAGGACGAGGAGGTCGGCTTCTGCCTGCCAGCGGTCGAGCTGGGTGTCCAGGCCGGACGCGTTCAGCCGCTCGGTCCGCAGTACGTGGGCCGCCGTGGTCCATTCCTCGCTGCCGGGCTCCAGGCGCCGTACGGACGCACGCCAGCCGGCCAGGCGGTTCGTGGCGGGTTTAGCCGGTACTACGACCTCGGCCGCGCCCGCATCGGCCAGCCCGGGCAGGGGTTGTTCGGCACTACCCGAGCGGTCGGCGAGTACGACGTACGAGCCGTCGACGGTCGCGAACCAAGCCGGCATGGGGCGCCCGCCATTCCAAGACAGCCACAACAGCCCGGCCTTCTTCATCACCGCCGCGATCTCCGCAGCAGCCTCCTCGGTCGTCACCGCCCCAGCGTCCCACAGGGGCGGTCCGGCCGTAGGTGGTGAGGCTGGCCACAGCCGAGGCGGAGGTGAGGGATGTCACCGGGGCCGGGTGGGTGGTTTCGCCGTACGCTGCCGGTGACCGACCGGTAACCGAGGCAAGGGACACGGCGATGGCTGATCAGACAACCACCTTCCGGAGTAGGCGCTCCTGTCTGGCGACCCCGGGATCGAACCCGCGGTTCCTGGAGAAGGCGAAGGGGCTGGACGCCGACCAGGTGTTCCTCGACCTGGAGGACTCGGTCGCGCCGATCGCCAAGGTGGACGCGCGCAAGAACATCGTCGCCGCCCTGAACGAGGGCGGCTGGGGTTCGAAGACCCGGGTGGTCCGGGTGAACGACTGGACCACCGAATGGACCTACGCCGACGTGATCGAGGTGGTCTCCGGTGCCGGTGCGAACCTCGACTGCATCATGCTGCCGAAGGTGCAGACCGCCGAGCAGGTGGTCGCGCTCGACCTGCTGCTGACCCAGCTGGAGAAGGTGCACGGCCTGGAGCCCGGGCGGCTCGGGATCGAGGCGCAGATCGAGAACGCGCTCGGCCTGACCAACGTGAACGCGATCGCGCAGGCCTCGCCGCGGGTGGAGACGATCATCTTCGGCCCGGCCGACTTCATGGCGTCGATCAACATGAAGTCGCTCGTGGTCGGGGAGCAGCCGCCCGGCTACGACGTGGGCGACGCCTACCACTACATCCTGATGCAGATCCTGATGGCGGCTCGTGCGCACGGCAAGCAGGCGATCGACGGGCCCTACCTGCAGATCAAGGACCTCGAGGGGTTCCGGCGGGTGGCCGGTCGGTCCGCGGCACTCGGCTTCGACGGCAAGTGGGTGCTGCACCCGGACCAGATCGCGGCGGCGAACGAGGTCTACTCGCCGCGGCAGGAGGACTACGACCACTCCGAGAACATCCTGGACGCCTACGACCACTACACCTCGGCCGCCGGGGGCGCGCGCGGCGCGGTGATGCTCGGCGACGAGATGATCGACGAGGCCTCCCGCAAGATGGCCCTGGTCATCTCCGCCAAGGGCCGCGCCGCCGGGATGGCCCGTACCGACGTCTGGCAGCCGCCGGCGGAGTGATCAGGCGGGCGGCACCTGCGCCATGATCGCGAGCAGGTGCCCGTCCGGGTCGGGGAAGAACGCCATCCATTCCTCCAGGCCGGACTCGTGCTTGTGGATCAGATGCGGCGCGTTCTCGAACTCGACGCCTCGCTCGCGCAGATCGTCGTACGCCGCCTGGATGTCGTCGACGCGGAAGTAGAGCACCGACGGCTCTTCGTTCCTGCCTGGTTCTTCCATCGCGGTCAGGAAGAGCCGGGTGCCGCCGCAGTCGAAGAAGGCCAGGTCGCCGTAGGTGTAGAGGTGCGGCAGGCCGAGGACCTTGCCGTACCACTCCACCGCGGTCGTGATGTCGCGGACCGGCCGCGAGATCTGGCCGAGTACGCCGAGTTGCACAGATGTTCGGGTCATCGCAGGGACTCCTTCTCGGTTTTCGCGGGATCGGAGGGCACTGTCGGCCGCCACCCCGCGCCACGTCCGGAGCTCGGCCCGACGATCCAGGCCGAGCTTCAGCAGCGCGTTGGCGACGTGGAACTTCACCGCGTCGACGCTGATGCCGCGGCGGGTGGCGATCTGCCGGTTCGACATGCCGTGCCGAATCGCGTCCACCACCCGCCACTCGGCAGGAGTCAGGACGTCGGGATGCCGCGGCCGACCTCGTTTGCTCCTCACCCCGTCACGCTAACCGCGAGCCGCCCGAATTGCCCTCCCCCTCGTGAGCCGCGGGCTCTTGTCATCGGCGCCGGGGAGGCGTTTGGTTCGGAGTACACAAATCCCTCGGGGGGATCCTGACCTCAGGAGGGGCCATGCGGCGTTCACGCGCCATGGTCCTGGCTGCGGTCGCGTGCCTCTCCCTGACCGGGACCGGTCTCGCCGCCGCACAGCCGGGCGCAGACACAGAAGTCACCGTCGGCAGTCCGTCGACACCCTTCTCCCAGAACAAGCAGAACGAGCCCGGACTGGCGGTCGACGCCCACCAGCCGTCGCTGCTCGCTTCTGGCGCCAACGACAACATCGACCTGGAGGCGTGTAATGCGGGCGATCCCACCACCTGCCCGTTCACGCCCGGTGTCGGCGTATCCGGTATCACCTTCTCGACCGACGGCGGCCACAGTTGGGTGCAGCCGACCTACACCGGCTTCAGTGCCCGCGCTTGCCTCGGCCCAGCCGCCTGCGTGCCGGCCAGTGGTCCGATCGGAACGTTGCCGAACTACTTCGAGCACGGCATGGTCTCCAACGGCGACCCGGAGCTGGCCTTCGGACCACGCCGCGGTACCGATGGCACCTTCTCGTGGGCGAACGGCTCACGGTTGTACTACTCGAACATTGCCACCCCGTTCCCCGGCAGCCCGGGATTCAAGGGCGCCGCAGCGATCGCCGTCTCCCACCTCGACACCAGCGGCCCGGGTAACCGGCTTACCGAGGCGCTGGCGGGGGTGAACGCGGCCTGGTCCGCGCCGGTGATCGTCTCCAAGCAGAGTTCGGCGTTGTTCTCCGACAAGGAGCAGCTCTGGGCCGACAACGCCGCGTCCAGCCCCTTCTTCGGCAACGTCTACGAATGCAACGTCGGGTTCCGCGGCAACGGTCAGGGCGGCGGGGGCGAGCCCGTGCTGTTCGCCCGGTCGCGTGACGGCGGTGCGACCTGGGACACCAAACAGTTGTCCCCGGCCACAAACAACGCCCAGACCGGCGGGCGGCAGGGCTGCGCGATCCGGACCGACAGCGCAGGCGTCGTTCACGTGGTGTGGGTCGGTACCGACATCCAGACCCGCGCGGGCGTCTTCTTCGAGGTCAGGTCGTTCAACGGTGGGTCGACCTTCGACCGGCCGCGTCCGGTGGTCACCGTGACCAACATCGGTCAGCTCGACCCCGTACAGGGACGCTTCACCATCGACGGCGTGGCCGGTTCGCGGACCGATGTGTTCCCGAGCATCGACATCGCCAACGGTGCGCCGACCGGTTCAGGAGCAACCAATGAGATCGTGATCGCCTGGTCCGACGACTCGGCCGGTGTCAACAACGAGCAGGCGTATGTCGTGCACTCCACCAACGGTGGAAACACCTACACCGGTAGAACAGTTGCCAGCCAGGCCGGCGACCGGGCCAATCAGCCGGCCGTCGCGATCTCGCCGGACGGCCGGGACGTCTACCTGACCTACAACGCGTTCCTGCAGCCATGGCAGACCACGACAGGCGCCGCACGCCCGATGCTCGGCGTCGTACGGCATGCGGATTCGTCGACCGGTCCGTTCACCACCTTGCACCGTGGTATGACGGGTGACGCCCGAGGGTCGAGCGCCAACGGACTGACCAGCGAGTTCCTCGGCGACTACAACTACGCGGTGGCGACCGAGGACTCGGGTGTGGCGGTGTGGAACGACACCCGCGATGCCGCGGATTGCCCTGCGATCGACGGCTTCCGCCAGTCCCTTGTCGACGGTACGCCGATCGCGAGGCCGGCGCCGGGGACCGCCTGTCCCGCGACGTTCGGCAACAGCGACATCTTCGGGATCGCGCTAGCCGATCCGACCGCCGACTGACACGTTGCGTCCGAGGAACTGTGGGTCAGGACCCCCGGTTCCTCGGACGCAAGCAGGTCAGCCGCGGGTGAAGCGTCGCGGCGACCACTGTCGTCACGATCAGGGCGGGGATGAATGATCGCTTCATGCGATCAACCTAATACTCAGCGTCGACAAGTTCCGCTGTTTGCCCGAAGACGATCGTCGTCGGCTCGCCTCTGCCGAACGCTGCGCCTAAGGTGAGGCGGTCCGGCCGCGAACTGTTGTGGGGTGTTGGTGTGAACGGCGAGGTACTCGCAGGGCGCTACCGCCTGCTCACTCTGCTGGGCCGAGGTGGCGCGGGCGAGGTGTGGCAGGCCGAGGACCAGGTGCTTGCCCGGCCGGTCGCGGTGAAGCTGCTGCGTCGGCTCGAGGGTGATCCGATGGACGCGGTCGCCCGGTTCCGCGTCGAGGCTCAGGCTGCCGCGCGGCTGCTGCACCCCAACGTGGTTGCGACGTACGACGTCGGTACTGCGGCCGGCCAGGTGTTCCTGGTGATGGAACTGGTGACCGGCCCCGACCTGGCCAAGCTGCTGCGGAGTGGCGGTCTACCTCCGGCCAAGCAGGTTGCCGACATCGCAGTGCAGGGTGCTCGCGCCCTGGACGCCGCGCACGCGGCAGGGATCGTGCACCGGGACGTAAAGCCGGGCAACCTGCTGCTGGCCTCCGACGGCACCCTCAAGATCACCGACTTCGGCATCGCCCAAGCCAGCGGTCTCAGCGGAGCGACCGGCCCCGTGCTGCTCGGCACCGCCGCCTACATCTCACCCGAGCAGGTGCGAGGCGAGCGCGCGACCCCCGCCAGCGACTGGTACGCGCTCGGCTGCGTTCTCTACGAACTGCTCGAAGGCGCACCACCCTTCGTCGCCACGGACGGCGCGGACGCCACCGACGTCCTGCGGCAACACCTGGAGACCACCCCACCCCCAGTACGCCGTACAGACGTGCCCGCGGGGCTCGCGGACCTGGTGATGCGGCTGCTCGCCAAGGACCCCGCGGCTCGGCCTTCCTCCGCCGCCGAGGTCGTCCGGGCGCTGGCCGAGCCGGCCGGCACGCAGGTCCTCCAGTTCCTACCCGTCGAGGAGTCCCCTCAGCCGGAAGAGCGAAGGCAAAAGGCCAAGGCCGGGCTCCCTTTCGCGAAGGCGATCGTCGCGCTCGCGGTAGTCCTAGCCGGTGTGGTGATCGCAGCACTGCTCCGCGAAGGGGTTGCCGCCGACCCGACCGCACAAGCCGGAGGCCCACCCAGCCAGCCAGCCGTCACCAACGCCACAGCTTCCCCCAAGCCGACCCCAACGCCGGCGAAGTCTCCTACCAGTCGCCCGAGCTCGCCGAAGCCGAAGGCCACCCCGTCGGCGACCACGCGAGAGGCGCAACTGCGAACCCTGGCCGAACTGCTGCGGCAGACCGGGCAAGGCCGGGGCTCCAAGTCCGCGAAGGAGGCCGCGAAGGATCTCGACGACGCAGCGGACGCGCTGGCCGACGAGGACCCCGAAGCGGCGGCGAACAAGTTCCAGGACGCGCAGAGCCGCCTCATGGAGGCCCAGCGGCAACACCGCTGGCAGGCGACCCCGCAGATCGTGACGCTCTTCGTCAGCCTGGCGCGCTCGTTCTCCGGCGACGGCCAGCACAACAACTCCAACGGGTAGTGAGCCACCTGACGGCCTACGGGTGGCCGGTGTCACAGCGGGTGTCGGGCTGCTACCGCGATGCTGTAACCCGCGATACTCGCGAGTAGAGGTCGCGCGACACCAGCGAGGAGAGCCGCAGATGAGCAGGTTGCAGCAGACCGAGGGGCTGACCGACATCCAGGAGGAGATCCTGAAGACGGTTCGGGCGTTCGTCGAGTCCGAGATCATCCCGGTCGCCACCGAGCTGGAGCACAAGGACGAGTACCCGACGGAGATCGTCGAGGGCCTCAAGGAGCTCGGCCTGTTCGGCCTGATGATCCCCGAGGAGTACGGCGGGCTGGGCGAGTCGCTGCTCACCTACGCGCTCTGCGTCGAGGAGATCGCGCGCGGCTGGATGAGCGTGTCCGGGATCATCAACACCCACTTCATCGTGGCGTACATGCTGCTGCAGCACGGCACGGACGAGCAGAAGCAGAAGTACCTGCCCCGGATGGCGACCGGCGACGTACGAGGTGCGTTCTCGATGTCCGAGCCCGGCTGCGGTTCCGACGTCGCCGCGATCAAGACCAAGGCCGTCAAGGACGGTGACCTCTACACCATCAACGGCCAGAAGATGTGGCTGACGAACGGTGGTTCGGCCAACCTGGTCGCGGTTTTGGTGAAGACCGACGAGGGTGCCGAGTCGGTCTACAAGAACATGACCACGTTCCTGGTCGAGAAGGAGCCGGGCTTCGGTGAGGTCGACAAGGGCCTGACCGTGCCGGGCAAGATCGAGAAGATGGGCTACAAGGGTGTCGACACCACCGAGCTGATCTTCGACGGCTACCAGATCGGCGCCGAGCAGATCCTCGGCGGCGTACCGGGCAAGGGCTTCTACCAGATGATGGACGGCGTCGAGGTCGGCCGGGTCAACGTGGCAGCTCGCGGCTGCGGGGTGGCCCGGCGCGCGTTCGAGCTGGGCATCTCCTACGCGCAGCAGCGGGAGACCTTCGGCAAGAAGATCGCGGAGCACCAGGCCGTGCTGTTCCGGCTGGCCGACATGGCGGTCAAGGTCGAGGCCGCGCACGAGCTGATGGTGAAGGCGGCGCGGAAGAAGGACTCGGGCTCGCGCAACGACTTCGAGGCCGGGGTGGCGAAGTACCTGGCCAGCGAGTACTGCTCGCAGGTGGTCGAGGACTCCTTCCGGATCCACGGCGGCTACGGCTTCTCCAAGGAATACGAGATCGAGCGGCTCTACCGCGAGGCGCCGATGCTGCTGATCGGGGAGGGCACCGCCGACATCCAGCGGATGATCATCGGCCGCCGCCTGCTCGAGGACTACAAGCTCTGACCAGCTGAACCGCCGTCCAGCGCTCAGCTCGATCTGACCCGGACGCCACCGGATCCGTGCCCTGACAGTAGCCAGATGCCGAGCTGGGTGATCTCGTGCTGCACGGAGGCGCCCGCTCTGCGAGTGGTGATCAGCCCGGCTTCGCGCAGTACGGTCGCTTGATGGCTTGCTGCTGCAGGGGAGATCTTGCAGCGCTTGGCGAGCTCCGTCGTTGTACAGCCCCTCGCTGCTGCCTCCAGGGCGGCCGCGCGGGTGGAGCCGAGCAAGGAGCCCAGGGCGTCACTCGAGGTCGAGTCGCTCGCCCCGGACTGCCGCAGGATGCCCGGCGCGTGCTGGATCGGGTACACCAGGATCGGCTTCAGTCCCGGGTCGCGCAGCTTCGTCGGAACCTTCCAGCAGAACGCGGACGGCTGCAGCTCGATGCCGCGTCCGTCCAAGTAGAGGTCACGATCGTTCATGTCCAGCACCTGCAGCACCGGCGCGACCCATCGCACTCGCGGGTGCAGCGACGACAGCAGCCGGTCGACGCCGTGCCGGGCCAGCGCCTCGCCGCGGTGGGCGTGGTCCGCCGACACGTGTGTGCCGATCGACTTCCAGTACGGCGCGATCGCGGCATCGTGGTACGTCCGGATGGCGCGGCCGAGCTTCTGCAGCGAGTGGCGCTCGCCTTGGGCCAGCTCGCGGGTCCAGGGCGTGACAGGACGGTGCTTGCTGAGCAGATCGAGCTGACTGCGGATCTGCTCGCGCGGCGTCGAAAGGGTGATCTCCAGTGCGGTCTCGAAGTCCGGCGCCGACTCGGCAGGGGTGAGGAAGTCGGGGGAGTAGCCCTTCGGCGGGGTCAGTTCGAGCAGCAGCCGCATCTGATCCGGCGCGACCTTCGTGCGGACGTGACGACGCCAGTCCTCGAAGACCAGTCGGCCGTCGGTCTGCTGGAGCATGTGCAGGCTGAGCAGGATCTCCCACGACGGCGCGGGCCTGGTGGAGATCGTGGTGCGCGCGAGGTCGCGAGGCGTGAAGTGGATGCGAAGCACGGTTCCCCCTCCCGAGCGTCCGATGGTCGCAGGCTGTGGCGGACCGATGACCGAACGCGATGGCCGCATTGAATCAGGTGCTCGAGACGCCGCACAACCGCCAGACGCGGTCATGGCAAAAGGCTGCCAACAGTGCTTCCGAACGGTCAGTACATGTAAGGGCGTCAGAGCCAGTTGTTGCGCTTGAACAGCCGGTAGAGCACCGTGCAGGCACTCGCCATCACAGCGAGGCAGATGAAGTAGCCGTAGTGCCACTTGAGCTCGGGCATGTTGTCGAAGTTCATCCCGTAGATCCCGGCGATCATCGTCGGCACCGCCACGATCGCGACCCAGGCCGAGATGCGGCGCATGTCCTCGTTCTCCGAGACCTGCACCTGGGCCAGCCCGGCTTGCAGGATCGAGCTCAGCAGTTCGTCGAACGACACCACCTGCTCCTTGACCCGCAGCAGGTGGTCGTCGACGTCGCGGAAGTAGTTCCTGGTCTCTTCGTGGATCAGCGGGTGCTCCGTGGTCGACAGCGCACGCATCGGCCCGGTCAGCGGCGCCACTGCCCGCTTCAGCTCGAGCACCTCGCGCTTCAGCTGGTAGACCCGCTCGATGTTGCGCCAGCCACGCGGGCTGAAGATCTCGATCTCGATCTGGTCGATGTCGGCCTGGACCGCATCCGCCACCTCAAGGTAGGTGTCCACCACCTGGTCTGCGATCGCGTGCAGGACACCGCCCGGCCCGGCCGCGAGCCGCTTGGGCTCCCGCTCGAGCCGCTGCCGCAGGCCGGCCAGCTCACCGTGGTCGCCGTGTCGCACGGTGATCACGAACCCCGGGCCGCAGAAGACCATCACCTCACCGGACTCGACCACCTCGCTGGTCGCGGTCAGGGTGCCGTGCGGCACGTAGCGGACGGTCTTCAGTACTGCGAACAGGGTGTCGCCGTACCGCTCCAGCTTCGGCCGTTGGTGGGCCTCGGTGGCATCCTCCAGCGCCAGCGGGTGCAGGCCGAACTCCGCGCCGATCATCGCCAGTTGCTGCTCGGTCGGCTCGAACAGGCCGATCCAGACGAACCCGTCGCCGCGGCGAGCGCGCTTGAGCGCGTCGACGTACGAGCCGACCCGGCCGTCGCGATGGCCGTCGGAGTAGAAGGCCCAGTCGACCAGGGCACCGTCCAACTTGCCGCTGCCGACCAGGTCGAGAGAGCCTGGACCTGTCGCGGAACGGCGGGCGAAGGCGCGTCCGACCCGGCGTGTCGCGCCCATGTCCCACCTCCGACCGGTCATCACCGCGAGGCTATCAATGTGCCGTCACCAGCCGTCGGCAATGATGGAGTTGCACGCAAGCGGAGAGGAACGACCATGACCACGCAGGGCATGCCCTCGATGGACCCCCGACCGACCGGCCTGACGATCGGGACCTACGACACCTACCGGGAGGCGCAGCGAGCGGTCGACTACCTCTCGGACGAGAAGTTCCCGGTC
This sequence comes from Kribbella alba, assembly GCF_039529635.1. NCBI lineage: Bacteria > Bacillati > Actinomycetota > Actinomycetes > Propionibacteriales > Kribbellaceae > Kribbella > Kribbella alba. The sequence goes on along the minus strand of NZ_BAAANE010000004.1, from coordinate 215,859 downwards.
GAGCACACCACCATCGTGGGCAACAACCTGCGGCAGGTGGAGAAGATCACCGGTCGGCTCACCTGGGGCCGCGCGATCACCGCGGGCCTGGCCAGCGGTGCCTGGTTCGGTCTGTTCGTGGGCGTTCTGCTCGGCATCTTCGCCCCCAAGGGCGGTTGGCTGGCCGCGTTGGTGACCGGTGTGGTGCTGGGTGCCATCTTCGGCATGGCCTTCGGCGCGATCGGCTACGGCCAGCTCCGCGGTGCCCGTGACTTCACCTCCAGGACCTCGGTGGTGGCGACGACCTACGACGTGCTGTGCGACTTCAAGTACGCGGAAGAGGCCCGCAACCACCTGGCCAAGCTCGCCCTGAAGGGTGAGGTGGCCCCCCGGCTGCCCGAGCAGTCCAACTGAGAGGAAGGCCACGCTGCCGGGTACTGCCCAGTAGGCGATGAATCGGCCAGAGTGGGGCCAGACATCGCTGGAAGGAGTACGGATGCAGTTCGGGCGCAGCTATGAAGAGTTCGAGGTCGGGGCGATCTACAAGCACTGGCCCGGCAAGACGGTGACCGAGTATGACGACCACCTGTTCTGCCTGCTCACCATGAACCACCACCCGCTGCACCTGGACGCGCACTACGCCGGTGAGACGACCCAGTTCGGCAAGAACGTTGTGGTCGGCAATTACATCTACTCGATCCTGCTCGGCATGTCGGTACCCGACGTGAGCGGCAAGGCGATCGCGAACCTGGAGGTCGAGTCGCTGCGACACATCGCACCGACCTTCCACGGTGACACGATCTACGGCGAGACCATGGTGCTGGACAAGTGGGAGTCGAAGTCCAAGGACGATCGCGGCGTCGTCTATGTGGAGACCAAGGGCTACAAGCAGGACGGGACCGTAGTCTGCCTGTTCAGGCGCAAGGTGATGGTCCCGAAGAACTCCTACCTCGGGGCCCGCGGCGGCGAGCAGCCCGGCCGGCCTGTTCCGGTCGAGCCGCCCGCCAAGGCCTAGTCGAGGAACAGTTCGATCACCGGCACCAGGACGTCAGGGCGCTGGATCGGCAGTTCGAGGGTGAGCGTGCCCGGCGGCAGCCCGCCCATGGTGGTGTTCTGCGCCGTCTGCTCGGGATCACTGACCGTACGCCGGACCTCCGACGCGTCGTGCAGGAACTGCGCATAGCGCACCTTGTCCGCCATTCCGGGGAGGTGCAGGTGATGCATCGGCCAGGAGAACACGTGCAGGTAAAGGCGATTGCCGCGCTGCGTGTAGCGGCAGTCCTGCGGCGGAGCGAGTTCGCTGGGACCGCAGCCGTGCACCGACCTGCTGTGCAGGCGGGTCCAGCGACCGATCTCGGCCAGGGTCTCCACCGCGCGCGGGTCGAACTCGCCCCGCCCGGTCGGACCCACGTTGAGCAGCAGGTTGCCGTCCTTGGAGACCGAGTCGATCAGCATCCGCACCAGCAGCTCCGGTGACTTCCAGTCCAGGTTGTCGCGGTCGTAACCCCAACTGCCGTTGAGCGTCTGGCACGCCTCCCAGAGCACCGGCTTGCCGTCGCGCATCATCGGGCCGCTCGGCTGGTACTGCTCCGGGGTGACGAAATCCCCGGGGATGTCCAGCCGGTCGTTGATCAGGATGCCCGGCTGCAACTCCCGGACCATCGCCATCAGTTCCTCGGACCGCCAGTCGTCCTTCCCCTTGCCGCTCGGCGTCCCGTCGTCGAACGGGCGACCGGGATAGGAGAAGTCGAACCACATGATGTCGATCGTCCCGTAGCGGGTCAGCAGTTCGCGGACCTGCGCGTGCAGATAGTCCGCGTACACCTGGGTGTCCCGCCCGGCGGACTTGGCCCTCGCCTCGAGATCGTCTCGCTGTGGATGGAAGGTGTCGACCGGGAACTCCGGGTGGTGCCAGTCGATCAGCGAGTGGTAGAACCCGACCCCGAGGCCCTCGGCCCGGCAGGCCTCGACGAACGGGCCGACGAGGTCCTTGCCCCAGGGGGTCCGCGCCACCGTGTAGTCGGAGACGTCGGAGTCCCACAAGCAGAAGCCCTCGTGGTGCTTGGTCGTCAGTACGGCGTACCGCATGCCGGCCTCGCGAGCGGCACGGGCCCAGGCGCGCGGGTCGTACAGGTCGGGCTCGAAGTGGTCGAAGTACGGCTGGTAGTCCTCGTCGGTGAGCCGCTCGCGGTTCTTCACCCACTCATGCCGCGCGGGCAGCGAGTACAGACCCCAGTGCACGAAGAGCCCGAACCGCCAGTCCCGGAAGCGCTCTGACATGGCAACACTCCTTGATTTCGTTGGGTTCACCGGCCGCCCAGGCCGGTGACGAGCAGACCGCGAACGAGGTGCTTCTGCAGCAGGATGACCAGCAGCACAGTGGGCAGCATGGCCAGCACCGAGGCAGCCATCATGAGGTTCCACTGGGTGCCTTGCTGGCCGACGAACTGGGCGAGTCCGAGCGGCACCGTGCCCTTGTCCTCGACGCTGTTGATGATGATCAGGGGCCACAGGAAGCTGCCCCAGAAGCTGATGAAGGTGAAGACGGTCAGGACGGCGAGCGCCGGCCTGGCCAGCGGCAGCATGATCCGGAAGAACGAACCGAACGGCCCGCACCCGTCGACCCGGGCGGCCTCCTCCAGCTCGGCCGGAACGGTGAGGAAGAACTGCCGGAGCAGGAAGGTGCCGAAGGCGGTGAAGGCCCACGGGAAGATCAGGGCCCAGTAGCTGTCGACCCAGCCGAGGGACTGCATCAGCCAGTACATCGGCACGATCAGCACTTCCTGCGGCACCATCAGCGTGCCGAGGAAAACGACGAACAGTTGATCGCGGCCGGCGAACCGCAACCGCGCGAACGCATAGGCCGACAGGCTCGATGCGGCGACCACCACGAGCGTTCCGACCACCGCGACGAAGATGCTGTTGAGGAAGTAGCGGCCGAACGGCGCGAACTTGAAGGCGTCCGCGTAGTTCTGCCAGCGGAGCTCGGAGCCGAACAGGTGCGGCGCTGGGGTGAACACCTCGTCGGCAGGTTTCAGCGACGTGGAAACGGCGTACAGCAAAGGCCCGAGGAAGACGATCGCGACGATGATCAGCAGAGTGTGCGAGATCCCGCTGCGCACCTTGCTGGCAACGCTGTTGGTGTCAGACGTCCCTCTAAACGTCATAGTGCACCCACCGCTTCTGGCCGACGAACTGGATCGCGGTGATGCCCATGATGATCACGAACAGCACCCAGCCCGCCGCCGACGCGAGGCCCATGCTCAGGAACTGCCAGCCCTGGTTGTAGACGTACATGACGATGGTCTGGGTGGACACGCCCGGACCACCCTGGGTCAGGATGAACGGCTGTGCGAACACCTGGAACGAGGTGATCAGCGTGAGCGTGGTGGCGAAGAAGATCGACGGTGTGATCATCGGCCAGGTCACGTACCGGAACCGCTGGAAGACGCCGGCTCCGTCGATCGAAGCGGACTCCAGCTGTGACTGTGGCACCTGGTCGAGCGCCGCGGAGAAGACGAGGAAGTTGTATCCGAAACCCTGCCAGATCGACATAGCCACGATCGCCGGCATCGCCCAACTGGACGAGCCGAGGAAATTCGGGGCATGGACGCCGAACAGGCTCTGCGCACCGGTGTCCAACAGGCCACCCGGTTGGAAGAGCAACCGCCAGACCATCACGTTCGCCACCATCGGCGTCATCACCGGGATGAAGAACAGCACCCGGAATGCCTGCCGGCCCTTGATCCGCGGCGACAGCCAGACTGCCAGCCCGAGCGAGATGACCAGGTTCAGCGGCACATAGAGCACCACGAACAGCGTGGTGTTCAGCACCACCCGGCGGAACACCGGGTCGTGCAGCAGGTGCGAGTAGTTGTCGATGCCGAGGAACTTGCGCTCGCCGAACACCGGCCAGTCGAACAGACTGATCCCCAAAGCCATCGCGGTCGGGAAAAGCGTGAACAGGGCCAGGCCGATCACGCTCGGGCCCAGGAAGATCCCGGCGGCCCGGCCGTCCCGGCGCAGCGCGGGCCGCGGGCCCGCCGGGGGACTGCCCGGCGGGACACGCTCCGGCGGAGCCACGGTCGTAGTGTTCGTGGTGCCCATCAGGACCCAGCGCCCGCCTGGTCCTGGATGGTCTTCAGCGCCTGGTCGGGCGGGACCTCGCCGTTCAGCGCCTGGGTCCCGAACCTGGTGAGCAGGTCGGCCACCTTGACCCAGTTCTTCGAGGTGACCAGTGGCACCGAGTGCTCGGAGGCGTAGTCCAGCGTCTCCTTCGCCCCGTCGATCCCGGCGGCGGTGAACCAGGTCGGGTGCGCCGCGGTACGCGCCGGGTACGCCCGGCCGGCCGCGGCCAGCGTGGTCAGCGGCTTCTCGCTGGTCATCGACATGATCGCCTGGAAGGCGGCGTCCGGCGTCTTGCAGGACCGGGAGATGCCGAAACCGGAGCCGGCGGTGTACGTCTTGGAGCCGTCCGGACCGGCCGGGATCGGCGCGATGCCGAGCTTGAACTTGACCTTGCCCTTGGTATCGATCAGCGACCACGGCCCGTTCAGTTCCATCGCGGCCTTGCCGGAGCTGAACTGCGTGGTTTCGAAGTCGGGGTTGCCGGACGGCACCTGCGGCGCGATCTTGTCGGTCCGGACGAAGTCGGTGTACCCGGAGAAGCCCTGCTGGAACTTCGGGTCGGTGAAGGCGAGCTTGCCGTCGGCGATCGGTTCCGCGCCGGTCAGGGTCCGCACCCAGGACGTCACGCCCAGGTCGCCGGGTGCAGTCACCAGGCCGTACCGCCCGCCGGTGGTGAGCTTCTTCGCTGCCGCGTTGAAGTCGTCCATCGTCCAGCCCGGCTTCGGCTCGGCCACCCCGGCCGCGGTGAACGCGTCGCGGTTGTAGAAGATCACCATCGGGCCGGAGTCGTACGGGATCGCGATCTGCTTCCCGTCCACCTTCAGGCCGTCCATGATCGGCTTGTCGAAGTCCTCGGCCTTCAGGCCGTACTTCGTCATCAGGTCGTCGAGCGGAAGCATCGCGCCCGCGTACGACGCGGTCCGCAGGCTCTGCATGCCGATGATGCACGGCGCTTTCCCGCTGGCCAGCAGGGTGCCGATCTTCGCCCAGTAGTTGTCCCAGCTGGTCCCTTGGAGTTTGACGGTGATGCCGGCGTGATCGGCGTGCGCCTGGTCCGAGACCTTCTGCCAGGCGGCCTGGTCCTCGGACCCGGCGACCCAGAACTGGAAGACCAGGTCGGCCTTGTCCGCCGATCCTGACCCCCCGCTACCGCCGTTGCCACCTCCGCACGCGGAGAGGACCCCCATCGCCAGCGCCGCAACGACGGCGACCAGCCGCCGGCCGGTCCGCACTCGTGTTCCGTTCATCCTGACCTCCACGGACAGAGTTGATTCATCCGATCTATAGGCGCTTGTCCCGACATGCGTCAATATCTCGTGACCTATGAAAGTTCCCATCCAAATACCGCCACGGCCGGAATGATCGCTGCGATTTGAGGCAATAGCATCCTGTAGCGGGCCCTCAGGACCTCGGAGTACGGCGTGTTCTCGACGTCTGGACCGCCTGTGCCTACTGTGATAGACATCCGATGTATCTGGGAGGTGAAGCGATGCGCGTCACCGATGAGGCAATCGACCGGATCAAGCAGATGATCGTCGCCGGCGAACTGCGCCCGGGGGATCGACTACCCCGTGAGGCCGACCTCGCGGCACACCTCGGGTTGTCCCGCAGTTCGCTGCGCGAGGCGGTGAAGGCGCTCGCCCTGATCCGGGTCCTCGACGTACGCCAAGGTGACGGGACCTACGTGACGAGCCTGGATCCCACCCTCCTGCTGGAGACGATGGGCTTCGTGCTGGATCTGCACCAGGACGCCTCGGTGCTCGAGTTCTTCGAGGTACGACGGATCCTCGAGCCGGCCGCCGCGGCCCGGGCAGCGGTCCGGATGAGCAACGGCCAGGTGGCAGTGCTCCGGAAGTTGCTGGACGAGCTCGGGCCGGAGCCGCCCGTGGAGGCCCTACTGGCCAACGATGTCGAGTTCCACCGGCTGATCGCGGTCGGCAGCGGCAACCGGGCGCTGGCGTCGATCATCGACAGCCTGCGGCAGCCGACCTACCGGGCCCGGATCTGGCGTGGCCTGACCCAGTCCGACGCCGTCGCGCGAACGGTCGCGGAGCACCGCGCGATCCTGGACGCGATCGCCGGCCGTGAACCGGACGTGGCCAGGTCGTGGGCGACGGTCCACATCGCCGGCGTCGAAAGGTGGATCCAGGAGGCGGTCAGTCTCGACCCGGCTGGATCTCCAGCAGAATCGCGGACGGCATCGGCAGGGTCAGCTCGAGTGCCGAGCCGTTCCACTCCAGCGGACTTCTGACCAGCCGGCTCCGCTCGCCGAGTGCGCGCCATTGCTCCTCCGACTCGGGCCAATCCCCGATCCCCAGGTCGGCTGCGGCCGCCACAATGTCACCCGTACCGGTGGCCAGAGTTGTGGCCGTCACCCGCCACGACGGATCGACACCCGGCACTTCCAGTCGCACAATCCTGGTGAGGTCTGGGGAGCCATTGGCTTTCGTCTGGTCGAGGGTGAGGTTCCAGAGCAGCACCGCGACGCGGTCCCGGTCGCGTGACGCCCATGCCTCGACCAGACTGCCGCCGCCGTCACCATCGAGCGTCACCGGCAGCTCGACCGGTCCGAGTCGGCTCAGCATCGACAGCGCGTGGAATCGCGGTTTGGGGAGCCCCCCGACGGTTTGCAGGCCGAAGCCGCCGTGCAACAACCGGGGCGGCCGCCCCAGCTCCTCGAAGTGGTCCGACGCGACCCAATAGGCCAGCGCATCCACCCGCCCGGCGGCCGATCGCATTCCGCGCAGCACAAACACGCCCGAGAACACCGAGTCGCTGATCGGGTTGAAGTGCGTCGGCGTGACTCCCCACTCCGTCCACAGGATCCGCGCCTCGCTGAACCCATGCCGGTCCAGCGACGCCTGGACGTCGAGGGGCGGGCTGCCGTAGGTATGGGTGGAGACGAAGTCCACCGGCGACCCCACCGACGCGGCGTGCGCGAGCAGATCGTCGACCCACCCGGCCGCGGCCGACGACGGACCACCGACCGCCAGCCGGGGATCGACGGACTTCACCGCCGCCGCGGTCACGTCGTACAGGTGCATCCACTCGGCCTTGGTGCCGGACCAGAAGACCGAGAGGTTGGCCTCGTTCCAGACCTCGAAGTCCCAGGTCAGCACCTCGTCGAGGCCATAGCGATCGACCAGGTGTGACACGAGCGCCCGCACCAACGAGCCCCAGCGGTCCCAGGATTTCGGCGGCGAGATGATCGCGCCGTACTCGAAGACCGTCCTGGTCGGGTCCGAGGCGAGATCCCTGGGCATGAACCCGAGCTCCACGACGGGCCTGAGGCCGATCCCGAGCACCTTGTCGTAGATCGCGTCGACGACGCTGAAGTCGTGGACCGGCGACCCGTCCTGCTCGGTGTAGACGCGGGTGTCGTCGTGGAAGATCGCGTGCGCACGGACCGTCCGGACGCCGATCTCGTCGTGCATCCGGCGCAACGCGTCCTCGAGTTCGATGCCGATCTCCCGGCCGCCGCTGCGGTCCTTGCAGAGCAACTGGCTGAGGCGTTCGCTCCCGATCATCGGCACCCAGGGCTTGTGCAGCTCGGTGCCCTCGGCAACGGCATCCACCGTCACCTGCACAGTCGGAGGATTGCCGTCGGCAACCAGCGCGGCAGCTCTCACCGACGCGCCCGGCCGACCTTGCACGGTCACCTCGGGCACACTCGCCACCGCATAGCTGTACTCCGTACCCGCCGTGCAGGTGGTGTCGACATACGGCGGCGACGGGACCGACAGGACGTCACCACTGTGATGGTCGACCGGTTCCAGCGACTCGTCGTCCAGCCCACGCAGGATCACGTAACCGACTGCGCCCGGCACCGGTGACCAGTCGATCGTGACGTGCCCGACCCCACCGACCGCCGTCACCAGCTTGGGCGGATCCAGGTCCGGGAACTCCAGATCGCGTGACTCGTCGCCCCGGACCGCGATCCGCTCGTCCCACTCGGTCTTCGCGTCACTCTGCATACGGAAACTCCCAAATCGTTTTTCGGCCGCAACGGAACGGGTGATCACTCGAGGCCGGAGGAGAACTGCTCCATGGCGATCAGCGGGCGGACCCGCTTGACGACGTCACCGACGGCGAAGTTACGCCGGATCACGTCGTTCGCGAACACGTTGCCGATGGCACCCATCACCATCGCCTGGTCCAGCGACAGGTAGCGCTTCGCGATCAGGCCGGACTTCACCGCGACGGAGTCGTAGAACCCGCCACCGCCGTACGCGCGCAGGTTCGACTCGATCCGCGACAGGTTCACAAGGGCCTGCCGGGGCGCGTACTGCATCGCGAGGAAGGCGGCGTGCGGCGTCACCACTCCATCGCCGTACGTCGGGTTGGGGTTCGTGCCTGGCCGGCATCCCTCGAAGCCCTTGTCGTAGTTCGTCGCCTCCAGGTCGGAGGGGTAGCCGCCCGGGTCCATCCCGATCGCGTCCACGCCGTACACGGAGTACCCACCCCTCGGGTTGCTCGCCGGCGAGAACCCCCAGTAGCCGTACTTCGCGTCGTCCAGCCCGTGCTCGATGTGCGCCCGGACAGTCAGCGGGTGGTTCAATCCCCAACTGCGCGGCGCCCAGGTCGCCTCCGGCACGAACAGGTCCGGCATCAGCGCCTCGAACATGTCGCCGCCCCACGACGGCACGATCCGCATCCCGCGGTAGGAGAACGTGCCCTCGAAGACGTCGATGCCGAGGTAGGTCCGGTGCACGCCGACCGCCTTCTGCTCCAGCCACGACCAGTCGCACGAGTCGGGGAACACCCGCTGCGTCGCGAAGAAGTGCGCCGGCGGGATCTCCCCCCGGGCGATGCCGATGTACGACGCGATGCGGGGCTCGGTGTTGCAGGTGTCGTAGTGGAACTTCCGGTAGTACACATCCGGACCGGTGCCGGCATGGTTGCCCTTGTCGGTCGCCTCGTCCGGTGGTGGCGTCTCGAAGAACCCGCCGCGCAGGAGTCCGGCGGCAACGCCCGGACGGGCGGCCGGGTTGTAGTAGTAGGCGAAATTCATCTTGTCCAGCAGGGAATCCGCCAACCCGCGAGCACGCGGCTCGGCGTTGCGGACCACCATCAGTGCGGCGGCGAACCACCCGTTGTCCACGCTGGACACGAACGGCGTGATCGCCCTGGTCCCATCAGGATCGACGTGCAGGACCTCACCTGTCGCCTCGTCGTACCAGTTGAAGTACATGCCGCTCGGGTCGTGATGGTCCACCCGCGACATCGTGGTGAGCGTCTGGGTGATCCGGCGCAACGACTCCTGCGGCGAGATGATCCCGAGCTCACGCGCGACGACCGTGCTCCACAGGTAGCCGCCGATGTTCGTGGGGGAGGTGTACTTGCTGCGCACCGGGTTGCTGACGGATTCGCCGATGTTGTCGGCGGGCAGGCCGGTCTTCTCGTCCGTCATGGCGACCAGGCTGCGCCAGGTGTCCCGCGCCCAGCGAGCGGCGAGCGCGCGGTCCTGGCGACTCGGTCGCCAGGGCGTCGCGGCGTACGAGGTGCTGCCGACCGCTGTGCCTGCGACAGCTACAGCGGATCCGGCGGCGAGAAGTGTGCGTCGGCTGATGTTGGCGGTCATCTGAGCCTCCAGTGGGCTATTGCTGCGGTTGTCATTTCAGGCCGGTGACGGCGATGCCCTTGGTGACGTGGCGCTGGAAGGCCAGGAACATCACCAGCACCGGTACGACGACCACGACCGCGCCGGCCATCAGCAGGCCGTAGTGCTGCGCGTTCTGTCCGGTCGAGTACAGCGCCAGGGCGACGGGCAGGGTGTACTTGTCCTCGGTCTGGGCGATCACCAGCGGCCAGAGGAAGTTGTTCCACGAGCCGAGGAAGGTGAGGATCCCGAGCGTGGCCAGCGCTGGGCGCGTCAAGGGCAGCATGATCCGGGCGAAGATGCCCAGTTCACTGGTGCCGTCCACCCGGCCGGCGTCCATCAGGTCGTCCGGCAGCCCGGAGAAGAACTGCCGCATCAGGAAGACGCCGAACGGCGACACCAGGAACGGCAGGATCAAGCCGGGGTAGCTGTTCTGCAGGCCGGCGTTGGTGACGAGGACGAAGAGCGGCACGAAGGTGACCATGCCGGGCACCATCAACGTGCCCATCACCAGCACGAACAGCGGCGTCCTGCCGCGGAACCGCAGCTTCGCCAGCGCGTAGCCGAGCATCGAGCAGAACGTCAGGTTCCCGGCCGTGACCACCAGCGCGACGATGGTCGAGTTGAGGAAGTAGCGCGGGAAGTTGGCCTTGCTGAACAGCTCCTCGTAGTTGGCCGTGGTCGGTGCCTGGGGCAACCAGGTCGGCGGCACCCGGAGCAGCTCGCCGTCGGTCTTGAACGATCCGAGCAGCATCCAGACGAACGGCGCCGCGACCGCGATCAACCCCAGTACTGCGATCAGGTAGATCCACCAGCGGCGCATCATTTCTCCCTCAGCACCTTGAACTGGATGAAGGTCAGCACCGCGATGACGACGAACAGGATGTAGCTCATCGACGCGGCCAGCGAGTAGTTGCCGAAGCCGAACTGCTGGTAGGTGTACATCGACACCGAGATCGTGCTGTTCAGCGGGCCGCCCTGGGTCATCACGAACGGCTCCTCGAAGAACTGCAGGTAGCCGATCCCCGTGGTCACGCTGGTGAAGAGCACGGCCGGCCGGAGCAACGGCAGGATCAGGTACCGGAACCGTTGCCAGGAGCTGGCACCGTCCAGCTGGCCGGCCTCCTCGACGGTCTGCGGGATGCCCTGCAGACCGGCGAGGAAGATGATCATCGCGGAGCCGAAATTGCGCCAGACCGCCATCATGATCAGCGACGGCATCGCCCAGGTCTTCGACGCGAGCCAGTTCGGCCCGTCGATGCCGACCCAGCCGAGCACCGTGTTCAGCAGACCGGAGTCGGGCGCGAGCACGAACCGCCAGATCACCGCGACCGCGACGATCGACGTCACCACCGGCAGGTAGTAGCCCACCCGGAACAGGCTCTGGAACTTCTTCACACCCTTGTCCAGCAGGACCGCTGCGGCCAGGGCCGCGACCAGGGTCAACGGGACGCCGACCACCACGAAGTACGCCGTGTTGAACGCGGCCTTGCGAAACGTCTCGTCGGACAACGCCTTCGCGTAGTTGTCGAGCCCGACTCCGTTCACCGCGAACGGGGTCCGCAGGTCCCGCTGCTTCATGTCGGTGAAGCTCATCCCGAACGAACCCAGCACCGGCCCCGCCGTGAAGGCGAGGAACAGGGCAACGAAGGGAAGCGCGAGGATCCACGCGGCGGCGGTCTGGTGGTTGAGCGAGCCACCGCGGCGCCGCGCCGGTGGCCGGTCGGCCGGGCGGGTCCGCCCGGCCGCTTTCTGGAGCGTGGCGGAGGACATCCTGGATCAGCTACCGGTCCCGATCGAGGTGGCCTTGGCCTGGATCGCCTTCGCGGTGTCGGCCGGCGACTGGCCGGCCTTGGCCATCTTCTCCACCTCGGCATCGAAGGCGGTGGCGACCTGCTCCCAGTTCACGATCGCCGGCGGCGCCTTGGCGTCTTCGAGCTGCTTGCCGAACACCGGCAGCAACGGGTCACTCGCGATGCTCGGGTCCTGCCACGCGGTCTTCATCGCCGGCAGATCCGCGGACAACTTGAACCAGTCGGCCTGCGTCTTGGCGTCCGACAGGAACTTGACCAGCTTCCAGGCGCTGTCCTTGTTCTTGCCGTTCTTGAACACGACGAAGTTGCTGCCGCCGACGAAGGACGTGGCCGTCTTGTTCTTCGGCAGCTGGAAGACGCCGATGTTCGGCTTGATCTTGTCGCCGCCGACCTTGGCCACCGACCCGACCATCCACGGCCCGGAGATGAACATCGGCACCTGACCGCTGACGAACTGCGCCTCGGTCTGGTTGGGCGGCAGGTCCGTGCCGGCCAGCTTCTCGGTGAAGAAGCTCTGGTAGTACTTCAACCCCTCCTGCATCTCCGGAGTGTCCAAGGTGAACTCCTTGTCACCGTCCTTGGTGATGGACGCGCCCGCGGACCAGGCGAACGGCATCACCGTCTGCCAGGACCCGGTGCCGCCCGGCTGCAGATTGATGCCGTACTTCGCGCCGGCCTTCTCCTTCATCGCCTTCGCCATCGCCTTCAGGCCGTCCCAGTCGGTCGGCGGCGTGCTGACTCCCGCCTTGGCCGCGAGGTCCTTGCGGTAGAAGACCAGCCGCGTCTCGACGTACCAGGGGACGCCGTAGCTGGTGCCGCCGACCTTGGTGGTGTCCAGTGCGCCCGGGAAGAAGCCGGCCGTGTCGATACCGCTCGGGGTCGGGTCAAGAGCTCCGAGGTCGGCGAACTCGCCCATCCAGGTGGTGCCGACCATCGCCGCGTCCGGCAGCGACTGGGCGGTGATCGCGGTGGTGAACTTGTTGTGCGCGGCGTCCCAGGGGATCGGGGTGACCGTCACCTTGACGCCTGGATTGGCTTGTTCGAAGGACTTGGTCAGCTTGGGCAGGTTCTCGCCCTCGGTGCCCATCGCCCAGACTGTGAGGTTGCCGGTGGCCGGTCCCTCGGCGACGCTGGTCGTTGCCTGGGGCGCTGAATTGGCGGAGTCCTTGGAGGACCGGCCGCAGCCGGTCAATGCGAGGGCAGTCGCGGTGATTGCCGCACCGCCGATCACCAGTCGGCGGCGGGTGGTCTGGGTGATCATGCTGTCTCCTCAGTCGGTTACTGCTGTCACTGCTTCCCCCGGTCCGGTGCCGCAGCTGCTCCGCAGCACAAGCTGTGTTGCCAGTACGTCGTTCCGCGCCCGGGTGCGTTCCCCGGTGATGCGTTCGTGCAGTCTTTGGGCAGCCAGCCGGCCGAGCTCCGCCATCGGCTGCCGCACGGTAGTCAGCCCCGGCGACACGTAGCGAGCCGCCATCACGTCGTCCCATCCCGTCACGACGATGTCTCCAGGTACTGCGACGCCTGCCGCGCGAAGGGTCTTCAGCGCGGCCAGCGCGAGCTCGTCGTTCGCACAGACCAGGCTGTCCGGCCTTTTAGTTGCGCTGAGCAACTTCTGGGCCACCTCGGTGCCGGCTTCCTCGGTCAGCGGGACGCGCTCGGGCTCCGGTGGTTCGAGGTTGCGGTTGCGCAGGGCGGCGGAGAACCCCGCGTACCGCTCGGACACGTCGTACGAGCTGGCGGGGTCGCCGACGAAGAGCAGGTTCTCCCGTCCGTGGTCGAGCAGACGGGTGGTCAGTTGCTCGGCGCTGCCGGCGCTCTCACTGCGGACGGAGTCGCAGCCGATGACCGGGGGATGGGCGATCAGCACCACGGGCACCCTCGCCTTGCGCATGCCCTGGACCGCTGCAAGATCGAGTGCGTTGCCGTGGACAACTATTCCGTCGACCCGGCTGGCCAGGTCGCGCAGGCTCCGGCTGTGGTCCTCGCCCTTGGTGACAGTGATGATCACGCTCTGGCCGTGCTCGCCGGCCCAGCGCTCGTACCCCATCAGCAGGTCGCCGTAGAACGGGCCGGCCAGGTCGGGCAACACGAGCCCGTGCGCCTCGTGGCGTTGCACCGCGAGGCTGCGGGCGGCTCGCAGCGGAACGTAGTTCAGCTCGTGTGCCGCCTGGTCGACCCTGGTCCGGGCCCGCTCCGACACCGGGCCGGTCCCTTGCAGGACACGCGAAACCGTCGCGATCGACAGCTTCGCCAAAGCGGCGACGTCGTAGATCGTCGCGGGCCGGCTGGTCGGTCCGGAGGGCATCGGGTGGATCCTCCATCGAAAGTGGAAGCGCTTACAGTTTTCGACCCTGCCTTGTCCGGACCCGATCAGTCAAGAGTCTGCGACGATGAACCGGTGACCACACACGGGCAGTCAGGCGAACGGAAGGACCAGCTCTGGCTGGTCCGGCATGGTGAGACCGAGTGGAGCAAGTCGGGTCGGCATACGTCGAGAACCGACCTGCCGCTGACTGCGGAAGGTGAGCGGGTCGCGGCCTCACTGAAGGAGCGGTTGGCCGGGCACGAGTTCGACCTGGTGCTGACCAGTCCCCGGCAGCGCGCCCGGCGCACGGCCGAGCTCGCCGGCTTCCCGGACGCCGTGGTGGACGAGGATCTGGTCGAGTGGGACTACGGCGACTACGAAGGCATCACCACCGCTGAGATCCGCAAGACAGTGCCTGGCTGGACGGTCTGGGACGATCCCGTACCCAACGGCGAAACGCCGGCCCAGGTGGCGGCCCGGCTGGATCGCGTCATCGCCCGGATCGCCGCCGTCGACGGGGACGTGCTGGTCTTCGGTCATTCACACGCACTGCGCGGTCTCACCGCCCGCTGGCTAGAGCTGGATGTCACGGAAGGTCGCCACTTCGTCCTCGACACCGCCACCATCTCCACCCTCGGCTGGGAACGAGGTTCTCCCGCCATCCACCACTGGAACTGCTAGGTCCACTCGTAAAGCTCGATCGTGCAGTACTCGCGGAACCCGAGCCCGGCGTACACGGACCGCCCCGCCGCCGACGACCCCAGTACGCCGTACTGGATCCCCGAGTCCCGTGCTTCCCGGAGGGCGGCGAGCGTGATCGCGGCGCCGATCCCGCGACGCCGCGCCTCCGGGACCGTCATTACGAAGTACACCCCCGCAACCCCACCGCCGAGGTAGATCGTGGCCGTCGCAACCGGTTCACCGTCCAGCAGTCCGAGGTAGTGCCGCCACGGATCGGCATATCCCTCGCGCCGGAAGACCTCTTCGACCCACCGCGCCTTTTTCTCGCCCTCCCCGAACCCGCGAGCCAATGTCCCCGCCCAGGCCGCGAGCACCTCATCGCTGTCAACCCGCGCGATGCGCAGTTCCCGTGGCGAGGTGAGTCCGCGATCACCTCGTCCGCTTCCTCGCCGGAGAGGTCAGCCGCGACAACCGCATTGTGATAGTCGATCGGCGAGCCACCTATGGTCCACCGCACCCTGCCATCCGCCCGCTGCGAGCCGCCTCCCGCCGCACCCATCCTCATCAGCAACTCAGCAGCGTTGCCCTCTATCGCCCGCGCCAGCCCGGTCTCGTCCATGCGTCCAGCGGCCGCGTTCAGCTCGGGAGAGCGTTCCACTGGGCCAGGGTGGAGGCGAGGAGCGTCGTGGTCGGGAGGTTGTCGAACTCCTCGCGGCTGACGAACTTCGCGTCCGAGGCGTCGTCGCCGGCCTCGAGTACGCCGCTGATCGCTTCCGCTTGGTAGTCACGGATGACATAGAGCTGCCCGTTCGGGCCGTCCCGCTCGACCTCGCCGACCAACTCCCCGACCTGAACCTCGAGACCGGTCTCCTCCGCGACTTCCCGGGCCACAGCGGTCGGATCATCCTCGCCCGGCTCGACGCGACCCCCCGGGATCGCCCAGAGTCCACGCCCGGGCTGGTTCGCCCGGCGAACCACCAGCAGGCGGCGCTCATCGTCGTACACGAGAGCACCGACACAGTCGACCCGCAGCTCCTCCATGTGGAGAACCGTAAGGCGCTGAGGGTACTCACGGATAGCATCACTGCTGACAGTTGTCCAGAGAAGGGATCCCGATCGCTCGTGCGCATCGACCTGCACACCCATTCGAACCGCTCGGACGGCACCGATCCGGTCGACGTCCTGATCGCACATGCGAAGCGGGACGGCCTGGACGTGATCGCGCTCACCGATCACGACACGGCCGACGGCTGGGCCGAGGGTCGGCGGGCGGCTGAGGAGCTCAGGATCGGCTTCGTGCCGGGGATCGAGATCTCCTGCAAGCTGAACGGCATCAGCGTGCACCTGCTCGGCTACCTCCCGGATCCGTCGTACGAGCCGCTGGCCCGCGAGCTCGCGACGGTCCGTGACGGCCGGACGGATCGGATCCCGTCCATCGTGGCCCGGCTGAACGGCATGGGGGTCGACCTGACCGTGGACGAGGTGCTCGCCCAGGCGACCGGCACCCCCTCGGTCGGCAGGCCGCACGTGGCCGACGCGCTCGTCGCCAAAGGCACGGTCGCGGACCGGACCGAGGCGTTCAACCGGTTCCTGGCGGACGGACGCCCAGGGCACGTGTCCCACTACGCGATCGAACCTGGCCGGGCGATCGACTACGTCCGCGCGGCCGGCGGCGTACCGGTGATCGCCCACCCCTGGGGCCGGTCCAGCTACAAGGTGATGACCGAGGACACGATCGCGCGGCTGGTGGCCGACCACGGCCTGGCCGGGATCGAGGTGGACCACCAGGACCATTCACCTGAGTCGCGGGTCGCGCTGCGCGCCATCGCCAAGAAGCTCGGCATCATCTACACCGGGTCCAGCGACCATCACGGCGCCGGGAAGATCGACCACGAGCTGGGCGTGAACAGCACCGAGCCTGAGCAGTTCGAGGCGCTGCTCGAGGTCGCCAAGGTCAACGCCGCGGCCAGCGAGGCGACGGTCCCCGAGGCCTACCTGCCGTGAACAGTGTCATCAACCTGTCCCTGCTCAGCTCGGTCTTCGTCACTCTGTTCGTCATCATGGACCCGCCTGGCACGGTGCCGGTCTTCATCTCGTTGACCGCCGGCCAGTCCCGCGCGGTCCGGAAGAAGGCGGCCTGGCAGGCCGTGCTGGTCGCGTTCGGCGTGATCGTGGTGTTCGCAGCCTTCGGTCAGCAGATCCTGTCCCACCTCGGCATCACCCTGCCGGCCCTCCAATGCGCGGGCGGTCTACTGCTCCTGCTGATCGCGCTGCAGTTGCTGACCGACACCGCCGAGGACCCGGTCCAGACCAAGAACGTGAACATCGCCTTCGTTCCGCTCGGTACGCCGTTGCTCGCGGGCCCGGGTGCGATCGTCGCCACCATGGTCTTCGTGCAGCGGGCGGGCGGCTCGCTGCCGGACGTGGTCGCCATCTCGGTCGGGATCGTGCTGATCCACCTGGTGATGTGGCTGACGTTGCGCTTCTCCGGCGTGATCATGCGAGTGCTGGGGGAGAACGGCGTCCTGCTGGTCACCCGGATCGCCGGTCTGTTGCTGAGCGCGATCGCCGTCCAGTTGGTCGCCGACGCGGTCACCGACTTCATCAAGGCCGGCTGACATGAACGAGATGCTGCCGGGCATGCCGACCGAGTTGTTCGTCGCGACGCCGACGAAGCTCCTGAACTTCGCGGATTGCAAGCGGAAATACCGGTACACGTACCTCGAAACCCCACGCCCGCCGAAGGGACCACCGTGGGCGCACAACACCGTCGGCGCCGTGGTGCACGAGGTGCTCGCAGACTTCTACGGCCGCTGGCCCGCGCCGCGCCGTACGCCGGACGAGGTGGTCGGCAAGATGCGGTCAA
Source organism: Kribbella alba (assembly GCF_039529635.1). Taxonomy (NCBI): domain Bacteria; kingdom Bacillati; phylum Actinomycetota; class Actinomycetes; order Propionibacteriales; family Kribbellaceae; genus Kribbella; species Kribbella alba. The sequence continues at coordinate 198,487 of NZ_BAAANE010000004.1, read as the reverse complement.
GCTGGCGGCAAGAGGGTTTCCGGGACGAGCAACAGTCGGCCAGCTGGCGGGAGCGCTCCACCGACATGGTCCTGGGCTACCTCCGCGATTCCGACCCGTACTACGAACCGCTCGCCGTGGAACGCACTGTTGCCTTCACCACGGAGCGAGCCAGCCTCCGCGGCCGCGTGGACCGGATCGACGAGCGTGCTGACCAGCTCGTGATCGTCGACTACAAGACCGGGCGGCGTCCGCTGACCAGCACGGATGCCAGGTCCTCACTCGCGATGGCCCTCTACGTACTCGGCGCGCGCCGGGTGCTCCACCGCGCCTGCACGCGGGTCGAGCTGCACCACCTGCCGACCAACACGATCGCGGCCGCTGACCACGACGACCAGTCGCTGGCCCACCACCAGCGCCGGGCCGAGTCCATCGCCGATGACGCGGCCGCCGCTGAGACACGCTGGCACGAGGGACTGACCCTCGCCGAGGCCGACGAGGTCTTCCCACCTGAGCCGTCACCACTGTGCGGTTGGTGCGACTTCGCCCGAATCTGTCCCCAAGGCCGCCGAGTCGCTCCACCCCGCGATCCTTGGGCCGGCCTGGACGACTCGGACATCGCCGAAGCCGGCTGACACAGGCGTGCCAGCGCCGTGGGCGCGGGATATCAGCGGCGCTGGACAAGGTGGGGTCACCGAATGATGCCGACCAGGGGTGACCGATGACTGCCAAGACCGTGAACAAGCTGGCTGTTCCGGGGGCGACGCTGCACTACGAGGTGGCCGGATCAGGGCCGCCGACTACACCGTGCTCGCCTACGACCAGCGCGGCAACTCGAGGAGCCCGTTCGCGGGGGAGCCGTCGGACGAGCGGCGGCCGGGGTGGATTCGGCCGCGCACCTGCCCGCCCAGCAGGCAGAGCTCAGCGGATAGGAGTTGACGCTCAGCCGACACCCGGCGTACCGTCGCTTTCCTTCCCTTGACAACGGCACGTTCTTCGTGTCGCCACAGTGGTGTCCGAACCCCCCGGGTCCTGACGGATCCGGGGTAGTTCTGCGTGCCCTGAATCGGAGAGGAGGTATCACGTGGGGGTGTACTGGGCGATCGCGGTGCGCTCGTTCCATCGGTTCTCGACATACCGGATCGCGACGTTGTCCGGCGCGTTCACCAATACCGTGTTCGGTTTCATCTTTTGCGGCGTCTACCTGACGCTGTGGGATGCCCGGCCCGGGCTCGGCGGGTACGACGTGTCCGACGCGCTTACGTTCGTCTGGCTGCAGCAGGGTTTGCTGATGCCGATCGGGATCTTCGGCGCGACCACCACGGTCGAGCTCGGGGAGCGGGTCCGGACCGGCGACATCGCGGTGGATCTTTACCGGCCGACCCAGCTGATGATCTGGTGGCTCTCGGTCGACGCCGGGCGGGCGGCGTTCCAGTTGCTGGCGCGTGGCGGATTCCCCCTGCTGGTCGGTGCGCTGGTGTTCGACCTGAACTTCCCGTCGTCGGGCGTGCAGTGGCTGGCTGTCGCGGTGGCGCTCGTCCTCGGCGTCCTGGTGAGCTTCGGGATCCGGTACCTCGTCGCGTTGTCGGGATTCTGGATCACGGACTCCCGGGGGCTTGAGAGTCTCGCGATGGTGTTGTCGCTGTTGTTCTCCGGGACGATCCTGCCGCTCGTCGTGTTTCCCGGCTGGATCGGTTCGGTCGCCAGGGCGACCCCCTGGGCGGCGACGATGCAGGTGCCGATCGACGTGTGGCTGGGGCGGAACCCGGGTGGCGTGACGTCGGCTCTGATGTTCCAGCTGTTCTGGATCGTCGTCCTGCTGCTGGCGGGGCATTTCGCAACCACCCTGGCGACCCGGAAGGTGGTGATCCAGGGTGGTTGACCTGCTGCGGAAGGCGCCCGCGCAGTACCGGATGCTCGTCATGATGTGGATCCGGTCGTCGCTGGCGTACCCGGCCTCGTTCGCGATGATGCTGGTGAGCTTCGTGTTCATCACCGGGACCGACTTCATCGCCGTGCTGCTGATGTTCAGCCACATCCGCTCTTTCGGTGGCTTCAACCTGGGCGAGATGGCGCTGCTTTACGGTACTGCGTCGATGACGCTCGGGCTGGCGGATCTCGCCACCGGTTCGATCGAGCGGATCGGGCAACGGATCCGGTCCGGCGAGCTGGACGTCTGGCTGATCCGGCCGGTGCCTGCGTTCATTCAGGCAGCGGCCGACAACTTCGCCCTGCGACGGCTCGGCCGCCCGTTGCAGGCCTTGGTCGTCCTTGTGATTGCCCTCGGCAACTTGACGATCGACTGGACCGTTGCCAAGGGCAGCTTGCTGGTGGTGTCGCTGCTCACCGGGTCGATCATCTTCGGTGCGATCTTCGTGCTGGGGGCGGCGTTCCAGTTCATCTCGATCGACTCCGCCGAGCTGACGAACTCGTTCACCTACGGCGGGCAGCAGCTCACGCAGTACCCGCTGTCCATCTTCGGCAGGAACATCGTCCGCGCCGTCACCTTCGTCGTCCCGCTGGCCTTCGTGAACTACTACCCAGTGCTGTATGTGCTGGGCAAACCGGCCCCCCTCGGGCTGCCATCCTGGATCGGCCTGCTGAGCCCTGTGGTCGCTGTCGCCATGATCGCGTTGGCGTCGCTGGCCTGGCGTGGCGGTCTTCGTCGTTATCGCAGCACAGGGAGTTGAGATGCCAGTTATCGAGCTGGAGAACGTGTCCCGCGCCTTCACGGTGTCCACGCGGACCGGTTTGCGGCGTACTCGTCGTGAGGTCCGCGCGGTGGATGACCTGTCCTTCACCGTCGAGCCCGGCGAGGTGATGGGTTACATCGGCCCGAATGGCGCGGGCAAGTCCACCACCATCAAGATGCTCACCGGGATCCTCGTGCCCACCGGCGGCTCGATCCGGGTGGCGGGGGTGGACCCGTCGCGCCACCGGATGAAGCTCGCCAGACGGATCGGCGTCGTCTTCGGCCAGCGGACCACCCTGTGGTGGGACCTGCCGTTGAAGGACTCCTTCGCCGTCCTGCAGAAGATGTACGACGTACCGCGCGCGCGTCATGCCGAGAACCTGGCCACCTTCGTGGAACTGCTCGACCTCGGCGACCTCCTCGACGTACCGGTGCGGCAGCTCTCCCTCGGTCAGCGGATGCGCGGTGACATCGCGGCGGCCCTGCTGCACGACCCGGAGATCGTCTACCTGGACGAGCCGACGATCGGGCTCGACATCATCAGCAAGGCCCGGCTCCGGGAATTCCTTGCCCAGGTCAACAAGGACCGCCGAACCACGATCATCCTGACCACCCACGACCTCGACGACATCGAGGCCCTCTGCTCACGGGTGATGGTGATCGACCACGGCCACCAGGTCTTCGACGGCACCCTGGCCGGCCTCCGCGCCAGCCAGTCCGCGCCGCGCACCCTGGTCGTCGACCTGGCGACCTCGCTCCCACCTATCACCATCGAAGGCGCCACCGTGGTGAAGGTAGACGGCCCCCGCCAGCACCTCTCCTTCCCCGCCACCACCTCCGCAGCCCCACTGGTCGCCCAGATCGCGGCCACCTACCCCCTCGTAGATCTCTCCGTGGCCGAACCCACCATCGAATCCATCATCGCCCGCCTCTATGCCACCACCCCAACCACCGCCTGACTAGGAGAGATCGGCAGCAAGGAGGGCGAACACGACATCCGCCCCCAGCGCCTCCCGATCCTCCCGCCACCCTTGCACCGAGTCCCGTGCCTGTTCCTCGTCGACCGTCCCGACACCTGCCCCGATCAGCCGCCGCGCGTCCCCGATCCCGATCTCGGTGTACTCAGCCTCATTGAGCATGAAGTAGTCATCCCGCACGCCTTCATTGCGATGAAACTTCCCGGTGTTCGAGACGTACGTCCACACGTCCTCATCAATCACAGCAGCGACCCACACATCCCGCCCCCCTTCACTAACCAGAAACAGCCGAGTCATCTCGAGATCCCATCCTTAGAAATGCCGTTCGATCGTTGCGGCGGCGTTGGTGTCTGGGCTAGCGCCGCTTCGCCGTTCTTCAATTGCGGCACTGGCTGCCGGCGTCTCATACCGTAACTTCTGGTCGATACGGCAACGCCACCGAGCATGGTGAGTTCGTCGATGTCAGCCGGTCGTCTCATCTGGTCGGACATCGCGATACAGGCCTCGCGGGCGGCGTTGCGGCTGGCTCGGTCCTGACGTGGATCGCGTTCGATCTCGTAGTGCGGCGTGGAGCGTGTCTTGACCGCGATCGACTCGCGAGAGTGGATCTGCAGTTCGATGAGCTCGCCACGGCTTCGGAGGAAGAGATGCAATCCCTTGTACCTGCTGCCGTCTACGTAGGAGTGATGCGCAGAGTCCATCGCCCAGCCCTTCGACTGTAGGTGCTCGCAGGCGTCCACAGCTGTCTTCACGAGATCGTCAGGCTCGGCGGCGACGATCGTATAGCGGAGAACGTCCTCGAGCGGGTGCTGAGCGAACTGAGTGCCCTGCAGTTTGCGGACCTTTCGGGCGAGCGACTGGGGAGACTTCAGCCGGTTCTCCAGTTGATAGGTGACCGTCCCCGGCTGAACCGACGCCAATAGGTCCTCTGTGAGCTCAGGCTCGACGGCAGCCGCCCGCTCGATCATTGCGAGACCGCGCTCTGCTGCCTCGATTCCGAACTCAGCCGCGATCTCCTTCTTGGATGGCATTGGGTCGCCCCAATCGACAGCACGATGGTTGTTGACGCGGGCGTAGAGCACAGCTGGCTCGGGCAATGATTCCAGGTTGGGCGGCATCAGATCCCCTGTCGGTCGGTCATCCTTCGACCGTAGTCAGCGCAATGGGTGTTGTGGGGTGGTCTTCAGAATCTGTGGATATCCGGATGACTGGCGCGCCCCACCGGTCGAACAGCTGAGCCGACGGCCGCGGCTTCGTCACGTCCTGAGCGCGTGCGCGGCCTCCAGCGCAGTTGCTAGTCGTCGTTGGTGATGGGGTGGGTGCCGGTGTGGTCGACGCGGAATTTGTAGCCGTGTTTGGTGGTCCATTCGAGGGCGTGGTCGTTCAGGGTGCGGACTTTCCAGCCGCTGTGGGTTTTGATGCGGTGGCTGAGGCGGCCTTGGGGTCGCAGGTTGCTGGTGCTGGTTTGTCCCGGGGGTCCGGTCGGGTCGAACGGGATGACGTGGTCGAGGTCGGTGCTGGTGGTGGTTTCGAGGGTGCCGTAGGGGAATTGCTCGACGGGGTAGGTGAGTTTGATGCGTTCCCGGATCCGGTGCGGGATTTCGTAGGCGTTGACGCTGACGTGGTCGTTCAGGTCGATGACGGGCTGGACGGTGATCTGGTCGTGGCCGAGCAGTTCGGCGAGTTTGGCGGCGTACACGGGCCCGAAGGCTTCGACGCGCGCGGTTCCTGCACCGGCGAGCAGGGTCTCGTCGGTGATGTGGACATACAGCTTGATCCGCCCGGGTCTACGCCCACCGGACCCACCACCACCACCACCGCCGCTGCCACCACCACCGCTGCTGCTGCTCATGTTGGTGTCGGCAGCGTGTTTGATCGCGGCCAGTTTCGCGGCCAGGTCCTGGCGTGCGGCGGTGTCCAGCCCGTAGACGATCTGTTCGGCGGTCCCGGTCCGGGTGCCGGTGCCGGCGCGGGTGTGGGTGTGGGGTCGGCGTGGGGGTGGGTCGAGTGGGTGGGCGGGGTGGCTGGGGTGGGGGGTGTCGCGGTCGGCTTCGGTGTGGGGGCCGGGTTCGTCGG
>NZ_BAAANE010000004.1:0-192713 GCF_039529635.1 Kribbella alba | reverse complement strand
GCGGTGTCAGGCGCGTTCGTGGTGTCGTCCACGTCGGTGGTGTCGTCCGGGTCCGCGGTGTCAGTTGCCCGTGGGGTGTCGCCGGTGCCGGGCGCATCGGCCGGCCGCGCGCCGACACCGACGCCTGGTTCGCTGTCGGTCTGCGCGGCGTCATCGGCGCCGAGTCCGCTGCCGGCCCGCGCGGCGACGCCGACGCCGGGTCCGCTGCCGGCCTGCGCGGCGACGCCGACGCGGGGGCCGTGGTCTACCTGCGGGGTCGCGTCCTCTGCGCCTGGGGCGTCACCTGCTCCGGCTCCCGCGTCCGGCCGGATCCCGTCGGTCGGGCTCGGGCTCGGGACACCTGTCGGCGCCGGGTCGGCGACCGGCCCGAGATCGTCCTCGGTGGGCGTGCCGGCACCGGCCTGATCGGTCGCCGCGCACTGACCCGAGCCGCTCTCGGCCGCCGCCGCGGGCCCGGTCGGCACCGCAGGCCCGGTACGCGCCGCGGCCCCTGTGCGCGCCTCGGCCCCGGCCGGGTCGGTGCCGTCGTCGCCGGTGCCGCCGGTGCCGCCGTCGGCGCTGTCGGTGCTGTCGGTGCTGTCGTCGCCGGTGGTGGTGGGGTGGCGGGTGGTGAGGTGTTGGGCGATGTCGAGCAACTGGTGGGCGAAGGCCGGGTCGGCCAGGATCCCGAACGCCTTCGCCCGCCGCGCATCAAGACAATCACCATCGCCCAACGCGGCCAACGCGTCCGCGATCTGCCCGATCGTGGCGTTGAAGCAGATCACATCCCCGGTCGCGGCCCGCACAAACAACGTCGTGGTGCCGTACTCATCGGACTGCCCCGGCCACACCCCCCGCTTGCGGGCCTGCTCCTCGGCCGCGGCCCGCGCCGCCTCGGGATCGGCCTGCCACATCGCCGCCCGGACAATACTGGCCAACTGCACACCACCCACCGAATCGACAATGCCCGCGACCCGGGCATCAACGATCCCGGCCGCCTCCACCGTCAACCGCGCACACGCGGTCGCGACCTGACGCGCCTTCCACTCGGTCGCCCGGCCCGACTCGACCTGCGCCCACGTCAACGGCAACCGGTACCGCAACGCCAACCCCTGCCCCAGATACTTCGCCGCACCCCCCTTGGACATGCCCACCACCGCGCCATACTCGGCCGGCGCGAACTCCGCGATCCCCGGACACCCCGGACCACCATGAAACGCCACCCGCTCATCCCCGGGAATCGCCCGGTCCGGCAGCACCGCGGGACTCGCGCACAACTCCGCATACCGCACCGCCAGCCGCAACCGCCGAGTGTTCACCTCCCGGTCCAACACATACAGCTCACGGGACTCGGCCAGCGTCTCGGCCACGCCCAACTCACCCACATCCCGTCCGAACATGTGTTCGACCCTACGCCCGCCCGGGAACCCCGAGCAAACCCGCAACCATCCCGTTCGCCCTTATCCACAAGGGAAAACATCACACCCCACCCAGCCAAAAACCGGATATACAGGCATGCTGTAAACGATCGGCGATCCCTGGCGCCACGCACACCCCAGCCGTCGACCGAGCGACAACGAAGCGGCAGCCACACGCCGACGGAAGCGCGGAGCGAGGCAACGTGGAAGTACTACGTCCGACGCCCAGCCCACGTCCACGCGTAGACCCCGTCGTCCACCTCGGCCCCGCCCTCTCCGAGCTCCAAAGGACGGAACGTGTCCACCATGACGGCCAACTCCTCGAAGCTCTCGGCGCCGAGAGAGGCCTCGATGGCGGACGGTTGGGGACCGTGGGCGTAGCCGCCGGGGTGGAGGGAGATCGACCCCAGGCCGATGCCTGAGCCCTTCCGGGCTTCGTAGTCGCCGCCGCAGTAGAACATGACCTCGTCGGAGTCCACGTTGGAGTGGTAGTACGGCACCGGCACCGAGAGCGGGTGGTAGTCCACCTTGCGCGGGACGAAGTTGCAGATGACGAAGTTGTTGCCTTCGAAGACCTGGTGCACCGGTGGCGGCTGGTGGATCCGGCCGGTGATCGGCTCGAAGTCGCTCACGTTGAAGGTGTACGGATAGAGGCAGCCGTCCCAGCCGACCACGTCGAAGGGGTGCGTGGCGTACGTCATCCGGCTGCCGACGATGCCGCTCGGGCCGTTGCCGCGGTGCTTGACCAGTACCTCGACGTCATTGCCTTCGACAACGAACGGTTGGGCCGGCGTGTGCAGATCGCGTTCGCAGTACGGCGAGTGCTCGAGGAACTGACCGTAGCGGCTGAGATAGCGCTTCGGTGGCGCGATGTGGCTGTTGGCCTCGATGCAGTAGGCCTGCACTCCGTCCGCGCCCGGCAGCCACCGGTGCGTGGTGGCTCGCGGGATCAGCACGTAGTCGCCCTCGGCCGCGGTCAGTACGCCGAACAAGGTCTCGACGGTCGCGGAACCCTTCTCCACGTAGACACACTCGTCACCGGTGGCGTTGCGGTAGTACGGCGACGGCTGCTCGGCCACCACGTACGAGATGCGGACGTCGCCGTTGCCCAGCACCAGCCGGCGGTGCTCGACAGCGTTGTACTCCGCGCCTGACTTGAACAGGTCGTGCAGCTTCAGGTGCCGTGGCGTCAGGGGGTGGTTCGGGGTGGTGGCGAGGTCGGGCAGGTCCCAGACCTGTGAGTCGACGATCGCCGACGGCACGCCCGCGTGGTACAGCAGCGACGAGTCTGACGAGAACCCCTCCTCGCCCATCAGCTCCTCGTAGTACAGCCCGCCGTCCGGCTTGCGGAACTGCGTGTGCCGCTTCGGCGGGACCTGGCCGACCTGCCGGTAGTACGCCATCTCTGCTTCTTCCACTCCGCACCGCACGGATGCTGACTTTACTAGTACGATAATCGGACGCTTGTGTCCGCTTACCGAAAGCATCCGTTAGGCTCGCAAGCATGTCAACCATCCCTGCGCTGTTGCGGCACCTGGTCGACGACGCCTCGATGTTCCCGCCGGGTGATCTCCCCCTGGTCGACGCCGTGGCCGCGCACCGGGCTCACCTGCAGTCGGAGTACGCCGATCTGGTCGGGCCGTTCGTCTGCACCGACGAGGACCTGATGAAGGTGGCCGCCGAGGCCGCTCGCGCCGGCGGCACGCCGCTGGAAGTCGCCGTGGTGATCACCGGGGGCGCCGGCGGCATCGAGCCGGCTGTCCGGTACGGCGACCGGTCCCCGGACGTCGTCGTCAAGGCGATCGAGGTGCGGTTGCGGGCCGAGGACGATCTGTCCCGCAACGCGCTCCGGGTGGTTCGCGCCTGCGACGACTGCCTGGACGAAGAGAGCGCTTTCGTGGAGATCGGGCTCGACGGAGCCTGGGAGCGCGCCCTCGACGTCGTCGCCGACGCGGGGTATGCGGCCAAACTCCGCACAGGCGGACTCGACCCGTCGCTGTTCCCGTCGGCGGAGCAGATCGCCGCCTTCATCACGGCCTGCCTCGATCGCGAGGTCGACTTCAAGTGCACGGCCGGCCTGCACAACGCCGTACGGCACACCGCACCGGACACCGGTTTCGAGCATCACGGCTTCCTCAACGTGCTACTCGCCACCCGCGCATCACTCGACGGCGCAAGCCAGGACCAAGTGGCCGCAGTACTGGAGACCCGCGATGGTGAAACGCTCGCCACGCGAGCAGGTGAGTTGTCCGAGGATCAGGCCGCCGGGACGAGAAGATGGTTCACCTCGTTCGGCTCGTGCAGCATCGACGAACCCCGCCACGACCTGATCGCACTCGGACTGCTGGAGAAGACGTGACCTGGATCGAGATCGCCGAGAACTCCCCATTCGGACCGGAGAACCTGCCGCTGGGCATCTTCCGGGTCGGCGACGAGGAGCCCCGGATGGGAGCCGCGATCGGCGACCAGGTGATCGATCTGGCCCCGCTCGCGTCGGCGCAGATGCTGGACGGCTCGCAGTTCGCCGAGCCGTCGCTGAACGCCTTCCTCGCGCTCGGCCGGCCCGCCTGGCACGCGACCCGCGAGTGGCTGCTGGAGCTGGTTCGCAACGAGAACGAGCGTGATTCGGTCGAGCCGTACCTGATCCCGCAGTCCGCGGTGACCATGCAACTGCCGTTCGAGGTCTCGGACTACGTCGACTTCTACGCGTCCGAGCACCACGCGACCAACGTCGGCAGGCTCTTCCGCCCCGATGCCGAACCCCTGCTGCCGAACTGGAAACACCTACCGGTCGGCTATCACGGCCGGGCCGGCACGGTTGTTGCCAGCGGCACCGACATCGTCCGCCCGTCCGGCCAGTGGAAGGCGCCGGGTGCTGACGCCCCGACGTACGGGCCGTCCCAGCGGCTCGACATCGAGGTCGAGCTCGGGTACGTCGTGGGCAGTCCGTCCATCCTCGGGCGACCGGTCCCTATCACGGATTTCAAGGAACATGTGTACGGCGTGGTGCTCGTGAACGACTGGTCCGCAAGGGATCTGCAGGCCTGGGAGTACGTGCCGCTCGGGCCGTTCCTCGGCAAGTCGTTCGCCACCTCGATCTCGCCGTGGGTGGTCTCCCTCGATGCCTTGGAGGCGTCGGCCGTTCGGCTGGGCAAGCAGGAACCGCCGGTGCTGCCCTATCTGGCGGGCGAGGAGCTGACGAACTTCGACATCACCTTCGAGGTGTACTGGAACAGCGCGCTGGTCAGCAGCCCGCCGTACCGGGAGATGTACTGGTCGCCCGCGCAGATGCTCGCCCACCTGACTGTCAATGGGGCCTCGGTACGCACGGGCGATCTGTTCGCGTCCGGCACGGTGTCAGGTGGCGAGAAGGACCAGCGCGGCTCTTTCCTCGAGCTGAGCTGGGGCGGCCGCGAACCGGTCACCGTCGACGGCGAGCCCCGCACGTTCCTCGAGGACGGCGACGAGGTCACCATCACCGGCTGGGCGGCCACGCCCGACGGCACCAAGATCGGCCTCGGCTCCGTCACCGGCCGCATCCTGCCTGCTGTGTCGTGAGGCGGTGCGCTGGTTGCCGCCCGCAACCAGCGCACCGGAGTACCAACGACACAACGCCGACGACGTCACTCCCCTCCCCGGAAGTCGCGCCGTCGGCGTGTCGTCACTTGGTGATGTTGACGGCGACGGCCGCGCTGCCCGTGCCCGCGGCCACCACGCGGAACTTGTTCACGCCGACCCGGCCGCTCTTCACCCAAACCGAGTAGGTGGACGTGCTGGTCACCTTGGTGGTGGCCGGGAAGTTCACCCACTTGCCAGTCTCCAGTCGCTGCACCTGGACCGTGGTGTTCTTGGCGATCCCGGTGGTCTTGCCAGTCAGCGAGACCTTGGACCAGGCCTTCGCCGTGGTCTTGTCGGACTTGATGGTGAGCGACTTGGCCGTGACGGCGCTGGTGATCCGAGTGGTGTCCGGCGTGGCATTGGCCTGCAGAGCACCGGCCACCCCGACCCCACCGACGGCCAGAGCAACACCCGCGACGACAGCGGCGGAACGGCGGACAAGCTGAGTACGCATCTTCTTGGTTTCCCCTCGTATGTAAAGGGTTCTGGCGAACCCGACGTGAGAGGAGACGCCGCGGCGGAGCGAATAGTTGTGTTACGACTCCGTCTCAGGACTGTCGGGCAACACCAGCCGCGCGCACGCGCCGCCTGTTGTGGCAGTGCCGAAGGTGAGCTCGGCGCCGAGCACCTTCGCGTGCCCCGCCGCGATGGTGAGGCCAAGGCCGTGGCCGACCCCGCGCTCGGCCATCCCGGACCGGAACCGACGGGGGCCCTCGGCAATCAGTTCCTCGGGATACCCGTCGCCGTGGTCGACCACCTCGATGGTCCGGCCGTGCACCGTGACCTCGATCGGCGGCCGGCCGTGCCGCAGCCCGTTCACGATCAGGTTGGCGAGGATCCGCTCAATCCGGCGCGAGTCGGTCGAGACGGTCTCCTCCGGCCCGATCCGCCGGACCACCACACTGTCCGGTGCCAGCGACTGCTGCATCCTCAGCCGTCCGACCGCCGATCCGACGAACGCCCCGAGGCCGACGTGCTCCAGATCGGCCTGCTCGACGCCTGAGTCGAACCGTGCGATCTCCAGCAGGTCCTCGACAAGTCGGCGCAGCACCTTCGCCCGGTCCCGGACCAGTTCACTCGGCCGCCCGGGCGGTAACAACTCGGCAGCGGTGAGCAGACCCGTCACCGGAGTCCGGAGGTCGTGCGCGACGTCTGCGGTGAACCTTCGCTCGGCCTCCAGCTGGCCGCGCAACGAACTTGCCATCGTGTCCAGGGCGGTGGCCAGCGACTGCACCTCGTCCTTGCCCTTGCCGGCCGCGCCCGCCGCCGACGCGTCGAGTTCACCCGCCGCGATTCGACGCGCAGTACCGGCGACCGCGACGATTCGGCGGGACAGGCTGCCGGCCGCGATCACGCTGACCAGAGCGACCATCGCGACCGTACCGATGCCCCCCAGGATCAGGGCTCGGCGCAGCGCGTTCATCGAGGCGTCGCTGGTGTCGTAGTCCTGGACGATCGACAGGATCCTGCCGTCCTTGACCCCGACCGCCGCCCACATCTTGGCGTTCGGCGAACCCGTCTTGAAGGTCGCCCGCTTGCCGTGCAGCACTGCGTCGCGCAGCGGTTGAGGCAACTCCGGGTCATCCAGGCGGGAGCCGAACAGGGGCACGTCGTTGCGGTCGTAGCTCTCCGCCGCGAGCTGGATCCGCTCGTCGGCGGCGCTCCTGATCCGGTCCAGCCTGGACGACTGCGCCTGACTGTAGACCGCGACGCTGAGAACGAGGATCGCGAGTGAGGAGACGAGCAGGAAAATAAGGCCCAGCTTGCTGCGAAGCCCCACTTCAGGCCCGCAGCTTGTATCCGAACCCGCGCACCGTCTCGATCCGGTCCGCGCCGATCTTCGTCCGCAACCGCTGCAGGTGGACGTCGACCAACCGGCCGTCGCCACCCCACTCGTAGTCCCAGACCCGCTGCAGCAGCGTAGACCGGCTCAGCACCACGCCCGGGTTGTTCGCGAACTCGATCAGCAGCTTCAGCTCGGTCGGGGTGAGCTGCACCGTGCTGCCGCCGCGCCGGACCTCCAGCGCCTCGCGATCGAGCTCCAGGTCGCCGAACGACTCCACGCTCGCGCCGGTCGCCGGGGCGGGCCGCTCCGGGTCCACCACCGCGCGCCGCATGACCGCGCGCAGGCGTGCCACCAGCACCTGGGTGTCGAACGGTTTGGTGACGTAGTCGTCGGCGCCGGCCTCCAGACCGAGCACCACGTCCAGCGCGTCACCGCGGGCGGACACCATCACGATCGGGACCGTGCTGCTCTCCCGGATCCGACGGCACACGGAGATGCCGTCCAGGCCGGGCAGCATGATGTCCAGCATCACCGCGTCGGGATGGATCTTCTCGAAACTCTCGATCGCCTCCAGGCCGTCCTCGGCCGTGGTGACGTCGTACCCGTGTCGCTCGAGGGTCAACTGGGTTGCCTCACGGATCACCGCGTCGTCCTCGACCATGAGGATGCGCGCTGCCGGTTCTTCCGGTACCACCGAAACTCAGTCTCCCTTTTGGTCCTGCGAGCTCACCTTGATCATCTGTCGACCGTTCCAACGGTAGACCTCGACCCGAGTTACAGACGGACAGCAAGGCTTGTCGTCCACCGCGAATATTTCGGACTCGATGATCAAGTCACCTTGCTGACTGGCACTGATCTTCAACTGATCGGCCTTCAAACTCCAAACCCGCCGCGGCCCGGTCGGCTCGACGGCGATCAGGAAGGCGCCGAAGGTGAAGTTGTCCACAGTGTGGATCGTCACGACGAACTGTGGCTGGGCGCTGTGCAGTACGTTGGCGGTGGGACCGCGCCTCAAGCAGCGGTCGATCGCCAGGCACCTGACCAGCACGCTGCGCGAGAAGCCGTCGAGGCTCTTGTCGGCGAGGAGCTTGATCCGGACCTGGGCCAGGCTGACGGTGACCGGCGCCACCTTGGCCGGGCCGCCCTCGGTGCTCATGATCGACGGTGTCGTCGGCGCCGAACTGACGGGTGTCTCCGCGCCCTCGACCCGTAGGCCGCCGCCGTTCGCACAGCCGGTGAGGCCGAGCAGGGTGAGCAGCACCAGCGTGGCAGGCAGCAGTTGCCTAGCTCGCATGGGTCGCCTCCAACCGTGCCTCATCCACATCCCCCGGGCGTTTCAGACAATTGCCTTCCATAGTGCGGCCAAGACGTCACATTCGACGGCCATGGACGTCCTGTGGCCCCGGCAGTTCCATTGCGGTTGGGTCACAGCTGGTCTAAGCCCACGACCTTGCCGGGATTCAGGATGTTTTTCGGGTCCAGCGCGGCCTTGATCGCCCGGTGCACCGAGACGGCGACAGGACCGATCTCCTGGACCAGCCAGTCGCGCTTGAGCACGCCGACACCGTGTTCTCCTGTGATAGTGCCACCGAGTTCAAGCCCGATCTCCATGATCCGGTCGAAGGCGACCTGGGCCCTGCGAGCCTGCTCGGGGTCGGTGGCGTCGAAGACGACGGTCGGGTGCATGTTGCCGTCACCCGCGTGCCCGAGGACGCCGACGGTGATGTCGATCTCGGCCGCGGCCGCCTCGATCGCGCCGATGAACTCGGCCAGCCGGGAGCGAGGCACGCAGACGTCGTCGATCATGGTCGTCCCGAGTTGGTCCAGCGCGAGCAGCGCCGCCCGGCGGGCCTCGAGAAGCAACTCTCCCTCGGCGGGATCCTCCGCCTCGATGCACTCGATCGCGCCGTACTGGCGGCACAGCTTCGCCACCGTCGCCACGTCCGCGGCACCGGCCTCGCCGCCCGCGTCCGACTGTGCGATCAGCATCGCCGCCGCCTCGGTCGGCAGATCCATCCGCTTGAAGTCGTTCACGGCCTTGATCGTGGTCCGGTCCATGATCTCCAGCAGGCTCAAAGACACGCCGCTGCGGATGATCTCGATGATCGCCTCGCCGGCGGCCACCCCGGAGTCGAACAACGCGGCCATCGTGCGCGGCCGGGCCGCCTGCGGGCGCAGCGCCAGGGTCGCCTCGGTGATGATGCCGAGCGTCCCCTCGCTCCCGACGATCAGCTTGGTCAGGTCGTAGCCCGCGACGCCCTTGACCGTACGCCGCCCGGTCCGCAGCACCTGGCCGTCCGCCAGGACCACCTCGAGGCCGAGCACGTAGTCGGTGGTCACGCCGTACTTCACGCAGCACAGCCCGCCCGAGTTCGTCGACAGGTTGCCGCCGATCGAGCAGAACTCCCAACTGGAGGGATCCGGCGGGTAGAACAACCCCTGCTCGGCGACCGCCCTGGACAGCACCGCGTTGAACACGCCCGGCTGCGTCACGACGTACCGGTCGACCGGCTCGATGGCCAGGATCCGGTCCATCTTCTCCAGCGAGATCACGATGCAGCCGTCCAGCGCGTTGGCGGCGCCGGACAGGCCGGACCGGGCGCCCTGCGGCACTACGGGCACCCCGGCCTCGGCCGCGATCCGGACAGCCGCCTGGACGTGCGCGGTCTCCCGCGCCAGCACGACCGCCAACGGCTCACCGGCCGGGCAGAACATCGCCCGGTCGTACCGGTAACTCTGGATCCGGTCGCGATCGGTGACCAGCGCCTCCGGCGGCAGCGCCTGCGTCAGGCGCTCGACAACGTCACTCATACCACCGGAGCCTAGGCCGAATTCGGCTGCGCGGCAGGTCGGTCAGCGGGTCCGGTCTGTCTGGTTGTCTGAGATCTTCTCGTAGCCGCCGCCGTAGTCGTGGAACTCGCGGGCCACAGCGACGAAGGTCGCGCTGGTGTCCAGCGACCTCACCTTCGGCGTCCGGCAGGTCCGCTGCCCGGCGACCACCGCACCGGTGCCACCATTGCTGTCGCAGGAGAGCACCCGGCCGTTGTTGGATCCGCCGTACTGGACCAGGTACGCGCTGGTCAGCGCGTACTTCGGTAGTCGCGAGTCCATGGTGACCTCGGCCCAGTACTGCGAGCAGTTGTCGCGGATCAGCCGGACGTCGCCCCAGCCAGGCGGCCTGTGGTCGCGGAAGATCTGCGCTGACGAGATGGATCTGGCACCCGAGCAGTTGGCGGCCTGCACCGCCTGAGCTGGTTGGACCAGGGCGAATACGCCTCCCCCGGCCAGGCCCGCGGTGCTGAGCAGAATGCCCAGTGTCTTCATCGGAAACCCTTCCTGAGCGTACGCCCCGACGCACACTCATTGGGCAGGGTACGCGAACTGCCCCTGACCTGACAGTCAATCCGTTAATCGGACACGGACTGTTTACTTGCGCATTGCAACGACCGATGCCGGCCCACGTTATGGGCCGGCAGCCGATCGTTTCTAGAGATTTCCGCGGCGCTCCTGCTCGCGCTCGATCGCCTCGAAGAGGGCCTTGAAGTTGCCCTTGCCGAAGCCGAGCGAACCGTGCCGCTCGATCAGTTCGTAGAACACCGTCGGGCGGTCGCCGATCGGCTTGGTGAAGATCTGCAGCAGGTAGCCGTCCTCGTCGCGGTCGACCAGGATCCTGCGCTGCTGGAGTTCCTCGATCGGGACCCGCACCTGGCCGATCCGCTCCCGCAGCTCGGGGTCCTCGTAGTACGACTGCGGCGTGTCGAGGAACTCGACACCGTTGGCCCGCATGATGTCGACGGTCCGGAGGATGTCGTTGGTGGCGAGCGCGATGTGCTGGGCGCCGGCGCCGTCGTAGAACTCCAGGAACTCGTCGATCTGGGACTTCTTTTTCGCGATGGCCGGCTCGTTCAGCGGGAACTTGACCCGGTGGTTGCCGTTGGCGACCACCTTGCTCATCAGCGCGGAGTAGTCGGTGGCGATGTCGTCGCCGATGAACTCCGCCATGTTCACGAAGCCCATCACCTTGTTGTAGAAGGTCACCCAGTCGTCCATCTTGCCCAGCTCGACGTTGCCGACCACGTGGTCGACCGCCTGGAAGAGCCGCTTGGGGTGTCCCTCCGGACGAGTCACCGCGGTCTTCGCCTCGACGAACCCCGGCAGGTACGGCCCGTAGTACCGGCTGCGGTCGATCAGTGAGTGCCGGGTGTCCCCGTACGCCGCGATCGCGGCGCGGCGGATCGTGCCGTGCTCATCCGTGATGTCGTGCGGCTCCTCGAGCACGGTG
This sequence comes from Kribbella alba, assembly GCF_039529635.1. Taxonomy (NCBI): domain Bacteria; kingdom Bacillati; phylum Actinomycetota; class Actinomycetes; order Propionibacteriales; family Kribbellaceae; genus Kribbella; species Kribbella alba. The sequence goes on along the minus strand of NZ_BAAANE010000004.1, from coordinate 181,630 downwards.
GCTCCCTGGCCGCGGGCATGCTCGATGCACTTGTCCACGTTCGGGACCTCCAGCGCGATGTCGGCCACGCCGTCGCCGTGCTTGCGGTGGTGGTCGTGCAGCGGGCTGGCGGGGTGGACGCCACCGGTGATCACGAACCGGGCCGACCCAGCCTTCAGCACGAACGCCTTGCTGTCCTTGCTGCCGGTCTCCGGGCCGGAGTACGCGACCAGGTCCATGCCGAAGGCGAGCTGGTAGTACTTCGCGGTCTGGGTGGCGTTGCCGACCACGAACACGACGGCATCCATCGCCGTGACCGGGAACGGGTCGGTGCTCTCGTCGTACGGCACCAGTCCGACGAGCTGCTTCAGCTGGTCGAGGTCGAGATCGGCGTCGAGCTCTGCGGGGGTGAGGTCGGTGCTGGTCATCGTGGTCCTCCCGGTCGTCGTTCGGCTTGGGGTGAGCCTTGCGGGCGACGAACAGGTTGCGCAACAGTTCTCTACTTCACTGATCAGGTTGTCCAGTATTCTCAGGGTGCTATTGGGCTATTTGGTCACCCTGACCACTCATCAAAGGAGGCCGCTGTGGCTGCTGTCGACGCCTTGGACGCCCGCATCCTCGATCTGTTCGCCGCCGAGCCGCGGGTCGGCGTGCTGGAGGCGTCGCGGCGGTTGGGGGTCGCGCGGGGGACGGTCCAGGCGCGGCTCGACCGGTTGCAACGCGACGGCGTGGTTCGTGGTTGGGGCCCCGATGTCGACACCACCGCGATCGGCTACCCCGTGACTGCTTTCGCCACGTTGCAGATCGAGCAGGGCTCAGGCCACACGACGGTCGCCGCCGCATTGGCCGCGATCCCCGAGGTCCTGGAGGTGTACACGATCACGGGTGCCGAGGACCTGTGGTGCCGCATCGTCGCCCGCTCCAACGCCGACCTGCAACGGGTGATCGACCAGGTGGTGATCGTCCGAGGGATCCAGCGTGCCTCGACGGTCATCGCCCTGGCCGAGCAGGTGCCCCACCGGGTCCTCCCGCTTCTGCACGCGGCGACGCAGCCGTAAAGCCGGGCGTGTCGCGGAGCGTCCGGGGGTCAGGCTAGGCGCTTGGCGACCTCGACGGCGGCGCGGGCCACGCGAGGGCCGACGAAATCGCGGTCGAGTTTACCGAGCACGACGACGCCGATGGAGGCCTCGACGCCAGGCACGCCCAGCACCGGGGACGAGACTCCTTGCGCGCCGGCCTGGAGTTCGCCGGCGGTGATGACGAAGGGCCGTCCAGCTGGGTCCGGCTTGCGGCGGCCCGCGAGGATCGCCTTACCGGCCGCGCCCTGGTCGAGCGCGTGGCGGGATCCCATCCGGTACGACACGTGGAAATCGGTCCAGCTGGGCTCGATGACGGCGATCGCGAGCGCCTCGTCCCCGTCGGCCACGGTCAGGTGGGCCGTCGCACCGGTGTCCTCGGCCAGGGAGCGCAGTACGGGCAGGGCTGCGTCCCGCAAGGTGGGCTGGACGCGACGGCTGTAGTGGAGCACCGCGAGGCCGAGCCTGGCCCGGCCCTCGCTGTCGCGCCTCACCAGGCGATGGAGCTCCAGGGTGTTCACCAGGCGGTAGACGACCGTCCGGCTGACCCTCAACGAAGCGGCAAGCTCGGTGATGGACAGACCGTCCGGGGCGTCCGCCAGCAGCTCGAGGACGGTCAGTCCCCTGTCGAGAGTCTGCGACGTCTCTGCGGGCACCACCGAAGCGTAACCGTTTTTCGGCCGCGGCCCGATGGCCCCGTATCTTGCTGCCGTGCGAAATTACTGGGCGCTCCTCCCTGCCATCGCCGTTTGCGTCGTGCTGATCCTGATCTACGCAGTCCCGACGCTGATCAACCCGCAATGGAGCAGCAACGTTCTGGGGATGTTCCGGCAGCAGTCGGAATTGCAGCTCGGACCGAAACAGATCCAGTCGCGCCGGATGCTCGCGGGTGCCTTGGTGATCGCCGCATTCGCACTGATCGGCTTCAACGTGTCGCTGAACCGCGAGGCGAACGGCTGCTACCAGGCGGCCAAGGCGTGGGGCGCGATCGATGACAAGACCCAGACGGCCGACCCGTGCGTCGACATGATTTTCGGCAGCTTCTTCGGTGACGGCGGCGGCGAGGTGCTGGAGAAGACCCAGCAGCCCGTGCCGGCGTACCAGCTGGTGAAGGGCAAGAAGCCGAAGTACCTCAACTGGATCCAGCACCGGCCCTCGTACGACGGCCTGGACCTGGTGGTCGGCATCGGCAGCGACTGCGCGAGCGACCTGAAGGTGATCCAGGGCGAGGACAAGATCACGGTCCTGGTCGACCAGACCGAGCCGTGCCCGCAGTCCAAGGATATCTCGGTCCTGCCGGTGAAGCTCAAGCAGCCGCTGGGCGCCCGGAAGATCGTCACCGTCGACGACAAGCCGCTGGAGCAGATCAATCCGGATCTGGATTCGTGGGGCAGCGTGCTGAAGAAGCTCGCCACCGGCGGCTGAACTACCGAAGCGCGCGGACCGCGGAGTCGTAGCGGCGGAACGGCTTGTTCGACGCGAGCAGGATCAGCAGGCCGACGATGCAGACAGTCGCGCCCCCGAGCAGTGCGATGGTCGGCGTGGTGAGCGACGCGGTCGTCCCCGCCACGAAGTCTCCGAGCCTCGGACCACCTGCGACCACCACGATGAAGACGCCCTGCAGCCGCCCGCGCATCGCGTCCGGGGCCGCCGACTGCAGCACTGTGTTGCGGTACGCCGAACTCACCATGTCCGCGGCGCCCGACAGCGCGAGCAAGGCGACTCCCAGCCAGATCGTGCGGGACAACCCGAACAATCCGACCGCCGCGGCGTACACGGTGATCGCTGCAACGATCGCCACACCCTGACGCCGGACCCGGCTGACCCAGCCGGAGAACAGAACGCCGATCAGCGCGCCGATGGCAGGGGCCGCCTGCAACAGACCGACGGTTCGTACGCCGCCCCCGAAGAAGGCGCCGGCCACCGCGGGGAAGAGCGCGCGGGGTTGCGCGAAGACCATGGCCAGGATGTCGGCGACGAAGGTGGCGAGCAGGGCCGGTGCCGCTCTGAGGAAGGTGAATCCTTCGAGGACCGATCTGAGCCCGGCCCGTCGTACCAGGCCGGTCGGGGGAACCGGCGGCAGGCGGAACAACGCGTACAGCGCAGCGGTGAAGGTGATCACGTCGATCAGGTAGGCCGCGCCGAACCCCTGCCAGGCGATGACGGCCGCACCCAGCAGCGGGCCGGCGGTGAAGCCGAGGTTGAAGGCGGCCTGGCTGAGGGTGTTCGCAGCCGGTAACAACTCCGGGCGGATGAGCCGCGGGATGATCGCTGAACGCGCCGGGTTGTTCACGGCGAAACACGCTGACTGCACGGCGACCACGGCGTACAGGAGCCAGACGCGGTTCCAGTGCAGCTCCGACTGGACGACGAGCAGCATCGAGAGCAACCAGAGCCCGATGGACGACACGAGCGCGAGGGTGCGACGGTCGACGGCATCAGCCATCGCCCCGCCGTACAGGCCGAAGACGATCAGCGGGACCAGCGAGGACAGCCCGACCAGCCCGACCGCGAAGGTGGAGTGCGACAACGCGTACACCTGAATCGACACAGTGACCGCGGTCATCTGCTGCCCGAGTTGCGAGACCGTCGACCCGATCCAGAGCCGCCGGAAGTCCGCCGACTCCCTCAACGGGCGGATGTCAGTCAGCAGGCGGGCCACAAGGCAGAACCTATGTCACGACCGGCTAAGCGCGGCGTTGGGTGGCCCAGTCCCGGATGAGCTCGATCCGTTCGCGGAGTTGGGTGGAGGAGGCGTGGGCCGCGGCCGGGCCGCCCAGTTTGCGGCGGAGGTCGTTGTGGATGACGCCGTGCGGCTGGCCGGTCCGGTGGTGCCAGGCGGCGACGAGGCCGTTCAGCTCGCGGCGGAGCAGGGAGACCTGCTCGTGGGTGGCGAGCTCGACCGGGGTCGGGTCGTCGCCCCTGGTCGCCGTGCCCCGCTGCGAACGCTTCTGGGCCGCGAGCGACTTGGCCTGGCGCTTGCGGAGCAGTTCCCTGACCTGATCCGGTTCGAGCAGGCCGGGAAGGCCCAGGAAGTCGAGCTCCTCATCCGAGCCGAGGTCGCCGCCGGTGCCGTAGTCGCCGCCGTCGAACACCACCCGGTCGAAGCTGGCGTCCGAGCCGAGCGCCTCGAACTTCGCGTCCAGGTCGTCGCTGGCCCCCTCGGCCTGGTTCGCCTTCTTGAGCAGGTCGTCCTCGAGGGCGAAGATGTCGCCGTCATCGTTGCTGTTCTTCCGGCCGAGGACGTGGTCGCGCTCGACCTCCATCTCCGCGGCGAAGCTGAGCAACCGGGTCACCGACGGGACGAACACCGAGGCGGTCTCGCCGCGCTTGCGGGCCCGGACGAACCGCCCGACCGCCTGTGCGAAGAACAGCGGCGTCGAGGTCGGCGTCGCGTAGACCCCGACCGCGAGCCGCGGTATGTCGACCCCCTCGCTGACCATCCGGACGGCGACCATCCAGCGCTGCTCACCCTCGGAGAACGCGGCGATCTTCTTGCTCGCCGCCTTCTCGTCCGACAGCACGACGGTCGGCGCCTCGCCGGTCAGCTCGCGCAGCACCTTGGCATAGGCGCGGGCGGTGTTCTGGTCACCTGAGATGACGAGACCACCCGCGTCCGGCATGTGCCGCCGTACCTCGGTCAGCCGTTTGTCCGCGGCCGACAGGACAGCCGGCATCCACTCGCCTGTCGGGTCCAGCGCAGTCCGCAGGGCTTGTGCGGTCAGGTCCTTCGTCAGCGGTTCACCGAGTCGGGCAGCGACCTCGTCTCCGGCCTTGGTCCGCCACCGCATCTCCCCGGAGTACGACATGAAGATGACCGGCCGTACGACGTGGTCGCGCAGCGCGTGACCGTAGCCGTAGGTGTAGTCCGCCTTGCTCCGGGCGACCCCGTCGTGGCCGTACTCGTAGGTGACGAAAGGGATCGGGTTGTCGTCGCTGCGGAACGGCGTCCCGGTCAGCGCCAGGCGACGCGTGGCCGGCTCGAAGGCCTCGCGGACGCCTTCGCCCCAGCTGAGCGCGTCACCACCGTGGTGCACCTCGTCCAGGATCACCAACGTCCGGAACCTCTCGGTCCGGACCCGGAAGGCCAGCGGGTTCACCGCGACCCCCGCATAGGTCACCGCTACGCCCTGGAAGTCCTTGTTCGTCCGGCCTCTGCGGCCGGCGAAGGCAGGGTCGATCGCGATGCCGGCCCGGTCGGCGGCATCGGCCCACTGGACCTTGAGGTGCTCGGTCGGCGTGACCACCGTGATCCGTTCGATCAGCCGCCGCTGCAGCAACTCGGAAGCCACGGTCAGCGCGAAGGTGGTCTTCCCCGCGCCCGGTGTCGCGACCGCCAGGAAGTCCTTCGGTTGCTGGTCCAGATAGAGCTTGAGCGCCTCCGCCTGCCACGCCCGCAGCTTGCTCGCAGTACCCCAAGCAGCGCGGTCCGGGTAGGCCGGAGGAAGCACGGCTGGTGTTGCTGGCGCGTGCGAATCCACGGACGGCGTACTCCCCCGATAGTCGACTGTCGGCCGTGCAGGAACGTTACCCGAGAACTTCCACAAGGTCAGATCGGCAGGCACCAGATGCCCCGCCCCGTATCTCTCCTGTGGAGAAAGTGCGGGAGTTGCCGAGCGTGTCGACCTACACTCGTGGGCATGAGTACTCAGCTGAGCCCCGGCGCAGAGACGGTCATCGACGAGCGGACCAAGCCGTCGCTGGACGAGGGCGATCACGAGCGGTTCTCGCACTACGTGCCGAAGGACAAGCTCACCGAGGCGATGGTGATGGGCACCCCGGTGGTCGCCCTGTGCGGCAAGGTCTGGGTCCCGAGCCGCGACCCACAGCGTTTCCCGGTCTGCCCCGAGTGCAAAGAGATCTGGGACTCGCTCAACCCGGGCGACGACGACGGCGACGAATAACCGCCTGCGGGGTCAGTTCTGGGTGGGGTCGTCCGGGTAGGTCGCCAGGTACGCCATCTGGTCGTGTTGGCGGCGGAGGACCCGGCGCCAGAGGCCTTCGGGCCGGAGGCTGAAGACGTCGTCGGGCTCGGAGGGTACGACGTACCAGGCGCCCTCGGTGATCTCGCCTTCCAGTTGGCCGCCGCCCCAGCCCGCATAGCCGGCGAAGATGCGCATCCGCTGGATCGCGCCCTCCAGCAGGGCGGGCGGGACGTCGAGGTCGATCAGGCCGATCCGGCCGAAGCATTCGCGCCAGCCGGGTGGGTCGGCGGACTCGATCACCTCGGCGACTGCGAGGGCGCTGTCGGTGCCGACCGGGCCACCCATGAACAGGACGCCTGGTTCGCTCACGGTCGTCGACCAGTCCGACAGCACGCTGTCGACCTCCAGGTCGGCGGCGCGGTTCACCACCACCCCGAGTGCGCCGTCCTGGTCGTGATCCAGCAGCAGGATCACCGAACGGCGGAAGGGCGGCTCGTCGAGCAACGGGGTCGCCACCAGCAGCGAACCGGTCAGGGTCGAGGCCGTCATGCACCCATCATGTCGTGTCCGGCAACCTTTTTGGTCCGCAGGACCCGGAAGCCGAGCCAAGCGCCCAGCGCGACCCCGACCAGATCGGCCAGCGAGTCGAACGGATCACCGCTGCGATGCGGCAGCAGGAAGTGCTGGACCAGTTCGCTGACCACAGCGTTCGCGGCCAGAACCGGCAGCAACCAGCGCGCCGGCAGACCTACCCGCAGGCCGAGACACGCGACCGAGCCGAACAGCAGCAGGTGAGCCACCTTGTCGGCGTACGGGAGGCCCGTGTCAGGCCCGGCCTGCCGCGGTGAGTACAGGCCATACAGGTGAATCAGGCAGGCCAGCACGAAGCCGGCCCGCCACAACCGCACCCGCCACGGTGCCACTACAGGGCAGGCGAGTCGTCCGGGAACATCTCGGCCGCCGGCGCCTTGCCACCCGCCGCGTCTCGGACCGCATGCGCGACCATCGTGTGCACCTCCGGGTGGAAGACGCTCGGCACGATGTAGTCCGCGTTCAGTTCGTCGTCGGTGACCACGCCGGCCAGTGCCCTCGCGGCGGCCAGTTCCATCTCGATCGACACCTTCGACGACTGTGCGTCCAGCAGGCCGCGGAACACCCCGGGGAAGACCAGCACGTTGTTGATCTGGTTGGGGAAGTCGCTCCGCCCGGTCGCGACCACCGCGGCGTGCTCATGAGCTGCCGCCGGGTCGACCTCGGGGTCCGGGTTCGCCAGCGCGAAGACGATCGAGTTCTCGTTCATGGTGGCGATGTCGTCGCCGTTCAGGATGTTCGGCGCCGAGACCCCGATGAACACGTCGGCCCCGGACAGCGCACCCTTGAGGTCGCCGCTGTACTTCGCGGCGTTGGTGTTCTCCGCGATCCAGCGCAGCTCCGGCGACAACCCGTCGCGCTCGAGGTGGATGACCCCGGCGATGTCGGCGACGATCGTGTCCTTGACCCCGGCCGCGATCAGCAGCTTCAGGATCGCCGTACCGGCCGCACCCGCACCTGACAGAACCACTCGCACTGCGCTTATGTCCTTGCTCACCACTCGCAGGGCGTTCAGAAGTGCCGCCAGTACTACGACCGCCGTACCGTGCTGGTCGTCGTGGAAGACGGGGATGTCCAGCTCCTCCCGCAGCCGGGCCTCGATCTCGAAGCAGCGCGGCGCAGAGATGTCCTCCAGGTTGATGCCGGCGAACCCGGGTGCGATGGCCTTGACGATGTCCACGATCGCGTCCGGGTCCTGGGTGTCGAGGCACAGCGGCCAGGCGTCGATCCCGGCGAACCGCTTGAAGAGTGCGGCCTTGCCCTCCATCACCGGCAGCGCCGCCTTCGGACCGATGTTGCCCAGCCCGAGGACTGCCGATCCGTCGGTCACCACGGCGACGCTGTTGCGCTTGATGGTCAGGCGTCGGGCGTCCTCGGGGTTGGCCGCGATGGCCAGGCAGACCCGCGCAACGCCTGGTGTGTAGATCATCGACAGGTCGTCACGGTTGCGGATCGGGTGCTTGGTCTCCATCGAGATCTTGCCGCCGAGGTGCATCAGGAAGGTCCGGTCGGAGACGCGGCCGATCTCGACGCCGGGCACTGCCCGCATCGCCTCGACCAGCCGGCCGGCGTGCTCGGTGTCGGCGGCCGCGCAGGTCACGTCGATCCGCAGCCGCTCGTGCCCGGAGGCGGTCACGTCGAGCGCGGTGACGAGGCCGCCGGCCTGCTCGACCGCGGTCGTCAGTTTGCTCACCGTCGAGCCGCCCGCAGGCACCTCGAGGCGGACGGTGATGGAGTAGGAAACGCTCGGCAAGGCAGTCACGCCCGCGATCTTCTCATGCCGTCCGAACCGGCCAGAGGTTCCGTACATTGCGTGCACCGTCAGTCGCTGGGTAATCCTTTACTCGACAGCTAGGGTGTGGCCCTGGGAGGTGTGATGGCAAGGATCAGCGATGTCGCGGCCCGGGCCGGGGTCTCGACGGCCACTGTTTCGAGAGCCCTGAACGGCAAGTCCACCGTCGACCGGGACCTGGTCGCGCGGGTGCAACGCGCCGCCGAGGAGCTCGGCTACCAGCCGAACGGCCCGGCCCGGAACCTGCGCCGCCAGGAGGCGGCCGTCGTCGCCCTGATCATCTCCGACGTGGAGAACCCGTTCTTCACCGCGATCGCCCGCGGCGTCGAGGACGTCGCGCACGAGGTCGGCTACTCCGTGGTGCTGTGCAACTCCGACGAGAACGCCGAGAAGGAGAGCCGCTACATCGACGTCGCGATCCAGGAACGGGTCGCGGGCGTCATCCTCTCCCCGACCGGCACGACGTCCTCCGTCGAGAAGCTGGCGGCTCGCGGCACGGCCTTCGTCGCGGTGGACCGCCCGCTGCCCCACCAGGACAGCGACGTCGTTCTGGTCGACACGAGACTCGCCGCGAAACAGGCCACGGCTCACCTCATCGCGCAGGGTTACGAGCGGATCGGCTGCATCACGGGACCAGTCGGAGTCCGTACTGCGGACGACAGGCTCGCCGGATACCGCGATGCCCTCAGGGCCGCGAAACTCCGCAGTACCACCAAGCTGGTACGGCGAACGGAGTACAAGGCGGCCGGGGCGCACCGCGCGGCGCAGGAGCTCCTCACCCAGGCCGAACCACCCGACGCGTTGCTCGTCGCGAACAGCGCGATGGCGGTCGGCGTGCTGCAGGCCCTGCAGGAGCACGGGATCCGGCCGGGCAAGGAGGTCGGGCTGGTGGCGTTCGACGACGCGCCCTGGGCTGAGCTGGTGGATCCCCCGCTCTCGGTGGTCGCCCAGCCGGCGTACGAGATCGGGGCGGTGGCGGCACGGTTGCTGTTGGCAAGGATCGCCGACAGCACCCGGCCACCGACCACCACGACTCTCGGGGCCCGCCTGATCGAACGCGGCTCCTCCCACCCCGGCTGATCACCCCACCCTTGCGTCCGAAGAGGCGCGGGGCAGGACCTCCGCTCCTTCGGACGCAAGCGGAAGGGGGCCTCAGCCGGTGGGGTTCTCCGCGGCGTAGATGGAAGCGGCGTTGGACTTGTCGATCAGACGGGTGGGCAGGGTCTGGGTGCGCTCGATCGTGCCGCAGTCGACCAGGATCTTCTTGGCCGCGGCGATCGCTTCCTTGCCGTTGGTCGGATAGGTGAAGGTCGCCGTCAGCCGGCCCTGCTCGACCGCCTTGATGCCGCCGGACGGGATCGGCAGCGCGTCGATGCCGATGAACTTCATCTCCTTCTCCCGGCCGACCGCCTTCGCCGCCAGGTACGCACCCTCGGCCATCGGGTCGTTGTGCGCGTACACCACGTCGATCTTCGGGTTCGCCTTCAGCAGCGCGTCCATCTGCGCCTGCCCCTTCTCCCGCAGCCAGTCGCCGCTGGCCGTCGCGACGACCTTGATCTTCGGGTTCGGCTTGATCCCGGCCGCGAAGCCCTGGTTGCGCTCGGCCTGCGGGGTGGCGCCGGCCAGGCCCTTGATCTCGACCACGTTGCCGCCGTTCGGGAGCACCTTCTCGGCCACATACTTGCCGGCCTCGGTGCCGATCTCGACGTTGTCGCCGCCGATGAACCCGGTGTAGGCGTCACCCTCGACCTTGCGGTCCAGCACGATCACCGGGATGCCCTTGTCGTAGGCCTTCTTGACCACCGCGGTCAGCGGCTTGGCCTCGTTCGGGCTGATGATCAGCAGGTCGATCTGCTGGGTGATGTAGTTGTCCACATCCGCGACCTGCTTGGCGTTGTCCTGCGCCGCGTCGGCGAACTTCACGTCGAACTGCGGCACGTCCTTGGCCGCCGCCTTGATGTCGTCGTCCATCCGCTGCCGGTACGGCTCGGCCACATTGGCCTGGCTCATCCCGATCGTGTACCTCCCGTCGGCCCCCTTGCAGTCCTTGGAACCCTGGGCCTGCGGCTGGTCGGAGGTTCTCTCATTGGTGGTTCCACAGCCGGCGAGTACCACAGCGGCGACGGCCGCGGCGAGCAGTGGCTTTTGAAGGCGCATGACAAACCTTTCCTCAGGAAGCGGGCCTGAGCCGTTGCAGCGCGGCCGCGGCAACGATCACGAGTCCCTTGATCAGGAGCTGGATGTTGGAGTCGATGTTGTTCAGGGCAAGGATGTTGTTCAGTACGCCGAGCAGCAGCGCGCCGGCCACCGTGCCCGCGACGGAGCCCCGCCCGCCGGCCAGGCTGGTACCCCCGATCACGACCGCGGCGATCGCGTCCAACTCGTAGCCGATGCCGTCGTTCGGGCTGCCCTGGTTCAGCTGAACCGCGTGCACGATGCCGGCCAGCGACGCGAGCAAGCCACAGATCGCGAACACCGCGATCTTCACCCGGACCACCGGCACACCCGACAGGCGAGCCGCCTTCTCGTTGCCGCCCACGGCGTACAGGTGTCTGGAGAAGGCACTGACGCGCAGGAAGATCACGGCTGCGATCGCGACCACCGCGAAGATCAGCACGGGGATCGGGACCAGCCCGCCGAAGGTTCGCTCGCCCAGGATCGCGAAGGAGTCCGGCGCCTCGTGCGGGCCGTTGCCATAGGCAATCGCCACGCCCTGGCCGTCCGACCAGATCCGTGCCAGACCGCGCGCTATCTGCAACCCGGCCAGCGTCACGATGAACGACTGGATCCCGATCATCGCGGTCGCCATCCCCTGCAGCGCGCCGAAGACCAGGCCGATCAGCAGCACCAGCACGACGGACGGCAGGAACCCCCAGTCGCTCTCGACCATGAGCACGGCCGAACCGACCGCGGCCAGCCCGAGCACGGCCCCGACGGACAGGTCGATCCCGCCGATCAGAATCACGAAGGTCATCCCGACCGCGATGATGCCGATCTCGGACACCGCGCGGACCACGTTCGCCAGGTTGTCGGCGCTGACGAACAGGATCTCGCCGTTACGCCGCGGCGAGAAGATGATCGCGGCCAGGAACACCGCGAGCAGCCCGAACACGCTCTGGAACCGGAACAGCGTCGCGACCACCCCGGCCGAACTTTGCGCGGGTGCCGCCGCGACGGCAGCCTTGGACGATACGTCGGTCACTGCGTGCCTCCGGCCTCTTCGAACACGGCGCCTTCTCCCATCGCGGCGGCGAGCAGATCACCCTCGCTCGAGTCGGCGGTACTGAAGGTCGCCACGTCGCGCCCGTCCCGCAGTACGACCACGCGGTCGCACACGCCGACCAGTTCCGGCAGCTCGGACGACGCCAGCAGTACGCCGAGGCCCTGCCCGGCGAGCTCACCAAGCAGCCGGTAGATCTCCGCCTTGGCGCCGACGTCGACACCACGAGTCGGCTCGTCAAGCAAGAGCAACCGCGGCTCGGTCAGCAGCATCCGGCCGAACACGACCTTCTGCTGGTTCCCACCGGACAGCGTGCCGACCTCGTCCTGGAGCCGGCCGAACTTCAGCCTCAACCGGTCCGCCATCTTGACCGACGCAGTCCGCTCCAGCCGGCGCGCGATCACGCCCAGCCGCCCGTACGAAGGGAGGCTGGAGACGACGGTGTTCGCCAGGATCGAGTGGAAGAGAACCAACCCGGACACGCGCCGGTCTTCCGGTACGAACCCGATTCCGCGGCTCAGGGCGTGCCGCGGACTCCGCGGCTGGATCTCCTTGCCCTGCAGCAAGATCCGCCCGGATCTCGCGCCGCCGGGCGCCACGCCGTACAGGGTCTCCACCAGCTCGGTGCGGCCGGCGCCGAGGAGTCCGGCCAGGCCGACGATCTCGCCCGCGCGGACGGTCAAGGAGATCCCGTCGGGATCACGGCGTCCGGGGCGCGGTCGGCGGGCGCGCAGCGCGAGGTCCTCGACCCGGAGCAGCTCGTCGCCTGTCGCTGCGTCGGGGGTTGTGAACATGGTCTGCACGGGTCGGCCGACCATCGCCTCGACGACCTCGGCCGTGCTGAGCGCGCGCGGATCGAAGCTGGTCACGATCTCGCCGTTGCGGAGCACGGTGGCGCGATCCGCGACCTGGGCGATCTCCTCCATCCGGTGCGAGATGTAGACGATGCCGACACCGCCGCGGCGGAGTTCGCGGATCACCACGAAGAGGCGCTCGACCTCGGAAGTAGTCAAGGCGGAGGTCGGCTCGTCCATGATCAGCACCCGCGCGTCGAGTGAGATCGCCTTCGCGATGGTGACGAGCTGCTGCTCGCCGACGCGAAGCTCGCCGACCGGGCGGCGCGGGTCGAGCTTAACGCCACTGCGTTCCAGCAGGGCTCGCGCTTCGCGCTCCATCCTCCGACGGTCGACGGTTCGCCGGCGGGAGCGGAGCTCGCGGCCGAGGAAGATGTTGTCGGCGACCGAGAGACCCGGGACCAGGTCGAGCTCCTGGTGGATCATCGCGATCCCCGCGCCCTGCGCCTCCGTGGGTCCGGCGAAGCGCACAGGCGAACCATTGATCTCGATCTGCCCGTCGTAGTCCGTGATGTCGCCGGACAGGATCTTCATCAGCGTGCTCTTGCCGGCGCCGTTCTCGCCGAGCAGCGCGTGCACCTCGCCGGCGCCCAGGCTGAAGTCGATCTGCCGGCAGGCCTGGACGCCGCCGTACCGCTTGCCGATCCCGGACATCCGGACCAGGGCAGCGACCTCGGCCATGACACCTCCGCGATCGGGCGAGTAATCGATTTCCCGGACGCTAGACCTCTGCCTGGCGACGCGTCAACCCCTCGGAGGGTAGGCCAGCCAGCCGCGTGCCCGGCAGCCCTTCGATCTGGGTCGAAAGGTGCGGACCGCCAGCACTCACCAACCCGCCGAGTCGGCTGCTTCCAGCCGCTCAGCGAGCGTGCGCCGACGCCCGAGGGCCTACTTGATGAGTGTTGGCGGTCCGGACTACTCCGGGTCTTCGTCCAGCCAGGCGCGGACCGACTCGTTGTGTTCTCCGAGTCGCGGGGGCGGCAGGTTGGTCTCCCGGGCGCCGGCGTAGGCCTGGTCGTCGAAGCGGAGCGGCGGACCGGGGAGCTGGATCCGGCCGAGCGTGGGATGGTCCACGTCGATCAGCAGACCCTGCGAGAGCGTCTGCTCCCACTCGTAGACCTGCTGGAAGTCGCGGACCTTGCCGGCCGGGATCCCGGCAACAGCCAGTCGCTCCAACCACACGTCCGCCGGTTCGGCCGCGAACGCCTCCTCGATCGCCGCGGTCAGCTCATCGCGATGCGCAACCCGTTCGGCGTTGACCGCGAACCGCTCGTCGTCCGGGTCCAGCCCGACGACCGGCGCGAACACCCGCCACTGTCCCTCGCTCCCGACCGCCACCTGGATGCTGTCGTCCTGCGTCTTGTACATCCCGTACGGCGCGATCTGCGCGTGGTGGTTCCCCACCCGCTCAGGGAGCTCGCCCGCGACGGTCCACTTCGTCCCGTGGAATGCGTGCACGCCGACAACCGAGGCCAGCAGGCTCGTGCGAACCACCCGTCCCTTGCCGGTGATGCTCCGTTCGTGGAGCGCAGCGAGCGCGCCGTAAGCGCCGTACATGCCGGCCAGGAGATCGGCGATCGGGACCCCGGTCTTGGTGGGTTCGACGGCTCCGGTGATGCTCATCAGGCCGCCTTCGCCCTGCGCGATCTGGTCGTACCCCGCGCGCCCGCCGTCCGGCCCGTCGTGCCCGAAACCGGTGATCGAGAGGATCACCAGCCCCGGGTTGAGTTCGTGCAGCCTCGCTACCGAGAACCCGAGCCGGTCGAGCACACCCGGCCGGAAGTTCTCCACGAGCACGTCCGCCCGCTGGACCAGCTTGGTCAGGAACTCCTTGCCCTCGGCAGATTTGAGGTCGGCGGTGACGGACTCCTTGTTCCGGTTGGCCGACAGGAAGTAGGTCGACTCCCGCGCGTCCTCGGGTCCCACGAAGGGCGGTCCCCAGCCACGGCTGTCGTCACCCCCGGCGGGCGACTCCACCTTGATCACCCGCGCGCCGAGATCCCCCAGCATCATCGCCGCCTGCGGCCCCGCGAGCGCCCGGGTGAGATCGACAACCACCAGATCCGAAAGAAGCCTCTGCACCCCGCAACCTTAGGGAGTCACCTTCCGGACCAGGGAGGCGAGGCGGTGCGTCACGTCGCGCGGGCGCTCCTGCATGAGCATGTGGCCGGCGCCTGGATACATCCAGAGTCGGGCCGACGGCAGGAGTTGCGCCATCCGGTTGCCGTGCCGTGGTGGGAGCAGCCGGTCGCGGGTGCCGTGCATGATCTCGACCGGGATCCCGTCCAGCACCCGCAGCGCGTGCCCGAGATCGTGCCGGCTGATCGCCTCGAAGAACCCGCTGAACGACCTCCCCGGCGTCGCAGCCAGGTCAGCCATCAGGATGTCCACCTCAGCCGGATCCACCTTCTTGCCGAACACCAGCTGCCGTACCGCGGGCCGCCGCAACCATGCGGCCCGTTCCACCCGTACTGCGTTCTGGGTGGCTCGCCGAAGCTCGCGGCGTTCCATCCGCAACCCGGCCAGGTTCATCGCCCGCGGCGCGACCACCGCGGCGGCACCGTCGAACCGCGCCGGCAATCCGAACGCCCGGGACGAGATCTGCCCTGACGAGGTACTGACCAACGCAGCCGCCGCGATCCGGGAGCCGAACAGGTCCGGCCGCTCGTCAGCGAGCGCCATCAAGGTCATCCCACCCATCGAGTGCCCGGCATAAACCACCGGCCCATCCCCGACGACGTTGTCCAGCACTGCGACCAGGTCCTCGGCGAGCTGCGGGATCCGCGTGGTTCCGACCGGGGCCGCGTCGGATCGTCCGTGGCCGCGATGGTCATACGCGACGACCCGCACGGCGGACTCGCCCACCACCTGCGGCAATCCCGAGAGTTGGTGGTGCCAACTGCGCGTCGAGCAGGTCCAGCCGTGCGCGAGCAACACCGTCACCGGCGCGTCCGCGGAACCCGTGGTCTCCACATACAGTCGAACGCCGTCCGGCGTGGTCACCTCGGCTCGTTCGGCCTGAATCGTCATATCTTCCCCAGTCTGACTGTCCACTCGCCTAATCCACCCTTGCGGCGCTGCTGGTTCGTCCGCAACCTGACCAGCCGGTCGGCCACGGACGGCAGATGCCGCGCCACGGCAACGCCGAACCCGGTCGACCGGGTGGACGCCCGGTTCCGTGGCGGTCGCGCGGCTCCGGCAACGTCCATGATTGTCTCAACGACTTGTGCCACGGTCTCCGAAGGCAGGAACAGCCCGAGGTCGACCCCGCGCGACAGAGAGGCGTCGTGGATCGGCGTCGGCACGTAGCCCGGATAGATGACACTCACGTCGATCGCCCGGCCGTTCTCGATCCGCAGCGCATCCGCGTAAGTGTCGATCGCGCGCTTCGAAACCAGGTACGACGCGGCGAGCGGCAGCGTCACATACGCCAGCCCCGAGGACACGAAGATCACCCGGCCCTGCGCTGCCCGGAGTGTCGGCAAGGCTGCCGCGGTGACACCCCAGCCGGCGAAGAGGTTGACCTCGATCACCTTCCGCGCAACGGCGTCCGGCGCATCTCCTGCGAGCGCCGGGAGGCCGATGCCTGCATTGTTGATGAGCAGGTCCAGCCCACCAAGCCTGTCGATCGCCTCGCTCACCGCGGCCGGAATCTGCTCCGGCCGGGTCAGGTCGCACTCGATGATGCCGTCGCTCTTCTGCAGATCCAGCCCGATCACTTCGGCGCCCCGGGACCGCAACTTCTCGACCGTCGCAGATCCGAAGGCGCCGGCCGCACCTGTGACCAGCGCACGCTTCCCGGCCAACTCCCAAGATCGCGACTTCCGCAGCCCCGCCCTGCCCGTCATGCCGTCTCCCGTTCACGCTTGTTTTCCTCGGTCAGAAGATGCGCGGCGCGCAGGCGTCCACCGCGAGCTCCCCTTCCGACCAACCAGGCGATCCCGACGATCTCGAGCGACCCGACCACGGCGAGCAGCCCGTAGCCGCCGTTCCACATCCACCGCGGCACGTCGGTCCGCTCCTCCCGGCGCAGCACCTGCTGCTCGCTGATGAACTCGACCGTCTGCCCGTCCGACACCTGGATCGCGGGCTTCTCGATAGCGAGGTCCTCCGGCGCGTAGACCCAGCTGGCCACCATGTCCCGCTGACCCTGGTGCAGCCGGATCATCGACTTCCACCTGCCATACATCGGCAGCGGCTGAGCAGACCGATAGGTGCCATCGGCAACCTTCTGCATCCGGTGGGTCGTCAGCCCGCCACCCTGCCAGGCCATCGCCTCGAACCAACGCGCTCCCTCTGCCGCATCCGCCGGCCGCAGCTTCACCGTCACGTACGCCGTCGGCTCGGACCCCGTCGCCACCCGGTCCAACGAGACCGTCGCACTGACCCCCGGATCAGCCGACCGGGGCACACAGAAGAACAGAGCCGCCAGTACTGCGACCAGTCCGATCGCGCCGAGCTGATGGGTACGGCGTACCGGCGGGGCGTCTCGTACTTCGCCCGCGACCTCGGCGTACCGGGTGGCAAGCCAGGCCCCCGCCAATCCCGCACCGGTGCCGGCGACAACGCCGAAGCCAAGAGCCGAGGGGATCATCGACGAAGGCCAAGGGATCGGCATCCACACCTGGCTCCAGGCGTATTCGGCCAGCACGCCGACGGTGCCGATCAGCGCACCGGCCACCGCCCCCAGCCGGAAGCGGTTCTTGTTGCCGAGGGCAAGGGCAACGACCTCGACGATCACCGCCTCCACGATCAGCAGCGGGAAGTGCCCGAGGATCTCCCCGAGCGGCTTGTCCACCGCCCAGGCGATCGAACCCCTGATGATCAGGTAGACCGCCAGCGCGCCGAGGGTAGTCCCCGGGCCGCGGCGGGCCCGCAGTACGGCGAAAGCGAGCGCAGCCCCGAAGGCGATCAGGATCGGCTGCAGGATCAGCGGGAACTGCGGCACGCCGTAGTTGAACTCGGTGCTGAACAGGTCCCATGCGATCAGCAGCGCGCCGACGCACACGATCTCCTGGAACCGCCGGCGCACGTTGATCCCGACCAGTTGCTCGACCTCAGCGGACGCCAGCAGTCGCGCGAAGATCGAAAACACCACACCGCCGATCATCAGCAGATGCGTCGGTCCCCAGAGGGTGACGTCCTCGCCGAACAGCCGGTGCCACATGTCGTCCATCGGAAAGCCCACGAGCGCGAACGTGCCGCAGACCGTGACCAGCGCGGCGCTGCACGGAATCCGCCAGCCCTTGGTCAGCCTGATCGTCCGGGCCGGCAGCGGCTTCCGCGCGAGCGCGATCGGCAGCACGCCGGAGATGATCACGCCGAGGATGCCGAAGAAGATCGGGTAGTGCGCGGGAGTCCCGAACGGGCCGGTGTCGCGGCCGCGGTCGATGTGCACGGCGATGTCCCACCAGACCCCGAAGGCGCAGGCGAGCAGCGAGACGGCGTGCAGGTACGGCGTCAGTGCGGCCCATCGAGGGACTCCATCGAGTCGCCCGACGGTGTCCGCGAGCCGACCTACCAGCGTTGCCCGGCCGGTACGTTCGCGCCACAGCAGCACGGCGAGTGCGAGGTACATCAGCGAGACCAGACCGGTCACGATCGCGATCTGGTCGAAGGACGCGGTTCCGGTCGACGCCGCCAGCGGGACGGTCATTCGGCTCTCCCTCGGTTGGTGGCATCGCCCAGCATACGCCATGAACGATGTTACATAGGCTATGTAACGTGTAGTCTGGAACACTGTCAAGGGTGGGAGGACAGATGACGGCCGACGCCGCGACCGAAGAGTTCACGGTTGATCAACTCGCCGCGAAGGTGGGCATGACCGTGCGCAACGTCCGCGCGTACGCCGGCCGCGGGTTGATCCCGCCACCCCGCCTGGTCGGCCGCACCGGCTATTACGGCGCCGACCACGTGGCCCGCCTCACCCTGGTCCGCGAACTGCTCGACAAGGGCTACACGCTCGCTGCGGTCGAGCGGATGATGAGTGAACTCCCGGACGGCGCCCTCGCACTCGGCGTGTTCGAAACCCTGGTCAGCCCGTGGACGCAGACCGAGCCCGAGGTCATCACCGAGCAGCAACTGTCCGAGCGTGCCGGGATCCCGCACAACGAAGCCACGATCGCCAAGCTGGTCGAGCTGGGCATCGCCGAACGCCAGGACGACGGCAAGCTCCGCATCCCGAACCCGGACCTGCTCCGCACCGGCCTCGAGGTGATCAAGCTCGGCGTACCGCTGGACGCGATCTTCGAGATGCTGCCGAAGCTGTTCACCCAGGCCGACGCGGTCGCCAAGATCTACGTCGAACTCTTCCGCAGCACGGTGTGGCGTCAGTTCGCCGATGCCGGCCTGCCCGCGGACGGCTGGCCCGAGATCCAGCGCACCCTGGAGAACATCATCCCGCTGGCCGGCCAGGCCCTGGTCGCCGCCTTCCGCGAGGCGATGGGCCGGGAGATCGAGATCGCCGCCTACGAAGAACTAGGCCTGGACCCCGCCACCCTTCCCTCGACCGGCTGATCCGGCAGGTCTCCCAGGTCGGCGTTCCAGTCGTCCTCGTCGTCGGGGGCGGATGCGTCGTTGCGGCGGGCGATGCGGAGGAAGGCGATGATCAGCAGGATCGGTCCGAGGAACATGGCCAGCTCAGGGATCCCACCCAGATGCAGGGCGATCACGAGGCTGTCACCAACGCAATGCCGCCGGCTGTGAATGCGACCATCGCGGCGAGCAGCGGGTACTGCGCCCGCCGCAACTGCCGGCGGCGGAAGAGGTGAGCGGCGCGATCGTGAGCGGCCACCACCCCGAGAACGTGTCCGAGCACGATCGCGCCGACCTGGACGGCGGCGATCAGGCCAGTACCCAGGAACGTGTAGTCGATGCGGGTGCCACTGGTCCCGAGCAGATCCCAGCCGCGGCCGAACGGATCCGTTGCCAGTAGCAACCCTTCCTGACCCTGAAACATCGCGAACGAGAAGTAGTGCGCCACCGCATACCCGATCGCGATCGGCACCAGCGAGTGCACGAACGCCCCGGGCAGCCCGGCGCGACCGATGGCACCCGGTCTGGTCCTGGCAGAACCAGTTGTCCTTGCCGCCAGGAGGAACAACGCCGATACCACCGCGACCGCCGCCAAGAGACCAGCGGTGTGTACGACGATGTGGCCGGTGCGACCGAGATCCCCGGTCAGGCTCATCCAGACGGACCACCTGCTGATGCCGTCGAAGGCGGTCGACCCGAGCAGGAGGCAGAGCAATCCGACGATGCCCGGCTCCTGGGGGATCGTGGCCAGCCCTGCGAGCGGGTTCCGTAGTACCAGTTGGTGTTGTTCGTCTCGGCCGACAGGGCTCAGCTTGGCGAGCACCTCGGCGTACA
Organism: Kribbella alba; assembly: GCF_039529635.1. Taxonomy (NCBI): domain Bacteria; kingdom Bacillati; phylum Actinomycetota; class Actinomycetes; order Propionibacteriales; family Kribbellaceae; genus Kribbella; species Kribbella alba. Next base: position 161,825 of record NZ_BAAANE010000004.1, on the reverse strand, counting down.
CCTCGAAGCTGTCGCCTACCGTGAACCAACGCGGCCCGTAGACGACGCCGGCGGCAACGTTCACGAGCGTATAGACCGTGACGAAGAGCGCGACCACCACGGGTTCGGAGCCCTCGGGGTAGGCCAGCTCCAGCCAAAGGAATGCAGCCAGGGCGGCGACCGCGGGCCAGCAGGCGATACTCCGCGGGAGTTCGCGGTAGGACCTGCGCGGGATTGCTGCGGCGAGGGTGCGGAGCGGGTTGGCGAGCCGCCAGATCGGGCCGAAGATCAGCGACAGCGGGATGATGCCGACCCAGATCCAGACGTACAACCAGGTGGGCGCCGGGTTCAGCGAGGGGGAACTGCTGCCGAACCACGCGGCGCCGAGCAACGACGCGAGTGCCACCAAGCCCACAGTTTTGAGCAGCCACCGGACTGGCCGTGCGTCGACGATCTTGGACAAGCCCGCGAGCGGCGTCCCGGCGGCTGCCTCGAACCGTGGTCGCGACCAGAACGCCGCGAGCGCGAAGAACGACACCGCCACGGCGGCAGCCGCCGAGTAGACCGCCAGCCACACCGGAACCGGCAGATCCCCGCGTCCCCCGATGCCATGCAGCGGAATCAAGAGCGCCACGAACCCTCCGATCGGTATATGACCAATCGAATGTAACACGCTCGATGTCACATAGCGAGCGTCAATCACAGCTCGCCAAGCCGGACTCAGCGCGTCAAGTACTGCGTGCTGTCGAAGCGCCTGGTCAGCTGACGGAAACGGAAGGTGAACGACGGCCAGAGGGTGGTGTTGCGGCCCTCGGAGTCGAGATACCAGCTGGTGCAGCCGCCGCGGGTCCAGATGGTGTTGCGCATCGAGGTACGGACGCCGTCGACGAAGGCCCGCTGCACCTCGGGGCGGACCTCAACCTCCGCTAGGCCGTCGGCGTCCATCGTCTTGATCGCGTCCAGGATGTAGGCGATCTGCGACTCGATCATGAAGACCATCGAGCTGTGACCGAGCCCGGTGTTCGGGCCGATCAGCAGGAAGAAGTTCGGGAAACCTGCGACCGCGGTACCGAGGTGCGCCTCCATCCCGTCGGCCCAGGCCTCGCGCAGGCTCTTGCCGTCGCGTCCGTGCACCAGGTCCATCACCGGCAGATCGGTGACCCGGAAACCGGTGCCGTAGATGATCGTGTCGACCTCGTGCTTGACGCCGTCCTCGGTGACGATCCCGGTCGGGGTTACCTCCAGGATCGCGTCCGTGACCACCTCGACGTTGGGCTGCGCGATCGCCGGGTAGTAGTCGTCGGAGATCAGCACCCGCTTGCAGCCAAGGGTGAAGTCCGGCGTCAGCTTGGTGCGCAGCTCGGGATTGCGGACCTGCTGCGCGAGGTGCTTCTCGGCGATCTTCTGTGCCTGCTTCATGATCGCGGGCAACTTGGCGAACCCGAGCACGAGCGACTCCCGCCCCCAGTAGATCCCGGCCCGAACCGCCTTTTGCGCCAGGGGGAAACGCCGATAGACGGCCTTCTCGACCTTGCTGATCCTGCGATCCGGCCGCGGCATCACCCACGGCGGCGTCCGCTGGAACAGGTGCAACTCCTCGACCTCCGGCTGGATCGCCGGCACGAACTGGATCGCCGAAGCCCCGGTGCCGATCACCGCGACCTTGCGGCCACTCAGGTCGAGCCCGTGGTTCCACTGCGCCGAGTGGAAGACGTCACCCTCGAAGGACTCGATCCCCTGCAGTTTCGGGTACGACGGCTCGGCCAGCGGGCCCATCCCCGAGAGCAGCAGGTCGGCAGTGAAGTCATCCTGGCTGGTGTGAATCCGCCACTGGTCGCCCTCCCAGTGCGCGGACTCGACGGAGTGCCCGAACCTGACGTGCGGCCGGACCCGGAACCCGTCGGTCACCTTCCGCAGGTACGCCTCGATCTCCGGCTGCGGCGAGAACGTGCTCGACCAGTCGGGATTCGGCGCGAACGAGAAGGAGTACAGGTGTGACGGCACGTCACACCGGCACCCCGGATACGTGTTGTCGCGCCAGGTCCCACCGACATCCTGTGCCCGCTCCAGGACTACGAAGTCGTGGTACCCGGCCTGCTTCAGCCGGACGGCCATCCCGATCCCGGCGAACCCGGTGCCGACCACGACGATCCGGTGGTGCACGGCGTCTCGCTGCGACTGAGCTTCGTCCTGCACGGCTGCCATCGGGACCTCCGGGGGCGGGTCGGGTGAACTTACTCGCAGTAAGTTACTGGGAGTCAGTTAAACTGCGCAAGTGACCTCCACCACTGAGCCCGCCGTACCGGTCAAGCGGCGGCGGGACCGGGCGGCGCGGGAGCGGGAGATCCTGGACGCGGCCGAGCGGATCTTCGGCGACCGCGGCTACCAGGGCACGTCGATGGACGACATCGCCGCCCAGGTCGGCGTCTCGAAACCGCTGATCTACCAGTACTACGGCTCCAAGGACGGCTTGTTCCTCGCCTGCCTGTCCCGCCTCCGCGCCCAACTCCTGGACGCCGTGTCCGACGCGGTGCTCACCGCGGCCGACGCCGAGCAGGCGATGTATGCCGGGTTCGTCGCGTGGTTCGAGTTCCTCGACGAGCACCCGCGGGCGTGGTCCGTGATCGTCGACGAGGGCATGCTCGCCGCCGGCCCCGCGGCCCAGGCGGCCGACGAGGTACGCGCCGACTTCGTCGAACTGATCGCGACGATGGTCCGCCTCAACCTGCCGCCGAACCGCGAGACGGACGAGGAGGAGATCCAGATCGTCGCCCAGTCGATCTCCGGCGCCACCGAACGCCTCGCGATCTGGCGAAGCCGCAACGACAACGCTCCCAGCCCCGCCAAAATCGCCGAAACCCTGCAAAGGATCCTCTGGCAAGGCCTCCACACCCTCCAGGACTAGCCCCCACCGGACCGCCAACACTCACCTTCGAGCACCCGCGCCCCCGCCCAAGCCCCCTTCCACGCTCAGGAACCGCTCGACCTGCCCCGCCGCCCGCGCTTGGTGAGTGCTGGCGGTCCGCTTTGATCGCGGCCGCTGAGCTTCCGAGGGGCGGTGGTCCGCCCCCTGGGCAGTTGGTCGTAGGCGCCGGGCCTCGTGATGTGATCGACCTGTGCGTGCGCCGCGACTTCCTCCGACTGCCCTGGTCCTGGGCGGGGTTGTGTCGGTGCAGTTCGGTGGGGCGCTGGCCGCCAAGCTGATCCGGGACTTGGGGGCCGTCGGCACCGTTTCGCTCCGGCTCGCGCTCGCGGTCCCGATCCTGCTCCTGATCGCCCGACCGTCGCTGCGCAAGCGCCACCCGCGCGACCTGCTCTCGGTGGTTGCCTTCGGCATCGTCCTCGGGATGATGAACCTCTCCTTCTACCTCTCGCTCGAACGCCTGCCGCTCGGTGTCGCCGTCACGATCGAGTTCATCGGTCCGCTCGGCCTCGCCGCCGCCATGTCGCGGCGGCGCCGTGACGTATTCGCCGTCGGGGCGGCCGCGCTCGGCGTAGTACTGGTGAACGGGCGCGAACTGTCGGCGGTCAACTGGCTCGGCGTGGGCTTCGCGGCGTTGGCGGGTGTGCTCTGGGCCTGCTACATCCTGCTCAGCGCCGAGACCGGTCGCCGGTTCGCCCAGCTCGACGGCCTCGCGCTGGCGATGGTCGTCAGCACGCTTGTCACCGCGCCGTTCGGGTTCATTTCCGCGGGCAGCGAGCTCCTCCACTGGCATTCGCTCACGCTCGGTCTCGCCATCGCGGTGCTCTCGTCCGTGCTCCCCTACTCGCTGGAGACCCTCGCGCTCCGGCGGATGAGTCCGGCCGTGTTCGGCATCCTGATGAGCCTCGAACCGGCCGTCGGCGCAACCGCCGGCTTCCTGATCCTGAGCCAGCGCCTGGGGATCATCCAGCTTGTCGGCATGGCGTGCGTGGTCGGCGCCTCCATCGCGATCACCCGCACACCGCGGTCCGAGGCTCCCGACATCTGACGAATGTCATGGGTCGGTCGTGACGCTCGAACCGCCGCGCTGCGAACCGCAGTACCGGGAGTTCGGGTACTGGTGGTGAGCACTTTCGGCCGGCCGGGCTACCTGCGCCGCGCGATGGAGGCCGGAGCTGCGGGATTCGTCGTGAAGGACACCCCCGCGGCGCAGCTGGCCGACGCCGTCCGCCGGGTCCACCAGGGACTGCGGGTGGTCGACCCGTCCCTGGCCGCGGAGACGCTCGTCGCCGGTAGGAGCCCGCTGACCGCCCGGGAGCTCCACCTGTCGGAGGGGACCGTGCGCAACCATCTCTCCGCTGCGATCGGCAAGACCGGCGCCCGGACCCGCGCCGAGGCGGTGCGAATCTCCCTGGACAGCGGCTGGCTTTGACTGGCACCTGCCGCGCGGTCCACATAGGCTGGCGGCCGGGGTGGAAAGGGGTGCCGACATGTCGGTGGAGCAATTCAGTACCAAGGGGCGGTTGGCGGATGTCGGGGAAGGGATCACGGGCGATGAGCTGCAACTGGCGGCTCGGAACCACGGGATGCCACTGGAGGCGCTGCGCTACGACCTGACGCCGCCGGGCTTGCACTACGTTCTGGTGCACTACGACATCCCGATGACGAGCGCGTCGAACTGGCGGCTCACGGTTGACGGTTGCGTGGAGCAACCTCTGTCGTTCGGCCAGACCGAGCTGCGGGCGATGGGCCGGCAGACCGTGCGGGTGACGCTGGAATGCGCCGGCAACGGACGCGCGAACCTCCACCCGCGGCCGATCAGCCAGCCCTGGTTGACGGAAGCTGTCGGCACCGCGGAATGGACCGGCGTACCGCTCGCCGATCTTCTACAGGCGGCCGTGTTGCGTGAGGACGCCGTGGATGTGGTGTTCACCGGCGCGGACCACGGCTACGAGCGCGGGGTCGAGCAGGACTACCAGCGCGGCTTGAGCGTCGCGGAGGCCATCGACAGCGGCGCGCTGATCGCGTGGGAGATGAACGGCCATCCGCTGCCGCCGCAGCACGGGTATCCGCTGCGGCTCGTGGTCCCGGGTTGGTATGGCATGGCCAGCGTCAAGTGGCTGCGCTCGATCGAAGTGATCGACCACGAGTTCACCGGCTACCAGAACGCCGTCGCCTACCGGTTCCGCACCGAGGCCCACGACGCCGGCGAGCCGGTCACCCGCATCGAGCCGCGTGCCCTGCTGATCCCACCGGGGAGCCCCGACTTCATGAGCCGGCACCGGTTCGTTGCCGCAGGCACCATCACCCTGCGCGGCCGCGCCTGGTCCGGCTGGGCGCCGATCGAGCGGGTCGAGGTCAGCGTCGACGCCGGAGCCACCTGGCAGGACGCGAAACTCGATGCCGGGAGCAACGATGACCTTGCCTGGCGTTCGTTCGAGTACGACTGGGATGCCGGCCCGGGTGAGCACGTGCTGACGGTCCGCGCGTACGACGAGAGTGGTCGCGTGCAGCCGGTCGAAGCCCCGTGGAACCGCGGCGGCTTCGCTAACAACAGCGCCCAGCGAATCACCGTGCTCGTTCAGTAGAAAGGCGTGTCGCAGCTGGTTTCCGAGCCGCCCGGTTCCATCATGGAAGTGTCCAATCACAGAAGCGGGCAACGCACGATTTCCTACTCAACGGGATCCGGGCGATGAACGACTTGGGAACCGAGATCCACCTGCACGCACGCGTGTTCCGGGCCGGCTGCGAGTGGTACGCCGACCTCGACGACCAGGGCGACCCCCAGCCGGACGATCCGTACTGGTACGGCTACTACGAGTCCCAGAGAGCCGCCATCGAGGCGGCCTGCGCACGTCTCGCGGCCTTCAACCTGGCCCGGGCGACCCGTATCAGCGAACAACTCTTGCTAAGGGCAACAACCCCCGCTTGAGCTCGGACGACTGAGCTGTCGTCAGGGGAAACCGGGCTCAGGGCAGCAGTATGGCGAGGCCGATGCCGAAGATGATGACGGTGATGATGGCTCCGAGCAGGTATCCCCACCATGGCGTCGACCAGTCCACCGTTGCGGCGATGATGATGGCCGGGTCCTGCGGGTCTACCACCACGTCGATCCGGTCGCCCTCCCTCGGGCGCGGGCGCAGGTCGTTGCCGCCGTCCAGCTCGATCGCCTTGCCGTCGGACGGACGGGCCACCTTGACTACCACGTCGTCGTACTTGGACCACTTGTCTTCCTCGACCGTGACCACCGCGGCTCAGCACCCGGCTTCCGCAACCTCACCAACTACATCGCCAGATCACTACTCGCAACCGGCGGCTTCAGACCACAACTACACCCTCGATCGTGAAGAGTCATCTTGGGGCACTCGCTCACGGTGATCACCGTGAAGGCCGAGCTCGCGGGTCGGCTGATGGCCCAACCCGACGCGGGCAGCGGCGGAGGTGGCTGACGTGGAACACCTGACGAGGTGACTGAGCCCATCGGCCCCGACCACATACCGTGACCGGGAGCCCAGTTGATTCAACTTTCTTCACGAGATCAAGGCTAGGCCGCTGCCCGGCGGGGCGGGCCCGCGCGCAATCGCTACGGCCCTCGCACCAGACTGGCACACGAAAAGCAGACAGCCCCGCCACCCGCACCAGTCGCTCATCACGATCACCGTCCATGATGGACGGACCTGACGACAACGATGACGGCAACGTGGGCGCACTGCAGTTGCGGGTCGGCCACCACGTCAACCGTCGTGACGTAGCGGTGCCACTACGGCTCCACTATCAAGCCATTCAGTCAATCAACGGATGCAGCCAGATTGAACACAATTTGCCTCGCCGTTCCCCCAGAACGACCCCGCTCGCGACTTCTACTGTCAGGTCATCATCCTGGCTTTCATCCTCCGCTACTCGAATCCAGCCGGTCGTTGGATCGAAAACGGTCGTCCAGCCGCCGACTGGAGCACGTGAAATAGAGACACCCGCGTCAAAATTCGCATCGAGTCGAACAACGCCAGGCTTCGCCTCGGGCGCGGAGACATTTCCATTCTTCCATTGCGTCCGAGGGTGAAGTCCCCATGCGTACAGCACGACACCGCTGCCCGAGGCGACCTCCAGCTGGAGCGTGCCTATCGACACGCTGGACTGACCAGTGCCACCTACCCGAGCTGCAAGTTCAGCGACCGAATCTACATTGAAGCGGAAGCTATATTCCTCCTCCGAATACATGAGCACGCCTTTCAAGGCTTGGCCAGGATAATTGGAGAGATGCATCCGGCTACCTCGTAACAAAATTGTAGTGGAGAACAGTATTTGTCCTCGTGTCAATGACAAGTTCCCAAGTACCCGGCTTGCTGCCTAATGCGCCGGGCGTATCCCAACGGAGTCCACCTGGAACTCCGCCTGGATCGGGTCTCGGCGTGCTACCCCTAATGATTTCCTGCATCGTCAGCCGCGCGCTGGGGCCCCCCGACCCCTCCAGTGGCGCCGCGTAACCTACCAACTGCATACGGTCGGCAGCCATCAAATTGCATCAACCTGCAATTTCGGAGCACACCTGTCACATTCGAGAGCCACAGCGTCGCGCGCTGTGACCGGAATCGGCGGTGAAGATCGCATCGGACCTTCATGGCAGCGCCAAGCCCGTCCCCAGCTCATCCTCGGACGACACCAATGCCCACGGGCCCCTGTCCCTCCAGGGGCATCGGACCGCCAAGCTACGCGGGTAGGCAGATCGAACTCGCGTCCGCGAGATCGATGACGACGACGGCCGGATACCGCGGATAGTCCGCCGAGGCGCGCCAGTTCAGGTCGCCTGAAGCGGCCCGGCGGCACCGCTCACCCCTGATGAGGTCAGGCGAATGCGATTGCGACGCCTATGGCGAAGAGGATCGCTGTGATGATGAGCGCTAGCGGGTAGGCCCACCAAGGGGTGGACCAGTCGAGGGTGGCTGAGATGATGGTGCTCGGGTCCTTGGGGTCGACCACTACGTCGAGGTGATCGCCCTTCTTCGGTCTTGGGTCGAGGTCGTTTCCGCCGTCCAGTTCGATCGGCTTGCCGTCGCCCGGGCGGGCTACCATGACGGTCACGTCGTCGTACTTCGACCACTTGTCTTCCTCGACCGATACCACCACGGCCTGCTGGATCGGTCCGTTCTTGACGAGGTTCTCGTTCTCGTGGCCGGCCGAGATACCGAGCGGCAGAATCGCGAGTGACCCGAGGCTGATCGGTACGCCGACGACGATCCGCAGAACCCGCGCAATCACCGACCATCGGCGTCGCCCGCGATCCGAAGAAGCCCTCTCGCGGCGCAAGTGCCGTCCTTCGCGGCGCTCCTCCAACCTCTTCCACCACGAGAACCGCTCAACCAGAAAACGCGCCGGGTAGCAGGCCGCTCCTGCGATCGCTGCACAGAGCAGCGGCGCATCCCACAGAAAGCTCGGCCGCGTCAGCCAGCCGATCAGATACAGCCCGCCGCCGACCGCGCAGAAGAAGACCAGCAGGAGGACGACCTGCCAGCCCTCCAGGTCGTCGTTGCTATCACTCATCGATCGCTCACAGAGAGGTAGACGGCGCAGGCCAGGTGTGGGGTTCCAGTCACCGCCGACGACCTCCGCATTGCTGCCCGGAGTATCCCCCACCCGAGCCGCCTGACCGTGCACCTACGTGGGCGCCGGCTATTCGGGCTTGTTTGAGGTGGGGCCACCAATTTTGTACGGGGCGGTGTAGCCCTCGTAGGCGAGGTGGGTCATTAGGCCCTCGGACGCATGAGGCAGATTGTGGCAGTGGTCCATCCAGATGCCGGGGTTGTCGGCGACGAAGGCGATCTCGTAGGTTTCGCCGTCGGCGACCTCGAGGGTGTCCACCCACCAGGGTGAGCCGGTGGCACCGACTCCGTTGCGGGACAGGACGACCGCGTGGTGGCCGTGCAGGTGCATCGGATGGGACTGGCCGCTGGAGTTGCTGATCTTCATCCGGACGACATCACCTTCGGCGACCATGAACATCGGTACGTCGGGGAACTTGTGCCCGTTGATCGTCCACCAGAGCCCGGGAACACCATCCAGGAAGCCAGGCCGACGCCCGATCCGATACTCGAAACTTCGGTCAACGTGAGCCGGATCCAACCCGAGCGCCGCCGGCGTCCCGTAGCTCAGCAGGTCGACGGTCTCCCCCGATAACGCGCCACCAGGCGCCTCCGAGCCGCCCGGCCCAAGGATCATGCTCGCCGAACCGGCATCCAGCCGCAGCGCCCCCGAAGCAGGCACGGTCGCCTCCAGATCGACCCGAGCCCCGGCGGCCAGCGGGAACGCCGCAGTCACCGGTGTCGGCCCGTGGATGTCTCGGCCGTCCACCGCGACCACCTCGTACGGCGTACCGACCAACCCCACCCGCAAGATCGCGTTGTCCGTGTTGATCACCCGCAGCCGGAACCGCGACCCCGCGGGCAGTTCCACCTGCTGCTCGCCAGTCCGCCCGTTGAGCGTGCGTTTCCCGTCGTACGTGTGGATCGCGGCGATGACCTCGTTCGCAGTACCGCCCGAGGAGATCACGATCGTGCCGAACAGCCCGTCGCGGACCTCCTCACTCGACACCTGGTGCGAGTGATACCAATACGTTCCGGCCTGCTCCGCCTTGAACCGGTAGACATGCTTGCCACCAACCCGTACTGCGTCCTGGGTGACTCCGGCGACGCCGTCCTCGGCATTCGGTACGTCGATCCCGTGCCAGTGCAAGGTGGCTCCAGCCGGCACGGACTCGTTGACCAGGGTCACCTGGACGAGTTCGCCGACCCGGGCCCGGATGAGCGGGCCGGGTGACGACCCGTTGAGGGTGTACCCGTCGACCGACTCCCCGCTGGCCAGGGTGAACTTCTGCTCCCGTGCCGTCAGCGTCACGGCGACGTCGGGAGTGCCGGTAGTCGGACCGGTCAGGTCGGCGACGCTCTTGCCGCCGTGGTGCATCGCATGATCAGACGAAGCAGGCCCGCCACCGTAGTCGGCGTACCCCATGTCCATGGCCGAGTAGTTGCCCGGGACCAGGCTGGTCGCCCAGAGGTACGCCAGCGGTACGAGTACCGCCAGCGCCACCCCGAGGGCGATCAGTCGTCCCTTCCACCTACCCACTGGTCGCAGGCTGTGCCGCCGGGATCGAAGCCCGTCGGGCTGCCGTCCCGGCCACACCTGCGATCGCGAGCCCGTTGATGCCGTGCAGTACGCCGAGCGCCGGGATCCCGAAGGACACCACTGCCAGCAGGAACTGCAGCACCACCAGACCGACGACGATCCCGGCCAGCATCCGGCCGCGCGGTACGTCGGTCAGGAAGGACACGATCAGGAACACGAGCGCGAGCAGGCCGATCACCGAACCGGCGATGCTGTGCCAGCTCTGCCCGAAGTTGCTGTAGTCCGCGCCGATCGTGACACCGTCGTCGGCATCGTTGGCGATGATGAACCCGGCCAGCGCGATCGACGCGACCTGGAGCACCACGGCCAGACCGATCAGGGACGCGATCGCACGGTACGCCGCCCTCATGCCCGACGCTCCTGCCTGCGCTTCTTCACGATGAAGATGCCCGCCACGATCAGCAGCAGCGGCAGCACCGGCGGATGCCCGCCTCCGACCACACAACCGATCGACGCCAGCACCCCGATCACGGCCAGGGCGATCAGCAGCGGGAACGGGATCTTGCCGAACGGACCCCGCGCCGCCCACGGCGGCCGCCCCGGACCGGCCCACGGCTCACCCTGCTGCTCACCGGCCCGCTGCTCACCGGGAAGGTCGGCGAACAGCGCCGCAAGCTCCGCCGCCGTCTTCGCCTGTAGCGCCTCGCCGACCCGCTCCTGGTGCTCCTCCGCACTGAGCCGACCGGCCTCGTAGTGAGCGCCCAGACGCGTGACCGCGTCCTCACGCTCGTGATCGCCGATGCGGATCGACCCGCCCGGCCTTTCCTCGTTGCCGCTCATGACACTCCTCGATGCTCGCGGTTTCCGACTGCACCGATCGTGTCTTCCGAACCCCCTCGCCCGCGTCGCCTCGGCGGCTACACCTGTCCTACTCCCGGCGGCGCACCCTGCGCCGCCGGGAGCAGTACGACGTACTCCCCCGGGCGTAGCCGCTCCCAGGGGAAACCCTCAGGACATTCGTCGTCGTCAAGGACGGTGTCCTCCTAGTCGATGGCGTGGACTTCCAGCAAGATCGCGCTCTCGGGCCACTGCGCCGGAACCTGAACGCCGACGGCCGCCAGGGCAGCACCGTTCAGTTCAACCTGACCACCGTCGACCCACCAGGGCGCTGTTCGCGACTGCTGTCCGGGTGTCGCCGGCTTGGACACCCGATACGTCCGCTTCGCGTCCAAGCCGGGCAGCCGGACCCGGCCGAGGTCGGACGTGATCGACTGAGTCAGCTGTACGGCGGAGTAGACCGCGCGCGAACCGTCCTGCGCGACGACACCGTGCAGCAGGAAGTCCTCTGAACCGCGATCGGCGCGAACCACCCGGCCGGTGTGCAGCAGCGGTCGCAGTTCCTTGTGCAGTGCGACCCAACCTGCGAGTTCCTTGCGCTCCTCCGCCGAGGCCGCGCTGATGTCCCACTCGATGCCGAAGTGACCGAACAACGCGGTCGTCGCGCGGAACGCCAGGCTCTGGGTCCGGCCGGTGGTGTGGGCCTTCGGTGGGCCGACGTGGCAGCCGATCAGCTCCGGCGGGAGCAGCAGTTGGGTGTAGCGCTGGATCTTCTGGCGCTCCAGCGCGTCGTTGCTGTCGCTGCCCCAGACCCGGTCGGTCCGCTCCAGGATGCCGAGGTCGACCCGGGCACCGCCGGACGAGCAGGACTCGATCTCCAGCCCGGGGTGGCGCCGCTTGAGCTCGTTCAGCAGCCGGTAGACGCCCAGCGTCTGCTCGTGGATGCCGGCGGTCCCGGTGATCTGGTTGCCGCCGTCAACGAAGTCGCGGTTGTGATCCCACTTCAGGTAGCTGATGTCGTACTCGTTCAGCAGGCTGTCGAGCCGCTCGAGCAGGTAGTCGTAGGCCGCGGGGATGCCCAGGTTGAGGCCCTGCTGGTGCCGGGCGGTCGGGGGCATCCGGTTGCCGGTGGCAAGGATCCATTCGGGGTGCTCGCGGGCCAGGTCGGAGTCGGGGTTCACCATCTCCGGCTCCACCCACAGGCCGAACTGCAGGCCGAGCCCGGTGACGTGGTCGACCAGCGGGTGCAGGCCCTTCGGCCAGATCCCCTCGTCGACGTACCAGTCGCCCAGGCCGGCGTGGTCGTCGCGGCGGCCGCGGAACCAGCCATCGTCAAGAACGAATCGCTCGGCCCCCACCTCGGCGGCCGCGTCCGCGAGCGCCTTCAGCTTCTCCAGGTCGAGGTCGAAGTACACCGCCTCCCAGGTGTTCAGGACCACCGGACGGTCGGTCTTGGGGTGCGTGTCGCGGGCGCGCAGGTACTCGTGGAACCGCGCGGACAGTTGGTCCAGGCCCACGCCGTACGAGCCGTAGATCCAGGGGGTGCTGTAACTCCCGGCAGGCTCCAGCCGACCCTCGCCCGGCAGCAGCAGTTCGCCGCCGCCGATCACGGCGAACCCGCTCATGCCGCGTTCGGCGTACGAGCGGTGGTTGCCGCTCCAGGCGGTGTGCACGGCCCAGATCTCGCCGTCGCCGAAATCGAAGCCGCGGGTGCCGGCGATCAGCAGCAAGGTGGCGTCGGCGCCGGTGCGGCCGCGGCGGTTGTCGCGGATGTGCGCGCCCTGGGTGAACGCGTGCCGCTGCGGGTGCCGCTCACCGATGTGCCGGCCGGTCATGTCGAGCAGCTCGGTCGCCTCGGTCGGCACCGGCAGCGCGAGGACCAGCCCGTCGACCGTGTACGCCGAGTCGCCGGTGTTCGTGAGGTCCGCCTTGGCCTTCACCAGGCCGGAGTCGGTCAGAAGGATGGTCAGGTGGAGCTTCAGACCGGCTCCGGGATCCGCCGCCTCGACCTCAACGGAGTTGCCGGTCTGGACCGCGCTGATGAGCTGGAACGACGCGGAGAAGTCGTGTCCGTCGCGGTGCCCGTTCAGGCCCGGCAGGCCGAACCAGCCCGCGGAGTACTCGGGGATGATCGCCACCGGCAGGTTGTCGTCCAGCCCGTTGCCGGCCTGCACCGCGCCCGCGCCACGCCTGAGATCAAGCAGAGCTGATTCGGTCAGTTCACCAAGGTCCGCGCCCCAGTGCACGACCGACGGCAGGGCCGGACCGGAGCAGTCCAGCACGAGACTCACGCCCGCGGCGCGGAGCTGCAGCACACTGATGTTCGACACTGTTGAATCACTCTGCCTTCTGATTGATTGCAGGACGGAACTATTTACCCTGAGTCCAGGGATGTCAATAGCTTCACTCGGTTAAGTAAGTACCTTAGTTGCCCGCGTCCGCCCTGCACAGTGGCCAAAGGCCCCACGCCCGGCCAGGACCTTGGTCGCCCGCTATCCGGTCGCCTCCGAGTTATTGACAAAATAAACTGTCAATACGAGTCTGGTCCGTGTGAAGCTCCTCGAAGAACCGGACAAGGTGCGGGCGGCGTTGTCCCCGCTCCGGCGGCAACTGCTGAGCCTGCTGCAGGAGCCGGCATCCGGGACGCAACTCGCGGCAACGCTCGATGTCCCCAGGCAGCGCGTCAACTACCACTTGCGCGAGCTGGAGAAGGCCGGGCTTGTGGAGCTGGTCGAGGAGCGGCAGCGACGAGGCTTCGTCGAGCGGATCCTGCGTGCGACCGCCGAAGCGTTCGTGGTGGATCCCGCGCTGATGGGCGCGCGCGCCTTCACCCAGCTTCACGACCAGTACGCCGCCGAGCACCTGGTCGAGGTTGCCGCGGGAACAGTTCGGGACGTCGCCCGGATGCAGAGCAAGGCGGACACGTCCGGCAAGCGACTGCTGACGTTCACCCTCGAGACGGAGGTGCGGTTCGCCGAGCCCGGCGACGTGCACCGCTTCACCGACGCCCTGACCGAAGCAGTACGACGAACCGTCGAGGCCTTCGACAGCGAAGGCGGTCGGCCCTATCGCCTGATCGCCGGCGGCCACCCCGCGCCCCGCAGTACGGGAGTTCAAGGAGAGCCGACATGACCGAGGACCAGGGACCGCGGATCGAGGTGACCGTGGCGGCGCCGGTCGAGGTGGTGTGGGACGCCTTGCGGGACAAGGAGAAGATCCGGCACTGGCACGGCTGGGAGTACGAAGGCACCGAGGGCGGCCTGGACCAGGAGATCGACCAGATCTACTTCACCGGGTTCACCGAGGACGCGGCGGCGCGAACGCTGGAGCTTGAGGGCGGCGACCGGTTCGTGGTGGAGCCTGTCGAGGGCGGCTCGAGGGTCACCCTGACTCGGGCAGCGTACGGCGACAACCCGGAGTGGGACGCGTACTACCACGACATCACCGAGGGCTGGATCACCTTCATCCACCAACTCCGGTTCTCGCTCGAGCATCACCCGAGCGAGCCGCGCAGAACCCTGTTCTACTCGGGCCAGGGTGACCCCGGCCCTGCTCAGGTGCTGGGAATCCCCGAGCTGCCGAGCGGAACGCAGTACGAGGTCGAGCTTGTCGGGGAGCCCGCGAGCGGTCGCGTCTGGTTCCGCTCGGAGCACCAGGTGGGACTGACGGTCGACGGCTGGGGCGACGGCCTGCTCGTGCTCAGCCACGTCGCCCCCTCGGAGCAGAAGCCGAACGGCGCCGCGATGGCGGTCCTCACCTTGTACGACGTGGACGACGCCGCCCGCGCAGCGATCGACAAGCGCTGGCGTGACTGGTGGTCGCCACGCTTCGAGTCGGCCGACGCAAGCTGACACCGTGGTGACAGGGCGCAAACGTGTCAGTACTCTCGGTCTATCTTCTCGGGTTACCCGGGAGTACATTCTCGCTGCACGGTGACCAGCACGGGGTCCTAGTGGTCACCGACCTTCGGCGAGAGAGGCCTTCCGGTGCAGATTCCGCGAAGTCGTCGTTTGTCCGTACCGCTCCTCCTACTGACGGCCGCCGTGAGCCTGGTCGTCGCCTCCCCATCAGCCCACGCCGACGGCCCAGGCGCCGGTACGCCGTACGTCGTGACGGTCGGGGATTCCTACATCTCGGGCGAGGCCGGTCGCTGGGCCGGCAGCTCGAACAACTCCGAAGCACCCGCTGACGCGCTCGGTGCGCACGCGTACCACGACAACGCCAGCGGGACCGCCGAGACGATCCCGAGGTGTCACCGCAGCAAATCGGCGGAGGCCTACATCGGCGGCGGAGTCAGCGGACTCGACCTCGCCTGCTCCGGCGCAAGGACGAACACCACGACCGGCGACTACTTCAAGCCGGGGATCGACTTCTACGACGACGGCGCCGGAAACCTCGGCCAGGCGAAGCTGCTCCAGCAGTTCGCCACGAACCACAACGTGAAGCTCGTCGTCGCCTCCATCGGCGGCAACGACTTCAACTTCGCGTCGATCGTGCAGTCCTGCGTCTCGGACTTCCTGCTGTCGCCGTCGTGGAACCCGGATTACTGCAAGGACGACTCATCGGTGGTCGCGAACTTCACCTCCGCCAACGTCACCGCAGTACGGGGCCGGATCGCGACGTCCTTCCAGAACGTCCGGACGGCGATGCGCAACGCCGGGTACGCCGACGGCGCGTGGACGCTGCTGGTGCAGACGTACCCCTCACCCATCCCGGCAGGCAGCGGGTTCCGCTACAGCCAGACCGGCTACACCCGCCAGGACACCGGGGGTTGCGGTTTCTGGAACGCGGACGCCGACTGGGCCAACGCAACCGCCCTGGGAACCATCAACAGCACGGTCCGCGCCGCGATCGGCCAATCCGGCCTGACGAACACGCGCCTCCTCGAACTGCAGTCGACCTTCAACGGCAGGCGCCTCTGCGAGAAGACCGTCGGCCTCTACGAGGAGGTCGGCCTGTCGTCCTGGACCCAGCCGACCGCGGTCGACAAGACCGAGTGGATCAACCAGATCCGTACCGTCACCACCGTCGGCTCGAACTACTACATCCAGGAATCCATTCACCCCAACTACTGGGGCCAACTAGCCCTCCGGTCCTGTGTCCGCCAGTCCTACACCCTCAACCGAGGCGGCACCTGCACCATCTCGGGTACCGGATTGCTGAGTGGCGAACCCCGGATGACCCTGAACTGACAAGGCGCTTGCGTCCGAAGAACAGCGGGTCCTGCCCCGCGGTTCTTCGGACGCTACGGCTTTGGAGCCTCTGCTGGAGCTGGGCCGAAGACGAAGATGCCGGCGGCGACGGCGACTGCGGCGGCAGCCAACAGGATCACGCCCGAGATAGTTGCCTGGAGCAGCAATGCGCCGACAGCCGCGCCGGCGAGCATCGCGGCGACGGACCCGAGCCGGCGGTAGGGGCTGGCGGACCGGCCGCCTCCGAGGACGCTGTCGGCTGCAAGACCGGTCAATGTGAGTGTCAGCACGGTGGTGGTCATGTCTTTTGGCCCCGCGTGCCTGACCGTCGCGTTCTGCACGCCGAAACACCCCGCCAGCAAGAAGATCAGCCCGTACGACGTACCGCCCGTACGCTGCAGCACATCCGTCGCGACCAACAGCGCCGCGATCGCAAGCAGCAGCGCCTGCGCCCCGAACACGATCCCCAACCACCGGCGCGGCCGATCCTCCAGCACCGCCGCGGCGCGACCCCCGACCAGCGAGCCGAGCAAGAACCCCGCCAGCGAGAACAACGGCGCCACCACCGTGAACCCCGACTCCGGCGACACTGCGAATCCCAGGAACACCACGTTCCCGGTCATGTTGGCGACGAACGTACGCCCCAACGCCAAGTAGCTGACCGCGTCGATCAACCCCGTCGCCGCGGTCAACGACAAGAACGCCGCCACCTCCCACCGCCCCCGCACAGGCACCACCATGCCAACCAAGCTAGAGCTAGCCCGGCGAACGGCGAATCCCCGGCAGCGGGGGTCCACGGGGACCGCTCCCAGGCATGCCTAAGCCGCCAGTCCCCTCCGCGAAGCCCGCGCCGAGATCTCACCACCGTTGGGAACGCCGACTGTGCCGACCGTGTCGCCGGTAAGCGCTTGCCAGCGACACGGTCGGCACACTCGACCGGAGCGAGCTGGGGAGGACGACTGGGCGAACTATCCGGATCTCGGCAGCTATACGAGTCCCGCATCGTAGAGCTCGCGAGGGCCGGGCATGAAGAAGCCCCGGCAGCGGGTGGCTGCCGGGGCTGTGTTCGACTTCAAAGGGGTGGAGGTGGCGGGAATCGAACCCGCGTCCTTCAGCGTCGCTCCAAGACTTCTCCGGGCGCAGTCTGTTAGTCGCTTTTCTCAGCCCCAGCACTCTCACAGACAAAGTTGCTGACAGGCTCAGTCACTGTAGATGTCCCGCGTCAACCCCGTGACCGGGTTGACGAAGCAAGCTTCCTAGCTGAGGCCAGGAACCGGGTCGGAAGCATCCCCGGGCTGACCGCTTCTTAGGTGCTCAGGCCGTCAGGCGGCGAGAGCGAAGCTACTGCGCGAATTAACGTTGGCAGTTATTGGTTTCCAGAGATCGTTTACGAGATAACCCTGGATCCTCGGCCCGCTTCCCTTGGAACGTACGTCCAAAGTCGAAACCGTTCACCCCCTCTTGAGTTGTCAAACCCCACGGTCGAGAAGCAAGCTCCTTCACCGCAGGATCATCACACTATCAACTCCAACAACCCGGCCGCACCAGAGATTCCCGTCACCCGGTGTCAGCGGACGAGGCGAAGGGTGAAGGGGTAGCGGAAGTCGGAGCCGAGCAGGGCAGCCAGGCCGCCGATGCCGGTGAGGACGAACCAGACCACGCCGACCAGGGGGAAGAGGAAGCCCGTGAAGCCGTGGGTGACGCCCGTGACCACGCCCAGCAGAGCGAAGACGGCGAGGGTGCTCAGCTGGAAGTTCAGCGCCTCCACCGCGTGCCTGCGCACGACCGGGTTCTCCTTGCCGGCGGTCGCGACGATCAGCGCCGGGCCGACGAAGGAGGTGGGATAGCCGAGCCAGTGGGCCACCATGCCCATCCCACGGCCCTTTCCGCCATACGGCTTGACCGGTCCGGGCCGGGTGAAGGCCGCCGGCGCGTACGTCGGGACCGGGCGCGAGACCAGTCCGTTGAAGGTGCCGTTCAGCTCGGCGCGGGTCCGGGCCTTGAGGGCCAGCTCGAGCCGGGTGTCGAACTCGAGGTGGTCCAGCCGGCCGTCGGCATACATCTCTTGCAGGATCTCGACTGCACGGTCCCGTTGGGCCGGCGTCACCAGGAGGTCTGAAGTGGACATGCACCCACTGTGCGCGCGGCCGGCCGACGAACCCATAGGGTTCCGCCCGGACCGGTCCCTGAGCGACCCCTAGCGGCGGCTGCGCTCGGAGAGGGCGCGCTGGGCCTCGCGGCCGGCCTGGCGCTCGGCCAGGGCGTGCCGCTTGTCGTAGTCCCTCTTGCCTCGCCCGGTCGCGAGCTCGACCTTCGCGTAGCCGTCCTTGAAGTACAGAGACAGCGGGATCAGAGAGACGCCCTGCTGCTCGACGGCCTTGATCAGCTTCTGCAGCTCGTCCTTGTGCAGCAGCAGCTTGCGGGTCCGCCTTGGTTCGTGGTTGGTCCAGGTGCCGTGCGTGTACTCCGGGATGTGCATCCCCTGTAGCCACAGCTCGTTACCTCGCACGGAGGCATAAGCGTCGACGAGGGAGGCCCGACCCAGCCGCAGGGACTTCACCTCGGTCCCGGTCAGCACGAGTCCGGCCTCCACCACGTCGTCGATGTGGTAGTCGTGTCGCGCCTTACGATTCTGCGCGATCGGTTTGTGGCCGGTCTGTTTCACCATCCGACCAGTATCTCAGACCTGTCAGAGCCACTTCATCGGATTAACGACGACGCCGTCCTGGTAGACCATGAAGTGCAGGTGGCAGCCGGTCGAGTAGCCGGTGGTGCCGACGTAGCCGATCACTTGGCCCTTCACCACGTGCTGCCCGACCCGGACCTTGTAGCGCGACAGGTGGTTGTAGACCGTCGTGATGGAGTCGCCCCGGATCACCCCGTGCGAGATGAACAGCCGGTTGCCGTAGCCGCCGTTGTAGTAGCGGTCCGTGACAACCCCGCTCGCCGCGGCGTGGATCGGCGTACCGCAGCCGGCGCCGAAGTCGGTGCCGTCGTGCAGCTTCCAGTAATGCAGGATCGGATGGAACCGCATGCCGTACGGCGAAGTGATGTACGTGTTGATCGGGTAGCTGAGCCCGGACGAACTGCCCGGGTCGTTCGGTACGGTGCGTGGCGGCCGGTGTTCCTTCTTCGCCTTCGCGCGCTCGGCTGCCTCCGCGGCGGCCTTCCGGCGGGCGGCGGCGGCCTTCTCGGCCCGGGCACGAGCGACCAGGATCTGCTGGACCCTGTTCCGCTCGGACACCAGCGCGTTGTACTGCGCGAGCTCGGAGTTCTTGTCTTTCTCGGCGGCCTGTTGCGTGGTCAGTCGAGTTGCCGCGACCGCGGCTGCCTCCGCCTTGTCCGCGGCAACCTGCTGAGTCAGCGCGGTGACCTCCTGGACCGTGCGAGCGGCCTCGGCACGCTGGGCCGCGACGATCTTCTCAGCCTCGGCGACCTTCACCCGCTGGTTCGCGAGCTGCGCCTGGGCGTCGTTGAGCCTGGTGATCGCGTTGCCCTGGATGCCGAACACGTTGCGCTGGACCTGCATCCCGGTGGCGAGGTCGGCAGGCGACGCGCCGCGCAGCACGATCGACAGCCCGACCAGGCTGTTCTGCTGCTGGTACGCCGAACGCACGGCGCGGCCCGCGATCTGCTTCTGCTGCAGGATGACCTGCTCGCCGGCGTCGACGGCGTTCATCGCGGTCTGCAGAGCGGCTTCCGCCTGCTTCAGCTTGCCCGCGGCAACCACATCGGCTGCTTTCGCGGCAGCCAGCTTGCCTTGGGCCGCGGCGTACTTGACCTGGACAGCCTTGTACTGCGTCTCGGCCTGGTTGTACGCGGCAACGGACTTGGCCAGCTGGTCGTACGACTGGTTCAGATCAGCCTTCTGCGAATTGATCTGCGAGTCGAGCTGCTTCTTCTTGGCGGCTGGATCCGGTGGGTCCGCCGCCTGGGCAGACGGAACCACCGCCAGGACTCCGGCGGACATGGACAGGACAAGGCAGCAAGCGGCGATAGCCGTCTGCCGACCGGTCGAGCCGCCCAGGCGCTGCCTGAGGGACCGTCCGCTCGGTGTGGCGGTGGCGCCGATGCTGTCGTCTCGCTGGATGCTCCCCCGCTTGCGCGGGTTCGCACCGGGGAAGTGCGGGACCACAGTCGACCCCTTGCTATGGGTTGAGTTGTCGTGCTACTGCACGATAAGTCACCCAGCTCAGACTTTGAGGTATTTCCGCGTTGTCAGGAATGTCGGGACCACGGCCAGGATCAGACCGACGACCACCATGATGAGTGTCGCCTGGAAGGTCTCGGACGCCCCGACCCACTGCCAGACCCGGAAAGTCTCCTGCGCGCGCTGCATCACCACGAAGTACACGCCGACCCAAAGGGTGCCGCAGGCAAGGACCGCGCCGATCAGGGCGGCCAGCACCGCTTCCAGCAGGAACGGCAGCTGGATATAGAAGTTCGAGGCGCCCACCAGGCGCATGATGCCTATCTCTCGCCGTCGCGCGTAGGCCGCCAACCGGATCGTGTTGGAGATCTGCATCAACGCCGCGACCAGCAGCAGGCCGGCCGCAACCAGCGCTCCCACTTGCAATCCGTTCAGCGCCTTGAACAGTGGATCCAGATACTGTCTGAGGTCCTGAACTGTGTCGACGCCAGGCAGGCCCGCCACGGCGCTGACCAGGTTCTGGTAGCGCTGAGGATCCTTCAGCTTGACCCGGAAGGACTCCTGCATCTGGTCCTCGGTGACCGTGCTGACGATCGGCGAGTCCTTGTACAGCTTCCGGAACTGGTCGAACGCTTCCTTCTTGGTCTCGCCGAAGACCCCCTCCGGCGCGGTGTCCGGGCTGGACTCGATCACCTGCTTGATCCGGTTCTTCTGCTCCGTGGTCACCTCGGCGCCCGAGCAACCGCGGCCGCCGGAGTCCTTGGTGCAGAGGAAGACCGAGATCTGGATCTTGTCGTACCAGTTCCCCTTCATCAGGTCGACCTGCTCGCGGGCGAGCAGCGCACTGCCGAACAGCGACAGCGACACCCAGATGGTGACGACGACCGCGATCGTCATCGAGAGGTTCCGCTTCAGCCCGATACCGAGGTCCGAGAGGATGTAGTTCAAGCGCATAACTGGTTAGTCCCTGTCCTAGTGCTGGTAGCCGTAGACGCCACGCGACTCGTCGCGGACGACCTGGCCGTTCTCCAGCTCGATGACGCGCTTGCGCATCTGGTCCACGATCGACACGTCATGGGTCGCCATCACCACGGTCGTGCCGGTCCGGTTGATCCGGTCCAGCAGCTTCATGATGCCGACCGAGGTACCGGGGTCGAGGTTTCCGGTCGGCTCGTCGGCGATCAGGATCATCGGCCGGTTCACGAACGCGCGAGCGATCGCGACCCGCTGCTGCTCACCACCGGACAGCTCGTCGGGGAGCCGGTCCTCCTTGCCGTCCAGACCGACCAGCTCGAGCACCTCGGGCACCGTCTTGCGGATGTGCTGGCGTGGCTTGCCGATCACCTGCAGCGCGAAGGCGACGTTCTCCGCGACGGTCTTGTTCGGCAGCAGCCGGAAGTCCTGGAAGACCGTGCCGATCTGGCGCCGCATCTGCGGGATCCGCCAGCTCGCGAGCCGGTTCAGGTCCTTGCCGGCGACCATGATGTGGCCCTTGGAGGTCCGGTGCTCGCGCAGCACCAGGCGAAGGAACGTCGACTTGCCGGACCCGGAGGTGCCGACCAGGAAGACGAACTCGCCCTTCTCGATCTCGACGTTCACGTTCAGCAGGGCAGCCTTGGACTGCCCCTCGTACGTCTTGGAAACATTCTCGAAGCGGATCACGGGAGATTCCGGCCGTGGTCGGGAACAGGGAGCAACGTAATGGTCACCACGAGGGCACCGTACGCCACCGGAGCGGCCGTCGATCAGTGTAGGTGCTCCGACACCCCGGGTCCGATCAGGCCTGCCGTCCCGGCCTACCGTCCGATACCCGGTACTGCGGGTCGCGGTCAGGCGGGAGCGGGCGCGGTGCCGTTGCCGTTCTCGGGGCGGGCGTCCGCGATCCGCGCGACTCCCGGCTCGGGCTTGCGGCCGGCCCTGCGTGCTGCCTCGACGTGCAGCCGGGCCAGCTCGACGGCCTGGCGGGAGACTCTGACGGTCTTCTTCTCAGCCATCGGCGCTGTCTCCCTCGACTACTTCGGTTTCTTCGTCCGCTAGTTCAGCGTACGCGGCCGGACCTACCCGGTCGATCGCAACAGCGGCCGTCAGCGCGGCGACCAGGTCGTAGTCCTCCGGCTGCAACAGCTCCGATCTCATCAGTGAACGCAGCGTCACCACCCCGGCGTCCGTGCCGACCTCCTCGCCCTCCATGATCTGCTCGACCGCCCACCGGACCATCCGCATCGTCTCCTCGCGGTGCCGCCAGGTATCCAGCTCGCGATCGGACTTGCGGGTCAGGTAGGCCCCCAGCGCGACGCCGCCGAGCGCCAGGAACGGGCTCAGCACGGTCACGATCACCGCTACGACCGAGATCCACGTCGGGATCACGAACACACCCCGGATGTCATCCGCGTCCTCCCAAATCCATGGTGATGGCCGGTCGATGATGCTACGAAGGAGAGCGTTGCACCAGCCACCGACAATCAGGCATCACAATCAGCCACCGGCAGAGGGAGCACTGTCACCGTGATGGACGAGCCGGACCGCTACGACGTGTTCGTACAGGGGACCGTGTTCCTCGACATCGTGCTGACCGGCCTGGAGTCCGCCCCGACCACCGGTACCGAGATCTTCGCCGAGGGCATGGGGTCCTGCCCGGGCGGCGTCGCCAACTTCGCCATTGCCGCGAGCCGGCTCGGCCTGAACAGCGGCCTGGCCGCGGTCTTCGGCGACGACGTCTACGCCGATTTCTGCTGGCGCACGCTGGCCGACCAGGAAGGCGTCGACCTGTCCCACTCGCGCCGGATCGGTCACTGGCACTCCCCCGTCACCGTGTCCATGTCGATCGACCGCGACCGCGCGATGGTCACCCACGCGCACGAGGCACCGGGCGACCCGAGCAAGCTGGTCGGCCCCGGGCTGCGGACTCGCTCCGCGATCGTGCCCGTCGCCGAGGAGCTGCCCAGCTGGACCGCCGAGGCTCGCGAGTCCGGCGCGCTGCTGTTCGGCGACGTCGGCTGGGATCCGACGGATACCTGGTCGCCCGCGGTGCTCGACGTACTCGAAGGCTTCCATGCGTTCACACCGAACGCGGGCGAGGCGATGGCCTACACACGCACCGACACGCCGAAGGCCGCGCTGCACAAGCTGGCCGAGCGGGTCCCGCTGGCCGTCGTGACGAACGGCTCCGACGGCGTGCTGGCGATCGACTCGACCACCGGCGAGGAGGAGCAGGTCCCCGCGCTGCCGGTCCGCTCGTACGACCCCACCGGAGCGGGTGATGTCTTCCTGGCGTCGCTCGTGCTCGGCACGCTCCGCGGCTGGCCGCTGGCGCATCGACTGGCCTTCGGCAACCTGTGCGCCGGCCTGTCGGTCCAGCAGTTCGGCGGCTCGCTCGCCGCGCCCGGCTGGGGCGACATCATCGACTGGGTCCGCGACCACACCCGCCATCGCCCCGGCGGCGTCGACCCCGAGGTCCTGCGCCACTACGCCTTCATCGGCGACGTCCTGCCCGAAGGCCCCGTCCCCATCGTCCGCCGCGCCAGCGCCACCATCGGCCGCCTCTCCGACGCCTAGGACGAGATTCCTCCGAGTTCTGGACCTGTGTTTTCCCGCCCCTCGGAAATGGGCACCTCGGAGATCGGATCGGTCGTAGGGTCGGTCCCTGGAGCGCGGGCTGTGGGACCGTGCCGGACTTTGGAGGTACGGCGAGATGTCAGGTGCCGGTGGCAACGGGTTCAGTCGGCGGCGATTGCTGGCGGTGGGCGGCGGGCTGGCCGCGATGGCGGTCGCGGGATGTGGTTCCAACACGGGTCGCAGCTCCTCCGGCAGTTCGAGCGGCGGCAAGCCGACCTTGTCGCAGTGGTACCACCAGTACGGCGAGCCCGGCACCCAGCAGGCGGTCGAGCGGTATGCCAAGGAGTACCCCGATGCCACGGTGACGGTGCAGTGGACGCCTGGCGACTACGACAAGAAGGTGGCCTCGGCACTGCTGACCGACGGCGGGCCGGACGTCTTCGAGTACGGCAACGGCCCGAGCATCGACATGATCAAGGCGGGTCAGGTCGTCGACCTGAGCGACCTGCTCGGAGACGCCAAGTCCGACTTCACCCCGTCGTTGATCTCGCGGATGACCTACCAGGACAAGCTGTACGCGATCCCGCAGGTCACGGACATGCAACTACTGGTCTACCGCAAGAGCCTGCTCTCGGCCGCCGGAGTCCAGCCGCCCCAGACCGTGGACGAGCTGATCGCGGCGGCCAAGAAGCTCACCACCGACAAGGTGAAGGGCCTGTTCGTCGGCAACGACGGCGGCGTCGGGATCCTCGGTGGTCCGGCGCTCTGGTCTGCCGGGCTCGACTACCTGACGCCGGACAACCAGTTCGGTTTCGACGACCCGGCCGCGGTCGAGTCACTGCGCAAGTTGCGCGAGCTGTTCACCTCGAAGGCATTGTTGCTCGGGGCACCGACCGACTGGTCCGACCCGTCGGCGTTCACCCAGGGCCTGACCGCGATGCAGTTCACCGGTCTGTGGACGTTGCCCCAGATCCAGAAGGCGCTGCAGGCCGACTTCGGCGTCCTCCCCTGGCCGAAGCTGAACGCGAGCACCGGCAACGCGAGCGTTCCGGTCGGCGCCTACGGCTCGGCGGTGAACTCGAAGTCGAAGAACGTCGACGCGGCGAAGAAGTTCGTCAAGTGGTTGTGGGTGGACCAGACCGACAAGCAGCTCGACTGGGCCCAGTCGTACGGCTTCCACATCCCGGCCCGCAAGAGCCTGGCCGGGA
Organism: Kribbella alba; assembly: GCF_039529635.1. NCBI lineage: Bacteria > Bacillati > Actinomycetota > Actinomycetes > Propionibacteriales > Kribbellaceae > Kribbella > Kribbella alba. The sequence continues at coordinate 136,865 of NZ_BAAANE010000004.1, read as the reverse complement.
AGGCCGACAAGCTGAAGTCCGGCCCGGCCGCGGACGCGGTGAAGTTCGTGAACGAGGTCGGGCACGCCCAGACGCCACTGCTGTGGACGCCGAAGTCCGGTACTGCCTACTCCGACGCGCTGAACCGGATCATCAAGAACGGCTCCGACCCGGCGACCGAGATCAAGGCGGTCAAGGCCGTCGTGGAGGCAGAACTCAAGCGCATCGCCGGCTGATGGCAACATCTGTCGCGACCAGGCTGCGGGGCCGCTACGACCGCAACCTGTGGTTCCTGATCTTCGTCGGCCCGTTCGTCCTCGGGTTGCTGATCTTCGTCTACATCCCGATCATCTGGTCGGTGGTGCTGAGCTTCTTCGACGCGCGCAACACCGTCACGCCGACCGATTTCGTTGGCCTGGGCAACTACCTGGACATGTTGCGGGACTCGGCGTTCCGGTCCAGCCTGCTCACGTTCATCGTGTTCGCGCTGTTCATCGTGCCGACCACCTTCGTGGTCTCGATCGGTCTGGCGTTGCTGGTGAACCGCGCCCGGTTCGCCCGGACGTTCTTCCGCTCGGTGTTCTTCCTGCCGACCGCGTGTTCCTACGTGGTGGCGGCCCTCATCTGGAAGTTGTCGATCTTCTCCGGAGTGCGGTTCGGGCTGATGAACACCGTGCTCGGCTGGTTCGGGATCGAGCCGATCGCGTGGTTGTCGGTGACGCAGCCACCCTGGTACTGGCTGGTGATCGTCACCGCGCGCATGTGGTTGCAGGCCGGCTTCTACATGATCTTGTTCCTGGCCGGCCTGCAACGGATCTCGCCGTCGCTCTATGAAGCCGCCGCGATCGACGGCGCCACCGGGTGGAAGGTGCTGCGCTTCATCACCCTGCCGCAGCTGCGGGCCACCTCGACCGCAGTACTGCTATTGCTGCTGATCAACGCGTTCCAGGCCTTCGACGAGTTCTACAACCTGCTCTCCAGTTCCGGGCAGTACCCGCCCTATGCACGACCGCCGTTGGTCTACTTGTACTACGCGGCGCTAGGGCAGGGGCAGGACTTCGGGCACGGGAGTGCGGGGGCCGTCATTCTCACCCTGCTGATCGCTCTCGTCGCGCTCGGGCAGGGGCGGTTCCTCGGTCTCGGCCGGAGGGAGGACTGAAGTGGCCAACATCCAGCGAGCGGGCGTCGACAAGGCCGGCTCGGTGATCCGGTACGTCATCCTCGCGGTCGGTGCGATCCTCTTCCTGCTGCCGTTCTACCTGCTGGTCCGCAACGGGTTGTCGACCGAGGCGGACATCACCTCGCCCTCGTGGAAGTTGTTCCCCTCCTCGCTGCAGTGGAGCAACATCACCGACCTGTTCAACGACCCGGCCGTGCCGATGCTGCGCAGTCTGGTGAACTCCCTGGTGATCGCGGTCGTGCAGACCGTCGGCGTGCTGGTGATCTCGGGACTCGCCGGCTACGGATTGGCCAGGATCCCTTTCAGGTATGCGAATGCGGTGTTCCACTTCATCGTCGCGACCCTGCTGATCCCGGCGGCCGTGACGTTCGTGCCCAGCTTCGTCCTGGTCTCGTCGCTCGGCTGGGTGAGCACCTTGCGCGGACTGATCATCCCGGGGTTGTTCCAGGCCTTCGCCACGTTCCTGTTCCGCCAGTACTTCCTGAACTTCCCGCGCGAGCTCGAGGAAGCCGCTCAGCTCGACGGTACGGCGTACTGGGGAACGTTCTGGCGGATCGTCGTACCGAACTCGAAGGGGTTCATCGCCGCCATCGGCACGATCACCTTCATCGGTTCCTGGAACGCCTTCCTCTGGCCGCTCGTGATCGCGCAGGGGCAGGAATCCTGGACCGTCCAGATCGCCCTGTCCACCTTCCTCACCGCCCAGACCATCAACCTCCCCCAGTTGTTCATCGCCGCCTGTATCGCGATCCTCCCGCTGGTCGTGATGTTCGTCCTCCTCCAACGCTGGATCGTCGAGGGCGTGGAACGCTCCGGCATCAGCGAGTAGACGGCAGTTCCATGACCCCGCGGCGGTGGACACTGCGGCAATGATCGACAAGCTGCGTTCCCAGACAAGGGCAATGCGATGGGCCTCGACCTGTCCGCGTTCCGCCGGGCCGGCGGAAAGCTGATCATCTGGCACGGCTGGGACGACCAGACCGTCCCGGCGGTCGGAACCGTCGACTACTACGACCGGTTGACCCGGGCCAACGGGGGCCGGGTCGCGACCCAGCAGTGGGCCCGGTTGTTCATGGTGCCGACCAAGTACCACTGCGGGCTCGGCGGCTACAAGCTGACCGACCTCGACCCGGTGCCCGCGCTGATCGACTGGGTCGAGCGCGGCGACGCGCCGGACCGGATCATCGCCACCGCCGTCGACCCGAACGCCCACCAGGTGGTCAGGTCCCGGCCGGTCTTCCCGTACCCGCTGCGGGCCGCGTACGACGGAAGCGGAAGCATCGACGACGCAACCAACTTCGTCCCGGCCGCACCTCTGAGGGCCTCACAAGACACCATCCCTTGGGCGGGAACGGATCTCTACTACCGCCCCGGCCCGATCGCCCGCTGACCTTGTGGCAAGGCCGGCCTCCGAGCGGGGGCCGGCCTTCCGCGGGCGAACGTGCTCAGAAGGCCGGAATGATGTCCTTGCCGTACGCCGCGAGGGTGTCTTCCTTCGCGTCGTGCTGCAGATAGAGAGCGAACTGGTCGACCCCGATCGCCTTCAGCTCCTCCAGCCGCGCGAGATGGTTCTCGGCCGGGCCGAGAAGGCAGAACCGGTCGACCACCTCGTCCGGCACGAAGTCCGTGTGGGTGTTGCCGGCCCGCCCGTGCTCGGCGTAGTCGTAGCCCTTGCGTCCGGCGATGTAGTCCGTCAGCGCCCGCGGGATCTCGCCGGAGCTTCCGTACCGCTCGACGATGTCGGCGACGTGGTTCCCGACCATCCCGCCGAACCAGCGGGTCTGGTCGCGCTGGTGCCCGAGATCATCCCCGACGTATGCCGGGGCGGCCACGCAGAACTTGATCGTCGCGGGATCACGCCCGGCCTGTTCGGCGGACCGGCGTACGGCTGCGATCATCCACGCCGCGATGTCGGGATCGGCGAGCTGGAGGATGTACCCGTCGCCCACCTCGCCGGTCGCCGCCAGCGCCTTCGGGCCGTACGCCGCGACCCAGACCTCGAGCGCGCCGTTCTCGACCCAGGCGAACTTCAGCTGCCGGCCGCGATACTCGACCGTCCGGCCCGCCGCCAGCTCGCGCACCACCTCGACGCACTGCTTCAGCTCGTCGATCGTGCCCGGCTTCGCGCCGAGTGTGCGCAGCGCGGAGTCGCCACGGCCGATGCCGCAGATCGTGCGATTGCCGAACATCTCGTTCAGCGTGGCGAACTGGGACGCGATCACGGTCCAGTCGCGGGTGCCGGGGTTCGTCACCATCGGCCCGACGATCACCCGCTCGGTGGTCGCCAGGATCTGGCTGTAGATGACGAACGGCTCCTCCCAGAGCAGGTGCGAGTCGAACGTCCAGACGTGACTGAAGCCGGCCTCCTCGGCCTTGCGTGCGAGCTCAACCACCGCCGACGCGGGCGGATCGCACTGGAACACCACTCCGAAGTCCACCGGCTTGCCCCCTTCAGACCAGGTACGTGGACAACCCGCGGCGCAGGTAGCGCCCATGACCCTTGCGGCCATGGTAGTTGCCATCAGCCACGATCACGCTGCCGCGCGAGATCACCGTGCCCACCCGGCCCGCGATCTCCACTCCTTCGTACGCCGAGTGGTCCATGTTCATGTGGTGTGTCTCGACGCTGATCCGGGTGGTCCCGTGCGGGTCGTAGATCACCAGGTCGCCGTCCGAGCCGGGCTGGATCACGCCCTTCTGCGGATAGAGCCCGAACATTCTGGCCGGGGTCGTCGAGATCGTCTCCACCCAGCGCTCGAGCGAGATCTGCCCGTCCACGACGCCTTGGTAGATCAGGTCCACCCGGTGCTCGACACCGCCGATGCCGTTCGGGATCTTGGAGAAGTCGCCGCGCCCGAGTTCCTTCTGGTCCTTCATGCAGAACGGGCAGTGGTCGGTCGACACGATCGCCAGATCGTTGCTCCGCAGCCCCTTCCACAGATCCTTCGCGTGCGGCTCGTGCTTGCTGCGCAACGGCGTCGAGCAGACCCACTTCGCGCCCTCGAACCCGGGCGCGCCGAGCTGGTCCTCCAGCGTCAGATACAGGTACTGCGGGCAGGTCTCCGCAAACACGTTCCGCCCTTGGTCCCGAGCCGCGGCGACATGTTCCAGGGCCTGGCTCGCGGACAGGTGCACGATGTAGAGCGGGCAGTCCTGGGCCACCTCGGCCAGCGCGATCGCCCGGTTGGTCGCCTCGGCCTCCAACGCGGCCGGCCGGGTGATCCCGTGGTAGATCGGATCCGTCTCGCCGCGCGCGAGCGCCTGCTGGACGAGCACGTCGATCGCGATGCCGTTCTCCGCGTGCATCATGATCATCGCGCCGTTCTCCCGCGCGGACTGCATCGCCCGCAGGATCTGGCCGTCGTCGGAGTAGAAGACGCCCGGATACGCCATGAACAGCTTGAAACTGGTGATCCCCTCGTCGGAGACCAACTGGTCCATCGCCTTGAGCGCGTCGTCGTCGACCCCGCCGAGAATCATGTGGAACGCGTAGTCGATGTGACAGTTGCCGTCGGCCTTGGCGTGCCAGGCGGCCAACCCGTCCTGCACGACCTCACCGGTCCGCTGTACTGCGAAGTCGATGATCGTGGTGGTCCCGCCCCAGGCAGCCGCCCTGGTCCCGGTCTCGAAGGTGTCACTGGCCGCCGTCCCACCGAACGGCAACTCCATATGCGTATGCGCGTCGATACCGCCCGGGATCACATACTTGCCGGTGGCATCGATCACCTCGTCCGCCTGGACCGTGGGGCTGTACGCCGGATCCAGTACGGCGACGATCTTCTCGCCCTCGATCAGGACATCGGCGAGCTGCGTGCCGGTCGCCCCGACGACGATTCCACCCTTGACCAGCAACGACATCTCGCGACTCCTCCTAGGGTTTGGTCAGGTCTCCGTATGAGTCAGGTCGACGGTCGCGGTAGAACTGCCAGCGATCGCGGACCGTGTCGAGCAGACTCAGGTCGAGGTCGCGCACGATCAGCTCGGGGTCGTGGTCATGCCCGACCTCCCCGACGAACTTGCCTTCGGGGTCGACGAAGTACGACGTACCGTAGAAGTCGTTGTCGCCGAACTCCTCCACGCCGACCCGGTTGATCGCGCCGATGAAGTACTCGTTCGCCACGGCCGAGGCCGGCTGCTCGAGCTTCCACAGGTACGACGAGAGGCCGCGGCTGGTCGCCGACGGGTTGAACACGATCTTGGCTCCGGCCAGGCCGAGCGCGCGCCATCCTTCGGGGAAGTGCCGGTCGTAGCAGATGTACACGCCGATCCGCCCGACCGCGGTGTCGAACACCGGGTAGCCGAGGTTGCCGGGGCGGAAGTAGAACTTCTCCCAGAACCCCTTCACCTGCGGGATGTGGTTCTTCCGGTACTTGCCGAGATACTTGCCGTCAGCATCGATCACGGCGGCCGTGTTGTAGAGCACGCCGGGCTGCTCCTGCTCGTACACCGGCAACACCATCACCAACCCGAGCTCCGCGGCCAACGCCTGGAACCGCTCCACGGTTGGCCCCGGCACCGACTCGGCGTACTCGTAGAACTTGGGATCCTGCAGCTGGCAGAAGTACGGCCCGTAGAACAGCTCCTGGAAACAGATCACCTGAGCCCCGGCCGCCGCCGCCTGCCGCGCATAGTCCTCGTGCGCCTTCGTCATGGACTCCTGATCCCCGGTCCAAGCCGCCTGCACCAACGCCGCCCGCACAACCTCCGCCATACCAACCTCCCTAGCCGAGCCCTCATGCTCCATCCCCTCCCCCAGCCCCGTCAACGATTGCCGAAAAGACAACCCGGAAGCACCGCGGGGAGCGGCTAGCTGGACGCGGCCGCCGACTGCTGCTCGGTTGTCGGGGAGCTGGGTGGTATGGAGGTGGGAGCCGGCGCCTTGGCTTAGGTGGAGGGTGCGGGAGTCGGGCCGGAGGGGTCGACGAAAACCCGCACGACGTCTGCCTCGACGTTGGTCATGCGGCGGTCTACCGGAGGGTCAGAAGACGAGGATCGCGGCGATGACGGCGATCAGGACGATGACGCCGCCCACGATGGCCAGGGTGCGACCGTTCACCTTCGGCTCTTCGGTGGCTTCGGCCTGGCCCTCGTTGACGAAGGCGCGGAACATCTGCGTGCTCGCACCCGGGTCCTGCTCGTTCTCCGTGGCGTTCTGGTCAGTCATACCGCAGACCCTACCGGTGCCCCCGGACCGCCAGCACTCACCATCTGCGGTTCTGACCTGCCTCTTACGCTCCGTACGCCGCCCTTGCACGCTCACCTGACCCCTTGGTGAGTGCCGCAAGTCCGTGTACCATTTGGTACATGCGCTTCGATCGCTCCATCACCGTCCAGGCCCCGGCGGAACGCGTCTGGGAGGTGTTCAGCGATGTCGCCAAGTGGCCCGAGTGGACACCGACGGTCGACGCGGTCGAGCGGCTCGACGAGGGCAGGATCCACATCGGCGCCCGGACCCGCGTCCGCCAGCCCAAGCTCCCCGTGGCGATCTGGGAGGTGACCGAACTGGTCGAGGGCGAGTACTTCGAATGGGTGTCCCGCGCGCCCGGCATCAAGACCACCGGCGGCCACCGGGTCGTCACCACGCCCGAGGGCACGGTGGCCACGGCGACGATCATCCAGGAGGGGCCACTCGGCTGGCTGTTCGGCAAGCTCTACGCGGGCCTCACCAAGCGGTACATCGCGCTCGAGACCGAGAGCCTGAAGAAGGTCAGCGAGCAGGCGTGAGCCGCGACAGCCTGCTCGCGGACGCCGTCGAGCACTTCGCGAAGAACGGCATCGGCGACGCCAGCCTGCGAACCATCGCGGCCGCGATCGGTACCAGCCACCGGATGCTGATCTACCACTTCGGCTCCCGCGAAGGCCTGCTCGCCGAGGTGGTCCGGACGGTTGAGCAGCAACAACGTGACCTCCTCGCGTCCCTCGGCACGGGATCGGTCGCAGAGCAAGCCGAGGAATTCTGGCGAAGAGTCACCGAGGCCGCGCTCATCTACGGCCCGCTGTTCTTCGAGTTGTCAGCGCACGCCATGCAGGACAAGCCGCACACCGAGGCACTCAAAGCGGACCTCATCAACGTCTGGCTCCCGCCGCTGACCGACCTCTGCATCCGAGCGGGGATCCCCCGGGACCAAGCCCCGGCGTACGCGCGTCTGGGCCTCGCCGCATCGCGTGGCCTACTCTTCGACCTGCTCCTCACCGGCGACCATCAAGGCGTCGACGAGGCCTCAGCTCTGCTCAACCGGCTCTTCGCCCTGCCCTAGACCTACTCCGGCTCTGTCGGTTGGTCGATCCAGCCGGCGACAACAGGCAGGCGGGATTCGCGGAGGACGGCGACGAAGCCGAACGGCCGGTCAAGCTCCACGTCCAGCCGGCGTTCCTGGTTGGTCGGCATGGAGGCGCGCATCAGACCCATGGCGGTCACGGCCGCCGCCTCGAACCCGGTCGCGAAGAACCGCGCGAGCACGGTCTGCTTGGCCTGACCGACGACCAGCGGCTCGGGGCTGATGGCGCTGAAATGGCCACTCGGACCGGGGTCGGTCGTCACTGTGGTGAGTCCGAAGAGCTCCCGCTGGGCGAGCAGATCGTGTTCCACCTTCACGCTGAACGACGGCAGCGACAACTTCAACTCCGGTCCGGACGAGGTCGTCAGGCCGATCTTGATCGCCGGCGCGACCTCGTGCCCCGGTTGGCCTTGCTGGATCAACGCCCCGCCCGGCTGCCCGTCTTCCGGCTTCGCCGATGCTTCGAGCAGCCCAGCCAGTACTTCGGGTTGCGCCGCGCCGGATGCCCCGATTCCCAGCAGGACGTCCACATCGGCATCACCCTGCACGGTGATCACGGTCAACCCGTTCTCGTGCAGGCGAACCGCGTCGAGGTCCTGGTCGCTGCGCTCGAGCCAGTGCCACGAACCCCCTGACCACGGCCCGTCGTACACGCGCTTGATCTGCTCCTTGAACGGCCGCGTCCAGGTGGTCCGCAGCGAGAGGGCCGACGCGAGGACGACCGCGAGGTCCGGCGTGACCTCGATCGGCATCTCCCGGATCAGCCCGTCGGTGTGCTCCGCGGCCCACGCGTCGAGCTTGGCCTTGTCGGCGCTGAGATCCCCGGTGAGTGCGCCGGTCAGAGCAGCAGGTACGACGCTGTCGAACGACTCGCTCAGCTTCAACTGCTGATGAACCCACACGCCGAGCGCCGCATGGAGATCGGCTGACTCCTCGATCGCGCTCACCAACTCGAGCGCCTTCGCGGCGGCCCCGTCCGGCTCGACGCCGGCTGCGTCGGCGAGCTCAGTTCGACCCGGCTCATCCGCAGCAGTCGCCAGCAGCGCCAGCAACGGCCACAGCCCAAGGCCGGACACCACGGTGTTCCCAGGCTCCAGAGTCTTCGCCCAGCGAGTAGTGAGCGCGTTGACCGCTTCCACGACGTCAGCATCCATACCGTCCACCCTGCCACGCCGCTCGGTCACCACCACCTCGAACGCCGCAGCCGCCACGCGCCGGATGACTATTCGGCGAAATGACGGCGATTTCCCTTCGCGGGCACTTTGTGTGCTCGTGCCGATGCATTCCGCTGTGTCAGGATGCCGCCCATGAGCACGCCAGCCGACTCCGCCGAGGCGACGGAGGATCGGGAATCTGCCGCCACGACAGTGGATCCCGGACCACCGATCGGTCCTCCCCCGGTCCCGTCCGCGCCCTCCGCCGAGCCTGCTCACGACGAGTCTTCAGCGAAGGAGCCGGCGGGGTCCTCGATCGCGTTCACCGCGACCCTGATCGTGCTCGTCGGGCTGGCGTTGTTCGGGCGGAGGATCTTCGCCGGGCTGTTCACCGATGACGGCGTCCGGACCTGGGCGACGATGTTCGTAGGCGTCACCGTCCAGGCGATGCCGTTCCTCGTCCTCGGCGTCCTGCTGTCAGCCGCGCTCACCGCGTTCGTGCCCGCCTCGTTCTTCGCGAAGGCACTCCCCAAGCACCCGGCGCTCGCAGTACCGGTGGCCAGTGCGTCCGGCGTGATCCTGCCGGGCTGCGAGTGCGCGTCCGTGCCCGTCTCGGCCGCGTTGATGAATCGTGGCGTCACCCCGGCGGCGGCGATCGCGTTCTTGTTGTCGGCGCCGGCGATCAACCCGGTCGTGCTGGCGTCGACCGCGGTCGCGTTCCCCGGGCAACCCAAGGTCGTCGTCGCCCGGGCGCTCACGTCGCTGGCCGTGTCGATGATCCTTGGCTGGCTGTGGTTGCTGACCGGCAAGGGTTCCTCCTGGCTGAAGATGCCGAAGAACCGGCACGCCGAGGGCACCGCGAAGCTCGAGGTTTTCCGTTCGTCGATGCTGCACGACTTCCTGCACGCCGGCGGGTTCCTGGTCGTCGGTGCGGCAGCCGCAGCCACGCTGAACGTCGTCGTACCGCGGCAGTGGCTCGACCAGGTGGCAAGCAACCTGCTGATCTCGGTCGTCGTACTCGGGCTCCTCGCAGTGCTGCTGGCGATCTGCTCCGAGGCGGACGCCTTCGTGGCTGCGAGCCTGACCCAGTTCTCGTTGACCGCCCGGCTCGCGTTCATGGTGGTCGGGCCGATCGTGGACGTGAAGCTGATCGCCCTGCAGACGGGGACGTTCGGGCCGAGGTTCGCGGTCAGATTCGCGCCGGCCACCTTCGTGGTGGCGATCCTGTCCAGTCTTCTCGTCGGGTGGTGGCTGCTGTGAGGCGCAACGTCGCAGGACTGGTCGTCGTGTTCGTCGGCGCCGCCGTCGTCCAGCTCGCGACCTCCAACACCTACCTCCGCTACGTGAAGCCCGGCATGCGCTGGATGCTGCTCGCGGCCGGCGCGATCCTCATCGTTCTCGCCGTCGCCGACGTCCTCGCCGACACGCGCAAGACGCCCGCCACACAAGACGACGACGGGCCCGGACATGGACATGGACATGGGCATGGACACCTGTTGCCGCGCGCTGCCTGGCTGCTCGTGATCCCGATCTTCGCGCTCCTCGTCGTCGATCCACCAGCGCTGGGCGCCGACGCAGCCCAACGACAGTCCCCCGTCGCGGCGAAGCCGATCGCGCCAAAGGGCCAACCCTGGCTCGCGGACAGTGCGCAGGGCGACACCCCCGTACCGCTGGCCGTGCGCGACTACGCGGTCTACGCCGTCTGGGAGAGGGACAGCATGAAGGGCCGGAATTTCCAGCTGACCGGGTTCGTCACGCCGGGCAAGAACGGCACCTGGTACGTGTCGCGGATCGGCCTGACCTGCTGCGTGGCCGACGGCACCGCGTTCATGGTCGAGGCCCGCGGCCAGGCGGCGCCGCCGAAGAACCAGTGGGTCACCGTCACCGGCCAGTGGGCCGAGCCGACCAAGCGAGCCGACGGCGACGTCGCTGCCCTGACCGTCACCGGCGTGCGGAACGTGACGCCGCCCGCTAATCAGTACGAGTGAACGCCGGCATCAACTCGGCAGAGTCTGCCTTGCGCGGGGTTCGCCGGCGGATCACCGTGCAGGCCATGCCGCCGATGATCAGTGCCGCCGCGATTGCCTGTTGCGGGCCGACTGCCTCACCTCGCAGTACCCAGGCCGCGGCCATCCCGACCACCGGGACCAACAAGGAGAACGGCGCGACGGTGCTCGCGTCGTACTGGCGAAGCAGGAAGCCCCAAGCGCCGAACCCGAAGAGCGTGGCGACGAACGAGAGGTAGCCGATCGCGCCGATGCCGGTCAGGTCGATGTTGCCCAGAGCATCCAGATCGTCGTGCGCACCTTCGGTGAGGAGTGAGAGAAGAAGCAGCGGTACGACGGCGACGGCGCTGACCCAGACCATGAAGCGCAAGGTGTCCTGCGGCTTGGCATGTCGGGTGACGATGTTCGAGACGCCCCAGCAGGCGGCCGCCGCGATGACCAGGGCGACCGCGCCGAGCGGCGCGGCCAGTCCGTGGTCAATCACGATCAGCACCATGCCCGCGCAGGCGATCCCAATGCCCAGCAATTGCGTCTTCCGCGGCCGTTCCCGTAGCACCAGTACTGCGAACAGCAATGTGAAGATGACCTGGCTCTGCAGCACCAGCGAGGACAATCCGGCCGGTGCGCCGTGATCCATGCCGACGAAGAGCAGGCCGAACTTCGCCACCCCCAGCACCAAGCCGACCGCGATCACGTAACGCCAGGCGACCCGGGGCTTGCCGAGGATGAAGACAGCCGGGACCGCGGCGAAGAAGAAGCGCAGCGCGGAGAACAGCAGTGGCGGGAAGTCCTGCAGGCCGACCTCGATGACGACGAAGTTGACGCCCCAGACGATCGCGACGGCGACCGCCAGGAGGACGTGACGAGGGTTCATGGTCACCAAGTCTGGCCTGATCTACTGTTAAGGACTAGCGAATCCTGCTACCGCTGACACTGTAGGAGTGCTAAATGATCGACCTCGGCCGACTCCGAGCACTGCACGCCGTGGCGATCTACGGATCGGTCGGCAGCGCGGCCGACGCACTCGGCTATACCCCGTCGGCTGTCTCGCAACAACTGGCGAAGCTGGAACGCGAGACCCGCACGGTCCTGGTCGAGCGGCGTGGGCGCGGGATCGTCCTGACCGACGCGGCACTGCAACTCGCAGCGACCGCATCGCAGGTCCTGCAACTGGTGGAGAATGCAGAGCTGACCCTCGAGGAACAACGCGGCCAGGCGGTCGGCTCGCTGATCATCGCCGCCTTCCCCACCGCGGCCCGCGGCCTACTCCCCGCCGTGCTGCCCCAGCTGATCGGCCAGAACCCCGCCCTCGACGTACGGGTGACCGAGACCGATCCATTCGAGGCCGTCGCCGCGGTCAGCCGAGGCGAGGTACATGTGGCCGTAGTGCACGACTGGCACAACACCCCACTGACTCTGCCGGATGAGCTGTCCCGGGTAAAACTCGGCTCGGACCCCGCGGACATCCTGGTGCCTGCCACGCATCGCCTGGCAGGCAAGGAGTTCGTGCGTGCTGACGACTTGGTCCGTGAGCGGTGGATCTGCCAGCCGGTCGGGTCGATCTGCCACGACTGGCTGATCCGGACGATGCGCAGGGCCGGGGTCGAGCCGGAGGTCGCGTACTCCGTCGCCGAGTACCAGACCCAGCTGGCGATGCTTGCCCAAGGCATCGGGATCGGGTTGCTCCCACGGCTCGGCCGAGGACCCCTGCCGGACGGCGTGGTCGCAGTACCGTTGCAGCCGGCTCCGAGCCGGCGGCTGTACGCGGTCTGGCGCACAGCTACAGCGCGACGCCCAGCCGTCGCGGTCACCCTCGCCGCGCTCAAAGCCGGCTGGCGATTCCGCGACACCGCCTGATGGTGTGCGCTGGCGTCCAGCGTGCTGTTGGCCGCGACCGCCCGCCACGACCCCTGGCGCTTTAGGCAAGAGCCCTCTAACCGTTCACGAGTCTGTGCACCTTGGCTTCGGTTTCTTCGTCAGCGGGGGTGTAGATGGTGGCGCGGACGTGGCCGAGCTGGGAGAGCCACATGTTGACCGGCTCGATCTGGAGGACGCCGGCCTCCGGGTGTTCCAGGACCTTGATCTTGTTGCTTGGCGCCGCGACCTCGTAGCGGTCCCACAGTTCCGCGAACTCCGGTGAACTCGCCAGCAGCCTGTCGGTGAAGTCGTGCCAGATCGGCTCCCCGAGGTGGTCGGCCAAGGCGGCTCGATAACCCGCCACCAGGTGCAGCTTGATCGACTCGGAATCGACGAACGAGCACCGCCACTCCTGCGATACGAAGGTGAGCCAGAGCATGTTGCGCTCCTCGATCGGGATCGGTTCCAGATCGAGGATCACCTTGTTGTAGGCGTCGTTGAATGCGAGGACGTCGTAGCGGGCGTTGATGACCAGAGCCGGGTAAGGCTCGATCTGGTCGAGCATCCGCTGGATCGAGCCGGGCAGTGCGGCGCAATCACCCCTGCTCGGGCCGATCGCCATCCCGGCCAAGGTGTAGAGGTGGTTCCGCTCGAGCCTGTCGAGGCGGAGTGTGCGGGCGATGGCCTCGACCACCTGGGCCGAGACGTTGATGTCCCGGCCCTGCTCGAGCCAGGTGTACCAGGTGACACCGACCCCGGCGAGCTGCGCGACCTCCTCGCGCCGCAGGCCCGGCGTACGGCGTCTGCCGCCGGGGGCGAACCCGACTTCCTCCGGCTGGATCCGCTCGCGTCGACTCCGCAGGAACGCCGACAGCTCCCGGCGCCGCTCATGCTTGTCGAACTGCTTCGCGCCGCCGGCGGTGTCGAGGCGGTCGGCTCTGTCGGTGCTGACTGGCATGCTGGTCAGGAGACTCACCTCTTCATCGTCGCCCGTCTGCGGCGTTGATCATAGCCTGGTTCCAGGTGGTGTCGATACCAGGATAAGCAGGCTCTCACCACCAGGCTCCGAGCGGCCGCAGGCTGGTCGACATGACAGACCAGCTCGCCTCAGTCCGAGCGGCCGGCCCCGCTGCCGAGCCGCGCCCCACCGAACCGCCGGCCACGTCGCCGCTGGGGCCGGTGGCACTGACCACGCTTCTCTTCGGCGCCTTCCTGCCGATGCTCTCCTTCTTCATCATCAACGTCGCACTGCCCGCGATCGGGTCCGACCTGCACGCCTCGTCCGGCGAGCTCCAACTCGTCGTCGGCAGCTACGGCATCGCCAACGCCACTCTCCTGGTGGTCGGCGGCCGCCTCGGCGACGGGTTCGGCCGCAAGCGGTTGTTCCTGATCGGCCTGACCGGTTTCACCGTGATGTCGCTGATCTGCGCGATCGCCCCGACCATCGGCGTACTGCTGGCTGCCCGGGTCGTCCAGGGCGCGGCCGCTGCGGCCATGACTCCGCAGGTGCTCGCCTCCATCAGCAGTCTGCTCACCGGCGAACACCGCGCTCGCGCGATGGCGATGTTCGGTGTCGTCGGTGGTGCCGCGGCCGCGCTCGGCCAGATCCTGGGCGGTGTCCTGGTTGAGGCCAACGTTTTCGGCCTCGACTGGCGTGCTGTGTTCCTGGTGAACGTGCCAGTGGGCCTGGTCGCCGTTGGCGCGGCAATCAAGCTGCTGCCGGAGACCCGTGCGGACAAGGCGCCGCGAGTCGACCTCGTCGGAGCGGGTCTGCTCGCGCTGACGCTGGTGCTGCTGCTCCTGCCACTGACCGAAGGCCGTACGCTCGGCTGGCCACTGTGGACCTGGGTCTCCCTTGCGGCGACCATCCCGGCGGTTGTCCTGCTCGGCTTGCACCAGCACCGGTCTGAGAAGGCCGGCCAGGCTCCGCTGATCCCGCCAAGCGTGCTGCGGCTGAGGGCCATGCGCATCGGCCTGCTGCTGGCGGTCGGGTTCTTCACCACCTTCGGCGGCTTCATGTTCGTGTTCGCCCTGGCGACTCAGGGCGAGGCCGGGATGTCCCCGCTGGAAGGTGGCCTGAGCCTGCTGCCGATGGCTGTCGGCTTCCTCATCACGTCGGTCTACGGTCCCCGCTTGCAGCAGAAGTACGGCGCTGGGCTGATCCTCCGCGGCTGGATCGTGCAGTCCGTCGGGTACGCCGTACTGGCCGTGGTGGCCCTGACCGTGTGGCCTGACGTGACTCCGTGGACCCTGGCGGTGCCGATGTTGATCGCCGGATTCGGCAGCGGCCTGGTGATGGTCCCACTGATGGGCGTGGTCGTCGGCCAGGTCCCGCCGGCGCAGGCCGGGCTCGGCAGCGGGATCCTGCTAACCAGCCAGCAGACGTGTCTCGCGCTGGGCGCGGCAACCGTCGGTACGGCGTACCTGTCGCTGGCAGGAACGTCATGGGGCCAGGGCGGGGCGCTCGCTGCAGTAGCACTGGCGATCACCGCGATCTCCCTGCTGATGACCCCAGTCACGCAGCAGCTCAGGTCTTCCCGCTAGTCATTCCAGTGGCTCGGGCGGATCAGGGCCGGAGGGAGTTTGGTGCTGGAGTCGCCCCGGGCCGCATTGACCTGGGACTGAGTGAGGAACAAGGCGCCGGTGAGGTCGGCCCCGCGAAGATCGGCGTCCCGGAGGTCGGCGCCGATCAGGTCGGCCTTCCGAAGATCGGCGGCACGGAGATCGGCGGCGATCAGGTAGGCGCCGCGCAGATTGGCAGAGTGGAGATCCGCGCCGCGGAGCTTGGCCCCGAACAGGTCGGCTCCGCGGCGCTCCTTCTTCTTACTCTGCTTGCCGCGGACGAACTGGCTGGTCTTCAGCAACAACTCGTTGACCGATTGCCGCTCGGCCGCGAGATCGACAGTGGACAGATCCTGAAACGTGAGCTTCTCGACCTGAGCCAGCCGGTGATCGATCTCAGCGTGAATCGGCTGCGTCTGCTCGAGCTCGCGGGCTTCGGTCAGGTACCAGAGGAGTTCGTGCAGCTGCCGCATGATCGGCAAAGCCTCGAACATCTTCTGCCCTGGCTGATCCCGCCAGCTCGTCCCTGCGAGCCTGGAGATCTTCTGCCCCGCACCGAAGCAGTCATAAACCGTGCAGCCGCTGAAGCCCTTCGGCCGAAGCTGCTGGTGAATCCCGCAGCGGAAGTCTTCCTGCAGATTCGGGCAGGGATCGCCGGCGTCCTTGTCGATCGCGAAGTCCGCCGACTTCGAGAAGGTCAGCGCGACACAACAGAGCCCGAAGCAACTGCCGCAGTCCGCGCGGAGCTGTTCCCGGGACACTAGTTCTGTTCGGCGGCCGTCTGACCTGTACGGCGCCAACGGATGCCGGCCTCGATGAAGTCGTCGATCTCGCCGTCGAACACACCGCTGGTGTTACCCGACTCGTAGAGGGTCCGCAGATCCTTGACCATCTGGTACGGGTGCAGCACGTAGGACCGCATCTGGTCGCCCCACGAGCCCTGCACGTCACCGCGCAGCGCGTCGATCTGGGCCCGCTCCTCGGCCTTCTTCAGCGCGAGCAGCTTCGCCTTCAGGATCACCATCGCGCTGGCCTTGTTCTGCAGCTGCGACTTCTCGTTCTGGCAGGACACCACCGTGCCGGTCGGGATGTGGGTGATCCGGACCGCCGAGTCAGTGGTGTTGACGCTCTGACCACCCGGGCCGGACGACCGGTACACGTCGATCCGCAGTTCTTCCTCGGGCACGTCGATCTCGTCGGTCTGCTCGAGCACGGGGACCACTTCGACCGCGGCGAACGAGGTCTGCCGGCGCCCCTGATTGTCGAACGGCGAGATCCGGACCAGCCGGTGGGTGCCCGACTCGACGCTCAAGGTGCCATACGCGTACGGCGCCTTGATGCCGAACGTGGTCGACTTGAGCCCTGCCTCCTCGGCGTACGACGTGTCGTAGACCTCGCTCGGGTAGCCGTGCCGTTCGGCCCAGCGCAGGTACATCCGCTGCAGCATCTCGGCGAAGTCGGCGGCGTCGACACCACCCGCGCCGGACCTGATGGTCACCAGCGCCTCGCGTTCGTCGTACTCGCCGGACAAGAGCGTGCGGACCTCGAGCGACTGGATCGACTTGGTCAGCGACGCGATCTCACGCTCGGCCTCGGCCAGCGTGTCGGAGTCGTTCTCGTCCCGGGCCAGCTCCATCAGCACGCTCAGGTCGTCGATCCGGCTGCGCAGGCCCGTGACCCGGTCCAGGTCGGCCTCCAGCCTGGACAGCCGCGAGGTGACCTTCTGCGCGTTGGCCTGGTCGTTCCACAGGTCCGGTGCGGCAACCTGCTCGCCGAGGTCGGCAACCTCCCGGCGCATGCTGTCCAGATCGAGAACTTTCTCGATCGAGGTCAGGGTTGCGTCGAGTGCCTTCAGGTCAGCGTCGAAATCAGGTCCAGCCACAACCAAGCAGCCTACCCGTTAGCTGGTCACGGGGGTAAAAGCAGAGGCCACGGACAGCCTCGCCCCTCACGCTGAGCTGGTCCCCCTCCCCGCGCTGACCAGTTCATCGAGTGTGACCACCATGTCGCTGGGAAGCGCTTACCGGCTGACCCCGCCCTCCCGACGGGCTGCCCCGACTCCGCACATGGCCTGTCCTCGCCCGCCGACACACGCGCTCAACGAATCGGTACTACGGCCGCCGCGTCCGCGCCGATGTCCGCACTGCCCTCCCAACCGGGTGGTTCGAACGGCAGTTCGACCGACGAGGTGAGACGAACGGTGACGGTGGTCCCGGCGACGTCGGCCGACCAGTCGAACCCGTCGAACCGGTTGCTCGCAGCAACCGAGTCGAGGTACTCCGCGGTCAACCTGCGCGCCTGCTCCGGATCGATCTCCGCGTTGTCACCCTCGCCTGGCTGTGCGTAGATCGCGGCAAGACCGTTGGCTGCGGCAAGCACCGCACCATCGGCAGTCGCGTCCAGGTCTCGCCGGACCAGGAACACCTTGGAGATGTCTGTAACCACCACGATCATCAGCAACACGATCGCGGTGAACCCGATGATCAACACCGTCATCTGCCCACGCTCATCCCGCCCGTTCTCACCCGGGCAGCAGGGCATCACGCCTCTGCCCGCCTGCCCCCATGCTCTGAGGCGTTTCATCCGTCACCTTTGGCTTCGCGGTAGTCGCCGTAGGGCTCGGTGTGGACGGAACTGATGTGGATCGCCGGGCGCTCGCCTCCGAGTGCGTCGGGGATCAACGGCAGCGGCAGCTCCGTGTTCAGCTCGATGGTGACGGTCGAGCCAGGCTCCAAGCACGCCGGATCGCAGGTGATGCGCAGCTGATCCGGGTTCAGCTCGACGCCCTGGTCCTTCATCGCCAGCCGAGCGGCCTCAAAGGCTCGCGCCCGGGCATCGTCCTCCGAAAGACCCGCCGGGACGATGATGAACGCTCGACCAGCCGCACGGGCAGCAGCAGTCGCGCCGTACGAGGCTCGTTGCACGTCGAAAACCCCGAGCATCACGTAGATCAACGGAACCATCAACAGCAACGCAAGCCAAGAGAACTCCACCACCGCACTCCCACGCTGATCACGTCGATGCCCGGCGGGCCTCATTCACCGGTCTCCTTGATCGCGTGGCCCTCCACGGTGAAGCCGATCCCCGGGCCCCACAGACCGAGTGGCGGCATGTGCGCCTTCACCACGACACGGACACCCGGCTGCCCCTCGACATCAATCGGCTCGGCCGCGACCGACTCGATCAGCTCGGTGCGGACCACACCGTCGACGAGTTCCCGCGTCCGCGCCTCGCCGTCGCCAGGCTCGCGATTCAGCACGGCCGCGTAGTGCGCGCCCTCAGACGCCGCAGCAGTCACCGTGTTCCGCACATAGAGGAACAGCCCAACCTGCAGGATCCCCAGAAACAAAGGCACCACGAGCATCGACACCAGTACGAAGTCGACTACCGCCGCTCCGTGCTCACCCCGCCGCCGGGTGCTCACTTGTTGGTGACGGAGTCCAGGGCGTTCTGGAGCATGTCCTTCAACTGGGGCCCGGCCACTGCCCAGATCGCGACCACGAGGCCGGCAGTCATCACGGTGATCAGCACCCAGCCGGGGACGTCGCCGCGTTCCTTCCGCGCCGGTTGCGCCTTCATCAGCTGGGTCCGCAACAGCACCGCCAGCTTCAGGAACAGTCTGGTCAACAGCAGTGACATGGCATCTCCTCAGTTCATCCGGCGATCAGCCGGATTCCGACAGCGCCCGGATAGAAGGCGAAGGCGATCGCCACCGGAAGCACGAGAAACACCACCGGGACCATCATGGCAACTTCCCGGCGCGCGCCGGATTCGATCAGTTCACGTCGGCTCGCCTCGCGGATATCCCCCGCCTGGGCGCGCAGTACGTCGGCCAGCGGCGTCCCTCGCTCGAGGGCGACCGCCAGGCCGTCGGCGAATCGCGTCAGCGCCAGCAGGCCGCTTCGATCGGCCAACGCGTCGAGAGCGCGCACCAGCGGGTCACCCGCGCGGGTCTCGGCGAGCACCCGCTGCAACTCGTCGGCCAGTTCCCCGCGACACGATCGAGCCACCCGGTCGAGCGCAGCCGCAGGCCCCTCGCCCGCAGCCACGGATAACGCCAGAAGCTCTGCGACCGTTGGCAGTTCCGCGAGCAACCGAGCCTCGCGCCGCCGCACCTGCGCGGACAGATAGGTATCCCGCGACAACACCCCCAGTACTGCGAGCAGTCCGCTCAGCACGAGGAGTCCCACCGGGTTCCCGAGGCCGAGGGACAACGCGACCAAGGCGATCAGTAGGCCCACACCGAAGCCGCCCGCGCCCCACAGCACCTGCTCGATCCGGAATTCCTCGACTGTGCGGTCGATCCCGGCGCGCGACAGCCGCCGCCTGATCGAGGTCGCCCCACCGAGAATCCGTTCCAGCCGCACCGCACCGGCTCGCAGCGACGGACCGAACAATCGCACGATCGCGGAGAACGGTGAGCTCGAGTCGACCACGCCGAGGAACACGTCGGAGCCGCCGAGATCCCGCAGGTACGGCGCGATCCGGTCATCCACGGAAGGTTTCCGCAGGAACGGCAACCGGCGGACCACCAGCAGCAGACTTGCTCCGAAGAGTCCGCCCAGCAGGGCACCGAGCACGACCGGGTTCATCGCAACACCCGCTCAGGCTCAGGCAGTCGGCCTATCCGCAGCATCAGCCGGTAGGCGAGGACACAAACCACGGCACCGACACCGATGATCAACGCCCCGACCGGCGAGTTGTAGCGCTGGATCACGTCGCCCTGGAACGACAACATCCCGAGCACCAGCCAGGGAGCCGCCACCGCGACCCGGGCGCCGTTCACCGACCAGGATTGGCGCGACTCCAGCTCCGATCTGGTCCGCGCATCGTCTCGCAGGAAGCTCGACAGCGAACGCAGCAACCGCCCGAGGTCGCCGCCACCGACCTCGCGGGCGATCCGCAGCGCCTCGATCACGCGATCCCCGACCGGATCGGCGAGCCTTGCTTTCAACCGGTCCAGCGAATCCGCGAACCGTCCGGTCGAGGCATAGTCCGCCCCGAACCGGCGGAACGGCTCCCGCAACGGCAACGGTCCCCGCTCGCCGACCTGGGCCAACGCCTCCGATAAAGACAGCCCGGCCCGCACCGCGGAAGCGATGTTGTCAACCACGTCGGGCCACAGCTCGCGGAACTCGGCCAGCCGTTTTCGCGCCCGACTCTTCAGCAGCGCAACCGGAATCCCACCGGCCATCAGACCGAACACCAGCCCGATCGGTAGCGCGGCCGACACCACGAACATCAGCACGAAGCCGACCACCCCGGTCAGCAGGCAGGCGCCGATGAACGCGGCCGGTGTCACGCCTTCCACACCGGACCTGGCCAGCAACTCCCGACTACGCCTGATCAACCGTCCGTCGCCACGCGGCTTGGCGTCCGGCGGAACAACGAAGGACCAGCTGATCAGCAGCAAGCCGATCCCGAAGAACAGCCCGAGGAGGAGTCCCATCAGCTCACCCCACGCGGCAACTCGGTGAGCAGCCCGGCCGGCGAGTACCCCGCCTGCTGGAAGCGCTCCGGATGCGGCAGCTGCCCCTCGGCCCGCCGCAGATCCCCCTCGACGGTGCCGAACAACGTCTCGGTCTCGATCGTGTGCTCCTCGATCCGTCCGCTGACCGCGACGATCTCGCGCACCCGACGCTGCCCGTCCGCGCCGATCCCGAGATGAATCACCAGATCCACACAGCCGGCAACTGTGGGCAGGACGAAGCGGCTGCCGATGTTCTCGCCCGCCAGCAGGGGCAACGTGCACATCTTCGTCAACGCCTCACGTGCCGAGTTCGCATGGATCGTGCACATCCCAGGCAAACCACTGTTCAGCGCCAAGAGCAGGTCGAGGCACTCCTCGCCGCGGACCTCGCCGACGATCACGCGGGACGGACGCATCCGCAGGGATTCCTTGACCAGATCCCGCAACCGCACCTCGCCGGTGCCTTCGAGACCGGCCTGCCGGGTCTGCATCGAGACCCAGTCGGGAATCGGCAGCTTGATCTCGAAGACTTCCTCGCAGCTGATCACCCGCTCGCTGCCGGGGATCGAACCCGCCAGCGCATTCAGCATGGTCGTCTTGCCCGCCTGGGTGCCGCCGGAGACGAGAATGTTGAGACCGCAGGCGACTGCGGCGTCAAGCACCGCGGCGGCGTGCGGCGTGAGCGAGCCCAGCGAAACCAGATCGGCCAGCCTGGTCGCCCGGACGGTGAACTTGCGGATGTTGATCGCCGCATAGCGCTGGGTGATGCCGCCCAGCACGATGTGCACGCGGCTGCCGTCGGGTAGGCGCGCGTCCGTGAACGGCTGGGACACGTCGATCCGCCGCCCGGTCGTCTTCAGCATCCGCTCGACCAGCTCGGCGACCTCCTCCTCGGTCAGCACGGTGGTGGTCAGCTCGTGCCGCCCGTCGCGAGCGATGAACACCCGGCTCGGCTCGTTGATCCAGATCTCCTCGACCGCCGCATCATCGAGGTAGCGCTGCAGCGGCCCGAACCCGGCCACCCGGTCATGCACCTCGCGGCTGACCGCCTCCAGATCGCCGATTGGCGGCACGATCCCGGTCAGGCTGCGTTCGTCGTACTCCCGGACGACGGTGGCGACGATCGCGGTCACGGCGCCGGGATTGCGCAGCGGGTCGATGCCCTCGCGGCGGACCACGTCGCGCACCTGGGCGTCGATCAGCTCCAGCGCGCCGTCCCAGCCGGACCGGCGCGCGGCGAGTCTGTCGGCTGTCATGCGTCTCCCGTGTCCGTCCCGGCCGGCGACCACCTGATCACCGTGCGCGACCATCCTTTCAAGCCGGACCCATCCGCGCCAAGCCGCTTCCGAGAACCTGTGGATAACCCTCACACGGCAGAGGTTCACAGACGGTGTCCAGTCGCTCACCCCGGGATCCAGTGACGTCCAGTACTGCGCGCCTCGGTCACCCGGGCGCCGGCGGAACCATCGCGCCCGCAGTACGGGTGTGACACCAGCGGTGGCCCGATGCGTCGTACAGGGTGTGACCACGACGGAAAGGCAGCGATGAGACCGACCACGGACGACTTCGAGGAGTTCGCCAGAGCGCGAACGCCTCACTTGTACCGGACGGCCTGGCTGCTGGCGGGCGATCGGCACCACGCCGAGGACCTGCTCCAGGAGACGCTGGCGAAGATGTTCCGGGCCTGGCACGGGGTGCGGCGGATCGACAACCCGCAGGCCTACGCCCAGACCGTGCTGGCGCGCACGTTCATCTCGCAACGGCGTCGGCGCAGCTGGACCGAACAGCCGACCTCGACGCTGCCGGAACGAGCCGAGCGACCGGGCGATCCCGAGCTGCGGCTGTCCCTGCAGCAGGCGCTGGCCGAGCTGGCTCCCCTTGATCGCGCTGTCCTGGTGCTGCGGTTCTTCGAAGATCGCAGCGTCGAACAGGTCGCGCTCGATCTCGGCAAGAACGCCGGTGCGATCAGAACCAGGACCTCCCGCGCGCTGGAGCGCCTCCGGGTCGTCCTCGGCGATGACGCCGTCCACCTGATCGCACTCTGACCCGACGTACCAGGAGAACCTCCATGTCCGACCTGAAAGACTCCCTGCCCGACCTGATGCGCCGGGCCACCGAGCACCTCGAACCCTCCTCGACCGACCTGGTGGAACGCGGCATGCGTCGCGGGGTCACTCTGCGCCGCCGCCGTACTGCGCTGCTCGGTTTCAGCGGCGCCGGCGCCGTCCTGGCCACGGCCGGCATCGTGTTCGGCGGCAGCCAACTGTTCAACGGCAACGGCTCCGCCGAAGCACCGGTCGCGGGTACGCCGGGCGCTTCGGCGCAGTCGGCCAAATCCGGCAAGCCCGCCGGCCAGGCGGAAACTCTGGCCACGCTGCAGAACCTGCTTCCTGCGGACCTGAAGCAGACCAAGCCGCACACCTGGGGTTTCGACGGCTTCAACGGAGCATCCGTCATCGTTGACGACGGCAACGGCGCGTCCTTGGTCACGGCCACCGTGCAGACCGTCAACTACAAGAAGACCTGCGCCGACGTGGGGGTTCGCAACTGCAAGATCCAGGCGGACGGATCCGTGCTGGTCTCCTACGCCGACGAGCCGGTCTACCCCAACGGCGGGAACCCCGGCGGCGTGATCACGAACAGGGTCGAGCTCTACCGGCCGGACGGCTCGAACGTCAACCTGATGAGCCTCAACGGTCCGCAGGAGAAGGACGCCGAGCACACCCGTCCGAAGCCGGTGTTCTCCGTTGCCCAGCTGACCAAGTTGGCCGACAGCGAGCTGTGGGGGTTCCCACCGAAGCAGTCGGTACCGACTCCCACTGGTGGTCCGGTGTCGATCCAGGCCAAGCCGCCGATCGTTCCGCTGCCCACCACGCTCGCGACACTGAAGAAGGTGCTGCCGGGCTCGCCGCAGCTGATCAAGCCGACCACCTGGGGCGGCGGCAACGAGGGCTTCAACGGCGCCGCGTATGTCATCAACGACGGGAAGGGCGCGTCGCGGGTCGACGTGTTCCTCACGACTGATGCAGCGGTGTCCAAGTGCCCGCCGGAAGGCCTGCAGCACTGCACAGTGCGGTCGGACGGGTCCGTGCTCAGCTGGTCGAAGGACGCGCCCACCTACGCGGATGAGCGCAACAGCATCGAGGGCGTCCTGTCCAACGTCATCACGATCAACTACCCGGATGGTCGCTCCATCAGCATGACGAGCTACAACGCACCGCAGGAGAAGGGCTCCAAGCACACCCGGGTGAAGCCCGCCTACACAACCGACCAACTGACCGCCATGGCTGACAGCAAGCTCTGGAAGTTCCCGGGCGGCCGGTCGGCGACGAAGTAGGTGCTGCCCTCGTCCATCGCCGGCCTTCTGAGGGGTGGGTCAGCGGTGGACGAGGGTGTGTTCGAAGGCATAGCGGGACGCACGGAACAGGTGTCGCCCGTACTCCACAGCGCGACCGTGATCGTCGTAGGTGATCCGTGTCGTCGCAAGCAGTGGAGAGCCCGGCTCCTCCGACAGGAGCCGGGCTTGTTCGGGTGTAGCCGGCAGAGCCGAGATCGTCTGGTGCGCCACCTTCAGGCGAACCCCCTCGGCCCTGAGCAACTCGTAGAGTCCCTGGTCGGCCAGGGTGTTCGGGTGGTTCGTGTCGAGCATCTCTGGCGGCAACCAGTTGCGCATGAGGGCGAGCGGTTCGCCATCTGCTTGCCGGAGCCGCTCCAGCCGCAGTACGCGATCGCCCTCCTCGCATTGCAAGGCGATAGCCACCTCCGCGCTCGCAGGGGCGATACCGAACCGCAGCACCTCTGTCTGTGGTTTGCGGTGTGCCGCGGACAGGTCGTCGTACAGGCTGGTGAGCTCCAGCGAGCGCCGTACCTGCCCGGAGTTGCCTACTACCTGAGTACCGACGCCGCGCTTGCGCACCAGCAGGCCCTGGTCGACCAGGCGGGCTATGGCCTGGCGCACCGTGGGCCGGCTCAGGCCGTACGCCTCCGCGAGGTCCACCTCGTTGCTGAGCCGGGAACCGACCGGCAGCTCACCGCCCTGGATCGCCGCTTCGAGTTGCTGTGCTAGCTGTACGTGAAGCGGGGTACGGCTGGTGCGGTCAACGCTGACCTGGACGGTGCTCATGGGCACATCTTGGGGCGTCAGGGGCCCACCGTCGAGTCAGAGGCGGGATTTGATCAGATCTCTTCGTTTGTGAACGCGGCCCGGAACCTACGCAGCGCCAGGTCGCTGTCGCTTTGTGGAAAGGCCTCCAGCCCGACCGTGCCGTCATAGCCGAGCTGCCGCAGCGCCTCGGCGACGGCCGGATAGTTGATCTCGCCCGTGCCCGGTTCGTAGCGGCCGGGAACATCCGCGACCTGGATTTCACCGATGTAGGAAATGGCCTTCTCCAGCAGCGCGATCAGGTTTCCTTCGCCGATCTGCGCGTGGTAGAGATCCAGCATCATTCGGAGATTCGGGTGATCGACAGCCTTGACCAGCGCGAGGACGTCCTTCGCTTTCGCGAACGGCACGCCCGGATGGTCCACCTCGGTGTTGAGGTTCTCCAGCACGAACATGACGTCGTTGTCCTCCCCCAACTTCGCCAACCGTGCGAGCGTCTTCTCCGCGGCCAGCCACATCGCCCCTGTCATTTCGTACTGCGGGACGACGGGCAGGCCGCGATCGTCGAGTGCGCCGCCGTGCAGGTTGAGCCGCGGACAGTTCAGCCTCCTCGCCACCTCCACGGACTGCTCGGCTGTCTTGAGTAGTTCGTCCTGGTCATAGGTCAGCGAGCCGCTGACGTAGCCGGTCATCGACGAGAAGGTCGCCCCGGTAGCGATCAGCGCGTCGATGTCCTTGGTCGTCCAGTTCCAGATCTCCACCTCGAAACCGCCTCGGTGGATGCGCTCGATCCGTTGCGGCAACGGGAGATCCGTGAACACCATCTCGGCGCAGACCGCGAGCTTCACGCGAACTCCTTCAGCTGGACCGGCCGGCTTTCCTCGTGCGATTTCATCGCTGCGAGCGCGACCCGGAGTGCCCTGCGCGCAACTTCACCACCGGGCGACGGGGTCGTTTTGTTGCGGACCGCCGCGGCGAATTCGATGAGTTCCTCGGTATAGGCGTCCGCGAACATCTCCTCGTCGCTTCGGAGCGTCTGCTGCTGCAATCCTTCGGCGTTGTAGTGCACCAGCGGACTACTGGCATGGCGTCCCGCCGTCACCATGCCCTTCGAACCGAACACCTCGGCACGTACGTCGTACCCGTAGAGCGCGGAGAAATTCGCCTCCGCCGTCGCGATCGCGCCATTGTCGAACGTGATCATGACGACGGCTGTGTCGAGCAGCCCGTCCTTCTTGTACTGCGGGGCGACCAGGGCGTCGGCTTTCGTGTACACCTCGACCGGCTCGGCTCCTTCGTTCAGCCACAGCAGCGCGTCGAAGTCGTGGATCAACGTCTCGCGGAAGATCGTCCATGGCCGGACACCCGCCGCGTTGGAAAGCCCCGCGGGCCATCCCGGATCCCTGGTGATCGAGCGCATCAGCTGCGGAGTACCGATTCCGCCTTCCGCAATAACCTTCTTCGCTTGGGCGAAGTCCTTGGCGAACCTTCGATTGAAGCCGATCTGCAGCGGAACCTCCGCCTGCTTGACTGCAGCGATGGCGCGATCGATCTCCTCGAGATCAAGCGAGGCGGGCTTCTCGCTGAAGATCGCCTTGCCGGCCTGCGCCGCCTTGACGATCAGCTCGGAATGCGCCGCCGCGATCGCAGTGATCGCGACCGCGTCGATCTCGGGATCCTTCAACAGGTCGTCGACATCCAGTGCCTTCGCGTCGTACTGCGCCGCAAGGGCTCGCGCCGCTTCCTCCCGGGGGTCCGCCACGGCCATGAGCTCGGCCCCGGGGACCCGGCGTGCGATGTTCCGGGCATGCATCGCCCCGATCCGGCCCGCCCCGATCAATCCGAACCTGACCACCTGCAGCCCGTGATCCGTACGCATCCGCGGCTCCCCTTCGATCGCTTACGCTGTCGCTACTAGAGCGCTCTAGTCAGATGCTAGCGAACCCTGCTTTGATAGTGGCGTCAAGACCCGATCCAAGATGGGAAGCTGAACCGCATGGGCCGTCCGACCATGGAGGATGTCGCCGCGCTGGCCGGGGTCTCCCGCGCGCTCGTTTCGATCGTGTACCGCGATGCTCCCGGGGCGAGCGACGCCACCCGTGCCAGGGTGCTGGCGGCCGGCGCCGAACTCGGCTACCGCCCTGATCACCGAGCCCGCCTGCTCGGCCGTACGAGGACCCGCCTGCTCGGCGTGACCTTCGACGTACAGGCGAGTTTTCACGGGGACCTCGTCGAAGCCCTGTACACAGCCGCCGAATCCGCCGGCTATGACCTCGCTCTCAGCGCGGTCGCCCCCAGCCGCTCCGAGTCGCGAGCCGTCCAATCGTTGTTGGACTACCGCTGCGAGGCGCTGATCCTCCTGGGCCCGACCTTGAAGCCCTCGGCCCTGGCGGCCCTCGCCGAATCCCAACCCACCGTCGTAGTAGCCCGTAAAGTCAGGGCACCCGGCGTCGACGTAGTCCGCACCGACGACACCACCGGCTCCCGCCTAGCCGTTGAACACCTACTCGCCCTAGGCCACACCAAAATCGCGCACATCGACGGCGGCAAAACCCCAGGCAGCCCGGAACGCCGAACCGGTTACCGCAACACCATGCGCGCAGCACGCCTGACCCCGCTCATCGTCCCCGGCGGCCCCACCGAGGACGAAGGCGCCCGCGCGGCGAAAACCTTCCTCGACGACGCCCCGCGAGCAACCGCCGTCACGGTCTTCAACGACAGATCGGCAGTCGGGTTCCTCGACATCATCCGTCAGTCCAGGCGAGTCCCCGACGAGCTTTCCGTCATCGGCTACGACAACACCACTGTCGCCGCCCTCTCCCACATCGACCTCACCACCATCGCCCAAGACACCCCGCGCCTAGCCGCCCACGCCACCACCACAGCCCTGGCCCGCCTAGCCGGCACCCCGACCACCCCCGACCAGACAATCCCCCCGACCCTCATCCCCCGCACCACCACAGGACCCCCACGCTGACTCTACTGCCGGCCCGCGGACGACGGGCGTTCTCGGCGGATTTCAGGTCCAGCGAAACCTTCAATGAGTCACCAGGTTGAGTACCAACGAGAGGAGCCACCAATGAGCAAAGTCTGGCTACGCGCCGAGGACGCGAGACTCGAGGACCTCCTGCAGGTCCTCAAGGAGCAGACCGATGCCGCCGACTACCCGTATGCCGAGCGCATCGAGCAGCAGGTCCCCCTGTACGACGCCACGCGCATCCGCGAGGAGGATCCCCGGCAAGTGCAGACGGAGTTGGCGAAGGCGCTCAGCGAGGGACCCGGGATCGTCGTACTGAAGGGTGCCTTCGGCAATGAGGTGGTTGATGCGACGACCGCCGAGTTCAACCGGATGATCGTGGACCAACGCGAGGCCGGAACCGCCGCCGGCGACCACTTCGCCAAGCCGGGCGCGAACGACCGCGTCTGGAACGCGCTGGAGAAGCTGGCGATCAGGGCTCCCGAGGTGTTCGCCGCCTACTATGCGAACGACCTGCTGGCACTGGTGGCGAACGCCTGGCTCGGACCGGCGTACCAGCTGACCTCGCAGGTGAACGTTGTGAATCCAGGAGGTGAAGGTCAGACCGTACATCGGGACTATCACCTCGGCTTCCAGTCGAACGAGGTCGCGGCTCTCTACCCTGCTCATGTGCACAGGCTGTCGAGCGTGCTCACCCTGCAGGGAGCGGTAGCGCACTGTGACATGCCGGTCGAGACCGGGCCGACGCTGTACCTGCCGCACTCGCACAAGTACGAGCTGGGCTACCTCGCTTGGCGGCGCCCGGAGTTCGGCGAGCACTTCGTCGCCAATCACGTGCAGTTACCACTGGAGAAGGGAGACGCGGTGTTCTTCAACCCGGCTCTCTTCCACGCTGCCGGCAGCAACCACTCGGAGTCGATCAGGCGGATGGCGAACCTGCTGCAGATCTCGTCCGCGTTCGGCCGGGCGATGGAGAGCGTCGACCGGGTCCGGATGGCGGTCACCCTCTATCCCGTACTGCGCGAACTCGGGCAGGATGGCGCCTTCGGTCTGGACAACGTGATCGCGGCGTGCGCCGAGGGATACGCTTTTCCGACCAACCTGGACCGGGACCAGCCGATCGGCGGCCTCGCCCCACAGACCCAGGCTGACCTCGTCCGGCAGGCCCTCGACGAGGACTGGCCGGACGACAGCTTGCAGCAAGCCCTCGACGAGCACGCCGTACGCCGCCGCACGGACGACATCTGAAGGAGAAGGCATGGAACCGCTTCGCATCGGTATCCTCGGCGCCGCCCGAATCGCGGGCAGGGCCATCGCCGAGCCCGCCAAGCTGACCGGCGCCCGGCTGGTCGCCGTCGCCGCGCGGGATTCCGATCGAGCCGAGGCGTTCGCGGCGGAACACGGAGTCGAGCGGGTCCATGCCTCCTACGACGACGTCATCAACGATCCCGAGGTCGAGGCGATCTACAACCCGCTCGCCAACGGACTACACGGTCCGTGGAACCTCAAGGCCATTGCCGCGGGCAAGCACGTGCTGACGGAGAAGCCGTCGGCCAGCAACGCCACCGAGGCCGCGCAGGTCCGCGACGCGGCTCGCGAGCGGGGTGTCACGGTGATGGAAGGCTTCCACTACCTCTTCCACCCGGTGACCCGCAGGCTGCAGGAGCTACTGGCGAAGGGGGAGCTCGGCGACCTGCAGCACGTCGAGACGACGATGGTGATGCCGCCGCCCGCGGACGACGATCCGCGGTGGTCATTGGCTCTTGCCGGTGGGGCCGTCATGGATGTCGGCTGTTATGCCTTGCACGCGCAGCGGATGTTCGCGCCATGGGCGGGCGGGCTGCCGAAGCTGGCGAACGCGCGCGCCGGTGAGCGCAAGCGGGTGCCGGGCGTCGACGAGTGGCTCAACGCCGACCTGGTCTTCCCCAACGGCGCGACGGGCGCGGTCCGCACCAGCATGGCCGCCGAGGAGGTCGACTTCAGCTGCCGCATCGTCGGGACCCGCGGAGAGGCCTTCGCGCCGAACTTCGTGCTCCCTCACCTGGACGACCGGGTCACAGTGAAGACCAAGGAAGACACCTGGGTCGAGCACCTGGGACGGAAGTCGTCGTACACCTACCAGCTCGAGGCGTTCACCGCGCACCTGCGCGAGGGAACGCCGCTACCGATCGACGCGGACGACGCAGTCGACACGATGGAACTGATCGACGCCTGCTACCGCGACGCGGGCCTGCAGCCCCGCCCGGTCAGCCAGATCTGACCTCTACTACGGAACGCCGCGCCGGCACCGGTACTGCGGCGCCGCGCCGGCCGTGTGCTGCGGACGCGGCCGGCTGAGCTTGCAGCTCATCCGGCCGCCGCATGCAACCTACTTGCGACCCTGCTTGGTCGGCGGCACGATCACGCTGTCGCTCGGGTTGGCCTTCGCCTGTTTAGGTTGCTTGGGTTTGCGGACTTCGCGTCCGCCTTTGTTCTTTGCCATGAGGCACTCCAGGGCTCGACTCGGATGGCTGGGCCCGTCCGGGACGGGCCTCGTACGCCGCGGTACTCCTCATGCCCCGGTGGTTGTCCTCGACGCTACACCCTCACACCCACCTCAGTCGTGGGTCGGGAAACCCAGGTTGAGGCCGCCGTGGGACGGGTCCAGCCAGCGGGAGGTGATGACCTTTCCGCGGGTGAAGAAGTGGACTCCCTCGGTGCCGTGGGCATGGGTGTCACCGAAGAGGGAGTTCTTCCAGCCACCGAAGGAGTAGTACGCCATCGGGACCGGGATCGGGACGTTGACCCCGACCATGCCGACCTCCACCTCCGTCTGGTACCGACGGGCCGCGCCGCCGTCGTTGGTGAAGATCGCCGTGCCGTTGCCGTAAGGGTTCGAGTTCACCAGGTCGAGCGCCGCGTCATACGAGGGAACGCGGACGACCGAGAGCACCGGACCGAAGATCTCGTCGGTGTAGATCGACATGTCCGGTGTGACCTTGTCGAACAGGGTCGGGCCGAGCCAGAAGCCGTCGTCGCCACCGTCGAAGGGTCCTTCGCGGCCGTCGACGGTCAGTTCGGCGCCCGCCTCGACGCCCGCCTCGACGTACCCGACGACCTTCTCGCGGTGCTGGCCGGTGACGAGCGGTCCCATGTCGCAGCCTCGCGTTCCGTCGCCGGTCTTGAGCGTCGCCATCCGCTCGCGGATCTTGCCGATCAGCTCGTCGGCGACCGGCTCGACCGCGATCAGCGCGGAGATCGCCATGCAGCGCTCTCCCGCCGAGCCGAAGCCGGCGTTGACCGCGGCGTCCGCGGCCAGGTCGAGGTCGGCGTCGGGTAGCACGACCATGTGGTTCTTCGCGCCACCGAGCGCCTGGACCCGCTTGCCGTGGGCCGTGCCGGTCTCGTAGACGTAGCGGGCGATCGGGGTCGAGCCGACGAAGGAGACGGCCTTGATGTCCGGGTGCTCGAGCAGCCGGTCGACGGCCTCCTTGTCGCCGTGCACGACGTTCATCACGCCGTCCGGGAGGCCGGCCTCCTTCCAGAGCGCGGCGACCGCGTTCACCGCCGACGGGTCCTTCTCCGACGGCTTGATCACCACGCTGTTGCCACAGGCAACGGCGATCGGAACGAACCAGAGCGGGACCATCGCGGGGAAGTTGAACGGCGAGATCACCGCGACCGTGCCGAGCGGCTGGCGGATCGAGTACACGTCGACGTTGGTCGACACGTTCTCACTGAAGCCGCCCTTCATCAGGTGCGGGATACCGCAGGCGAACTCGACCACCTCCAGACCCCGGGTCACCTCACCGAGCGCGTCGGACAGCACCTTGCCGTGCTCGGCGGTGATCAGTGCGGCGATGTCCTCCTTGCGCTCGTTCAGCAGCTCGCGGAAGGCGAACAGCACCTGCGCGCGCTTGGTCAGCGACGTCTTGCCCCAGGCTTTCGAGGCGTCGTTCGCGACCTTGACGATCTCGTCGACGGTCGCGGCCGAAGCCAGGTCGAGCTCGCCGGTCACCTCACCGGTGGCGGGGTTGTAGACCTTTCCGGTGCGCTCGGAAACACCCGTCCAGGGCGTCCCGCCGATCAGATGGGTGATTCGCTCAATGCTCACAGCTGCATCCCTTGCTTCATCAGTAAGTCGGTGATCTTCTCGCGCATGAACGTGCTCGATTCCCGGGCACGTTCCTCCCAGGCGAAGACACAGGCAGTCACGGTGCCGTCGAAGCCGATCGTCGCCAGGCTCGCGAACAGCTCGTCGAAGTCGACCTCGCCCTGGCCGATGTCCAGGTGCTGGTGCACCCGGACGGTCGAACCGGGCGGGTTGACGATGTAGCGCAGACCCGACGACCCGGTGTGGTCGAACGAGTCGGCGACGTGGATGTTGGTCAGCAGCTCACCCGCATAGCTGATGATCCCGGGGGCGTCGTTGCCCATGTGGAAGGTGTGCGGCGCGCAGTACAGGAAGCTGACCAGCGGGTGGTTGATGCCGCGGATCAGGTCGATCGCGGCCTTGCCATCCTCCTCGAAGTCGTCCGGGTGCGGTTCCAGCACCAACCGGACGCCCTCGGCCTCGAAGACCGGCAGTAGTTCCTCCATCGAGCGCCAGAACTGCGACTCACTCCGGGCCGCCTGTTCCGGCCTGCCGTTGAACTCGGAGTTCATCACGTCGACGCCGAGCTCGGCGGTGATCCGGATCGCGCGCTTCCAGTACCGGACCGCCGCCTGCCGCTCGTCCTCATCAGGCCCCGACCACTTGTACAGCGGGAGCACCGACGAGATCCCGACCCCTGCGGCGTCCAGCTCGGTCCGGAAGGCCGCCACCCTCGCGTCGTCCACCCGCGGGTGGTTGAAGAAGGGCAGGAAGTCGTCCCGGGGCGAGAGCTCCAGCCACTCGTAGCCGAGATCGGCGACGAGACCGGGCAGTTCCAGCAACGGAACCCGCCGGAACATGTAGGGGTCGAGGCTGAGTTTCACCCGAGCACCTCGCTACGGCGTACCATCTCGACCTCCACCGGACGGCGTTCCTGCAGCGACTGCACGCCGGCCGTGCAGACCGCGGCGGCGGCATACCCGTCCCAGGCCGTCGGGCCGTCGATCTCACCCTTCGCCGCGGCGTTCACCCAGCGCTGGACCTCGATGTCGTACGCCAGCCCGAAGCGGACCCGGAAGTCGTCCGGCACCGCCCCTCCCCAGTGTCCGGCCTTCTTGGTCAAGACGTCGACACCGAGGCCGATCGCCGCGCTGCCCTGCTCCGCCACGGCCTCGCAGCGCACCTCGTACCCGACCTGGAAGTTGACGAAAACCTCCACGTCGGCGATCGCGCCGTTCGCCATCTCGAACACCGCGAACTGCGGGTCGAGCACTCCCTCACCCACCAGGCTGGTGGGCGTCGGGGCGTGCACGGTGATGCGGACGATCTCGTCATCGAACAACCAGCGCGCCACATCGACCTCGTGCACCAGGGAGTCGCGCACGATCATCTCGCTGCGGAACGTCTCCGGGACGGTCTTGTTCCGGTGCACGTTGTGCAGCAGCAGCGTCCGGCCCAGCTCACCCGAGTCGAGCAACTGCTTCAACGCCGCGTACTCCGGGTCGAAGCGGCGCATGAACCCGACCTGGATCAGCGGCCGTCCTACCTTGTGCTCAGCCTCGACCACCCGCAAGGACGACTCGGCGTCCATCGTGAGTGGCTTCTCGCAGAGCACCGGTTTGCCGTGCTCCAGGCACGCCATCAACTGCTCGGCGTGGGCGAAACCGGGGGACGCGATGATCACCGCGTCCACCTCGGCGTCGCCGACCAGCGCCAGCGGATCGTCGATCACCCGTACGCCGTCGAGCGCAGTGGCCAGGGCCGTCGCCCGGG
Organism: Kribbella alba; assembly: GCF_039529635.1. Classification (NCBI taxonomy): domain Bacteria; kingdom Bacillati; phylum Actinomycetota; class Actinomycetes; order Propionibacteriales; family Kribbellaceae; genus Kribbella; species Kribbella alba. The sequence continues at coordinate 103,455 of NZ_BAAANE010000004.1, read as the reverse complement.
CCACGTCCGGGTCGGACACCGCGACCAACCGGGCGCCCGAGATCCGACTGGCCACCCGCTCGGCATGATCGGCACCCATCATCCCGACACCGATGATGCCGACCCTGAGGTCCTGCTGTGTCATGCGTTCTCCAATGGGGAATGAATCCTGACCGGCCCCTGGGTTGGTTGCACCACGGCCGTCGCGTCGACCCCGCGGAGCTCGTGGCTGAGCGCCTCGAGCTCGGAGCCGCCGGCCATCTCGTTGGTCAGCTGTTCCAGGGTGATGTCGGCTCGATGGGTGTCGAGCGCGACGCGGCCCAGCTTGAGGACGACGAAGTGGTTGCCGACCAGGTAGGCGTGGTGCGGGTTGTGCGTGATGAAGACGACGCCCAGACCGGCGTCGCGTGCCTTCACGACGTACTTCAGCACCACTCCGGACTGTCGCACGCCGAGAGCGGCGGTCGGCTCATCCAGAATCAGCACCTTGGCACCGAAGTAGATCGCCCGCGCGATCGCGATGCACTGGCGCTGGCCACCCGACAACATGCCGACGGGCTGCTCCAGGTTGGGGAGCGAGATCCCCATCTTGGTCAGTTCCTCACTCGCGATCTTCTTCATCTTGGCGGCGTCGAGCGTGCCGAACGCCTTGGTGATCTCGTTGCCGAGGAAGAAGTTCCGCCAGACCGACATCAGCGGAGCCAGCGCCAGGTCCTGATAGACCGTGGCGATCCCGCTGTCCATCGACTCGCGCGGAGAGCTGAAGTGCCGCTCCTCGCCGTTCACCGAGAAGATGCCGTCGGTGTGCTCGTGCAGGCCGGCGATGATCTTGATCAGCGTCGATTTGCCCGCGCCGTTGTCGCCCAGCACGCACGTGATCTCACCCTGCCTGACCGACAGGGAGACCCCACGCAGCGCGTGCACGTTGCCGTAGCTCTTGCCGACGTCGTCCAGGTGGACGATCGGCGTGTTCGGGCTGGTGCTCGCCTCTTCGGCGAAACTCTCGGTCGTGGTCATCTCAGATCCGCCCTCTTCTTCACCACGAGGTTGACGATTGTTGCCAGCAGCAACATGACGCCGAGGAACGCCTTGAACCAGTCGGCGTTCCAGTGCGCGTAGACCACCCCGAGCTGGGTCATGCCGAAGATCAAGGCACCGATCGCCGAACCAACCACCGAGCCGAAACCGCCGGTCAGCAGACAGCCGCCGACGACCGCGGCGATGATGTAGATGAACTCCTTGCCGACACCCTCGCCGGACTGCACGCTGCTCTGGGTGAAGAGCAGGTGCATGCCGGAGAACCAGGCGAAGAACCCGACGGTCATGAACAGGCCGATCTTGACCTTCTTGACCGGGACACCGACGGCCCGAGCCGCCGCCGCGTCCCCGCCGACCGCGAAGATCCAGTTACCGATCCTCGTCTTCAGCAGCACCCAGGTGCCGGCGACGACGAACAGGATCCACCAGACGATCAGGATCTTCACCGTGACCGGTCCGACCTTGAACTGGGAGGCGAAGATCTTCGAGGCGGAGGTGTAACCGTCCATGTCGCTGATCGAGTTCGACGACACCGAGCCGGACATCAGCCGGGTGACCGCGAGGTTCAGGCCCTGCAGGATGAAGAACGTACCCAGCGTCACCAGGAAGCTAGGTAGACCGGTCCTCATCAGCAACCAGCCGTTGAAGGCGCCGATCGCCAGCGATACCACCAAGGCGACCAGGACCCCCACCCAGACGTTGGTGCTGAACTGGAACGAGAACAGCGCCGCGGTGAGACCTGAGGTGGTGACGGCGACGCCCGCCGACAGGTCGAACTCGCCGCCGATCATCAGGAGTGCGACCGGAACGGCCATCACGCCGATCAGAGCCGCCTGGTAGACGATCGTGCCGCTGGCAGCGGGGTCACGGAAGGTCGGTGCGGTGATGAGGAAGAACACCAGCACCACTGCGGCGCCCACGAGGGAGCCGATCTCTGGCCGGCTGAGGAGCCGGGCGCCGAGCGAGCGACTGCTCACCCGGTCGTCGACCGCCGTCGGCGGTTTGACGAGTGTCTCTGTCATGATCCTTACCTCATCGCGTGCCGTTGGCGGCGAACTTCTCGACGGCGGCGACGTTGTTCTTGTCGATGAACGCCGGGCCGGTCAGAGTGGCCTGTCCGCCACCGATGGTGTTGCCGTTCGTCTTGTAGAGCCACAGGCTGTCCACAGCCAGGTAACCCTGTACGTACGGCTGCTGGTCGACGGCGAACTGGACGTCACCGGACTTGATCGAGCTGATGAGCTCTTTGTTGGTGTCGAAGGTCGCCACCTTCGCCGAGGATCCGGCGTCCTTGGCCGACTTCACCGCGGCCAGCGCGAACGGCGCACCCAGGGTCATCACGTAGTCGATCGACTTGTCCTGCTGCAGCTTCGACGTCATCGTGGTCTGGCTGCCGGGCATGTCCGTGCCGGTGATGTAGATCTTCTCGGTCGTGCCGCTGAACTTCTCCTTCACGCCCTGGCACCGAGCTTCCAGGCCGACGTGGCCCTGCTCCTGGATCACGCAGACGACCTTCTTGGCCCCCAGTTCGCTGAGCTTCAAACCCGCGGCCTGACCGGCGATCCGCTCGTCCTGCCCGAAGTAGCCGAGCACGCCCTTGGTCTTGGTGTTCCAGACGTCGATGCCGCCGTTGAGAGCGACGACCGGCACGCCGGCGGCGACGGCCTTGTTGACGTTGGCCGCCATCGCGTCCGGCTTGGCCAGGGTCACGGCGATGCCGTCTGCCTTGGAGTCGATCGCGGTCTGCACCAGGTTCGCCTGTCCGGCGCCGTCCGGGTCAGCTGAGTACTGCAGTTCCACGTTGTCCTTCGCCGCGGCCGCCTCGGCGCCCTTGCGAACCAGGTCCCAGAACGTGTCACCAGGGGCCGCGTGCGTGATGAGCGCGACCTTCATGCGCGGGGTGTTCGCGACGTTGCCGGCGGCCGCCCCCGTGTTCTGTTCCGCCTTCTTGCCGCCCGAGGAGCTACAGGCGCCAAGCGCCACGACCAGGACCAGGGCCGCCCCCGTGGCCACCGCCTTCTTCTGCCACCGAACCATGAGTACAACCAGCCTTTCAGACGTTCCGCGGTAACGCCGCGGCGTTGGGTGTGACCAGAGAGAGTGCATACTCTGCTGGCCGTCAAACGGATACACCACCCCCGTGGGTCATGAGGTACGACAGCGTCCGCTCCGCGATCGGCAGCGGCACGTCGGATGGACAGGGATATAGATCCTGCTCGACGATCGCGAACAGGTCGACGTCGAGCTTCGACAGCGCATCCAGCACCGGCGGCAGGTCGGGGACACCTTGCGGCGGCTCACACATCACCCCCCGCTTCACCGCCTCACCGAAGCCCAGTCCCTGCTCGATGACGGAGTCCAGCACATTCGGATCGACCTGCTTGAGGTGCACGTAACCTATCCGGTCCGGGTAGTCCTGGATCAGCTTCAGGTTGTCACCGCCGCAGTAGCTGATGTGCCCCGTGTCCAGACACAGGTTGACGTGCTCCCCGTCGGTCTCGGCGAGGAAGCGTTCGACGTTCTCGTGCGTGTCGACATGCGCGTCGGCGTGCGGGTGGAACTGTGTCTTCAGCCCGTACTCCGCGGCGATGCGCCGACCGAGCTCGGTCATCTGGCGACCGTGCCGCGTCCGGCTCTCGTCGTCCAGCGGCGGCTCGACGATCTCGCCGGTGACCGAGTCCCGCCACATCGACGGGATCACGACGAGATGCTTCGCGCCCATCGCGGCGGTCAGTTCCGCCACGGCCGACACGTCACGCCAGGTCGACTCCCACGAGTCCGGCCGGTGCAGGTGCTCGAAGATCGTGCCGGCCGTCACCTCGAGGCCGCGCTTGTCCAGCTCTTCCTTCAGCCGCGCGGGATCGGTGGGCAGGTAGCCGTACGGTCCCAGCTCGATCCGCGTGTACCCCGCGGCGGCGACCTCGTCGAGGAACCGCTCCCACGGCGTCTGCTGCGCATCGTCCGCGAACCAGACGCCCCAGGAGTCCGGCGCGCTGCCGACGTTGACCTTGCCCATCAGAACTCCCCCTCGACAGGTGCGAGATACGGCCGTTGTGCCTGCTTCGATTCCTCGTACGACGCGGATGCGGTCCGGGTGGACTCCAGCGACGAGACCTGGCTGACAGGGACGTCCCACCAGGAATCGCTGTCGGGCGCGCCGATCAGCGGATCCGTCTTGACGTGGATCGCGATCGGCCCGGTCGCCGCCTTGGCCGTCCCGATCGCCTTCTCCAGCTCCGCGCGGCTGTTCACCTCGATCACCTCGACGCCGAGGCTCCGCACGTTCGCCGTGAGATCCACCGGCAGGTAGTCGCCGTCGAGCCGCCCGTCCCCGCTGCGCTTGCGATACGCGGTACCGAAGCGCTGGGAGCCGAGGGATTCCGACAGTGCGCCGATGGAGGCGAAGCCGTGGTTCTGCACCAGGACCACGATGATCTTCACGTTCTCCTGGACGGCCGTGACGAGCTCGCTGGACATCATCAGGTACGACCCGTCGCCGACCATGACGAAGACGTCGCGATCCGGTGCGCCGAGGCGGACGCCCAGGCCGCCGGCGATCTCGTAACCCATACAGGAGTAGCCATATTCGACGTGGTATCCCTTCGGGTCGCGTGTCCGCCACAGCTTGTGCAGGTCACCCGGCATCGAACCGGCTGCACAAACCACCACATCACGTGGCTCCGACAATTCGTTGACGACGCCGAGCACCTCGCCCTGCGTCAGTAGACCTTCCGCGAGGTTTTCCACAACCTCGGCAGGCGGGTTGTACGCCTGCTCGACGACTGCGTCCCAAACTCGTGCCAGCTCGGCGGTCAAATCCTTGTACTTTTCCTGTACAGACCAATCACCGATCGCAGACCGCAAGGAAACAAGGGCTTCCCGGGCATCTGCGACGAGAGGAAGGCCCGCATGCTTGCTACCGTCGAAGCGCGCGACATTGATGTTGACGAACCGCACGTCCGGGTTCTGGAAGACCGTCCGCGACGCCGTCGTGAAGTCGGCGAAGCGGGTCCCGATGCCGATCACCAGGTCGGCCTCGCGGGCCAGCGCGTTCGCCGCGGTCGTTCCGGTGGACCCGATCGCGCCCACCGACTGCGGGTGGTCGTAGCGCAGCGATCCCTTGCCCGCTTGACTTTCAGCCACCGGAATACCGGTCGCCTCCGCGAACTCGCGCAGGGCGTCCTGCGCCTGCGAGTAGGCCACCCCGCCGCCCGCGACGATCAGCGGCCGCTCAGAGGCCCGTAGGAGCCCTACCGCTTTGTCGACAATCGATGCCTCCGGCAACGGGCGGCTGACGTACCAGGTGCGCTCTGCGAAGAGCTCCTCCGGCCAGTCGTGGGCCTCGGCCTGGACATCTTGCGGCAGAGCCAGTGTCACCGCGCCGGTCTCCACCGGGTCGGTCAGCACCCGCATGGCGTTCAGCAGCGCCGACGGCAACTGCTCGGGCCGCCAGATGCGGTCGAAGTACTTCGACACGGGCCGGAACGCGTCGTTCACGGAGATGTCGCCGGCGGAGAAACTCTCCAACTCCTGCAGCACGGGCGTCGCCACCCGGGTCGCGAACACATCCGAAGGGAGGAGCAGGACCGGCAGCCGGTTGACCGTGGCGAGAGCTGCGCCGGTGACCATGTTGGTCGAGCCGGGGCCGATGCTTGCGGTGCAGGCGTAGGTCTGTAGGCGGTCGCGGGTGCGGGCGAAGGCAGAAGCGCTGTGCACCATGGCCTGCTCGTTGCGGGCCAGGATGTACGGCAGCGCTTCGGGATCATCGAGCTCAGCCTGCAACAGGGCCTGGCCGAGACCGGCCACGTTGCCGTGACCGAAGATGCCGAAGCAGCCCGCGAACAGCTTCTGCCGCTGCCCGTCGCGCTCCGAGTACTGGACGCTCAGGAATCGCACCAGTGCCTGGGCGACCGTGAGACGAACCGTCATCGCTGTCCTCCGATTGCCGTCATCGTTGTTCCGAAAGGTCGCCGCGGACGAGCCGTCCCAGGCCCAACCCGCTCAGGCCCAACCCGCTCAGGGCCAATCCGCTCAGGGCGAGCCGGGAAAGCCGTGGTCATCGGTCCTCCCCGAAGGGCAGCCGCGGATCGAGCTGCTGGGTGCTCCATAGTTCCCGGACCCAACCGTGTTGTGGGTCGTCGCTGATCAGCCACTCCCGCTCCGTACCAGGCCCGGCCATCACATTCAGGTAGTACATGTCATAACCAGGAGGCGCCATCGCCGGACCATGCCACCCATGAGGCACCAGCACCAGATCCCCACTGCGGACTTCGGCCAGTACGTCGATGGGGCGGTCCTCGGTGCCGTAGACCCGCTGGTAACCGATCGGGTCGTTGCCCTTGACACCTTCTGGGGCATCGTCGGACAGCTGTAGCTCGAAGTAGTAGATCTCCTCGAGCTCGCTCTCCTTGCCAGGCTTGTGCTCGTCGTGCTTGTGCGGCGGGTACGACGACCAGTTCCCGGCCGGGGTGAGAACCTCGCACGCGATGATCGAGTCCGCCTCGAGCACAGCCGGCGTGCCGAAGTTCCGCACCTGCCGGGAGGCGACCCCCGCACCCCGCAGTTCGGTCTCGACCTGCTCGACACCGATCCGCCGGAACGGGTAGTCCGACGCTGCCCGCGCGTGCGGGAAGGCGATCCGGGCGCCACCAGCGCTCACGACCGCCACAGTGGTTCCGCGCGGCACGTAGGCGAAATCGGTCGGGCCGGTGAAGACGTCGGCGCGACCACCTAGCGGAAGCGTCTCGCCGTCGACGATCACCTCGGCGGATCCGCTCAGCGGGAGCACCAGGTATTCGCAGTCGCCTGTGTCGAACTCGACGGACTGCCCGGGCCGCAGCGTTGCGACGTACAGGCCGGTGTGGTTCCAGTCCTGCTCCCCAGGACTGACCGCGAGCTCGAACCCATCCCGCGCGGTAGAACCCGCCGGGCGGAACCAGGACGTCATGCGGTACCTCCGGCGTTGGCTTCAGCGAGGTACGGGCGCAACGAGGTCATGCGGCACCTCCGTGCACTAGGGCGGCAGCTTGGTCTACGGCTGAGGCGACGTCGCCGTCCGGGGGGAACAGCAGGGCGCGGCCGACGACCAGACCGCGTACTGACGGCAGGCTCAGCGCCTTTCCCCAGGACGCAAAGGTTTCCTCGGGAGCGACAGTCGGATCACCGCCGAGCAGCAGGGTCGGCAGCGTTGTTGCCTCCATCACCCGATCCAGGTCGTCCACCACCGGCAGCTTGAGCCAGGTGTACGCGCTAGTCGCGCCGAGCCCCGAGGCGATGTGGACAGATTTGATCACCGAGTCGGGATCGAGCAGGTTGGTCACCCGGCCGTCGCGGCGTACCGACCAGAACGGTTCGACCATCGCCATCAGCTTCCGCTCCGCGAGATCCGTGACCGCGCGGGCGCTGCTCTCCAGGGTCGCCACCGTGCCGGCGTCCTCGAGGCAGATCCTGGTCAGCATCTTGCCGCCGTCGAGCCTGCGCGCGGCGATGTCCTCCGCGGAGCCATAAGCAGTGAAGCGGTCGTCGAGCTCGAACGACGCACCCTGCAGGCCGCCACGGTTCATCGAACCGATCACGACCTTGCCTTCGAGTGCACCGAGCAGCAGAAGGTCTTCCAGTACGTCCGGAGTCGCGAGTACGCCGTCGACATCGGGCCGTCCGAGCGCCGTCACGAGGCGGTCGATCAAAGCCGGCCGGCTCGCCATCGCCATCCGGTCGTCCCGCACGCCGAGGGCACCACGCGCCGGGTGGTCGGCCGCGACGATCAGCAGCCGCCCATCCTCGCCGACGAGTTCACGCCTGCGCCGCTGCTGCCAAGCCTCCGCGATCCGCTCCGGATGCCGAGCCCTGATCTCGGTCAGGTTCATGCGGACTCCCCCAGTAATGTCAGAACCTCGGCTTCGGTGGGCATCGCGGTCGAGCACTCCAGACGCGAGGCGACGATCGCGCCGGCGGTGTTGGCGAAGCGGATCACCTTCTCCAGGGGCCAGCCGGACAACAGGCCGTGGCACAGGGCACCGCCGAAGCCGTCGCCGGCACCGAGCCCGTTGACCACCTCGACCGGGAACGGCGGCACCTCGACCCGCTCGTCCCGGGTGCGCGCGAGAGTGCCCTTCGGGCCCTGCTTCACGACGGCCAGGTCGAGTCCGCGATCCAGCAGCGCCTGGGCTGCCTTGTCAGGATCGGTCTCGCCGACTGCGACCTCGCACTCCTCGCGGTTGCCGACGGCAACCGTGCAGTGCGCCAGGGCTCGGCTGACCTGCTCGTGGGCCTCGCTGGGATCGGCCCAGAACATCGGCCGGTAGTCCAGGTCGAGCACGGTGATCGCCTTGCGCTCCCGCGCCTCCCAGGCCGCGAAGTGAGCCGACCGGCTGGGTTCGGCCGACAACCCGGTCACCGTCGACCAGTAGATCCGGGCGTCCTTGATGGCCTGCAGATCCAGTTCGTCGGGGTTGATCACCAGGTCTGGCGCCTTGGGGAACCGGTAGAAGTACAGCGGGAAGTCGTCCGGCGGGAAGATCTCGCAGAACGTGATCGGCGTCGGCAGCCCGTCGACCCCGGTGACGAACCGGTCGTCCACGCCGAGTTCCCGCAGCGACCGGTGGATGAACTTGCCGAACGGGTCGTTCCCGGTCCGGCTGATCACGGCCGACTTGCGTCCGTGCTGCGCGGCCGCGACGGCGACGTTGGTGGCGCTGCCGCCGAGGAACTTGCCGAAGCTCTCGACATCCTCGAGGTGCGTGCCGGTCTGGAGCGGGTAGAGGTCGACCCCGATCCGCCCGATCGTCAGTACGTCGTCAGCCATCAGACCGCCTCGGCGATACGTCGCAGGTGGTCGATGCTGGCGCGGACGTCGACGACGGGTCCAGCATCACTCGGACGGCCCGGCAGGATCGTGTCCTGCTCGAGGACGTACCACCCGTCGTACCCGGCCTTCTCCAGCGCGCCGACGATCGTGCTCAGGTCGATGTCGCCCTGCCCGAGCGGGCGGTACATGCCCTGCCGCACCGCGTCGGTGTAGCTGACCTCGCCGGACTGGACCTTCTCGGCCCACGCGGCGTCGACGTCCTTCAGATGCGTGTGCAGGATTCGATCGGTGTGCTCGAGCGCGAGCGCCACCGGATCCACGCCGCCGATCAGCAGGTGACCGGTGTCGAGCGTGAGACCGATAGTGGATCCACGCAGTACCCGATCGACATCGGAGGCGTTCTCCACCATCGTGCCGACGTGCGGATGCAGCGTCGCGACAACGCCTTGCGCGGCCGCGATCGCGGCCACCTTGTCCAGATTGGCGAACAGGGTCTCCCACCCACGGTCATCCAGCACCGGGCGGTCGTCGTACCCGTCCTGCCCCGTCGCGGCGGCCAGCACCAAGGTGCCGGCCCCCGCCGCGACGAACCCCTCCAACGCCCGCGAAACCTCCGCGGACGGGTCCTGAGAAGGATCATGCAGTACTACGGGGACGAATCCGCCGACCGCGCGGAGTCCCAGATCGGCGAGCGTCTTCGCCTTCTCCGCCGGGTCATCGGGCAGGAACCCGTCCGGCCCGAACTCGGTCGCGGCGATCCCGACCTCGCGCATCTCGTCGAGCACCGTCACCGGGTCGTACTGCCACCCCCAGCCGGGCACCTCGCAGACACCCCACGAGATCGGGGCTCCCGCGATCCGGGCAGCAAGCTCACTCATCGGCCGATCTCTTCCATGTAGACGACGCGGTTCTCGTGGCGGGACAACTCACAGGCATCGGCGATCCGGAACGCCTGCAGCGCGTCGCTGACCGTGCAGGGGACCTCGCGGGTCCCGGCGACCACCTCGGTGAAGGCGGTCAGCTCGGCAACATACGCGGGGCGGAACCGGTCCATGAAGGTGGCGTGCGGTTCGCCCCCGGGGAACATGACGCCTGCCTCGGCGGACCTCAGCGCGGTGTGCTCGTCCAGCCCGACCGCGAGGGACCCCAGGCTGCCGAGCACCTCCATCCGGACGTCGTGGCCGGCTGCGTTGTAGCGGGTACCGCTGACCGAGACGAAGGTGCTGTCGTCGAGGGTCAACAGGGCGGCGGCCGCGTCGACATCGCCGTACTGGCCGAAGAAGGCCTCGCCGCGGTTCGCGCCGGTGGCGAAGACGCTGACCACCTCGCGGCTGGTGACGAAGCGGATGATGTCGAAGTCGTGGACCGTGCAGTCGCGGAAGAAGCCGCCGCTGGTCGGGATGTACTCCTGCGGTGGCGGGAACGCGTCGTTGGTGTTCGCGCGGATGTGGTGGACGAAGCCGAGCTCACCGGACCGGACCTGCTGCCGCGCTGCCTGGTAGCCGAGGTCGAACCGCCGCTGGAAGCCGATGTGCACCGGCACGTCCGAAGCCTCCACCACAGCGACGACTCGCTGGGTGTCGGCGAGATCGTGGGCGACCGGCTTCTCACAGAAGGTGGGCACCCCGGCGGCGATGCCGGCCGCGATCAGGTCGGCATGCGCGGAGGTCGCGGCCGCGATCACGAAGCCGTCGATCCCGCTCGCCAGGAGTGCGTCCACGTCCGGGGCGAACTCCAGCCCGAGGTCCTTGGCGACCAGTTCCGCCCGGCTCGCGTCGGCGTCGGCGACCACCACCTGTTCGACCGCCGGCAGACCCTTCAGCGTCGCGGCGTGGAACGCCCCGATCCGCCCGACCCCGACCAACCCGATTCGCATCCTCGACCCTCTCGTCACACGTTGACTGTGCAGTTTCGGTCCGGCTGCCGTGCTGGGCGCACCCCCGTGCCGCCCAGTCGGCCACCCGCCGCATCAACCGGTGCGAACGCGGCCTGCCGCGCTCTCGCAGTACGGGCCGTGTTCGCCTGGCCAGGATTGTCCGCTCCCGGAAAGGTGTCAATAGTTTGTTAGCACATTTTCACTTCGAGACATACAAACGTCCTTCATGTAACATCCAGCCATGGCCGCCCTGCCGATCCAGATCGATCGGACGAGCCCGGTGCCCCTCTATCACCAGCTCGCCGAGCAGCTGATTGCTGCCATCAGCGACGGCACCCTGCGCCCGGGCGACCCGTTCGAGAACGAGTTGGCGATGTCCGACCGGCTCAGCCTGTCCCGCCCGACCGTCCGCCGCGCGATCTCGGAGCTGGTGAACAAAGGCCTGCTGGTCCGCCGTCGCGGGATCGGCACCACCGTCGCCAACCAGATGGTGCACCGCAAGGCCGAGCTGACCAGCCTGTACGACGACCTCGCGCGCGAGGGCCGCACCCCTCGCACCGACGTGCTCTCGCTGCACTCCGAGGCGCAGGACGATCGCGCGGCCGAGGCATTGGGGCTGCCCACGGGCACGCCGCTGATCGCCATCGTCCGGCTTCGCTACGCCGGAGACGCGCCCCTGGCGATCATGCGCAACTGGTTGCCGCCGACTATGAACGACCTGACCGTCGAACAACTGCAGAAGGACGGCCTGTACGCCCTGCTCCGGGCGCGCGGGATCCGCCCGACCGTTGCGCGACAGCGGATCGGCGCCCGCAACGCGACCGCGGAGGAGCGCCGCACCCTGCACATGTCGAAGGCGGAGCCACTCGTCACGATGACCCGCAGCGCCTACGACGCCGACGGCTCCCCCGTCGAGTTCGGCGACCACTGCTACCGAGCCGACCAGTACTCCGTCGAGGTCGTCGTCTCCGACCGCTGAACCTCAGCGGGTCCGAGTCATCGCGTCCTTGAACGTCTACCAAACGTCCGAAGAGCCGGGGGGGCCCGCCCGCCAGCTCCTCGGACGCAAGGGCTCGAGCGCGAGGGCTCGAGCGCGAGGTTAGGCCTGGTTGCCGAGGAGGGTTCGGACCAGGCGGAGGCCCACGGACAGGTGAGCTAGTTCGGGGCCCTCGGTTTCGACGATTTCATCCATCATGGTGGCTGCGCGGGACAGGGCTGCTTCGTTCATGTCCTGCCAGGCGCGTACTCGGTCCTCGGGATCGGCGGACGCGTCCGTCATGGCGAGCACCTGGGCCGTCAGCCGGGCGTGCACCGCGTGCAGGTCGTCGCGAAGGGCCGCGCGGGCCATCGTCTGCCAGCGGTCCGTGCGCGGCAGGCCCACGATCCGCTCGAGGAACCTGCCGAGTTGCAGCCGCTCTCCGAGCGCGAAATGAACCTTGGCGACCTCCAGTACGTCGAGGTCGTCGCGGTCGGCGGTCTCCACGATGCCGAGCCCCGCGTACGCCGGCGGCAGCACCGCGATCCGGGTCGCGAACTCCTCCGAAACCCCCTTGCTGATCAGGGTTTCCCGGCGGTGCTCGAACAACGCCAGCTCGCGGCCCCGCAGTACGTCGGGCAGGGCGGACGTGAGCTTGGCGATGCCTGGCGAGAAGAAGTCGACCAGCTCGGCGATGTCGACCGGGGGACGCCGGTTGCTCACCAGCCAGCGGGTCGCGCGCTCGACCAGCGTGCGCGTTTCCAGCCGCATGTCCGTCTGGGTGTCCGCGTCGATGGTGTTGTCGAGCTCGGCGTTGCGTGCCAGCAGATCCGGCTGCGCGAAGATCCGGCTTGCGGCCAGATTCGCCCGTACTACGTCCTCCACCGAGCCGCCGGTCTCCAGCGAGAGCCGGTGGTACGCCGTGATGCCGGACGAGTTGACGAACTCGTTCACCACCTGGGTGGTGATGATCTCGCGGCGCAGCTGGTGCGACTGCATCGGCTCGGCGAACCGCTCCTGGATCACCTGCGGGAAATAGCTCGCCAGCTTGGAGGCGAGGTAGTCGTCGTCGGGCAGCGAGGTCTTCAGCAGCTCGGCCTCGAGCACGATCTTGGTGTAGGCGATCAGCACGGACAGCTCGGGCGAAGTCAGCCCACGCCCGTCGGCCTTGCGGCGCTTGAACTCGGCGACGCTCGGCAGGAACTCCAGCTCCCGGTTGAGCAGTCCCTGGCGCTCCAGCCGCCGCACCCAGTCGGCATGCACGTGCAGCAGCGCCGGCGCCTGAGCGGTCGCGTTGGCCAGGCCGATGTTCTGCCGGTAGTTGCTCTTCAGCACCAGCGCGGCGACCTCATCAGTCATCGATGCGATCACGTCGTTGCGCTGCTTCTCGGTCAGGTCGCCGTCGGCAACCACCTTGTCCAGCAGGATCTTGATGTTCACCTCGTGGTCGGAGGTGTCCACGCCGGCCACGTTGTCGATGAAGTCGGTGTTGATCCGCCCGCCCTTGGCGGCGTACTCGATCCGGCCGAGCTGGGTGAACCCGAGGTTGCCGCCCTCGCCAACCGCCCTGGCGCGCAGGTCCGCGCCATTGATCCGGATCGCGTCGTTGGCCTTGTCGCCGACGTCCGCGTGCGACTCGGCGGTCGCCTTGACGTAGGTGCCGATGCCGCCGTTCCAGAACAGGTCGACCGGCGCCTTCACGATCGCCTGCAGCAACTCTGCCGGCGTCAGCGTGGCCGGGTTGCCCTCCAGACCGAGCGCCTCGCGGACCTCCGCCGAGATCGGGATCGCCTTGTCGGTGCGCGGGTAGACGCCGCCGCCGGTGGAGATCAGCGACGCGTCGTAGTCCGCCCACGACGACCGCGGCAGCTCGAACAACCGGCGCCGCTCGGCGAAGGAGGCCGCCGCGTCGGGTGAAGGATCCAGGAAGATGTGCCGGTGGTCGAAGGCGGCGACCAGTTGGATGTGCTCCGACAGCAGCATCCCGTTGCCGAACACGTCACCCGACATGTCGCCGACACCGACGACGGTGAAGTCCTCGTTCTGGCAGTCGTGACCCAGCTCGCGGAAGTGCCGCTTGACCGACTCCCACGCACCGCGCGCGGTGATGCCCATCGCCTTGTGGTCGTAGCCGACCGAACCACCCGACGCGAACGCGTCACCCAGCCAGAACCCGTACTCCTTGGCGACGGAGTTCGCGATGTCGGAGAAGGTCGCCGTGCCCTTGTCCGCGGCAACCACCAGGTAGGCGTCGTCCCCGTCGTACCGGACCACGTTGCTTGGAGCAACAATCGAACCACCGGCGATGTTGTCGGTGATGTCCAGCAGCCCTGAGATGAACGTCTTGTACGACGCGACGCCCTCGGCCAGCCAGGCATCCCGGTCCACCGACGGATCCGGCAACTGCTTGGCGTAGAAGCCGCCCTTGGCGCCGACCGGCACGATCACCGAGTTCTTCACCATCTGAGCCTTGACCAGGCCAAGCACCTCGGTCCGGAAGTCCTCCCGCCGGTCCGACCAGCGCAAACCGCCTCGGGCGACCGCGCCGAACCGCAGGTGCACACCCTCGACCCGCGGCGAGTACACGAAGATCTCGTACGCCGGCCGCGGCTGCGGCAGGTCCGGAATGGCCTTCGGCTCCAGCTTCAACGAGATGTACGGCCGCGGCGAACCGTCGGGACCGGGCTGGTAGTAGTTCGTCCGCAAGGTTGCCCTGATCACGGTCAGGTAGGACCGCAGGATCCGGTCCTCGTCCAGGCTCTTCACCGTGTCCAGCGCGGCGACGATCTCCTTCTCCAACTGGTCGACCGCGTTCTCCCGGTCCGGGTCGTCCGCGGCACCGCGAGCCGGGTCGAAGCTGGTCTCGAACAGCTCGACCAGCAGGCCGGCCACGTCGACGTGGTTGAGGAAGGTGTTCTCGATGTAGTCCTGGCTGAACGGCGTGCCGCCCTGGCGGATGTACTTCTGGTAGGCGCGCAGGATCGACACCTGCCGCCAGCTGAGGCTGCCGCGGATCACCAGCGCGTTCAGCTTGTCCGACTCCGCCCGGCCCTCCCAAACGGCCTGGAAGGTGTCGGAGAAGAGCGTGCGGGTCTCTTCCTTCTCCTCGTAGTCGCTCGGGGCGCGCAGACCGAAGTCGTAGATGTACGCCGTGCCGCCGGGCCCGTGGATCTCGTACGGCCGCTCGTCGATCACCTCGACACCCATGTGGGTCAGGTGCGGCAACACCTGCGACAGCGACAACGCAGTACCGGTCCGGTAGACCTTGAAGCGGCGCTCGCCTTCCCACTCCTCGTCGAGCGGGGTGTAGAGCGACATCGCCAGGCCGTCCTGGGCCGGGAGTCCGGCCAGGACCACCGCATCCTTCACGGCGACCCTGGCGTCGAAGTCCTCCTTGTACGCCTCCGGGAAAGCACCTGCGTACTCGCTGCTGAGCCTGGTGACGGCACCGTCGCCGCCCAGCGCGTGCAGCGCCTCTCTGAAGTCGTCCTGCCACGCACGTGTGGCCTCGACCACCTTCTGCTCGAGCAGGTCGGCGTCGTACTCGCCCACGTTCTCGCCCTGCTTCATGCGAACCACGAAGTGCACCCGAGCCAGCACGGACTCCGTCACGTGGGCCGCGTAGTCCACCGAGTCCGCGCCGATCGCGTCCTTGAGGATCTGCTGCATCTTGAGCCTGACCGCGGTCGTGTAGCGGTCACGCGGCAGGTACACCAAGCAGGACAGGTAGCGGTTGTAGACGTCGCGGCGGATGAACAGCTTGACCGCGCGCCGCTCCTGCAGGTGCAGCACGGTCTGCACGATCGGCAGGAGGTCCTCCACCGGCGCCTGCAGCAGCTCATCGCGCGGGAAGGTCTCCAGCACGTCCAGCAGACCCTTGCCGCTGTGGCTGCTCGGATCGAAGCCGGTCAGCTTGAACAGCTCCAGCGCCTTGCGCTTCAGCACGGGCACCTGCATGACACTCTCGGTGTAGGCAGTGGACGAGAGCAGGCCGATGAAGCGCCGCTCGGCGACCGGCTCACCGTTCTCGTCGAACTGCTTGATGCCGACATAGTCCAGGTACGACGAGCGGTGCACCGTCGAGCGGGAGTTCGCCTTGGTCAGGATCAGCAGCTTCTTCTCCCTGGCCTTGGCACTCACCTCCGGCGGCAGCAGGCCGGCGTTCTTGTCCTGGCTCGGGTCCGGGCGGAGGATACCGAGCCCCGTGCCGGGGACACCGCGCAGTACACCCTGGTCACCGCGCATGGTGAACGCGTACTCGCGGTAGCCCAGGAAGGTGAAGTGCTCGTCGGCCAGCCACTCGAGCAGTTCCCGCGCGTCCTCGACCTCGTTCTCCGGCACCGGCAGCTTCGAGGCGTCCAGCTCGGCGGCGATGGAGACGGCCTTCTCGTGCATCTTCGGCCAGTCCTCGACCGCCTCGCGGACATCGTTCAGCACCCGCTGCAGCGCCTTCTCCAGCTCCCGGTGCTCGCTGGCGGGGATCCGCTCGATCTCCAGATGCATCCAGCTCTCCCGGACCAGGTCGTGCTCGTCCGCTGAGGCCGCGTCGTCGAGCACCTCCTGCAGGGCGCCGGTGACGTCACGCCGGACGACGAACTGCGGGTGTACCAGGAGTTGCAGCTCCAGGCCTCGCTCGGTGATCACCATCGAGGCGCTGTCGACCAGGAACGGCATGTCGTCGACCACGATCTCGACCACGGTCCGCCCGTTCGCGGACCAGCCGTGCTCCTCCACCGTCGGGGTGAAGACCTGCACCTTCGCGGTGCCCTGGGGACGCAGGGCGGCGGACTTGTAGTGGTGCTTCGCCGCGCCCAGACAGTCGGTCGGCTGCCGCTCGGCCACGTCCTCGGCCGCCACATAGTGGTAGTACCGCTCGAGGAAGGTCTTCAACTTGCCGGCATCGACCGACTTGTCGTGACCGTGTGATCCAGCGACCACTGCCCTGGCGAGAACATCCGCCTTCTGGACGTCCAGCTTGCTCTGCATTCCCCACCGTCTCCAAGTGACTTCGGCGCGCTCTGCGCCCGGCCGCACGCCTTTGTGCTGTCACTCAGAGATTAGTCCACTTCTGTCACTGGTGTGATCCGGGGACGGTCCTTTCCGATGCCTTACGAATCAGTTTTCGCAGCTGCCTCGAGGCGCAGTGCGAGGGCCGGGCAAGCCAGTACTGCGCGGCGCGCGTTCGTCAGTTCACCGGGGGTGATCTCGCGCCCTCGGAGCACTGGGAAGCCCCATTCGTCGAGCACCACGTCGTCCGGCAACAGGGTCGCGCAGAGCCCGTGCCCGTCGCATCTGGTCCAGTCGATCTCCAGCCTATTCACCGGTTCCTCCTGGCACCGGTAGGACACCACGTACCGCGCGGCCACACCCGCCGCCGAGGTGCATCCGGATGTCCTCACCGAAGACCTCCAGCGCCGAGGCGAGGAATCTCGCCGAGCCGTCGGGATGAGCACAGGCGCCACGCCCCGGGACGAGCCCGAGGTGGCGATGTGCGTCATGCCAGCCCGCCGGATCGCCGAGCAACAGCCGGCCGAAATCGTCGACCAGCGCGGCCAACCCGAAGACACAAGGACCGCATTGACCCGCCGACTGGCTCGCCAACCACTGCACGACCCGATGGACCTCACCAAGCGGGCAGGTGTCCGCACCCAGCGCCACGACGATCCCGGTGGAGACATCTGGGCGACCCAGGATCACGCCGTCGGGCCTTGGCAGCCAGCGGCCGTGATATCCACCGACCAGCACAGGGGCATCGGTCGCCGCACCGGCGTACTGCAGCACGGTCGTCAGTGGGATCCCGGTCGGCGTCTCGATCACCCCCGGCCGCTGCACCGAGCCTGCAACTGTCAGGAGCTGAGTCCCCGGCTCGCTGATCAACCCGGTGCTGCTGAACTCCCGCGAGCCGAGCCTGGCCAGTACTGCGAGCTGGGCGAACGTCTCCACGTTCGACAGGAAGGTCGGGCGCCCGTTGTACCCCTTGCGGGTCGGAAGCACTCGCCGACCCGGCGGAACCGCAGGCCCGCCTTCCAGCACTCTCAGGACAGCCCGTGCCTCACCGGCCACGAACCGGCCGGGCGTATCGCTCACCTGGATGTCGACGGTGTCCTGCCGCTCTTGGATCGCAGCCCGTACCGAAGCGGCGGCGGCAGCATCGTGCACAGCGACGATGACCTGCCGTGCGCGCAACGCTTGAGCGAGACCAGTAGCTCCGTCCAGAACCAGGTGCGGCGCCATGGTCAGCAACAGCCGGTCCTTGCGACTCACTGGCTCACTCTCGGAGCCGTTCACGACCACGGCGGCAATACCCCTGGCCGGCAGGTCCGCGAGCTTCAGCGCTACGGGGAAGCCCGCACCGCCTCGACCCCTGAGGCCTACTGCTTCCGCCAGCTCGGTGTAGGCCGCTCGGCTCAGCTGTGGATGTACTCCGTGGGCCCAGAGGTGGTGCTGGAGGTCTGCCCTGCCCTGCGTCAGGCCGGCGAGCAGCCGTGGTTGTCCGATGGACCGGGGCTGTAGTGGAGTCTCCTGCAGGATGGTCATCGGATTCTCCCTGCCCGCGCGAGGCTTAACGGCGTACTGGCTTGTACTGCGCGGCTTCTCATCCGCACAGCTACTGAGATGGCTACCGCGGCCAAGCAGCTGAGGGTGATGGCCAGCATCCATGGCGTACCGCGGTCTGTGCCTGCAAGGAGGCTGTGGCCGATCGACAACAGCCAGCCGACCGATGCGGCGATGTGAATGGAGCGCCAGCGCTTGGTGAAGGCCGCTGACCTTGCCAGGCGTCCCCTCGCAGCTCCGACGACAGCGGCAAGCACCAGTCCATACATGGCGAGGACGCCGACCGTCACCGCGAAGGGGCGATAGCCGGAGCTGAAGGGCAGGACCAGGACGGATGCACTGACGCTCACATAGCTGTCGGTGATGACCGCCACGACATGTGCGAGGAGGAGGATCAGACCGGTCACAGCGGCCGAGCGGTGAACATACTGGAGCCAGAACCGCCGCTCTGGTTCACGACTGCCTGCGCCCAGAGCTCCTAGCGAAGCCGTCACCGTGAACAGGACCAACGCCATCACCCCAGCCGCTCGGGCCAGGTACCACAGCGTCATCAGGCCGCCCTGCTCGCCGCGGGCCAGCCCGCCAGCTCAGTGATCTCGCCGTCGTCGGCAACCAGCCGAGCCGGATGCCCGGCCAGGGTGAGCCGCCCAAGAGCCGCCTCGCCAGTGGCGACAATCGCAGTACTGAACGTGTTGGCCCGTACTGCGGTGGGCGCCCAGACCGAGGCAGTTCGCCAAGGACCCTCTGCGGGTTGACCTGTGCGCGGGTCGATGACGTGGTGCGCATGACCAGTCGGCGTGGACCAGCTACGTGCTGTCCTGGTCGAGGTGGTGAGGCCGCCGTGCGACAGGGTCACCGGCACCCCGGGATCACCCTCGCGCTCGGCTACGTCGATCACCCAGGGCTCGGCGGCAGTGCCCGCCGCCCGAAGGTCGCCGCCGATCTCGACGAGCACCGCGCAGCCGTGGCGCCTACTGAGCACCAGGGCCGCTCTATCGGCAGTCCAGGCCTTCGCTGTTGCGCCTAGGTCGAGCGCGGCTCCCTTGGGTACTCCGACCAGCCCAAGCCTGCGATTCAGCTGGACGTGCTTCCAGCCCACGGCCGGCGCGGATACACCTGCTGCCTGCGGAAGGCGACGGCGTACGGTCTCGATGTCCTGGTCGTAGCCGGCGGCAACCACTGCGGCTCCGACGGTCGGGTCCACCGCGCCACCACTGATGGAAGCCGCGACCAGGCTCACGTCGACGAGATCCACCAGCAGCCGGGAGACCGGGACCATGAAGCCGGCCCGGGCGTTCACCATGGACAGCTCGGAGTCGTCGCGGAAGCGGCTGGCTGCCTTGTCGACGCGATCCATCAGTGCCTTGAGGGCGCCGCACGCCGCACCGAGCGCCGCCGGATCCTCGACGGTAAGGCGGACCGTGCAGCTCCAGGCCTTCCAGGTCCGGGAAGGGCTCATGAGCCATGGCTCCCGCCCTGAGCGGTCGTCCCCTGCTGTGCCGAACCGAGGCCGCTTCCGCTGCTGCTGTCGTCGCTGCCCGAGCTGCTGCTGCTCGAACTGCTGCCGTCGCTGGTGGAGCTGGTCTGGGTGCCGGGCGTGCCAGAGGTGCTGGGCTGGCGTGCGCTGAGAACGGCTACGGCAAGGCCGGTGCCCCCGATGCCGAGCACAGCTGTCGCGACGGCGGCGGCTCCGGCTCGACGTAGCCAGCGGGCGCGGGCTGGATGAGGATCGATCGCATCTGTGGTGACCATGCCGAAAGCCTCGCGGCGAAGGCCTCAGGCCCACACCAAGAGAACCTCAAGCCGGAGTCAAGTTCTCCTGAGACTTCCCTGAGGAGCTCCTCTCAGGAGAGCCTCGGTTCAGGGCCTGGTCGGCCGGCACAGGTCTCAGCCAGCACAGGTCAGTCGGCACAGGTCAGCCGGCACAGTTCAGCCGCAGCCGCGGACCTCGGGTGGGCAGCTGGTCCGCTGGTGTTCGTCGACGGCCGCGAGCACGTCCTCGGCCGCATCACCCAGCGCGGTCATCCGCTCCTTGCCGAGTACGTCGACGAAGAGCTCGCGGACCCGAGCGGCGTGCACGGGCGCACAGGCCTTGATCGCCTCCAGGCCCTGCTCGGTCAGCACGATCTCGGGGTACCGCGCGTCACAGGCCGCCTTGCGGATCAGCCCGCGCTTCTCCATCCGGCTGAGGTGGTGCGATATCCGGCTCTTCTCCCACTGGGTCGCCTCGCCCAGCTCGAACGCGCGCATCCGACCGGTCTCCGACTCGGACAGGTTGACCAGGATCTCGAAGTCGGAGTCGGACAGGCCGAACTCCCGCTGGAGGTGCCGCACCAAGTGCGTCTCCAGCGTCTTGCGCATCAGCAGATAGCTGCGCCATGCCTTCTGCTCGTCCTCGTCGAGCCACGGTTCGTTCGCCACGACCCCCATACTACCCGCCCGGGTTGACGCATCAACCTACCCTCCCAACGCTTGCGTCCGAACAACCGGCGGCCCTGCCCCACGCTCCTTCGGACGCAACGCGATGGGACCAGCGGCCACCGCGCTGCCGGCGGCTCTTCGTTGCCGCGGACACCTCGTTGCGTCCGAACACCCGGCGGCCCCACCCCACCCTCCTTCGGACACAACGCGATGGAGCCAGCGAGCACCTCGCTACGTCCGAACACCCCGCGGGCCTGCCCCACGCCCCTTCGGACACAACGAGACGGGGCCAGCGAGCACCCCGCTACGTCCGAACACCCCGCGGGCCCACCCCACGCCCCTTCGGACACAACGCGACGGAGCCAGCGAGCACCTACCTCCCTGCGTCCGAACACCCGGCGGGCCCGCCCCGCGCTCCTTCGGACGCAATGCGGTGGGGGTCAGGGGGCAGCGAGGGTGAGGTGGACGGAGGAGCCGGTGGGGAGGTTGGGGTGGATGGTGAGCCGGCCGCCGGCGGCCTCGGCGCATCTGCGGGCGATGTCGAGGCCCAAGCCGCTCGAGCCGCGGTCGCTGCGGCCGCGCTCACCTGCCCCCAGCGGGATCCCCGGGCCTTCGTCCGCGATAACGATCAGTACGCCGGGACCGCCGCCGACGGGTTGCCTCGTCAGGATGATCCGCGCGGCTGTTCCATCGGGAGTGTGCGCGACGACGTTCTCCACCAGGGCGTCCAGCGCGGCGGCCAGGTCCTCGGCCGACGACCTCACCTCGGCCGGGGGCGTCGGCAGGTCGAGGGTCAGTTCGCGACCCTGGTCCTCGAACAGCGGCTCCCAGAACGCCGCCCGCTTGCGCGTCACCTCGACGGCATCGCAATGCGGGACCCGGCCTTCTCGTTGCGGACGACGAGCAGCGCTGATGACGGCGGTGAGCGTCCGCTCGAGGCTGTTCACCTGGGTGTTCAGTTCCTCCGCCCGTTCTCTGTCGGGCAGTGCCTCGACCTGGAGGCGGAGCGCGGTCAACGGAGTACGGAGTCGGTGGGACAGGTCGGCGACGGCCTCGCGTTCGACCGCGATGACCTCGTCGATGCGATCCGCCAGACCGTTGAGGGCGGCACCTACCTTCGCGACCTCGGCGGGACCGTTCGTGGGGGCCCTGGCGTCGACATCACCTTTCGCCAGGCGTTCCGCAGTGCGGGCTGTCTCTTCGAGCGGGCGGGCCAGGCGGCGCGAGACCAGTTCCGCGCCGAGGATGCTCAGCAGCAGGACGAGCAGGCTGGCTCCGAGCAGGACGAGAATGCGCGGGACGAGGCCGTCGTACAGCTGTTCGGTGGTCAGGAACAAGCAGACAGAAGCGGGTCCGTTGACCCTGTCGACGTTGACGTCTGTCACAACCCCACCGCTGACACTGCGGATCGACGTGTCGGAGATCTTGGGCGGTCCCTTGTTCCCGTCGTCGTTGGGATTGCCGTCGTCGTGGCTGCCGGGGACCTGCTGCGGCTGGGGGACGCCGCCCGGTGGCGGATCGCCCAGCGTCGTACCGTCGTCCAGGCGGACCGAGATGCGGCCGGGGCCGTCGGCGGTGATGCCTTTGAGGTACGCCGTGATGTCATCGGTCGTGTGGTTCTTGTCGCCCACGTAGTACGCGACACTCTCAGCGCGGTAGCGGGCTTTCGACAGGGCCTCGTCGGAGGCCGCGTTCCTCAACAGGATCGTCAGCGGGATGGCGAAGGCGAGCACGACCAGGGTGGTCATCCCGACCGACAGGAACAGGATCCGGCGGCGCATAGTCATGAGCCTGGCTCGGGCGGCGCGAGCTTGACACCTACCCCGCGGACGCTGTGCAGGAACCGCGGCTGGGCGGCCGTCTCGCCGAGCTTGCGGCGCAACCAGGACAGGTGGACGTCGACCGTCCGGTCGCCACCTCCCCAAGGCAAACCCCAGACCTCGGCCAGGAGTTCGCGCTTGGTGACGACGGCACCCGCTCGGCGCGACAAGGCGAGCAGCAGGTCGAACTCCTTGCGAGTCAGGTCGACCGGCTCCCCGTCGACGGTCACCTCGCGGCTACGCGGGTCGATCGAGAGTGCGCCCAGGCTGAGCACGGCTTCACCTTGCTGGTCGGGACTGCGCCGGCGCAGCACTGCCCGGATCCTTGCGTCGATCTGGGCTGAGCTGAACGGCTTGATCACGTAGTCGTCGGCGCCGGCGTCGAGCAACCTCACGACGCTCGCGTCGTCATCCCTGGCCGTCGCGACGATCACCGGTACGTCGCTGACCGCGCGGACCATGGCGAGTACGTCGCGGCCGTCGAGGTCGGGAAGTCCGAGATCCAGCAGCATCACGTCGGGTCGATCCCGCGCGACCGCGGCGACACCGTCAGCCCCTCCGGCCAGCGGCGTGACAGCGTGACCGGCGGCCGTGAGCGACTTGCTCAGCGACGTCCGGATCGCGTCATCGTCCTCGACCAGCAACACCCGCGCCATACCCCTGAGCGTAAACGCATCTCGTCAACTCTCCGCTCAGCCGCAACTGGGGTTCCTGCGGGGCGGACCTCCACTACTCACTTTTCAGGGTGCTTCTACCGCGGGGCGGACGTTCTAGCCACACCCTTCAGCCGCTTCCGCCGCGCGGGGCAGACTCCCACACCCACCTTCAGCCGCGCCCGCCGCTCCGGGCGGATGTCCACCACTCACAGCGAGCTGCTTCTACCGCGCGGGGCGGATGTCTACCACTCACAGCGAGCTGCTTCTACCGCGCGGGCGCGGACGTCCACCACTCACAGCGAGCTGCTTCTACCGCGCGGGCGCGGACGTCCACCACTCACAGCGAACTGCTTCTACCGCGCGGGGGCGGACGTCCAACACTCAGCTTCAGCTACTTTCGGCGCATCGGCGCGCTTTCGTGAGCGTGGCTGTCGATGCGGCGGGTGGGTTGATGAGTGCTGGCGGTCCGGGCGGTTCGGTCCATTCTGATGCAGGGTCGGCCTATTGCGGGTCGGTGCGGGTCGGCCTGATGCAGGCTGGCCCGATGCGGGTCGGTGCGGGCCGTACTGATGCCGGTCCGTGCGGGCCCTTCTGATGCGGGTCGGTTCGGTCCGTTCTGATGCGGGTCGGTTCGGTCCGTTCTGATGCCGGTCGGTTCGGTCCGGCCTGATGCCGGTCGGTTCGGTCCGACCCGATGCCGGTCGGTGCAGCCCGGCCTGATGCCGTCAGTGCGGGCCGACCCGATGCCGGTCGGTGCGGGCCGTTCTGATGCCGGTCAGTGCGGGCCGGCCCGATGCGGGTCGGTCAGGGCTGCGGGGTCGGGGCGCGGAGGCCGGAGCTGCGGAGTTCGAGGTCGGCGAGGCGGGCGATGACGGCGGAGTCGCCTTCGCGCCAGGCGGCGACCGGGTCGTCGGAGATCTTGGCGAGGCGCTGCATCGGCTGGTTCGCCATCGCCCGCAGAGCGAACAGGTCGAGGTCGGCCGCGTTGTCGATGAACTTCTGCGCCGCCTTCGCCCTCCTGGAGAAGCGGATCCGCCGCGGCAACCAGATCAGCAGCGCGAACAGGACTGGCAGGCCGATCGTGACACCGGCGAGGAGATACGCGAGCTGCTCCACCGCGTGCGCCTGGTCCCGGCCCGCTTCCGCCAAGCGCGTCGCAGCGTTGGCGGCACCATCGACGGGTGCGCGCAATTGATCCCCCACCACCGGCACCTTGCCGATCGGTTCGGACATCCCGTGCAGGTCCCCAGCCAACCCATCCCCGGCCTCGGCGGCCTTGCGCCCGGGATACCCGAGCGCATTGGTGATCTTGAAGACGAACAGTCCCAGCGCCGTACAGAACGCGATCCAGCCCACCAACATCAGATCCCCGAGCACCTGCCCGAAGCGCTGCTTCCCCACGTCGGAGTAGAGCTTCACGTCCGTATCCCTTTCGTCGACCAGAACCAGACTTCACTAATGCCCCGCTCCAACCCCGGCGACACTAGCGCTACTACCCGACACGCGGGGTCCGCCGCGATACTTCCGAGCCCGCACCTCGCTGGCGACCACGTTGCCGCCAGCCAGGAAGCTACTGCCGCCGGCCCGGGAGGCCGGTAGCAGCGCCCGCCGAGCTGCCTGGCGCACCAGACCGAGGAACTGCGTGGACCGACCCGTGCAGCCTCTGTAACGCCGAGTCGTGGATCGGTGCTCTGGGCAATCGATTCCCCTGACGCCCATCCACGACTGGCAGTCTGGGGGCCAGCTTGGAGCGGGCGAGCAACGGGCGGCCAGGTCTCGCGGCTGGTGTGGAGCATGCAGCTGGCGGTGCTCGGCCACATCCGGACACCTCGGACACCTACTGGGCATCTGGGTCAGGGTATTTCTTGACCGCGGTCCCAAGGTCGTGTCCAAACCTCCGACACTGCTCCAAACCCGACCTCGTTCCGGATCGCCCGGGGCTCCGGCTGGAATCCGCGGGATGGCGGCACATCGGCGAGTAGTCTCAGGGCCACTACTCGCGTGGTGGAGAGCGGACCATGATCGCTATCGAAGTCAGCGCTGTGTTCGACGGCGAGCGCTACTCGGCTGAGGGCGCAGTCGTGATTGTCGACGGCACGCAGATTCTGAGCGTGGATCCCCTCGGTACTGCGGTCCCTGCCGGCTGCGATCTCGTCCGCTACGAGGGCGCGACGTTGCTGCCTGGATTGATAGACGCGCACGTTCATCTGTGTTGCGACGGTGGTCCCGGCGCGCTCGAGCGGATTCCCGACTTCAGCGACGACGAGCTGACCGGTGTCATCGAGGACTCCTTGCGCGCGCACCTCGCCACCGGGGTCACCACGGTGCGCGATCTCGGTGATCGCGAGTGGGCAGTGGTCGAGTGGCGCTCCCGTCACCGCGACAGGATGCTCCCGACCGTCGTCGCCAGCGGGCCGCCGATCACCGTTCCGCACGGGCATTGCTCGAACATGGGCGGTGCCGTGGAGGGCGTCGACGAACTGCGGCGCGCTGTCGCGGAACGAGCCGAGCGCGGCGCGGACCTTGTGAAGATCATGGCGAGCGGTGGAGTGAACACCCCCGGCACCGACCCTGCTGCCGTTCAATTCAGCGCCGAAGAACTCCAGGTCGTCGTCGAGGAATCCCACAACCGCGGCCTGCCCGTCACCGCACATGCCCACTCCGTGCAGGCGATCAAGAATGCCTTGGTTGCTGGCGTGGACGGAATCGAGCACTGTTCGTTCATTACTGCGAACGGGCTCGACGTCGTGGATTCGGTAGTGGCTGACCTCGTGGCGTCACGTACGACGGTGTGCCCGACGCTCGGGGTCGAGCCTGGCGCCACACCACCGCCCGCAGTACTGGAGATCATGCGCAGGACCGGGACCGACTACGAGGCAAGGGCTCGCATGACGGGCGCCCTACATGCCGCCGGGGTCCGCTTGGTCACCGGCTCGGACGGCGGGATCAACCCCGGCAAGTCCCACGGCATCCTCCCCGAGGCAGTCATCGGCCTGGTCCTCGGCGGCGTCTCCCCTATCGACGCTCTCGCCACCGCTACCTCCCTCGCAGCAGCAGCCTGCGGCCTCGCCGACCAAACCGGCCGAATCGCCGCCGGCTACACCGCCGACCTCCTCGTCGTCACCGGCAACCCCACCACCGACATCACCGGCCTCCACAACATCCAAGCCACCTACCTCCGCGGCGACCGGGTCTAGTTTTCTGCTGGGAACCTTTTCGTCGGTGGGCCTCGTTAGGGTGGCGGGATGGTTGGTGAGTTGGGGCCGCTGGGGTATCACCGGGGCGTGTTGGGGTATGTGCGCCGGGTGGATCAGCGCGCCTGGGAGGCGTTGCTGCCGGAAGCCGAGGCCGATCCGAAACTGAAGGACGGCCTGCTGCGGAACACCCACCGACTCGAGGAGATCAGCCACCCGGAGTTGCACGAGGCGGCGAAGCAGGCCTGTCGGGCGTTGGGGCTCGACGTGGAGGTCGAGTTCTTCCAGGCACAGCGGTCGGGCACACCGAATGCGTCGCTGCTGCATCAGGTGGAGAAGGCGGTGATTCTGTTCGAGGGACCACTGCTGGAGAGGTTGGAACCGGGCGAGCTCAAGGCCGTCATCGGGCACGAGTTGGCGCACCGACTGCTCTGGACACTGGACGGAGGTGCCTATCTCGCGGTCGATCGACTGCTCGACGCCGCGGCCGGAGATGCCCGGACGCCGGGGCAATATCTGGAGACCCGGCGCCGCTGGGTGATGGCTTCCGAACTGTTCGCCGATCGCGGCGCGCTCAAAGCCTGTGGAGACCTCAGTACTACGGTGCGCGCGCTGCTCAAGATCCAGACCGGGTTGTCCGGCGTCGACCCCGAGGCCTATCTCCGTCAGGCGAGCGAGCTGGATCTGAGCACGGGGAGCCGCGGCACGAGCCACCCGGAGGGCGTCGCCCGCGCCTGGGCGCTGAAGAACTGGCTGGCCGACGAAGACGTGGAGCTCCTGCTGACCGGACCGCTCGATGTGGATTCGCCGGATCTGCTGGACGCGGAGCTGCTCAGGGAACTCAGCATGGATTTCGCCGCGCACATCGCCCATACCGAAGGCCTGCGCACCGACACCGTCGCCACGTATGCGGCCGGGTTCGCGGATCCGCCCGGGCCTCTCGGCGTACCGGGTGGGGCGGTGCCGCGGTTCGACGAGCCGTTGGCGATCCGGCCTGTCGACGGTGCGCCGATCCCGCGACCAAGACCGTTGACCGCGGCAACGAAGCAGTACCTGTGCTATCTCCTGCTGGATCTGGCGACGGCTGATCCTGATACCGGCGATGCCGGCCTGGTCGCGTCGATGGGAGTCGCTCGCCGCGCCGGACTCACGCCGTACGACGATCTGGCGGACGACGAGCTCGGCTGGAGCGACAAGCGGCGGGCGGAACTACAACTGGCCGCGGACGAGGTGGTCCGATGAAGGATCTCGTCGCGCTGGCAGTGTCGCAAGGCGGGCTCGGCAATGACGCGTTGCTGGCGGCGGTGCTTCCGCTGTTCCACGCGACGGCGGATGTGCACGAGCGCGGCCTCGTCGCGCCGCTGCGCGGGCTCGATCGGATCACCGTGGACGAGCAGACGCGGCTCGGATTCGCGCCGGAGCACGCTTCCCGGCCGATCACCGCGCCGCGGGAGATCCAAGCCAGGGAAGGGCATCGGGCCGAGGCGGTCGAGGTTGTCGCGCACCGGCAGGCAGACCTCGATCTCGGCGAGAGCGGCGGGCAACTGCGGACCCAGGTCCCCGAGCCCACTCCTGAGGCGATCCACGCGCCCGCGCTCGTGCCGGGCTGGCAGAGCTGGGAGCACGTCGTCGGGAACCACGACCCGCTGACGGACATCTTCAGCCTCGGGCAATTGCTGATCGGCCTTGGCTGCGGGCTGGACCTGGACCGGTCGGAGGACGTGGCCGAGCTGATCGATGCCCGAGGCAACTTCTACCTGCTCAGGACGAACCTGCACCCGGTGATCCTGTCGGTGGCCTCACAGATGGCCGAGCCGGACCGGCATCACCGGGCCCAGGATCTCCGGTCGCTGATCGAGCAGCTGGAGAACTACCGCGAGCAGCCGCTCGACTTCGATGTCGACGGGATCACCCGCGGTACCGCGGATCGGCGCGCGGCCGTCCTCAAAGCCTTGCGGGACAGGCTGTTCGATCTCTCCCGACGCAACCGCCTGGTCAACTTCCGGCACACCGCGCAGACGCTGAACCTGACCGAGGTATCGGTCCCCCTGATGCTCGACGTACGAAATATCCGCGCCGAGCAGCTGTTCACCTGGAACCAGGAGCTGGCCGCGCGGCTGACGAGCGGAACCGCCCAGACCCTCGGGAAGTGGATCCGGTACGACGAGGCGCCGTACGCCGCGAGCTCCCTGGACAAGCTGATCTCCACCGCCCGGCGCGACCGCGCGGAGTACGGGCAGGATCAGTTGCGGCTGGTTCCGGCCTTTCTGCGCTGGCACGACCTCAAGAACGACCCCGGCACACGCCTCGCGTCTCCGCTGGTGCTGGTGAAGGTGGAACTCGCGAAGAAGCGTGGCGTGCGGGATTCGTACACGCTGCGCGTCACCGATCCCGTGGCCGAGGTGAACCCGACATTGCGGCACCACCTCCACCAGCTGTATGGGATCAACCTGCCGGAGCGGGTGGATCTGGGCGAGCCAGACGCCCTGGCAGTGCTGCACGAGCGGCTCGCCAAGGAGATCCAGGCGTCGGAGCCAGGGCTGCAACTGCACCTGCGGGAGAAGCCGCGGATCGATCTGGTCCGGCAGCGGGCGATGCTGAAGCTGCGGAACTACCGACGCCGGCAGCACGGGAACACCGCGAACGAGTTCGGCGGCCGGCACTATTCGTATTCCTACCGGCGGTCCGACTACCAGCCGCTCGGCGTACAGATCTTCCGGAACCAGTTGGCCGTGCAGGAGCTGCCGCTGAGCATCGCGCTCGGCGCGGACCCGTCGATCCGGCGGCCGGGAGTGATCGAGACCGACACCTATTCGATCGAGACCGACGGCAGTCCGTACTCGTGGGACGTCGATCTCTGCGCGGTCGCCTTGGCGAACTTCAACTACCGCACACTCGGGCTGGTCCGGGACTACGACGAATTGCTGGACACCGGCCGGTCGTGCCAGTCGTTCGATCAACTCTTCTCCGACTCCCCGCGGCCGATCAGTAGCGAGCCGCCCGAGTTGCCGACGGCCGCGCGACATCTGGTGGTTCCAGCCGATGGTTCCCAGGTCGCGGCCGTGGCGCGGGCGCAGCGCGGCGAGAGTTTCGTGATCCAGGGACCGCCCGGCACCGGGAAGTCGCAGACGATCACCAACATGATCGCGGACTTCGTCGCGCGTGGGCAGCGGGTGCTCTTCGTCTGCCAGAAGCGAGCCGCACTCGACGTCGTGCACGCGCGCCTGGCGAGTCGCCACCTCGACGGACTGTGCACGCTGATCCACGACTCGCAGGCGGACAAGAAGGCGTTCGTCCACGGCCTTCGCGAGACCTACGAGAGCTGGCTGTCCGCCGAGGACGATTTGGACCCTTTGACCGTACGCCGGGACGCACTCGTGGCGCGGGTGGATCGCCTGCTCGCGGCCGTCGGCGAGTTCGAAAGCCTCTTGGGACAAGGGGATTCACCGAGTCTGCGCGAGGTCGTCAACCAGTTGGCCGAGCTGCGTGATCATCGCTGGGGTGCGGAGCTGGAACCTGCCGAGCGTCGGTTGGTTCCGTCGCCGGGTGATTGGTGGTCGGCGCGATCGGCCGTTACCGGGTTGGGCCAGGCGTTGGTCGCGGCTGATCCGGTCGGCGGCGGCGTGCTCGCGCGCAGCCCACTCGCCCTGGTCGCGCCCGAGATCTGGTCGCTGCCTGGCGCCGACGCCGAGATCCCTGCCCGCGCCGCCGAGATCCGCGACCACTGGACCGCCGTCGGCGCCGCCCTCGATGCAGCCGGCTCCCCAGCATCAGGCGGTCCCGCGGCGCCCGATGCCGGGGTGGACGATGCGGGGGTCGACGGTTCCGCGGCGGGCCGTTCGGCGCAGGGGCGTGTGCCCACAGGTGGTCTTGGGATCGGTGGCGCGTCGGCTGAGCGGTCGTTGGCGTGGGTGCGGACGGTTGGTGAGCTCGGAGTGGTGTTGCGGCCGTTGGCTGAGCGAGGGCTTGGGGCAACGATCGATCCTGGGTCGGCGTCGGCGCAGCGGTTGCAGGCTGCCGTGTCGCAGCACGACTCGCTGGTTGCGGCTGAGCGTGCCGCATGGGATGCGGCCGCGGGATGGAAGGAACCACTCGCTCCGGCAGACGCTCGATCAGCGCTAACCGTTGCGCAGAGCAAGGAAGGTGGGTTGCTCTCCTTCCTCAGTGCCGATTGGCGAAAGGTCAAGCGACTGGTTCACTCCCGGTTCGACTCATCCGGGCGGGCGGTTCAGCCTTCGGTGACCGACCTCCTCAAGGACCTGGTCGCCGCGCACGACGCAACTGCCGCCGTCAAGCACAACGAGGAGGAGGCGTCGCGCGAGTGGGGCACGAACGACCCCTCCGCGTTGGCCCGCCGGATCCATCAACTGAGCCAGGACCCCGCGCTGGCCGACTGGCGAACCGGCCTCACCGCGGATCCAGCCCTTGCCGCTCGGCTCGCCCACGTAGCAGCCGCGCTCGAAGAAGCTGACGGTGCCACCCGGGGCTTCCTGACGGGGAACTACGCGGACGGGACGCTGGCCGCAGTACAGGAGAGCGCGGAGGCGTTGGCGTCGGCGCGGATCGTTCCCGCGATCCAGGCTCTCGTGCCGGCGATGCGTCAGCTTGCGTCCGCACCTGCGCCGGTTCAGGCGGCTGTTCGCAGGCTCGAGGCAACGCCCGCGCAACTGGAGTATGCGGTGTGTGCACTCCATTGGGAGCGAACGCGCGCGACGGCCGCGCAGCTCACGTCTGCTCAGCTGGACGATGTCGTTGGCGAGTTGAGTCTTGTGTACGACGAGCTGACGACGGTGAATTCGGAGGTGGTCGTCGCGGGTGTGCGGCGGCGGTTCCTCACCGAGCTCGCGCATTCGGAGCTGAGCGTCAGCGGCATGTCGCCCGATGATCGCGACCGGAAGAAGACCTTCAGTACAGGGCGGCACGAGCTCGAGCACGAGTTCGGCAAGGTGATGCGCTACAGGTCGATCCGCGATCTCGCCTCGGGCGCGCCGGGTTCGGTGGTGTCGCTGCTGCGGCCTGTCTGGTTGATGAGCCCGTCGTCGGTCTCCGACACGTTGCCGCTGGACACGCCCTTCGACGTGGTGATCTACGACGAGGCGAGCCAGATCCCGATCGAGGAGGCGATCCCGGCGCTTCACCGGGCGCCGCAGGTGATCGTGGTCGGCGACCAGATGCAGCTACCGCCGACGCAGTACTTCCGGGTTACGACGCCGGCAGCAGATGCTGACGACGACGAGGCAGCAGAGCAGGTGGGAATCGCGCTGACAGACGACAGCTTCCTAGCGATCAGCGCCTTGCGGCTGGCGTCGACCATGCTGACCTGGCACTACCGCAGCCGGTCGGAGGCGCTGATCTCGTTCAGCAACGCCGCCTTCTACCAAGGCAAACTCGCCACGATCCCAGACCGCCTCCCGGCCCACACCGCACCACCTTGGACCGTCCGTGCCGCCGACCGCTCCCTCGCCGCCGAACCTCCCGCTGCAGCAGATCACGCCGCCGCGACCTTCCCGGCCGACGCCGTTCAAGCAGGCTCCACCGGTTCTGGCGGACTTGCATGGAGTAGTTCGACCGGGATTGCGCCAGGAGACGCGACCATCCCAGGTGGGCTTGCGTCAGGTGGTTCGACTGGGATTGCGGCGGTGGCGGACGGGGTGCTGGCGGGGAGTATCACGTCGGTGCGGGTGGTCGATGGTCTTTACGTACGCCGGACCAACCCGGCCGAGGCCGCGTGGATCGCCGAACTGGTGCGGGAACTGCTCGGCCGCGAGACCGGCAAGAGCGTCGGGATCGTCGCGTTCTCCGAGGCCCAGCAGGGCGAGGTCGAGCGCGCCCTGGATCAGCTGGCCGAAGCGGATCCGGAGTTCGGCGCGCGCTACGAGGCCGAGCAGGTGCGGACCCGCGACGAGCAGGACGCCGGGTTGTTCGTGAAGAACCTGGAGAATGTTCAGGGCGACGAGCGCGACATCGTGATCATGAGCGTCTGCTACGCGGCCGGACCCGACGGCCGGATGCTGATGAACTTCGGACCGATCAACACCGCGGGCGGCGAGAAACGCCTCAACGTCATCTTCAGCCGCGCGCGCCAGCACATGGTGATCGTGTCGAGCATCGAGCCGGACGCGATCACCAACACCTACAACGACGGCGCGAACACCTTGCGCCGCTTCCTCTCGTACGCCGATGCCGTCTCCCGCGGGGACCTCGAAGCAGCCCAGGCCGCGCTGACGCCGTACGCCCTGGGCCGGCACCGTCTTCCGAAGTCGGTCCCAACCAGCGCGGTGGTCACCCAACTGGCCGAAGCCCTGCGCGCCCGTGGGCTCGAGGTGGACACCGCGGTCGGCGAATCGGTCTTCCGCTGCGACCTGGCCCTGAGCCGCCCAGGCGACCCCGGCCACCGCCTCGCAGTACTGGTCGACACTCCGACACGCCTCGCATCGGACACCCTGCTGGAACGCCTGACAACCCACCCCCGGGCTCTGGCGACCGGCGGCTGGCAGGTCCACCACGTCCTCACCACCGACTGGACCCATTCCCCCGCCACGGTCCTAACCCGCCTGGAAGAAGCCCTAACCCGTCCCACCGACACCTGATCCGGCGGCCCGTGAGCGTCAGAGGGTGGTGCGGAGGTGCCAGAGGAGGGGGTAGTAGCGGAGGTCCAGGCGGGAGCGCAGGTAGCCGGCGCCGGAGGAGCCGCCGGTGCCTGGTTTGGTACCGATCATGCGCTCGACCATGACCACGTGACGGGCTCGCCAGGCGGCGGCCAGTTCGTCGTGTTGGAGGAGGGCTTCGGCCAGTTCCCAGATCTCGGTGTGCCGGCCGCGATCCCCTGCCACCTGCATCAGCGCCTTGCGGAGGTCGTCTTCCGACGCGGTCGAGAATCCGGCTTCCTCGAGCACTGCGAGGAACGCGTCCCACAGCGTCGGCTCGGCCAGCCGCTGCTCCAGCCGGGCGCGTTCGAGGTCGGACAGGCCGCGGAAGCGCTTCACGAACGAGGGATCTTTCGCCCCGGACAGGAACTCGATCTCCCGGAACTGCACGGACTGGAACCCGCTGGCCGGCGACAGCCGGTGACGGAACTCGCCGAAGTCCTGCGGCGTCATCGTCTCCAGGATGTCGACCTGCTGCGTCAGCGTCCGCTCGATCGTGTGGACCCGCCGGAGCAGATGCTGGGCGAGCCAGAGTTGACCCGAAAGCATGGCGTCGCGGGAGGCAGTCAGCTCGTGCAGGACCTGCTTGAACCACAGCTCGTAGACCTGGTGGATCGTGATGAACAGCAACTCGTCGTGCGCGGGCGGATCGGACTCGAGCCGCTGCTGGTCGAGAAGTTGACCGAGCCGCAGGTAGCTGCCGTAGGTGAGGCGACCACCTTCCTCGCCGAAGTGCACCTCGACCCCGTCCCACCGACCGGTCACCGCATCGGTGCTGGGCTGGACCCCGTCTGTATCGCTAGTGCTGCTCACGTGGCCGAGGATAACCGCCACCACAGCCCGTGATGCCGCACTCACTTCGTTCTGTAGCGCCAAGAATCACCTGACGGACCTACTCGGAAGCATCTGTCAGAAGGACGGAAGAAGCGGTCAACATCAAACGCTCGTTGGGATCTGGGTGTGTGACCGCAGCGTTCGTCGCTCGTTGGGAAAGCGGTGGAAGTTCGGTCCCGACCGAGGAACAGCGAGCCCGTCATGCACGACACCCTGACCATCCGCGACACCCTGATTTCCGACACGCGCACCCGGCCCATGCCGTCCCGGGTGCCGGCGATCAGCCCGGACGACGCCGAGGCGGCTCTGCTGGCGAACTACTCCGCGCTGGTCCGGCTGGCCTACCTGATCCTCCCGCCCACCTTCGGCCGCGATCGGCGCATCCTCGCCGCTCACGGCGTGGTGCAGCACGCCCTGCCCGAGCGCCGGCGGCTCGAGCGCCAACTGATCGGCGTACGCAACGCTGTCGACTTCACCCGAAGCTGCGTGGCACAGGCCGCAATCGAACAAGCCCGAGCCCGTACTCCGTTGAGGTGGCTGCCGCTGGTGTGGGCCATTCGCCTGTTCGGCCGACCGGATGCCGACGACCTCCTGCTTGACCGTGGGTCGCCAGAGGCCCGAGCCGCGTGGGTCTTGGGACATATCGATGCAACCGTGTTCGACCCCTGCTCTGCCCGGTTATGCCCGACGGAGCTGAAGCGGCGCAACACCCGGGGCCGTGCCGTGGCGATGTGGGCGACAGTTGTGCTCACCGTGTCGATCCTGGCCACGCTGATCGCGGCCGCCCTGGCAGGTCGCTGACTCCTGGGATCACGCAGGCGGCCCGGTGACCACGGGAGCACCCATCACGATCGGCTTGCTGAACGTCTTCGCCTTGTTCTCCAGCGATGCCGGCGTCGGATAGCGCGGATCCTCACCAGCCGGTGCGCCTTGTCAGATGTCCGATCTCGTCCGCTGCCTGCACCAGCGCGGCGACGATCTGACGGCGATGTTCTTCGTCCAGCCTGATCAGCGGCACCGAGCAGCTGAGGGAATCGACTGCGGGTTGACGTCCGGCAACGGCGACTGCGAAGCAGCCGAGCCCTGGTGTGTTCTGTCCCTGCTCATAGCTGAAACCGGCAGCACGCGCTTCGGCTAGCTCAGCCTTGAGCTTGGAGCGATCGGTGACCGTGTCCGGGGTGAGCGCCTCGAGGCGGTCAGGAAGGAGAGCCTCTACTTCTTCCTCGCTCCGCACGGCGAGCAGGACCTTGCCAAGAGCAGTCGCGTGCGCCGGAAGCCGGCGGCCGATGCGTGAACTGCTGCGCAGGTGGTGCGCCGATTCCCGGCTCGCGAGGTAAACCATGTCGCTGCCGTCGAGTCGGGCCAGGTGGACCGTCTCGTTGAGCTCATTCCGCAACTGGGTCAACAGCGGTCCAGCTGCTTCGATCACGGGATCGCGCTCCAAGTAGGCGGCACCGATTCGCAGCGCACGCAGGCCGACCGCATAGGTCAGGTTCCGCTCATCGGTCTCCACCCAACCGCGCGCCACCAAGGTCTGCAGGAGCCCGTGAAGGCTTGATTTCGGTACGCCGAGCGCGCGTTGAAGCTCGCTCAGAGTCAGCCGCTGCGGGCTGCCGGCGAGTAGTTCGAGGATGTCGACGGTTCGGTCCGCGGACTTGACGGAGGTCATCGCTTGCGGCGCGGCCGGTCCGGCTGGCTCCGCGGATCGCGGGTCCGTGCTGGTCATCTGCTTCCTCCGAGGAGCTTCTTGACTGGGGTGGGCGGCTCCCTGCAGTCGAGTTGTCCGATCTTAGGACCTTCTGCGCCGGCCTCTGGCCTGTATTCCTGGCTGATCGGAATCTGCGCCGAGTACTGGGAACTCCTTGACAGTGCCCCGAACAGGCTCGTACGTTATCACGAAATCGTACACGTCGATGAATGCTGTTCATATACATGAACAAATCGACTAGAGGAGACTAAGTGCGTCAGCTCAACGGACTGCTGTTCTTTCCGGTCACTCCCTTCACCCCAGCAGGTGACCTGAACCTGACCGCCCTGGCTCAGCATCTGCAGGACGGCCTCAGTTCCGGACCGGGCGCGGTGTTCGTGGCCTGTGGCACGGGCGAGTTCCACGCACTGAGCGTTGAGGAATATGCGCAGGTGGTCGAGACCGCAGTACGGCTGACGGCCGGCCAAGTACCGGTGTTCGCCGGAGCCGGTGGACCAATTGCGACCGCTCAGGGCCAGGCCAGAGTTGCCGAGCAGCACGGCGTCGACGGTCTGCTGCTGATGCCGCCGTATCTGGTCGAGGCGCCGCATACGGGTCTTGTCCGTTACACCAAGGCGGTAGCGAGCGCGACGGAGCTGCCGCTGATCGTGTACCACCGCGGCGCCGCACGGTTCGATCCCCAGTCGGCCGCGGAGATCGCGCAGATCCCGTCGGTGATCGGGCTGAAGGACGGGTTGGGTGACCTCGATCTGCTCACCCGCATCATGTCCACGATCCGATCGACGCTGGCCGGGAGCGGGAAGTCCTTCCAGTTCTTCAACGGGATGCCGACCGCCGAGCTGACCGCTCCGGCGTACCGCGGGATCGGCGTCGACCTCTACTCATCCGCAGTCTTCTGCTTCGCACCCGAGATCGCGCTCGACTTTCACCGAGCGCTCGTCGGCGGTGACCACTCGACCGTCGAGCGTCTGATCGACGACTTCTTCGTGCCGCTCGTGACGCTGCGCTCGCAGGTTCCGGGCTATGCCGTGTCGCTGGTGAAGGCGGGGGTGCGGCTGCGTGGCCTTGACGTCGGCGGAGTCCGGCCGCCGCTGATCGACCCCACCAGTGAGCACGTCAGCGCGTTGCGGCGAATTCTCGAGATGAACGGTGCACCTGCGTCGCAGCTCACCGAGTTTGAACCCCAGTCATCGCCCAGCAGCGTCGCCGGGTTGGCCAGCATCGGAAGTGAGGAAGCACGATGACCAGATCGTGGAAGCGATACACGGCAGCGGCGGTGTCGGCCGCTCTGCTGGCAGCCCTGACGGCATGTACAGGAAGTGCGGGCACGACGACCAGCGGGTCCGCACTGAACATCATCTCCGCTGAGCCGACCAGTGGGCTCGACCCGAACACTGCGGTCACCCAGACCTCGCTGCGCGTCATGGAGTTGGTTTACGACACCCTGCTGGACTACGACAAGGACGGCAAGCTCGTACCAGGGCTTGCTCAGAAGTGGACACCAGCCGCCAACGGCCTCAGCTACACCTTCGTCCTGCAGAAGGCCGCGAAGTTCAGCGACGGGTCGCCCATCACTGGGACTGACGTCAAGTTCTCCCTGCAGCGGGCGGTGAAGGGCCAGGCGCTCGGTGCCTCGCTCGCGGACATGACGAGCGTGGACGTGGTCGACCAGAGCACGGTCCGGATCAATCTCAAGAAGCCGTCGCGGGTTTTCCTGAACGCGATGGCTCGCGTCGGCAACGCGGCGATCCTTTCGCAGAAGGCCGTCGAGTCCAATCCCTCGTACTTCACCAAGCCCACCGCCACCTCCGGGCCGTGGTCGCTCGAGCAGTGGACGACGCAGAGCAATCTCACCCTCCAGGCCAATCCGAACTACTGGCGCTCGGGATATCCCAAGATCAAGACGATCAACTACACCTTCAGCAACGACCCGACCGGTACTGCGGCGGCGCTCCAGTCCGGCACGGCAGATATGACCTATCCGATGGCTCCCAACGACGCCATTCGCCTGCAGAAGGAGGGGGTTGCGACCTCCTACCCGACGCCGACGCCGGGTCTGGTGATGTGGGGCCTGGACAAGTCGAAGCCGCCGTTCAACGACGTCCGGGTGCGACAGGCGTTCGCGTATGTCGTGCCACGCGCTGATAAGCAGACAGCGTGCTGGAACGACATCGGTACGAATGCGACGGGGAACCTCGTCTTCAGTGGATCGTGGGCGTTCACTCCCGGGCTCACCAAGTACGACGTACCCAAGGCGCAGGGGTTGACCACCGCCGGCGCGCTGCTGGACAAGGCCGGCTGGAAGCTCGCAGGAGACGTGAGGCAGTCCCAAGGAGTACCTGGAGTTCCGGACGGCACGAAGCTCGCGGTCACAGTGCCGTATGAGAACAACTGGAGCCAGGCCCGCTGCAACACTGAACTGCTCCAGCAGGACCTCGCCCCGCTCGGAGTCAAGATCACGCCGCAGGCCTTCGATTCCGCGACCTTCTACACCGATGCCGGCAAGAACAAGTTCGCGATGTACCACGCCGGCAACCAGTGGGCCACCGTCGACGACGAGATGCAGCAGGGGTTCACCTGCAAGGGCCAGGTCGTCGATCTGATGGCGAAGTGGTGCAACCCGCAGGTCGACAAGCTGATCGCGCAGGCGCAGGCGACCTTGGACCTGAACAAGGCCAAGCAGCTGTACGCGCAGGTGCAGCAGATCGTGCAGGAGGAGCAGCCGGCCATCGTCACCGGAAACCAGTACGCAGTCGTCGGGCTGGCGAAGAAGGTGCAGGGGTACGTCGCTCGCGCCGACGGCTCCAACCGTTCCCTGATTGCCGCAACCGTCGGTCAGTAGGGCCTGCGGGTGGTCGGCGCAGACGCAACGGCCCGACCACCCGGGGCTCGGCCCAGATCTTGAATGTCGGTGATGACTCCGTGCTCAAATATGCGCTGTACCGGATCGCCTTGCTGGTGCCATTGCTGCTGGGTGTGTCCGTACTGACCTTCCTCTACATCCAGGTCATACCGGGCGATCCCGTAGCCGGCCTGCTGGGTCCAGGTGGCACGCCTGAGTTGATCGCGCAGTTGCGGCATCAGTTCGGTCTCGACCAACCGATCCTGACGCAGTACTGGCACTGGCTGTCGAACCTCATCGCTCATGGTGACCTGGGCACGTCCTTCACGACCCGTCAGAAGATCACGCCGACCCTCGTCAACCGGATCCCCGCGACCCTGCAACTGACCGTCGTCGGCCTCATCTTCACGGTGGCGCTGGGTTGGCCGCTGGGGTTCCTGGCGGCGCTGTTCAAGGACACCTGGATGGACCGCGCTCTGTCATCGCTGACCCTGGTGGGCCTTTCCACGCCGATGTTCTGGGTCGGCACCCTGCTGATCCTGATCTTCGCCATGCACCTGCGATGGCTGCCTGCCGGCGGCTACGTACCGCTGGCTGTCGATCCCCTGACCAGCATCAAGGACAGCCTCATGCCGGGGCTGGCGATGGGCATCGGTCTGGCTCCCTACCTGGCCCGAATGACCCGTGCCGCAACAGTCGAGGTCCAGCATGAGCAGTTCGTCCGGCACGCACCGACCAAAGGTCTGCGCCGCAGAACGGTGTTCCTCCGCTACTCGGCTCGCAATGCGGTCCCGCCGACCGTCGTGGTGATCGGGTTGCAGCTCGGGTCGCTGCTCGGTGGCCAGGTCATCGTGGAGCAGTTGTTCAACTGGCCGGGACTCGGTCGGCTCCTCATCCAGGGAGCGATCCAGCGCGACTACTACATGGTCCAAGCGGTCATTCTCGTCATCGCAGCGCTGTATGTCCTGCTCAATCTGCTGGCCGAACTCATCACCGCGGCCCTCGACCCCCGGATCAGACTATGACTGCCTCCACCACAGTTCTCCTGCCGGCCGAATCCGCCGTCAGCTCGTCCG
This sequence comes from Kribbella alba, assembly GCF_039529635.1. Taxonomy (NCBI): domain Bacteria; kingdom Bacillati; phylum Actinomycetota; class Actinomycetes; order Propionibacteriales; family Kribbellaceae; genus Kribbella; species Kribbella alba. The sequence continues at coordinate 64,026 of NZ_BAAANE010000004.1, read as the reverse complement.
CCGGTAGGTCCAGGCGGGTGCTGACCGGACGGGTCATCCTCGGGGCGACCCTCGTCGGGATCGTTCTCGTCGTCGCCGTGGTCGGCCTGTTCTGGACGCCCTATCCCACCAGCCTGCCCGACCTGCCGAACCGGTTCCAGTCCCCGAGCCTGAACCACCTGATGGGGACCGACGAACTCGGCCGCGACATCTTCAGCCGCGCCATGGTGGGAGCGCGGACCTCGCTGATCATCTCCTTGTCCGCGGTGCTCCTTGCCACCGCCGTCGGCACCCTGGTCGGATTCGTCGCCGGGTACGCGGGTGGCGTGGTCGACCTGGTGTTGAGCCGGTTGCTCGACATCCTGCTCGCCGTTCCGGCACTCGTACTCGCACTGGGGATTGTGGCCATGCTGGGGGCGTCCGGAACGTCGGTCACCATCGCGTTGGCCTGGGCCTATACCCCCACCTTCGCGCGGGTCTTCCGCGGCGTGGTTGTCGCCGCGCGGGATCACCCGTACGTCGAGGCCTCTCGCGGACTCGGCCTGTCCGCGCCGGTGGTCATCGCCAAGGATCTCCTGCCGACGGTGCTGCCGGTCATGGTCGTCCAGGTCACCACCGCACTGGCCTGGGGAATCATGGATGAGGCCGGCCTGGGCTTCCTCGGCCTGGGGGTTCAGCCACCGGCGCCCTCCTGGGGGTCGCTGCTCATCGAGGGTCGCCAATACCTGTACGACGCCCCGTGGCTTCCCATCGGAGCCGGCGTCTTCGTCATCATCGCCGTCCTCGGCACGAACCTGCTCGGCGACGGGCTACGCGATGTTCTCGACCCCAGGTCCTGGACGACCCGGCACAGCGGACGGAGGGCACGGGCATGAACGAGTCGCAGCACAGTCCAGCGGCGATCGATGGGGACGACCTCCTCCGGGTCGAGAACCTGTCCATCGACTTTGCGGTGGGAAGCACGACCGTGCATGCGGTCGATGACGTGTCGTTGCAGGTCGAACGGGGCGAGATCGTCGGTCTGGTCGGCGAGTCCGGTTGCGGCAAAAGCACCCTCGGGATGTCCCTGCTGCGACTCGTGCAGTCCCCGGGGTCGATCGTCGGCGGACGGATCCTGTTCGGCGGACGCGACCTGATGGAACTGTCCGACCATGAGCTGCAACGTCTCCGTGGGCAGGAGATCTCGCTCATCTTGCAGGACGCTCTGGCGGTGATGAATCCCGTCACGCGGGTGGGAGAACAACTGACCGAGGTGATCCGCGATCACGTCGGCGGTTCCCGCGCGGAGCGGCGACGTCAAGCAGTCGCAGCTCTCAGCTCGGTCGGATTCCCACGCCCGGAACTGAGCCTGCGCAGCTTCCCTCATCAGCTCAGCGGCGGCATGCAACAGCGGGTGTCCATCGCCCAGAGCATGCTGCTCGAACCACGACTGATCATTGCCGACGAGCCGACGACGGCCCTGGACGTCACGGTGCAGGCTCAGGTTCTCGAACTACTCAAGGACGCTCGCACCACCCACGGCACCAGCATCGTATTGATCACGCACGATCTCGCGGTGGTAGCGGAGGTCTGCGACCGGGTGCTGGTGATGTACGCGGGCAAGGTGGTCGAATCCGGACCGGTACAAGAGATTCTGCAGGCGCCGAAGCACCCGTACACCGCCGCGCTGCTCGCGGCCCTGCTGCCCTTGCGGGGAGACCCTCCTACCGAACTCCGCGCGCTGCCAGGTCAGATACCGCAGCCGGATCAGTGGCCTACCGGCTGTCGGTTCCATCCGCGCTGCCCGCTTCGTCAACGACTGGGCAACCCGCAGCTCTGCAGTACGGACGTGCCGACAGCGCAAGGCGGTCCGGCCCACTGGGCCGCCTGTCACTTCGTCTCCGAGGAAGGGGCTGTGGCGAGTCATGACTGACAACGAACGATCCGTCATCTTCCGGCTCGAGGGTGTCACGAAGGAGTTCGGAGCAGACCGCCGGATCTTTCGCCGCCGCGCGGAGCGGCTGCGCGCGCTTGACGATGTGTCGCTCGAGATCTGTCGTGGCGAGGTGCTCGGTCTGGTCGGCGAGAGCGGATCGGGCAAGACCACCCTGGGCCGCATCCTGGTGGGATCGGAGCGGCGAACCAGCGGCACGGTCCAGTTCGACGGCCGCCCTGTCGACTCCTTGCGCGGGCGCCGGCGCCGTACTTTCCGGCGCCGGGTCCAGATGGTGTTCCAGAACCCGTTCACCTCGCTCAACCCGCGCCGCACGATCCGCGACGTACTGTCCGCCGGGCTGGCCGCGCGCGGCGTACCGCGTGGCGCCGAGCGTGCTGAGGCCCTGCGAGCGCTACTTCAGAAGGTCGGACTCAACGAAGCCATGCTGGACCGGTATCCCCATGAGTTCAGCGGTGGCCAGCGGCAGCGCATCGTGCTGGCCCGCGCGCTGACGGTGGATCCATCGGTTCTGGTGGCCGACGAGCCTGTCTCCGCCCTCGATGTCTCGATCCAGGCCCAGGTGCTCAACCTGTTCGTCTCGTTGCGGCGGGAGTTCGGCCTCACCATCTTGATGATCACCCACGATCTGCGGGTCGCCAACTTCCTGAGCGATCGGATCGCAGTCCTCTATCGCGGACGGCTGGTCGAAATAGGTACCCGCCGGCAGGTCATGGAGAACTCCCGCCACCCCTACACCCGGATGCTGCTGTCCGCGGCGCCGTCCGGAGATCCGACGACCCCGACTCACCATCCCTTGCTGTTCGGTGATGCGGTCGCCAACGGCCTCGCGGGGTCCGGCGGCTGTGTCTTCAGCGATCGATGCTGGCTGCGCAAGGCGAAGTCGAACCCGGACCGGTGCGTCACCGAGCAACCGCAGTTGCGCGTGATCGACGGTCAGCAGCGGGCTTCCTGCCACTTCGCAGAGGAGACCCCCGTGGCGGCCGAGGTGGCATCCGTCGATCCGGTGTCGGCAGCGGTGACTTCATGAGTTGGACGGAGGTGCCGCGGATCGGCATGCTGGGGCACGGTGCCATCGGAGCGCTGCACGCCGAGGCGTTCCGCTCGGTCGGCTGCCAGTTGGTGACCGTGATGGGACCGGACCTCAACGAGGCCGGACAGTTCGCTCGCGACCAAGGATTCGCCCGTCACACCGACCGGGTCGAAGACGTTGTCGAGGCAGCCGATATCGACGCTGTGGTCATCGCATCGCCGAACGCCGCCCACGCGGCGCAAGCGATCGCCGCCCTGAGGGGCGGCAAGCATGTGCTCTGTGAAGTGCCCGTCGGTCTGTCGCTGGACGACGTCCTCGCAGTGCAGGCGGAGTCCGAACGGCTGATCTGCATGGTGTGCCATACGCAACGATTCCTGCCGTCGATCGTCCAACTGCGGCGACGCATCGAGCACGGTCAACTCGAACTGCTGAGCCTGTCGACCGTGATGGCTATGTATCGACGCGAGAACGTCGGCTGGACCGGCCGGCGCCGTGCGTGGGACGACCACCTTGTCTGGCACCACGGAACCCATGCGATCGACAGTGCGCTCTGGCTGCTCGGCGACGAGCCTGTCGCGGTGCAGGCGGCGAGTGGCCGCCCCCATCCCGAGACCGGAGCGCCGATGGATGTCGCCATCACCATCACCACCCGAACCGGCCGGCTCGCAACCCTCTCGCTCTCTTACAACGCCATGACATCGGTCAACGACGTATTACTCATCGGCCAGTCGGAGACGCTGCGTGTCCGTGACTGGCAACTGCAAGGCGACAACGGTGAGGGCGGCCACGAATCGCCTGACGACCAGCTGACCTCTGCAGTGCATGCGCAGGCCCACGCGTTCGTACGGGCCATTCATGGCGAACAGCCGGCACTGCCGAGCATCGACGACGTCTTGCCGATCTACCGCTGCGTGCAACGCGTCGAGGACGAGATCGCACTGCAGCGGAGCCGGCCAACGCCTGCCCTGAACCGGAAGGAATCTTGATGACGAACTCACAGGCGGGTGTCGCCCTGCCGTCGGCGGTGCGAAACCAGTTCGCCGGCACGAAGGAGGGGACCTACCTCAACACCGCGGCGGAGAGCCTCTTCATGGACTCGCACCGCGATGCGCTCGCCCGCTATGCCGATCGCAAGTCGCTCGGTGCGGCCGGCCGCGAGGCCCTGGTGTCGGTCGAGAACCACTGCCGGGAGCTTGTCGGACAACTCTTGCACGTCTCGCCTTCGGACATCGCGTTCCTGGCCAGCACCTCTCGTGGACTGGATGTCGCGATCAAGTCGATCGACTGGCAGCTCGGCGACAACATCGTCGTTGCCGACACCGAGTTTCCGACAACTGCCTTCGCCGCCGTGCATCTGAGTGAGCGCGGAGTCGAGCGGCGGCTGGTCCGCAGCGAGGACTCCGCCGTCCAACCGACTGCGTTCGCCGAGCAGATCGACGAACGGACCCGCCTCGTCGTCGCCAGCCTGGTGAGCTACAAGAACGGTTTCAAGATCGATCTCCCAGAACTCTCGCAGGTCGCCCATGCCCACGGCGCGCTGCTGTTCGTCGATGCCGTGCAGGCCGCCGGAGCCGTCGAGATCGCCGCCGAGGCCGCCGACTTCCTCTGTGCGGGCACGTACAAGTGGCTGCTCGGTGCGCATGGCCTGGCGGCGTTCTACGTCAATCCGTCACTTGCCGAGCGCATCCATCCGCCCTACGTCGGCTATCGCGGTGTCGTCGACCTGTTCGCCGCCGACCGCTTCGAGCGGTACACCCTGCTGCCGGACGCACGACGATTCGAGGAAGGGATGCCGAACTACCTCGGGCTGCACGTGCTGGAGAACGCGCTCACCGTCGTCCTGGACATCGGCGTGGACACCATCTCAGAACACAACGCCCGCCTGGTCGACCAGGCGATGACCGGCCTGCTCCAACTCGGCATCGAACCGCTCACGCCAAAGGATCCGACATCCAGAGGCGCGATCGTTTCCTTCGAGACCAACCGCGAGGCAGAGATCACCGCCGGCCTGGCGCGGGCCGGCATCGGCGTCTGGGGCCGTGACGGGCGGGTCCGGATCGCGCCGGCGCTGTACAACACTCCCGAGGACGTCGACATGTTCCTGGACCACTTGCAACCATTCATCGGAGGAGCAGCATGACCACCGAGGTCGTGGACACCCACGCCCACGTCTCCCTGCCGGACGACGGGCGTTTCGCCCGCAGCGGGCTGTTCCCCGACGCGCCGTCCTTCACTGCTCCCGTGGAGGACCTGCTGGCCAAGATGGAGTCGGCCGGCGTGGACCGCGCGGTGCTCATCCAGCCGAGCATCTACGGGTTCGACCACTCCTACCTGATGCAGTGCCTCGCCGAGTACCCGGAGAGATTCGCCGGCATCGTGCTCGGCGACCACCACAACCCCGCGTTCCTCGACGAGCTCGAAGCCCTGGTGGGCAAGGGGCCCGTGCGCGGGATTCGCTTCGCGCCGCTGAACTCACCGGGGCGGGGCTGGTTCGAACCGTCGATCGAGCCAATGGCCTCCGCGGCGGCTCGGCTCGATCTGACGATCAACCTGCTGATCACGCCCAACTGGCTCCCGGTCGCCGACCAGTGGATCGAGCGGCACCCGGAGTTGACCATCGTCATCGATCATCTGGCGCGACCTGACCTGTCCGAGACATCGCGCGAGAACGCGTGCACCGCCCTGCTCTGCCTGGCCCGACATGACAATGTGCACGTCAAGCTCTCGGCTCTGCCCGAACTCTCGGCGGTGGCATACCCGCATCAGGATGTCTGGGACTGCGTGCGGGCCTGTGTCGACGCATTCGGTGCCGAGCGGCTGCTGTGGGGCTCGGACTATCCCTTCACCGCGGGCGGTGGAAGCTACGCCGACTCGCTCACCGTCCTCGACCAGATACTTCCGGACCTGCCTGCCGCCGACCGGCAAAGCATCGTCGCTGGTACTGCGCGGCGGCTCTACCGCCTTCCCGGCCACTGACTCCACCTCTTCCCGGCAAGCGAAAGGGCAAGACATGGGAACTCCCGCTGTGCACCTTCCAGCGCGCTATTACCGCACCTACCCGGTGGAATCACCTCTCGGGCACACCGAGGAGACGCTCGATCTCGACCCAGAGCGAACCGTGTTCCTCCTGGTAGACGTCTACGGGCTGGGCTTCGACGGGTCCACGCCTGACGATGCGGCAGGATCAGACCTCCCCGCGTTCTATCAAGACCAGGCGATCGCGAGTCGCGACATCGTTCGCAACCACATCGTCCCGGCCAAGCAGGCCGCGAAACGCCTGGGACTTCCGATCGTCTACCTGACCAATCACCTGTCCCCCGGCCTGAATGAAAGCAGCGAGTGGCGCAACCTGACCTTGCGGGTGCACAACATCGACGTGCTGGAGAGCTGGCGTGAACCCAACCAGATCCTCGCCCACTCCGACATCGTCGCTCCGCAGGCCGGCGAGTATCTGATCAAGAAGCAGCTCTACAGCGGCTTCTTCGAGACCCAGCTCGACTCACTGCTGCGCAGCCTTGACGCCTACACGTTGATCACCGTCGGCTTCGACAGCAGGATCTGTCTGGCCACCACGGTGACCGAGGCCATGTATCGCAACTACCGGGTCGTCGTACTGCGTGATGCTGTTGGCACCTCCCCCTATTCGACAGGCGAGGACGCCGAGACCGGAGACGGCGAGTGGTCGGCACCTAGCGCAATTCGCTTCATCGAGACCAACGTCGGGTACACGGCCAGCAGCGCTCAATGGATCGCAGCGTGCGACCAAGCAACGGGTGGAGTGTCGCAATGAGCTCGCGATGGATCCGTTGCGGGTCTTTGATCACCGGACACGGACAGACTCCGCGCACCGACATGGCAGTGCGAATCGACGACGGTGTGATCGCTGACGTCAGGCCCTTCTCCGAACTGCCGGACATCGGGGCCGCGGATGTCGTCGACCACTCGGCCGCGACAGTTGCTCCTGGCTTCGTGGACGCGCACGTGCATCTGCTCTTCACCTGCGATGTCGACCACGAGCAGACCCGGGCCGGTGTGGAGACCTCGCGTCCCGCGGAACTGGCGCTGGCGGGAGCGAGGAACGCCATCGAGTGTCTGCTGGGTGGGGTCACGACCGTGCGGGACCTCGGCGACACCGAGTTCATCACGCTCGACATCAGGGATGCCGTGAACGCCGGCGCACTGCCCGGCCCGCGGATCCTTGCCGCAGGCCCACCGTTGACGACAACCGGCGGCCACCTGCACTGGTGCGGCAACACCGTCGACTCCGCCGACGAGATCCGCCGCGCGACCCGGCTGCTGTGCACCCGCGGCGTCGACGTGGTCAAGGTGATGGCCAGCGGTGGAAACATGACCAGGGGATCCAACAAGCTGCTGCCGCAGTTCGATACGGCTGAGCTCGAGCTGATCGTCACGGAGGCGCACCGGCTCGGCCGGCGTGTCGCCGCGCACGCGCTCAACACCGAGAGCATCCGGCGAGCCGTTCGAGCCGGCGTCGACACGATCGAGCACTGCACCTGGGTCGATGCGAACGGTGATCCCGACCTCGATCTGGAACTGGTCAAGGAGATGGCCGAGCGAGGCGTCGCCGCGACCATCACGATGGCCGGTATCAGCCGGGTGTTGCTGCCCGGCTTCGGGGAGGTCGGTGAGGAGGAGCTGCGCGCCGCTCGAGCCATGTCTGCGACCGGCAGCCTTTTCGGCGACATGGAGTGGGCCCGGATCATGCAGGCCGAGGGCGTGCACCTGGCGATCGCCAGTGACGGCGGAGTGCGCTTCACGCCGTTCCGGCGCTTCGATCAGACCATCGAGTGCGGTATGGCGGGGCTCGGAGCAACCGCGAGCCAAGCGATCGCCCTGTCGACCCTCCGAGCGGCACAGGCGCTCGGCATCGATGACCGGGTCGGCAGTATCGACGTCGGGAAGCGTGCCGATCTCGTCGTCATCGACGGTCGACTCGACGACGAGTCAGCACGTCTCGGCGCTCTGCGTCAGGTCTGGCGCGACGGTGTCCTGGTGGTGGACGACGGTCGGCTGACGGTCGAGACAGCCCCCTCTACAAGTGGAGTGAGATGAATCCCGACATTGCGCAACGTCTGACAGAGCTGGGGATCGACTTGCCCTCGCCGCCGCCGCCGCGCTTCCAGTATGTGGCCGCGACCCGGCTGGATGATCTGGTGTTCTTCTCCGGTCGTACCCCGATCGTCGACGGCATCGTCGCGTACCCCGGCCGGCTCGGTGAATCGGTCAGTCTCGAGGACGGTCGGCTGGCCGCCCGCATCGCGACCATCAACCTGCTGGCAGCAATCGAACAGGAACTCGGGCTGGAGAACGTCGGCCGCATTCTCAAACTGACCGGATTCGTGGCCAGCGGTGACGGTTTCACCGACCAGCCCAAAGTGATCGACGCCGCTTCGTCGCTGCTCGGTGAAGTCCTGGGGGAGGCTGGACGGCACGCCCGCTCGGCGGTCGGTGTCGCCTGGCTGCCCGGCAACGCAGCCGTCGAGGTCGAGGCCATCGTTCACGGGCTGTCCTCGGGGCAACTGTCCTCGGGGCAACTCGCCGAGGCGACCTCATGACCGGCTCGGTGACGGAGAGGATTCGCGACATCCAGTCCCGGATCGACGCGCTGCCGCGGGTTCGCCTGGCTCATCTGCCGACACCGTTGGACGCATGCCCGAATCTGTCCGCCGTACTCGGTTGCGACCTCAGCATCAAGCGCGACGACTGCACCGGACTGGCCTTCGGTGGTAACAAGGCGCGCCAGCACGAGTTCATGCTCGCCGACGCGCTGGCGGACGGAGCAGACTGCATCATCCAGGGATCGGCGTCCCAGTCGAACCACTCCCGCCAACTCGCCGCAGCGGGAGCGAAGCTGGGGCTCGAGGTCTTCCTGCTGCCGAAGATGGACGAGTTCAGCTCACCTGTGCAGGGCAACTACCTGATCGACCAACTGCTGGGCGCAACGATCATCCCGATCAGTCCCGACGAGAGCACGAAAGATCGCAAGGAGCAGTTGGCCGAGAAACTCCGAAGCGCCGGCCGCCGCCCTTACGTCGTCGGCATGGGAGCCACTCGGAGTCTGACACTGGGCGTAATCGCCTACGTGCAAGCGCTGCTGGAGATCATCACCGCGCAGCCGGACGCGATCCCCGACTGGATCTTCTCCGCAACTCAGGGCAGCACGCTCGCGGGTCTGCAGCTCGGATGCGAGCTACTCGGACTGCCGACCAAGCTGGTCGGCATCTGCCCTATGACCGCTTCGCACGAGGCCTACCTGTCCCCGCAGGAGATTGCGGAACTAGCGCAAGGCGCTGCTTCCTTGCTCGGTGTCGGCACCGGCATCACGGCCGACCAGATCAGCACGACGACCGAGTACGTCGGCGAGCGCTACGGGGTCCCCAGCGCTGGTTCTCTCGACGCGATCCGAATGCTCGGATCGCTGGAGGGCATCCTGCTCGATCCGGTGTACTCCGGAAAAGGATTCGCGGGACTGCTCGACTACTGCAAGCGTGGGATCGTCGGACCGGGCGAGCGAATCGTTTTCGTCCACACGGGCGGTCTGCCGGCTCTCTTCAGCCAGTCCGAGTATCTGGTCGGGTAGCGATCCCCACCCGGCTCATCGCGCTTCGCAATAACGATATTTGAGCTACGGCGAGTATTGCACCACAGCAGGGGCCGCGGAGGGCTGGGTGGGGTGTGGCCCTGACCAAGAGTGGGGACCTGGGACAGGTAGTCGGGACCTTGAACACGTTATTTCGTGTCCGCGGTCCCTGTTTGGTGTTCAAGGTCGCCGCTTCGTGACCGCTGGCAGTCCCGGCGCGTCACCGGCCAACCCGCCGGCCACAACTGATCCCTCAGCATCGGGGCACCCGGCCCGCCAACCCGGGTGGCCCCATCCTGACCGACCGCGCCCGACGAATCTGATTTGAGACTCGCGGGGGGTGAATTGATCAGGTACATCTTCCCTCCGGGCCGACATCGTGGCAGTCTGAGCGCCGATAGATCCGATCTATTGCCCAAAGCTTCCGTCCGCCACCGCCCGATTGGTGCCGCCCATGCCGCGATCCGTCCGCCGGCTTCTCGCTGTCCTCACCGGTCTCGTCCTGCCGACCGTCCTGCTCGCCGCTCCCTCCGAAGCGGCCGTCACCACCCTGTACGTCGCGCCGAAGGGCGCGGGGGGTTCCGGGACTCTGGCGCGGCCGTTCACCTCGCTCGAGCAGGCCAGGGACGAGGTCCGCAAGCTGACCAAGAAGCAGCGCGCGGACATCCACGTAGTACTGCTGCCAGGTGACTACCGGTTGGCCAGCACCTTCAAGTTGACCAGCGCTGACTCCGGCCGCAACGGTCACAAGGTCATCTACCAGGCCAAGCCCGGCACGGTCACCGTGAACGGCGGCCGGACGCTCACCGGCTGGACCGTCTCCGACCCGGCGCGGAACATCTACAAGACCCACGTCGGCGCGATCGACTTCCGCCAGTTCTACGTGAACGGTGAACGCGAGCAGCGCGCCCGCGGCCCGGAGAACCCGCCCGGCTTCTCCAAGACGTCGTCGGGTTACACCGACACGACGCAGAGCATGGTCGGCTGGAAGAACCAGGGCGACATCGAGGTGAACAGCCGCTGGGGCTGGATGCACTACCGCTGCCCGGTCCAGTCGGTCTCCGGTACGACAGTCACCATGCAGCAGCCGTGTTTCTACAACGCCAACCTGCACAAGGACCAGGAGATCCAGAACCCGACCTGGATCGAGAACGCCTACGAACTGCTGGACACTCCCGGTGAGTGGTACCTCGACAAGAGCACGGGCGACCTCTACTACCTGCCCAAGCCCGGGCAGGACCTCAACACCGCGACAGTCCCACTCGTCCAGGATCTGCTGAGCGTGACCGGCACGATCACCGACCCGGTGCAGAACCTCAGCTTCGACGGCATCACCTTCTCGTACTCGACCTGGCTCGACCCGAGCAGCGACGACGGGATGGTCGAGGGTCAGGCCGGGTTCCGGATCGTCGGCACCGGCCACCCTGACTTCGACGAGACCCGGCTGACCTGGCTGAAGACGCCGGGCGCGGTGAACGTCGGCTACAGCCGCAACATCTCCTTCACCGGCAACACCTTCACCCACCTGGGCGCGGTCGGGCTGAACCTCAACACCGGCTCGCAGGGCACGACGATCAAGGGCAACGTCGTCCGCGACGTCGCGGCCACCGGAATCCAGGTCGGCGGCACGGACATCATCGACCACCACCCTTCGGACGCCCGGGCGATCACGAGGGACACCCTGGTCAGCAACAACCTGGTCACCAGGGCGGCAGCCGACTACAGCGGCTCTCTCGGGATTCTGGCCGCCTACACCGAGCACACCGTGATCGAGCACAACAAGGTCTACGACCTGCCCTACAGCGGGATCTCGGTCGGCTGGGGCTGGGGCCTCACCGATCCGGGCGGCGACACGAACTACCCCGGCAACTCAGGCGTCCCGATCTACGACACCCCGACGACCTCGAAGAACAACATCATCCGCGACAACGAGATCAGCGACATCATGAAGCACCAGGCCGACGGCGGCGCCATCTATACGCTGAGCATGCAGCCCGACAGCGTGATCTCCGGCAACTACATCAAGAACACGCCCGGCCCGGCGTACGGCGCGATCTACCACGACGAAGGCAGCCGCTACTTCACCACGACCCAGAACGCGCTCTGCAATGTCGACGCCCGCTGGCTGTTCCTCAACCACGGCATGAATATCGATGCCCAGCGCAACTTCACCACCCAGCCCGTGTCCCTGACCCAGGCGAACAGCACGGACTCGACGATCGCGAACAACACCGTGATCCCCGGCTGTGAGCAGCTGCCCGCGTCGATCGTGAACAACGCCGGCCTCGAACCGGCGTACAAGTACCTCGACCCCCAGCCCACTCCTACCGACCGGACAGCACCTTCCACACCGGGCACGCCGTCTGTCCGGACCAGCTTCCCGACGATCGCGGAGCTCACCTGGCCCGCTTCGACGGATACCGTCGGCGTGACCGGCTACTCCGTCTACGCGAACGGCCAACTGGTGAGCGCCTCGAAGGAGCCCTCGGCAAGAATCACCGGCCTCACGCCTGGCGGCACGTATGCCTTCACCCTGACCGCTCGCGATGCCGCTGGCAACGAATCAGCACGCAGTACGGCGACAACAGCAACAATGTCGGCCGGCACGAATCTTGCCCTGGGCAAGGACGTGACTGCCTCCTCGTACTCCGAGCCGAACGACCCGTCGCTGGCGGTGGACGGCAAGCTCCCGACCCGCTGGGCGCAAGGCCTCGGGCAGCCGGATCCCTCCTGGCTGCAGGTCGACCTCGGCGCGCAGTACGAGCTGAGTGGCGTGATCACCACCTTCGAGCTGTCCAGCGGATATCGCTACAAGCTCGAGGTGTCCTCGGACGGCAGCGACTGGATCATGTTCGAGGACCACACCGGTACGGCCACGACGCAGCCCGACAACTACGCCTCCGTGCCGACCTCGGTGCGCGGCAGATATCTGCGGCTCACGGTGGTCGGGTCGAACTTCAACGGCGGCAGCATCTACGAGATCGAGGCCTACGGTAAGCCGGCCACGATCACCGGCGACCAGCAGCCGCCTGCCACTCCGGCATCGCCGACCGCGAACATCTTGCTACCGACAACGATCGACCTGAGTTGGCCGGCGGGCACCGACAATGTCGGAGTGACCAGCTATGTCGTCTATCAGGACGGACAGCGGATCGCCACGACCCCACTGACCCAGCTCAGAGTGGACGGCCTGAGCGACGGCTCCACGCACACCTACACCGTGGTCGCTCGTGACGCGAACCTCAACGCCTCGCCGCCGAGTCCTGCAACGACAGTCACGACACCGGCCGAGGCAGGGATCGCGGTCGGCAAACCCGTCACGGTCTCCTCGTACTCCGAGCCGAACGTCCCGGCCCATGCCGTCGACGGCGATCTGACGACTCGCTGGGCCCAGGGGCTCGGCCTGCCGGATCCGTCCTGGCTGCAGGTCGATCTCGGCGCGGCCACATCCGTGAAGAGCATCGTCACCAACTTCGAGCTTCCGAGCGGCTACAAGTACAAGCTCGAGTACTCACTCGACGGCACGAACTGGTCGCTGTTCGACGATCACACGACAGTCGCCACCAGCGTCCGGCGAAACCCCTCGATCCGCACCACCTCGGTGTCGGCAAGATATGTTCGGTTGACTGTCACCAGCTCGAACTTCAACGGCGGCAGCATCTACGAACTACAGATCTATGGTGGCTTCTGAATGAACGAGACGAACGGCTACCGGCCGGGCTACGAGATGGTCGCCGAGCAACTGCTCGCGTACATCGCGGAGCAGGGACTCCGGCCGGGTGACCGGCTGCCGACCGAGAAGGGCCTGGCCGAGATCCTCGGCACCGGCCGCTCGGTGACGCGCGAGGCGATCAAGGTGCTCGCGGCGGTCGGCAGGGTCGCGGTACGCAAGGGCGCGGGCATCTATGTCTCCGTGCCCTCCAACCCGCAGGCCGACAGCGAGCTGGGCTACTTCAAGCCGACCGATCTGGCGCATGTCGCGATGCTGTTCGACCACCGCAGGCTGATCGAGGCGGAGTCTGCCCGGCTCGCCGCGACTCTCGCCAGACCTGCGCAAGTGCGCACGATCCGTGCGGCGGCCGACGCGTCGGTCGAGGCTCACCAGGACCACGCATTGTTCCGGCAGCACGACCGGGTCTTCCACGACGCCGTGGCCGAGGCGTCGGGCAACGTCTTCCTGCAGGCGGCTGTCACCTCGCTGCGGGACTTCAAGGAGCAGTCCGACCGGTTGCTGTTCGCCGGCGGGCTGCCCGGCTCCCTCGAAGTCGCCGCCCGACAACACGTCCAGCTCGCCGAAGCGATCGCCGCGGGTGACCCCGACAAGGCCCGCAGCGCGGCGATCCAGCACATCGACACCACGCAGGCGCAGTTCGAACAGCGGATCAAGGATCGACTGAAGGCGGCACCTAAGTGAGCTTGATCGAACGCGTAGAAGTCGAGCTGGTCGACATCCCGGCGGCGTATCCGTTCCGCTGGCGCGACGGCCTCCCCGGGTCGGAGCCGGCGCTGCAAGGTGGCGTGCTCACGATCACGACCAGCGACGGGGTGATCGGCCGGGCCTCGACCCCGCGTGGAGTCATCGCCGCGGACCTGGTCAACCGCCGCGTCCGTGGCGACCTGATCGGCCAGAACGCCTTGCACCGCGAGTGGTTGTGGCACCGGATGTGGGAGCTCGACCGGATCGAGGAATTCCCGCTGTACTTCCTCGGCCTGGTCGACATCGCACTGTGGGACATCGCCGGTCAGCTCGCTGGGCAGCCGGTCCACTCCTTGCTGGGGACCTACCGGACCTCGCTGCCTGCCTACGCGTCGACGGTCACGTATGGCTCCGTCGAGGAATACCTGGACGTGGCCGACCAATGTCTCGAGCGCGGGTTCTCGGCGATCAAGCTGCACGCGTGGGGCGACGCAGTACGGGATGCGCGGTTGTGTCAGCGGTTGCGGGAGCACGTCGGCGATGACGTCGAGCTGATGTACGACGGGTCCGCCGGGTTCGACCTGGCCGACGCGATCCGGCTCGGGCGGGTGCTGACCGAGCTCGACTTCCGCTGGTACGAGGAGCCCATGCGCGAGTTCAACATCACGAGTCACCGCTGGCTCGCGGAACGCGTCGGCGTACCACTCCTGGTCGGCGAGACGAGCGACGGCGCACACTTCAACACGGCGGACTTCATCCACGCGGGCACCGCGACGTATGTGCGCACCTCGTCAGGCCTGAAGGGCGGCATCACCGGAGCGATGCGGATCGCCCACCTGGCCGAAAGCTTCGGCCTCCGAGCCGAGGTCCACGGCATGGGCATCCCGAACCAGCACCTGTGCATGGCGATCCCCAACACCACCTACTACGAGGCGCTCGTCTGGGGAAACCCCATCATCACGGACCCAGCAGTCGGCAAGGACGGCCTGATCCGCGCGGCAGTAGACCCCGGCCTATCACCGTAGAGCGACGAACCACCGCTGTACGGGGGCGTCAACTGCGGAGGCCGGCTACCAACAGATCCGACAAACGCCCGGCGAGCGCCCGATCGTCGCCGGCTATCAACGTGATCCCACCCAGCCCCATCATCACATCCTCGGCCGTGACATCGTTGCGCAGGGCACCTTTCGTGATGCCTGCCTGCAGGAGCACCGCGATCGCGTCGGACAGGAGTTTGCGCGAGTCCATCCGCAGGTCGCCGGCGCCGTCGAGGACCGCTTTGAGCGAGTCTGCCATGCCGTGTTTCGTCGCGACGTAGTCGACGAACTGATCCATCCAGGTCCGCAAGGCCTGCACCGGCTCCAGCTTCTCCAGCAGTTCCGTCGCTGCGTCGGCCAGCTTGGTCGTCTCGTTCCGGTAGGTCGCCTCGACGAGCATCTCGCGGGTCGGGAACCGCCGGTACAGCGTGCCGATCCCGACGCCGGCGTCCTTGGCGATGTCCTTCAGCGACGCCTCCGAAGCGTCCCGCGCGAACGCCCTTGCGGCGGCCTCCAGCAACCGCTCATGGTTCTGCTGCGCATCAGCACGCATCCGGACCCCCTTCGCTCGCCCGCGTGTCATCCCACGTTGTGGATTTCGCTTTGGAGTCTGTATCCCGGCGACTATTCTGAATCAACCGGATTCGGCTCCGTTTAACCAGTATAGGAGTTCTCTGCTGATGAAGTACGTGAAGCTCGGCAGCACCGGCCTGGACGTCTCGCCGATCTCCCTCGGCTGCATGACGTACGGCGAACCGACGCGTGGCGGGCAGCCGTGGAGTCTGCCCGAGGACGTGAGCCGGGTCCGGATCAAGCAGGCCCTGGATGCCGGGATCAACTTCTTCGACACCGCCAACGTGTACTCCGCAGGCTCCAGCGAGGAGATCGTCGGCCGCGCCCTGAGGGACTTCGCCGACCGCGACGACGTGGTGGTCGCGACCAAGGTGCACGGGACGATGCGTCCGGGCCGGCCGAACGGCGGGGGTCTTTCGCGCAAGGCGATCCTGGCCGAGATCGACGCGAGCCTGAGCCGGCTCGGGATGGATTACGTCGACCTCTACCAGATCCACCGGCTGGACCGCAGCGTCCCGATGGAGGAGATCCTGCAGACGCTGGACGACCTCGTACGGTCCGGCAAGGTCCGCTACCTCGGCGCCTCCTCGATGTATGCGTGGGAGTTCAGCAAGGCACTGCATTTGCAGCGGGCCAACGGCTGGGCGCGGTTCGTCACGATGCAGAACCACTACAACCTGCTCAACCGTGAGGAAGAGCGCGAGATGCTGCCGCTGTGCGCGGATGAGGGCATCGGCGTCATCCCGTGGAGCCCGCTGGCTCGCGGCGTCCTCACCCGCGACTGGGGCCAGACCACCAACCGCTGGACCGGCGACGAGCGGGCCCGGACCCTGTACGGCCAGAACGCCGGCGACAAAGAGATCGTCGACGCCGTGGCCTCGGTCGCGGCTGATCGCGGCGTTCCCCGGGCCCAGGTCGCCCTCGCGTGGGTCGCCCAGCAGCCGACCGTCTCCGCACCGATCATCGGCGCCACGAAGCCGGAACACCTCGACGACGCGATCGCCTCCCTGGACCTCGAACTCACCCCCGCCGAACTGGTCCGCCTCGAATCCCCCTACACCCCACACGCCGTCGCGATGTGATCACCGCGAGCCGTCCGGGGTGACCGAGCGGTAATGCCATGATGTGCGGCATGGAGCTGAAGCTGTCGGCGTCGTACGACGCCACCCCGGAGGAAGTTTTCGCCATCGTCACCGACGCCACCTTCCGCGAGCAGGCCTGCGAGAAGACCAAGGCGTTGTCGTACGACGTCAAGGTCACCGAGTCCGGCGGCGACACCGTCGTCCGGGTCCAGCGGGAGATGCCGTCGGACAACGTGCCCGACATCGCCCGCAAGTTCGTCGGCCAGACGCTGACGGTCGTGCAGACGGAGACGTGGCACCCGGCGAACGCGGACGGTTCCCGCAACGCGGAGGTGAAGGGCGAGATCACCAACACCCCGGTCACCCTCAGGGGCACCGCCAGGATCAGCTCGGACGGCACTCAGACCGTCCAGGCGATCGACCTCGACGTCAAGGTGGCGGTCCCGCTGATCGGCAAGAAGATCGAGCCCTTCGTGGTGGACGCGATCCGCTCCGGCCTGCAGAAGGAGCACGAACTCGGCCGCGACTGGCACGACGGCACCAACTGACCCCACGCCGTACTGCGGTCCGCTCGCGCCGAGATCCGTGTCGGTCCACCCGCTCGGCGATCTCCGGTGGCAGTCTCTGAAGCAGACGAGCTGTCAGGAGGAGGTGAGCCTGTCATGCGGAAACGCCGGGCTGTCGCGCAGTCAGCTGCCGAGGATTCGCAGTACTGCGTGTTCTGTGATGCCGTGGTGCTCTTCGAGCGGGTCGAGGCGGCCGATCATCCGGTCGACGACCCGGCCGGCGAGTGGATCTGCGTGAGCTGCGGATCCGCCCTGCTGATCGGCCTCCCGCTGCAAGACCTGCACCACACCGCCTAGTCCTGCACCACACCGCCTGGTCCTGCACCAAGCCGGGCGCGGATGTCGGCTCCCCTGCTGCCGACATCCGCGTCCTCTTCGGCTCGATCCACTCAGAGCGGCGGCCCGTAGCCGCAGCTCACCCGTGAGGTGTGCGCGGGATCGAGGGCGTTCGCGACCAGTTGTGCCACGGTCGGATCGAAGGCCAGCCCGACGTGTCCGACAGGATCCAGCGGGCAGGTGTCCTGGACGAACTCGTTCCGTACTCCGGTTTCGCGGATGAACGACGTCTCGTGCGGCGTCACCAGGGCGTCGAAGCGAGAGGCGATCACGGTGTACTTCACGCCGGCCTGGGCGATCGGCCCGGTGGTCAGCCGATTCACCGCGGACCCTCCGACGATGATCTCGTCACAGGCCGGGCAGCCGAACTGCCGCAGCACCTGGTCCACCAACGGCCGCAGCCCGAGGTAGTCGCCCACGCTCACGAGCCCGCCGAACGACGTACCGTGCGTGGGCGGTGCCAGGGCGACCACCTTCGCGACCTTGGCGGCGTACCCGCGAACCTTGGGCCCGTAGATGCTCTGGAAGCCGCCCTCGGAGTGGCCGACGATGTCGACCTTCGCGGCCCCCGTCGTCTGGCGGACCCGGTCGATGAACGCCTCGATCTGCGCCGAGGACTGAACCACGGAGACGGTCCCGCCGACCGGGATGGCAGGGGTCGCCTGGCCGTAGGTCAGGGTGAAGGCGCAGTAGCCCTCGGCCGCGAGGTACGGGCCCAGGTATGAGTAGTTGCCAGGGCCGTTACCGCCTAAGCCGTGGAGCAGGACCAACGGTTCTGGATGGGCGGCCGACGGCTTGCAGGACCAGTTGTCGAAGCCTGAAGAAGGCGCTGCTTGGGTTGCAGCGGTTGCTGCTGTGGCCGAACTGATGATCATCGCGGTGGCCGCCATGGCGACGGCGGCTCGCTTGAGTATCGTTCTCATGGCGGCTCCTCCCGGGGACTGTGTCGTTCGGTGACGACGCGCTGACCGACAGTGCAGCATAACCTCGGGTTATGAACAAGCCCTCATGTTGAGAACCCGCCTGCTAGTTAGTGACTCCATATCCGGGTACCCTCCTCCCCATGGGTCGACGGATCAGAGGACTGGACGCTGACGAGCGCCGCGAGGAACGACGCGAGCAGCTGCTGGATGCCGCGCTGGATCTGTTCGCGGCCAACGGCTACATCAACACGTCGATCGAGCAGATCTGCACCACGGCGTATGTGGGGACCAAGAGCTTCTACGAGGTCTTCGAGAACAGGGAAGCCTGTTACCTCGCCCTCCTGCAGCGCACTTCCGAGCGCCTCGAGGCCGACATGGTCGCGGTCGTCGAGACGGCCACGGGCAACGAGCGGCAGGCCGCCCCGCACCTCATCGCCGCCTTGGCGCACGCCCTGATGGACGACCCGCGGGTCGTCAAGGTCACCTTCGGCATGGCCTCCGGAATCTCGGCAGCCATCGAGCGCCAGCGCCGTACCAACCGCCGCTGGGCAGCAGGTTTCCTGGCGCAGATCTGGAACCGGTACGACGGGACGGCCCCGGACGATCCGGATGAGCGGATGCGGCACAGCGTCGCGATCGGACTGGTCGGCGGGTTGTTCGACCTGATCTCCGACTGGCTCCTGGACGCCGACCTCAAGTCCGAGACCCAACTCGAAGCCCTGATCGACGACATGACCACCTTCTACATCACCGTCCGCCGGGGCTTGTCCGGCCGCTGATGCGCCGCCAGGCTCAGCCCTGGTGGGGGTAGCGGTAGTCCGTCGGCGGGTTGAAGGTCTCCTTCATCGAGCGAGGGCTGGCCCAGCGGATCAGGTTCCACATCGAGCCGGCCTTGTCGTTCGTGCCGCTGGCGCGGGCGCCGCCGAACGGCTGCTGGCCGACCACCGCGCCGGTCGGCTTGTCGTTGACGTAGAAGTTGCCGGCGGCGAACCGCAGGTAGTCACTCGCCTCCGCGACCGCGTGCCGGTCCTGGGCGATCACCGCGCCCGTCAGCCCGTACGGCGCCGCGCTCTCCATTTGCTGGAGCACCTTCGAGTAGTCGGCGTCGTCGTAGACGTGCACGCCGAGGATCGGGCCGAAGTACTCGGTGGTGAAGATCTCGTCGGTCGGGTCGTCCGAGACGAGCAGCGTCGGGCGGACGAAGTATCCCTGGCTGTCGTCGTACGTGCCGCCGGCCAGCACCTCGATCTTGTCGGACTGCTGGGCGCGATCCAGTGCGGCCTTGTGCTTGGCGAACGCGCGGTCGTCGATCACGGCGCCTAGGAAGTTCGACAGGTCGCTGACATCACCCATCGTCAGCGAGTTGGTCTCGGCCGCGATGTCGTCGCGGATCTTGTCCCAGACACTGCGGGCGACGTACGAGCGGCTTGCAGCGGAGCACTTCTGGCCCTGGTACTCGAAGGCGCCGCGGACCATCGCGGTCTTCAGTACCGCGGGGTCGGCCGACGGGTGCGCCAGGATGAAGTCCTTGCCGCCGGTCTCCCCGACCAGCCGCGGGTAGGTCTTGTAGCCGGCGATGTTCTGCCCGACGGTGGACCACAGGCTCTGGAAGGTCTTCGTCGAACCGGTGAAGTGGATGCCGGCCAGCTCCGGGTGGGTCAGCGCCGCCTTGCTCACGTCGATGCCGTCACCGGTGACCAGGTTGATCACGCCGGCCGGCAGTCCCGCGGCCTCGAACAGCCGCATCGTCCAGTGCGCCGCGAACTGCTGCGTCGGCGACGGCTTCCACACCACCGTGTTGCCCATCAGCGCGGGCGCGGTCGGCAGGTTGCCGGCGATCGCGGTGAAGTTGAACGGGGTGATCGCGTAGACGAAGCCCTCG
This sequence comes from Kribbella alba, assembly GCF_039529635.1. Lineage (NCBI taxonomy): Bacteria > Bacillati > Actinomycetota > Actinomycetes > Propionibacteriales > Kribbellaceae > Kribbella > Kribbella alba. Next base: position 43,664 of record NZ_BAAANE010000004.1, on the reverse strand, counting down.
AGCGGGCGGTAGTCGACCCGGTTCCAGATCCCCGGCGAGGAGATCGGCTGGTCGCTGACGATGTTGCGGGCGAACGCGACGTTGAAGCGGAGGAAGTCGATCAGCTCGCAGGCGGCGTCGATCTCGGCCTGCTGGACCGTCTTCGACTGGCCGAGCATGGTCGCCGCGTTCAGCGTGTCGCGCCACGGGCCGGCGAGCAGGTCGGCCGCTTTGAGGAAGATCGCCGCGCGGTCGTCGAAGGACAGCGAGCGCCACGCCGGCGCAGCCGCGAGCGCCGCGTCCACCGCCGCCTTGCCGTCGGCCGCGGTCGCGTTGCCGAGCGTGCCGAGCACGTGCGCGTGCTTGTGCGGCTGGACCACCTCGATGGTGGCGCCGCCGCCGAGCTTCTGCTCGCCACCGATCGTGCAGGTGAGGTCGATCGCGCCGGCCGCGTTGAACTCCTTGAGCTTCGCCTCCAGGCTGCCGCGTTCGGGCGAGCCGGGCGCATACCCCCGGACCGGCTCGTTGACGGGCGTGGGGACGGCGGTGACGGCATCCATGGTGCGGTGCTCCTCGATCAGCTCGGTGGTGGTACGCCGGGGCAGGTGGTGCTGGCAGCGGGGATCGCCCGCGACGAACTCATGCTGCCACGCCGACCCCCCGCACCACGAACCCGACTGGTCCGCTCGTCAATTTGTAGCATGCGTTTCACTCCAGCACCCCCTCCCCGCGTGCGAGCTGGATCACCCCGCCGAAGGAGTCAGGGGCGCCAGGGCATGTGTTGAAGGGTCCAGGTGTTGCCGTCGGGGTCGGCGAAGGACGCGTAGTACACGCCGCCCATGTCCTCGACCGGAGCGACCTCGACGCCGCGAGCGATCAGCTCCGCGCGGGCTGCCTCGATGTCGGCGACGACCAGGTGCAGGCCGCGCAATGTTCCGACCGGCATGTCCAGGGTCGGGAGGCCGGTGGTCAGCGTGATCGAGCAGTACGACCCCGGCGGCGTGAGCTGCACGATCCGGACACCCTCGGCCGGATTGACATCGACATCGACGGTGAACCCGGCCTGCTCGGAGTAGAACGCCTTGGCCCGATCGATGTCGCTCACCGGCACCGGCACCAGCTCAAGCAGGAACGCGCCGGCCCCGACCGTCGCGGTCGGGGTCGACGGGCCGGTGTCGGCGCTGGTGTCGGGCGTGGTCTCTGTCATGTGATCGCCTTTCTGCTGAGGACTTACCGCAGTCTCCGGCAGAAAGACGATCGAGGCGACTGTTCACGTCAGGCGGATTTCTTGGCTGCCTTCTTGGCTGTGGTCTTCTTGGCGGCGGTCTTCTTCGCGGGGGCCGCCTTCTTCGCGGCAGGCGCCTTCTTCGCCGCGCTCTTCTTGGCGGCGGGCTTGTCGCTCGTGTCGGCCGAGCTTCCGCCGGCGCGGCGGGCCTTGGCTGCTTCCACGGAGGCGCGCAGCGCGGCGACCAGGTCGACGACCTGGGCGCCCTCCGGCTCCTCTTCCTCGGTCTCCGGCATCGGGACGCCCGCGGCCTTGGCCTCGACCACCTGCTCCAGCGCGGTCCTGTACTCGTCGTGGTACTGGTCCGGGTCGAACTCGCCGCGCAGGGTGTCGATGTACGACTCGGCCATCGCCTTCTCCTGCTTACGGATCTCGACGTCCTCGGACGGCGCGGCGAAAGAGGAGTCGCGGACCTCGTCCGGCCACAGCATCACCTGCAGTACCAGCACGTTGTCGTGGGTCCGCAGCAGGCCGAGGCTCTCCCGCGACCGCAGCGCCACCTTCACCAGCGCATACAGCTCGGAGCCTTCGAGTGCGTCCCGGAGCAACACGTACGGCTTGGCGCCGGGGCCACCGTCGGCTGCGAGGTAGTACGACTTGCCCAGGTAGAGCGGGTCGACCTGGTCGGCCGGCACGAACTCCAGCACGTCGATGACCTTCTTGCTGGTCAACGGCAGATCGGCGAAGTCGTCCGGCTCGAGCACGACCATCCGGCCGTCGGCCATCTCGTAGCCCTTGCCGATATCGGAGTACGGGACCTCCTCGCCGCACTCGGAGCAGACCCGTTTGTAGCGGATGCGGCCGCCGTCGGCGACGTGCACCTGCCGGAACGAGATGTCCTTCTCCTCGGTCGCCGAGAACACCTTGATCGGGATCGTCACCATCCCGAACGAGATGGCCCCCTTCCAGATCGCCTGCATCGCCATCAACTCCCTGTCTGACCGGTCAGGCTCTCGAACCGCCGCACGGACCCTCGGCGGCGAGGAGATCCGGGATCTCCTGCGTCGCGTACCACAGCAGGTCTTCACCCTCGCACGAGTCGAGGGCGAAGATCGCGTCATCATCGCCATTCTGGGCCGCATCCCACAGATCGGCAGCCTTGCCGACGATGCCGGCGGCATCTACCGCGTCGATGTGGACCGCGGCCACGGTCCGCCACGGCACAACCACGTGTAGCTCCAGCCGGGCATCCCCGAGCTCGACCGTGCCGTCGGCCGGTGGGATCGCGCTCATCTCGCAGGCCACGACCACCCGTCTGCGCTGCGCGCCCGGATCCGCCGCCAGCAGCCCGACCGAGGCTCGCGCCGCCTGGGCCATCGCGGCGTACTCGAGCTCCTCGTCGTCTCCGTCGGTGTACCACTCGCGCAGCGCGGGCGTCACGGCATACGCGACGAGGGGCGCGGGACCGAACTCGCCGGTGTGGCAGGCGAGATCGAGGAGGGGGAACGTGCTCGGGATGTAGACCCTCATGAGCCTGCCTTCTTCGGACTACTGCGCGGTTTCTTCCGGCCCCGCGAGGCGCGACTCCGGCTCCCCTTGGTGGTGTCGAGCAACTCGTCCAGCGCATCCGTCACGCACTGGGTGAACACGGCCAGGTCGGGCATCGCAGTACGGTCCGCGTTCAGCCCGAACGACACCTTCCCGTCGTACGACGTGACGCCCACGGACAGGCCCTGCCCGGGCATCAGCGGGACGACCGGGTACGACGCGAGCATGGGCGCGCCTTGTGCGTACAGCGGGAACTGCGGGCCTGGCACGTTCGTGATGACCACGTCGTCGATCGGTCGCACGGTCGCGGTGGCCACCCTGGCCGCCAGCGCGTGCAACGTGGTCGGCGCGAAGCCGGCGATCCCGACCAGCGAGCGGGCGCTGACCGCACGGCCGGTGTCCTTGTGGACCTTGGTCTGGTACGAGATCTGGTGCAGGCGCATCACCGGCGAGTTCTCCCCCACCGGCAGGTTCACGGTCGAGGCGATCACCCGGGAACCGAGCGAGGTCGGCTCCTCGTCATCGTCGTCGCGGATGCTGACCGGAACCACCGCGCGAACGCCGCGGGTCGGGCTGACGCTCTCACCGCGCGTCATCATCCACGCCCTGAGTGCACCCGCGACGACGGCCAGGATCACGTCGTTCACCGTGCCGCCGTGCATCGCGCGGACGGTCCGGTAGTCCTCCAGGTCGGTCTCGACCGTGGTGAACCGGCGCTGCCCGGAGGTCTTCACATGCAGCGAGCTCTCCTGGACATGCCGCTGCGCGACCACCGAACCCACCACGTCACCGAGCACCTCTCGCACGGACGTGGACCCGGTCAGGCTCGCGATCTCAGCGCGGGCGAGCTCCAGCACGGCGGTCGGGTGGCGGGTGGCGTCGGCGAACACTCCCGCGAGGAGCTCCAGGGCCGATGGCGGGTGCGCGGGCTGCCAGGTGTCGGTCGGGGTCTCCCGCGGATGCGCGGTGGCGTCGAGCACGACCTGGCCGATGTCGACCGTACTGTTGCCGTCGACAAGCGCCTGGTGGGACTTCGCGATGATCGCGAACCGGTCCCCCTGCAGGCCCTCGACCAGGTACATCTCCCAGAGCGGCCGGGCGCGGTCGAGCCGCCGGGACATGATCCGCGCGACCAGCTCCAGCAGCTGGGCGTGAGTCCCCGGCCGCGGCAGGGCGGAGCGGCGTACATGGAAGGTGATGTCGAATTCCTCGTCATCGACCCAGACCGGGCCCGCGAACCGGCCCGGCACGTGCTGGACCCGCTGCCGGTAGCGCGGCACGAAGGCGATCCGGTCGCGGATCAGCGCCACCAGGCTCTCGTAGTCGAACCCGTCGTCCCCGTGCACCGGCGGCTCGAAGATGTCGACCGTGCCGACGTGCATCGGCGTGGCCGGGCTCTCGGCCTTCAGGAACGTGAGGTCCAGCGACGACAACCGGTCCGGCATCCGGGCCCTCCCTTTCCTGTGAGTGTGCGTGTCCAGTCACCCTAACGGTGCCCACCGACAGGGGGCTGCGACACTGGCTCAGCATGGCGAACGCGACCCGGAACGCTGATGGCTCAGGCTGGAAAATGGCCCACAGCGATCGTGACACGACTGATGGTGCATACCGGGGAACACCGGGACGCGCACGTTCGTCAGGCAAGGGGGCGTGTCCCGCGCCCGTAGTTCGGAACCGACCTGCTGAAAGGCTCCTCGAGATCATGCGTTCGACGTTTTCCCGCGGTACCGCGCTCGCGCTCCTGCCCGCTCTCGGCATGCTGGTCCTGGCCGGCTGCAGCGGCTCGAACGACTCGGGATCGCGTCCCAGCACGACCCCGTCCAGCGCACCGACCTCGGCGCCGAGCCTGACGCCGTCGACCACCCCGAGCGGCCCCGACACGAGCAGCCCGTCCAACACCGCCGACCCGTCCGGCGACCAGGCCGACGTGACCATCAACATCACCGTTGCCAACGGCAAGGTCACTCCGAGCGGCGACACCATCAAGGCCAAGGTCGGCCAGACCGTCCTGGTCACCGCTGTGAGTGACGCCGCCGACGAGGTCCACATCCACGGCTACGACAAGCAACTCCCGCTGACGCCCGGCAAGCCGGCGTCGGTGAAGTTCACCGCGAACATGAAGGGCACGTTCGAGATCGAGACGCACGAGAGCGGCAAGCTCGTCGCCAAGCTCGTCGTCTCCTGATCCCGGCTGTGACGCCTCTGCTCCTGCCGCTCCACGGCATCGGCGGCCGCCAGGACCTACCCGTGCCCTTCGGCCTGGCCGTCGGCGGCGCCGCCGTGGCGATCGCAGTCTCGTTCGTGGTACTCGCCCTCGCCTGGCGCAACCCGAAGTACCGCGGCAACGCCTCCGGCATACCGTTGCCCACCACAATCACCCGGCCGCCCCAGCACGAGTCCCTCGTACGCCGTGCCGGCGCGTGGTTGCGCTGGCTCGTCCGGCTGCCCGGCTTCGTGATCGCTCGCACCGTCGACGAGCCCTGGTTCCGCTGGCTTGTGCGGCTGATCGGGCTGGCGATCTTCCTGTACGCGATGGTGTCGCTGATCTTCGGTGTCGATCGGCTGACGAACCCGATCTTCGGCTTCATCTACATCCTGGTCTGGGTAGGCCTGGTCCCGATCTCGCTGCTCCTCGGCCCGGTCTGGCGCACCCTGAACCCGCTCCGTACGCTGCACCTCCTGCTCAGCAAGGCCATGGGACAACCCCCCTCGAAGGGCCTGCTCGAGCTCCCTCGGTGGTTGGGGCTCTGGCCGGCCGCGCTCGGCATCTTCGCGTTCACCTGGCTGGAGCTGGTCGCGCCCGACCGAGCCACGCTGCCGGTCGTGCAGGCCTGGATGGCCCTGTACGTCGTGATCACCATGTTCGGCGCGATCCTCTTCGGGGACCGCTGGTTCTCCACCGGTGATCCCTTCGAGGTCTATGCGACCCTGATGGCGCGGCTGTCCCCCTGGGGTCGCCGCGACGACGGCGCGCTGGTGATCCGCCGGCCCCTGGAAAACCTCGACGGCCTGAAGCCACGACCCGGCCTGGTAGGCATGGTTGCCGCCCTGCTCGGCTCCACGGCGTACGACGGCTTCTCCAACTCGACGGCCTGGATCGGCTGGGCCCAGGACACGAACTACTCGATGACGCTCCTCGGCACCCTCGCGCTGATCTGCTTCATCCTGTTCGTGCTGGTCACGTACTCAAGCGCCACCTTGCTCGCCGGACGGTTGTCCGACAGTTCCCGTACTGCGCTGCCCAGGCTGTTCGCGCACTCCGTCATACCGATCGCCCTCGGGTACGTCGTCGCGCACTACCTCACGCTGCTGATCCTCGAAGGCCAGCGCACCCTGATCTACCTGAGCGATCCGCTCAGCAACGGCGCCAACATCTTCGGCACCGGCCTCCTCGGCCTGAACACCTCAATCACCAACCACAGCACGGCAATCGCCGTCACCCAGGTCCTCGCAGTAGTTGGCGGCCACCTGATGGGCGTCATCTCGGCCCACGACCGGGCAGTAGCCCTCTTCCCCCGCCACAGAGCCCTGGCAGGCCAACTCCCCCTACTAATCGTCATGGTCGGCTACACAGTCGGCGGCCTATTGCTCCTCTTCGCTGCCTAGTACTACGAACCCCCCACGCCGGTCCCACCCTGGGGCGCCACCACCACAGCCGGCATGACATAAGCACAGCGGCTCTGCTTATGTCGTGCCAAGGCTGGACCGGTGACCGTCGTCCGCCACCCCTAGCCGCCACCGCCGGTTCCGAGGCCGGCTATCAGGTTGATAGTGGTTGCCAGGATCACGGCACCGAACAGGTAGGACAGGAGGGCGTGGCGCAGCGCCGTGTGGCGGATCTCCGGGGCCTCGATGTCGGTATCGGACACCTGGAAGGTCATGCCGATCGTGAAGGCGAGGTAGGCGAAGTCGAGGTACCGCGGCGGAGCGGCCTGCTTGAAGTTCACCCCGCCGTCCTCGCCCGTGTAGTAGAGGCGTGCGTAGCGCAGCGTGAACAACGTGTGCACGGTGAACCACGACAGCCCGACGCTGGCGACTCCGAGCCCGGCTAGCAGGGTCTGCTGCGCGCCATTGGCCGAGCTGGCCCGGACCAGCACCAACCCGACCGCGACCAGACTGGCCACCGAAGCGATCAACACGATCAGGTCGGTCACCGCAACGCTCGGATCCTCCCGCGTCGCGTGAGCGGCTGTCGCTGTAGAGCTCATCGGGCTGGTCCCCAGCCACACCCAGACCGTGAACACCAGTGCCGCGATGTCCCAGCCCGCCAAGGGGGCATAATCCCAGGCGCCAGCGATCCCCGTCGCGATCGCGGCAGCCAAGCCCGCGAGCAGCATCGTGACCAGCTTGGCCCGGGATCCCGCCGCTGCCCATGCCGGAGCGGCGCCGGCTGTTCTGCTCATGGAGCCAGTCAACCAGCCGGCCGGGCGAGAGCGCCGCCGAACTGCCGTCGGCGCTAGGGTCCTACCTGTGCGGATCCTGTTCATCGGTAACAGCTTCACAGCGCGCAACAACCTGCCTGCGCTGTTCGCCGGCCTCGCGAACGCGCGCGGACTGACTGTCGATCACCGGCTCATCTCCGCGGGCGGCGCCTCCCTTCGCCAGCACCTCAACGCGGGTACGGCGCTCGCGGCGATCGCCGAGGGAACGTACGACGTCGTAGTACTGCAGGAGCAGAGCACCCTCCCCACCAAGAATCCCGCCCGCATGCACGACAGTGTTCGCGACTTCCACGCCGCGATCGACGAGGCGGGCGCCCGGACCGCGTTGTACCTGACCTGGGCTCGGAGGAACGCACCCGAGGCGCAGCAGGGACTCACCACGGCGTACTCGACCATCGCGGCCGAGGTCGGCGCCACTCTCGTCCCGGTCGGCATGGTCTGGGAACGCTTTCTCAGCACGCACGACAGCCCGCTGCTCCACGACGCCGACAACAGCCATCCCGCCCTCGCGGGCAGCTACCTCGCAGCGTGCGTATTCCTGGTCTCGCTGCTCGGCGAACATCCCGTCGGCATAGACGTCCCCGTGAAGGGCCTCGACGAGAAGACCGCAGCTCTACTTCGCCAAGCCGCCTGGGACATCTGCGAAGACCTCGCCTCGGGCAAGTAGGGACCAACCGGCAGAGCCACGCCCTCGTCGCCCAGATTGCTCAGACCGATGGCATGCCGGCCGACAGTCGGTCGATCTCGGCCGGTGTCAGCTTGAGGGTGGCGGCAGGCAGGATCTGCTCGAGCTGCTCCGTACTACGCGCGCTCGCGATCGGGGCGACGATCCGCGGGCTGGCGAGCAGCCACGCGAGCGCGACGGCGGCCACGGTGGTGTTGTGGGCCGCGGCGATCTCGTCGAGTGCCGCGAGCACCGCCGTACCGCGCTCATCGAGGTACGCACGCGCACCCTCGGCCCGCTGGGACTCGACCACGTCGCTGCCAGGCCGGTACTTCCCCGTCAGGAAGCCTTTCGCCAGCGCGAAGTAGGGCAGCACGGCGAGGTCCCAGGCGTCAGCGACGGGTAGCAGCGTGCGCTCGAAGTCCCGCTCGACCAGGTTGTAGTGCGGCTGCAGAACGGTGAACTCGGCGAGCCCGTGTTCGCGCTGGAACTCGAGGGCCGCGGAGAGGCGCTGCGGCGTGTAGTTCGAGGCGCCGAGGTGACGCACGGTGCCCGCCTGCACCAGCGCGTCGAACGCGCTCAGCGATTCCTCCAGCGGCGTCTCCTCGTCGTCGAAGTGCGCGTAGTACAGGTCGATGCGGTCGCTCCGCAGGCGCTTGAGCGATGCCTCCGCCTCACCCTTGATCGTCTCCGCGCGCAGATTGCGAAGTGGTCCTCGGCCACCCCCGACCTTCGTCGCCACAACGATCTCGTCGCGGTTGCCCCGGTCGGCGAGCCAGCGTCCGATGATCTTCTCGGACTGGCCGTGCTCGACCAGGTAGGAGTTCGCGGTGTCGATGAAGTTGCCGCCCGCTCCGGCGTACGCGTCCAGGACGGCGCGGGACTGCGGCTCGTCGGCGGTCCAGCCGAACACGTTGCCACCGAGGCAGAGGGGAAAGACGTCGAGGTCAGTACGTCCAAGGGAAACCATGTCACTCCACGCTAGTAGTCGGCATTTTGCACAGCGGCTGCGGCTAATCGGCCGGTGCGGTCGGCGGATTCCTCAGCAAGAAGGTGAGCCCTTCGGCTGCGGTCGGGTGGGCGTAGATCGCCCTTTGCAGTGCCGTGTAAGGGATGCGGCCGACCATCGCGGTCTGGACGGCGGCCATCAGCTCGCTGGCCTCGGCCCCGAACGCGGTGAATCCGAGAATCTCGTCGCCGTCCGCGGCGATCAGCATCTTCAGGAACCCGCGCGGTTCGGAGATCGTCCTGGTCCGCAGTACGGCGGCCATCGGCAGGCTGAGCACGCGGTATCCGATGCCGCGGCGCTTGGCCTCGGATTCGTTGAGGCCGACGCGCGCGAGCTCGGGATCGGTGAACATGCAGTACGGCACGAGGCGGTCGGTGGTCGTACTGCTGCCACCGGTCAGGTTGTCGTGCACGATGCGGAAGTCGTCGAAGGCCGCGTGGGTGAATTGCGGACTGCCCGCACACTCGCCCATTGCCCACACGTTGGCCGCTGTGGTGGCAAGGCGCTCGTCAACCGCGACGTAGCCGCTGTCCGTCAGCTTCACCCCGGCCCGCTCCAGCCCGATGCCGCCGGTGTTCGGCGTACGCCCGACACCGACGAGCAGATCCGTGCCCTCGACAACGGATTCGCCGTCGGAGCCGTCAGTGACGATGCGCACGGCGCTGCCGGATCGTCCTTCCACGCTCCAGACCCGCGTCTGCAGGTGAACGGTGATCCCCTCATCGCGGAAGAGTTGAAGTACTGCAGCTCCGACATCCGGGTCTTCGCGGCCGGCCAACTGCGCTCCCTGCTCGATGACGGTTACCTGCGCTCCGAAGCGGCGCATTGCCTGCGCGAATTCCAGCCCAACGTAGCCGCCGCCCATCACGATCAGATGCTCAGGCAGCCGTTCCAGGTCCAGCAGTTCGACGTGGGTCATCGGCCGAGCGGCAACGAGCCCGGGGACGTGGGGCACGGTTGCGTGCGTGCCCAGGTTCAGAAACACCTTCTCGCCACTGATCCTGCGCCGGCCACCGCCAGCCAACTGGACGTCAACCGCTCTCTCGCCGACGAAGCGGGCCTCGCCCATGATCAGCTCAGCACCACTGGCCTTGTACCGATCGAGGTGCAGCTGGCGAAGGCTGTCGACCATCGCCCGCTTCCGAGCCTGTACGCCATGCATGCTGGTGACCGCCGACTCGAGCTCGACCCCGAATTCGGCGGCACGCAGGGTGAACGACCGGACCTTCGCCGAGTGAATGATGTTCTTGCTCGGCAGGCAGGCGATATTCGGGCAGGACCCACCGATCAGCCCGCGCTCGATCACAGCGGTGCGGTGGCCAGCGGCTGCCATGGTCCAAGCGAGATACTTGCCCGCCTCGCCGCTGCCGATGATGAGGATGTCGTAGCTGTCGGTGTCGGGCATGAACTCGGCTCCTGCAAGGGCTCAAAGCGTCGGTCGCCTGGTCGTGAGATCTCAGTGACTGCCACGCTAGGCCCACCGGTCGCCCACAGACATCCCCGCTAGCAGGCTTTGATCTACGCCGCGGGCAGCTCGAAGTTGGCCGCGGTTGCGGTGAGCAGGATCGATTGCCCATCGACCGCGACCTGCTTCACCGAGGCGCCGAACGGTAGGTCCGGCACGACGATGCCCCTGGCCAGCACCGAGTTCACGGCGTCGCGAATGGCGGACGGCACCCCTGGCAGACCATCAACCACCAGGCTGATGCGCCCGTTCTGCACCTGGGGCCGGACCGTCGCGCTCGCCGTCACACCTTGCACCGCCACCCGCGCCTGCAGCTTCGAATTCACGATCCGCAGCGTCAGCCCGTCCAGGCCGCCGGCTCGGGCGAGCCTGTTCAGCGCGTCCGGCGACATCCGCAGCTTCAGGTCCGCCGAGGTGACCTTGACCCCGGCGCCCGTACCGCCGGTCAGCACCTCCCGCGGCACCTGGATGCCCGACATCACCACCGTCAGGTCCTGGGCGGGAATCGAGGAGAAAGTCGGCTGCTGCATGGTCAGCGTGATCCGGGAGAACTCGCCCCTGGCCAACTGCGGCAGGAACCCGAACCCACCCACTTCCACCGACGTGCTGGACGCCCGTACGTCGTACCGCGCCGCTTCATCCTGCGCGACGACCGCCAGCCGGTCCTCGGCGAGCGACTCGGCCACCCGATCCGCGGCGAATCCCAGGCACGCCAGCAACACGACGACGATGACCAGCGCCCGCAACCCACGCCGCGGTCTCGTGGAGCTCATCAACACCTTCTCTGAAGTCCGGCCGGCACGGAGCTCCGGAGCCGCGCTTGGCCCCGCCCCGGTCAGCTTTCGGACAGGGTATGTCGGTCCGCGCGTAGCGTGGGCCCGTGGACCGCATCGGCTACGTCATCCTCTACGTCTCCGACCTCGACGCATCCATCGCGTTCTACCGGGATGTGGTCGGCCTCCCCTACAAATTCACCGACGCCGGGTACGCCGAGTTCGCCACCGAGGGCACCAGGTTCGCCCTCTACGAACGGCGCCGGGCCGAATGGCTCACCGGCCGAGCGATAACCCCCGGCCCGGCCGCCGAGATCGTCCTCCTCGTCGACGACGTGGACGCCCACGCCAGCCGGCTAGCGGCACTGGACGCCACAATCCTCACCGGCCCGGCCGACCGCCCCTGGGGACACCGAACCCTCCACGTCGCCGACCCGGACGGCTTCGTTGTCGAGCTCGCCCAGCACATCCCGCGGCACCGAGGCCGACATCTACCGTGACGGTGGAACGTCGTGCGCCAAATCGTAGGAGTAGTCCCCGTCATACTCCGGCGTAGCCGTCACCACAGCGTCCCTCTGCTCTGGCTCCCGTGAGCGCACAGCCGCGGCCTCGCCACTCGCCTCATGCGCAAGGTCATACTCAAGATCTGCCCCGTCCTGCGCGACCGCCTCAGACTCCTGCTCACTCATGACCGACCACCTTCGCTTGGGTCTCCAGTATCACCTCGTCGCAAGCTGCGACGACCGCCTGAATATCGGGGGTGCGACCCGGCCCGCGACGGCGCCCACTACGGAATCGTCGGGCAGAATCGGTGATTCTGCCGCTGTGATGTGTCGGTTGAAACCGCCGCGGGGAATCACGCCTTCTCGGTATCGGCAGCTAGATCCGCGATCTGCTGGACATAGTCCACTAGATACGGGTCGTGCTCCTCGAACGGATATGCCACGTAGTAGGCGTCGACTGCTGATTGGGCGTCGTCGAACCTACACGATGGCCAGAGGGCCACCATGTCGTCGTGGTCAGCGGTTCGGCCAGCCAGTAGTTTCATCAAGAAGACCTGAGTTGGCGGCGGCCCGAGCAGGGTCAGATGCTTGTGTTCATAAAGGACTTCGCAATCTTCGACCCGTAAACCGGCCGGAGTGAAGCCGGCCGCGCTGTCATTTAGCCAATCAGAACGCAGACCATGGCGATCCGCGATCGTTCGGACCACAGCCCTGAGATCCTGGGCGAGTCGGGTGACTGAATCTATGTCCACGGTTGACTCACGCAGGTCGCGCAGGGCCATATATGAGCCGCCCACCACGACAAGACTGCCTGTCAGTCCGCGGACGCCGAGCTCATCGGCGACCTCGCCGATGTAGGAGAGGATCTCGGTCTTGCCTAGGACACCTGCAGCGGGGCTGGGACGATCAGGTGCATCTGACTCACTCATGCAGCGTCACGCCACAGATCCCGCGCCGCAAGCCAGATGTTGCGGGCCGCGAGCTGAGCGGGGGCATTGGCACGCGCCCGCGCCACCCTCGTCGGTGTGCCCGGTGCGACCCAAGGCGTCGGGGATGGCGGGACGGTCTTAGTCCACCGCGGCCGGGGAATCCCAGCATCATCGGCGACCTTTTCTGCGATGCCTGCCAGAAGTGCATCGAACGCGGCATCACCGCTGCGGGGCGGGGGTGTCTCGATCGCCTCTGCAGCGAGTTCCCGATGCGCTGCGATTTGGTCGAGGAACCCTCGAAGCCGTGCCCAATTGACCTTGCGGCCTTGGGGATCGGGCATATACGCCTGATTGAGCACCTCAATCGCAGGTCTGGTCGAATCGGCTTGCTGAGCGGTCGCGCTGACCGATAGGTGTCGCCCAGCAGCAGCAATCAAGCGGGCGAGCATGGTCAGGGTCGGATCAGTAGAGCCGTCTTCGATCCTGGAAACCGTCGAAGTCGGAACACCCGCCCTCGCGGCGAGCGCGCTGCGAGACAGCCCTGCGTCCTCGCGCGTCTCACGAACCAAGTCGGCTGCACCCATGGGGGTAGCATATATGCAACAATGCGATGGCAAAATGCCTACTCGACTGCCCGCACGGTCCGGGCAGTCGTCAACGCCCTGCTGGCCGAGATCGAACCAGTGGAGACCGAACCGGCTCTCAGGCCGGCTGGGACGCTGCAGGAGCTGACTGCTTGGGCAGGGACCTGCTCGTGTAGGCGAGGAGGAGGAAGGCGAGCATGCCGAGGATCAGGTGGGAGTTGCCGGGGATCGATTGCCAGAAGGTCCAGCTCAGCTCGCGGCCGTCTCGGTACGGCACCCACCAGATCGACCTCAGCACGAACAGCCCGTACCACAGCACGCCCGTGACGACAGCCGGGTTCAACCCCCAGACCCGGTTCACCGCGCGGATCAGGCTGACTCCGAGCGGGATGATCCAAACCCAGTGATGGCTCCACGACACCGGAGACGCATAGAGAACCGCCAACGCCATCACGGAAATCGCCGTGACCCGCTCGTCAGCCAGCCAGAACCGCCGCGCCAGCCACAACACGGCAACTCCGAAGATCGCCGACAACAGGAACCACACCGGCTTGACCCACGACGCCTCGTCACCAAGCCGGCTGAGGAATCCCATGAACGACTGGTTCGCCGTATATGCCAGACCCCCGACCCGGTTGGCGTTGCGGATCACCACGGTCCAGTACTCCCACGACTGGTTGGGCACCACGGCGAACCCGATCGCCATGGTGGCAAGCAAACCCAGTACTGCGTTGCGGAACGCGCGCCACTGCTTGGTGATCAGCAGGAAGGCCAGGAAGGGAAGCGGAGTCAGCTTCACTCCGATGGCGACACCAACCCAGAACCCGCGCCACTTCACCCCGGCCGGACGGACCAGGTCCAGCAGGATCATTGCCGTCAGCAACAGATTGATCTGGCCGAACTGGATCGTCTGCCAGACCGGCTCGAGCAGCAGCGACGCGGCGGTCAACGCGACCAGGACGAGGATCCGCCGACGCTCCGGGAAGTAGGCCCAGGCACTGGCGGGCAGGCTGGCGCGCCAGATCGCCGCGATACAGAGCACCGAGATCGTCGTCCAGACCACCAGCGCGACGCCCCACGGAACCGCCGCCAGCGGCAGCATCGCGATCGCGGCGAACGGCGGATAGGTGAACGGAAGACCCGAGCCCGGGAGCTGAGCGTCGTACAGGGATTGGCGGTCGAGCAGGACCGAGCCGCCCATCCGGTAGACGCGCAGGTCGATCATGCCGTCGAACAGGCCGTACGCCCAGGCGCCGAGCGCGACGATCACCGCGCAGGCGATGACGGCGATGACGATGCGGCGGGCGTCGGTGGTTCGGGTTCGAGTGGTCACGGTCACGTCAGGTCGACTCCGAAAAGGGATTCCAGCTCGCGCCGCGTCTGGTCGTACGAGGTGTGCAGGACCGCGGTCATGCCGAGTGCGCGGGCGCCTTCGACGTTCAGTTCGAGGTCGTCGACGAAGACGCACTCGGCGAGTTCGAGGCTGACCCGCCCGGCGGCGAGCCGGAAGATCTCGGGCTCCGGCTTGCGCAGTCCGACCTCGCCGGAGATGACGATGTCGTCGAACATGCCGTCCCACGTCTCGCGCGGGTAGGTGTTGCCCCAGGAGTTCGACAACAGGGCGGTCTTGATGCCGTGCGACTTGGCCCGCCGGATCAGCGCGGACATCTGCGGTTGGTGCTCGAAGTGCGCGAACATCCGCTCGATCAGCCCTTCGGCCGGCACCGGGGTGCCGTCGCGCCGGATCAGGACGGCGGCCAACTTGCGCTCGAAGTCCGGTACTGCGAGCTGGCCCCGCTCCAGCGCGTGGATCGGGTTCAGCTCGGCCTCGGCCGGGGTGGCGGCCAGCCAGTCGACGATCGCCTGGTAGTACGAGTCGAAGTCGAGGCCGTCCAGTTCCGCCCAGCGGCCCAGGGCGTCGTCGAGACCGGAGGTGAGCACTCCACCCCAGTCCACCAGCAGGCCGCGGAGGGCGGGCTTGTCGTCAGGCATGCGCGCAAGACTACTCAGGACATGGTCGGCGACTCCGGCCGGTCACTCAGCCGCCGGGCGCCGTGACGGTCAGTTGCGGTACTCCACGGTGACGTCGCCGGACGACGTCTTCGCCTTGATCGTGCGGGGCGAATCGGGGTCGGTCTTGAGGCTTCCCGTCGACTCGTCGCCCGAAGACGTGTCGGTCTCGAGCTTGTAGGTCTCGGAGCCGGCTGGAACCCGGACAGTCACATCACCCGAGCTCGACTCGGCCTGGACGGACGACGGCGCCCCGCTGAAACTCAGGGCGACGCTGCCTGAACTGCTCTGAGACGTCACCGACGCCGCCGTCAGATCCTGCGCCTCGACGTCACCGGACGAAGACTCCAGCGACAGGTCGCCACCGATCGCGTGCACTTCGATGCCGCCCGACGACGTCTTCAGGCTGGCACCGGCCGGCAGATCCGAGGCCTTGAGGTCGCCGCTGGTGCTCTCGATCGTCACCTTGAGGTCCTTCGGCACGGTCACCACGTAGTCGGTGGCGCAGCCGAAGGACAGGAACCCGCAGCCGGTGTCCTTGATCTCCAGCTTGCCGTCGTTGTACTTCTCCGAGGGCTCGGACCCGAACACGTTGCGGTCGAACTTCTTGGTCACCGTGATCTCGCGGACGTCGCCCGAGCGCAGCTCCAGATCGGCAGAGCTGGTCTGGACGGTCAGCGCGCCGCCCTGCACCGGGTAGCTGCCCTGGCCCGTCCTGGTGTCCTCGGTCAGCCCGGTCAGGGCCCAGTAGCCCCCACCCAGGATCAAGGCGACCGAGATCGCGATGCCGTATCTGCGCTCCATGCTCATCGTGCCGGCCTGCCGACCCTGGACCTCGGACATCGCTCTCCCCTGGCAGTGCTCATGTCACCAGTTGCTGGTCGCAGCTGGTGACTCCCAGGTCAACCCTGGCATATCCCGGGGGTGCTGTCGGTGGGGTTATCCCCCGTATTCACCTGAGCAGATCCCCCATCACCCCGGCGGCCAACCCTTGCATCGCCTTGCGGAGTTTGCTCGACTTCGCGGCGTCGGTGAGGCTCCGCCCGTGCGAAAGCGCCGCATCACAAGCCGCCTGATCGAACGGCAACAACGCAGCCGCCTGTACTCCGGCGTACCGGCTGAGCGCCTCCGCCACGGCCTCGGCCGGCGAGTTCCCCAGCGGCCCCGACCGGACCCGGTTCACCACAACCCGAGGGGTCGCCGACGGCACGGCAGCGCGGAGCTCGTGCAGCGCGCGGATCAGGCGGGTCAATCCGACCGGGTCGGCCGTTCCGACCACGACCACCTCGTCGGCCTCTTCGAGCGTGGCCAGGGTGGCACCGTTGCGACGTGGGGCGAGCGTGTCGAAGGAGATCTCCTCATCGCTCTCGATGCAGAAGCCCGCATCGACCACGGTGCAAGGCGCGAGCATCCTGGCCGTCGCCCAGACGGATTCGATCGCAGTCGCCCGCAGCTCGGTCCAGCGATCGGCACGGCTCAATCCGGTCAGCACCAGCAAGTGCGGACCGACCTGCCTGGCCTGCCGAGCCAGCACCTCCACATCCAGCGAACCACCGCTGGCTGAACGCGCCGCCGCGGCCAATCCCGAGGTCTCGTCGAGCATGCCGAGCAGCTGAGCCACCGTGCCGCCGTACACATCAGCATCGGCAAGCAGAGTGGAGACCCCTCGCGCTGCGAGCTCAGTGGCCAATCCGACCGCGACCGTACTGCGGCCCGGTGCGCCGGTGGGACCCCAGACGGCAATCACCCGGCCGGTTCCCTCACCGTAGGCCCGGGGCGGCTGCGGAGGGGCGTCTCCGGTGTACGGCACGAATCCGCCGGCGAAGTGCGAGATAGTTGCCGGCGGCCCGGATTCCACCGCGTCAGTGATCGCCCGGCCGAGGTCCTCGGCGCTGACGTCGGCCGGCAGGATCCGCTCGACCCCCATCCGGCTCAGCCTGTCCTCGCTGCCGGTGGGTTCTCCGTTGTCGGTGGGGTCGACCATCGCGACTACCGCGATCCGGCGAGAGTGCAGCGCGGCTACTGCGTCGGAGGTCAACCTGGGCAGGTCTTCCGCGAGCAGTACGGCCCGTGCTTGTCCGCTGGCAGCCGCGGCCATCACGTCGGCGATGTCCACGCACCTGCGGACGATGCGGATTCCCGGGGCTCTTTCGGCCCGCCGTACGACATCGGCCTCCCACGGTGCGCCTGTCACCGCGAGCAGGAGAGGTATTGACATCAGCGGCCTCGCCGGACCAGCACCGGCTCACCAGTGCTCATCGCGGCCAGCGCAGCGGGAAGCTTGGGAAGGTCCGACGGGTCCAGCCCAACCAGCACCTGCCGCCGGGCCGAACTACCGGCAACGCCTTTGACAGCGTCGACCTGGACCACGCGGATCGTGTCCCAGAGCTTCTTCGCCGGCTCGTCCGCTGCCTTGGGAACCACCCAGACGTCGACCTGATCGCCTGCGGCCGTGTCTGCCGGCAAGCGCCCGGTCGCGATGGACAGCGGCAACTCCGTGCGGTCGTTGTCGGCCTGCGTGACCGCTGCTTGCCGCGGCACGAATTCGCCCGCTCCGATGGCCCGCACGACCACCAGTCCCTTGAGGTCCGCGTCAGCGGCGACGTACTGACCTGCCGCCTCGCTGCTGGTGAAGCGGACCCGGACCGTAGTGAGGTCTCCGCTGCTGAGCTTGGTCCCGGAGGGCAGATCATGGTCTGCGGCCCAGATGGCGGTTGTGTCGTCCGCCGAGGCGAGCAGTTTGGCCCCGGCGAGCGCGGTGATCGCGACCAGCAGCACGCCGAGCACCAGTCGGCCGTCCTTCCACCGCGCCCGCCGGTTGCGCAGGGTCGGGGTGGAAGGAGCGGCGAATCCGCCCCGCACTCCTGGACTCTCGACCACTCGAACTCCCCAGATCTCTCGCTGTCACTGCCTGATCGCGCTCGGAGACCGATATTCTGCCGTGTTCCGGGGTTCTGATGCTCCTCGTCATCCACAGGTCGGGGGTCACTTGGGACAAACAGCCCGATTCCGACGCCAACCGTGGCAAACTGAGGCAATCAGCCCCGCTCACACCTCGAAAGGGCGCGCATGCCGGCACCGCGCTTCCTCCAGCTCTCCGACGTCGCCGAGGTGCTGAACATCTCGGCCAACCAGGTCTATGCGCTGGTCCGCCGCGGTGACATCCCGGCCGTGAAGATCGGCGGCCGCGGCCAGTGGCGGGTGGAGTCGACCGAGCTCGAGAAGTACATCGAGCGGCTCTACACCGAGACGAAGCAGTTCATCGACTCGCATCCGTTCGGCGAGGAAGCCGAGCAATCCGAGGACGTACAAAGCTAGTCCCAGCTGTTGTGGCGGGTGCCGCGGCACGGCAGTTTCAGCGGCGGCGGACGGCTGTGAGCGCCTGGGTGGGGACCAGGCGCGAGTTGTAGACCTCCGTACGCCGGCGCGGCGCGTCCAGCGGGTGCTCGGCGACCTCGAGGAAATCGGCGCCGACCCGATCGATCGTGCCGGTGACCGGGTGAGCGCTGCCCGCCGCGCAGTACAACGTCACCGGTGAGCGGTCCCGCGCGATCCCTCGGAGCAGATGCGCCAGGCCCAACTTCGCCGCGACCGCGCCTTCGGCCGGCTCGGCCCAAGGCCCGAGCCCATGCACCGCGGTGAGAGCCGTGACCGGGATCAGCCACTCCTCGTGGCGCTCCGCCTCCAGCAACAGACAGTCCTTGCCGACGCGGCTGAGCGTGCCATGGACCGGTTCCGCGTGCGTCAACTCGACCCGCACGACGGTCCCGACCGCCCCGCGAAGGCGGTCCAGCACGGTGATCTTGCCGACCTCCGCGCGGATCCGATCCGCCACCTCGCCGTACAGGTCTCCGTCCTGCAGCGCGTCGAACTGCGACTCCAGGTCCTCGAACAGGGCATCCAGACGCATGCCGTGAACCTACTTCATCGGCACTCTCCGTGGGCTCACCTGACTGTCCGTGACACTTCCGTGCGAATTCCGACTTGCCAAAGCTGGGCTAGGCCGGTCTATATTGATCAAGCCAAAGCAAACTAACGCAAACTCATAGATCGGAGGTGAACGACATGGTTCGTTGCGTGAAGGGGCTGGTCTTGGTCGGAGCGCTCGCCGGAATCGGCGTGAGTCTGCGCTGGGCGACCGCCGGGTCCGTCGCCTCCGCGAAGACCCAGGACCTCCCGTCGATGGCCGCGCTAACGGTCGGCGCGGTCGCCTGGGTCGCCTACGGCTGGCTGCTGATCGCGGTGCTGGCCACCGTCCTCGAGCAAGTCCCGGGGGCTGTCGGTCGGGCCGCCTCCGTCGTGGGCGCCCGGATCACCTCCCCGACATCGCGTGCGTTGCTGCGGTCCGCACTCGGGGTCGCTGCCGTCACCCCGCTGACGATCGGAGTCGCCCATGCCTCTCCAGGCGACGGCGGATCCCAGCCCCTGTCGGGTGCCGTGGAACCACGGTCGTCGGTACAGCTCTCGGAAAGCTCCCCCGATGACTGGCGAGCCACCGAGAAGCCTTCAAGCCTTCGCCTGACCGAGCCACCCAACCGCACAACGCAACCCATCCGACGACCTGCAGCACGGCCCACAGCCAGCACCCCGAGGCCGGCTGGCAGTCCGACCCACCCTCCGAATCAGCCGGCGCCGGTTCGAAGTCAACCCACGCAGGCCCCCGAGCGGCCGGCCCAAGTCGCTGTGCCCGACCGGCCCGCGCAGGTCCAGGAGCGCCCGACGCAAGTCGGGGTTCCGGATCGGCCGACGGAGGGGGCTCCGACTCGATACACGGATCTGCGGACCGGGCAGTTGGTTGGGACCGCCGCACAGGTGGTCAGACCAGGCGACTCGCTGTGGAGCCTCGCCGCGGCCGAGCTCGGACCGACGGCCGGCGACGTGGCAGTCGCGACCCGCTGGCCGCAGTGGTACGCCGCGAACCGCGCTGTCATCGGCCCCGATCCCGACCTCATCCTTCCTGGCCAGGTGCTCCGTATCCCGGCGCCCGCAACCGATCAACCCGTGCCGCCTACCCATCAGGAGAAGTGACATGAGTCAGCACCCGACGCTCGTCGCCGTTCGCCCGCTGCCAGAAACCGAGCCGATGCCACGGCCGGTGCCGATCACCGAGGGCGCGTTGGCGCTCCACTACCAGGCCATCCCAGAGCTCCACGCCATACCCGCTCCGCCGGTACTGCGGTTGGTTCCGACTGGTCCATCCTTGCCCGACGTGCAGGCGTGGGCATCCCGCATGGTGCAGGCAGTGGCTGAGGTCCTAGCCGGCGACCGGCCCATCACGCAGTTGATCCGCTTCACCGACTCGGTGGTGTTCACCGACCTCAACCGCCGGGTCCGCGTGCTCGGGCTGACCACCACCGCGACCGGCCGCGGCTTGAAGGAGCGCAGCGCCGTCCGGTCCGTGCACGTGTTCACCCCCGCCATGGAGGTCGCCGAGGTCGCCGCTCACGTCCGGTACGGCGACCGCTCCCGGGCGATGGCTCTCCGCCTCGAGGTCCACCGCGGCCGGTGGATCTGCACCGCACTCGAACTCGGTTGAGGTTCGCGGCGTCATACCAGCAGCGCAACCCGATCGTGCGCGGGCTGTCACCGAGCCGCCACACGACCGGGCGTACCGTTGCCGGATCGGTCAGGGGGACCGACCACGTCCCGTTCGGGGGAACGAATGCCTGAGAGCACCACCAGCACTGCAGCTCCATACGCAGCCGACCACTTACAGCCCGGCCGGACCCCGTCCTTTCCCAACATTGAGGTTGAGGAGTTGACGCCGGCGGAGTTGGCGCGGGTATTGCCGCGGGTCGGCGCACGGCGCTGGTCCCAGCGGATCCCGGCGCTCTATCCGGTCGCCGTGCGGTATCACCGCGCCCGGCGACGGCTCGAGTGGCTGCGGTCGGACACGGCGTTCGCGCACACCTTGCAGCGCGATGATCTGCCCGTGCGGGTCAAGCGGCACAAGTCGCTCCTCCTGCGGCAGCTCGGCGAGACCGAGATGTGGATGCAGCACAACAAGGTCACCAACCTGAAGCTGGCGTGCGCGCAGGTCGATGGTCTGCTGATCCGCCCCGGCGAGACGTTCTCCTTCAACAAGCTGGTCGGCAACGCGACCCGCCGCAAGGGCTATCTCAAAGGCATGCGGCTGTCCAACGGCCAAGCCCGGCCCGGCATCGGCGGCGGAATCTGTCAGCTGGCCAACCTGCTGCACTGGATGGTGCTGCACTCGCCGCTGACCGTGACCCAGCGATCCACCCACAGCTTCGACCCGTTCCCCGACAACGGCCGTGTGCTTCCCTGGGGAGTCGGCTGCAGCATCGTCTACAACTACGTGGACCTGCAGTTCCGCAATGACACGGACCAGACGTTCCAGCTCCGCGTCGGCGTCGGCGATCGCTACCTGGAAGGCGAGATCCTCGCGGACGAGACCACCCGGGCGTCGTACCGGGTGTTCGCGCGCGGCGAGAGGTTCTACCGGGCAGGCGCGGAATACTTCCGCCGCAATGAGATCTGGCGAACCCTCATCGACCGCCACACAGGCGCCCGCCTCGGGGATGAGCTGATCCGCGAGAACGTTGCCCTGGTCAAATACGTCCCCACCGGCGTCGACGTGATCGACCTCAACCTCCACCAGTGCCCGCCCGCCGGCTGACCGCCCGACGCATCTGCCCGGAAGCGTGCCGGCACTGCGCTCAGCTCGTCCGGAAATTGTCGGTGGCGGGCGCCAGACTGAGGTGGTGAGTCAGATCGGGGAGCCGTACCGGGAGCGTCGCGCGCGGCTGCCCGGCGCCGTGCTCTGGACCCGTACTACGGACGGCTCGGCGTACCGGGTCCTCCCCGACGGCTGCATGGATCTCCTCTGGATCGAGGGGGAGCTGGTGGTTGCGGGACCCGATACGCGCGCCTACATCGGAGCCTCCGAGCCAGGCACTCGGCACGCAGCCATTCGGTTCGCTCCGGGCACGGCGCCAGGACTCCTAGGCGTGCCGGCGCGGGAAATCCTCGACATCCGGGTGCCGTTGGCCGAGCTGTGGTCAGCCAGCCGAGCGCGGCGCCTGGCGGATCGGGTGAGCACAGCGGCAGATCCTGCGCTTGCGCTGGAGGAGGTCGCCGTCAGCCTTTTCGACGAATCGCCCGACAGGTTGGCCGAGCAGGTACTCAACGGCGTACGGCAGGGTGTCCACGTGCCGGCTCTGGCAGACAGCATCGGTTTGAGCGAGCGCCAGTTGCACCGTCGATGCCTGGACGCCTTCGGCTACGGCCCGAAGATGCTCGCACGCGTCCTCCGGATGAACGCCGCCCTCGATCGCGCCCGTGCAGGTCTGGCGCTCGCCGAAGTCGCCATCCAAACCGGCTACTCCGACCAGGCCCACTTCACCCGCGAGATCAAGGCCCTGACCGGGGTGCCTCCCCGCGTTCTGCTCGCCTGACCGCGGGTGGGGGTTGCATCAGTCAGTATTGGCGGTCATGAGCCTGTTCCGACTCGGAGGAGAAGCGGTCAATACTACGACGCTGAGGCATAACCCCCTGAACGCGGTGACGGCGACCGTTGAGCGGATCGCTGACGCCGACGGTCGCACGGTGATCCGCAAGGAGCTGCGTGCGCCGGCCGAGTCTGCAGGCCCCTGGGCGGCCTCCGCGACTACTCCACCACCCGCGACGTGTCGTGGCAGTTGCTCGACGATGACGCGGCGTGAAGGCAACCACTCGTCGCGAACCATTGGCCTTCGGGTCTACGGACGTCGTGGAGGAAGCTGGTTGCACATCGCAACAAGCTGCTCACGGCAGTCGAGACCCTGCCACGCGCGCGGTGTCATCTGGACCTCTGGGTCAGCAACGTGATCCGAAGACCTACTGGAGAAATCGCCTTGCTGGACTGGGCGTTCACCGGTGACGGCGCGATGGGTGAGGACATCGGCAACCACATTCCCGACGCGGTCTTCGACCTTTTCTGGCCGGCCGAACACATGCGCGAACTCGCCGAGACCTGCATCGAGGGCTACCTCGAAGGTCTTCACGAGGCAGGCTGGCGAGGCGATCCCTCCCAGGTCCGCCTTGCCGTGATGGCCTCGGGGGTCAAGTACGCCTGGCTCCTTCCCGGCCTCCTGGCGCGCGCATCCGACAAGTCGCACAAGGCCTACCACCAGGAAGCAGACAGCCAGCACCTCTTTCAGCAGCGCGGTCTGGCGTTGGCCTTCGTCGCGGACTGGTGCTCCCAGGCTCTGGATCAGCTGTAGACGACGGTGAAGCCGCCGGGAAGCACAGGCGCGCCGAACGTCGCGGCGGTGGTGGTCAGGCGGGTGCGGAGGATGCCGTCCCGGTCGTAGACGGTGGTGTCAGCTCGTCGGGCGGCGGTCAGGGTGACGGGATGCGACCGCGGGTGGGCGTCGACGCTCGTCAGCAGGATCGCTTTCGACAGTTGGAGACGGGAGACGAGGGGGATCAGGAGGACGGCGTCCACGCGCAACGCCCCAGCCGTCGTGGAGGCGATGCAACTCAACTCGGTCGACTGGGCGGGGAGCACACCGGCGAGAGTGATCGGCAACAACGCGCCCGGCGCAGCTGAGACGCCCTGCGGACCGCCGGAGCCGTGGTCGATCACGCCGAGAGACCGAGAGCCCGACGCCCAGTTGGTGCGACCCACCGAGCGGTCATCCACAACGTCGACGATCGGGGCGACGAGCCGGGGCTGCTCGGAGGCCGGCACCTCCAAGGTGAGCCGACCAGCGGCAGGCAGCGAGACATACGAGCCGTTGCTCCATTGGGATTCGCCGGTCCACGCTGACGAGGGCGTCACGGCGGTCGCACCGGCAGAGAGTGCACCGGCCTCCGCCTCGACCACCTGGAGGCCAGAGGCCGAGCGTGAGCCGACTCCTACCTCGCGCGCCAGCCGAGCAAGAGCCGGGCTCTGGTCGACGGCGAGCATGGACAAGAGTCCGTGGATCGTGGACTCGGCGCCCGAGTTCCGGTTGATCACCCCCTCGCCCGAGATCCCGTCGTACGTGCGGCCGCTCGCCGGGTCGTACATCGCCGACCCCGCGCGGTTCGCGCCGAAGTACCAGGCGGCCACGAAGGCGGCGACCTGCTGCAGCCCTGGCCGATCAGCCGCGCGTGCAACCGCGAGGAGACCC
This sequence comes from Kribbella alba, assembly GCF_039529635.1. Taxonomy (NCBI): domain Bacteria; kingdom Bacillati; phylum Actinomycetota; class Actinomycetes; order Propionibacteriales; family Kribbellaceae; genus Kribbella; species Kribbella alba. Next base: position 19,414 of record NZ_BAAANE010000004.1, on the reverse strand, counting down.
TGCAGCCTGGCGTCCACGCCGTACGCGATCTGGCTGCGATCGATCGGTGCCGGTAGCCAGCCGTTGTCCGGTCCGCCCGCGGTCAGGAGCAGCGGTGTGAAGCCTGCGGTGTCACCAACGGCGGGGCCTAGCAGCGACTGGTCGCCCAACGCCGATGATGCAGCAGCGAGAGCGGACGGCATCTGTGCACCCCACGCGTGCCACGTCGAGATCGACTGGCCCCATGGGAGTAGCGCTCGGAACGGCCAGGTTCGACTGTCACCAGAACTCATCGCGGCAACAGCTTCAGCAAATCGAACCAGTGCCCATCGAGCGCGCGACGAGCCGCCGGCCCGCGTATAGGCCGACAGCCCGAGCACAGCTTCGGCAGTAGCGTCCGCGCCGTCCACGATCAGCCAGGCCGGCACACGGCGACCATCTACAACCTGATACTGCCCATACCGGGTCAGCACCTGCCGCTCCAGCGCAGCGATCGCCAACTCGAGCCGCTCACGCAGGAAGGATGCAAAGCCGGGGTCAGGACGCCGGAAGACCTCGTACCCTTCTCCGAGCGCCCAAACCGTCCGAGCCAGCCAGTACGACGGCCCGGAGTCCGACGGGTCCGGCAGTTCGACCGGATCGGCGCTGGGGTTCAGCGTCCCGTCTGGCTGCATCCACAGCACCACGTTGCCAGCAAACGAACCACTAGCCGTCTGCAAGAACGTCAAACCACGCAACAACCCGTACGCCGCGGCCCGGCTGTGCGTGTCACCATGCGCCGCGTAGTGCCGCAGATAGACCACAGCAGCCCGAGCGATATCGTCCGCGTTGAACGCACCCTGGCCGTAGGTGTTCGTCGCCGGGTCGTAGGTACCGCCGCCAACCCGCGCATATGACCCGTCCGCGCGGCGGTCGGCGTACGTCCAAAGCACACCGAGTGGCCCCGACCCGTACGTCGAATGCCCAGCCACAGCAGGCGGCGTCACCACAGCGCCCAGGAAGTCCAAGTGCGCCAGGTTGGTCAAGGCCCCGCCGGCGGAGGCAGGCAACGACGCCCCGGCGGTTGAGGCAGCGGTCAGAGCCAGCGCAGCCCCACCGAGGACGGTCCGCCGTGAAGTGATCATGACAGCCGATCCAGCCTGGCAACACCGATCTTGGCGTCGGCCATCCCGTAGAAGACGTAGTGGACGCCGTCCACCTCCTCGATCGCCGTCGGGAAGACCACATTTCCGACGGTCCCGATCCGCTCCTCCTCGGTCTCCGGCACCAGGATCGGCTCCGCTGTACGGTCCAGCACGCGGGTGACATCAGACGGATCCAGCAGCAGCGCGCCCGCGGCGTACGAGACTTTCTGGGTCGTCGGGTCGAAGCCCTTCGGCTGCTCCCCCGTCACCCCGTGGTGGATCACGAGCCATCCCTCGGGCACCCGCAGCGGTGCCGGTCCGGCCCCGATCTTCAGTTCCTCGAACGGGTACTCCGACATCGCGACCAGCCGGTGATTCCGCAGGTGCACGAGATTCGACAGCCCTCGTTCCACCTCCGCCACCGGTACGAACGACACCCAGATCCCCGGCCGGTCGTCCTTCACGCCGGCCGGAAGGTGCACGCCTTCGCCCTCGCGGAACCAGCCGAGATCCCACATCGGCCGGTGCAGCATCGCGTACGACGGCTCGCCGTCCGGCCCCGGCACGGGTTCGGGGAAGAACACCGTGTCCTTGTTCGGGAACAGGTTGAGGTCCGTGTCGAGATCCGGCTGGTACTCGAAGTGCAACGGGCCGAGCCGGGTCCACGTCCGCAGGTCCTCTGACACCGCGAGCGCGGGTTTCGGCCCGAGCGGCCCGTACGCGACGTACGTCATCACGTGCTGTCCGAGCGAGGGGATCCAGGTCACCCGCGGGTCCTCGACGCCTGCGTTGTTGCGGCCCCGCTCCCAGCCTTCATCGGGCGCGAGCACGATCCCCTCGCGACGTACCCCCGTCGGTACGCCGTCAGTCAGTTCGACCTCGGCCAGGCCGACGCGCGACACGTTGCCTGGAGCAACCAGTCGCGGGAGCAGGTAGAGCCGGCCGTCCGGGGTGTGTCCGGTCGCGGGGTTCAGCACCCCCTCGGACTCGAACTCGTTGCCGGGCTCAGGCGCCATCACGAGGCCGAGACGGGTCAGGGTGTAGGGAACTGTCACAGCGGAGAACCTTTCGAGGATTAGCCTTTGACCCCGGACTCGAGGCTGGAGGAGATGAAGCGGCGCTGGAAGATGACGAACAGCGCGACGGCAGGCGCGGCGAGCACACACGCACCGGCCAGTACTGCGCCGAACGGGTTCGCCGCCCGCGCCGAGACAGTGGTGATGTAGTTCGACAGCGACACCGCGAGCGGCTGCAGATCCTGTTGCTTCGTGATCAGGAACGGCCAGAGGAACTCGTTCCACGGCCCGATGAAGGTCAGCAGTACTCCGGTCAGCAGCGCGGGTTTCACCAACGGAACGGCGACCCGCAGCAGGATGTTCAGCTCGTTCGCGCCGTCGATCCGGGCGGCGTCGAACAACTCCTGCGGCAGCTGCAGGAAGTACTGGCGAAACACGAACACCGCGGTCGAGTTGATCGCGAACGGCGCGATCATGCCCAGGTAGGAGTCCGCCAGCCCGTAGCTGCGCACGATCATCACGTACAGCGGGATGGTCAGCAGCTGGAACGGGACCACCTGGACCAGCAACATCAGGTTGAACACCGTGCCCCTGCCGCGGAACTGGAGCCGCGCCAACGCATAGCCGGCCAGGACTCCGAAGACCAGCGTGCCGAGGATGACCCCGCCGGTGAAGATCCCCGAGTTCACCAGCGACCTGCCGAGGTTGATCGCCGCGTTGATCTCCGTGTAGTTCTTGCCGGTCAGGTTGGCCGGCGACGGGAAGGCGCCCTTGACCGAGGGGTCCGGCTCGGCCTGCAGGCTGCCGACGAGCATGTAGTAGAAGGGGAACAGGAAGACGAACGCCCCGATGAGCAGGGCGACGAACCGCCAGGGGCTCTTCATCGGTTCTCCCTCCCGACGAAGCGGCGTTCGACCAGAGCCAGGATCAGTACTCCGATCACCAGCAGGACGCCGATCGCCGACCCGACATCAGGGTTGCCCTGCTCGATGCCGCGCTGGTACATGATCAGCACCGGCGAGGCGGAAGCTCCGTCGGGACCACCGCCGCCAGTGAGCAGGTAGGGCTCGGTGAAGAGGTTCGCGCCGGTCACCGTGGCCAGCAGTACTACGAGCGTCGTGGCCGGCCGCACCCCGGGAACGGTGACGTTCCAGAAGGACTTCAGCCGCGAGGCGCCGTCGACTGACGCCGCTTCGTAGAGGTCCTTCGACACATTCTGCAAGGCGGCCAGGTAGAGCAGGATGAAGAAGCCGAGCTGCTTCCAGGTCACGTAGAGCGCGACCGTGGGCATCGCGAGCTTCGAGTTGACCAGCCAGGACGGATCCGGGGCGAGCGGACCGAGGACGGAGTTGACCAGGCCGTTCGAGTTGAACAGGAACAGCCAGACCCCGACCACGGCCACACTCGCCGCCACGTAAGGGACGTAGTAGCTGACCCGGAAGAAGGTCCGCCACCGGATAGCGGCGTTCAGTGCGTAGGCGAGCAGCAGTGACAGTACGACCGTCAGCGGCACGTTGATCAGCAGGAAGATGCCGACATTGCCGAACGACCGCCGCACGGCCGGGTCCGACAGCACCGCGGCATAGTTCTCGAACCCCACGAACGGCCGCTCCACGATCGCGCCGGGCGCCGTGAAGAAGTAGTCGTGGAACGACATGTACACCGCGAACCCGAGCGGATAGGCGAAGATCGCCGCCAGGAAAACGACGTACGGGGTGACGAACGCCGTGCCGATCGGCTGCTTGCCGAGCAGCCGGCCGACGCCGAAGCGCCGACCCGCTGACCCGGCGACCGCGAGGTCCTGTTTCATGACTGGGAGGCGAGCTGGTCGACCTTCTTCGCGGCTCCGTCGAGGGCTGTGCCCGGGTCCTCCTGGCCGAAGATCACGGACTTGGAGTAGGCGTCGCGGAAGGTCTGCCAGATGGTGATGGAGTTGGCCACATTCGGCACCTCGACGGTCCGGGCGGCCTGGTCGGCGAACTGCTTGTAGTCGGTGTTCTTGGCGAAGTACTCCGGGTAGGAGCCGGCGACGTCGTCGCGCAGCGGCATCTGCCCGGTGCCCTCCAGCAGTTTGCCGTCCTGCTCCTTGCTGGTGGCGAACTTCAGCACGTCCCAGGCCGTGCCGCGGTTCTTGCAGGCCGAGTACATCGCGACGTTCTTCGCGTCACTGAAGGTGTAGGTCTCGGCGGCGGGCTTGCCGGTCGAGGTCGGCACCGGAACAGCACCCCACCCGACCTTGCCCTTGTAGGTCGCGATCGCCCAGGGCCCGACGATCGCCATCGCGGCCGTGCCGTCGACGAACGCGTCACCGGTGTACTTCTCCTGCGACGCCAGCTTCTCGGCGTACAGGGTCCGCCAGAAGGCGGCGACCTTCTTGCCCTCGTCCGACGTGAACTGCGATTTGCCGTCGGCAACCAACTGCTTGCCGCCGGTCTCGGCCGCGAACAGCGGGTAGTAGTCGAACCAGGACTGGTAGAACTCGTTGCTCGGCGCCGGGTAGATGGCGTACTTCGCGCCCTTGGCCGCGACCACCTTGCGGGACGTGGCGAGGAACTCGTCGTACGTCGCCAGCGGCGGCTTGGCCGTGTCGATGCCCGCCTTGGCGAAGGCCTTCTTGTTGTAGAAGATCATCACCGGGTTGGCCTTCCACGGCAGCTGGTAGAACTTGCCGTCGGTCGACTTGTACTGCTCGGCGGTCTTGCCGGTCCGGCTCTCGATGTAGGACTTGCCGTCGGAGAAGCTGTCGAGCGCCACCAGGCCACCCTGCTTCTGGAACTGCGAGACCGAGGCCGGCGAGGTGTTGAAGATCAGGCAGGGCGCGTTGCCCGCGGTGATCGCCGCGCCGATGACTTCCTCGGAGCTCTTGCCGGTGGGGATCTCCTGGGCGGTCACCTTCTGGTCCGCATGCGCGGCGTTCCAGGCGGCGACCATCTGCTTGCCCCAGGCAACCTCTTCCTTGTTGTTCGAGAGCCAGACCGTGATCTCGCCCTTCGCCTGCGCCGCGGCGTCGGAACTGCCGCCGCCACTGTTACCGCCGCAGGCGGCCGAAGTACCGGCCAGTCCCACTGCGAGCAGCACCGCTGTGAGTTTGTGTCTCATTGCTCCTCCATCAATTCATTGCGAAGCGGGGGTGGCGGTGGACCGCCGGATGACCAGACGAGCGGGCGGCAGTTCGACATCCGGGACTTCGCCGTCGCCATCGATGAGTCGGTTGAGGGTCTGTGCGGCGGCCGCCCCGAAGCCGAACGGATCGGCGCGCACGGTGGTCAGGCCGGGGTGGACGAACTCCGCGAGCTCGCTGTCGTCGAAACCCGCGATGCTGACGTCGCTCGGCACCCTCAGCCCGGCTTGGTGGGCCGCTCCGATGCCGGCGATCGCCATCCGGTCGTTCGCGTAGACGATGGCGGTCGGTGGCTCGGGCAGTGCGAGCAGCCGCCGGGTCGCCTCGGTGCCGCCGGCGGCGGTGAAGTCGCTCACCTCGATCGCCACCGGCTCGAGACCGGCCTCGGCCAGCGCCGAGACGAACGCGTCCGATCGCGCGGTCGCGTGGACGAAGGCCGGCGGACCCGCCACGTGTCCGATCCGCCGGTGACCGAGCTCCAGCAGGTGCTCGACGACGGCGATCGTGCCCGGACGGTCGTCGAGGCAGACCGCCGGGAACGGTGAGGAGCCTTCGGGCCGGTTCAGCGTGACGGCGGGCAGGCCGAGCTCCACCAGGAGGTCGATCCGGGGGTCGTCGTGCCGGAGATCGGACAGGAAGATCCCGTCCACCCGGCCGTCCTGGGCCAGCCGCCGGTAGCCGACCGCCTCTTCCTCCCCGGGAGTGACGACCTGCAGGACGAGCGCCTGTCCGCGGGGTGCGAGCACGCTCTCGACCCCCGCGATGAAGGCCGGGAAGAACGGGTCCGACGACAGCACGGCCGGGTCTCTCGTGATAACGAGCCCGAGGGCGAAGGCCTTGGACACCGACAGCGAACGGGCCCGGTTACTCGGCCGCCAGCCGAGCTCGTCGGCAGCCGCGAGGATCCTGTCCACGGTCGCCTGAGCGAGCCCCGGCCGGCCGTTGAGGGCGAACGAGACGGCGCCCTTGGACACGCCTGCCCGGGTCGCCACATCTGCGATCGTCGGCCGCACTTTGCTCATCGGCATCCTTGCACTGAGGGTTTAAACCGGTTTAGGTGGCCACTAAACCGGTACAAACAGTCGCCGTCAAGACCTCGCGACTCCCGATTGCCAGCCGAAGGCGATCAGACGCAGGATCCGCGGCTCGCGCTGGGCCGGGCACCTTGGCGCATGCGGGCGCGCCTGCCGCCACCGACCCGGCCGCGGCCAACTTCCCAAACAACCCGGCAGGGACGGGGTCTGTGGAGACGGGACGAGTCGGGCGGACGGACGGGGTGGGAGGGGGCCGGTGGGACGGGGGTCGGTGGCGGTTGCGGGGGTTGCGTCCGAGGAGGTGTGGGGTCTGCCCCGCGGGTGTTCGGACGTTACGCGGGGGTCGTGGGGTTGCGGGGGTTGCGTCCGAGGGGGCGTGGGGTCTGCCCTACGGGTGTTCGGACGTTACGCGGGGTCGCGGCGGTTGCGGGGGTTGCGTCCGAGGGGGCGTGGGGTCTGCCCCACGGGTGTTCGGACGCTACGCCGGGGTCGCGGCGGTTGCGGGGCTTGCGTCCGAGGAGGCGTGGGGTCTGCCCTACGGGAGTTCGGACGCTACGCCGGGGCCGCGGCGGTTGCGGGGCTTGCGTCCGAGGAGGCGTGGGGTCTGCCCGGCGGGAGTTCGGACGTTACGCCGGGGCCGCGGCGGTTGCGGGGTTGCGTCCGAAGGGGCGTGGGGTCTGCCCCGCGGGAGTTCGGACGTTACGCCGGGGTCGCGGCGGTTGCGGGGGTTGCGTCCGAAGGGGTGTGGGGTCTGCCCTGCGGGAGTTCGGACGTTACGCCGGGGCCGTGGCGGTTGCGGGGGTTGCGTCCGAAGGGGTGTGGGGTCTGCCCTGCGGGAGTTCGGACGTTGCGCCGGGGCCTCGCTCGCGGCTGCGTTTGTCCGTGGAGGTCTCCGGCAGATCGGCATGCGGATGCACCGGGTTGTGGTCAGGGCTGGGCTGCCTGGAGGTAGGTGGTGTAGGTGGCGAAGGTTGCGAGGGCTTCGGCGGCGGTGGGTTGGGTGGTTAGGGCGCCTACGCCTTGGCCGGCGTAGAGCGACGAGGCGGTGGAGTCGGCCGCGCGGACCGCGGTGAGGTATTCCTCGTGCGCCGCGTCGTCGGACTTCAAGGCTGACTCGTGGCCTTCCCAGCGGTCGTAGAAGGGGTTGCGGAGGGCGCGGCCGCCGAATTCATCGGGCCAGCCGGCGCGGGAGGCGGCGTCGAAGACCGTGCCGTAGACGGTGTCGGTCTCGTCGGCTTCGAGGAGTCGCCGGCGGATCGGCTCCGGCGTGAGGGCCTCGGCGCAGGTCAGGAAGGCCGTGCCGATCCAGGCGCCTGCGGCCCCGGCCGCGAGAACTGCTGCCAGGCCGCGGGGTCCCGAGATCCCTCCCGCCGCGAGGACCGGGAGCTCGGTGAGATCGAGAATCGCTTGCAGCAACGGGAGTGTGGCGATGGCGTTCCGGCCGTGACCGCCTGCTTCGGCGCCTCGGGCAACGATCACGTCGACGCCTGCGGCGATCGCCTCGCGGGCGTCGGCGACAGTTCCGGCCTGGGTCGCGACGACGATCCCGGCCGCCTGCAGCGTCTCGACGTACTGCGAATAGTCGCCGAAGCTGAGGGAGACCAGGGCGGGTCGGAGCTCGAGCACTGCCTCGAGGTGTTCCGGGCGGTTCGCCATGGACCACGCCATCAGGCCGATCCCATAAGGCCTGCCAGTCGCGGCGGCGACTGCGCCCTCCGTGCGGATCCACTCGGCGCTGACCGCCGAACCGGCGCCGAGCATGCCGAGTCCCCCGGCAGCGGAGATCGCCCCCGTCAGGTTGCCGCCACTAACGTTCGCCATCGGCGCACCTGCGACCGGCACCGACAGCCCGAACTTCTCGGTCAGCCAAGTTTCCATACGGCCAGAGCACCACAGAAAACATCGGGCCCGCCATGGCAGGCGTCACTAACCGGCTATGCAGAAAGCCCGCCCCAGCCAGAGCTGGGACGGGCTTCCTTCAGCGCTTCAGTCAGCTCTTGTAGAAGTCTGCCTGCGGGTCGCCGTGGCAGCGCTTGTACTTCTTGCCGGAGCCGCACGGGCAGGCCGCGTTGCGCGGCGTCCCGGCGTACTCCAGGGCGCCGGCCTCGGCACCCTCACTGTGGACCGCGACCTCTTCGTCACCGTCGATCGTCGGCGCCGAGTAGGACAACCGCTGCGGGCGGCTCGAGCCGCTCAGGCCCTTCGCACGCAGCCGCGGGGTGTCCTGCGGACGCGGCGTGTCCTGCGGCCGGCCTTCGTCGGTGTCGGCCTCGCGGCCCGGGAACTCGGCCACCGGCGCACCCGGCACCAGGATGTCCTCGGGGTCGGTGTCCTCGAGCTCGGCCAGCTCCGCCTGCGCGGCCAGGTCGGCCTGCATCGCCTCGATGTCGACCTCGACGTTGAAGATGAAGGCGACCGACTCCTCCTTGATGGATTCCATCATGGCGGCGAACATGTCGTAGCCCTCGCGCTGGTACTCCACCAGCGGGTCGCGCTGCGCCATCGCCCGCAGGCCGATGCCCTCACGCAGGTAGTCCATCTCGTACAGGTGCTCGCGCCACTTGCGGTCCAGCACGCTCAGCACGACCCGGCGCTCCAGCTCGCGCATAGCGTCGCTGCCGAGCAGCTCCTCGCGTCGCGCGTACGCCTCGCGGGCGTCCTCGATGAACCGCTCGATCAGGAAGTCCTGGGTGAGCCCGGCCCGGTCGCCACCGGCCTCCTCGATCAGCTCTTCCTCGGTCAGCTCGGTCTGGTAGAGCGTCCGGAGCGCGGTGAACAGCGCGTTCAGGTCCCAGTCCTCGGCGAACCCGTCGGCGGTCGCGCCTTGCACGTACCCGGTGACGGTCTCGTCGAGCATGTCCTGCACCTGGTCGTGCAGGTCGGCGCCCTCGAGCACCCGGCGGCGCTCGTCGTACACGACGTGGCGCTGCCGGTTCATCACGTCGTCGTACTTGAGGATGTTCTTCCGGGTCTCGAAGTTCTGTGCCTCGACCTGGGACTGTGCCGACGCGATCGCCTTGGTGACGACCTTGTTCTCCAGCGGCACGGTGTCGTCGTCGTTGCGCGACATCGCCCAGTCGACCATCTCGCGCTTGAACAGCCGCATCAGGTCGTCCTCGAGGGACAGGTAGAAGCGGGACTCGCCCGGGTCGCCCTGACGGCCGGCACGACCACGCAGCTGGTTGTCGATCCGGCGGGACTCGTGCCGCTCGGTGCCCAGCACGTACAGACCGCCGGCCTCGCGGACCTCGACCTGCTCGTCCTTCACCTGCTGCTCGAACTTCTCCAGGACCTTCGGGTACTCCGCTTCGTACTCCTCGGCGGACTCCACCGGGTCGATGCCGCGGGCGCGCAGGTCCTTGTCGGCCAGGTGCTCCGGGTTGCCGCCCAGGATGATGTCCGTACCACGACCGGCCATGTTGGTGGCCACCGTGACGGCACCCTTGCGGCCGGCCTCGGCGACGATCGCGGCCTCACGCGCGTGCTGCTTCGCGTTCAGCACCTCGTGCGCGATCTGGCGCTTGCGCAGCTGGTTGGACAGCCGCTCGGACTTCTCCACGCTGGTGGTGCCGACCAGGATCGGTTGCCCGGACTTGTGCCGGCTCGCGATGTCCTCGACCACCGCGTCGAACTTGGCGTCCTCCGTGCGGTAGATCAGGTCGCGCTGGTCCGCGCGAACCATCGGCTTGTTGGTCGGGATCGGGACCACGCCGAGACCGTAGATCTTGGAGAACTCCGCGGCCTCCGTCATCGCCGTACCGGTCATGCCGGCCAGCTTGCTGTAGAGGCGGAAGTAGTTCTGCAGCGTGATCGTCGCGAGGGTCTGGTACTCCTCCTTGATCTCGACCTTCTCCTTGGCCTCGATCGCCTGGTGCAGACCCTCGTTGTAGCGGCGACCGTGCAGCGTGCGGCCGGTGTGCTCGTCGACGATCAGCACCTCGTCGTCGACGACCACGTAGTCCTTGTCCTTGCGGAACAGGTCCTTGGCCTTCAGCGCGTTGTTCAGGTAGCTGATCAGCGGGGTGTTGGCCGACTCGTAAAGGTTGTCGATGCCGAGCCGGTCCTCGACCTTCTCGATGCCGCGCTCGAGGATCGCGACGGTGCGCTTCTTCTCGTCCACCTCGTAGTCGGCGACGGGGCGCTGCTCCTCGGGGATCTTGTCGTCGGCGAACCGCGGCTTCAGCTGCGCCGCCAGGTTCGCCATCTCGACGTACCAGCGCTGCGAGTCCTCGGCCGGTCCGGAGATGATCAGCGGGGTGCGGGCCTCGTCGACCAGGATCGAGTCGACCTCGTCCACGATCGCGTAGTTGTGCTCGCGCTGCACGCAGTCGGCGATGTCGCCGGCCATGTTGTCGCGCAGGTAGTCGAAGCCGAACTCGTTGTTGGTGCCGTAGGTGATCTCCTTGGCGTAGGCGATCCGGCGCTCGGCCGGGGTCATCTCCGGCAGGATCACGCCGTAGTCGACGCCGAGGAAGTGGTACACCCGGCCCATCCACTCGGCCTGGAACTTGGCGAGGTAGTCGTTCACCGTGACCACGTGCACGCCCTTGCCCGACAGCGCGTTCAGGTACGTCGGCAGCGTTCCGACCAGGGTCTTGCCCTCACCGGTCTTCATCTCGGCGATGTTGCCCAGGTGCAGCGCCGCGCCACCCATGATCTGGACGTCGTAGGGGCGCTGGTGCAGGGTGCGTTTGGCCGCCTCGCGGACGACCGCGAAGGCCTCGGGCAGCAGAGCGTCGAGAGACTCCCCGTTCTCGACCCGCTGCTTGAACTCGGCCGTCTGGCCGCGCAGCTCCTCGTCCGTCATGTTGACGAAGTCGTCCTCGATCGAGTTGACCAGCCTGGCGATGCCTTCGAGCCGGCGCAGGATCTTGCCCTCGCCGATCCGCAGGACCTTGTCGATCACCTTCATGGTGGGGAGTTCTCTCCTTGCTGCTGAAGCCTGTGGGCGGGCTTGCCTTGAGTCCACGCTCGCCCCGGTCCGGGTGCGGCGCGGTCAACCCGCCGGGCGGGCGTCACCCATGGTACGGGGCGCGGTGTGTCAAGCCACCCCCGATGCGTGCGTCGGCCCCCAACTGAACTCACGTCTGACGAGGCAGGAAAGTTCCGGCCCCGCGCCCGTGACAGGCTCAGAAACCGCGCAGGGCGTCACTCAGAGCAGGCGCGAGGTCACCGCCACCGGCCACCCGGACCTGCTCGAGCCCCAGCCAGCCCGCGAGCTGGACAAGCTCCGCGGCCAGCTCCTCGGCGGTTTCCAGGGGTGCCTTGGGCTCGGAATGAGCCGACTGGACCAGCAGGACCCCCGCGGTCCGATCCGCCTTGAGGTCCACCCGGCCCACCAGGCGGTCCCCGAGCAGGAACGGGAGCACGTAGTACCCGTGGATCCGCTTCTCGGCGGGGACGTAGATCTCGATCCGGTAGTGGAAGTCGAACAGCACCTCCGTCCGGGTCCGCTCGAACACGAGCGAGTCGAACGGGCTGACCAGAGCGCGCGTGTTCACCCGGCGCGGCAGCCTGGCGTCGCGGTGCAGATAGGCCGGGCGTTTCCACCCCTGGATCGAGACCGGGAGGAGTTCCCCCTCCTCGACCAGTTCGCGGATCGCCTGCGCGGTGGGAGCGGGCGCAGTACGGAAGTAGTCCTTCAGGCACTGCGCGGTGGCGACGCCGTGCGCCCGGGCGGCGATCGAGACCAACCCGCGATGCGCCTCCTCCACGGTCGGCGTCGGAGTCGCCAGTACTGCGCTGGGCAGCACGCGCTCCGGGATGTCGTACATGCGCTCGAACTGCTGGTTGCGCCTTGCCACGGTGATCTCACCGGCGAAGAACAGGAACTCGAGCGCGCGCTTCACGTCGGACCAGTTCCAGCCCCAGTTGTCCCGCTCCCGCTCCACGTCGTCGTCGATCTCGCGGGCCGTGAGCGGACCGTGATCGCGGACATCGGCGAGCACCTGCTTCACCAGGTCGGGTCGCTGGGTCGCGATCGCCCGCGGACCGCCCCACGCCTCGGTGGTCGCGCGGGCCATCCGCCAGCGCAGCAGCGGATGCGTCTCCACCGGAACCAGCGAGGCCTCGTGCGCCCAGTACTCCACCAGCCTGCGCGGCGCCTTTCCGGCGGCCCGATCCAGCAGGTCGCGCGGATATGGACCCAGCCGGGAGTACAGCGGGAGGTACTGCGCTCTGCTGAGCACGTTCACAGAGTCGATCTGGATCAGGCCGATCCGACCGACCACCCGTCCCAGCGCCCGCAGGTCGGCCACGCCCTTGGGGCGCGGGTCACTGAACCCCTGAGCAGCCAACGCGATCCGCCGTGCCTGGGCCCGCGACAACACCTGAGATTCCACGTCGCGAATTCTGCCGGTCGCCACCGACAGAATCCGCGACATAACTCCGGTGTTACCGAACGTGAGACCGTGCGCTACCAGCTGTGGCGGAAGGAGGCCGCGTCGCCCGGCTAGACAGCGCCGAAGCGCTCTGTGTGGATGCGTCGCAGCGGTATCCCCAGCTGGGCCAGTTCGGTACTGACCGAGCCCACCATCGACTGTGGGCCGCACAGGAAGTACTGCAGCCGGTTGGGCCGGCGAGGCAGGTAGCGGATGAGCAGACTCTTCGTGATCCGGCCGGTCTCGCCGGTCCAGTCGGCGTCGGGGCGACTGAGTACCTCGACCACCTTCAGGTTCAGGCGCGCACGCAACTCCTCGATCTCCGGCCTGAGCATCAACTGGTTCTCTGTCCGGGCGGCGACGATCAACAGGTGCCTGCGGCTGTCGCCGCGATCAGCAAGTGTCCGCAGCATGCTCAGCAGCGGCGTGATGCCGACACCCGCGGCGATGAGGACGAAGCCCGGCGCCTTGTCCTGTCCCTCGATCGTGAAGCCGCCGTACGGGCCGTCCAGGAACACCTTGCGACCCGGGCGGAGGGCGCTCAGCAGTTCGGTGAAGTCACCCAGCGCCTTGATGGTGAACTCCTTGCGCTCCGGGTGTTCCGCGGTGGAGGCGATGCTGAACGGATGCTCCTCGAAGACGAACGGGGTCGAGCCGATCTTCAGCCAGGCGAACTGACCGGCATCGAACGGGACCCCGCCGTGACCGTCGGCGCGGATCGCCAGCGTCACGCCGTCGCCGGGCACCTGACGGACCTCCTCGACGACGTACGAGTGCTTGCGCGACCGCATCGGCAGCCAGATCCACCGGCGAACGGCGAGCCCCACCAGCAGCAGGCCTGTGAGGATGAACCAGGCAGCGAGCAGCGTGTGCGAGATGAGATGCCGCAGCCACCAGACATGGAGCCAGGCGGTCGTCAGCACGACCGCGACCAGGCCGTTGTGGACGAGTCGCCAGCCCTCGTAGCGAGGCAGTGTGCGCGGGCGACGGATCGCGAGCACGACCACGAGGACCAGCGCCGCGGTCGAGACGAGCGCCGCCCGCGCGGCCCAGGTGGTGTGGAAGACATCGAGGATGCTGACGCCGCGCGGGTCGACGAGCAGCACCCCGCCGAAGTGGAGCAGGACCAGCGCGACCGCGATGAGCGCGATCAGCTTGTGGATCCCCAGGATCGTCTCGATGCCGAAGGTCGCGATCAGCGGCGGCAGCCGGGCGGGGAGCACGACCGTCACCACCAACGCCGAGAACGCGACCAGCCCCGCGCTGAGGACGATCGCCTCGCCCGGGTCGGTGCCCGGCGACCCGATCACGGTCCAGGTCAGGAGCAGGGGCACCAGCAGCACGGCGACGTACAGCAGGAACCAGCCCAGTCGGGCGACCGGTCCGTACACATGAGCAGACACGCGTCGGCGGGACATCTCAGCTTGCTTCCAGCATCAGGGGAAATGCGGCGATGGGACGCTGGAAACCTACGCTCGGCCGGGGCCCTTCAGGAATAGTTCGGCGCTCAATGACAAAGCTGTCACCGATCCCGACGGGAGACGGGGCCCGGAAGCCCGGGCCCCGTCCTTTGGTGCGGCTCCTCCCGGGACTCAGACGGCCAGGCGGATGACGCCGTAGTCGTAGCCACGGCGGCGGTAGACCACGCTGGGCTGGTTCTCGTCGGCATCGACGAACAGGTAGAAGTCGTGCCCGACCAGTTCGAGCTCGTAGAGCGCCTGGTCCAGCGACATCGGCTTGGCCGTGTGGGTCTTCTCGCGCATCACCAGCGGCCCGTCACCGGTCACCGTCAGCGATCCGAACTTCTGTGTCGTCACCACGTCGTCGGCGGTTGTCTCCTCGACCACGGGTGCCGTGCCGTTGGCGGCCTGCTTGGCGGCGACATGCCGCAGACCTTCCACTGCCTCGCCGCCCTTGTGGACCCGGCGGCGGTCGGCGGCCTTGCGGACCTGGGCCCGCAGCCGGTCCAGGCTGACGTCGAACGCCGCCTGCTTGGTCTCACCACACGCCTCGGCCCGGACCACCGGGCCCTTCGTGTACATGGTGAGTTCGACGCGCATCGCCCGGTCGTGCTGTCGCGGGTTCTTCTCCTGGCTGACTTCTACCTCGCATCGCAGTACCCGGTGATCGACCTTCTCGATCCGCTCGAGTTTTTCCTCGACGTACTGCCGGAAGCGGTCACTGACCTCGCAGTGATGACCCTTGACAACGACGTCCACGGAAACCTCCATCGATCGGCGACTCTGTTACGTCTTCGGACCCCCGTCTGACGCGATCGGCCCGAAACGAGAACACCCGCCGTGGCGCCCGCCGGACTCCGTGGAGAGGATTCCGGCTGATCCGGTCCTCACCCACATCCGTGTCCGACAAGCCCTGGCGGGTGTCATGGGCCAACGCTAGTCGGCTTCGGGCAAAACCGGTAGGGAAGTTCTCATGAACCGGATGCCACCCGGCGCCGGGTCGCGGCCACCACCGCACAACCCAGTGCGGGAATTCCTCGCGCCGACAGTGCGCGGCACGCCTCGGCCAGCGTGGAACCGGTGGTGAGCACATCGTCGACGAGCAGGACCGGCTGAGCTGTCAGCCTTTCAGCCCAGCGCGAACGGACCCCGAAAGCCCCTGCCAGGTTGGCCGCACGCTCCCCTGCCGACAGCCCCGCCTGGTCAGCGGGACGCCGTACGACGGTGAGCGCGTCCGCCACGCGAACGTCATATCCCTGCCTGCTCAGGTGCCTGGCGGCGGCCGCTGTGATCCGCCGGAGTGGATCGTGTCCCCGCTTGCGAACGGTGGATCGCGAGGACGGGACCGGGCAGAGCCACACGGCGCGGCCGCAGCCGAGACTCGCCTGCACAGCGAGGGCAAGCGCCTCGCCCAGCGGCTTGGCCAATGCATACCGGGCGTGTTCTTTGTGGGCCAGGATCACCTCCCTGACGATGCCGTCGTACGCCGTCGTCGCCGTGGGCGGGAGTAGTCCGGCAGGGCTCGGGTCCGGCCAGGTGACGTACGGCGTGGCGGCGGTCAGGATCGCCCGGCATGACCGGCAGATCGACGAGCCGGGCCGATCGCAGCCAGCACAGCTGCCGCCGAGCACGAGATCCATGAACGCGTCCCGCAGCGGCACCGCTCCAACGATGCGCGGTCAGCCCGGTAGCTCGCAACCGTCCAGGCCCACACCTGTGGACAACCGGGTCAGCCCGGGTAGACGGGGTCGACTCGGGGGTCCTGCCCCGCCCCGTCGTCCAGGCCGGTCCAGCTCGAGTCCTTCTGCTGCCAGTGCAGTCGGCCCTGCGCGTCCTGGACGACGGGCAACGTGTCGATGTTCGGGTTGGAGGCGACCTTCGTCGCCTCGAACAGGCTGCTCGCACCCGTCAGAAGCCGCAGCCGGGAGCCGTCGATGTCCACCTGCCAGGGTTGCCGGGAGGCGCCCGGAGCGGACTTCCCGGCGACCAGGATGCCGGGCTGGTTCCAGGACGCGTCGGTGATGTCGGTCAACGCCAGCTCGAGTCGGTGGAACTGGCCGAACACGACCTGTCTCGCGTCGTTGGTCGTGATCGCGCCGGTCTGCACATAGGTCGCCGAAGAGTTCTTGCTCTTCATCACCATCAGCACCCGGACGCCGTCCGGGGCGACCCGCAGAGTGATGGGGGTGTCGCCACCGAAGCTGGTGCTGACCTCGGTCAGCTTGCCGTCCTTGCTGCGCATCCGCAGCCGGGGCTTGGTCCGGTCGGCACGGTCGAGGATCCACAGGTTGTCGTCATTGTCGAAGCTGGGCCGCAACACCTTGCCGTCAGTGGGGATCGAGTCGATCTTGTCGGTCTTGTCGGTGGAGTCCAGCCGGGCCACGGCGACCACGCCGTCGCCGTTCGACCTGGTGACGACCGCACCGAATTCGCCGCGCAGGCTGACCGCGAACGACTCGGCCGACAATCCGTACAGCTGGCTGCCGTCGACCGGCCTCGCCTCGATCGTCTGCCCGTCGCCCAGGCCGACGATGTGCACGATCTTGCCGCCGGGGCGCCGGACCCCGTAGAGGTCCTTGCTCTGCGCACCCGGTATCGAAGGGTCGTACTGCCCGGTGCTGGCGAACTGGATGATGTCGGACGGATCGTCCGGGAACAGCCGGGCGCCGCCGACGGTGATCCGGATCCTGGTGCTGATCGGGCGCAGCGTCCACGCGATCTGGGCGGCCAGTTGCCGGCGCTCTTCCTCGCCCAGGCCCGCAGCGGTGTCACTGAGCGCAACGGTCGCGACGCCCAGGTCCACCGGCACCGAGACGTTCACCTGGGTGCCTGGCGGGGCCGCGGACACGACACCGTTGCCGAGCCGGTCGGTGGGGCCCTTCAGCAGCTCCTGGACCAGCTGGGTGGCGGTCTGGCCCGGTGGCAGGTTGTTCGGCAGGTAGACCTGGTCCGGGACGAGCATGTTCCGTTCCGGGTTGAAGAAGTACAGGTAGCGCGGCGTCAGCTTCGGCTCGAGCTGGAAGCTGCCCAGGAACACCCCGGGCGGCGGGGTCGTGACCCGCCACTGGTTGTCGACCTTGACGAGCTTGAAGACGAACTTCGCCGGCTGATTGTTTGTCGCCGGAGCCCACGAGCCCCGCTGGTTGATGGTGCTGATCAACGGGGCGTTCAGCTCGACGGCGGGGGTCTCCGGAGGACCCGGCAGCAGCGCGACCGCCTTGGTCGAGCTCTGGTCGTAAACCTGGATCTGGGACTCGGGCTTCCAGGCCGCAGCCGCCTCCGGCGTCAGGTACTTGCGGGCGACATCGAACGCCCGTGAATCCGCCATCGCCTCCAGGAAGCCGTTCACCACGTTGAGCGGCGTCGCGTTGTCCCGGGGTGCCTGGGCCTCGACGCCGATACCGGTGATATCCGGTGCGAGACCGGCCTGGCTTCCGGACCTGATCGGGCCCTGAGTCGGCACGGTCGCACAGCCGGCCAGCAGGACGGCGACAGCCAGCGCGGCCGCAGGCAAGGCGGCGGGCAGCTTCACCCTCACAGGTCGTCACCGCCGGTCAGCCTCTGGTACGGCGCGCCGACGTCGACGAGGGACATGTCCACCACGCGGCTGGCGTCGTTCGGCCTGGCCGGCAGAGGCGATCCGGACAGTGTCACCTCCGGGCTTCGCGGCAGGGTCAGGCGGAAGTAGGCACCGTCGCCGGGTGATCCCCAGGCATCCAGTCGGCCACCGTGCAGCCGGGCGTCCTCCAGGGCGATGGACAGGCCCAAGCCGGTCCCGCCGGTGGTCCTGGCCCGGGCCGGGTCCGCCCGCCAGAAGCGGCTGAACACCATCTCGGCTTCCTCGGCCCGGAAGCCGACGCCGTGGTCGCGCACGGCGACCGCCGCGGCGTCCTCGTCGCACGCGGCGCTGATCTTGATCGGCAGGCCTTCGCTGTGCTCGATCGCGTTGCCGATCAGGTTGCGCAGGATCCGCTCGATCCGGCGCGAGTCCACCTGAGCCCGGCAGGGCTCCGGCATGTCCAGCTGAACCTCGACGCCCTTGCGGTGCAGCAGCGTCTCGTGGTTCTCCAGCACTCGCGCGACGATGTCCCGCAGGTCCACGTCCTCCAGGTCGAGGGCTGCCGCGCCGGCGTCGAAGCGGCTGATCTCGAGCAGGTCGGCGAGCAGTTCCTCGAACCGGTTCAACTCGTTCTGCAGCAGCTCGACCGAGCGCCGGCTGATCGGATCGAACTGGTCCCGGGACTCGTGCAACAGGTCCGCTGCCATCCGGACCGTGGTGAGCGGGGTGCGCAGCTCGTGCGAGACGTCCGAGACGAAGCGGCGCTGGAGCCTGGACAGCTCTTCGAGGCGGCGGATCTGCTGCTGCAGGTTGCTGGCCATCTTGTTGAAGGAGACCGCGAGCCGGGCAAGGTCGTCGGTGCCACGGACTTGCATCCGCTCTTCCAGCTTGCCGGCTGCCAGCCGCTCTGCGATCCGCCTGGCCATCCGGACGGGGGTGACCACCTGTCGGGTGACCAGCCAGGCGACAGCACCGAGCAGCAGGACCAGCAGAAGGCCTGCGGTGACCAGTGCCCGCTGGACCACGTCCAGGGTGTCCTTCTGAGCGGTCAGCGGGAACAGGAAGTACACCTCGTAGTGCTCACCGGTGGAGTTCACCCGGACCTGCGAGCCGATCGCCAGACCCGGTTGGCTCGGCTGACCGTTGTAGTTGATCCGGGTGTAGGTGTCGTACATCTTCGACTCGTCGGTGGAGACCGAGGACTTCAGCTCGTGCGGGATGGAGTCGCTGCGGACCAGACCCGTACTGCGGATCGAGGTCGAGGCGGAACTGTCCGTCGGGAAGAGCACCACGTCGTACAAACCGGCCCGGTTGGAGCCCTGGACCAACTGGGACAGGTTCTGCGGGATGCTGGCCGGATCGGCCGCGTTGATCGAGTTGGACAACGCGGCCAGTTGGGCGACGGCCTCCTGCTGGGCGCTCGTACGGCGGGACTCCAGCACGCCGTCGGTGACCTGGCTCATCATCACCCAGCCGACCAGGATCAGCACCACGGTCGACATCAGCAGGGTGCCGGTGACGATCCGGGCCTGGATCGAGCGGCGCCAGATGTCCGCCCAGTGCTTGGGGTGTGTCCGCCACAACGGCAGCGGCTGGGCATGCCAGTCCACCCCGGCGGCGGTGAGTTCGATCTCGGTTCCGCGGGGCTCCGGCTCGAGGTCCGGCTTCTCCGCCTGCGACTGGTCGTCGCGGCCGTACTCGATCAGTCCGCACCCGCCTTGTAGCCGACACCGCGGACCGT
>NZ_BAAANE010000003.1:226757-507979 GCF_039529635.1 Kribbella alba | reverse complement strand
CGCCACACCCACCCCACTACCCGGCCCGACCCGCCGCACCGTCGTCCAAATTTCGGCGGGTCGCGCCGGTAAGTGACGCCACGACGGCGGGTCGAGCCGGGAAGACGAGCAGAGAGCGGCGCGTCGAGCCGGGAAGTCGCAGCCACCCGGCGGGTCGATCCGGGAAGTCGCAGCCACCCGGGTGACCGGCCAGTCGGGTGGCCACCCGGGGTCACCGGGTCGCCGGGGCAGGAAAGGTCTCCAGCGCTGGCCGACCGGACCCCACCAATCACTACCCGGCTCGACCCGCCACACCCACCCCACTACCCGGCCCGACCCGCCGCACCGACGCGACTACCCGCGTCGACCCGCCGAACCGTCGTCCAAGTTTCGGCGGGTCGATCCGGTAAGTGCGGCCACGACGGCGGGTCGAGCCGGGAAGACGAGCAGAGAGCGGCGCGTCGAGCCGGGAAGTCGCAGCCACCCGGCGGGTCGAGCCGGGAAGACGCAGTTCCCAAGAAGCGGCGCGTCGAACCGGGAAGTCAAGCCACCCGGCGGGTCGATCCGGGAAGACGCAGTTCCCAAGAAGCGGCGCGTCCAGCCGGGAAGCCGCAGCCACCCGGCGGGTCGATCCGGGAAGACGCAGTTCCCAAGAAGTGGCGCCTCGGAGAAGCTGCTGGTCACCAGTGGCGGCGCGATCCATGGCTACGACGTGCCGCGGCTGGAATCGGCGTCCGCCGACCCGATGGCGGGTTTTGGGACCGATAGCGGCTGCATTTGGCGCCAGTCGACGAACCGGCGCCTTCGGAGTCGCTTGTCGCACCTGATCGCCGACAGCGGCGGGGTGGTGGGGGTCCCGGAGGACGCGCGGGCGGTTCGGCGTACGGGGTGTGTGGTTGAGCGGTAAGCAGCCCTGCAGGACATACGGTTGGGCGGTGGCTGATCGGTATGGGAATGACGTGCTGGCTGGGGATTGGCGGAAGCCCAAGAACGGGCGGACCGTCGATCTGGTGATCGAGAAGGGGCTCGTGGTCGAGGAGCCGAGCTCGGGGTTCGTCGGGGCCGTGGTTCGGTGGGAGCACGGGGTGGTGGATCTGGAGGACCGGCACGGGAGGATCAAGACGTATCCGCTCGGGCCCGGGTTCTGGGTGGACGGTAAGCCCGTGAACCTGATCGCGCCGAGGAAGGCCGGACCTGCCAAGAAGACCCGTACTGCGTCCGGGTCGGTGGCGGTGAGCGACGTTCGGGCGAAGGTGGCGCGAGCCAGCCGGATCTATGTCGAGGGTCGTCACGACGCCGAGCTCGTGGAGCGGGTCTGGGGTGACGACCTGCGGATCGAGGGGGTCGTCGTCGAGTATCTCGAAGGCGTCGACGATCTGCCGGGCATCGTCAACAGGTTCCAGCCCGGGCCGGGGCGAAGGCTCGGCGTACTGGTCGATCACCTGGTCGAGGGGTCGAAGGAATCGAAGATCGCGGCGCAGGTGACGAACCAGCATGTGCTCGTCGTCGGGCACCCATTCATCGACATCTGGGAGGCCGTCAAGCCGTCCTCGCTCGGGATCGCCGCCTGGCCGAAGATCCCGCACGGGCAGGACTGGAAGAAGGGTGTGCTGCAGACCTTCGGCTGGCCGGCGACCGACCAGGCGGACGTCGCCGCGGCCTGGAAGCACATCCTGTCGAAAGTTCGGAGCTACGCCGATCTGGATCCGGAATTGCTCGGCCGGGTCGAGGAGCTCATCGATTTCGTGACGCAGGACTGATCGGCGGTATCCGCTTCTCGATCCAGGCCTGGATCCGCCGGCGTTGGCGGCGCACGAACCAGGCTGCGGCCAGCAGCGCCGCACCGGCGGCCAGAACCAAGCCGGCGAGCAGCGACGCGATGATCCTGATCGCGGCGACCTCGACGACGCCGGCGATCACGAGCAGCGCAACAGCGGCACCTAAGGCTGCCAACGGCAACCATTGCTGGACGATCATCGGACGCTTGGCCGCCGACAGCTCGACGTCCTTCACCAACCGCTGCCACAAGCTTTGCCTGGCCGGTTCAGCGAACCATCGGGCGCACTGCAGCAACCATGAGCCTGGCTGGTGCTTCCGCGCGGCCATCGCCTTGACCCAGTCGCCGAACTGTTCGTTGAGTCCGCCGGACACCTCGACCATCCGATCGGCGAGTCCCTTCGTGGTGGCGATGCCCTCGCGGCTGGTGTTGAGCTCGTCCCGCACTGTCGTCAGCGCGCCCAGCCCGGCGTCGACGGGGAAGTCCACGGCCAGGCGTTGGATCTGCTCGGCGACCTTCTCGAGCTTCCAGTCCTCGGCTTCCAGCACCTGGCGTTGGGTCTCGCGGATCCAGTCCGGGTCGGCGCCGAGCATCGCGCCGAGGTGGGCGACGCAGTGCAGGCGGCCCATCAGCCAGTCCCAGCGACGCCAGTCGACCGCGCCGAACGCGCCGAAGTGCCCGACCTGGGTGCCGTAGAGGATCCGGTCCTTCAGGTCGTCCGCGATCGATCCCTCGGGCAGTTCGTCGAGCAGTGTCAGCGGAATGTCGGGGCCGAGCCGCAGGAACTGGAACGGCGCGCTGCGCTGCTGCGGGGTCCGCGCCGACGTACACCGCGACACGATCTCGACCTCGAGAGCCGTCTCGACGACGTCCGCGCCGACGATCTTGATCAGCGCCGCGAACTCCTCGCCCAGGGCGCGCTGCACCTGCAGCGCCTCGAAGATGTCAGCAAGCCCGACGGCGACCGCCTCGGCTCCCCCGGCGGGCCGAAGGTCGAGGTCGGCCTCGTTGAGCTCCTTCGACAACGCATCTCGCACCGCCACGACCTTCTGGAGGCTGTCGCTGGTCGCCTTCAACCGCCGCTCGAGGTCGGTTCGATCCGCCGGTGCCGCTGTGTCGATCCGCGTTCGCAACGACCGCAGTACCAGTCGTACTACGCGCTCGGCCGCGCCGATTCCCCAAGCCCAGCAAGGGTTTCCCTCGGCGTTGTGGAGCAGGGGTGCGGTCGAGCCGTCCGGACCGGGGACCCACGGATGGTCGGTGGCGAGCACCTCGTCGATCTGGGTCTCGGACAGTGCGCTCGCGGCATCGAGCACGGTCGACTGGTCGTGCGTCGCGATCGTCACGGCCTCCCAGACCCCACCAGCCGCCCGGCCGCGCGCATAGGTGGGCTGCAGCAGCCTGGCGGCTTCCCGCAGCCGGTCCCGCTCAGTTGGTTGCTCAATGCAACGATCGAACAACCGCTGCGAATCGGACCAGGACGCGTCCGCCTCCAGCAGCAAACGCTCCAGCTGTTCCACATCCGACCGGAAGTCCACCTCGCGCGGGAACTGCACGGCCGACAACGCCGCCAGCCGCCAGGTCGGCTCGGTCGCCTCCTGCAGCCGGGTCTCCGCCGAACCGATGCCGGCCGACGGTACGACGTACAGCACGTACCGGGTCGCGCGTCCGGACACCGGCCGGCGGGCCACCATATCCAGCACCGGCCCGAACGGCGCGTTGTCCAGGACGCCACCATCCACCAGCCAGGCGCCGGATTCCGCCTGATGCTGGCCGGGTTGAACCCGGGGCGGCGCCGCGGCCATCTTCGGCGTCTCCAGCACCGGGCCGAACGCCACCGGGAAGGAGGCCGAGGCACGAGCCGCGCGGGCGAGCAGTTCAGTGTCCTCCAACCCGTTCTTCTCCGCGAACGAGAACGCCCGCGTCTTCCCGTCGTACACGGCCACCCGCTCGCTGGTGAAGCTGAACAGATAACGATGATCCGGTACGACGAATCGCTCGCCGGCCGCGTCCCTCGCCTGGAACTGCTGAACCCCGAGTCCGGAAGCCGTCACGAACAACGTGACCGGCTCGGCGGCCGACGAGCTGCCCGCAGCGGCGACTCCTTCGAGGAGGTTGTTCAGCTCGCTGAGGAAGTACTTGCCGTCCAGCACCGAGGTAGACGGCTTCCCCGCGGCCGGGACCAGCTTGCCGACCTCCAGTGAACCCAGCCCGACCCATCGCTGCCGCAGCCACGGCCCGTGAGCGCCGTCGGGGTCGAGGGACGACCCGGACGAGATCGCCGTCGCCAGCAGTGATCCGTTCAGACCGCCCGCACTGGTGCCGGCGATCACGTCCACCACGACCCGGCGGCGTTCCCCGTCCCGATGACAAAGGTCGCGCCACCTGTCGGCGAGGACCTCGTCGTACGGCTGGGCGGTCTTGGTGCCGGAGGTGGAGGCGCGGCGGATCAGATCGAGCTCGTGTGTGACGCCACCCATCCAGACGGCCAGGCTCACCCCACCGTTCAGAACCAGCGCGATCCGGATCTCGTGGTCGGACATCTCAAGGCCCCCCTTGGTTCTCCTGTGTCACAGATACCACGTCCGTGACCTGCACCGACAGTCATCGCAGCAGAGAGTGAACAAACAAGAACACGAACTGTTGTCGACAAGCGCGGCCAGGCTCATTCTGACAGTGGGGGTGATCGTCATGTGCCCACTGCGAGAAGCGCTGGCCACCGGTTTGCTGGCGATCTTTGTCGGTCTCGGCGGCAGCAGTTGCTCTGACACCGGTGGTGGTTCGGGCGCCGACGGGAGCCCGTCGCCCACCGCGAACGGCGAGACCACGAACGAGCCGCCGATCGAGCCGACGGATCCAGAGTCGAGCCAGACTTCCCAGCGGAAGCCGTCCATCGACATCGCCTCGGCACCGATCGGCGGCAATGTCGACACCAACGAGAACTACCGGTGCGCCGAGGTCAACTGGCTGGGCAAGAGCCCGATTCCCGACGGCACCAGGATCGACCTCGGCCGGCCGCGCTTGAGGCCCGGCGGCATCTTCGTGCTGGACCAGACCGGTTGCCCGGGAGACTCGCGACCATGCGCGGGGGTCTGGTGGGCGACGGACAGCTTCAGGCCCTGCTACGTCGGCGCTCGCCAGGTCGCGGCCGGGAACGAGGATGTCAGCCTGATCATCCCGGTCACCGCCACCTGCGAGACCAAGGTGGACTGCCAGAGCCTGCTCGGCGCGGGTGGCAGCCAGATCTCCTTCAGCCCGGACGAGTTCTCGGATTCGCCGCCTCCCTCGGACTCACCGCCTCCCTCGGAGCCGCTGCCTCCCTCGGACTCGCTGCCTCCCTCGGAGCCGCTGCCTCCCTCGGACCCGCCGTCCTCGGATGGCTGACGAGAGGTCCCAGGCGGAGCGCTGGGTCAGCTTCGCCGCCGGCATCGTCGCGCCGGTGACGCTGATCAGCGGTCTGCTGTTCTACTTCGGCTACGTCTCCGCGCGCTCGCAGTACGAGTACTTCGGGATCGACGTCGACACGATCGGTCTGGGCACCCAGGCCTACGTGATGCGCAGCCCGCAACCGCTGCTCGTCCCGCTGCTCATCCTGACGTTGCTGGCGGTCGCAGGTCTGGTCCTGCACAACCTGATCCGTCGCCATCTGAGCCCCGCCCCGGTACGCCGTGCCCGCCTCGCCGCGATCGCCGTGCTCCTCCTGGGCATCCTCGGCCTGCTCGCATACCCGCTGATCGGCCACATGTCGTACTACGCCCTGCTCGTCCCGCTGGTGATCGGTCTCTCCGCGGCAGCCCTCGCGTACATCTCCTACCTGACCGGGAAGGTCGAACCAGAGTTGGGCAAGCAGCGCGTCCTGATCGCCCTGCTCGCGGTGGTCACCATCACCTGCGCCTTCTGGGCCACGGCAACCACTGCCCAGTACTCCGGACGCGGGCTGGCCAAGTCCGACGCCGAGCACCTGGACCGGTTCCCGGTGGTCATTCTCGATACCAAGGAGAAACTCCAACTCCGCTCCCCCGGGCTGGAGGAGACTGCCCTCCGGCCGGGCGCCGGCCAGACCTTCAACTACAGGTATCGGGGACTGCGACTGCTCGTCGTCGGGCAGAACAGGCTGTTCCTCGTGCCGCAGAACTGGAACGCCTCGAACACCACTCTGGTGGTTCCGCTGGACAGCTCGATCCGGGTCCAGTTCCAGTTCCAGAACGATCCACCGTAGTCCGGGGGAATCGCAGTACGAGAAGGTCAGGCGGAGCCGCGGATGATCAGTTCGGTGCTGAAGATCTCCGGGCTGGTCAGGTCGGCGCCGCCGATCTTGGCGAGGATGATCTCCGCGAGCCGAGCGCCGAGTGTTTCGATCGGCTGGCGAACCGTCGTCAGCTTCGGTGTCGTCGTGGTTGCCATCACCGAATCGTCGAACCCGACCACGGACACGTCCTCAGGGACGCGCCGGCCGAGCTCGGACAGGACCCGCAGCGCGGCTGTCGCCATCAGGTCCGACGCGACGAAGAGTCCGTCGAGATCGGGATACTCGGCGAACAACTTCACCGCGGCCTGCTCGCCTCCGTCGGCCGTGAAGTCGCCGTAGGCAACCGCCTCGGCCATCCCCGCCTCGGCAGCGACCTCCTGGTAGCCGGTCAGACGATCGAGCCCAGCGGTCATGTCGAGGGGTCCCGCGATCGTGCCGATCCTGCGACGCCCCTTGGACAGGAGGTACTCGACCGCAGTACGGGCGCCTGCCACGTTGTCGACGTCGACGCTCGCGACCGGTACCTCGACGCCGAGCGGGCGGGCGCTGAACACGATCGGCAGCGGCAGGTGCGCGAGCTCCTGCAGCACGTTGTCACGGCCGTGGTGGCTGACGATGATCGCGCCGTCCACGTGACCGCCGCGGAGGTAGCGCAGAAGCCTCTGGTCGTCACCCTCGGCCGGTTCGATCAACAGCACGAGCTGGGAGGAGGTCGGCGCGAGCGTCATGCTCACACCGCGAAGGATCCCGGCGAAGAAAGGGTCCGAGAACACCCTGCTGTCGGGCTCCGGTACGACGAGCGCGACCGAGTCGGTCCGTCGGGTCACCAGCGCGCGAGCCGCCCTGTTGGGGACGTAGCCGAGTTCGCCGATCGCGCGCTCGACGGCAGCGACCGTGTCCGGCAGCACCTTGGGTGATCCGTTCACCACCCGCGAGACGGTTGCGCGTGAAACGCCGGCGAGTGCCGCGACCTGCTCGAGAGTCGGAGAGCCACCGTCTTGGCCTTGCATCGACAACGGGCCTCCCTCCCTGGTTTCTGGTGTTCACACCGTAATACCTGCACAGCCCCCGCCGCCCCCGACGCCGCCGCTCCCACCCACCCTTTCCGCCTGGTGCCGGCCCTGACCAAGAGTGGGGACCTGGGACAGGTAGTCGGGGCCTTGAACACTTTATTTCGTGTCCGCGGTCCCTGTTTGGTGTTCAAGGTCGCCACTTCGGGAGTGCTGGCAGTCCGGGCCCGTCCCCGCAACATCACAACGTCCGGCTGTAGGACTAGCCGCCTTTTCGGATGTTCGCGGCCTGGTCGCTCTCCCGGAGCGCCTCTTTCCAAGCCGCGTCGGGCGATTGCTTGCCCTCGTCGACCCGGGCGAGCGCCAAGGTGAAGACCTGGTTGATCTCCCCGTCCCGTGGACCTTTGTGTTGCTTGAGGATCACGTTCTGGGCGCGGTTGATGAAGATCTGCCCGACCGGCGCGTTGTTGAAGTACGCGTTCACCTGCGACTTCACCTGAGGCGCGTCGTAGGCATCGACTGTCGAAGGGAACGAGCCGACCTTCTTGAACACCTTGATCTGCTGTTCCGGCGCGGTCAGCCACGCGGCGAGCTTGGCGGCCTCTTCGGGGTTCTCCGACTGGGTCGGCACGGTCAGGTACGAACCGCCCCAGTTGCCACCGCCGCCGGGGAACACGTCCGCCACGTCCCACTTGCCCTTGCCGAAGCTGCCCGCGTTGTCCTGGATCACGCCGAGAAGCCAGCCGGGGCAGGCCATCGTGGCGAACGCGTCGGTGCGGAACGCCTTGGTCCAGGCGTCGCTCCAGGCGGGGAGCTTCGCGGACAGACCTTGCTCGGTGCCCTGGACGATCTGGTCCCAGGTCTTCTTCAGCAGCGGGTTCTCGTCCCCCAGGTAGCGATCCTGGTTCGAGTAGTAGGCCTGGATCAGCTGGTTGCGCATCGCTTCCCAGGTGAGCACCGCCGAGTCGTACCAGGCCGAGTTCGGCACCGCCTTCTTGAACCTGCGCCCGTAGGAGAAGTAGGACGCCCAGTCCGGGAACAGCTTGGCCACCGCGACCCGGTCGGTCGGCAACCCCGCCTTGGCGAACAGGTCCTTGCGGTAGCAGATCGCCTCCGGACCGATGTCGGTGCCGTAGCCGATGATCCGGCCGTCGCCGGTGGTCGCGCCGGCCACCTTCCAGTCCAGCCAGCGCGACTTCAGGTCGTCGGCGCCGTACTTGCGCAGATCCACGAACTTGTCGGCCTTGGCCAGGTAGTTGTAGATCCAGCTGACCTCCATCGCCTCGATGTCGGCGAGGCCTGACCCGGCGGCCAGGTTGGCGTCCAGGTTCTTGATGTGCTCGTCGACCGTGGCGGCCTTGCGTTCGGTGATCTTGATGTTGGGGTGGGCCGCCTCGTACTCGCGGTAGAGATCGCTGTAGCCGAACTCGTTGAACGTCGCGATGGTCAGCTCGATCTTCGCGCCCGGATCGTCGGCGACGCCGGAGGCAGCAGTCTGGTCTTTGCCACCGCACGCCGAGGCCAGCAGGGTGAGGCTGCAGGCGAAGACGATCACGGCACTGCATTGGCGGGCACTGGGCCGCATGAGGAGGCTCCCTGAGGGGACGGGTTGAGAGCGCTCTCGATCGGAGAGTGACTGAAGTTTCGAGTGTTTGAACTGACTGTGTCAAGCAACACACCGTCACGCTGAGACACCACCACTATCAGGTCAGTACATACCTGCCGCGATTGTCACGGTGTGAACCACACCGGTGACGGAACGCTGCATTTCCTGGAGGTTTCCTGTGACCGGGTCTTGCGCGCGCAGGTCAGGGAAGCAGATCGCGGACCACCGCGTCGGCCAGGAGGCGACCACGCCGAGTGAGCACCAGCCGGCCGCCGAGCGCCTCCAGCAGGTCGTTGCCTACCGCATCTTTCACGGCCGCCCGGCCGGCCTCGTCCAGTACGTCGAGCGGCAGTCCCGCCCGCAGCCGGATCTCCAGCAGGACGCGCTCGACCCGCCGGGTCTCCTCATCGAGAACCTCCCGCGCGTACGCCGGGCTGTCCCCCGCCGCGAGGCGATCGGCGTACGCGCTGGGGTGTTTGACGTTCCACCAGCGCACGCCACCGACATGGCTGTGCGCGCCCGGGCCGACCCCCCACCAGGTGCCGCCACGCCAATAGAGCTCGTTGTGCCGGCAGCGAGCTTCCTCGGTCCGCGCCCAATTCGACACTTCGTACCACCCGAGGCCGGCGCTCGTCAGCAGGTCGTCGGCCAGCACGTATTTGTCGGCCAGGTCATCGTCGTCCGGCATCGGCAGCTCGCCCCGACGGACGCGCCGCGCCAACTGTGTCCCGTCCTCGACGATCAACGCATAGGCGCTCACGTGGTCTGGTTCCGCGGACAGCGCGGACTCCAGCGAGGCCCGCCAATCATCAAGCGACTCCCCCGGTGTTCCGTAGATCAGGTCCAGGTTCACATGCTCGAAGCCCGCGGCCGTTGCCTCCTTCACTGCCTCCAGAGCGCGTCCCGGGGTGTGCTTGCGATCAAGGATCTGCAGCACATGCGGCGCCGCGCTCTGCATCCCGAACGAAACCCGGTTGAACCCGGCCGCCCGAATCGCCGCCAAGTACGCCGGATCGACGGACTCGGGATTCGCCTCGGTGGTCACCTCGGCACCCGGCGCCAACCCGAACTCATCCCGTACTGCGGCCAGCATCCGCGCGAGGTCAGCCGCAGGCAAGAGAGTCGGCGTACCTCCGCCGAAGAACACCGTGTCCACCGGCCGGTCCAAGTCGCCCAGAACCCGCCGAGCCAGCCGGACTTCCTCCACAGCGGTCTCCGCGTACGACGCCTGCGAACCGCCCCCGCCGAGTTCCTTGGCCGTGTAGGTGTTGAAGTCGCAATATCCGCAGCGCGCCGCGCAGAAGGGGACGTGCAGGTAAAACCCGAACGGCCGGCCGGCGGCTTCACGCACGGCCGAGTCCGGCAGCGACCCGTCCCGGGGCGCAACCTCCCCCTCGGGCAGTGTCGATGGCACCCGTCCATCGTACGGTCACCGCAATCCGAGACGGGATCGCCGTGATTCTGTGGTGGCAGTCCGTGCCCGGATCGCTACATTCGGCTCATGGACACCGAGGCTCAGCCTGTCGGAAGCGCTCAGTTTGGTCGGTGAGCCGGGTGTACCGACCGACAGGAAGTAGTCCCCGCCTGGGACGGTCTGTCGCCTGCCGCACAGGTGCGATTCGGCAGATCGGGAGACCTCTTCCTGTCGGTCGGTACGCCCCGCTGCGGAATCGCCGTTGGTCAAGGGCGACTACGAGACCCGCGCTGTATCGGTCTCGGCTGGTGCCGATTTCACCGTCGGCGGAGGCCGGAGGGCGGTGGGCGGGGTGTCAGGCGGGCGGCGTCGGGAAGGTGGCGTTCCAAGGTGAGCGCGGAGACGCCGGCCAGCAGTGCCACAACCGCAGCCGCGACAAACGTCGCTGTTGGTGAGACGCTCAGCAGTTGCGCGCCGGCCGCCGGTGCGATCGCCAGGCCGATCCACCACGACAGGCCCATCGAAGCCATATATCTCCCCCGCAGAGCGGCGGGCGCGAGGTCGGCGACGAGTGGCATCAGCACGGTCGTATGGAAACACTCACCGAGGCCCACGAGGATCACGGCCGCGACCAGCATCACCGTCGCAGCCTCGGCCGTGACGCCGGCGGTGATTACGAGCTGGCAAGCACCGACGAACGCCCACGCGGCGAGCCCCATCACCGTCACCCGTCGGCGTCCCTCGGCGAACTTGGCGATCGGCACCTGGGCGACCGCGACTGTGGCGGCATTTGCGAGCAGCAGCAGTCCGATGAGCGAGGCACTGATGCCCAGACCACCCTCGGCGTACGGAGGTAGCAGCCAGGTGAACACGCCCCATCCGACCGCGATCATCGCCACATTGGTCACGGCGAGGTGGAGGAATGCCCGGTCACGGACGACGACCCGGTACCCGCCGGCGACCCGCTCCGGTCGCGGGTCGTCCCGCACGACGACGACGAGCACACCCACATAAACGAGGTAGGTCACACCATCGGCCACGAACAGTACGACGAATCCCGTCAGCCCAGCCGTCGCGATCAGGCCGCCGAGTCCCGCACCCAGTCCGGCGCCTGCGTTGCCGGCAACCCGCGAGACGGCCGTGGCGCGATGGCGTAGCTCCTTCGGTGCCAGTGTCGCCACGAGGGTGGACTGGCTCGGGTTGAGTGCGCCGTTTCCGGCTCCCGCGATCGCAGCGGCGAGGAACGCGTGAGGTTGCGACTCGGCAAACGCCAGAGCGATGTATCCGGCGGCCAGCGCAACGCCCGCGTAGGTCGCGACGGCACGAGCCCCGAAGCGGTCGATCAGCGGGCCTGCCAACGGCGCAGTCACGACCGCGGCACCGGTGATCAAGCCGACCACGAGCCCGGCGACGCCCAGGCTGAAACCGCGGCCGTCGTGCAGATAGATGACCTCGAACGGCAGGACCGCGCCGTATCCCACGTAGTTCAGGAACATTCCGAACACGACCAGCCATAGTTCGCGCGGCAGCCCGAAGCGCGCCGGAGGCGGGCCGTCATCCCACTGGTGCCGACGCAACGATCTTCGGAGCAGGTCGGCCTGGCGTTGCTTGGCGATCGCGCGATCGATTCCGTCCATGAAGCCGACCGTCGACTCTCCCGTTACGGGACAGTCAAGGGCGGCACGACGGCGAAGCGGTCAGGATGACGGGCTGGTCTGGAAGACCGGCCAGCAGACCTCGGTCAGAAGGCGGGACTCGTCTTCGGTGTCCGAGGCGCTGACCAGGTAGTTCTCCCGGATCGGCCCGTCCACGCCGATCTCGCGCTCGGCGACATAGGTGCCCAGGGCCCCATACGTTCGGTCGAGGTCGCCGAAACCGCCCCGGTGCACAGCCACTGCCAGCTCGGCGGACGGTATCTCCACCAACTTCGCCCGGCCGGCCGAGCTCACGTCGACCGGAACCGGGAGGTACGCCACGACCTCGCCGCCGGACTCGGAGGCGAAGTACTCAGCCGAGTACAGCGCTGCACGCGGGCCGGAGGCCCCGACGCCTGCCGACGCGAGTGCCAGTTCGAGCTCCGCGAATGCGTCTTCCCACCAGGTGTCGAGCTCGAGCATGGAGACGTGATCGACGACGGCGAGGGCTCGCACCGGGCCGACCGACCGGTGCTCGACGGCGATCGGCGCGAGCGGGCGTTCCAGCAGAGACTGCAACGAGGCCACCACGGACTCGGTCTGCTCGAGTTGCGACTTCATCCGCCGCAGATGGGCGAGCATGACACGGTTGCGAGCCTCTACGTCGGCTGCCTGCAGCACTTCTTTGACCTCGTCGAGCGGCAGACCGAGGTCCCTGAGTCTGCGGATCACCTGTGCGACGGGCACCTGGTCCGGTTCGTAGAACCGGTAGCCCGACGACGGATCGATCTCCGCCGGGACCAGGACGCCCACCTCGTGGTAATGCCTCAGCGCCTTCACGCTCAGGTGGGTCATCCGGGCGAAGTCCCCGATGGCGAGTCGTACCCGCATGGCAGCGATCGTCGGCCGCCTACTCGTACATCTTGTCGAGCAGGTCTCCGTAGGTCGTCTCTACGTGCTTGCGCTTCAGCTTGAGGCTGGGTGTCATCTCGCCGCTCTCGACCGTGAGGTCGCGTTCGAGGATGGTGAACTTCTTGATGGTTTCCCAGCGGTTCAGGCCTGCGTTGAGCTCGTCGACATACCCCTGCACCATCTGACGCGCCTGCTCGGACGTGACGATCTCGGCGTACGACCTGCCGTCCAGGCCGTTCTGCTTGGCCCAGCCCTGGATCGCCTCCGGGTCGAGCGTCACCAGGGCGCTGACGAAGTTGCGCTGGTTGCCGTGGACGAGGAACTGGCTCGCGTACGGGCAGATCATCTTGAACCGGCCCTCGATCACCTGCGGCGCGACGTACTTGCCGCCGGAGGTCTTGAAGAGGTCCTTCTTCCGGTCGGTGATGAAGAGGAACTCGTCCTCGAAGTGGCCGATGTCGCCGGTGTGGAACCAGCCGTCGGCGTCGATCACCTCGGCGGTCTGCTCGGGCAGGTTGTGGTATCCGCTCATCACGCCGGGGCCCTTGATCAGGATCTCGCCGTCGTCGGCGATCTTGAACTCGGCGGCCGGGAAGACCGGCCCGACGCTGCCCAACCGGTACTGGTTGGGCCGGTTCAGGGTGGAGCCGGCGGCCGTCTCCGACAGCCCGTAGCCCTCGAGGATCAGCAGCCCAGCAGCGTGGAACCACTCGGCCAGGTGCTTGTCGAGCGCCGCCGAACCCGACACGAAGAACCGGATCCGGCCACCGAACCGCGCCCGGATCTTCGACAGCACGAGCTTGTCCGCCAGCCCGTACTGCGCAGCCAGTACTCCGCTCGGCTCCTTACCCTGCTGGCGGAGCTTCGACACCTGCTCGCCGATTCCGAAGGCCCAGTGGAAGAGCTTCGCCTTGACGCCGCCCTCGGCCTCCATCATCGTCACGATCCGCGCGTGCGCCTTCTCGAAGACGCGCGGCGCGGCCGCCATGAAGGTCGGCTGCACGGCCGCCGCGTTCTCCACGATCTTGTCGACCCGGCCGTCGATCGCCGTCGCGAACCCGAGCTGGAGCTGCACGGCCAACAGCACCTGGCCGAAAACGTGCGACAGCGGCAGCCAGAGGAGCTGCAGGTCATCCGGGCTCAGCACCCGGATCCCTTCCACCGCGGCGCCCTCGTACGTCCAGACCGAGTGCGGCAGCCGCACGCCCTTCGGCCGGCCCGTCGTCCCGGATGTGTAGACGAGGGTGCAGAGGTGCTCGGGCTTGAGCTGTGCCACCCGCTCGTCGATCGCCTCGGGGTGCTCGTCGAGATACTTGGCGCCGAGGTCGTCCAGTGCGGCCAGTGAGATCACCCAGTCGCCGTCGCGCTCGTCGGGCTCGCCGTCGATCAGCACCACCTTGCGCAGTGACGGGGTTTCCGACTTGTGCTCGCGCAGCTTGTCGACCTGACTCGCGTCCTCGGCGAACACCAGCTGGACCTCGGCGTCAGCGACGATGTACGCGACATCCCCGCCCATCGTGGTCGGGTAGATCGTGGTCGTCGCCGCGGCCGCGAGCACCGCCGCCAGGAAGCACTCGGCCCATTCGAGCCTGGTGCTGGCGGCAATACCGACCCGCTGCTCGGGTTCGATTCCCAACGCGACCAGCCCGGCAGCACGACGGCGTACGAGCTCGTCCGTCTCCTGCCAGGTGACGGACTTCCACTCACTCCCGACCGGGTAGCGGAAGGCCTCCCGGTTCGGGGTCGCGGCGACGCGATCCAGGAACATCTGCGCGAGGTGCTCCTTGCGGGAGCTCAGCAACGCGAGCTGGGGACCGTCGGCAACGGGCTTCATCTCTGGCCTCCAAGGGGGGTCGGTACCGAACGGTAATGGAACGAGCCAGCGCTGACCATGGTCATCGCTTGCCCGTCCGCACCATCTCGATTACGTTTCCGCAACATGCGCGCACGGTCTGTGGCACTAGTCTCACTGTCCGTCCTTCTCCTCGGCCGGCTGGCCCCCGCCACCGCCGCACCTCCGCCTTCCGAGTTCGGCACGGACTATGCCGATCCCCGGACTCCCGCTCCACCCGTTGCGGTGCCGCACACCCGGCACTGCTCGGTCGAGATCGTCAGGAACGGCTTCAAGAACTTCGATCCCTACACCTCAACCTATACGCCGCCGGCGGCCTGCCGCGGCCCTTGGTCGAAGGTCGTGTTCCGGATGCAGGGCTCGGTCAAGGGCGTCCAGTACGACCGCCTCGGCCACATCACCATCGGCGGCGTTGGTGTCTTCCGCACGTCGACCCCGGAGCCCAGCACGGACGGGATCAGCTGGCAGGTCGAGAAGGACGTCAGCGCGTACATCCCCTTGCTGCGATCGCCGCAGCCAGTCGTGATGGAGCTCGGCAATGTCGTCAACGAGACGTACACCGGCGTCCTCGACATCACCGTCACGCTCGACTTCTACCGGACCGGTCCCGGCGCACCAGCCGCCCGTACTGCGTCCGCGGTACTCCCGCTGCAGGACCAACGCCGCGAGGACTCCGATCTCGTCGGTACTGCAACGCTGCCGCGGAACACGTCCCGCCTGCTCGGCGAGGTCTACGTGACCGGCTCGGGCGGTGGCTGCGAGGAGTTCTGGGACACCTCGGCGCCCCCGTCGACTGGATACTCCTGCCCGGACGGTTCGCCGTACAGGGAAGTCGAAGTACAGATCGACGGCAGGGTCGCGGGGATCGCGCTGCCATATCCGTACATCTACACGGGCGGCTGGTCGAACCCGTATGCCTGGCGGCCCTCCCCCGCGCCGCGCGCCTTCGACATCAAGCCGCTGCAGTATGACCTGACGCCCTTCGCCGGATTGGCCAGCGACGGCAAGCCGCACGAATTCCGCGTCCACGTGGTCGGCGTACCGGCCGGGCAGAGCGGCTGGTTCACCGTGCCCAGTCTGCACGTCTGGACGGACGCCCGCTCGAAGCAGACAAGCGGCTCGATCACCTCGTACTCCGTGACGCCGCTGACCAAGTCCGACGAAGTCACCGGGTCGAGTGGTGCCGCTGGATCGGTGCTGACGAAGGCATCCCGGTCCTTGAAGATCAGCGGGTACGTCGAGACGTCGGCCGGGCGGATCCGCACCACAGTGGAGCGCACTCTCTCGAATTCTTCCGACCATGTCTGGGAAGCCGGGGAGTCCCGCGACACCCTGGACGCCTCGTGGCGCGACCTCTCGGTCGTGACCACGGGCGCGAAGGTGGAGCGGACCGACCTGACGTACGGCAAGTCCGGCTACATCAGCTTCTTGCCGCATGCAACGATCCCGGACGCCTACGACGTCGTCACCGATCTCGACATCTACGACCGCAGCCGGATGTCCACCGCGATCGCGGGACGGATCGTCGCGGATCGCAAGACCGAGGAGACGTACGACGGGCGCGCGTCCTGGATCTACAACGTTCCCCGCGACCAACGCCATGCCACCGGAACCCAGACCGTCCGGTACCGCGAGTCCGGCACCGGCGGCTGCTACGACCACGCGCTGAGCGCGGTCAACGGCTTCTATACCAAGGACTACTACCGCTGCTGAACCTTCCGGCCGATCACCCGATGGATGGTCTTTCCTGAGCTGCTGCCGGTCACCTCTTCGTCCAGCAGCAGCTCGGTCGCCCGGACTAGCGCTGCTGGAGGAGTTCGGCAATCTGGACGGCGTTGAGCGCGGCGCCCTTGCGGAGGTTGTCGTTGGAGACGAAGAGGACCAGGCCGCGGTTGTCGGGGACCGACTGGTCCTGGCGGATGCGGCCGACGTACGACGGGTCCTTGCCGGCGGCGTGCAGCGGAGTGGGCAGGTCGGTGACCTCCACGCCGGGAGCAGTGGCGAGGAGCTCGGCGGCTCGCTCGGGTGTGAGGGGCTCCGCGAACTCGGCGTGGATGCTCAGCGAGTGGCCGGTGAACACGGGGACCCGGACGCAGGTGCCGGCGACCAGGAGGTCCGGGATGTGCAGGATCTTGCGGCTCTCGTTGCGGAGCTTCTGCTCCTCGTCGGTCTCACCGGTGCCGTCGGCAACGATCGACCCGGCCAGCGGGAGGACGTTGAACGCGATCGGGCCGGCATAGACGTTGGGCTCCGGCAAGGTGATCCCGTCCGTGCCGCGGGCGAGGCGAGCGGCGCCGTCGGCGAGCGCCTTGGTCTGGTCTTCCAGCTCCCGTACGCCGACGCCGCCTGAGCCCGAGACCGCTTGATAGGTGGAGATCACGAGACGGGTCAGGGTGGCTTCGCGGTGCAGCGGCGCGAGCACCGGCATCGCGGCCATGGTGGTGCAGTTCGGGTTCGCCACGATGCCCTTGGGCAGGTGATCGAGGTCGCCCGGGTTGACCTCGGCGACGACGAGCGGGACCTCGGGGTCCATCCGCCAGCCGGAGGAGTTGTCGACGACGACCGCGCCGGCGGCGGCAACCTTCGGTGCGAACTCCTTGGAAGCCGTTTTGCCGTTGGAGAACAGCGCGAGCTCAAGACCCTTGAAGTCCGCCGTGGCCGAGTCCTCGACCATGATCTTCTCGTCCCCGAACGGCAGCTGGCTCCCCGCCGAACGCGCGGACGCGAAGTACCGGATCTCATCAACGGGGAACTTCCG
Source organism: Kribbella alba (assembly GCF_039529635.1). NCBI lineage: Bacteria > Bacillati > Actinomycetota > Actinomycetes > Propionibacteriales > Kribbellaceae > Kribbella > Kribbella alba. Next base: position 490,788 of record NZ_BAAANE010000003.1, on the reverse strand, counting down.
CTCGATGAGCAGCTCCCGCATGACGCCGCCGACCTGACCTGTTGCTCCGAACACTCCTACTCGCATGGCCCGAGCCTATCCGTCGCTGTCACCTCGATCGGGCTTCGTCCGCACCCCGGTCGGTTGCACCCGACGACGGCCAGAGCCGGACCACGCATCACGAACCGCAGGTTTTCAACGGATCCGGTCGAGGAAATCGAGCGTCCGGCGTGTGAGCAGGGCAGCCGCAGCCTCGTCGTACGACGGCAGTGAGGAGTCGGCGAACAGGTGCTCCTTGCCGGGATAGAGGAACAGTTCGGCTTGCTCGGTGGAGTCGACCAGGGCGCGTGCCGCGTCGAGGTCGCCGTCCTCCTCGGTGAAGAAGGGGTCTGCGTCCATTCCGTGCACCTGGACCGGAACGCCGGCCGGCCAGGCGTCACCGAACTCCGACACCGGCACGCACGAGTGGAACAGCAGCGCTCCCTTGGCCCCAGTGCGGGTCTGAGCCAGCTGCTGTGCCGGCATCCCGCCGAGCGAGAAGCCCGCGTAGACCAGCGCGTCACCCAGTTCCTCGGCGGCGGCGATACCTCGCTGCCTGATCGCACCGAACCCGGTCCGCCGCGCATAGTCGAGTCCGTCGTCGAGAGTGTCGAAGGTGTGCCCTTCGTAGAGGTCTGGCACGTGGACGGCGTGGCCCGCCTGGCGCAGTTCATCGGCGAAGGATTCCACCCCTTTCGTGAGTCCCTGAGCGTGGTGGTACAGCACAACCTCGGCCATGATCTGCTCGCCTTCGTCATTGATCCGGATATTTGGAACGAACTGTGATGTTAGTCTATACCGATCATGTCGATCAATAGCCCGGTCCCGGATTACGAGCTCGAAGACACCATCGAGCTGACCACCGCCGAGCAGGTGCGCGCGATCAGCGATCCGCTCCGGACGACGATCCTCGGACTGCTGCACGAACGGGCCGCGACTGTCACCGAACTCGCGACAGCGGTCAAGCGGCCGAAGAGCACCGTGGCGCATCACGTCAAGGTGCTCGCCGACGCGGGGATCCTGCGCGTCGTCCGGACCCGGCGCGTCCGCGCCATCGACGAGCGGTACTACGGACGCGCGGCGCGGATGTTCTACCACAGTCTCGGCCGACGCACGGGCGATGACCCGTTCCCGCCGGACTTCAACGACTTCGAAGTCGCGGCGCAAGAGTCCAAGGGTGCCTACGACGCCGGCCGGCTACGCGCCTTCATCCGGCACGCCCGGATCCCCGCGGAACGTGCGGCGGAGTTCTGGGAGCGCGTGGATCCGATCATCCACGAGTTCGACAAACTCCCGCGCTCGGGCGACACGACGTACGGGTTCGCGGTCGGTCTCTACCCGATCCTCGACTACCCCACCCTGCCACCCGCCGCCGGCGAAGAGGACTAACGCACCGAGCTACCCCGCGGGCCTATCGGAGGACCACGCGTGGAAAAGCGGGCGCCGCCTGGCGCCAGCACCACGGTTGCCCCGCAGCCGACACGCCCCGGCCATCCCCGCCCCGGCACCCCCCACTCGCACCCCGGACAACCCACGAAATGGTGGGTTGTCGCACGAAATGGTGGGTTGCACCATGAGAATCTGACGTGGCAACCCACAATTTCAGGGGGCAACCCTCCCCCCGAACCGGGCTCACGCGGTCAGCGCCGGGGACCTGGATCCGTGGTCCGGAGCGCACGCCGGCCCGGCGTCGCCGGAGCCCGGAGCGCATGCCGGCCCGGCGTCCCCGGGGCGGGGAGGGACGCCGGGCCGAGCCTGGGAACCGTCAGGAGTCCGAGACGAGGACGCCGCCGTTGGCTACGTCGGTCTTCTCGATCTCGGTGAAGACGATGCGGACCGACTCGCGCTTGGCGCCCAGGATGGCGATGGCCGAATCGGTGACGGCGGCAACGAACTCGCGGCGCTGGTCGAGGGTGCGGCCGGACAACAGTTCGACGGTGATGTTGGGCATAAGAGCTCTCCTCAGACGAAGCCTGGATTGTTCTGTCTAGCGGAACATTGTTCCTGGTTGTCGGTCAGCTCAGCGCCGGTGCTCGACCCGTGGGCACGTCTTCGAGTGCGGCCGGGTCGTGGTTCAGCGACTCGAGCAGGTCGTCCACTTCGTCCCGGCGTTCCGGCAGCAGCAGCCCCAGCCCGACGTACACCACCAAAGAAGTTGCCAGCGGCAACGCAACTACGAGAGTGGTGTCGGTGGAGCCGACGCCCCACTTGACGATCGCCCAGACGATCAGCCCGATCGCCCAGGACGCGATCGCCGCGCGCGAGCCGCTGCGGCGGAACCAGGGCAGCAGGCCGAGCATCAGCGGGATCGAGATCGGCCCCATCGTCGCGGCCACCAGGTCGACGACGATCTTCAGGACAACCCCCTGCCCGTTGGTGATGATCGCGATCAGCATGCTCACGGTGACGAAGCTGAAGGTGGTGATCCGGGCGAACCTCAGGATCCCGGCGTCGCTCAGCCGGCGTAGCTTGGGCACGAGCACCGGCCCGATGTCGCGGGTGATCACCGACGAGATGACGTTCGCGTCGGACGCCACCATCGCCATCGTGTGCGAGAAGAATCCCGCGAGCACGAGACCGATGAGTCCACTCGGCAGCAGGAGTTGCGCCAGCTCGACGTACGACTGTTCGGGCTTGGCCAGGTTCGGCACCAGCAGCGGTGCGGCGCACATCGGGATGAAGAGCACGAGCGGCCAGACCAGCCACAGCGCCGACGACAGCAGCGCCGAGCGCTTGGCATCGGAACCCGACGGCGCTGCCATGTAGCGCTGGGCCAGGTTCCACATGCCGCCGTTGTACTCGAAGGTCTTGATGAACAGGAACGCGATCAAGAAGATCGGCGTGTAAGGCCCGTTCAACGCATCGCCGTGCCCTGCCGGAAGTTGGTCCCACATCCTCCACAGCGTGGGGATGCCGTCCAGGTGCGACAGCACGCCGACGAACATCGCGATCCCGGCCGCGGCCTGGATGATGAACTGGCCGAAGTCGGTCAGTACGTCGGCCCAGAGTCCGCCGAGGGTCGCGTAGAGCATCGTCACCACGCCGGTCAGCAGGATCCCCCAGCGCATCGGAACGCCCGTGAATCCGTTCAGCAGCACGGCGATCGCGACCCACTTGGCAGCGATGTCGACCACCTTGAGCGCGGCACCGGAGTACGCCAGCACTTGCTGGGTGGGCAGGTTGTAGCGCCGGGCGAGGTATTCCAGCGGCGAGACGACGCCGTGTTTCGCGCGGAGCCGGTTCCACCGGGCGGCGAACAGGAACGCGCCGATGCCGACGCCGATGCCGATCGACATCGCCCACCAGACGTAGACGGTGATGCCGTAGCTGTAGGCGACCGCGGCGAAGGCCACGAACATGACCGCGCTGTAGCCGGACATATGGTGCGAGATCCCCGACAACCACCAAGGGATCCGGCCACCGGTCGTGAAGTAGTCGACGACGGTCTTGATCTTGCTGCGGGACCAGACTCCGATCAGCACCATCAGCACGAAGTAGCCAGCCAGGACCGTCCAGTCGAGGGCTGTCATGTGATTCCTCCAGGGGCGGGGGGATGTGCCTGGAAGGTTCCACCTGTCAGAACTAGGTGTCAATAGGCGGAACACAGACGCCTATCAATTTGCGAGGTTCAGCCCATGACGCGGTCCACGATTGACAGGATGTTCCGCTGAGTAGAACCTTGTTCTGTGAATCCAGCCCAGCAGGCCCTCCAGGTCAGGTACGCCACCCATCCCGACCAGGTCCCCGGTTTCGACACCGCTACACTGCGCAGCAGCTACCTGGTCGACGACCTGTTCACTCCGGACACGATCACCGCGGTGCTCACCCATCACGACCGGATCGTGCTGGCCGGCGCCCGCCCGGTGAGCGGCCCGCTCACCCTGGGGACCTGGCCCGAGCTGCGCAGCGAGTTCTTCCTCGAACGCCGCGAGGCCGGCATCGTGAACGTCGGCGAGCCCGGCACCGTGACGATCGACGGCACCAAGTTCGAGCTGACCACCGGAGCCTGCCTGTACGCCGGACGCGGCGCGCGCGAGGTTGTCTTCGCGGGTGAGTCCGCGGCGTTCTACATCTTCTCGGCTGCGGCACACACCGACTTCCCGACCACACTGGTCCAACCCGGCGAGGGTAACCGCCTCGAGCTCGGCGACCAGCAGACCGCGAACCGCCGGACGATCGACCAGTACATCCACGCGGACGGCGTGCGGAGCTGCCAGATCGTGCTCGGCGTCACCACACTCCACCCGGGCAGCACGTGGAACACGATGCCCGCGCACACCCACGACCGCCGTACCGAGTGCTACCTGTACTTCGGGCTGCCCGCGTCCGAGCGGATCGTGCATCTGCTGGGCGAGCCCGAGGAGACCCGGCACCTGCTGGTCGGGGATCGCGAGGCGGTGATCTCCCCCAGCTGGTCGATCCACTCGGGCGTTGGCACCGCGGCGTACAGCTTCGTCTGGGCGATGGCCGGTGAGAACCAGGCCTTCGCGGACATGGACGGTGTCGACGTGAAGGATCTGCGGTGACGGCTGCCGCATCCAGTCCGCCGGCTCCGCCCGACGCGTTCAGCCTGCGGGGCAGGACCGCCCTGGTCACCGGGGCCAGGCGGGGTATCGGCGCTGCGATCGCCGCCGGGTACGCCGCTGCTGGGGCGGACCTGATCCTGCTGGCTCGCGATGCGGCACTCGAGGACACTCTCGAAGCCATCAAGGAGAACGGCGGCGGCGAGGCCACGGTGATCACGGCCGACTTCGCCGATCCCGCGGCTGTCGAGGCGGCCGCGATCGAGGTTGCAACGCGGCGCCCGATCGACATCCTGGTCAACAACGCCGGCACGATCCGCCGAGCCGCCGCAGCCGAGACGACTGCCGAGGACTGGCGGCACGTGATCGACGTGAACCTCAACTCCACCTGGGCGATCACCCGTCCGATCGGTGCCGCGATGGTCGCCCGCGGCGGCGGCAAGGTGATCACGATCGCCTCGCTGCTGAGTTTCCAGGGCGGGATCACCGTTCCCGCCTACACTGCGAGCAAGCACGCGATCGCCGGTCTCACCAAAGCCCTCGCCAACGAGTGGGGACCGTCCGGTGTGCAGGTGAACGCGATCGCCCCCGGCTACATCAGTACCGACAACACCACCGATCTGCGCGCGGATCCGGAACGCGAAGCGGCCATCCGCGACCGCATCCCGGCCGGGCGCTGGGGCCGTCCCGACGACCTGGTCGGCGCCGCGGTCTTCCTGGCCTCGGCCGCCTCCGGCTATGTCAACGGGCACGTGCTCGCGGTCGACGGTGGCTGGCTGGCGAGATAGACCTCGCCGATGAGAGAGAGTGACAGGATGAGCGACATGAGTTCGCCCTCGGCCATCGACAAGACGCTGATGGTCCTCGACGCCGTCCTCGAGCATTCCCGGTTCACCGACGTGGTGACCGCCACCGGGCTGGCCAAGTCGACCGTGCACCGGATCATGGCCTCGCTGGTCGAGCACGAGTTCGTCGCCCAGGCCGAGGACGGGTCGTATCATCCGGGACCGAAGGCGTTGCGGCTTGCCGGCCACGCATTGACCAACGTCGACCTCGCGACGGTCGCTCGTCCGGTGCTCGCGGACCTGGTCGCCCAGACCCGCTGCACAGTCCACGTCGGCCTGTTGAACGGCGACGAGGCGATCTACGTCGCGCGCCTCGACGGCCCGAAGCCTTATCGAATGCCGTCGCGGGTGGGCAAGGCGTTCTGGCTGCACTGCACGGGAATCGGCAAGGCGTTGCTGGCTGAGAAGGACGACGAAGCTCTCGATGCGCTCGTCACTCGGACCGGCCTGCCGGCCCGGACGCCGTTGACCCATACGACCGCCGCCGCACTGAAGGCCGACCTCGTTCAGGTGCGGGCCCGCGGCTATGCGCTCGACGACGAGGAGAACGAGCCCGGCATCCGATGTGTGGCGGCAGTCATCCACGACCACACCGGTACTGCGATCGCCGCGGTCAGCATCTCGACGTTGTCGCTCGAGCAGTCAATCGCCCAGGTCGCCCTGATGGCCCCCGCCGCGATCGAGGCAGCCCGCAAGATCTCCGCCGCACTCGGCTACCTGGAACCGACGGGCTGACGCCGGCCTAGACGGGTTGCCGCACCACTGCCGATTGCGTACGGCGTACGGCGTATGGCGGCCCAGCGCACAACGGGCACGAACAGGACGCGGCTGAGCAGCGTCGCCAGGGCCAGCCGTCTCAACTGTCCCGGTGCTGGCAGCAGGCGCTTCAGGCCCGCGCGGCGATGCGTTCTGCGTCGGCCCTGAGCTCATCCATCAGGTCGACGCCGGAGTCGAGCATCCCCCGCATCCTGACCGAATCCTGCGCGGCGAACATCACGCCCACCGTGACCTCGTGCTCAGGCCGACGCAGGATCGTCACCGAGTCGCCGGCACCGATCGTCCCGGTCTTCAGCACCTTGAGGTAGGCGCCGGGACGGCCCTCGTGGTGGAATCGCTTGACCCAGCCGGGGATCTGCATCCGATGCTGGAACGTGATGCAGGGGATCCGCGGTGCCCGCACCATCACCTCGACCGCGTCCGGCCCGTCCCCGAACCGCCAGGTCTCCCCGATCAACGCATTGGTGATGTCGAGCCCCTCGGTCCGCAGGTTCTCCCCGAACAGCCCTGGCGGAATCTCCCGATCGAGCTGCTCAGCCCACCAGTCAGCGTCTTCCTGGGCGTAGGAATACAGCGCCAGATCCGGCCCGCCATGATTCTCGACGTCGCACACGGTGTCCCCGCGCAGCCCCAACTCCCCCACCGGCACCCGCCCCACCTGCGGCCGCTTGTCGATAGCCGTCCGCCCGGTCTCCTTAGGCCCCGGTAGCAGCTCTTCCACCACATTCACCGTCAACAAGCGCATAGCTGCATCCTCCCCCGCCCGCCCTCACACCTCCACCGAGTTTCCCGCGGTCGCCCCGCGCGGGGTCGGCTGCGGCGGATATTCCGAGCCGAGGCGACGTACACCGGCGGGAACCGGTGGTCGCAGTAGCGCCTGCTCGCGCAGGGGTTACCCCCCGAAAGTGTGGGTTGACCCACCAGATAATTGTGGTGCAACCCACAAGATCAGGAGCCAACCCTGGCGCGCTGGAATGCCGCGGCCGCGGGCTCCCCTGCGGCACGAGCCGCGAGTGAGGGTGAACTCCTCGAATGGTGGGGTCGCCAGGGCTGGACCATCGGGAATCGCACTACTGGTCGGATAATCCCGATCTCGAGCAGGACCGCCGAGTCGAGCTCGACGAGGCGGATTCATCGGCCCGCGGAGCTGCGGCGGCCGCGCCGGGCACCGGGATGCATGAGCCGACCGGAGGGCGGCGTGTGGGCAGCACCGAGCCCGCGCGCGATCAGGGGCCAGGGGCCACCGGTTGCGTAGCGGAGTACGGGAGGAACGGGAGCGGGCGGTCAGTCCTGGATCGCTTTGACGATGGCGATGTTGCGGGTGAGCCAGTCCTGGGGAAGGGACTCGTCGGCGACGGCGTCGCGCAGGGTCCAGAGGACGTTGAGCATCTGCCGGACGATCACCCAGTCGCGGGCTCGGTCCTCGTCCAGTTCAGCGGCGTCCACCGCGGCATAGAAGCGCTGCCGCACGGCGAACCGAAGGTCGCCCGAGGCAACGACCTCGTCCCACCGGTTCCACAGCAGCGGCGCGACCTCGTAGTGCCGATCTCCCGACAGCGGCTTCGGGTCGATCACCAACCACGGTTCGCGATCCGCCGCCAGCACGTTGAAGTAGTGCAGGTCGCTGTGGATCAGCCGGCCGTCGCAGTCCGGGTCCGACGCGAAATCCTCCGCCAGGGAGATCGCCTGTTCGACATACCGGTGTGGGACTGGCGCCGACGAAGGCAGCTGGCGGAAGTCGGCGATCCACCGCTTCAGCTCGGCGGACAGCGCCCGGTACTGCGGACCGGCCGGCACGTGCAACCGCCGGTAGGTCGAGGCGATGATCTCGCAGGCCTCGAGATCGCCGACAGTCGTCAGGTCCCGCGAGTGCAACCGTTCGAGCAGCATCGCGTAGCGACGCGGATCCGCCCGCAACAACTTCACCGTGCCGTTCCCGTCCCAGGTCCGCAGCGCGAGGTGTTCGTGCTCCGCCTCCCAGTGCGGGAACTGCACCTTGAGCATCGCCTGCTGACCGTCGGCCGTTGTCACCGGCACCACCAGCGCACAGTTCCCGTACGACGGGTCGCCGTCGACCCGCAGGTCCCACTCGGCGAGCAGGTCACGGGTTAGCCGCGGCAACCGGTCCAGCCAGGCGGCCCAGTCCGGACCGCGCGATGCGATGACGAGGAAGTCGGCGGGGATCTCGACCGGCACTACTTCTTGGCCTTCTCCCCCGGGCCGTCGCTGGTCTTGAGCGCCGCGATGAAGGCCTCCTGTGGGACCTCGACCCGGCCCACCATCTTCATCCGCTTCTTGCCTTCCTTCTGCTTCTCCAGCAGTTTGCGCTTCCGGGTGATGTCACCGCCGTAGCACTTGGCCAGCACGTCCTTGCGGATCGCCCGGATCGATTCGCGGGCGATGATCCGGGATCCGATCGCGGCCTGGATCGGGACCTCGAACTGCTGCCTCGGGATCAGTTCCTTGAGCTTGCCGGCCAGTGCGACGCCGTAGGAGTAGGCGTTGTCGCGGTGCACGATCGCAGAGAAGGCGTCGACGGTCTCGCCCTGCAGGAGGATGTCCACCTTGACCAGCGCCGCGGCCTGCTCGCCGGTCGGCTCGTAGTCCAGCGAGGCGTAGCCCTTGGTCTTGGACTTCAGCTGGTCGAAGAAGTCGAAGACGATCTCGGCCAGCGGCAGCGTGTAGCGGAGTTCGACCCGGTCCTCGGACAGGTACTCCATCCCCTGCAGGTTGCCCCGCTTGGTCTGGCACAGCTCCATGATGACGCCGATGTAGTCCTTCGGGCTGAGGATCGTCGCGCGCACCACCGGCTCGTAGATCTCGGCGATCTTGCCTTCGGGGAACTCGCTGGGGTTGGTAACGACGTGCTCTTTGCCATCCTCCATTTCGACCCGGTACACCACGTTCGGCGCGGTCGAGATCAGATCCAGGTCGAACTCGCGCTCGAGCCGCTCGCGGACGATCTCCATGTGCAGTAGGCCGAGGAAGCCGCAGCGGAAGCCGAACCCGAGGGCGCCCGAGCTCTCCGGCTCGTACTGCAGGGCCGCGTCGTTCAGTTGCAGTCTTTCCAGTGCGTCGCGCAGCGTCGGGTAGTCGTCCCCGTCGATGGGGAACAGCCCGGAGTAGACCATCGGCTGCGGGTGCTTGTAACCGCCCAGCGCCTCGGTCGCGCCGTGCACGGCCGACGTGACGGTGTCACCGACCCGGGACTGGCGGACGTCCTTCACGCCGGTGATCAGGTAGCCGACCTCACCGACGCCGATGCTCGGCGACTTCATCGGTTCGGGCGAGATGACCCCGACCTCGAGCATCTCGTGCACCGCGCCGGTCGACATCATCTTGATCTTGTCCCGGTGGGTCAGCTCGCCGTCGACCACCCGGACATACGTCACCACACCGCGGTACGTGTCGTAGACCGAGTCGAAGATCAGCGCGCGCGGCGGAGCGTCCTTGACACCCTTCGGCGGCTCGACCTGGGCGACGATCTCGCTCAGCAGGTCCTCGACGCCTTCACCGGTCTTCGCCGAGACCCGCAGTACGTCCTCGGGACGGCAGCCGATGATGTGGGCCAGTTCGGCGGCGTACTTCTCCGGCATCGCGCCCGGCAGGTCGATCTTGTTCAGCACCGGGATGATGTGCAGGTCCGCGTTCAGCGCCAGGTAGAGGTTCGCCAGCGTCTGCGCCTCGATACCCTGCGCCGCGTCGACCAGCAGTACTGCGCCCTCACACGCCTCCAGCGACCGGGATACCTCATAGGTGAAGTCCACGTGACCGGGGGTGTCGATCATGTTCAGGATGTACGTCGTGCCGTCGGGTGCGAGCAGCCCGCCTGGGCTGTCCGGCTTCGGCGCGTAAGGCAGCCGGACCGCCTGCGACTTGATCGTGATGCCGCGCTCGCGCTCGATGTCCATCCGGTCCAGGTACTGGGCCCGCATCTGACGGCCGTCGACGACACCGGTGATCTGCAGCATCCGATCGGCCAACGTCGACTTGCCGTGGTCGATGTGGGCGATGATGCAGAAGTTCCGGATCAGCGAAGGGTCGGTACGACCCGGCTGCGGCACGGTCGTGGGGACAGCGGGCACGAAGTGGGGTCCAGTTCATCTCAGGGTGCGGGCAACCCCTCAATCATCCCATGGCGCACCACTCCTTTCCGCATCCGTGCGCACAGCTGTGGATGGAGCGCTCGATGAATCGTCGCAGAGCGTGATGAGGCACTCACCTGGGTGCTGGTGCACCCCCCGAAATACGGCGCGAGGGAACTTCTCGGCGTCTATCCTCGGGATGCATGGCGCATGCTGTCGGAGTCCGGTTGCCCTACGAAGAGGTTCCCGGCCGGGTACGGGCCTGGGTGGACCGTTCGCTCGGCTCGTCGGTCGTCGCCTTCAGCACCCAGCAAGGCGGCTTCTCCCCCGGGGTGGCCGCGCGCCTCGTCACCAACTCAGGCCGGCGTGCCTTCGTAAAAGCCGTCGGAACCTCGCTGAACCCGGACACCCCGAGGTTGTTCCGCAACGAGATCGCGGCGATGCAGGGACTCGCGGCGCATTCGTTGCCCTACACCCCTTTCCTGTACGACGTCTACGACGACGGCGACTGGGTGGCCCTGCTGCTCGAGGACATCGAGGGATACCTGCCGCCACATCCGTGGCATCCGCACGACGCCTCCCGGGTGCTCGATGCCCTGGACGAGCTGACCGAGGCCCTCCAACCGTCTCCGTGGCCGGATGCCCCTGTCGCGGCGGTGCGGAGCGAGGTGTTCCTCAGCCGGTGGGACAACGTGATCGCCGACGGACTCGCAGTACCGGCTTGGGCCGCTGGGAGGGAGGCAGAGCTGGCAAGGCTGGCGCGGACCGGGTTGGACGCCTTGGCCAAGGGTGACGGCCTGTCCCACTGGGATCTGCGGGCTGACAACATCATGCTGACGGAGACCCGAGTCGTGTTCATCGACTGGGCGCACGCCGCACTGGCAGCCCCTTGGGCCGACACGGTCATCCTGCACGCCGACATGCGTGAATCGGTGCACCTACCCGAACTACCGGACGACGCGGGGATCACCGGGTTTCTGGCGGGGATCGCCGGAGGTCTCTGGTGGGGCAGCAGCCAGCCGGCCCCGCCCGGGCTGCCCACGATCCGCACCTGGCAGCGCGAGACGGCCCTGGTTCACCTCGACTGGCTACGCGAACGCCTGGGCTGATGCAGCGTTTCCACCGCCGCGGTCTTCGAGGACGACACCCATGTCATCGCGTTGCCGTTCGCCATCCCCGACCCCAACGCGAGGCGGGCGGTGCCGACGGCCCTCGGACCCCCGCGAAGAGCGGACACAAGCCCAGCCGGTCTACCGGTGCGACGTGACGTCGGGTTTCTGCGAGCTGGTTCTCACCAGCCCGGCCGGATCCCTGTTCAAACTGCACCAGCCGTGAGCCGCCGAGGCCTGGGCTTCGACGACTCAGCGGCTGGTGATCAGCTGGCGTCTGTCGACTGACTGGCTGGTGGTCAGCTGTCGATGCGGACCAGGGTCGAGCCGGAGCCGTCGGCGCCGTCGGAGAAGGCGAGGCGGCCGAGGTAGCGGGTGTTCGCGGTGAGACCTGTCCAGGTCGCGGTGACAGAGACTTGTCCCGCGGCCTGGACTGCTTGCGAGGCCGGAGTCGCCGTCAGGTTGCCTGCCGGGTTCGCGACTTCCCAGTGGTTGAGCTTGACCGCTTGCTGACCGGGCCCGGCGGACAGGTCGACGTAGACGTCGTAGGAACCACCTGCCGGGGCCGGGAGGTTGACCTCTTCGTCGGACGAGCCACCCGCGCTGGCGGCGAGCACAGCCGTAGTACCGGCTTTGTAGATGAAGAGATCAAGGTCTGTCCCGGCCGGGTAGTCGGAGCCGAAGGTCGAGAAGCGGGCATGCTTCGTACCGGCCGGCACAGCGACGGTGAACTTGGCGACGTGGTCATTGACCGCCGGGTTGGTGGTCGGGAAGGCCGTGCCGGTCGGGTTCTTGAGCGTCGCGTTCTCGATGGCGGCCGGGACCAGACCGGTGACAGCAGTCGACAACGTGCCGGTGTAGCCAGCGGTGATCGGGACCTCGACAGAGCCGCTCGTGGCGGTGCCGTTGACCTCCGCGGGCGCCTTGACGGTCTGCGGCCGGATCGCCAGCGTGCTGCTGACGGTATGCCGGCTCGACCGCCAGTTGAGCTTGCCGAACGCGTACTGGTCCAGCGGCGCACCATCGTGCTCGAAGGTCACCCTGTACGTCGCTGTGCCGCCGGGCAGAACCACAAGCAACTTCGGCGTGACCGTCACCTTGACGCCAGCGAGCCCCTCCACCTTCGGTGTGTAGATCTCGGGCAGCAGGCCCACGTTCCGCACGGTCCGCTTGACTGTTTGCTTGCCGGCCAGATCCCCGATCGCGATCGTCGGGTAGTTCAGGTCGCTCGGGTCGAGCTTGCCCTTGGCGCACAGCTCGTGCGTGTCCGGCACCTGTCCCGACCCACAGACGAACCGCGCCCAGTCGTCGTACGACGAGTCGTAGACCAGGCCCGGGTCCATCGCCCTCTTCGGCTGGACCATGCCCGCGCCGTAGCCGAACGGGTTGCCCGGTGAGCCCGAGTCGTTCTTGATCGGGTCGCCGTTGGTGTCGAGGGAGTTGGCGGTGGTCAGCAGAGCCGATTTGATGGCCATCGGCGACCAGTTCGGGTATTTCCCCTTGAGCACGGCGGCCGCACCGGCGATGTGCGGGGTCGACATCGACGTGCCGCTCATGAACGCGTACTGGCCGCCGGCCGCGCTGAACGCGCTGGTCGCGGCGAGGATGTTCGTGCCCGGCGCCATGATGTCGGGCTTGAGCAGGTCACCGTTGCCGGCCAGGGCAGGACCGCGGCTCGAGGAACTGGCGACCTTCGGGGCGTTCACCCGGACCGTCTGAGCCGGCTCGATCTTGGCCGTCGGGTTGGTGGTGCCGCTGACATACGCCTTGATCTCGGGCGCGGCGACGTGATCGAGGTGGACCGTGGGGACCGAGTGCAGGTCGGAGTCCAGCGTGTTCGCCGTCGGGTTCACCAGGATCAGGCCGATGCCCCCGGCGTTCTTCACCTGCAGGCTCTTGTCGACCCGCGCGCTGACACCGCGGTCGCAGACGACGATCTTGCCGGTCACCTTGGTGGAGTCGAGCGTGTTCGGCAGGCAGAGGATGAGATTGGTCGGGTTCGCTCCGGCGAGACCCGCATCCTTGGCCAGGATCACCGGGGCGTCGGCTGTGCCCGCGCCGATCCCCGCGCCGGTGTAGGACTTTCCGTTGCCGAGGACGACCGTGGTCTGGACCTCGCGATCATGGGTGCCGTTGGCAACGGTCGTGACCCAGGGGTAGTTCTTGCCGACCGTGCTGACGCCGGGGCCGGTGTTGCCCGCGCTGGTCGCGACGAACACGCCGGCGCGGGCCGCCCGGAGGAAGGCCAGTGCGGTCGAGTTCACGAAACTGGAGCCGGAGCCGGAGATCGAATAGTTGATGACGTCGACACCGTCCGCGACCGCCGCGTCGATGCCCGCCACGATGTCCGCGTCCGTGCCGGTGCCACCTCCGGCTGCGTCAACCGCCCAGAGCACCTTGTAGATCGCCAGCCGGGCGTGCGGCGCGATACCCGAGCCCTTGCCGTAGTCCCTGCCTAGTACGGACATGTCGACGCCGTTGTTGCCGGCCGCAGTACTGGCTGTGTGGGTGCCGTGGCCGCCGTAGTCCCGCGGCGAGCGGAACTCCTCGGCAATGGGGCGGTTGCCGATGCCGGCGTCGAAGTACCGGGCGCCGATCACCTTGTTGTTGCAGGCGACCGGGGCCTCCTCCCCGACCTGGCAGGTGCCCTTCCACTTCTTCGCGACCAGAGCGTCCGACTGCTTGGTGGTCTTCATCGGCGCGAAGCTGGGCCGCTCCGGCACGAAGCCGGTGTCGATCATGCCGATGATGACGCCGTCCCCGGCCTTGTCGATGCCGCCCGCCTGCTGCCAGGCCCCGCCCTTGCCCGAGAGGCCGAGGTATCGCGGGGTGTCGACGGTGTCCTGGTGCTGGAACCCGCTCGCCTCGACGCTCTTCACACCTGAGGTCTTGGCCAGCTTCACCGCCTCGTCGTGCGCCATCCGTGCCGAGAACCCGGCGTAGGTGTAGCTGTAGTCGTACAGCTTGGTGGCGTCCGGGACCTGGTCGAGCACCGCGGCCCGCTCCCCCGCGAGGTGCTGGACGTAGGAGACGACCTGCCCCGCCTCACGGACCAACTTGCCGCCCGGGAGCACTCGCGTCGCCGGCAGGCCTGCGATGTCGCCGTCGTACTCCGCGACCGGGGAATCGTCGAGCTGGACGATGTACGCACCGGTGGGCGACTCGGGCACGTCCGGTCCCAGCTGTGCGGTTCCCGCCGTGGCCTGGTCGGCCAGGCTGAATCCTGCTGCGGTTGCCGCTGCAGTGAGGACTGCGAGGGTCGTGACGACGGCCGTACGGCGACGCGGGCGGGCGGGCGATGACACGAAGTTCCTCCAGGCTGGGATGAAGCTTTTGTGGATCCTCGGCGGGGCCGGCAGGGCGTCGGTGGAGCTTCTGGCGGCCGGCGCCCCCGCGGTATCGGCCTGACGCGGGCCCGAGTATGCCGTCGTCGGTGCTCGATGTCACGCTCGGTTCAGCACGTGTCACGGCGAATCACCGTCAGCGCCAGGAGGAACAGACCATGCCGGACTTCACCGAGTCGATCACCGTCGACGCGCCGCCGGACCGCCTCTACGCCCTGGTGAGCGACCTGCCCCGGATGGGTGAATGGAGCCCCGAGTGCACCCGCGTGACCTGGACCGCCGGTACGACGAGCGCTGTGGCCGGCGCCCGCTTCATCGGCCACAACCGGGCCGGTGCGATCCGCTGGTTCACCCAGGGCGAGGTACTGGAGGCCTCACCAGGCCGCCGGTTCTCCTTCCGCATCCACTTCGGCCCTGTCCCGATCGCCCTCTGGACCTACGAGTTCACCCCCACCGCCACCGGCTGCGAACTCAGCGAATCCTGGACCGACCACCGCCCTGCCATCCTCCGCCCCGCCTTCCGCTGGCTCTTCGGTAACCGCCGACACCGCAACCAGTCCGGCATCCACAAGACCCTCCAAGCCCTCAAGTCCACCGCCGAATCCACCACCTGACCCATCCAGCCATCGGCCCGCGCTGCGTCGGGTCAGCTGCCCCCGCCGCCGACTAGCGCCGTACTGAACCCGCTCCGGGGCAGGTCCGCCGCCGTGCTCCTACGCTCGGCGGCGGCTGCTCCCCGGCAGGGATGTAGCCTCGGGGTGGGTGAGTTCGACGATGTCGGCAGCGTCGGTCGGTTTGGTGCTGACCAGGGCTTCTTGCTAGTCTGTCTCTTCGCGCGTGTGCGTTGGTACTCACCCGTGCACGCACCACCTTTCCTGTATTGACCGCAAACTCCTGATCGAGGCTCTGCTCCGTGGCGAACATCAAGTCCCAGATCAAGCGCAACCGCCAGAACGAGGCTGCGCGGCTTCGCAACAAGTCTGTGAAGTCGACCCTCAAGACGGCAGTTCGCCGCTTCCGTGAGGCCGCCGACGCCGGCGACGCCGCGAAGGCGCAGGAGAACGCCCGCGTGGCCGCCCGCCTGCTCGACAAGGCCGCCAGCAAGGGCGTCATCCACGCCAACCAGGCTGCCAACCGGAAGTCGTCCATCTTCAAGAAGGCCGCTTCTCTCTGATCGCGCCTTGACGATCGGCCCATCCGCCCCGCGGACCGGGCCGATCGTTTTTGCGTACCCGGAATCCCTCAGCGGCGGCCGTGGGATTGGCTGACGGTGATGACCATTCGCTCGAGGGCGTAGCCGGCGTCGCCGGAGGCGCCTTTGACGTCGGCGTCGGCTTGAGCGACCGCCTTGATGGCCTTGGCAAGACCGCCGGGCGTCCAACCGCGTGCTTGCTGCCTGAGGGTCTTCAACTTCCACGGCGGTACGCCGACCTCGCGCGCCAGGTCAGCTTCTCGGAGCCCGCTCGGCGCACTCGTGTATTTCGCCAGTCCGCGCAGTCCCCCGGCCATCGCGCTGGTGACGAGGACCGCGGCGACCCCGCAGTCCAATGCCCACCGCAACTGCTCAAGCGCCGGCTCGGTCCGCCCGGCGATCGCCGCATCGGCCACCGCGAAACTCGTCACCTCGGCGCGGCCGCCGAAGTACTGCCCGATCAGGTCCGGGCTGATCGGCTGGCCGCCGGAGTCCGACACCAACTGCGAGCAGGCTCCCGCGAGTGCTCGCAGATCATGCCCGACCGCGTCGACCAGCGCGGCCGCTCCGCGCTCGTCGATGCTGCCACCGAGCAACCGGATCTCGCCGACGACGAACTGTGGCAGCTCCCACGTCTTCGGCGCGGTCGCCACCACCTCGTTGACCGAGGCCTTCCGCAACTTGTCGAGAACCGCCTTGCCCTTTTGCCCGCCGGAGTGCACGAACACGACCAGGACGTCGTCCGCGGGCGAACCCGCATAGTCGATCAGATTCGGCGCCATCTCGGCGGGCAGGTTCTCGAGCATCCGGAGCACAAGCACCCGCTCGCTCGCGAACAGCGAAGGCCCGGTCAACTCGGCGAACACCCCGACGTCGAGGTCCGCCGCGCTGAGGTCCGTCACCTCGACCTCGGCGCTGACCTTCGACACGGCCGCGATCGCGGACCGGACAGCACGGTCGGCAAGGAACGTCTCGGCGCCGGTGACGAGCAGGACGTCACCCAGCTTGGGCGCGGAATTCTTTCGAGCTGCCATAACGCCCGCCAGCATGCCATGCCGCACCGACAAACCCGGACCCAACTCTCCCGGCACCAACTCACGCAGCTCTCTTCGCCTCCAGCAGGCCCGACAGCACGGAAGAACAAGATGGTCAGGGCGAACGGCCTTGGGTGGTCAGGGCCAAGTGGGCGTTGGAGCGGACGACCGCGATGGAGCCTTGGGTGTCGGTTCTGGCGATGGTCATTCCGGCGTGGGAGAGCAGATCGAGGGTGCGGGGCGCGGGGTGGCCGTAGTCGTTGTCGATACCGACGGAGACCAGTGCGAGCCTGGCTCCGGTTGCCTGGATGAAGGTCTGGTCCTGTTGGCCGGAGCCGTGGTGCGGCACCTTCAGCACATCGGCTTTGAGGTCCACTCCGCTGGCGACGACGGCTCGCTGAGACTCCGGTTCCAGGTCGCCGGTCATCAGCATCCGGAGGCCGGAGACCTCGACCATCATCGCGATACTCGCGTTGTTCTCCGGTGATCCCTCATCGGTCGGTGTTGCCGACGATTGACCCGATTGGGGCAGGGCAGGCACCCGCGCCGGCCACAAGGCAGTCCAGGAGACCGGCCCGACGACCCGCTGCTCGTGGAAGCCGACGGTGCGGATCGGCACCTGATGCAGACCGGCCAGCTCGATCACCCGTCGATATTCTGCTGGTGGAGAGTAGTACGGCGTCACCTCGATCTCGTCGACCTTCCTCCCCTTCAGAACACCGGCGAGGCCCCCGCATGATCCGCGTGGAAGTGGGTCAGGAGTAGTACCGGCACAGACGTCACGTCGAGCTCGCGTAGGCACCGATCCATTGCTGCGGGATCTGGGCCTGTGTCGACCACCACGGCCGCTGCACCACCGACACGTAGTACGAGGCCGTCGCCTTGACCCACATCGCAGGCGACCAAGAGCCAGTCGCCTGGAGGCCACCCGAACGAGCCGACGGGTCGCAGTACGACGACAGCGACCAATATGACGGCGAGGACCATGGCGATCGGCCGAGCCAGCAGCCGATGCAGACCGACGACCAACGCGAGGCAGATCAAGGTCAGCACGCCGACGCCGATCACCGTGGCGGGCCACGCGCTGGCCGCGCCGGGGAGATCCGCACCTCTCTGCGCGACGAAGATGATCCATCGGGCGGGCCAACCTGCCACCCAACCTGCGAGGCGCGCGAGGTCCTCACTGAGCAAGGCGATACCGGCAGCTCCGAAGCCCACGATCGTCGCCGGGCCGACCGCAGGACCTGCCAGCAGGTTGGCTGCCACCGCGACGAGCGAGACCTGACCCGACAGCCACGCCACCACCGGAGTACAGGCGAGCTGGGCCGCGAGCGGGCACGAGATCGCCTCAGCCAGGCGAAGCGGCATCCATCCCGCAAGTGCATCTCGCCAGCCCGGGCCCAGCAGCACGATCCCTGCAGTTGCAAGCACCGACAGGGCGAAGCCAGCCGATCTCGCCAAGGACATGTCGAGTAGCAGCAGCGCGATCACCGCGACCGACAACGTCCGCACCGCGCGCCGCCGACCGCCGCCACTGGTCATCGCGGCGAGTGCGACCAACCCCATCACCGCTGCCCGGAGCACACTCGGTTGGGGGCGAGCGAGCACCACGAAGACCACGACCATTGCCAAGCCGACGACCGTCAGGCCACGAGCCCGTACGCCGAGCAGTCTGGCCAGTGGCAGGACGAAGGCGAGCAGCAAGGTCAGGTTGGTCCCGGAGACGGCCGACAGGTGAGTCAGGCCAGTGATCTTGAAGTCATCGGCCAACTCGGCAGGTAGGGCGGACTCGTCACCCATCACCAGTGCCGGCACCAGGCCCCGCACAGCTTCTGGTTCATTGGCGACGGCCTCCCTCAGCCCGAGTCGGACTCGTTCCGCTGCACGCAACCACCACGCTGGTTCGCCGAGGACCCGGGGAGTGGCCCGCGCGGAGAGAATCGCCGCCAGGTCGGATCCCGGCTCGACCGGCCCCAGCCTGCCGCTGGCTTGCACGTGCTGGCCGAACCGAACCCGTTGCCACTGAGCCGAGCCGATCACCAGCACCGGCGACCGCACTCGGGTCGTCTTGCCGCGTCCGGTCACTTCTTCGACCGTTGCCCGAACCACCACGTATGGCGGCCGACGGTTCCCAGGGCTGGTCCGGAGGGCCGGATCCCCCTCGACCTTCAGTCTCACTGTCACCGCAGCCTGAGACGACGCCAGTTCCGGCACCGGCCCAGATCGCAGTCCTTGCACCTCCATCGCCGCCCCAAACGCCATCCCCGCCACCACCGCCGCCACGCCCACGCCGGTGACCAGAGCTGCCGACGCAACAGACCTCGTTGTCGGTGCTCCCGCGGCCGCGTTGGCGGGGTGGCTTGCGGTGGAAGGTTTGGTGGTCTGGGCGTGGGCGCGGCGGAGGGTGAGCAGGAGCGCGGCGGCGATCAGCAGGGCGGTCAGGGCGGTGATGACGCCGGTTAAGGGCCGTTGGGTGAGTAGGAGGATCGCGGTCAGCCAGCCAGCGGCCGCGGGGGCTAGTAGGCGAATATCGAGGGGTTCTTCGGACGGCGACTCCTCCGTCGGAGCTTCGCGGAGATCAGATGCGGACATGGGGTTTCAGGGATTCGAACTTCTTCTCGCCGACGCCCGAGACTTCCTGAAGTTCGTCGACTGAGGAGAAGCGGCCGTGTTCGGTTCGCCAGTCGACGATGCGTTGGGCGAGGACTGGACCGACGCCTGGCAGGGCCTCCAACTGGGCCACCGTGGCCGTGTTGAGGTCTACCTGGGCTGTGCCGGACGGAGCGCCTGGGCTGACGGCCGGCGTACCGGCTGGAACACCGCCGGGGACGCCGACCAGGATCTGTTCGCCATCGGCTACCTGGCGGGCGAGGTTCAGGTTGGTCAGGTCGACACCGGGGAGAGCTCCGCCGGCCAGGGCAAGCACGTCGGCGACGCGGGATCCGGCTTTGGCACGGACCAGCCCGGGACGGCGGACTTTTCCGGATACGTCGACGACGACGACCTGCGTCGATGGGGTGGATGCCGGTACGCCGGACGGCGACGGTTGTCCGACGGGTGATCCGGAGACGATGCCCGTGGCGGGTCGGGCATCTGGAACCACCTCGGGTCGGTTGTGGAAGACCGACCAGCCGGCCCACGCAAGGCCGAGCACGAGCACGACTGTGACCACCGCGACGTGCCGCGGCGCCAGCGACCATCTGCTCCCTCGCAACCGCTCCGGCAGCACAGGATCTGGAATCCATCCACCTCGCACCTCCTCATCCCTCCCCAGCTCCTCGTCGCGCCCCACCGTCTCCGGGCCGGCGGCGCGCAGCCGCGCAAGAGCACGCAGGCGTTCGCCCGGGTCGGGCTCTGGGGTGCGGCGTTTGACCTTCACGCCAGAGAAGGTACGAGCCGCAACCCGGCAAGCCGGAGAAACCTTCAGGCCTGTGGAAAGAGGGGGCGGAAGGCGGAGCTGACGCCGAGGGTCGCCGGCGGTGGTTAGCGGGGCGCTACTACTACGGCGAGCATGCCGGGGCCGACGTGCGCGCCGATGACGGCGCCTACCTCGCGGAGGACTATTTCGTCGGCCTGGGGAAGACGCTCGGCCAGGCCGTCGGCGAGAGTGTGCGCCTTGTCGAGGTTGGCGAGGTGGTGGACCGCGATCTGGACGGGGCCGTCGCCGGCGCGCTGGACGGCGATGTCCGCGAGTCGTGCGATCGCCCGGCTCGACGTACGGACCTTTTCCAGCGGGACGATCCGGCCGCCGCTGATGGTGAGCAGCGGCTTGACCGCCAGCGCAGTACCGAGCAGTGCCTGGGCTGCACCGATGCGACCGCCACGGCGAAGGTACTCCAGGGTGTCCACGTAGAAGTACGACGAGATGGCGGCCATCCGGGAGCGTGCGGCAGCTTCCACGCCCGCCTGGTCCGCGCCGGAGGCGGCTGCTTCTGCCGCTGCGAGGACCGGGAAACCCAGCCCCATGCCGAGCGAGCGCGAGTCGACGACGCGAACCGGGATGGGCGACTCCTTCGCGCCGATCATCGCTGCTTCGAACGTGCCGGACATGTCCCCCGACAGGTGGATCGACACGATCGACTCGGCCCCGGCGGCGGCACACTCGGCGTAGGTGTCGGCGAATGACTGGGGAGCGGGCCTGCTGGTCGAGACCGGGGTGAAGGTCTTGAGCGCCTCCGCGACCGCGTCGGCACTGGTCGCGCCGTCGTCGTACGACGTGCCGCCGATCACCACCTGCAGCGGTACGACTGTCAGCGGGTGCCTAAGCACCTCGAGCGCCGACAGACCCGCGGTGGAGTCCGTGACGACGTGCACTCGGGCTGACATGCAGCGAGGTTACCGGACAGTTTCGTCTGCGCCTGGTGCCAGACTGCGGAGAATGAAGGAGACCAGCGATGAAGTCACCGAACTGCAGCGGCTGCTGGACGCCGCCTACGACCGCTCGACAGAGCATCTGCGCAACATCATCACCGGCGCGCGGAAGCTGGACGCACAGGACCTGACGAAGGTTCTCACCGGCATGCGCACCCTCAATCTGGCTACCGTGACCGCCGGCGGTGAGCCCCGGATCAGCGCTGTCGACGGCCACTTCCTGCACGGGCGCTGGGTGTTCACAACCTCCGGTACTGCGGCCAAGGCGCGCCACCTGCGCGCCAGACCGGCCGCGAGCATCTCGTACGTCGACGGCGAGCGCATCGGCGTGTTCAGCCACGGGCAGGTCGAGTTCCTCGACGAGAACCACCCGGATTTCGCGGAGATCGAGGAGCACCTCACCAGCCACTACGGCAGTTCCCCGTCGAGCTGGGGCGAGGAGATCGTCTACTGCCGACTCCGGCCCAGCTGGATGGTCGGCTACGCCTTCGACAAGACCGCAGTACTGGCAGGCAAGGGATAGGACGCGGCGAGGTGGCGGCCAACCCCTCCGGTGGCCTCCACCTCGCCGGTAGCCGACTCCCCCTCGGCGTCAGCTCACTGAGCTACTTGCTCCCCCGGGAGGCCCCAGTGGCCGACCCACCGGCAGTGAGCGAACCTGCACGGCTGTCCCGTATCGACCGGGCCGGCACTCGTCCCCTGTGTCGTGTGCCAAACCGCAACTGGGGCCCCACCCCGGGTCCGATGCCCTGACGGAACACGGCACCCGGTTCAGGTAGGACAGATCCGCACGTCGCAGCACTCCGGAGATCTCGACAGCCGTTCGGCGCCCCCACCGTCCAGCCGTCGGATGTCCTCCGCGTCGCCTGCTCCGGGTTCGAAGTGATTCCGGCAGTCCGGTGCATCGGGCATGCTGCACGACCACCGCCCCCATTCCCTGCCCGTGATGCCCGAACCCGGCATCGGATCTCTGTCTCGTGGAACCTGTCCTACGGCTGTAATTCTGGTTCCGGCCGCTAGGTCAGGACGAGGCAGAAAACCCGGCAGTTGCCCGGCAGCTTCGGAAGATCGGCGTCAGGAAAGGGCAGCCAGTACGTCGTCCGCGAGCCGGCGGACTGACTCCGCCGGATCGGGCTCGGGCCAGCCGGCGGCCGGCTGGGCGCCGTCGCAGGAATCCTGCAGGACCGCCCACGCCGTGGGGAGCATAGGGGGATCCATCGTCTGCTGCCAGGCGAGGAGCTGCCCGCAGAGCCGGTCAGCTTCCTCACCCTGACCCAGAGCGTGCAGCACCGCCACAGCCTCGGGCAGCACGTCCAGCAGGTACACGACGCGCCCCTCGAGCAGCAGGCGGTTCACGGCATCGCGGACGGACAGCCGGGCCTGCTCCAGGTCGCCGGCTTGCCGGGCCAAGCGGCTCCGGTAGAGCATCACCAGGTAGTCGAAGTAGCCCCGATGACCGCGGATGTCGGCGTCGGCCTCATCCAGCAGCGCCCGGGCCCGGTCGTACTTGCCGGCCTGGAACTCGACCATCGCCAGGCAGCCGGCCACCTTGGTTCGCTCCGGGTCGTCGGAGGCCTGGCTGTCTCGGGCCAACTCCGCCCAACGGCGGGCCTCCTCGAGGTCGCCGAGCTCCAACTCCACCCGGCTGAGCGCCATGTAGGCGATCTCGTCGGGGTAGACGCCCGGATTGGCCAGCGCGGCCTCCCAGGCGAGCAGCAACTCCTTCGCCTCGGGCAGGCGTCCCCAGCGGGCCAGGGCGAGGCCGCAGATCGCCTGCACTGTCGCAGAGCGCTGAACATCGCCGTGCCTGCGCGCATCGGCCACCAGCGTCGGAATCTCCGCCAGGCTCAACGTGTCCAAGAGCAGCGAGCCGGACGAGACCCAGCCACCCCGAGCCATCAGGCCCATCTCCGACTCGGGTGGCACCAGGTTGCGGGCGTCGCCGTAGTACCTGCGGGCGGCCCGGACGTCACCGGTGAGGCTGGAGAGCCGCCCGGCGATGGCTAGCAGCCTGCCGCTGGTCTCCTTGTCCTCTACGTTCTCCGCGGACTCACTCGCCCAGCGGATCCCGCTCTGCGCGACGCTCGCCTGGTACTGCCAGGCGATGCGGAACCCGAGCACGATCTGCGCCGCCGTGTCCCACCTGCCGAGCTCTGCCGCTCGCTCCAGGGCCACCTCGAAGGTCGCCGAGTTCGCGTTGGCCGCGCGGTACCGGCGGTCCCGGTCCGGGCTGGACCACGCCCCGTCCAGCCCCTCCACGTACTTCGAGCACCAGGCGACGGTCCGATCGCGGAACTCGGTCAGGTCGTCCCCCTGCGAGGACAGCCCGGCGTACGCGTGCTCGCGGATCGTCTCCAGCATCTTGTACCGCGCGCCGTACAGCTGCTCGAACTCCAGCACCGGCTGCAACAGCGACTTGTCCACCAGCTCGGCCAGCAACATCGGCACATCAGCGGCGTCGATCGGCACACCCGTGCACACACCGACCACGGCATCCAGCGTGAACGGCGACCCAAGCATCGACGCCCGGTACAGCAGCTGCCGAGCCGGATCGGAAAGTGCGTCGACACTCCAGGCAATGGTGTCCGCGAGCGTGCGCTGGTGCGGCGCCCCGAACCGGCGTGGCCCCGACAGCAACCGGAACCGGTCATCTAGAGCGGCCAAGATCGTCTCCACCGTCAGCGACCCTGCCCGGGCGGCGGCCAGTTCCAACGCGAGTGGCAACCCGTCCAGCCGCTGGCAGAGCCGAGCCACCGTGGTCGCGTTCTCCGGCGTCAGCTTGAAGTCCGGGCGGACCCGCGCGGCTCGCCTGCAGAACATCTCGACCGCCGGGCTGGCCGCGATCACCTCAAGGTCTCTGTCGTTCTCCGGTACGCCGAGCACTTGCACACGGCGTACGACTTCGTCCGGCAGGCCGAGGGGGATCCGGGACGTGACGAGTACGCCGACGCCCGGGAAGCTGCGCACCATCCTGTTGGCCACGGTGGCTACGCCGTCGAGGACGTGCTCGGCGTTGTCCTCCACTATCACCAAGTCGCCGGGCTTCCGGCCGGAGAGCAGGTCGTCGAGGTCCGACGTACCGGGAGCAGTCCCGAAGGCGTCGAGGATCGCAGACGATACTGCGGCGTCGCGCTGGACCGTGGTCAGGTCCACGACCACGACAGTCGTCTCTGCTCCTGAGAAGCGGTCAGCCGCGGCCAGGGCGAGCTCCGTCTTCCCGACGCCGCCGGGCCCGACCAGGGTCACGAGCCTGTTCTGCCGCAGCAATTGCTCCAGCTCCAGCAGTTCCGGCTCACGCCCGACCAGTCCGTCAGGGATGGGCCTCGTCCCGCGCCAGCGCAAGCCGGTCGGCGCGGGGTCGGCCATGGCGATCACCGGCCGGACTGCCGCATGTCCGGCGGCCGCGAGGAACCTGCCGGCATCGCCGTCGCGCAGGCCGAGACCTTCGGAGAGAAGCCGGACGGAATCCTTCCGCGGGCGGGCGACGCGGCCGGCCTCGAGCTCACGGATGGTGCGAACGCTCAGCCCGGCCCGCTCGGCCAGTTCCTCCTGGGAAAGCCCCGCCTGGACCCTCAGGTCGAGCAGGAGATCGGCAAACCCGCGCCGTCCCTGAGCCCGGCCATCCGCGTCCGACAAAGCCCGTCACCCCTTCAGAGCCTCACACGTCCCCGCACAACATAGCGTGACAGAGCCATGGATGCCGTACGCACCCCGTGACCGAAGCACGAGCCGGCCCAGTCGCCGACCAGGGATGAACGGTTGAATTTCGTAGCACCTTGGAGGCTCGGAGCTGAATTGCCGTGCGCGAGAGAATGCCCGATCTCAGGCGCTGAAGCGCACCTGCTGCGGCTCATTGCCGGGCTCGAAATCGCGGGGCTGCAGGACCGCGGGGTCATAAAGGACGAGCACGCCGGCCCAGTCCTCGATCCGGGCGCGCGTGTCGGCGCGGCCGGAATCCGCGTTCAACAGGCTGCCGTCGCAGATACTCCGGGTCGCACGGACCAGGAGGTCGGTGCCGAGACCGAGCCAATGCTCACGGAGGATATCGAGGGCTGCCATGCGAAGATTCAAGCGGAGTGGTGTTTCGCATACGTAACACGATCGCCAACATCGCGATAAGTCACCAAAATGCGGAAATCATTGTTACCGGGTAGTCCTTTTACCGCTTGACCAGTCAACTCGACGTGCACTGAATGCGGTATACCGGAAATCCTCAGCTGGGCAGCCAGGAAAGCCGGACGTGCCGCTGCGGGTTGTCCACGTTCGTGTCGACCAGGCAGATCGACTGCCAGGTGCCGAGCATCAGCCGCCCCCCGATCACCGGCAGACTCGCGTACGGCGGGATCAGCGCGGGCAGGACGTGATCGCGCCCGTGACCCGGAGAACCGTGCCGGTGCTGCCAGTGGAAGTCTCGCGGCAACAGCTCCTCGAGCACGGCGAGCAGGTCCGTATCGCTGCCCGCTCCCGTCTCCAGGATCGCGATCCCTGCCGTCGCGTGCGGCACGAACAGGTGCAGCAGTCCGTCGCCCTGGGCCTGATGGGCCTCAGCGGCGACGAACTGCTCACACTTGCTCGTCAGATCGAAAACAACCTCGCGGCTACCGGTCCCCACGTCGATCAGCTCGGAACGCATAGGGCAGCGTCTCAGGCCGGGACGATGTTGACCAGTTTCGGCGCGCGGACGATGACCTTGCGGATGCCACGACCGTCCAAGGCAGTCCGGACCGCCTCGGACGCCAGGGCCAACTGCTCCAGGTCGGCCTCGGTGATGTCCGGGGACACCTCCAGGCGCTCCTTCACCTTGCCGGCGATCTGGACCACGCAGGTGACCGAGTCCTGAACCAGCAGAGCCGGGTCGACCTTCGGCCAGCCGGCCTTGGCGACCGTCGGCTCGTGGCCCAGGTTCTCCCACATGTCCTCGGCCGTGTACGGCGCGACCAGGCTCAGCAGGATCGCCACGGTCTCGACCGCCTCGCGAACCGCCGGGTCGGCAGCGCCCGGCCCGGAGTCGATCGCCTTGCGAGTGGCGTTCACCAGCTCCATCACCCGGGCAACCATCACGTTGAACCGGTACGAGTCCAGCAGCTCGGACGCGTCGGCCACCGTGCGGTGGGTGATCTTGCGCAGCGCCAGGTCACCGGTCGACGGGTCGCTGCCGACCGGGGCCTCCACGTTCCCGCTCAGCCGCCAGGCGCGCTGCAGGAACCTCAGCGAGCCGCCCGGGGACAGGTCGGCCCAGTCGATGTCGTCGTCCGGCGGACCGGCGAAGACCATCGTCAGCCGGATCGCGTCCACGCCGAAGGCGTCCAGCTGCTCACCCAGGTTGACCCCGTTGCCCAGCGACTTGCTCATCGCCTTGCCCTCGTTGATCACCTGGCCCTGGTTCAGCAGCCGGGTGAAGGGCTCGACGGCGTCCAGCATGCCCAGGTCGTGCAGCACCTTGGTGAAGAACCGCGCGTACAGCAGATGCAGAACCGCGTGCTCCTTGCCACCGACGTACTGGTACGCCGGCATCCAGCGGCGGGCGGCCTCGGGATCGAACGGGCCCTCGGTGTACTCCGGCGAGGTGTAGCGCAGGAAGTACCACGACGAGTCGACGAAGGTGTCCATCGTGTCGGTGTCACGCTCGGCGGGACCGCCACACTTCGGACAGGTCACCTCGACCCACTCGCGGGCGGAGGCCAGGGGCGAGACACCCCGGGGAGCGAGAGCGGCGCCCCGCAGGTCGGGCAGCTCAACCGGCAACTGGTCGTCGGGCACCGGCACTTCGCCATCGACCGGGCAGTGGATGATCGGGATCGGGGCACCCCAGTACCGCTGGCGGCTCAGCAGCCAGTCGCGCAGCCGATAGTTGATCGTCCGCTCGCCCAGGTGCTTGTCCTGCAGCCAGTCGATGATCTTCGCCTTGGCCTCGTCGATCGGCAGACCGTTCAGGCTGATCTCGTCGTTCGCGCTGTTGATGGCCGGTCCGTCGCCGGTGTAGGCCTTGCCCTCGAAGCCCTCCTCCGGCTGCACCGTGCGCACGATCGGCAGGCCGAACTTCTCCGCGAACTCCCAGTCCCGGGAATCCTGGCCCGGCACGGCCATGATCGCGCCGGTGCCGTAGTCGGCCAGCACGTAGTCGGCCGCCCAGATCGGGATCCGCTCGCCGTTGACCGGGTTGATCGCGTACGAGCCCAGGAAGACGCCGGTCTTGTCCCGCTCGGTGCTCAGCCGCTCGATCTCGGTCGAGGCGTTCACCGCGGTCAGGTATTCGTCGAAGGCGGCCCGCTGCTCGGGCGTGACCAGTTCCTCGGCCAGCTTGGAGTCCGGCGCGACCACCATGAAGGTGGCGCCGAACAGCGTGTCCGGACGGGTGGTGAAGACCTTGATCGGCTCGTCGCGGCCTTCCACGACGAAGTCAGTGAAGGCGCCCTCGGACCGGCCGATCCAGTTGCGCTGCTGCAGCAGGATCTCTTCGGGCCACTCCAGCAGGCTCATGTCGTCCAGCAGCCGCTGCGCGTAGTCGGTGGTCTTGAAGTACCACTGGGTCAGCTCGCGCTTGGTGACCTCGAACCCGCACCGCTCGCAGCGGCCCTGCACGACCTGCTCGTTGGCCAGCACGGTCTGGTCGTTCGGGCACCAGTTCACGTACGACGCCTTGCGGTAGGCCAGGCCACGCTCGTAGAAGCGCAGGAACAGCCACTGCGTCCACCGGTAGTACTCCGGGTCGGACGTGTGCAGGCGACGCGACCAGTCGAAGCTCATGGCGTACCGCCGGATCGACTCCGCCTGGGTCTCGATGTTGGCGTAGGTGTACGTGGCGGGGTGCTCGTTGCGCTTGATCGCGGCGTTCTCGGCCGGCAGCCCGAACGAATCCCAGCCGATCGGGTTCATCACGTCGTAGCCCTGCTGGAACCAGTACCGCGCCAGCACGTCGTGCAGCGCGAAGACCTCGCCGTGTCCCATGTGCAGGTCGCCGGACGGGTAGGAGAACATCGTCAGCGCGTAGCGGCGCTCGGCCGACCCGTCGTCGCGGGCCTTGAACGGGTCGAGCTTCTCCCACACCGGCCGCCACTTGGCCTGCAGGGCATTGAAGTCATAGCCGCCCCGGTCGATCGGGGCGTCCGCCTCGTTCTCCACCTGCTCGCTCACCGTCGTACTCCTGCGTTCTCGGGATGTGGTGTGAACCCTGCCAGAAAAGACTCTGCACACATGAAAAAGCCCCTCGCGCAGGAGGGGACGCCGTACTGACCGGCGCAGAGGGCGCCTGGTTGCCAGTACGGCTAACCAAGGAGCAGGGTCACTCGCATATCACCAGATTAGCGCATCACGCCACTCCCGCGTGACCGGGTTCACGCCCCGGCGGCCAGGGCGAGCGGGATCCGCGCCAGGTCGACCCGCCGGGCCAGACCGTACTGGTAGAAGGCGACGTCGCTGACACCTTTTTCGCGAATTCGGTTCAGCTTCTCCGGCAGTTCGTGATCCGACCGCACATCGGGCGGCATGGGCCTCAGAATCACCCGCAGATCGCCGGAGCCGACGACCTCGCGGTACGCGCTCAGTTCGAGGCTCACCCTGGCCGGGTCCGCCGTGTAGATGGCGACGGCGATCGGCACGGTACGAGCCACGGAAGCCACGTCGATCCCCAACTCCGGCGCCGCGTCGACGCCTAACGGGCCGGAGGAGTTGCCATCGCTCCATCCGGCGCGACCGGCGGAGAGATCGATGAAAACGAACTGCTTCCGATGGGCGGCGGCGATGTCGGCACACTCGGCCACCAGCGTTGACACAGCGCGAGTCCGCAGGTCCAGATACGCCTCGAGCAACCCCTCGTCCGACAGCACGCCGCCGAGGAGACCTGCCAGCCCACTGATCTCAGCGTCGATCTCGTTTCGGCACCGCTCGGCAACCCGACGTGCATCCAGCCCGTGCGCTGCCGCCGCTGCTTCGCACGATGCGCAGAAACACAGGCTCAGAAGGTGTGCCGAGCGAGGCGTAGCCGCCAGTTCCGTCCGCTCATGGTGGTCACCGTGCTCGAACGGGTACCAATGAAGGCCCTCCGCCAGGATCGAACGAATCGGATACCGGGCGACGTTCTCGGTCACAGCGCGCGCATACCGCCTGGTTCTCGGCGAGGAAGGGCACCGTAGACGCGGATAGCGGTCACCAAACGCGTTGACAACGCACCCTTCGAGATCGGACAGCTGAGAAGCATCCTCATGCAGGTAGACCACCCACGCGTCTACGGGCATCCCCCGCTTCCCCGCTGACACACAGAGCTCCGCAAGCAGGTCTCGCCCATGCGCCACCGGAATGATCGCTGGTGGGGGGACCTCAGCCGAGAAGAGCGCGGGTTCGACCCGGAAGCACGCGCCGCCGGCCGACTGGTGAACCCTGTACTGCGGGTTGTGTGGCAGGAGGTCTCTGGAGGCGTGGTAAAGCACCGCCAAGGCCACGGCGCCCACGCCGAGTGCATCCCTGCTCCTGGCCACCACCTCGTCGACGCCCTCGCCAACCAGGTCGACCGGCATGAGGAAGATGGTCGTGTTCAGCGGCGTCGGCGGCTCCACGGCTAGACCGAAGCAGTGAGGCCGCCGTCGACGACCAGTCCGTGCCCGGTGATGAAGCCCGCATCGGGACCGGTCAGGAAGAGCACAGTGCCCGCGATCTCGTCCGGGGTGGCGAATCTGCCGAGCGGATTCTTGGACGCGAAGCGGGCGCGGTCCTCCTCGCCCCACCCGCCTTCTTCCCACGACTCTGTCCACGTCGACCCCGGACAGACGGCGTTGACCCGGACTCCCCGCGGTGCCCATTCGACCGCCAGCGTCCGGGTGATCGACAGGAGAGCGGCCTTCGACGCGTTGTAGTGGGCCATCTCCGGGATGCCGAGCCACGCGTTCACCGAGGAGATGTTCACGATCACGAGCCCGCCGGCGGACAACTCGGACCGCTCCACCAGCATTCGTGACAGCTCGAAGGCGCTCGAGACGTTCACGTCGAGGACGTCGTTGAGCACGTCGCGGGCGAGCTCTGAACTCGGGATTCGCGGCGAGAGTGCGGCGTTGTTGACCAGGTAGTCGATGCGCCACCCCGCGGCGGCCACCTGATCAAGGACCTCCCCCGCATGTCGGATGTCGCCGACGACTGGAAGGACCATCGCGCTGTCGATCGATTCATCGGCCAGCAGATCGTCCATGCCGTCCGGATTGATGTCACAGACGACAACCCGGACACCTTCCGACAGGAACCTCTTGACGATCGCACGTCCGATGCCCCGGGCGCCGCCTGTCACCAGGGCGGTCTTGTCGAGGTAGTAGTCGCTGCTCAACAACTGAGTTCACTCCGCTTTCATTGATTTGTCCGGATGTTGCGACCGGAACGGACGACCAAGGGTGGAAGCTCCCGCTTGGAGAAGTTCTCCAAGAACGCGGCTGTCGCCGCCACGATGGTGGACAGCGCTTCGGCGCCGGCGGCCGCGGAGGCTGCCCGAGCACCATTGCTGTAGCCGTCGATCTCTGCGATCCAACCGTGGGTCTCGATGGACGGCACTGCCAGCGGATGATCCGACGGCGTGCTGTCCGCGGCGTCGGATCCCCGTAGTGCGGTCAGGTCGACGAGCTCGGGCACCAGGTGCTGCATGAGGGATGTCTCGAACGCGCCTGCGTGGCCCGGAAGCCCGCCGAGACCGTGGGTCGTGCAGATCTCGACAAGTCGCGGCCAAGCCATGGTCCAGTAGGCCGCGGCAGCGACCATGACCGGGTGTTCGACGGCCGTGTCGCGAGACGCCTGGCGCGCGACGTCCTCGTTTCCGCCATGGCCGTTCAGGATGACCATCCGGCGAAAACCGCCCTTCGCCGCTGAAGCGAGCATCTCGTTCAGGAATGCGAGGTAGACCCCACCGGTGACGGAGATCGTTCCGGCCCGGGGAAGATGATGGTCGGAGGCCCCGAAGTTCAGCGTCGGCGCGACCAGCACCGGGGTGTCGCCCGTTGTTACCTTCGCCGCGGCAGCCCGGGCGACATACTGTGCCATCACGGCGTCCGTGGCGACGGGGAGATGCGGGCCGTGCTGCTCGGTCGAGCCGACCGGAATGATCAGCGTGCTGGACTCGGCCATGGACGCCAGTTCGGTCGAGCGGTACTCCTCCAACAGAATCCTCATGCGGCGGCCTCACCGAACAGCCCCAGAGCGTTCTTGCCTGCGATCGCCTCTACCTGCGAGGGATCAAGCCTCGAGTACAAGAGCGTCC
The DNA here is from genome assembly GCF_039529635.1 of Kribbella alba. Classification (NCBI taxonomy): domain Bacteria; kingdom Bacillati; phylum Actinomycetota; class Actinomycetes; order Propionibacteriales; family Kribbellaceae; genus Kribbella; species Kribbella alba. The sequence goes on along the minus strand of NZ_BAAANE010000003.1, from coordinate 459,259 downwards.
CCAACTGAAGCGCCCCGTCGCAGAACGGCAGGTCGCTCCCGAACAGGATCCGGCCCGGGCCCAGTGCGTGCACCAACTTCTCCACGGCACCGTCGAGGCTGAGCGGTCCACACAGATCGAGCCAGATGTTCTCGTGTCCGGCGGCCAGATCGATGACGCTGTCGATCCCGAAATCCTGACCGGCGTGACCGAGGATCAGCTGCACGTCCGGATAGCTCTCGGCGATCCGGGCGAACACGTCCAGGCCGTCGCCGGCGAAGAAGCTGTGCGACAGGACCGGAAGCCGACGCCGTGAGGCGAACTCCCACACGGCCGAGTACTGGCGGGAATCGAGCGCATGGTTCCCGTGCAGTTCGGGATGAAGCTTGATCCCCCGGAAGGCAGCGTGCTCGAAGCAGCGTTCAAGCTCGTCTGCCATCGAGTCGGCATAGTTCGGATTCACCGCACAATAGCCCAGGATCCGGCTCGGAAATCGCGTTGCCGCATCGATGACGATGTCGTTGCCGATGGTGTAGTCGGCGGAGATCGAGGCGTGTGCGGACATCACCGAGACGTCGACGCCCAGACTGTCCATCGCCGCCACCACACCCTCGATGCCGTTATCCGGAATATGGAAGTTCCGGAACGGACCGATATGCACATGAGCATCGATGACGAGAGGTGGGCGGTGCCGTCCGGGCACCGTTTCGCTAGGCATGTGTGGCTCCGAATCTGTCGGCGGCTCGCGGTCCCAGCAGGCTCGTCAAGTTTCCCGCTCCGATGAGGCGACGGTCGGTCTCGGCGATCTCCGCGGTGTCGAGCCCGAACCGTGCCGCACCCATGCTTCTCAGCGGGTAGCCGGAGCCGAAGATCAGGCGATCGGCTCCGAACCGGCTCACGACGTCCTCGATGCCGCGATGGACGTTGAGTCCGGCGGTCTGGATGGTCAGATTCGGAAAGCGCTCCAGCAACGGGTACAGCGTGCGGTTGTTCCGCCCCTGAACGTCCATCAGAAGGACCTTCAGCAAGGGATGTGTGTTGAGCACCTGGAAGAGAAGTTCCCACGGCGGTTCTGCCCGCCGGAAAAGGGAGAAGTCGATCGCCAGCGGAAACCCGGCGTCCGCGAGGGCTTCCAGTAGTTCGCCCACCACCCAGTCCGCCAGCAGGTACCGATGCGCGCTCGGGTCGGTGGACGGATGCATCCGTGCCATCACGACGCCGGCGGCGGCCATCTCTGGAATGAGCGCGGCAGGAGGAGGGAATTCGCCGGTGTGATGAGGCAACACGATCCACGCGCCTGCCAGCGCCGGCTGCCCTGCGATCTCGTCCAGGAGCAGGCCGTTACCCAGCCGCGGCGAGTATTCCCGCGCGAGTACGTGGTAGGCGACGGCCCCGTCGACGCCGACCCTGCTCATCTCCGCGAGCACGTCCCGCGAGCTCACCTCGAAGTTCCGTGCCCAGGGGACACCTGACGCGCGGCCGACGAATACATTGCTGTCGACGAGCCCCAGGCGTCCCGGATCGGTGTCCTGCTCCGGGCTCTCAGCGACGGATTGCAAATGCACTCAGCTTCTCCTCATCTATTGCGACCCCTAGACCGGGCGCGGTGGGCGGATAGATGTATCCGCCGTCGAATACCAGGTTGCTGACCACGACGTCGTCGGCGTGGTAAAGAACACCAGCCACATCGCTGGGGTGTTCGAGCTTGGGCATCGAGAATCCGAGGTGTGCTGCCGCCGCAGTGCCCACGCCGGTTTCGGGCATGCTCCCGATCGCGACTCCGATGTGGTTGAGTTCCGCGAGATCGGCGATCAGCTTGGCGGGCCGGATTCCTCCCGACTCCGCGACATAGATGTTGATGATGTCGGCGGCGCCGGCCAGGATGACCTCCCGGGCGTCGACCGGTCCCCACACGCTCTCGTCCACCATGATCGGCAAGACCGTGTGCTGACGCAGGAAGGCCAGCCCGGCGAGGTCGTCGGGCGCCAACGGCTGCTCTACCGACAGCACGCCGAACTCCTCCAACCGGCGGATGGTGCCCAGTGCTTCTTTGGCCGTTACACAAGCCATGTTCAGATCGACTCGAACGCCGAGGTCGGATCCGAACTCGGCGTTGAGCGCTTTCACGGTCGCGACGGTGCGGTCGTGATCTCGCCCGGCCTTGACCTTGACGACGCGGAAGCCTGACTCCCGGTATCGGTGGGCCTCAGCCACCGCCTCCTCGGGTGAGGCGATGGACAGCGACATCGTCAGCAGGATCCGATCAGCAGCAGCGCCGCCCAGCAGATTCATCACCGGCTGCCCCAGGTATTTGCCCTGGGCATCCAACACCGCCATGTCGACCGCCGCGGCCGCCGTGAGCGAATGCCGGCCGAACTTCAACGACGCGTGGACCGCCGCCATGATCCGGCTGTAGTCGAAGAGATCGAACCCGACGACGGCCGGCCCGACCACCTCATTGACGAGGTCGCACAACGACGCGCCGTCCCCGTGCCAGATCAGCGAGATCTCGCCGAGGCCTTCGAGACCGTCGTCCGTCTCCAACCGGACCAGACCGTACTCCGATTGGCTCATCGCGCCGAGCGCGGAGTTCATCGTCGAGCGCAACGGAACCCGGTAGGGGATCGCCCTCACCCTGGATATCTTCATGACCTCTAACCCTTCGTGGCACCGGTCAACGTGCCGCCGAAAAAGTACCTTTGCAGCAACAGGAAGACGGCCACCGTCGGAACGGAAGCGAGAATTGCGATGGCGGTGATGTTGTGCCAGTTCCCGGTGAGCATTGACATGAAGTACTGAAGGCCGATGGAGATCGGGAACGAACTGGGGTCGCGCAGCACGACGAGCGGCCAGAGGAAGTCGCTCCAGCTCACGGTGAACACCAAGATGGCGGCAGTGGCCATCGGCGCCTTGACCAGTGGCAGCATCACGTTCAAGAACACCCGGCCGTCGGAGGCGCCGTCGATGAACGCCGCCTCCTGGAGCTCGAGAGGCAGTGCGGCGAAGGCGTTCTTCATGATGTACACGGACAGCCAGAGATTGACCGCGGCCAACGGGATCATCACCCCGAAGAGGCTGCCGTAGAGACCCACGGTCTTCGTGATCCCGAACAGCGAGATCATGATCGACGGGAAGGGAATGACCATCGTCGCGACCACCGCGACGAACAGTGCTCCCCGTCCCGGGAAGTGGAGCCGGGAGAAGGCGTAGCCGGCGAGCGTCGCACAGCCGACGTTGATGATCACTGTCCCGGCGGCGATGATCACGCTGTTGAGGAAGTACTGCTGCACACCACCTGCCGTCCACACGTATCCGAAATTCGCCAGGGTCGGGTCGGTGGGAATCAACTGCGGCGGCACGGCGAACACGTCGCTGCTCTTCTTCAAGCTCGTGGACAACAGCCAGACCAGTGGGAACAACGCTGCCACGCTGCCCACGAACAGGCAGATCAGAATGAGCACTCTGCCCGGGACGCTGAATGCCTGCTTCATTCGCTTCTCCTTCGCGCAACGAACAAGACGCCCCCGGCAAAGACGACCACGATCGCCAGCAGGACCATCGCCATCGCACTGGCCGAGCCGAAGCTGCCGTACTTGAACGCCGTCTGCCAGATCAGGTAGGAAGCGTTCGTCGTCGACCCGACCGGGCCCCCGTTGGTGATGATGAAGACCTCGTCGAATGCCTTGATCGCGCCGGCGAACGAAACCACGGAGCACAGCAGAATGGATGGTTTCATCATCGGAACCGCGATCGAGAAGAAGCTCCGCACCCCTCCCGCGCCGTCCAGAGCAGCCGCTTCGAACAGGTCCTCGGAGATGTAGAGGAAGTTCGCCAGGTAGATCAGCATGTAGATGCCCACCGAACGCCAGACGATGACGATCATGATCGACCAGATCGCGACCTTCGGATCTGACAACCAGCCGACCGGCTTCAGTCCGACCAGGTCCAGCAGGTAGTTGAGCAGGCCATGCGCATCGAAGAGGAACTTCCACGCCACCGACGACACGACGATCGGCAGCACCACCGGGATGTAGTACACCGCGCGAAAGAAGCGACGCAGTGGAATCCCCCGGTGGATCCAGTAGGAGATCGGCAGCGGGAGCACCGTGAGAACGACAGTGACGACCACAGCGATGAGAGCAGAGTTCCCCAGCGCCTGGACCACATTCGGCTTCGTCACCAGGTGCGCATAGTTCGCCGTGCCCACGAAGGTCTTCGCCCCGAAGCCGTAGTAGTCGGTGAAGCTGATGCCGAACGTGTCCACGATCGGATACAGGACGAAGACACCGACGATCACTACCACCGGTAGCACGAACACGCCGGCCCACCGTCGTTCTCCCCGCCGGAGGCGGAAAGCCGAACGAGACTGACTTCGAGCTGCCGAGCTCCTGACGTTCCTCACAGAGTTCCTGACGTTCACAGACAAGACGCGACCTTCTTCTCACGCATGCGGGCAGCGACACCTATTTGGTGAGCAGCGAATCCCAGGTTTGGACAGCGTCGTCGAGCGCCTGCTGTGTGGACTTGGACCCCAGGAGCGCGGCCTGCATGTTTTCGCGCAGGCTTGCGATGAGTTGAGCGACGTTCGGATCCTGCGGCCAGAAGAACTTGATCGGTTCCGCGGTGAGAACCTTTGCTCCGAAGAGAGACAGGTACTTCGGGCTCGTCACGTCTGCTGTCAGCGTGGGCAGAACAGGCGCCTGGCTCGCGAGCGTGACGACAGTGCCGCTCACATACCTGGCGAAATCCAACGCCTGGGCGGGATTCTTGGACCCCGAGGGAATCGCGAACTGCTGGAGGAACGCGTTGGAGTACCCGGTGGGACTCTTGATGTGCGGCGCCAGCACGATGTTCTTGTAGACGTCGGCCGAGGAGTTCGCCTTCGTCCATCGCAGCGACCAGGGACCCAGGAAGGTCATCGCCACCTTTCCCTTGGCCAACTCGCCCGCGCCGTCGAGGACCACGCCGTTCACGCTGGTCTTGCTGATCCAGCCCGCCTTCACGCCGTCCACGTAGTTCTGGAAGTACGAGACCGCGGTCGGCGTGTTGAAAACGCTCTTTGTGCCGTCGGCATTGAGGAGTGGAACACCGGCCTGACTGGCGATGATGTCCGCGGGGTTGCCGGCATCGTCGAAGTCGTCCAGCGTCTGAACGAATCCGGGGATGCCTGTCTTCGCGTAGATGATCTTGGAATCTGCGAAGACCTCCGCCCAGGTCTGCGGCGGCTTGGCCGGATTCAGGCCCGCCTTCTGGAAAATGGCCTTGTTGTAGAGCAGGGCGCTCGCGCTTCCGTAGTACGGGATCGCGTAGGCCTCGCCGTTCAGTACGCCGGCGTCCCAGAACCCCTTGGTGTACTTCGACCCGATCGCCGCGGTGTCGCCGGTGATCTTCGAGAGCGGGAGCACCGCTCCGGACTTGGCGAGCTGCGGCAGGATGAACGGGGTCACATTGACCACGTCCGGAGATTTGCCGCTGGACAACGCGGCGGTCAGCCTGGTCTGCGCCTGGGTCAGATCCGGGATGTCGACCCAGTTGATCGTGACGCCGGGGTGCGCCGTCTCGTAGTTCTTCATCAAGGTGGTGATGTACGGGGTGTAGCCCTCCTTCAGGTTGATGGTCCAGAAGTCGATGTTCTTCGAGGAGCCGCCACCCGAGGCTTGCCCAACGGAGCAGGCGCTCAACCCAGCAGCTGCTACCACGCTCAAAATCAGCGCGATCATCCGCTTGGTTCTCAGGGATGTCATCGTCTTAGCCCTTCCTGGTTGTACAACATCTGGGCGATGTCTATGCGGTAGAGCCGCGTCGGCCGTCCGCGTCCGGTGGCCTGCGAAGAGCCCACCGGGTGTGCGAGTCCGGCCCCCCTGAGAACGCGGAGGATTCTGCGTGCGCTCGGCGGCGTGACGTTGAGGTTCCGGCCGACCTCTTCCGCCGAGGTGGCGGCACCGCCGAGTTGCCTTTCCAGGTCGATCAGCCGGGTCACAGTGGTCAGGCCGAGGCCGACCGCTTGCACGATGTTTTCCAGAGCGACGTCATCGGACTTGAACAGGTAGTTCGGGGCCCGCGTTTCGTGGTCGACCATGGGCCCGGTGATCTCGCCGGCGTCGGTGATCAAGTAGGCGCATCCCCCACCCCTCTGGGTGGCCAGTTCGAGGGCCTGGTGTGCGCAGTCGATGCTGCCCTGGGCCGAACTGCCCAGACCGATCCCGGCCACGACCCGGGCCTCGGTCTTCGCGCTCATCTCCTCCAGGACGCCGAGGAATCTCCACCCCTGAGTCTTGTCCTCCATGAGCTTCTTGTGGCCCAGGACCAGAACTTCTGATTCCCGAGTGGCCTCGATCCAGGCATTGCCCCACTCGAGGTCCTCCGCGAGGATCCTGCGAATCACCTCCACCGATCCGGCCGCATCCACGTCCCCGTCGCCGGCTGCGACCGCCTTGAACACGGCGGCGCAGAGCCGGAGATCTTCCTTGCGGGCTGAGAGCGCCTCGAGGGTCACACCGCGAATCGTGTTGGCGATGGTTGCGGCCGTCGGCACCACCCGCACCACCGGAGCCCCGAAAGTCCCGTCCAGCAGTCTGAAGACGCTGTTCCGGCCGGTGATCACATACCGCGTACCCAACAGGGCATTCTGCTCGCGATGAAACCTGACGATGTCGTCCGGTGAGGCCGTCTTGTCGAACGGCATCACCGCAACCGTCTCGCTGTCCAGTCCCAGTTCGACCAGCAGGTCGTCGACCATCTTTCGCGGCAGACTGTCGATGCTGACCGGGGTCAGGTCGATGCCGAAGTTCCTCGCCTGCAGGAAGCTCACCGCGAGATCGACCCGGCTCGGACGGACGTCGACGACGGAGACGTTCGGCGGGATCACCGCACGAGCCCGTTCCAGCGGCAGCGGTCCTGCGAAGCACAGCACCTCCTGGCCGGGGGCGACCTCCTGCACCAGGGACGGGATCGAGTCCTCGTCCGCGTACAACGCCCAGTTGACCTGCACGCCGGCTACGTCCCGCACGGCACGCTCGAAGATGGTGCGCGACTCGACCGGGACCACCAACCCAAGCCTGACCGTCATTCGCTGCTCCATCGATCCGCGGGATGTTCATAAATAGCCTGTTTAGCCGCAACTTGACCGAGGCTAGACCCACAAATCGGCTGATCACAAGCAATTGCAGGGATTTTTCCGCCGAATCCCGCTCTTTCCGTGCGCGGAGTGAATGTTCGTAATTTGGTCGTAATTCGCCGAAACATTCTCTGGCTACCGGCGAAGTACTTCGGCACGCCAGCGCGGTCAGAGGAAGGACGTGCCGCCGGTCTGGCGGAAGGCCGTGGGCGGCTTGCCGTGATGACGGCGGAAAGCCGTGCTGAACGGCCGTACGTCGGAGTAGCCGCAGGCGCGGGCGACCTCGGTCACTGTCGCTGCGGGATCCAGCAGCAACTGCGCGGCCAGCTCCAGCCGGAGGCGCCGAAGGGTCGACATCATGGAGGCACCTGTGCCCTGGCGGAAGAGGCGCTCGGCATGACGCTCCGACAGGTGCACAGCCGCGGCAACTTCCCTAACCGTCACGGGCCGGGCCAAGTTGTCCAGGAGGTGCCGCTGCATCGCCTCGACCACGACAGGACCCCGATCGCGGACGATCGGCTCCACCGACAGGTCCTCGTCCTGTGCGAACGCCCGAGCAGTGTCCAGGACCAGCGCGGCCCCGAACGACGCGAGTGACTCCCGATAGCCCGACCGAGGGGCAGCAGCCTCGGCCGCGAGCGCGGCTACCGCAGCCGGCAATCCGCCGAGACGCCGGGACACCACCGGACCGTCGGACCGCGTCAAGCCCGACCACCACCCTGAGCCGGAGCCGCCCGACACCGGCCGGAAGGTGAAGCCCCAGAAGGCGATCCCCAGCGGCTCGGACCGGCTCGACTCGATCTCATGGACGTCACCCGGCCGGGCCAGGAAGACGTCACCCGCGCCGACGTCGTACTGCGTCGTACCGGAGTTGAAGCGGCCCGCGCCGGCATAGGCGAGGCAGACCTCGTGGAACGAGTGGCTGTGCCAGTAGTTGCGCCAGTACTCCGGGCGGTAGTGCCCCCAGCTCACGAAGTCCGCACGGAAGCCGCCGATCTCGCAGGACTCCAGCAGTCCCGCGAGATCGACGAACCGCTCCGCTGCAGCTACCGAAGCGAGGGTCAAACGCCACTCCTGCCGGTCGGGTCCACTCCCCTCAGCATCATGCCTTGACCGAGCGAGTGGTCGTGGGTCTTCACCGTGGGCGGGTCGGACGGATCGCGGTACTGCACCAGCCAGGTGGTCCGGGCCTCGTCGCTGATGTTCACCCCCGAGCCGTGCACGGTCAGGTACGTGAAGAACAGAACGTCCCCGGCCTCGGCGGGCTGCGGTACCGCGTCATCGAACGGTACTTCGGGCAGGTGGAAGCTGCCTGACGGGTCGTGCTCGCGCGGTCCACCCAGGTGGCTCCCTGGCAGAACCCGCACGCAGCCCTTCTCCTCAGGCGCGTCGTCGAAGTGGAAGATCGCCGCTCCGACCCGGTGGTACTTGTGCGGGAAGAACGGGTAGTCCTGGTGCAGCGGGAACGGCGAACCGTTCTCCGGCGGCTTCACGAACAGCTTCGTGTGGTGCAGCTGCACATCCTCAACACCCATCACCGCGGCGGCCACGTCGGTGAACCGCGGGTCCACCAGCAGCCGCGAGAAGGCGGCGTCGTAGAACTGCGCGTCGTGCAGGTGCTGCAGCCGGGTCTTGCCCTCCGACATGCCCATCGCGGACTGCCAGGTCGGGTCGTCGTCGCGGTTGAGCCGGGCCAGCAGCCGGTGGCTGGTCTCCCGGTACGACGCTGCCTCCTGCTTGCTGAGCAGGCCTTTCACCAGCACGAAGCCGTTCTCCGCGTACTGCGTAGCCAGCGCGGGCAGGTCCGTCCGGCTCTCGGTGATCGTCATCTCCAGTTCCTCCTGGTCGGGTACTCCCGAGCCTAGGAAGATCGGCGCCCGGGCGGCAGGACCGCACCGGACGCCGATGTTCGTGAAACGGACATGAGCTGGAGCTACAGCCCCAACTGCCCCAGTCGCACGCTGATCCGGGGATCCGTGGAGACGACCGGCGACTCCGAGTGCACCCACGGGTCGCCGCCGAAGTACGTCTGGAAGATCTTCTCGGCGGTCCGGGTCGCGAGCGCCTGGCTGGTCAGGGTCGGGTTCGGGCCGCCGAGGCCGTTCGACAGCGCGGAGTTGTCGGCGATGAACAACCGCTTCACCGCGCGGGTCTCGCCGCGGGCGTCGAGCACCGAATTCTGCTCCGACTCCCCCATCCGCATCGACGACTGGACGTGCAGGATGAGTGGCGCCCAGTCGACCCGGTACACCTTCTTCGCGCCGGCACCCCGCAGCAGTTCGGCCGCCTTGCGGGCCATGAACTCCCGGTTCTTCAACGTCCGGGCTGTCCGCTTGCGCTGCTTGAAGGTGACCTTGGGAATCGGCCCGTTCTCGTCGGCCGGAAGCGCCGACAGCGTCACCCGGTTCTGCGCCTCGACGTCGTCGTCGGTGATCACCAGTACGGTCAGCAGCTTGTCGATGCCACCGGCCATCAGCTCCTTCAGCTCCGGTCCCATCACCCGCCCGGCCGGCCCGTCCCAGGGCCCGGTCCTGCCGCGGCCGTTCTTGTACTGCCCGCGGATCCCGCTGTCCGACAAGGTCCCCGCGAACGCGCTCAACGCCGGCGGCAGGCCGACGTTCTCGAGCCCTCCGTATGGCGGGTAGTCCAGCCGCGCGCTGGATCCGACGCCCTTCGGGTTGCCGGTGTAGTCGTCGAAGGACCCGATCATCCAGTCGAAGAAGTGGTCGGTGTAGCCACGTCCGACCCAGCCGTTCGGGTTCGGCAGCCCACTGTTGAACCACAGCCGCGGGTTCTCCGTACAGCCTCCGGACATCACCACCACCCGAGCATCCTCGCGGTGTTCCTCCCCCGACACGTTGTCCCGCCACGTCACGCCAGAAGCAGTCAGTACTCCGTGCCGCGACTCCGTGTGCACCCGGGTCACATACGCGTCGGCGATCAGCTCGACCGGCCGCCCACCCTTGGTCCACACGTCGGCCGTCAACGCCATCGGCACGTAGCTGTTGTCCGTCGACCGTTTGGCGAACTGGTTGCGCGGGGCACCGTTCGGTCGCATACACCCCTGGAAGCAATACCCGCAGAAGGTGCAGCCCGTCGCCTGCGGGTAGTTCAGCAGGTTCCGGTCCGACGTCTTTCCCGCCGTCCCGCCCGGCTGCAGGATCGCGTTCTCCTGCGGCCGGTACGACGGTCCGCGCGTGGTCTTGGTGGTCTGCACCGGCAGGCCGAGGGTTTCCGCCCCCTTGAAGAAGGTCTGCTCCTTGTGGCCCATCGCCGCGGTCTGGACCGGCATGATCGCCTCGACCCATTCGAAGTACGGCACCAGCTCGCTGTACGTCAACGGGAACCGGTGGTGCACGTCGTACTGGCTCCGGTCGGCGCCGTCGTACCCCTTGAAGACGCCCGGATACGCCCGCGGATAGTTGCCGTAGAAGTGCTGCGTGGTTCCGCCGACCCCGGAGAGCTGCCACACGAACGAGTTCTGCGGCCACTCCCGGTACCAGGCGGGCTTGGACCGGTCCGTCGGGCCGAGCCGGAAGTATCCGGTCAGCGGGTTGTTCGCGTCGTTCTCGAAGGTGGACCACTCGTCCCGCGGTTTCGCGTGCCGCGGTCCCGCCTCGAGCAGCAGTACGTCGAGGCCCTTCGCGGCGAGCTCCTTGGCGACCACCGGGCCGCCACCGCCGGCCCCGATCACGATCACGTCGCGCATCAGTCGTGCACCTCCGTACGCCCCTGGTAGTAGCCGATGAAGTCGTCCCAGCCCTCGACCGGACCGTCCGGCTGGTAGCCGCTGAGTTCCCAGCCGACCGGGCGTTTGCGCAGTTGTCGGGTGGCCGGGTCCAAGACGTCGAACTCGCCGTACGCACCGAAGGTGGCGAACTCGATCAAGGCACCCCCGACGAACTCGAGCAGGCCGGACACTGAGCCCTTGAGCGGCTCGGGGAAGTGCACATCCAGGAGAGCGACCAGGTCGGAATCGGTCTTCTCGATCAACTCGAACGCCCTGGCCTTCTCGGCGTAGGTCAACCGGGCGAACGGCGACAGATGCGGCCCGTTCACGGCGAGCGGGTTCACCTGCGTCGCCATCAGGTTGAGCAGCCCCGCGATCGGGAACGACAGCGGCAACGCCTCGTCACTTTGCAGGTAGGCGGCCAGCGCCTGGTCCACGCTCCGAAGCTGGACCGGCAGTACTTCGAGGCCGGGCAGCGCGAAGCCCGAGTCGGCGAGGCCGGTCACCAGGGCGGCCCCGATCGGCTGGGCGAGCGCGTCGGGGAAGGGAACGAAGTTGTCCAGCGCGTTGATCATGAAGTCGGTGGCGCCCGCGTCGAGCGCCCCCGGAGTACGACTGGAGGTGCCTTGGGTGCGGGAGTAGGCATCGGGTCCCGGCAGGGCGAAGGCTGTCAGGCCGTTCAGGGTGTCTCTGGCCAGTTCGGCCAGCACCGGCCGGATCAGGTCGACGGCCGACGGGAGGAGGGGGTTGGTGGCGGCGTCGGCCGGCGCGAGCAGGCTGCGGGCCAGCAGCCCGCCTCCTCCGAGCGCCGCACCGAGGACGCCGATCCGGGCGAGGAACGCCCGGCGGGCCAAGGGAACTGCAGCAGGCATGCGATGTCCTTCGCAGTGGAACGGGGGCCGGGCCGGCGTCCCACCACGAGGAACCACCGGCACCACTGGTCTTACAACGACCAGTGGTGCCTTTGGTCACTGCTCCTGGACGGGTACGACGATCGGGCGGAGGCGGGCCCAGAGGACGAACAGGGCGGCGAAGACGAGCATCGCGATGCCGCCCCAGAGGTTGATGTTGATCCCGTCCGCCTTGTCCACCTCCGCCGGGTTCGCGATGATGCCGAGGATCGTCAGCACCAGGCCGTAGATCGCGATCAGCAGCGCGATCACCACCCGGATGTCGAACGCGCCGGCCTTCTTCTTCTGCTGTTGCTCTGCCATCTCGAGTTGCTCCTTTCCGGGTGGGTCAGCCGAAGACGATGTTGAGGACGATGACCATCGCGAGCGAGATTCCGGCCAGCAAGGTGGGCTTGCGGTACCAGCCGTGGTCGCCTTCCTGCGTAGCCTCGGTCCGGGCCGACTTCGGGGTCAGTGAGTACACCAGCCCCTTCAGCTCCTCGTCGCGTTTCGGCGTCGTGACGAGGCTGATGATCACGCTGAGCAGGACATCGACGACGAAGGCCGCACCCGCGCCGACGAAGCTCGCGCCCTGACCGGGCAGGTTGATCACGCCGTTCTCGGAGAGCACGAAGACCACGACCGCGGTCGCCGTACCGCTGACCAGGCCGACCCAGCCGGCCGTGGCGGTCATCCGCTTCCAGAACATGCCGAGGATGAAGGTCGCGAACAGCGGCGCGTTGAAGAAGGAGAACAACTGCTGGAGGTAGTCCATCAGGTTGGCGTAACCGGACGCGATCGCCGCGGTGCCGATCGCGATGATCGTGCCGGCGACGGTCAGCCAGCGGCCGGTCCGCAGGTAGAACGCGTCGTCGCGGTCCTTGAGGATGTACCGCTCGATCAGGTCATAGGTCATGACGGTGTTGAACGAGCTCAGGTTGGCCGCCATACCGGCCATGAAGGAGGCGAGCAGACCGGTGATCGCCAGACCGAGCATGCCGTTGGGCAGCAGGTCGCGCATCAGCGCCAGCAAGGCGTCGTTGTAGTCCACCGGTCCGCTCCCGGTCGCCTTGAACTGCTGGATCTCCGGCACCGCGACCGCGGCGATCATGCCGGGGATGATCACGATGAAGGGCACGAACATCTTCGGGAACGACCCGATGATCGGGGTCCGGCGGGCGGCGGACATGTTCTTGCTCGCCATCGCGCGCTGGACCTCGACGAAGTTGGTGGTCCAGTAGCCGAAGGAGAGCACGAAGCCGAGGCCGAACACCAGCCCGATCACGGACAGGAAGTCCGAGCTGAAGCCGCTCAGGTTGTTGCCGGGCCAGGCATGGATCTGCTCGCTGCCGCCCGGCGAGGCGGTCACCTTGTCGACCAGGCCCTGCCAGCCGCCGACCTTGTGCAGGCCGACGATTGTCAGCGGCAACAAAGCCGCGACGATCACGAAGAACTGCAGCACCTCGTTGTAGATCGCGGCCGACAACCCGCCCAGCGTGATGTAGCTGAGCACGATGGCCGCGGCGACGATCACCGACACCCAGATCGGCCAGCCGAGCAGCACGTTCACGATGGTCGCGAGCAGGAACAGGTTGACGCCCGCGATCAGCACCTGGGCGACCGCGAAGCTGATCGCGTTCACCAGGTGCGCGGGCTTGCCGAACCGGCGCAGCATGAACTCCGGCACGCTACGCACCTTGGAGCCGTAGTAGAACGGCATCATCACGACGCCGAGGAACAGCATCGCTGGGATCGCGCCGATCCAGAAGTAGTGCACCGTCGGCATGCCGTACTGCGCGCCGTTGGCCGACATGCCCATGATCTCGATCGCACCCAGGTTCGCCGAGATGAAGGCCAGGCCCGTCACCCAGGCCGGGAGCGATCGGCCGGACAGGAAGAAGTCGAGGCTGTTCGAGACCGCGCGTTTGGCGAGATAGCCGATCCCGAGCACGAACGTGAAATACAAAGCGATGATGATGTAGTCGATTGCCTTGGCATCAAGCCGCAGGATCGAATCTTGTGCGAGCATCGGCCCTCCGCATCGTCGTAAGACGCAAGGTGGTGTTACCGGTCAGGAACGTTACTCCTGACGACCCGCACAATCGTGTCGAGCCGCGCCGACGGTTTCTCCGCCCTTGTCCCCACCTACGGTTGGCTCCCGCGCGACCTCCGCCGGACCTAACTTCGGCGTTATGAGGAAACCCGAGGTCCCGCCCGTCGAACCGGCAGGCTAGATCCGGAGCTCCGCAACCACCGGACGGTGGTCACTGCCGGTCGGACTCATCACCCACGCCTTGGTCGGCACGACGCCGCGCACCAGGATGTGGTCGATCCGTGCCATCGGGAACTTCGCCGGCCAGGTGAACCCGAAGCCGGTCCCGGCGGCTCCCTGGGCCGACCGTAGGCCCGACGTGATCGGCGCCAGGCTGCGGTCGTTCGCGGTGCCGTTGAAGTCACCCATCACCACGACGCCCGCCAGCTTCTCCGCCGCGATCTGCTCGCCGAGCTGCTTGATCGTGTCGTTGCGCTGGTTCGAGGTGAAGCCACTCGTGCCGATCCGCACCGACGCCAAGTGCGCGACGTAGAACGCGACCTTGCCTTGCGGCGTACTCACCTCGGCCCGCAACGCCCGGGTCCACGAGAACCCGACATCGACGGACTTGCTCTCCTCCACCGGGTACTTCGACCAAAGAGCCACCGTGCCGCGCGAGACGACATGAGGGTATGCCTTGGCGAACTGAGCCTTGTAGATCTTCAGATCAGCTGTGGTGATCTCTTCCAGCGCGACCACGTCCGCATCCGCGGCGAGGAGTTCCTGCGCGGTCTTGACCGGATCGGGGTTCGCCGCGTCGACGTTGTGCGACAACACCCGCAGGTCTGAAGGCCCCCCGCCGCCTCTGTTCGGGATCAGCAGGTGCCCGAACATAAGGCCCCAGACCAGCGCCGGTATCAGCAGAGCCACCCCGGCCGTCGCGGACCGTCGTACCAGTGCTGCGCCCCCGAGGATGGGGATGGCGACGCCCACCCAGGGCAGGAAAGTCTCGAGCAGACTGCCGAGATTGCCGATCGAGTTCGGCACGTAACGGTGGAACAGCAGCGGGAACGCGGACAGCACGGCGAGCGCCGCGATCACCCAGCCACGACGCCATTTGCCGGCGCGGCTCCGGCGCCGGGAGGCGGCACGCGGCTTCGGCTTCAGGCTCGCAACAGCTGTCTGGCGGTCGGACATGCCCCGATTGTTCACGACTCCGGGTCCGTACCAAAGTCTGGACGCGGCCAGCGGACACCCATAGGCGTGCCGGCTGGCGGATTTCATCCCTCAGTCCGGCGTGTGCTCATCCGTTGGGACGACGCTTCGACCGATGTGAGGAAGTCCCCTTCTCCGAACGAAGTCGATGATTGAGACTACAAGAACCCGGGTTAGAAAGACCTGACCCGGGTTGTCGGACCTTCTAAGCCGTCAGTTCGAGCGTCTCGCCCGCATCCAGGGTGACCGGGAACTGCTCGCCGCCGGCCAGGCTGACGGCGAAGGTGCCGCCATGGTCGGAGGTCACCGTCGCACTGGTCAGCTCGCCGCCGGACCAGTCCACGTCGAAGGAGAGGCCACCACGCGCCCGCAGTCCGCGGAACGATCCGTCGGGCCATTCCGCCGGGACTGCCGGCAGCACACGGATCACATCCGTGTGGCTCTGGATCAGGAGTTCCGCGATGGCACCGGTCATGCCGAAGTTCGCGTCGATCTGGAAGATGCCGGAGCCGCAGTTGATGAGGTTGCCCGCCACCAGCGTGCTCAGGTAGTGCCGGATCACCCCCGCGGCCTTCTCGGATTCGCCAAGCCTTGCCCACAAGGCGACCAGCCAAGCGCTGGTCCAGCCCCCGGGAGCACTCCCAGAGGTGCGTACGCCGAGCGACGCGCGCGCCGCGGCAGCCCACTCCGGTGTACGGGCCGGGTCGATCTCCGCGCCCGGGTAGAGGCCGTACAGGTGGGACTGGTGGCGGTGGTCCGGCTCGGAGGGCTGCCAGTCGGTCGGCCACTCCATCAGCCGGCCGTCAGTAGCGATCGGGATCTCCGGCAGCCGGACGACGGCGGCCTTCGCGCGCGCGGCAAGGTCGGTGTCCAGCCCGAGCGCTTCCTCTGCCTCCAGGACGTTGGCGAAGAGCTCGCGCAGCACCCAGAGGTCGTACGTCGTGGTCAGGTCGACCGACGCCTTCTCGCCGGACGGAAGCACGAAATGATGCTCCGGAGCCGTCGACGGGATGAACTGCAGTCGCCCCTCGCGATCCTCCACCAGCATGGACAACGCGAACTCTGCCGCGCCGGCCAGCAACGGATAGGCCTTGTCCCGCAGGTAATCCAGGTCCAAGCCGAAGCGGTAGTGCTCCATCAGATGCGCCGACAACCAGATCCCGCAGGTGGCCGCCATCGACCAGACCGGGTCGTCTCCACCCTCGCCGACGGGCCAGGTCACACACCAGAGGTCGGCGTTGTGGTGTGACACCCACCCCGGGGCGTCGTACAGGATCCGGGCGGTTTCCCGGCCGGACTCGGCCAAGCCTTCCAGCAGGCCGACGAGTGGCTCGAAGCACTCCCCCAGCCCGGTGACGTCGGCCGGCCAGTAGTTCATCTGGGTGTTGATGTTGTTGGTCCAGTCGCTCGCCCACATCGGACGGCGGTCCTCGTTCCAGATGCCCTGCAGGTTGGCCGCCTGAGTGCCCGGGCGAGACGATGCCATCAGCAGGTACCTGCCGAACGCGAAGGCCAGCGCGGCCAGATCAGGATCGTTGCCTCCGGCAGCGACCGCCTTCACCCGCTCGTCCGTGGGCAGCTCGACCGGTACGCCGAGGCTGAGCTCGGCGCGATCGTAGAGCGCGACGTGATCGTCCAGGTGGCGCCGGCGCACCTTGCTCAGGTCGACCGCATCCACCAAGGCCGTCGCCTCCCGCAACGCTTCGGCCGGATCCGATCCAGGCTTGACGTTCCAGCCGGAGAAGGTGCTTGCCGCCGACAACACCAGCGTGGCGCTGTCCGCGCCTTCCACGCTGATGCCGGACTCGGTGACTCCGACCGACCCACCCGAGTTGAAGGAGCGCAGTACGACGCCGAAGCCGACGCCGTGGCCCTCGCGGTACTGGATGGGGTCGGGGCTCGTCCGGTACTCGATGGTCAGCTCTGAAGGCGCGTGGCCGGCGACAGCGACCGTCGTACCGTCGAGAATTGACGCCTGCACGGGATGCTCGCTGGACAGGCTGATGTCGAGGGTGACTGCGCCCGGCGAGTCGGCCGTGATCGACCAAACCATGACCTGATCCGGTGTCGAGACGTAGGTCTCCCGGTGGTAGCGCACGCCCTCACGGGTGTAGTCGACGGCGACGATGCCGGTCCGGAGGTCCAGCGAGCGCCGGTAGTCCTCCACGCCCTCGGCTTCGGTGATCAGCAGGTCGCCGAGCGGCTGGTATGACTCCACCAGCGGGCCCTGCAACGCGCGGGTCCGCTCAGTGGCGGCGAGCTGATCGCCTTCGTCCAGCAGCAATCGGCGGACGTCGGCCAGCACCCGCGGGCCATCCTCGACCTCCAGTTTGCGGGGACCGTCGCCCGACCACACGTCGTCGAGATTGAGGGCGACCCGCTCATTCCCGACCCGGCCGAAGACCTTCGCGCCGAGATGGCCGTTGCCGACCGGGAGCGCCTCGAACCAGTCGGGGGCAGGGGTACGGAACCACAGTTCGTGCGACATGGTGAGCTTTCCGTGGGAGCGGCCGCGCCGAGAGCCAGGACGGTGGCTCCCGGCGCGGCCGGGGTGTCACAGCCGGAGGGGACGGCCGTGGTGGGGCTTACTCGCGTTTACTTGCTACCGGACTTGTACTTGTCGTACGCCTGCTGCTGGATCTGCAGGTAGCGGGTCATGCCGGTGCTGTCGAGACCCTTCACATAGGCGTCCCAACCGGTGTCGATGTTCTTCGATCCCGTGATGAAGGCGAGCTGGTTCTGCGTGACGTAGCTGTTCAGGTTCGTCTGCAGCGTGGCCAGTTCGGAGCTCAGGCTCGGGTCCGGCCAAACGGAGGTCGCCGGGAACACCTGCGCCTTGTCCGCGTGCCCGTCGTACTGCTTGGTTGCGTCGAACAACCGTCGCTCGAGGCCTGCCTCGGAGTAGATGTCGGTCGGCACGGCCTGAGCGTTGCGGAACGCCAGCGTGTTGTTGTACTGCGCGAGCGCGCCCCAGGAGAGGTTCTTCGGCGTCGTGGCGCTCGGCTTCGGCTTGTACTGCGGCTTCACGCTCTGGTCGAGGGCGACGTCAGTGGGGCCCGGCTTGGTCCAGCCGACACCCTCCGGACCCATGTTGCCGATCCGCTGACCCTCGTCGGTGTAGATGTAGTCGAGCATCTTGATCGCGGCGACCTGCGCCTCCTTGCTGGACTTGTTGGTCAGCATGAAGGTGTAGCCGGTGGAGGTCGGGTTGTTGTAACCGGTGTAGCTCTTGCCCTCCGGACCGGTCAGCGGCGGGACGGAGTCGTACTGCTTGTCGCGGCCGTCCTTCGAACCGAGCTGCACGAAGATGCCCGGCCACAGCACCGGCACCGAGCCGAGCGTGATGGCCTTCGGGTTGTTGCCCTGGGCTTGCAGTGCGGCGGCATTCTGGGTGAAGGCTGCCTGGTCGATCAGGCCTTCCTTGTACAACGAGTTGATGTACTTCAGGCCTTCCTTCCACTGCGGGCTGTTGACCGGCGTGACGACCTTGTCGCCGTTCAGCGTGATCAGCGAGCGGACACCGTTGTTGGCGCCGACCGGGTCATAGGCGAACGCGTTCATCAGGTACGCGATCAGGCTGCTGTCCTGCGGGTCGGTGGTCATCGGGATCTCGTCGGCCTTGCCGTTGCCGTTCGGGTCCTTGGTCTTGAAGGCCCGCAGCACGTTGCGCAGGTCCTCGGTGGTCTTCGGCACCTGCAGGCCGAGCTTCTTCAGCCACGTGCTGTTGATCCAGAGCTTGTCCGGGTAGGTGCAGTGGTAGCAGTCAGCCCACTGCGGCAGTGCGTAGATGTGGCCGTCCGGTGCGGTCGACATCTCCTTGTAGGTCTTGTTGGAGTCCAGCGCCTTCTGGATGTTCGGCGCGTTGTCCTTGATCAGCTGCTCCAGCGGCACCGCCACCCCCTGCTGGCCGAGCTTGAGCACCTCGGCCTGCGTGAAGGCGTCGATCCACGGGATCAGGAAGAACAGGTCAGGGTAGTCGCCGCTGGCCAAAGAGATCTGGCGCTTCTCCTTGGCCGGCCCGGAGTCGAACGTCGTGGTCTGCCAGCGGAACTGGATCTTGAACTTGTCGCTCATGATCTTGGTCACCGCGTTGGTGTCCATGTTGGTGTTCGGGTCGGCCGGGGTGAAGGTGTCGATGATCACCTTGCCGTCGGCCGACGTCTCGGCCTTCACGCCGTCTGTGGAGTTGTTCGAGCTGCAGCCGACTGCTGCGAGCACGATGGCGACCGCCAGCGCGGCCACCTTGCTCGTAGTTGAGCGCATTGCGATGTTTCCTTTCTGGATTTACTGCTAGCCCTTGACGGCGCCGACCATCACGCCCTTGGTGAAGTGGCGGGCGATGAACGGGTAAATGAGCAGTACGGGCAGACTCGAGATGACGATGAGCGCGTACTTCAAGACGTTGGCCAGCTGTTGCTGTTCGAGCTGCTGGGCCAGGTCGTTGGAGGAGCCGGTGGCAGAGTTCAGGATGAGCACGTTCCGCAGCACGATCTGCAACGGGTAGAGACCGGGGTCCTTCAGGTAGATCAGCGCGTCGAAGTAGGTGTTCCACTGGAAGATCGCGTACATCAGTGCGATCACCGCGATCACCGGCTTGGACAGCGGCAGCACGACCGACCACAGGAAGCGCAGGTCGCTGGCGCCGTCGAGCACTGCCGCCTCGTACAGCTCGTCCGGAATGGTGCTGCGGAAGAAGGTCCGCGCGATGATCACCTGCCAGACACCGATCGCACTCGGGATCACCATCGCCCAGCGGGTGTTCAGCAGGCCCATGTCCTGGACCACCAGGTACGTCGGGATCAGGCCGCCGGAGAACAGCATGGTGAACAGCAGCAGGCTCATGATCACGTTGCGGCCGAAGAACGTCCTGCGCGACAACGGATAGGCGATCGCGATGGTCAGGGTGACGCTGATGAAGGTGCCGCCGATGGCGTAGATCAGCGAGTTGTAGTAACCCTGCAAGATCTGCGGATCGCTGAGGGCCTGCTGGTACGCGCGCAGGCTGGGCTCGACCGGCCAGAGGAATACCCGGCCCGCGCTCACCGCGCTCGCGCTGCTGAACGAGTTGGCGACCACGTAGATCAGCGGGATCAGCACCAGGATCAGGGCGATCCACAGCATCGTCTTGACGCCGAACAGGAAGATCCGGTCTCCCCGGGTCTCGGCGATGGTGGACTTCTCCACCTGGCCGCCGGCCTTGTTCAACCGCGACCGGAACGGCTGCAGCGTGACGCTCATCGGTTCTCCTCCGACAGATGGCTCGCGATCATGACCACAGTCCGTTCCCGGTGATCCGCTTGGCGACGAAGTTGACCACGACCAGCAGGACCAGGTTGACCACGGAGTTGAACAGACCGACCGCGGTGGCCATGCTGAAGTCCGCGTTCAGCAGGCCGGTCTTGTAGACGTAGGTGGCGATGATCTCCGACTGCGCCAGGTTCAGCGGGTTCTGGAACAGGAAGACCTTCTCGAACCCGATGGACATGATGTTGCCGACGCCCAGCACGAGGATGATCACCGCGGTCGGCATGATGCCGGGCAGGTCCACGTTGCGGATCCGCTGCAGCCGGCTGGCGCCGTCGATCTTGGCCGACTCGTGCAGTGCCGGGTCGATACCGGACAGCGCGGCCAGGTAGATGACGGCCGAGTAGCCGGTGGTCTGCCAGACGTCGGACCAGACATAGATATGGCGGAAGTAGTTCGGATCGCCCAGGAAGTCGATCTGTGGGATGCCGAACAGGCCGATCGCGTCGTTCACGAAGCCGATCCGCGGCGACAGCACCAGAATCGTCATCGAGACGACCACGACCGTGGAGATGAAGTACGGCGCGTAGGTGACCAGCTGGACGGTCTTCTTGAAGAAACCCTGCCGGATCTCGTTCAGCGCGATCGCCAGGATGATCGGGATCGGGAAGCTGGCCAGCACCGTGTAGGCGGCGAGGATGAAGGTGTTCTTCACCAGCGTCCAGAACACCGGGTTCTGGAAGAACAGCTCGAAGTTCTTGAAGCCGATCCATTCGCTGCCCCACGGCCCCTTGATCGGGCTGTAGTTCTTGAACGCGATCACCGCGTTGGAGATCGGGATGTACTTGAAGATCACGAAGTACGCGAGTGGGACGAGGATCAGCAGGTAGAGCTGCCAGTGCCGCCGGAAGCTGCGCCTGGCCTCGGTCCAGCGTCCGGTCCGCTTGATCCTGGCGGCCTGCGCCGCCTGTTTGACCACTGGTGCCGGCGGCGCCGGTTTCACCTCGATCGTTCCGCTCACACCGCTTCCCTTCGTGATCCCGCACGAGCTGTGACGGGCCGTCACTACCTGGACCCAAACCGATATCCGATAGGATTTCGGCTTCCATTCCGGGAGAATGACACAGAACGCCGGAGAGTGGAAGGGGCGCGCCGCCGGTCGATACCTGACCTTGACCGAACCCACAGAGTCCGTTACCCAGAAGGACATTACGAAGTTGCCTAGGGCAACGAAGCTGGACCGCACCGCCGAAAGATCCCGTGGATCACCACGGGATCTGGGCGGCCGTCAGCGTCCGGGAAGGTCTGGGGGCGAAAGTCGTTCTGAGCGGCCGACTTCCGGACCGAACCGGATTTCTTTCCTTTGTGAACTATATGCAGTCAACTGCCCTGCGCCACGTATGTCAAGACGTGAATCCGAGGATATCGGCCAGAACAACCGACGCCGTTCGGCTGCGGAGCGGACCGCCGCGTCGATCATCGCGACGCTGTGTACGTTGCCGTGCAGCCTCCGCTGCCCTCCGCGCCGTCCACCCGGCCTGCGGAGCGAGTGTGCGGACCCGGTTGTCGGCAAACGCTTACCGGCAGCGTGGTGCGCACACTCGCCCGCAGACGCATCACACTCGACGGCCCATTCTGTGGGGAATCGCGACGTCGATCCGGCCACCCGCTCTAGGTGTCGCCGCGGAGGCGGCCGTGGACGTGCCAGTCGTGCCAGCCGTCCGCGTGTTTGATCGCCTGGCGCAGCGTTCCTTCGAGCAAGAACCCGGTTCTGGCGGCGACCCTGCACGACGCCACGTTCGCGGTCGAGTGCTGGATGCCGAGCCTGTTGAACCCGATGGTGCAGAAGGCCCAGCCCGTCAACGCCTGCACGGCCCTCGCGGCGACGCCCTCGCCACGGGCTGCCGGCGTCACCCAGTAGGACAGCCCGGCCGATCCCTCTGCCAGTGAGATGTTGCGCAGCCCGACCTGCCCCAAGACCTCGTCCGCACCGTCGACCACTGCCCAACTGGCCGCGTTCTCGGCGTTCCAGCGCTCAACCCACTGAGCCGTCCACTCGCGAGCCTCGTCCTCGTCGTCAATGCGCCGCACGTGCCACCGCTGGATCTCCGCACAGTCGAACGCCACCTTCACCGCCCCCGCATCCCCGGAACGCCAGGGCCGCAGTACCAACTCCGCATCGACCTGCAGGCGGGGCTGCTGGAGCCCACGCAGAGTTCCGCTGGGCAAGGCCGGTTCGACAAGTAGGGGCACGCCGCGATCCTACGGTTGGGCGTCCCGGTCAGTCGCAACTCGCGTTCGATCATCAGCAGATCGAAACCGCTCGATCCTCAGCCCGGAAGGGTGCCCCGGCGGGGTGCCCGGTGGGGTGCCCGGTGGGGTGCCCGGTGGGGTGCCCGGTGGGGGTGCCCGGTGGGGGTGCCCGGGAGGGTGCCCGGTGGGGTCGGCTGCCGGGTTGTTCGGACGCTGGCGGCAAATAGGGCGCTACCGGTCGAAGATGCCGTTACCGATGGCCGGGATCGCGCTGTGTCGGCGGAGCCGACGCCCGGGTGAGGAACCGCGCGAGCCGGCGGTACGGCGTACGAGGGCAGCGAGCAGCTGGGTCGCTCAGACGGTTTCCTCGCCCGGACCAGGACCCGCCGGCGGGACTTGGGGCCAGACCCGCCGGCGGGACTTGTGGGCCAGATCTGCAGGCCGAGGGCCGGTTCGCGGACCGGTCGGCCAGATCTAGGGAGCTCGGACACCTACCGGGGACCTTTGGTCAGGGTATTTCTTGTCCGAGGACCCGAGGTGGTGTCCGGACCCACCACGGCGACCCATCGGTCCGCGCACGTGGATACGGTCGCGCAATCCTTGCGTGGCAAGAACAGCAGGCCGGCGAGCACGTCGCGAGCAACCCGCCAGCCGGTACTGCGATGTTCGGCGCGTACGTGCAGGAGTCGCAGCATGAGGTCCGGGATCTACTGGTTGCCGCTGGCTACAAAGTGGCCTTTACCAGGGTGCAGATGGCGATGGAGCTGACCGAGCACGGGCCAGTGGAACTACCCACTGGCCCGTGGTCTTGCCTCCGCGCTGTTGCTGGCGAATCACCGGAGCCTGCGGGATCGCGGCGTACGGACCGCGAAGTTGTGGACGGTTCAAGACAACTTGACCCGTCGCGCTGCATGAGAAGCGCGGCTACCGGATCTTCATGCGGCAGCCGCGCTATCGCAAAGCGTTCTGACAGCCCCTAGGACCAGCTAGCCGGCGATCGCCGAAGAAAGGAAAGACCCGACCCGACCATCACGGGGGAACGGCCGGGCCGGGCTATCTCGATAGTACCCGCGCGTAGCCCCTCAAACCGAGAAGCCGGCCCCGCTTTTCGCTGCTGCCGCGGTCAGCGGACTACTTGACGCCGGTCGGCTCGCTGAGTACCAGTTGAGCCACCTACAACCGCGGATCCATCGGCTTCCACGAGGGACGTGGCGCTCAACAGGTCTCGCATGGTTTGTGCTGAACTGACGACAGTAATGGCAAGGGCTGCGGAATGAGGCCCTGTGACCCCACTCCACACCCCGATCTTCAGTTACCCAGAGCTACTGATCCTCAGATCAGCACCGGTTCAGACCGATGATGTCCCCGGTGTTGCCGCCCGCATGGCCTGGGTGTGAACCTCGCAGGTATTCGGCGCCTTGTACACCCACGTGTAGTCAGTACCGTTCGTGGCGCTGAACCTGGCGCCGCACGATTTCCCCGTCATCGTGGGTGAGATGCCAGTCGCGCGGGCTCATATTCGCCCAGCGATTCCGGTGCGCAATCGACAACTTACGCCCCGTAGTCAAAACCACCAGAGCGAACAAAAGAGGTGCTCCAGCCGGTCGCCGGAAACCCACAGGCAGCACGGGCCAGAGTCCTCTATCCTGCGAAAATGCAACGTAGTTCCTGAAAGCGCACCACCGCCTTCACCTGGCAGGCCCTGATGCCTTCCTGAGATGTGCCGTCGTGCGTCACGTCCGAGCGCTTGACCGTCGCCGAGGAACGGTCGCGCTTCGTCATGCCCGCACACGCGATGCTTTCAGGAGCGATCGACGATGTCTTTGCCTGCCTACCGGGCCGCTGATCCGGCCCGAACGTACTACGCGTTCAACGGCGCGTGGGCCTTTCTCTCCGCGCTGACCTTCACGCTCAGCATGGTCTACTACGTCAAGGAAGTGGGCCTGAGCCCGCTGCAGATGGTCCTGGTCGGGACCACCCTGGAGGTCGCCTGCTTCCTGTTCGAGGTGCCGACCGGCATCGTGGCCGATCTCTACAGCCGCAGGCTGTCCATCATCATCGGGTTCGGCCTGATCGGTGCGGGATTCCTGCTGCAGGGCTTGGTGCCGACATTCCTGGCCGTGCTCGCCGCCCAGGTGCTGTGGGGTATCGGCTACACCTTCACCTCGGGAGCCGACCAGGCCTGGATCACCGACGAGATCGGCGAGGACCAGGTCTCGCGGGTCTTCGTGCGCGAGCAGCAGCTCAACCTGAGCTGCACGATCGTCGGCACTGTCACCGCAGGCACACTCGGCCTGGTGAGCCTGCCGCTGCCGATGACGCTGTCCGGTGCCGGGATGGTCCTGCTCGCGCTCGCACTACTGGTCTTCATGCGGGAGGAGAACTTCCACCCCACCCCGAAAGCCGAGCGGGAGAACTTCCGGCAGATGGTCGATACGTTCAAGCACGGTCTGGCGGTTGCGCGACAGCGCCCGGTGGTGCGGACGCTGGTGCTCATGAGCTTGATCTCCGGGCTGTCCAGCGAGGCGTTTGACCGGCTCTGGTCGGTGAAGATCCTCACCGACTTCAGCTTCCCGGAGTTGTTCGGGACCTCCGACCCGGCGGTTTGGTTCACAGTGCTCGCGCTGGCCGGCACCTTCCTGTCGCTGGGCGCCTCCCTGGTGGTCAACAAGGTGTCGCCCGAACGGGTCAACGCCCTGCACCCGAAAGGCCTGCTCGCGCTCTTCGGCGCACTCCAGGTGGCCGGTATCGTCGGCTTCGCGCTGGCCGGTCACCTCTGGCTCGCGCTGGCCGCGATGTGGCTCAACCAGGTGGCGGGGACGATCGCCTACCCGGTCGAATCGGCCTGGCTGAACCGCAATGTCGAGTCCCGCTCCCGGGCCACGGTGATCTCGATGGTGGCCCAGTCGAACGCCATCGGCCAGGTCGTCGGCGGACCACCACTCGGCGCCCTGGCCGGACGCACCTCGCTTCGTACTGCGCTGGTCGTGTCCGGGCTGATCCTGACCCCGATCCCGCTGCTCTATCTGCGGCTCAGGCCAGCCCGGACCGTAGTACCGGTGGAAACGGTCTAGTCGGCCTCGACCTCGACCTCGACGCGGCGGCGGTCGTAGCCGGACTTGATCAGGCTTGCGACCGTCGTCACGAGCAGGGTGCCGGCGATGAAGCCGAGTGAGGTGGCGATGCCGATGTGCGGCAGGTGGATCGCGCCGATGTCGTCGATGTGCGAGCCGTGCAGTGCCTCGATGATCAGCTTGATGCCGATGAACGCCAGGATCACCGACAGGCCGACGTTCAAGTAGATGACCCGCTCCAGCAGACCGCCGATCAGGAAGTACAGCTGGCGCAGACCCATCAGGGCGAAGGCGTTGGCGGTCAGCACGATGTAGGCGTCCTGGGTGAGCCCGAAGATGGCCGGGATCGAGTCGAGCGCGAAGATCACGTTCGCCATCCCGATCGCGGCGATCACGATCACCAGCGGGGTGAGCATCCGGCGCCCGTCGACCCTGGTGACCAGCTTCGCGCCGTCGTAGTCGTGCTGCAGCGGGAGGATCCGGCGCATCCCACGGATGACGGCGTTCTCCTGGAAGTCGTCCTCGTCGTTCTCGCCCTCGAGTGCCAGCCGGACCGCGGTGTAGACCAGGAACGCGCCGAAGATGTAGAACACCCAGCTCGCCGCCGCGATCGCCGCTGCGCCGGCCAGGATGAAGACCGCGCGGAGCAGCATCGAGACCACGATGCCGATGTAGAGCACCTTGTCCTGCGCCAGCGACGGCACCGCGAACCTGGCCATGATGATGACGAAGACGAAGAGATTGTCGACGCTGAGGCTGTACTCCGTGATGTAGCCGGCCACGAACTCGCCGCCGGACGCACCCGGGCTGAAGAGGAACAGGCCGACCGCGAACAGGCCCGCCAGGCCGATGTAGAACAGCACCCAGCGGGTCGCGTCCTTGATCGTCACGGTGTGCTTGCGGCGGGCGATCACGATCAGATCGAAGGCGACGATCGCGAGCAGTCCGACGATCGTGATGATCCACACGGACGGGGACATGACAGAGACCATTGAGGTACCTCCGGACGAGCGGCATGGGCGGGTCCGGAGGTCTCTTCCGCCCGACAGGTTCTCGGACCGACAGCACCGGGTCGAGCGGCCCGTCAGGACCGGTCTTCCGTGATGACGACGCTGCCGCGAAGGAATACTCCCCTCCACAAACGGGCCTACCCTACCCGGAACCGGCACCGATCGCCGTGCACCAGGTCACAGGCCGACCCGTCCTGCGCAGCATCGTATACCGCATACAGACTCCAAGGCCACCCCTCGCGTTTGCCCGGGGTAGCGGCCGGGCACCGGAGGTCCGCTGGGGCGACCGACTGTGACTGCGGCCGTGACTCCGGCTGTGACCCAACTGAGGAGGAGTTCGATGGGTATCGGTGCGGGAATCTTCCTGATCGCGGTCGGCGGTGTCCTGGCCTTTGCCGTGACCGACCGCATCAGCGGCGTGGACCTGACCATGGTCGGCTACATCTTGATGGGTGCGGGCGCCCTGGGCCTGATCCTTGCCGTGATCATCAACGGCCAGCGCACGCGCACGTCCCACACGGTTGTCGAGGAACGCCGCGATCGCGACCCGCGACTGTGATTCAAGCAGTTCAGGTTTGTCGCCGGAGTACTCCGGCGGGGTCGAAGTGGTCGCGCAACTTCGACACCCGGTCGCCGGCGACTCCAGGAAAGGCCTGGCGGAACGTCCTCTCGGTCGGGCGGCTCTCGAAGTTGCGGTAGGCGCCGTCGACATACGGGACGACGGCGCGCCAGGCTGCGTCGAGTTCGGCCCCGCCAGACGGCGGGAACTCGCTGAGGATCGCGAGCACCTGCTGATGCCGGTGCGGGTACGCGGTCGCCTCGCGATCGACCGCGTTGATCGCGCCACCTACTGATCGGAGTTGCAACAGCGGGCCGGTGGGATGAGCTGACACATCCATCAGCGCACGGGCACTCCCGCGGGTGAGGGTCGGCAGCAGGCCGCTCGTCGAGATGGACCGCTGCTGGCCCATGTTCGGATGCAGATGCCCGGTCGGGACCAGTGCCGAGTATGGCGCCAGTTGCGCGTGCTGGTCGACCAGCCGCAGCCCCAGTTTGCCGAGCGGCTTCGCGAGCTTGAGGTTGCCGTCAGCAACTACTGCCGTCAGCTGGAGCAGGAATGAACCACCCCGCGAGAACATGATGCCGTTCGTCGTGAGTTCGAGCGGTGCGTCCGCGAGGTGCTCCGACCACCGACGCAACGTGTCGCCGTTGCGATCCGCCTCGAGCAGAAGCTGGGCGACCCCGACGTCCGGGAGGGGCACCGCTTCGATCTCGAAGGCGACGGCGATCCCGACGCTGTCACCCGCGCCCCGCATCGCCCAGAACAGGTCCGGCTCGTTGTCAGCGTCCGCACGAACTTGCCGGCCGTCAGCCAGTACGACGTCGACGGCGCGAATGTGGTCGATGGTCAGCCCGTAGGACCTGGCGAACCACCCGATCCCGCCCGCGGTCGCGAGCCCACCGACCCCGACGTTGCCGTGGTCACCCGAGCTGATCGCCCATCCGTACGGCGCGAGCGCATCGGCCACTGTCGCCCAGCGCGCTCCCGGACCGATCCGGACGATCCGTGCGTCGCGGTCGATCACCTCGATCTGGTCCAGCTCGGACAGGTCGATGACGATGCCGCCGTCGTTCGACGACCGGCCGGACAGACCATGTCCACCACTTCGCACCGACAGCGGCATCTCACTCGCTCCGGCGAACACCACCGCGGCCGCGACTTCCGAAGCCGTCCGCGGCATCAGGATCAGCTCCGGCGAATGAACCTTCGTGTACGTCGAGCGCAGCCGCGGGTAGCGCCGGTCGCCCGGCCCGACGGCGCGATCGCTCAACACCTCGGGGAGCTCTGGCAGGTCAGGCATTCCGGGCCTCGTCGACGTTCGCGCGGACGGCGGGCATGACCTCGTTCGCGAAGATCTCCAGCTGTCCGGCAGGATCGGTGGTGGGCCAGAAGATGAAGGTGTCGAAGCCGAGCTCCACGGTCCACTCAGTCAAGGAATCGATCCAGGTCTGGGCGGAGCCGATCAGGCCGCGACCACCTCGGTGATCGCCGATCGCGCCGAGAACGTTGTAGATCCGGCGGATCTCCCGCGGGTCGCGTCCCGCAGTACGGGCGGCTTCGTCGATCAGGGCCTGTCGTCCGGCGACTTCGCCAGGAGGTACGTAGAGGTTGAGCGGGCAGACCCAGCCGTCGCTCGACCGGCCGGTGACGGCGAGCATTTTCGGGCCCATGCTGCCGACCCAGACCTCGATCGGCTCGGCCGGCACCGGACCGGCCTGGTAGCCGGCGATTTGGTGATGGACAGTGTCCAGCTGGACCGCTCCCCCACGTAGCGCGCGCCGGATGACCTGGATCGCCTCGTCCGTGAAGGCGACCATGTCGGATCCGCTGCGAGGTACGCCGCCCATCGCGGCGACCTCTTGAGCGCTGGCGCCACCGCCGACGCCGAGCTGAACCCGGCCGCCGGCCATCGCCGCGAGCGAGGCGGCCGCCTTGGCGACCAGGGTCGGCGGGCGGAGCTGGAGGTCGATGACGTCGGGGACGCCCGAGATCCGGTCGGTCTTGGCCAGGAGATACGTGAGCATCGTCCAGACGTCGAGGTAGCCGGGCTGGTAGGGGTGATCCTGCACGCCGAAGTAGTCGAGCCCACTGCGATCGGCCTGCTGGGCCAATGCGAGCGACGAGGCGAAATCCTGGGCGTCAGGATCGATGTTGATGCCGAAGCTGGGGGAATGTCCGTAGTCCACTCATCCATGGTGGGCAGGGGTGGACTGCCCTTGCAAACACGATATTAGCTACTTACTATTCGTAAGTATGAGTGCCACCACCCGCCGTCCGCTCCCGTCGATCCACAACGAGGAGGCCTGCCGGAGTTTCCAGGAAACGATGGAGCTCGTCGGCCGGCGCTGGAGCGGCGCGATCGTCCTCGCGCTGTCGTTCGGCGCCAGCCGCTTCGGCGAGATCCTCGCCTTGGTCGACGGCCTCTCGGACCGCCTCCTGTCCCAGCGCCTCAAGGAACTCGAGGCCGAGGGCATCGTCGTCCGCACAGTCGTGCCGAGCACCCCGGTCCAGATCCTCTACGGCCTCACCGACCGCGGCCAGGACCTCATGACCGTCCTCCAACCTCTGATCGACTGGGGCCTCGAGAGCCGCACCGACTGACCGAACCCGAGGATCCGGTCCGGCGGACCCGGAGCTGGTCGCCGGGGCCGGTTCACAGGTCAAGCTGGGCTTCCAGGAATATGGGCGGTGCGGCGCCAGCTATAGCCGGAATACGCGACCGAACTTCCTGGGAGTCCTGATGAAGGCAATCGTCCATGACCAGCACGGGCCCGCCGAGTCCGTCCTTCGCCTGGCAGACCGCGAGGTCCCCGAGCCTGGCAGCAGCGAGGTGCGGATTCGGGTAGCGGTGTCGGGCGTCAACCCGACGGACTGGAAGGCCCGCAGCGGCGCCTACGGCGGCGGAGAGCCGGTCGAGTCCGTGCCCAACCAGGACGGCGCCGGAGTCGTCGACGCCGTCGGTCCCGACGTCGACGGCATCGCGGTCGGGGACCGGGTCTGGGTGACGCTGGCCGCCCACGAACGGCCCGCCGGCGGGACCGCCCAGGAGTACACGGTCGTTCCCGCCAATCGGGTCTTTCCGTTGCCGGACAACGCCGACTTCGCGCTCGGGGCGAGCGTGGGCGTTCCCGCGATCACCGCGCACCGGGCTCTCACTGTCGCTGAGGGCGGCCCCGCACGCCTTGCCCCCGGGGCGCTGGAGGGGAAGGTCATTCTCGTCGCCGGCGGGGCCGGCGCCGTAGGCCACGCGGCGATCCAGCTGGCGCGCTGGGCCGGAGCCACGGTCATTGCGACCGTCAGCAGTCCCGCGAAGGCCGCCTATCCGACCGCTGCCGGCGCACATCACGTCGTGAACTACCAGGACGCGGATGCGGCCGCGCAGATCCGCGGTTTCGCATCTGACGGGGTCGATGTCGTGGTCGAGGTGGCGATCGGCGCCAACGCCGAGCTGGATCTCGAAGTACTGCGGCCGCGCGGCACCATCTCGATCTACGCCAACAACGGTGACAAGCCCTTCACCGTCGATGTCCGCCGGAACATGGGGCTGAACACCCGGTATCAGTTCGTCCTGCTCTACACCGTCGGGTGGGAGCTCCTCACCGCGGCCGCGGAAGACATCAACGCCGCGATCGCAGCCGGCGCCCTGCCTGTGGGCGAGGACGCAGGCCTACCCCTGCACCACTTCACCCTCGACCAGACCGCCGAGGCCCACCAAGCCGTCGAATCAGGCATCACCGGCAAGGTGCTCATCGACATCGCCCAGCTGTAAGCCATCGTTCCTGCCGGACAACTCCGGCTCCGCGCACGACACCGATCCACGACTCGGCGCCCCCCAGCCTGCCGCGGTGCCGCCGGAGGG
The DNA here is from genome assembly GCF_039529635.1 of Kribbella alba. Classification (NCBI taxonomy): domain Bacteria; kingdom Bacillati; phylum Actinomycetota; class Actinomycetes; order Propionibacteriales; family Kribbellaceae; genus Kribbella; species Kribbella alba. The sequence goes on along the minus strand of NZ_BAAANE010000003.1, from coordinate 428,294 downwards.
CCTCGACAACGTCTGAGTCCCCGTGGCCGGACAGGATCGCCGGGTCGTCGAGGGTGATCACCGTGAGGTTCCGCTTCGGCCGGTACGGGACTGCGTCCATTGGTCGACTTCAGAGGGCCGTGATTACGATCTCTGGATGAAGCCTTCGGTGCATGCTGTTTCGCAGTACGGCGGGACTACCGGGAACCTCACGGGACGGATCGCGTTGCATGGGTTCAGCAACAATCCGCAGGGCTGGTTCGCGTGGTTGGCCGACCGGCTGCCGTTGGACGGTGAGGTGCTCGAGGTTGGCGCCGGGACCGGGAAGTTGTGGAGTGAGGTCGACCCGCGCGGGTTGCGGTTGACCTTGACGGACTTCTCGGCGGCGATGTGTGAGCAGTTGCGGTCGGTTCCGGGCGCGCGAGTGCGGCAGTGTGACGCGACGGAACTGCCCTTCGGCGACGCCAGTTTCGACAGCCTGATCGCGAACCACATGCTCTACCACCTCGACGACCCGACAGTCGCGTTGCGTGAGTTCTCCCGCGTACTCCGGTCCGGTGGGCGGCTGGCCGCCGCGCTGAACGGGCGCGACCACCTCGAGGAGCTCCGCGCGATCGGGCCCGCGGTCGGTCGGCCCGAGCTGCTCCGCGGTCTGGTGGTCAACGAACTGGTCGCGGAGAACGCGGCCGAGATGTTCAGCCGCTTCTTCGACGACGTCACCGTCGAGCGGTATCCGTCCGACCTCGAGGTCCCGGCGGTCGAGCCGATCCTCGACTACCTCGCCACCCTGACCCTCGAACCCCTCACGCCCGCGGAGCAGTCCGCAGTACGGGAGTTCGTGCAGCCGACTATCGATGCTGAGGGCAACTATCGGATCCGCGCACACACCGTCCTGGTGACCGCCGCGACGTGCAGCTAGCAACAACCGCTTCCGCAGCAGCAGCAGTCCGCGGCGGCCGACGAGACTCCGCCCGGCGGCTGAGGTCCGGCTGTCGGCACTGGGCCGGCGGCCGGTGCGCCTGCAGCTGGTGCAGCGGCTGACGTTGATCCGGCGCCGGCGACGGCGGCGGTGTTCTCGACTATGCGCACAATCTGCGCCTGCGACGGGATGTTGCGCCAGTCCCGGAGGGTCAACATGTAGAACCCGGGCGGGAGAATCCCTCGGTCGGCTTCGATCTTGATGTTGACACTCTTCGGCGGGCTGATGCTGACAGTCGTCACCGGCACGTCGACCGAGCGCTGGTTCGGATCAGACGAGTGGGTCACGGACCCGAGCCGGGTCAACCCAGCGCCGGCCACCGAAGCCGGGCCGCTGTAGGCCACCGGGTAAGTGCCACCGAGCTTCATCGTTGTCGCGACACTTGTGATCGCCGGGCGGTCTGGTGACCCGGGCTGCATATACCAGGGCTTGTAGACCTCGAACCTGTTCTCGACGATTTGTTCGCCGGCAGTCGTGCCCAGGGTGACGACAGATCCATCAGGCAGCAGCAGGCATGAACTGTGGTACATGCGGGGCACCGTCGGACTGGCCACCTGCTGCCAGGCCGTTCCACCGGCCTGCAGGACAGCCGCCTGGAGGCGCGGGTTCTTGTTGTGATCCGCGCCGCCGGCAACGAAGGCGGACTTGTCAGGCAGGATCGTCGCGCAACTGTGCATCGCCGCGAATCCCACGTACGGTCCCGTGGTGAACTTGTGCGACGCCGCGTTCAGGTCGACGGTCGCCGTGGTTCCGGTGGTACCGGTTCCGCATCCACCGCCGATCACCATGAACTTCTGGGCCTGCGCGGGGTAGAGCAGCAACGTGTTGGCCTGGTCCCGGCAGTCCGGGTAGAGCAGGCCGGGGATCGGATACCAGGCGTTGTTCGTCCAGTTCCAGCATCCCGGTGAAGTACCTGCGCGTCCGCCCATGTTGGCGCCGGAGTAGCAGAGGGTGCCGTTCTTCCTCAACACCATGCCGGCGTACAGGGGGAAAAGCCGGGTGCCGGGGAGCTTCGTGAACTGCCCCGTGGCCGGGTTGAAGCTCTCGTTGGTGGTGGTCAACTTGCCCGCAGCATCGAAGCCGCCCACGATGATGGGATTGCCGACAGCGTTGACCGGACCGTTCGGATACCAGCGTGCGACGTTCATCAGGCCTAACGGCGTGTACGTCTCAGTGGCGTCGTCGAACGCGAAGGATTCGCGAATGCCGGTGTAGCCCAGGCTGCCGTCCCCGTAGTGGGCGGTGCCGCCGAAGAACAGCACCCGACCATCGGGCAGGTGCGTGTGACCGGAACAGAACAGGTCGACGTCAGCCGGCATCGGGATCTCCCGGGGACACGACCCGGGGGGTGACTTGGGATCCCACAGCCACGTCTTGAAGACCTTCTGAGCGAAATTAGCCCTGCTATAGCCGGATCCAGCCGTCATCAGCACTTTGCCGGACTTCGTCACGCTGGCATGGATCGCGTTCACGTTGTAGTTGTTGACCGTGCAGGTGGCGACGACCGACCAGGACCCGGGATTCACGGGAGCAGCGGCCGCAGCGAGTTGCCGCGGTGCATAAACCGGTTGCTTCTCGGCGTTGGTGTAAACGTGATCAGGCGAGTACGCACCGTTAGGGTCCGACAGCATCAGACTGATGCAGTTGTTGAGTTCCGCAGCAGGCACCGTGTTGCAGGTGACGCCTTTCTGGGTCACCGCGGGCGCCGGCGCGACAGGCGAACTGGCGGTCTGCGCCGAACCAGCGGTCTGAGCCGAGCTGGCTGTAGCTGCGTTGAGTAGTGAGATGACTACAGCAATGACAACAACCAACGTGATTGCGAGGAAACTGTTCCGTGCGCGTAGTCGGCCCGTCACAATGAGCTCAGGATTTCGAGCTCGCCTACAAAGAGACAGGCAGCAGTGAATTTCGCGTTATTCATCCGAAGGCCCCCCAGCCCCAGTGGCAGCGCGCAGAACAGCGCAACTGCTCACCTGTGTATCGGAGCCGGGGAAAAAGCGTTACAGCGAGATTAATGCAGGCGCTCGGCCAGGTATTCTTCCGCGCTACGCTCCGCGACTGTTACACCCGCGAGAGTGAGGTTCTGGCCGGCGCGGCCAGATCCGGCACCAGGCCGACCGGCGCACCGCGAACGAGGCCGGCGTCACCAGCTGGTGTCGACCGGTTGCCCTTCGGTGTAGCCGGCGGCGGTCTGGATGCCGACCACGGCTCGGTCGTGGAACTCCGCGAGGTTGGTGGCACCGACGTACGTGCAGGAGCTGCGGATGCCGGACACGATGGAGTCGAGCACGTCCTCGACGCTCGGCCGTTCGGGGTCCAGGTACATCCGGGCAGTCGAGATCCCCTCGCCGAAGAATCCCTTCCGAGCACGCTGGAACGGGGTGTCGTCCGCAGTACGGAGTGCCACCGCCCGCGCCGACGCCATACCGAAGCTCTCCTTGTAGGTGCGGCCGTTGCTGTCGCGATGCGGGTCGCCCGGTGACTCATAGGTGCCCGCGAACCATGAGCCGATCATCACGCTGGACGCTCCCGCGGCCAGTGCGAGCGCCACGTCGCGGGGGTGCCGGACGCCGCCGTCAGCCCAGACGTGCTTGCCGAGTTCGCGTGCCCTGGTGGCGCATTCGAGGACGGCGGAGAACTGCGGCCGTCCGACAGCGGTCTGCATCCGGGTCGTGCACATCGCGCCCGGCCCGACACCGACCTTCACGATGTCCGCGCCGGCCTCGATCAGATCGGTGACCCCTTCGGCGGTGACGACGTTGCCGGCGACCACCGGCACGTGGGGCGAGAGGCCGCGGACGACACGCAGTACTTCGAGCATCCGCTCCTGGTGACCGTGCGCGGTATCGATGACCAGTACGTCGATGCCGGCGTCCAGCAGGGCCTTCGCCTTCTGCTCGGCGTCGCCGTTGATACCGATGGCCGCCGCGACCCGGAGCTTCCCGTGGGCATCGACAGCGGGTTCATAGAGCGTTGCGCGGAGTGCGCGCTGCCGCGTGAGGATCCCGACGATGCGGCCGTCGCCGTCGACGACGGGCGCCAACCGGTGGCGGCCGTCGTGCAGCTGGTCGAATGCCTCCTCGGCCGCGATCCCGGCCGGCAAGGTCAGCAGCTCGCGGGACATGATCCCTTCGAGCTGGGTGTAGCGGTCGACTCCCTCGCAGTCGGCATCGGTGACCACCCCGACCGCACGACCCCCGTCGACGACGATCACGGCGCCGTGGCCGCGCTTCGGCAAGAGGTTCAACGCCTCGCCGACCGTGCTGCTCGGGGTCATGGTGAGCGGCGTGTCGTAGATCGTGTGCCGATCCTTGATCCAGGAGACCACCTCGGCCACCACCTCGACCGGAATGTCCTGCGGGATCACCGCCAGCCCACCGCACCGAGCGATCGTCTCGGCCATCCGTCTCCCGGACACCGCGGTCATGTTCGCCGCGACGATCGGGATGGAGGCACCAGTGCCGTCACCGGTCGACAGGTCGACATCCAGGCGCGACGCGACCGCTGAACGGTTGGGCACCAGGAACACGTCGCTGAAGGTGAGGTCCTGCTCAGGAACCCGGTCATGATGAAAGCGCACGTCAACTCCCTCGAAGGACCAGACGGCCACCGGAGCCGGCAACCACCGCTGCCCAAACGGTACCCACTCCCCCGCTTCTAGAGCAGCGATTGCCGAAAGCAACGCCTCTCTTGCCGCCGAGGCTCGGGTCATCGCTCAGAGTGGCAGCCCGTTACCTTCGGTGTCGGACGGTTAACGGAAGAGGAGTCTCTGGCGGTAGCTCGGGGTCGTCTTGTCGTAGTACCGGCCGATCCAGCTGTCGTCGGGACTCAGGTACGTGGCCATGCCGTCCTCGTGGTGCAACTTCTGCCAGAGATAGCGGAAGTAGAAGTGGTTGAAGACCCGCATGAACTCGCCGAGGTAGATGTCGGCCACGCGGGGATCCCCCTGGATCACCAGCATGTTCTCGTCGTTCTCCTTCACCGACGGATCACTGAAGTTCCCCGAACCCGTGACGACGAGCGGCTGATCGCCGAGCGGATCGATGAGCATGTACTTGGTGTGGGTGTACTTGACCCTCGGGTTGAGACCGGTGAGTTGTTCCTTCGTCCAACGGTCCAGGATCGCAGTACGCAAAAAGGAGCCGACGGCAACCTTCACGTCATGGTCGGTCTCGAATCGCACATCGTCGCTGCCTGGTGGTTTCTCGAGAATCAGATAGCGCATGACGTCGGACTCGGGCTGGATGGCCGTGGCGATCTTCTCGTGCACGCCGAACGCGGCGGTCATGAAGAAGGACTTCTTCGCCTTCGCCGCCTCCCCGGCGTACCAGTCGACCAGGTCCAGACTCGTGCGCGGGCTGAAGATCGGAGCCACCCCTGCCGGCGGCGGAATCGCAGGCGTCGGCGTGGCCTCGGTGTCGGCCGGCCGGAGCCTGTCGTACTCGGGATCGACCGCCAGCCGTTTCCAGTATTCGACGTACTGCGCGGCGATGGCGGGGTCGCGAACGAGGTGCCCGACGTTGGACTGACCGAACAGACCACCCCAGGTGATGTTGGTGGATCCGGTCCAAACCTGCTGCGGCTCGTCATTGTGGAGCAGCACCAGGAACTTGTTGTGCGCTATCGCACTGTTGGTCTTCCTAGGGATCATCGACTGCTCGAGCCCCGCGGCCTCGATGGCCGGCTCGCTCGACTGCCAGACCTTCTTGCGGTCCGGATCATCGCTCGGTTTACCCCGCCGGTCATAGACGATCTGTACGTCGACGCCACGGTCGGCCGCCGCGGCGAGAGCGTCGAGCACCGGTGGATAGGCGAACTCGTAAACCGCACCCCGCAAGGCGAATCCGGCCCCTGTGGCTGACTCGATGAACCCGAGCAGAGCCTCCTCCAGCCCCCTCGACAACCAGTCGTACGCCGGATCGCTGCGGTCGTTGTCGCGCGGTGGCCGGCCGAACTTCTGCAGATAGGCCTGGCTCCCGGCCACGCCTCGGTTGAAGTGAATGGCGTGCGTACCCGTGTCGACCGACTCCGTGGCCACAGCGACGGTCACGTCCTGGCGGATCTCCAGGTTCTTCGGCTTCCCATAGAGGCCGACCACCCGATACTCGTAATCCCGCCCCGGCTTAGCCGTGTAGTCGCCCCAGAGAAATGACTGCACCGGATGATCCCTCAAGCTGACGGAGGTGCCCGCAGGAATCCCGTTCGAGGTCTCCTGGAAGACCTTCATCCCGCGCAGCCAGTACCGCTCGTCCTCCAGCGGATCCCACCGCTCAATAGCGAACCCCAACAGCCCTTTGGTCCGCGCCTTGGGAATATCGAGCCCCAGCAGCACGACATAGGTGCCCGCAATCGCGTGCACCCGCAAACCACCGGCATTGCCCGCACGACTCCGCATCCTGTCCCCCATTCCCCAAACGACCCGCACGCGCACTGCGAGTCACCACCCACCCAGACCGTACTGCGCCCCATCCCACTAAGCGAGCCTTCGACTCCACCCGTACTACGACCGATCTCCGTCGCCGCGAGCGAATCCCCATCGACGTCGCAGCTCGCTTCGGATCGCGTGATTCCCGCTAGCGGGTATCGCAGATAGGCGCCTGCCGGGACGACTTGCGACGCGGCTGAGCGGAGTCTGTCCCAGTAGAAACGCTCTTTTGGGCTTACCAGGTGGGATTCCCCGCGGCGCGACGTACCCGGGTTCGGTCGCGGAAGTGGACGTGAGGACTGTGGCGCGGGCGGGACCTCCGACGCGTGCGGTGTCCCCCTGCAGCGACTAGGAAGGACGCATCGATGCGAACATCACCCCGAAGGGCCCTGGCACTGGCCGGGGTCGTCGCGGCGCTGGTGGCTGGGCTGACCGCCTGTACCTCCAGCAGCAGTAGCAGTAGCTCCTCAACCTCCGCGCCGCCCGCCAACACCAAGGTGGGCATTCTGCTTCCCGACACGGCGTCCTCGCCGCGCTGGGTTTCGGCTGACCCCAACGAACTCAAGAAGCAGTGCGCCGCCAACGGACTCACCTGCTCCATCGACAACGCCAACGGCAGCGCGACGACTCAGCAGTCGCAGGCGCAGGCCCTGATCAACGCCGGCGTCGGGGTGCTCCTGGTGGTCAACCTGGATTCGGGGTCCGGCAAGGCGATCGAGGCCCTCGCCCAGCAGCACAACGTCGTCACGATCGACTACGACCGGCTGACCGCCGGCGGCACCGCGTCGTACTACGTGTCGTACAACAACGTGAAGGTCGGCGAGGACCAGGGCACAGCGTTGACCCAGGCATCGCAGGTGAAGGGCAAGACCGCGGTCAACTACGTCGAGATCGACGGGGCGCCTACCGACAACAACGCCACCCAGTTCAAGCAGGGCTACACGTCCGTGCTGTCGAAGCAGCCCGGCTGGAACCTGCTGGCCGACCAGACCGGCAACTGGGACGCGGCCACCGCGCAGACCGTGTTCACCACGATGCTCGGCCAGCACCCCAACATCAACGCCGTGATGGTTGCCAACGACACCATGGCGCAATCGGTCATCAACGTGCTGAAGTCCCAGGGCCTCGCCGGCAAGGTCGCGGTGTCCGGGCAGGACGCGACCGCCGGCGGACTCGACAACATCATGTCCGGCACCCAGGCGTTCACCATCTACAAGCCGGTCGCCGGTGAAGCGGACGTGGCGATCAAACTGGCCGCCCAGATCCTCGCGGGCCAGAAGCCCACCGCACCGACGACGACCAAGGACCCGACGACCGGCCGCGAGGTCCCGTCGTACCTGGCCAGCCCGACGGTCATCACCAAGGCGAACGTGGCCCTGCCGGTGACCGACGGCTATCTGACCGCCGCGGCAGTCTGCCCCACCGCCGCCCTCCAGACGCTGTGCGCGGCCAACGGCATCAAGACCCCGTAGCCGCGCATCAGCCGTGGGGGTGGCGCCTCGTCGGCGCCAACCCCACTCCCAACAGAACAGGTGATATGACATGACCACCCATCCCACGCTGGAGCTGCGGGGCGTCGACAAGTCGTTCGGTCCGGTCCATGTGTTGTCGTCGGTGAACTTCACCGCGAACGCCGGTGAGGTGACCGCCCTGGTCGGCGACAATGGGGCGGGCAAGACGACCTTGGTCAAGTGCATCGGCGGCATCCATCGCGTCGACGCGGGCGAGCTGATCTTCGACGGTACGCCGCGGACCGTCCAGGGCCCGCGCGACGCCGCGCTGCTCGGCGTCGAGATCGTGTACCAGGATCTCGCGCTCTGCGACAACCTCGACATCGTCGAGAACATGTTCCTCGGCCGCGAGGAGATCACCCGGCTCCGCACGCTCGACGAGAACTCGATGGAGAAGCTGGCGCGACAGGCGCTGGATTCGTTGTCGGTGCGCACGGTCCACTCGGTACGCCAGCGTGTCGCGAGCCTTTCCGGCGGCCAGCGCCAGACCGTGGCGATCGCCAAGTCGGTGCTCTGGAAGTCGAAGGTCGTCATCCTCGACGAGCCGACGGCCGCCCTCGGCGTCGCCCAGACCGAGCAGGTTCTCGACCTCGTACGCCGGCTCGCCGAGCAGGGCGTCGCCGTGATCCTGGTGTCGCACAACATGAACGACGTCATGAAGGTCGCCGACTCCATCGGAGTGCTCTTCCTGGGCCGGATGGCCGCGCAGGTCAAACGCAAGGACGTGACCCAGACCCAAGTCGTCGAGCTGATCACCGCCGGCCGCTCGGGTGAGCTGGGGCTGTCATCGGCCGAGTCCTCCGGAGCGGCTGTATGAGCGCACAGACCAACGCGATTGTCCACCACGACGAGCCGGGAGACCACGAGCCAGTCGAAGGACTTGGCGCGCTGGGGGCCTACACCAAGGACTATCTGGCCCGGGTACGCGGCGGCGAACTGGGCTCCATTCCCGCCATGGCGGGACTCGTCGTCATCACCGCCGTCTTCGCCGTCGTGCACCAGGGCTTCCTGAGCGCCTACAACGTCGAGGCGCTGGTGATCCAGGCGGCGCCGATCATCGTGATGGCGATGGGCCTGATCTTCGTCCTGCTGCTCGGTGAGATCGACCTCTCCGCCGGGACCACCGGAGGCCTGTGCTCCGCAATCATGGCCGTCCTGATGCTGCGGCACGGGCAGTCGTGGTGGCTCGCCCTGATCCTCGCCCTGGTTGCCGGTGTCGCCATCGGTTTGGGAATGGGCTATCTGCGTGCCCGGGTCGGCATCCCCTCGTTCGTCATCACGCTCGCGACGTTCCTGGCGTTCCAGGGCGTCACGCTCATCCTCGTGGGTGGGCAAGGTTCGCTGATCATTCCCGACACCTCGCCGCTGATCAAGCTGGAGAACGGCTTCGTGCCGCTGTGGCTCGGGTGGACGTTGCTGGTGCTGTTCGTCCTCGGATACGCCGCGATCAAGGTGAACGACGCGCTCGGACGCCGCCGCTCAGGACTCTCCCACGCCCCGTTCACCGTGATCGCGGCCAAGGTCGCAGTACTGGCTGCACTCGGTGCCGTGTTCACGTACGAGATGGGCGTCAACCGCAACCTCTCGACCAACGCCTTCTTCAACAACAAGGCGCAGGGCATGCCCTGGGTCGTCGTCCTGCTGGTGATCCTGTACGCCGTCTGGCACTTCATCCTGAGCCGCACACGGTACGGCCGACACGTGTACGCCGTCGGCGGCAACGAGGAAGCATCCCGACGCGCAGGCATTGTCGTGTCCCGCATCCGGATCTCGGTGTTCGCCATCTGCTCCGGCATGGCGGCGATCTCCGGCATGGTCGCGGCGTCGTTGCTTCAGTCCGTCCAGTCGAACGCCGGCGCAGGCAACACGCTCTTGCTGGCCGTCGGCGCAGCGGTCATCGGCGGCACCTCGCTCTTCGGCGGTCGCGGCCGCATCATCGACGCCGTTCTCGGCGGCCTGGTCGTCGCCGTCATCACCAACGGCATGAGCGACCTCATCCAGGGTGCGAACTCGGCAGGCTACGAATGGGTCGTCACCGGCGCAGTCCTCCTCCTCGCCGCAGGCTTCGACGCCGTGGTACGCCGCGGCCGAGCCACCTGACCGGCCGAACCGCCAAGCAGAGAAAGAAAAGCCATGCGTGCGGAAATGCGGTGTCGTCATCTCCACGCCAACACAGAGCCTGTGTCTGGTACTGCGGACCAGCCCCGCGCCGCTCCTGCGTCGCTGCTTCCTCCCTCCCCTGCTCGCCGCTCCTACGTCGCGGCTCGCGACCGACGGGGTCCTGTGCACCGGTGCTCGTATCGCGAGGTGCTCATAGTCGACCGCCAGCGGTAGCGGGCCGGCAGGTTGCGGGGGCGCCCGGCCGCTGCCCGGTTCTTCGACCGATAGCGGCCTGCAAGGCGTCGGCCGACGAAATGCGCGTCAGCCACTGCGGAACTAGCCAAGTCGGTCGACCAGCTCACAGCAGTTCGCGGGGTCAGTTGTCAGGCCGGCCTCCAGCGCCCACAGTGCATAGTCGACGGTCCGAACCAGCAGCCAGTCGCGAGCAAGCTCCCGATCGAGCCCCGCGATGCGGCACAAGCTCTTGACTCGTTCGAGCGAGTTCTCCGCACCGCTGTACCGCCGCCAGATCAACGGAGCCAGGCCGTACTCCGGAGGACCGATCAGCGGCTTGGGGTCGACGCAAACCCAGTGGCCGTTCCAGTCGCGGATGACGTTTGCGTAGTGCAGGTCATGGTTCACGAGTGCCGGTTGTTCCGCTTCCGGGCGGCCCATGATGCCGACCACTGCGGCCTCTGCTGCCTGGAGCATCGCGGCAGAGAACGGACGCCCCAGCGACGTGTTGCGACTCGGCCAGGCCTTGCGCCATTGCTCGACCTCAGCGCGAGCATCGCTGAACCAATTCGTCGTACTACGGTCAATCTGCGGCGCCGCGGTCAGCATCTCGCCGGCCACAGCGACAGCCTGGTCGAGTGGTACATCCTCCAACGAAACACTCGCGTCGAGCCACTGAAGGAGTGCTGCTCCCCGCTCCGCATCGCACTGGACGAGACGGACCATCGCTCGGCCGTCCCAGGCCAGCAGGGCAGCCGTCTCGAGCTGGAAGGTCTCCGACGGAACGGTCAGCTTCAGCGCGTACGACTGTGCGGCCTGCTCCACCTGCCAGACCACCGAAAGGTAACCATGCCGAGGAACAACGTCCACCAGCACCAGGTGCCAGTTCCGGCACACCGACTCCAGCAGACCAGGCAGACGGTCGATCCAGTGCCGACCGAAGTCACCATGCTGCGTCTCCACACCCGCGCGAAACTCCGCTGGCACAGCCTCCCCGGCATCGCTGTAGATGCTCACCTAGACCCCAGGTCCTCTCGACGGCCGCGCGGGCCAGGCATCGAATTCGCGGTTCAAGAACACGAGTTGCTCATGGCTGCCACAAACTTGTCCGCGAGCGCTCACGCTAAAGGACCTCCGCGACAACAGCCAGTCAATTAGTCACTCGGCAGCTGACGGCGGACGGGTTTTCGCCGGATTCATTTGGCATCGCGATAGGGGACTTTCGCCCCGAGCCAGAGCGGCTGCACGGTGCTCTACTGGCCGGAGGGCCCGAACTCGCGTGCAGTCCGCGGGCGGCTCCGAGGCCCTGTTGCAGCGGGCAGTCGTAGCACTTTGAGCTGAGGAGAGCGGCCATGTCCCTCGAAGAAACCGAACGGACGGTTCGTGAGTACGTGGATGTCCTGCTGGGAGGAGGCGACTTCGCCTCGTTCTTCGCCGATGATGTCTTGTGGACCACGATGGAGACCGGTGACCAGATCCATGGTCGTGAGGCGGTGAGGGACTTCATCCTCGGGCTTCACACCCAGTACTTCGATGCGTCGCCTGAGCTGGTGAACGTGACCCTGGCCGACGGTGTCGCGGCGCTAGAAGCGGTGTTCGCCGGCACACACATCGCCGAGTTCGCGGGGATCCCCGCTACCCGCGCAGCCGTCCGACTCCCGTACGCGATGTCCTATGACATCTCCGACGGCAAGATCAGGGCACTCCGCGCCTACTTCCCGATCACGGCTCTGGTCCAGCAGTTGAGGGATGCAGCCGCCGTTCACGCGTGACCCGGGAACGGCGTGGGTCCGTAGTACCCAAAGCAAGCAGGAAAGCCGGCCTCCGAGCGGGAGACCGGCCTTCCTGGGGTGTTGCTGGTGGAGCTGAAGGGACGTGAGGATCAGGCGAGGTCGAAGCGGTCGAGCTCCATGACCTTCGTCCACGCTGCGACGAAGTCGTTCACGAACTTCTCCTTCGCGTCGTCGCTCGCGTAGACCTCGGCGAGCGCACGAAGCTCGGAGTTCGAACCGAAGACCAGGTCGACTCGGCTGCCGGTCCACTTCACCTCACCGGAGGCGAGGTCGCGGCCCTCGAAGGTCTCCGCGTCCCCGGACGTCGGCGTCCAGCCGGTGCCGAGGTCGAGCAGGTTCACGAAGAAGTCGTTGGTCAGCGACCCGGGCGTCTCGGTGAAAACGCCGATCGGGGACTGCTGGTAGTTCGCACCCAGAACCCGGAGGCCGCCGACGAGGACTGTCAGCTCGGGCGCACTCAGGGTCAGCAGGTTCGCCTTGTCCAGCAGGAGGTACTCGGCCGGCAGCCGGTTGCCCTTCCCGAGGTAGTTGCGGAACCCGTCCACGGTTGGCTCGAGCGCGGCGAACGACTCGACGTCCGTCTGCTCCTGCGACGCGTCCACGCGACCGGGTGTGAAGGGCACCTCGACGTCGTACCCGGCAGTCTTGGCAGCCGACTCGACGGCCGCGGAACCCGCGAGGACGATCAGGTCGGCGAGGGAGACGTGCTTGCCGCCCGCGTTGAAGGACTCCTGGATCCCTTCGAGCGTCCGCAGTACGGTCGCGAGCTCGTCGGGGTTGTTGACCTCCCAGCCGTTCTGCGGCTCGAGACGGATCCGAGCACCGTTGGCGCCACCCCGCTTGTCGCTGCCGCGGAACGACGAGGCTGCCGCCCATGCGGTGGAGACGAGCTGCGAAACGGTCAGCCCCGAGGCGAGGACCTGCGCCTTGAGGGCGGCGATGTCGTCGGCACCGAGGGGCTCACCCGTCGCGGCGGGCAGGGGGTCCTGCCAGATCAGCGTCTCGGTCGGCACCTCCGGTCCGAGGTAGCGCACGACCGGACCCATGTCACGGTGCGTCAGTTTGAACCAGGCCCGGGCGAAGGCGTCCGCGAACTCCGCCGGGTTCTCGAGGAAGCGCCGCGAGATCTGCTCGTAGATCGGGTCGACGCGCAGCGACAGGTCGGTGGTCAGCATCGTCGGGGGTCGGGTCAGCGAGCCGTCCTCCGGGTCCGGCACGGTGTTGGCGCCGGCGCCGTCCTTCGGCTGCCACTGGTTCGCCCCCGCGGGGCTCTTTGTCAGCTCCCACTCGTAGCCGAACAGGTTCTCGAAGAAGCTGTTGCTCCACGTCGTCGGCGTGGCCGTCCAGGTGACCTCGAGGCCGCTCGTGATCGTGTCCCGGCCCTTGCCGGTGCCGAAGGTGTTCTTCCAGCCGAGGCCCTGCTCCTCGAGCGGAGCCCCCTCGGGCTCGGCGCCGACGTACTGCTCCGGGTCGGCCGCACCGTGGGTCTTGCCGAACGTGTGCCCACCGGCGATCAGCGCGACGGTCTCCTCGTCGTTCATCGCCATCCGGCGGAAGGTCTCCCGGATGTCCCGGGCCGCGGCCATCGGGTCCGGGTTGCCGTTCGGGCCCTCCGGGTTGACGTAGATGAGGCCCATCTGGACCGCGCCCAAGGGGTTCTCGAGCTCCCGGTCACCGCTGTAGCGCTCGTCGCCGAGCCACGTGGTCTCGGGGCCCCAGTAGACATCCTCGTCCGGCTCCCACACGTCCGGACGACCACCGGCGAATCCGAACGTTTGGAAGCCCATCGACTCCAGCGCCACGTTGCCGGTGAGCACCATCAGGTCTGCCCACGACAACTTCTGGCCGTACTTCTTCTTGACCGGCCACAGCAGCCGGCGAGCCTTGTCGAGGTTTCCGTTGTCCGGCCAGCTGTTGAGCGGCGCGAACCGTTGCTGGCCGGCCCCGGCGCCACCCCGGCCGTCGCTGATCCGGTAGGTGCCCGAGCTGTGCCACGCCATCCGGATCATGAACGGGCCGTAGTTGCCGAAGTCGGCCGGCCACCAGTCCTGCGAGGTCGTCAGCACCTCCGCGATGTCCTGCTTCACGGCGGCGAGGTCGAGGGTCTTGAACTCCTTGGCGTAGTCGAACGTCTCGCCCAGGGGATTCCTCACCGCGGGGTTCTTGGCGAGGATCTTCAGGTTCAGCTGGTTCGGCCACCAGCCCCGGTTTCCGCCGCCGGAGGTCGGGTGCGGCGCGCGATCGTGTGCGACCGGGCAGCCCCCTCGGCTCTCGGTGCTCGACTCTCCAGGGACTGGCTGGTGGTTCTCAGACATCGGGTTGGAATCCTTCCGGGACTGGCAGGTCGGGGGGAAAGTCAGGAACTACGTGCGGTGGAACAGTCGGCGCAGAGGCCCCAGTAGATGACCTCGGCCTCGTCGACCACGAAACCGTGGTCGTCGGACGCGGTCAGGCAGGGCGCGTGACCGATCGCGCAGTCGACATCGGCGATGAGGCCGCACGACCGGCAGATGACGTGGTGATGGTTGTCCCCGACCCGCGACTCGTAGCGGGCCACGGATCCGGACGGCTGGATGCGTCGCACCAGACGCGCAGCGGTGAGCGCATGCAGACAGTCGTACACGGCCTGGTGCGACACGTCAGGAAGCTCCCTGCGCACGGCACCGATGATCGAGTCCGTGTCGGCATGCGGAAGCGCGTGTACTGCGGTCAGCACCGCCACCCGGGGACGCGTCACCCGCAAGGCGGCCCCGCGCAGCAGCTCCTGCAACTCCAAGGTCGTGGGCACGCCCGAAGTCTCGCCTGTTTTCTGGAATCAGTCAAGATTGCGGCCCCGGGGGGGCAGCCTACGACCTCCGGCTCACTGGCTACCTAACAGCCAGGACGCATGGCGTACGGGTTGATGCCAGAGGCAAGGAGGTCACTCGGGTGCCGAGCCCGCCAGTGGGGTGGAGTCGAGGTATCTGACCTCATAGACGCGCTCCGCGAATTTCCAGCCGTCCGGAGTGCGCTGGTAGCGGTCGTGGTAGATGGCGTAGTTCAGGTGCGAGCTGCCGTCGCGAAGTCGGCCGAACTCTGACATGTAGGCGCGGCCGACCGCGGTATCGCCCTCGAGCTTGGTGGCGCCGGGGTGTGTGTTCTGCACGAAGTACTGCCACAGACCCTGGAGCCGCTCGACCCCGGCGCGGATGCCCTCCCGGCTGACGGTCTCGGCATTGATGCCGGGAATCCGCACCACGCCGTCCGGTGTGAACAGCGACGCCAACCGGTCGTAGTCACGCATCATCACCGCGTCAGTGAACTCGCCGCGCAGCGCCTCGATCTCGACGCGATCAGCGATGTCCTGAAAGTTGCTCATAGGCTTCCTCCTTGGTCGTGGGTGGTCAGACGCTGGGCTGGGTCAGCCGGTGAAGGACTGGGGACCGAAGCGGCCCCACGCGACGAGAACGGCGAGGGCGAGCAGGGCCAGGTTCACCACGATTGCCTGGGCCTCGTGACGGCGGAGGTGCGTGATGATCGCGCCGACCATCAGCAACACCAGACCGACCGCGGCCAGCGGCACTAGAACCGGCGCGATGTCGAGCGCGGCGGGCAGGATCAGTCCCACCGCGGCCAGGACCTCGAGGATGCCGATGGCCTTGACAGCGCCGGCGCTGAAGTCTTCGACGACTGGCATGCCGGAGGCGGCCAGCTTCTCCTTGGGCTGGGCCAGCTTCGTGGCGCCGCTGGCCAGGAAGGCTACGGCCATCAGGCCCGCGACAATCCACAGAGCAATGTTCATGAGGGTCTCCTTGCAGGGTGGTCGGTCATGATGTCGTTGAGCTCCTGTTCGCGAGATGGTGTGCGTCTCAGCAGTACGACGACACAAGCCGGCGGAATGTGAGGCGACGGCCCAACCTCACATTTCGGTGCGATGTTTCGTCGGACTGCTGAGGGCAGCTGCGACCAAGGGAGCCGGCGACGCGATGACCACCCGATCCGAGCCAGGAGACGGCTCGCTTGATCCGAGCCTGCGCGCGATCATGAGCGAGCGGCGTCAGCTGATCAATCTCGCGTACCGACTCCTCGGCTCGCTGGCCGATGCTGAGGACGTCGTACAGGAGACGTACGCCCGCTGGTACGCCATGTCTCAACAGCAGCGGGCGGCAATCGACTCCCCCGGCGCCTGGCTGACGAAGGTCGCCAGTCGCATCTGCCTCGACCTGCTCGGCTCGGCGCGGGCCCGGCGGGAGAGCTACGTGGGCGAATGGATCCCCGAACCGCTGCCCGATCGCACCGAGTGGATCAGCGTGCGGTCGGGCGGCGCCACGGTCGACCCAGCCGACCGAGTCACCCTCGACGAGTCGATCAACATGGCCTTCCTGGTCGTGCTCGAAGCGATGACCCCGGCCGAGCGCGTCGCCTTCATCCTTCACGACGTCTTCCGCTACTCCTTCGCCGAAGTCGCAGACATCGTCGGCCGTACTCCGGCGGCGTGTCGCCAGCTGGCCTCGTCGGCCCGCCGTCGCCTTCGCGCGTCGCAGGTTCCCGCGACTCCGACAGCCCAACAGGCCGACATCGTCAGGGACTTCAAACAGGCCTGGGAAGCCAAGGACATCGACGCCCTCATCGGCCTCCTCGATCCAGACGCCACTGCGATCGGCGACGGCGGCGGCCTCGTCACCGCCCAACTCCACCCGGTCGAAGGAGCCGAGCAGATCGCGCGCAACGTCGTCGAGATCGCAAGCAACGCACCCGACATGACGATCCTGGAGCGCACGGTCAACGGTCAGCCGGGCCTGGTGGCCCAGCAAGACGGCGTGACCGTGGCGGTGTTCGCCTTCAACATCGAAGGCGACCGGATCAAGCACATCTGGGCAGTACGAAACCCCGAGAAGCTCCGCCCCTGGACAAGGACCTGACGCGCGTCTCCGTACCATCGATCCGCTGCCAGGGCCCCGATGGCGGCGCGCCTTTGGGCCCTGGAGGGCGCGATGCCCTCCGCTAGCAGGTCTTCCATCGGTGGAGCTGAAGATGGGGCGAGTCAGGTCGAGCGGGCGTGCTGATTGACGAACCAGCTCGGCGTAGCGGGCGGCTTCTTCGAACTGCGGGAAGTGGCGGGACCTCGAAGGTGACTACCTGGCCGGGCGGCACATTGTTGCGGTAGGCATCGACCGAGAGGGGGTCGGTCGCGAGATCGTCGATACCTCGATCAGCAGGCTGGGCTGGCCGCGCGAAGAGGGGCAGCCCGTAGCGGTCGTTCGACTCGAAGTCCTCCAACAACAAATCCAGGTCGAGCCGATCACCCGGCGCCACCGGGTCCGACCGCAGTACACCTCGCTGGTCCGGCGCGATCAGCCGCACGTCCCTCGCCAACAGCTCTGCCTGGAAGTGCTGGAGATGGTAGCCACCGCCAT
This sequence comes from Kribbella alba, assembly GCF_039529635.1. NCBI lineage: Bacteria > Bacillati > Actinomycetota > Actinomycetes > Propionibacteriales > Kribbellaceae > Kribbella > Kribbella alba. Next base: position 410,877 of record NZ_BAAANE010000003.1, on the reverse strand, counting down.
GACCATGGACGCCACGCATCGCCAGCGCGGCGAACGGCTCCTCGCGGACAAGCTGCCAAGCCGCGTCGAGAATCTCGCGCTGAGTGGCCGCATTGCGTTCGGACCGCCGGTGCCGTGTCTGTTCTCCTGACATTCAAGCCATCGCAAAGGAACGGCACGGATGTTGGTCAGGATGCCAACGACTCTGCGCGATCTACCACGCCACCTCTGCGCAGGCCGGACGCCGGCTCGCCGAACATCTCATCAAGGTCCTCCACACCTGCCCCATCCCGGAGATCGCCAGGCTCGACCGGACCCTACATCTAGTGGCGCTAGCAGATCCTGGCCTACTTCACCACCGGCGGCGTCAACAACGGCGGGACCGAAGCCATCAACGGCGTCATCGAGAAAACCAGACGACTCGCACACGGCTTCCGCAACGCACACCGTCTACCGCCTACCCAACCTGCTCGCGGCCGACGGAACCCGCCCCTACGACGAACACCCACCCATGCGCAATTCCGAAGAGCCGGTTACGGCCAGCAGGAATTTGGTGGTACGGCCAGCAGGGGGGATGAAACGGCTGCTGGCAAGGACGACGGCGCGCTCACCTGCGCGGATCGTGTAAGAGACCTTCAGCCACGGGGCAAAAAAGAGGAGTTCTGATGCAAATTTCGTGGAAGCGATGGCGACTGCCGCTCATTGCCGTGCTAACCGCCCTCGCAGTGTCGGTAACATTCACTGGCGAGGCGTTCGCTGCGGAGCCGGGCGAGTCCGACAACTGGCTCGCCGAACATGTAGGCAGCCAGGAACTCTCGGCGCGGAACACCGTGAGCGAAGCCAGAAACACGAATGGAGACCTTCTTCAGGTATGGAGGGGGGAAACCAATAACATAGTATGGCTGGCCTACGATGGTAATGATCCGTTCCAGCTGACTAATCCCGACGGAACGTCGACAGCGACCTATGTCAGCCCTACGGTGGTTCCCTACGGAACAGACTCCTTCATGGTCTTCCATACCGGCACGAACGGTCTCATCTACTACACCCAAGTCAACACCGTTGCGGGCACGTGGAGTGGGTCGTGGACTGCCGTTCCATATCAGGCCAGTAACAACACCGTGGCCGTCGCGCAGCTTGGCACAGGTTCAAATCAGCTGTACATGGTATACCGAGCAGCGAATGATGACGAGATCTGGGGCACGCGATGGAACGGAAGCAGCTGGGGTGGTACCCAAACCATAGCCGGGGGAACTTCGCCTTCGGCTCCTAGCCTGGCCTATAACCCTGGATCGGGACTTTGGGCCGCGGCCCGAGGCGAAGACAACGGAATCTGGATGAGCTATTCAGACAACAACGGGAACCAATGGGGCGACTGGACGCCACAAGGCGGCAGTACCACCCGCCCGCCCACAATCGCCGCCAGTGGCCAGACTGATCAGATGCTGGTGAGTTATGTGGACTCAACATACCGTCCCAATTGGCGGACATACGGTCAGTACGGGGCCCCCACTGGCGGGTGGAGCCAGGACGCTACCGGCTGGCAGACCATCTACTCGGTCGGACTCTCGGTAGTTCGCAACATCATGTATGCGATCCTCACCGGACAGGACGGTAACGTCTATTACAAGCAGGTCTACTCTAGCTAGCTCCTAGCCCGGATCTTTCGCGGCTCGGCCGTGAAAGATCCGGGCTAGATCGTGGTTTCGCTGCTAACCGGGGATCAGGTGGACCTGGATGACGCACCGTATTCGATCCGCCCCCCAGCTGTTGTCGATCGAGAAATGGCGCTCGGTGCGGGAGGGTGGCGTCGCCAAGAAGCGGAAGTCCCGACGAACGCTACGACTGCCTGCGCGTTGCGTCAGTGCGTTGGGCGAGCACCAGGCAGCAGGCGAGCGCGGTAGGCGCCTGGGCGTACGTAGTATCAGCCAGGTGCAGATCGGGATGCTTGGATCATTCGAGGTTCGAACGGACGACGGCGTCCTCGCCGACGTGCCGGGCGCTCGGCTGCGCGGGCTGTTGATCGCCCTCGCCCTCGAACCAGGCCGCGTGGTCCCGAAGGCGACGCTGATCGACTGGATCTGGGGTGAGCACCCGCCCGCCGACGCGTCGAATGCCCTGCAACGCTTGGCTTCCCGACTGCGGAAGGCGCTGCCCGGAGGTGTGGTCGAGGGGCAGCCGGGCGGCTACCGGTTGACGGTGGAACCCGGCGCTGTCGATGCCCTGCGGTTCGAACGCCTCGTCGGTCAGGCCCGCAACGAGGAGGATCCGCGGCGGGTTCGGCTGTTGCGCGAGGCCCTCGCCTTGTGGCGTGGTGCGGCCCTGCAGGATGTCGGTTTGGAGGACAGCGCGGCGTTCGACGCGGCGGTGACTCGGCTCGAGGGGCTACGCCTGACGGCGATGGAGGATCGGTTCGGAGCGGAAGTCAGTCTCGGCCACGGTGCGGAACTGGTCCCGGAACTGACCGACGCGGTGACCGCGCATCCGCTGCGGGAACCGCTGGTGGCTGCGCTGATGCGTGCCCTGGTGGCAGCCGGCCGCGACTCCGAGGCCCTACTCACCTACGAGCGTACGAGACAAGCCCTGGCCGACGCGCTGGGCGTCGACCCCTCGCCGGAGTTGTCGGCGTTGCACGTCGCGTTGCTGCGGGGTGAGCTGGGACAGCGGGAGGAGATCCGGAGGACCAACATCCGTGCCGAGCTGACGAGTTTCCTCGGCAGGGACGCTGATGTGGCCGTGGTCCGGGAGCTCATCGCCGAACATCGGCTCACCACCCTGATCGGGCCGGGCGGCGCGGGGAAGACCAGGTTGGCCACGGAAACCGCGCGCACGCTGATCGGCGACCTGCCGGACGGAGTCTGGTTGGTGGAACTCGCCGCCAGCGGCGCCGACGGTGACGTGACCCAGGCAGCAGTCACCGGGCTCGGGCTCCGGGATGCCCTGCTCGGCACGGCGCCGAGCGCGGACCCGGTGGACGGACTCATCGCCGCGATCCGCGATCGGGAGGCGCTGCTGATCCTGGACAACTGTGAGCATGTGATCGAGGCGGCGGCGAAGTTCGCAGATCGGGTGCTCGGGGAGTGCCGACGGCTGCGGATTCTGGCGACGAGCAGGGAACCACTCGGTATTACCGGTGAGGCGCTGTGGCTGGTCGATCCGTTGGCCATGCCAACCGACGCCAGCTCTGGCGAGATCGAATCCTCTCCAGCCGTCCGGCTGCTGCGCGACCGAGCCGGCGCAGTACGGAAGGATCTCGGGGTCGACGACCACACCTTGTCGACGATGGTGCGGATCTGCCGGGCGCTGGACGGGATGCCGCTGGCGATCGAGCTGGCTGCCGCCCGGTTGCGGACCATGACCATCGAGCAACTCGCCAACCGGCTCGATGACCGGTTCCGCCTGCTGACCAGCGGGAGCCGCACCGCATTGCCGCGGCACAAGACGCTGCGCGCAGTGGTCGACTGGAGCTGGGAGTTGCTCACCGATGCCGAGCGGACGGTGCTGCGCAGGCTGTCGGTGTTCTCGGGCGGGGCGGGCCTGGAGGCAGCCGAGCGCGTCTGCCTCGGTGATGCCGTCGAGCGAGATCAAGTGCTGGAGTTGCTCACCTCGCTGGCCGAGAAGTCGCTGCTGGTCACCGCCGGCGACGGTGCCCCGCGCTATCGGATGCTCACCACAATCAAGGAGTACGCCGCGGATCGGCTCGCCGAAGCGGGAGAATCAGAGCAGACCCGGCTGGCGCACCTCGCCTACTTCACCGAGCTCGCCCTGACCGCAGAGCCACATCTGCGCCGCGCCGAGCAACTGGAATGGCTCGCTACGCTCGAGGCCGACCATGACAACCTCAGCGCCGCGCTGCGGGGGGCGATCGCGGCCGGTGACGCACCGGCGGGGATGCGGCTCGCGGCCGCCGCTGGTTGGTACTGGTGGCTCGGCGGGCGCCGGACCGAAGGCCTTGAGCTGCTGATCGCGGCCGCCAACCTCCCGGGCGAGGTGAGCGATGACGTCCGCGCCATGACGTACGGGCTGGTGGTGCTCTACGTGACCTCCGGGCAAGGCGACGAATACCTGGGCGCGGAATGGATCCACAAGGCGTATCGGTTCAGCCAGCTCAGCCGGCACGACAACCCGCTGCTGGCATTCGCGATTCCGCTGGAACGTCTGCTGCAGGCACCGGAGGAAGCAGTGACCGCGTTCGAGTCGTTGCTGGACAGCGGCGACCCCTGGGTGCGCGCCATGGCTCGGTGGCAGGTCGGCAAGATGCGCACCATGCTCGGCCGGGGCGGCCGGGAGGTGGAGGCCCAGTTGGAGCTGGCGCTCGCGGAGTTCCGGACGCTCGGCGAGCGGTTCGGGATTTCGTTGGCCCTGTCCGAGCTGGCGGGCCAACTTGCCCGGCGGGGTGAATTCGCCGGTGCCTGCGAGTACTACGAACAGGCGATCGCGGTCCTCACCGAGGTCGGCGCCGTCGAGGATGTCATCGAGGTGCGGACCCAGCAGGCCATGCTGTACTGGCTTGACGGCGATCGCGACGCGAGCGCTGCCTCCATCGCCGAGGCCGAGCGGAGCGCCGAAGGTGTCACCTGGCCGTACGCTCTGGTCGCCTTGGCGCTCGCCAAGGCGGGGCTAGCTCGCCTGGGCGGCGACGCCGAGGAGGCCCGCCGTCAGCTCGGCCTCGCGACCACCCTCTTGGGCGATGCCGCGGAACAGGCGAACATTCGCGCACAGATACACAACCTGCACGGCTACCTGGCCGACGATGCCGGGGAGGCCCGTACCCACCGCGTGGCTGCCTGGCAGGCGGCGTCAGAGCTGGGACACGCGTTCGTGATGGCCCCGATACTTGTCGGGTTCGCGGATCTGGCAGTTCGCCTCGACCAGTACGAACAGGCAGCGCGGTTGCTCGCGGCCAGCGTCAGCGTCCGCGGGCTGGCGGATCTGTCGCAATCAGACGCGGCCAGGATCGAGCTGGACGCGCGACGTCACCTCGGCGAAGCACGGTTCGCCGAGGTGACGCGGGAGGGTAGGCAGACGAGCTGGTCTCAGCTGATCGAGGACACGCTCGCGTCGTGAGGGGTCAGCTTGCCGCGCGTTGAAGGGTGATGTCGCCGTGCCGGGTACGGGCGTGGACCGAGACCTTGGCGTCGGACGGGCCCGGCTCGCCCTGCGAGGAAACGAAGTTGTGCCTGCGTGAGGTGTTGGTGGGCGGAAGGCGAGCTTGTCCGAGTGGCCCTCAGCTGATCTTGCGCCGGTAGGTGCGAATGGCGAGGACGTAGCCGAGAACGAGGATGCCCAGGCACCAGGCGAGAGCGATCCAGATATCGCTGTCTACCGGTCGCTGTGCGAACAGATCCTGGATCGTATTGACGATCGACGTGACCGGCTGATTCTCGGCGAAGGCGCGCACGGGACCCGGCATGGTGGCCGTGGGGACGAAAGCGGAACTGATGAAGGGCAGGAAGATCAGCGGGTAGGAGAATCCGGCGGAACCGTCCACGGACTTCGCTGATAGGCCGGCGAGGACTGCGATCCAGGTGAGTGCCAGGGTGAACAGTGCCAGGATTCCGGCGACAGCGAGCCACGCCAGTGGGCCTGCTGATGTGCGGAATCCCATCACCAGGCCTACGAGCACGATGATCACGACCGAGAGCCCGTTGGCTACCAGCGAGGTCAGAACATGTGCCCACAGCACGGACGATCGTGCGATCGGCATGGAGTGGAAACGCTCGAAAATGCCGCTCTTCATATCGGTGAACAACCGAACGGCGGTATACGCGATGCCCGAGGCGATCGCGATCAGCATGATTCCCGGCAGCAGGTAGTTGACGTAGTTGTCGGTTCCTGTCTCGATTGCCCCGCCGAGAACGTAGACGAACAGCAGCATCATGGCGATCGGCGTGATCGCGGTCGTGATGATCGTGTCCACGCTCCGGAAGATGTGACGCATCGAGCGGCCCAGCAAAACGGCCGTGTCTCCGAAGAAGTGTGTCGTCATGACTGGTCCTTACCCGTCTCGTCTTTGCCGTTGTTCCCAACGAGCGCGAGGAAGATGTCTTCCAGGGTCGGCTGCTTTTCGACGTACTCGACCGTCGCTGGTGGGAGGAGTTGCTTCAGCTCGGCGAGGGTGCCGTTCGCGATGATCCGGCCCTCGTGAAGGATCGCGATCCGATCTGCGAGTTGCTCAGCCTCGTCGAGATACTGCGTGGTGAGCAGAACGGTGGTCCCCTGCTTGGCGAGCTCCTGAATGACCTGCCACACCTCGATGCGTGCTTCGGGGTCGAGCCCCGTGGTCGGCTCATCGAGGAAGATCACCTCCGGCTGCCCGATCAGGCTCATGGCGATGTCAAGGCGACGGCGCATGCCCCCCGAATACGTCGACACCTTCCGCGAACCTGCATCGGCGAGGTTGAAGCGTGCGAGAAGATCATCGGCGACCTGGCCGGAGGCTTTCAGATGCCGCAGCTTGGCAACCAGCACCAGGTTCTCTCGACCGGAGAGGATCTCATCGACCGCGGCGAACTGCCCGGTCAAACTGATGGACTCTCGAACGCGGAGCGGGTCCGTCGCGACGTCGAAGCCATTGACAGTGGCTGTGCCGCCGTCCGATCTCAGCAGCGTGGACAGGATTCTCACGATCGTGGTCTTTCCTGCCCCGTTCGAGCCGAGAAGGGCGAAGATGCTGCCCGGTGCCACGTCGAAGGTCACGCCACGCAGTACGTGCAACTCCTTGTAGGACTTTTCTATGCTCTGCACGCGGATCCTGGGCTCGCGGTGCCGCAGCTCTGATGCTGCATTTGCTGTACTTGTCATGCGACTACCGTCGGCGCCTGGCCTGACACCCGCCTGACACGCCCCTGACACGACCACTGACGCAGGGCATGCGTCACCGTGACTTCTCTAGATCAGGCCAGCGGTCAAGAAGCGGCGGCTTTGAACACCAACCAGGGACCGCGGACACGAAATAACGTGTTCAAGGCCCCGACTACCTGTCCCAGGACCCCACTCTTGGTCAGGGCCGCCCACCCAGCCCTCCGCGGGCCCCCTGCCGGAGGGCATCATCACGAACCACGGCTGTCGTACTAGGGGATTAGAACCCCTGAACGCTTCCATGCCATTGGCGGGGGTCGCATTCCTGGCTTACGCAGAACGGCGCTCATTTTCCCAACAGATCTCCGCCTTGCCCTTCTTCTGAACAGCAGGTCAGACCTTCCGGATCCGGTCGGCGATCTCCGGCCTCGCCGAGAACCCAGCAGCCTTGTACGTTGCGACGCCGCCGACGTTAGAGCTCGGCGTGCACACGCGCACGCTCGACGAGCCCATCTCCCGCAGTGCGGCCGCCCCGGCGACGGTGATCGCCCGGCCATAGCCGCGGCCGCGGTGGTCCGCATGGACGCCCATCGGCTCGACCAGTCCCGGCTTCCCCGGGCCGGCCGACCAGACCGTCACCACCGCCGCGGGGTTGCCCTGGTCGTCGTAAGCACCCAGGCATCGGGCGTCGGCGTAGAACGGTGCCGCCGACATCTCGTGCCGGTACTCGCGCGTGGGCCTCGTGGTGTTGAACGCGGACCGCAGGACGTCGGCGAAGTCCTGTGCCTGCTCCAGGCCGATCGCCTTGATCCACACGCCGGGGTCCTCCACCGCTTCGGCGAGGTCGCGGAAGAGCGGCGTCCACGGCTCGTCGACACCCCAGCCCTCCTTGGTCAACAGCTCGTGGAGCAGCAGGCCCTGCGGCGCCTCGATGGACACCGCTCCTTCCGGCAGCACGCCGCGCTCTGGCAGCGAGAAGTCCTCGACGAGCCGCCGCGCCAAGTCCTCGTCCTGGAAAGCGTCGGAAGCGACCGTCATCCGCACCACCGTCGGCGAATCCAGCATCCCGACAGCGAGGATCCGTCCGTCCCGGCTCCAGGTCCGGACCACCGCGGCCGTCTCGGCCGTTCCGAACCGGTAGTTCCAGCCGATGTCCCCGGGATGCAGCTGCATCGGCGCTTCGTCGTGCTGCCACTCCCGCAGCGCCGCCATAGCCTCTCGCACCCCGTCGGCCGTCGGCGTACTCAGCACAATCGTCATAGCCGGAATCTGATACTCCGCCTCGGTGGCGTGCAACCGATTAACGTAGCCTCCCGGGTCATGCGAGAGGCCGGTCTCCCGAAGGTTGTAGGCCAGCGCGTTCGCCGGTCCCTACCCTGAGCGCAGACACCGACACCACGCGGCCATCAGCGCCGAGCCCCAGACCTCGCAGGTGACCCGAGACGCTTGCGAGCTAGTCCGGTATTGACAGGGGATCTGGTGAGTGGTTCAAAGGAACGAAGCTGTCAGTGTCGCCTTGGAAGGGAGCGTTCGATGACGGTCTACAACGCCACCGATCAGGGAGCCGGTGAGGCGCAAGGCGCCGAGTCGATCGACCTGCTCATCCGTCACCTAGAGGCGGCGAAGCGGGTCTTCTCCAGCCCGGAGGGGACGCCGACCCAAGACGAAGGGGAGCTCAAAGCCTTCCCGAACACGGTCTGCACCCTCCTCTACGCCCAGCCGGGCACGTTCTGTCCGCTGCTGTACCTCCACTTCCCCGCAGTGACCGAAGCGGTCACCGAGAGTGCGCGAGTCGAAGCGACGACGTGAGCGTGCCCTTCGGGTCCGTGGGGACCGCGAGTTTGGCGGCCACTGAGTCCGAGTTGTCCGACGGCACACCGTTCGGGAGCTACGACTACCTCTCGCGAAACACCTCGGCTGAGTACGTCAGGCTGCTCGCGCTGATCGCCGAGCAGTCCCCGGGGGCCCAAACGCTGTTAGCCGCTATCGAGGGCCGCGAGGGTGCTGAGCCTCTGTTCCAGGACCCGCTGGTCAGGCGCACTCTTGAGGACGGTGTGTTAACCCTTCTCCGTGGTCTGGATGCGATCGACGCGGCGACGCTGAGCGAGGTGCTTCTCTGCGCGGCAGCGCATGCCGAGGCAGGGGAGAGGTCGATGCTCGACGCCACCGCGAGGTGCGTTCCCCTGGGCTCAGCGCCTGGTCATTCCTTCGTCTGGGCCGATGATCGGCCGGCCACCGTGCCGGGGCGCCGTTTCGTCGAGGAGGTGCTCAAACGGCTGCCTGGGTTCGGAATCGAGGTACCGACCGACGAGCAGGTTCAGCTGCTCGATGAGGGAGTGCACCTGGCCCTCCAGGTCACGCCAAGTCTCGCCCGAAGCGCGCTGTCGCACCTCCGCACCGTGGTCGTCGGCGACTTCGAGGGAGCGGGCCCGCCGATCAACGCACTCACTGCACCTGGCCTCTCCGGCGTCGTCTTCCTGTCTCCCCATGCCTTGTCAGATCGCGCTGCGGTGGCCGAGACACTCGTGCACGAGTCGATCCACCTCAAGTTCCTGGACATCGAGTACGTCCACGCGCTGTTCCCCGTCGGTTTCAGGCCCTACAGCTCGCCACGGATCACCCCGGACTGGCACCAGGACGATGAACGGTACGGCGGATGGCCGCTCGACAGGTTGCTGACGTCCATGCAGGTCTACCTGTCCCTCGCGGTGTTCTTCGGTCTGGCCGCCGAGCGCCGCGGAGACGACTTCCACGCTCCGGACGACTGTGTGGCGCGTGCCGACCGGTGCGCGACGAGGGCGACGTGGTTGTTCACAGCCGCTCAGGACTACCTCGACCATCTCTCTCCCGCCGGACGGGAGTTCGTCACCTGGATGGGCGGGATGCTGGCCCTGCTGCGGGTGACTTAGGCAGCGGCCGCCGTGCCCTGACAGACATAGAGGACTTTCAAGGTCAAAGTGATCGACAAGGTCCGAGATCAACGACGAATTGGCCGTCTACCGCGCGGCCTTGGACCTGTGGTGAAGTCCACTCCGATGTCCCCGTCAGGCGCAAGCCTTACCCGACCCCCGCTGACCTGGCCGCAATCGAGCAGGACTGGCCGCTGATCGCGGCCGAGCTCACCTACGGCCTGCACACCCGTAACCCGACGACCAGAGAGACCCTCCGAACGCTGGCCAACAACCACGTCATCGCGTCACTCGGCGCGCGGAAGCTGCGCGACCTGAGCGCGGACGAGGTAGACGAATGTGCTCGCCGCTAAGGCGAAGGCAGGAACGCCAGAACATCCGCCGCGAGGCCGCCGAGAGGCTATGGACCCATCTCGACCCTCGTGTTCGCGTCCGAACTTGGTACACCGTTGGAGCTGCCAACGTCCGGCGATGGTTCCGAGCCGTAGTCAGGGGCGCCGGCTTGGTCGCAGCGGATTGGACGCCTCGCGAGTTGCGGCACAGCTTTGTGTCGCTGCTGTCCAGCAGCGGAGTACCGATCGAGGACATATCGCGCCTGGTCGGCCACGTGAGCACCAACGCCACCGAGAAGGTCTACCGGCATGAGTTGCGGCCGCTGATGACGAGAGGAGCCGCGACGATGGATCAGATCCTCAAGCAGACGGACGACCTGCGGTGGAGCTTAGGGGATTCGAACCCCTGACCTCTTCCATGCCATGGAGTTCCCCTGTGCTGCGGACGCCTTGGCCTGCACGCCTCTGAGTCCACGGACGTCCGGTGACGTCCGGGCGGATGCAGGGTCGTAGCCTCCCGGGAACCACGAGGAGATGCCCCTCCCTAGGGCCGCACATCCAGCGGGCCGGCGGGCGGAGTGATCGCATCCTGCGGCTCGAGGGCGAGGGGTACAGAAACTCCAGGAGGGGCATCTCACGTGTGCGGAGCGTTGGTCAGGACTACTCCCCCCTCACTGAGGCCGCGACGCGAGTCCGCCTGACAGAACTGACAAAACCCAGCGGCTTCTACTCCAATCGATCCCCCCTCGCTGACTTTGCCGCGAAGTAAAGACGGAGGAACTCCGGACTCAAGACCCGCGCCGCCAGCTCCTCACCGTTCTCGGGGAGGCTCAGCAGTTGCGAGCTTAGGTCGAGTCGGTGCGCTAGGTCTGCACGAACGTTCGCGTCCTGTTTGAAATCGCGCTGCACGGTCGCCTCACTTAGCGCTTCACCAAGTGCCCCTGAACAGTCGATCTCTTCGAACCCGTACTGCTCTTCTGCGGCGCGGTCGCGGGTATCCCAGATCCACACGTCCCACTCGGCCATGCCCCGAGTGAGGAGGTCGCGTGTTTCAGCAGGGAGCCACTGACTGCCGTCCGAGAGTAGCCAGGCGAGATAGTCGATATGGCTGTAGAACTTAACCGGTGGACCGTTTGCAACGTAGTTGCCCTGCACATATCCGCACGCGACATGTGCAGGACGGTAGCCCCCGTACTCTGGATCGCGAAGGACATACTCGTCGTCACATCTCGGAGGCCGACCGTCAACTGTAAGGGCTGTACCAGAAATTGACCCACGGGCGATGGACTCCTCCGCAACCGCACGCGAACGGCGGTATAACGCCTCAATGGCTTCCTCGAACCTTCCGCCAAATCCCGGGATAACCAACTGCGGGGCGTAGCTAATTAAGTAGCGAGGGAAGCGGCTACACGCGTCTGCCAGACCAACTTGGGAATCGATGAACTCCAGGACGACTTCCGGCGGGGTTGCCTGCGTGATAGGCCGAGATTCAGCCTCGCGCTGCCAGGTCATCTGCAATGCCGCCCAAGCCATACGGAATCCACGCTCAGCAGGATCCTTCGATGGCGGCGGCAAGGGAAATCCCCACCTACCCCACCCCATCGACTCCTGAAATCCACCTTCCATGTCATTGGATTCCGAAGCTGCGGCAATGTCGAGCCACCAATCATCACTGATCACGGGCGGAACAAATCCGAGGTCGAGGAGATGGTCCCGTGCATTGATGAGCGTGGAACCTTGAGGCTTAATTTTGGCAACGAGCTGGTGCACCACCTCATCCAAGCCTCTATCGGCGGAGATTGCCAGCGTGTCGGCCAGCGGTGGCGAGTACTCAAGTATGTCGGATGGCCCAACCCCCCGCCATATCGGTAGAATGACGCGGTCATCCCCGGACATTTCGCGGGCGACGAGGCCATCCAATTCGCGCTGAGTCCACCGTTTTCTGAAGAAGGCTTGACTCAATACAACAACACCGAACCGCGACTGGCTGAGGCCGCGGTCGATCGACCTACGGAGGCTGTCCCCGACCGTGAGACTGAACTCGTCGTACCAGACTTCGACATGTTCAGCGCGTAACCGCTCTGCCAAGGGTCGGACAAATTCTTCCTTGTCTTCGCTCGCGTGACAGATGAACGCGTCATATAACATGAAGAGAGCCTAACCCGGCTATGTCAGTCGACACCTACACGGTTGATCGATCGGCGGCCGCCCGGCGTACGTGGGTTCCCCTACGCTCCGGACGCCTTGGTCCGAACGTCTTTCAGGCGGTCCGGCCACACCTCAATTGCGATCCCCAGGGTGTGGTTGGCGCTGCCTCTTCCGTTGCCGTCACAACTCGCACACTTCCGAGTCACGTGCTGAGGGCTGACCTGTGGCGGGTTCTGGATCTGCTCGGTTGCGTTGGCGATTCGTTTGCGAACGCCACGATACGTGCATTCACCAGTTCGGCGATCTGGCCTGCGACAGCCCTGCCGTCTGCACGAAAGGTCCAGAGCTGGGCCGTCAGTTCCTGCACGGCCTCGTCAGATCGGTCGACCTCGTTGCCCGAGCGGGGATCATGAACCTGCTCGCCGCGCCACAAACGTCACACTGGTTCAGCGCGACGGCGTGGAGGAGCTCGTTGCGGGCGTCGGTTGCTGCAACGACATCCGCTAACCAAGGTCCGGCGGTCTCTCCGAACAGGGCAGGGTCAGCCTCCAGGACCTTCTGCAACTCCCGAGCTGCCTGCTTTGTGGTCGCGACGAGGTCAACTGATCCTGGCTGATCGGGATATCGGGCGTGCGCGAGGATCGTCAGCATGTCGATCAACAACGCACCGAGCATGGCGTCCGCAAGAGCCAGATGGCCCAGATTTCCAATCCACTGATCATCGGTACTCACCAACTTAGGCTAGCGCCGGCCACGCGGGATGAGGACGCGACCGCCGGGTTATGAGTAGCCCTGACGCCGTCTCAGCACACTCATGTGTACTCGAACCAGCTCTCATACAGCCTGAAACAGTGTCCCACTCGTCTCACACGTCTTGATCGTCGCGATGCGATCCAGCGCGCCCTAGCTCGCAAAGGGCCTGACTTAATGTGGGAGAGCGCGCCGCACTATTGAGACCGGTTGAACCTCAGGCTTTGAACCTCAGGGCTTGCCTCCTGATGGATACGCCTACCCAAAACCAGGCAACAAGTTCTGGAGAGGTAGTCATTCAGGTAACAGTGAACATGTAACAAGCTGAGTGACTACTTCTCCATTGTAAGAGAGAGATTGATTGCGCAGCGAAGCTTGCGCGCGGGCCTACGGCCCCGCACTTAGAGAATAAATAAGGGAGAAGGATTAACAGATGTTCGAACAACTAGAGGAGTATCATCTAACTGGACCAACTGACGCAGACGTTTACTGGTACCTACAGATGCAGTACGAAGACCAGGAGGGGAACAAAGATGTTCGGTGACAAGGGAGAACGAAGGGCAAAGCAGGCAGAGAGGCAGAGGAAGGCTCAGCTATCTCTCTTGAGTCTCAAGGCAACCGGCTTCAGCCTGAAAATCAAGGACGATGAGGTACACGAGTTCATGAAGAAGAATTCCGGGGGTTCCATGAAGGGAGCCAAAGCCTCAGTCCAGACAGAGGGAGAGATTAGAGACAGGTTCACCGCTACTCGCATCCTTGCCCTAGGAGTCTTTGCCCTTGCCTTCAAGAAGAAGACCTCAGACAAGGATGTGTTCCTTGTGATTGAGGGAGACGGGTTTGTCTTGAGTGAGCACGTCAAGAACAAGAAGGAGTCAGATGCACGGCAGTTTGCACGAGACTTCAACGCATACGTTGCCGCCTTGTAGGCAACAAGGTGCCCACCAGCGCACCTACGCGCGACGGCAGGCGCGCTCATTCAGCCAACGCTCAGCGCGCACGACTATCCAGGACCGCCGTGGATTCTCGGCAGCCACCGAGCAGTCCGTACGCATCGTTCGGGATCGCGAAGCGTCGAGGGAACCCACGCCTCAAACGGGCTCTTCACGATCGAGGGTGTAGCAGCGGCCTGAACCCGCCGCTCTCGAGTAGGGATCTGGCGATGTAGTTGGTGAGGTTGCGGAATCCGAGGGCTGAGCCGCGGAGGTGTTCGAGGCGGCCGTTGATCGCCTCGGTCGGCCCGTTGCTGGTGCCGGGACGGTCGAAGTAGGCCAGCACGTCGTCGGCCCGCTTCTTCAGTGTCCGGCCGAGCGTGATGATCTCGCTCAGCGCGGCGGGAACACCCTTGCTGACCGAGTCGATCAGCTGGGTCATCAACTTCTTGCCGCGGGCCCGGTCTGGCTCCCGGTAGGCCGCGATCATCCGCTGGTAGATCCTCCAGCTGGCCTCGACCTCGACGTGCTCGTCGGCCGCGAACAGGGCGTTCAGGCGGTCCTTGTGCTTGTCGGTCAGGAGGTCAGCGCCGGTGTGCAGCGTTCGGCGAGCGGAGTAGAGCGGGTCGCCGTTGCGGCCACGGTGGCCGTGGATGGCTTGTTGGACGCGGCGTCGGCAACGGTCGAGGGCATCACCGGCGAGGCGGACCACGTGGAAGGGATCCATGACCGTGACCGCGTCGGGCAGTTCCTCGGTGGTGGCGGTCTTGAAGCCGGTGAACCCGTCCATCGCCACCACTTCGACGGCGTCGCGCCAGGCATCGGGTCGTTCGGTGAGCCAGGTCTTGAAGGCTTGCTTGGAGCGGCCCTCGACCATGTCGAGCAGCCGGGCTTGGCCGGTGCCGTCGTGGATCCCTGTCAGGTCGATGATCACGGTGACGTACTTGTCGCCACGGCGGGTGTGACGCCACACGTGCTCATCGACGCCGATCACGCGCACGCCGTCGAACCGGGCGGGATCGTCGATGAGGACGCGCTTGCCTTCGGCAAGAACCGCGTCGTTGGCGGTGTTCCACGACACCCCGAGTCCCTCGGCGACCCGGGCGACGGTGAGGTGCTGGACCACGATCCCCTCCAGCGCCCACCGCAGACCGCGCCGGGACAGTTTCGCGCGCGGCTCGGCGGCCCTGGACGTGTCCTGGCGCCACACGTGCCCGCAGCCGGTGCACCGGTAGCGGCGGATCGTGAGGACCAGGGTGGTGGGGCGCCACCCGAGTGGCTCGTGCGCCAGCCGGCGGGTCACGGTGTCCCGCGGGACACCTTCACAGCCACAGCGGCGACACCATCCCGCGGATCCATCGTCGGGATCGACGACCCGACACGCCAGAACCGCACGGCCCGGGTCGAGTCGCTGCCCGGTGACTTCCAGGCCGAGCTCGTCGACACGAACGAATGTGGTCACATCAGGGCAGGTGAAGCCCGTTTCAGGGGTAGCGTCGTGCACGTCGAGGTCTTCCGGATGGGCAGTGTGAGAACTTCCATCCTCGGGAGACCTCGACCCTTATCTGCCGACCGACGCGCCGACCCCCGGTACACCCTCAACTGCGAAGAGCCCTCAAACGGTCCGCCAGCCGAGACGCAGCGTCGGTCACAGTGCACGCGCTCACTCCGGTCTTGTCATCCACGTACACGCGCACGGGCCGATCCGGCTGGATCCACAAGTCGGACAGACCTTCAAGATCAAATCGGGAGGCGCGCCGGTAAGGATCAAGGTTCCACCGCCGATTGGGTAACGCGAACGCGATCGTCGGGACGATGTCGTCCTTTGCAAATCGGTTGCGAGACGCGGTCGATGGGTGCCTGTGGTAGAGCATAATTTCCTGGCCAAGGTCGTCGGCGATCACCGCACTACGGACGTTGAACTGATAACCCTCCCGCAGTTGATCGAATACATCCTGAGAAAGCTCATCCAGCATGGTCAGGTGGAGGCCGGAAAGCTTCAACTCGGAGCGAAGCCGATCCATGAAGTCGCGCAGGCAATTGCGATACCATTCGAAGTAGTTGTCACCGCGACGCGCGACCAACTGGTCGAACATTTTCTTGAAGGTCTTCGGTCGCTGAAGCTCGGTCACATAGCGCTCGATCGTCTCCAGAAATAGCCCCGCAAGTGGCATGATGTCGCCGCCCTCATCACTGTGCGCCAAGGCTGCAATGTACTGGCTCCTCTGGGACCGTGCTTTCACGATTGCAGGCGGCAGACCATCCTGACCGAGCATCACATTTGCAATCAGCCGGGCCAGCGACCATTCCCGCCCTGGAATGGGTGAACATGTGTGAACCAAGCGTGCCCAATCGCTGCACGCAAGACTGCGAAGTCATCATCGACCGTCTGCTGACTCCAGTCGGCGAGCTCCGACATCGCAAAGGCGATCTCGTACGTCGGAAACGGCACGTGATCCGCACCCGAAATACGAGCATCGAAGCTTCGATACTGACCCGCGAACCACGAGCCGGACATTACGACCGAATGCAATGAGCGAACATCGGAGTGCGACAGGCCACGCATTCCACCGCCGATGTAGCGCAAGGCGAGCACACGAGCGGTTTCAAGCCCGATCGCCGCGAATGCACGTTCGTCACGCCGAAGAACTTCAGGCAGGAGGTGAACGTTTAGATCCCGCAGAACCTTCTGTCCTGTGTCGGACTCGATCGCCTCCACAGTCCCAGCCAAATCAGGTCCCTCAAATTCGATGCTGTTGCTCTCGAACACGGACGAGTAGCCGTGAGCACGATCCATCTCCCGGACAAGCCCAATCCTCCGCGCCTGCTCGATCGCAGCACGGAGGTTGTATCGGGCCGCACGGAGCCGCGCCCGCAACTCCTCCAAGGATCCAGCCGCTCGCTTGGCAGCGAGTACGGCGTGGCGTCAAGGATCGACAGGTCACTCACGAACTCTCGCCCTCTTCGGTTCCATGAGCGCCCGAATGCAGGTCGGGCAGCTCGAACTGACCGAGTACCCACTCCCACCGAAAGCTCTCCGCGAGCATGTCGCCGGTGCCGGAGCTCACCGGGTTCAGAGACGGTGCCGAGCCTGTCGACGTCGGGTGGATCGACCACAAGAACCCCGGCGTACCGGAGTACGGCTAGCGAGGCGAGCCAGGCTGATTCTGCGTCGGTCGATCGTGCGGGCACAGGCGAGGGAGAAGGTGCACCGCAACGTGGTGATGCTGTGCGAGATCCCGACTGGCAATGGCGGGCGCCCGTCGAAATCGCTCTCGGTGCAGCGGGCCCAAGCGCTTCTGAGAGCCGCCGAATCCTCAACGATGCACGCCTACATCGTCGTGTCGCTGCTGACAGGCGCCCGAACCGAAGAAGTGCGAGCCTTGACCTGGACGAACCTAGACCTTGTCGGGAAGTCGAAGGCACATCCTGTCGTACCACCATCGATCCAGGTTTGGCGCTCGGTCCGGTCTCACGGCGACACGAAGACATGTAAGTCCCGGCGAACGCTGGAGCTGGCCGTGCGTTGCGTGGAAGCGCTGGAGGAGCACAGGGAGCGCCAGGAGGTACGGCGGCAGGCAGTAGGACGCCGCTGGCAGAACCTCAGCCTGGTCTTCACCTCCGAGATCGGCACACAGCTCGATGCCGCCAACGTGCGCCGTGCGTTTCGGAAGGTTGTCAAGGCGGCCGGACTCGACCCAACGATGTGGACGCCTCGCGAACTGCGGCACAGCTTCGTCTCGCTGCTGTCGAGCAAGGGTGTTCCGATCGAGGACATCTCGCGGTTGGTCGGGCAAGCCAGCACGAACGTGACGGAGAAGGTCTACCGACACGAGCTGCGACCGGTGCTCACGGAAGGCGCTACGAAGATGGACGAGATCTTCCCTGGCCAAGGCGGCAAGGCGAACGCGAAGCCGTAGCCTCCCGGGTCAAATATCAGAGGCCCTTTCCCGACCGGGAAAGGGCCTCTGACCTGCGGTGGAGCTTAGGGGATTCGAACCCCTGACCTCTTCCATGCCATGGAAGCGCGCTACCAACTGCGCCAAAGCCCCTTGCTGTCTTGCGACTGCGAAAGTCTAACCGACACCCTGCCCGAAGGAAAAATCGGGGTCAGGGGTGCCGGATCACGACTGGATCACCGTTGCGGGTCGTCGCTCATTACTGGTTCTGGGAGGGAGCCGGCGTTCCATTCTTCGATGCGCCAGCGGCCGTGGCGGCTGGGGAGGAGGGAGACCCAGTTGCAGTTCGACAAGCCTCCGAAGGCGGGCCAGTGGTCCTTGGGGATGCCTAGGAACAGGCAGATGCCGACGCGCGCGGCCAGGCCGTGGGTGGCTACGACGACCGTGTCCGACGGCTCGGCGTGCTCGACTGCGCGCTCCAGGGCTGGGGCGAAGCGCTCGGCGACTTCCTCGACGGTTTCGCCGGCGGTACCGCGGCGCTGGGGTTCGCCGGAGCGGATGCGGGCGGCTGCTTCCGGGTGGATCGCGGCCAGCTCTTCCATGGTCATGCCGGCCCAGTCGTCGACGTTGATCTCGCGCAACGCCTCGTCGTACTCGACCTTGAGGCCGGTCAGGGCTGCCAGTTCACCGGCGGTGGCCGCGGCGCGCTGGAGGTCGCTGGAAAAGAGCCTGGTCGGGGCGAGGGAGGCGAGGCGTGCGGCAGCGGCCCGGGCCTGGGAGATACCGACGGAGTCCAGCGGGATGTCCGCTTGGCCCTGGATCTTGTCCTGCAGGTTCCACTCGGTCCGGCCGTGCCGCCAGACGATCAGCCGTCCCGCGCTCATTCGGCCGAAGCGGAAGGAGCGCCCGGCACCGGCGACGGCAGCGGGATGATCGGGCAGTCGCGCCAGAGCCGTTCGAGGGAGTAGAAGTTGCGCTCCTCGTCGTGCTGCACGTGGATGACCACCTCGAGGTAGTCGAGCAGCACCCAGCGGCCCTCGCGCGCGCCTTCCCGGCGTACCGGCTTGGCGTCGAAGTCGACCCGCAGCTTCTCCTCGATCGCGTCCACGATCGCGCGCACCTGGCGGTCGTTGGACGCGGAGGCGACCAGGAAGGCATCGGTGATGGCGAGCTGCTCGGAGACATCGAACGCGAGAACGTTCTCGGCCTTCTTGTCGTGGGCCGCCTCGGCTGCCGCGGTGAGCAGCTCGACGACGCGTTCGGTGGCAGGCATGTGTTCCTTCTAGTGGTTGGTGTAGAGCTGGCGCTTGGCTATGTACTGGACGATCCCGTCGGGGACGAGATACCAGGTCGGGTTGCCCTTCGCGACCCGCTGGCGGCACTCGGTCGACGAGATGGCCAGCGCCGGTACTTCGAGGAGGGTGATCCGGTCCATCGGGAGCTTGTCGAGCGGTAGCTCGAGCGACTCGGTCCCCGGCCGGGTACACCCGACGAACTGGGCCAGCTTGAACATCTCGTCCACGTCGCGCCAGGTGAGGATCTGGGCCAGCGCGTCGGCACCGGTGATGAAGAACAGTTCCGCGTCGGGATACAGCCCGGCCAGGTCCCGCAGGGTGTCGATCGTGTACGTCGGGCCGGGGCGGTCGATGTCGACCCGGCTGACGGAGAACCGGGGGTTCGAGGCGGTGGCGATCACCGTCATCAGGTACCGGTCCTCGGCGGGCGAGACCTCGCGGTCCAGCTTCTGCCACGGTTGACCCGTCGGGACGAAGATCACCTCGTCCAGATCGAAGTACGACTGTACTTCGCTGGCTGCCACCAGGTGGCCGTGGTGGATCGGGTCGAACGTGCCACCCATCACGCCCAGCCTGCGGCCGGGTCGCACCCGCTCGGGGGAATCCACCATCTTGTTCAGCCGCCTCAGCTGTGCGGCCGGCCCTTGCCCATGATCACGGTGATGGCGAGCAGCAGAATCAGCACGAACAAGGCGAACCCGCCGAACCACCAGGGCGAGATGACTGACGCCTCAGCGGCGGCTGCTCCGAGCTGCGGCAGAAGTTGGGAAACCATGGGGCAGAGCCTATCTCTTGCCGCCCTGCACAAGCGCGACCGGTGGCCTGAGGCCGGCCGGTCGCGCGGGAGGGGTGGGTCAGCTGTGGCGGATGTAGCGGGTCAGCAGCCGGCGCCAGGCGGACGGCAAGGCGTGCGCACGCTGGTGCATGGCAGCGACACGGTGCAGCTCGTCGATGTGGGCACGGGCAACTTCGGGGGTGATCATGATTCCTTCGCAAGGTTGAGGCGGATGTCGGAACGGGCGGCCCGACACAGGAAATTGTACGATAGAGAAGGTCTCTACACAAACGAATTAAAGGCAGACCCAGCGATCTGCCTACGAATCTGCGGCAACGGAGGAGCTCCATGGACGCGATCGATCGGCAGCTGATCGAGGCGCTGCGGGCGAACGGACGGTCCAGCTGGGCGGAGCTCGGCCGGGTGGTGGGCCTGTCCGGGCCGAGTGTCCAGGAGCGGGTGAAGCGCCTGGAGGACCGCGGCGTACTGCTCGGCTACCGGGCCGTGGTCGCGCCGGAACAGGTCGGGCTCGGGACGAGCGCGCTGATCGGGTTGTTCCAGCGCGACGACGTGGAGACGGACGACATCGTCGAAGGCGTCCGGGAGATCGCGGCCGTCGAGGACTGCTGGTTCGTCGCCGGCGACCAGGAGCTGGTGGTGAAGGTCCGGGTCGCGGACGTGACCGAGCTCGAGGAGGTCGTCGGCAACCTGCGCCGCGTGAACGGCGTGGTCAGGACCCGGACGACCGTGATCCTGTCGACCCGCTGGGAAGCGCGCCCCGCTCCCATCTCGGAATGAGCCGGCTAGCGACGTGCCCGGGTGAGCCGACGGCGCGATCCCCTCGCGACGTCGATCAGCGGGGTAGGCTCAATTCCTCTCGAGGCCGGATCAAACGTGATGGAATCCCGATGAAGGTCAATCAACCCAGCGCCGAGGCGATCACCTGGGCCGTCGAGACTGCCGAGGCTGGCCGGTGAACGTCGAGGTCTGGTGGGCGCGGGTCAGCGACGCGCGACCCGAGTTGGCCGACGAGCTTGATGGCGCCGAGCACGGCCGTCTCGTCGCCTATGCCCGCGACGAGGACAAGGCCCGCTTCCTCCTTGGTTGCGCCGTCGCGCGCCGAGTCCTCGGCGTACATCTCCTGCTGCCGCCCGACCAGGTGAAGCTCGATCGGACCTGTCCCGACTGCGGCCGCCCGCACGGAAAGGTTCGCACCGAGGGGATGCAGCTGTCCGTATCGCACTCGGGCGATCTTGTGGCCGTGGCCTTCCACCCCAGTACGCCGGTCGGCCTCGACGTCGAGGTGATCGACCCGAAGATCGACGCGGACTCCCTCGCCACGGTGAGCCTGGCCGAGGTGGAGACGAAGGAGCTCGCGAGGTACGAACCAGCCGCCCGGGCGCGCGCGTTCACGGCGTACTGGACTCGCAAGGAAGCGGTCGTGAAGGCGACGGGCCACGGGATGCGGGCGGATCTGCGCAAGGTCATCGTCAGCGCGCCCGACCAGCCGGCCGAGGTGCAGGAGTGGCACGGGTACGACGGGCCGGTCCAACTGGTCGACCTCGAGGCCGGGTCGGACTACGCGGCCGCGCTGGCGGTCCTGGCGGCCGGGGATCTGACCGTGCACTCGATCGACGCGGCCCCGCTGCTCAGTTCCGGATCTGCCCATCGCCGATGACGATGTACTTCGTCGACGTCATCTCCGGCAGTCCCATCGGCCCGCGTGCATGCAGCTTCTGGGTGGAGATCCCGATCTCGGCGCCGAACCCGAACTCGCCACCGTCGGTGAACCGCGTGCTCGCGTTCACCACCACCGCGGCCGAGTCCACCGCCTGGACGAACTGCCGGGCGGCCGCCTGCGACCGGGTGATGATCGCGTCCGTGTGACTCGAGCTGTACCGGCGGATGTGCTCCACCGCGGCCTCGAGCGACGGCACCACAGCGGCCGAGAGATCCAGCGAGGAGTACTCCTTGCCGTAGTCCTCCTCGGTCGCCGGCACAACGTCAGCAGCCGACTCAATGTCCTTGCCCGCAGCAACAACCTCGGCATCGCCGTGCACAGTGACGCCAGCGTCCACCAAAGCGGGCAAAGCCTTCGCCAGGAACTCGGACGCGACCTCGGCGTGCACCAGCAGCGACTCGGCGGCGTTGCAGACACTCGGCCGCTGGGTCTTGGCGTTGAGCAGAATGGTGAGCGCGAGATCCAGATCGGCAGCGGAATCGACATAGACGTGGCAGTTGCCGACGCCCGTCTCGATCACCGGCACGGTGGATTCCGACACCACTGTCTGGATGAGCCCGGCCCCACCACGCGGGATCAGTACGTCGACCAGGCCGCGTGCCTGCATCAATTCCTTGACGGCGGCGCGGTCCCCCGGCACGCCCTGGATCACGTCGGCCGGCAGACCGGTCGCCGCCGCGGCGGCGCGGAGTACCTCGACGATCGCGGCGTTCGACTCGGCCGCCGAGGACGAACCGCGCAGGAGCACCGCGTTGCCGGACTTCAGGCAGATGCCCGCCGCGTCGGCTGTCACGTTCGGGCGGGCTTCGTAGATGATGCCGACCACGCCGAACGGCACGCGCACCTGGCGGAGCTCCAGGCCGTTGGGCAGCGTGTACCCGCGGACGACCTCGCCGACCGGGTCCACCAGGCCGGCGAGCTGCTCGAGCCCGGCGGCCATCGCGTCCACCCGGGCCGGATCGAGAGCCAGCCGGTCCACGGTCGACTCCGGCGTACCGGCTTCTCGCGCGGCGGCGACGTCCTTCGCGTTCGCCGTGACGATCTGCTCGGTGTTGTCGCGCAGCGCCGCGGCCATGGCGTGCAGCGCGGCGTCCTTGGTCGCGCGGGAGGCCGCGGACAACGCGTACGAGGCTTCCCGGGCCCGACGGCACAACTCGATGATCTCGCTCACGCCTTCATCGTAGGGCGATCCCCCGCTCCCGTGCCCAGGAGTCTCAGCCTCGCACGCAGTAGGTCCTCGCATTGGTGAACTCACAGGTTCCGGCAGCGGCCAGTTCACGCCGGTAACCGCTGCGCGTCGTACCACCGAAAGGCACCCGCGGATCGGACGCCACGACCGCGTTCACGAACGCCGCTCCCGAAGTGATCCGCCGCGCCACCTCCACGCCGCGCGTCACCGGGCCTTCACCAACCAGTCGCAGCAGCGCCGAACTACGGCTCTGCACGAACACGAAGCCATCCTCGAGGCACTCATGGCCGGGGATGCCGTCAAGGCCCGTGAGCTGGCCGAATCCCACGTGCCGGGAGCCCGCGACACAGCCCTCGCAGCAATCGGCGAACGCCTGCCCTGACGGGTGACGACAAAGCCAGCGTCAGCGGGTGAGGAGGCGGTAGCGGCGTTCGGGACGGCCGGCTACGCCGTAACGGGGGCGCATCTCGGCGCGGCCGACCGTGACGAGGTGTTCGAGGTAGCGGCGGGTGCTGCTGCGGGACAAGCCTGTCACCTCGGCGCAGTCGCCGGCGGATAGCCCGTCCGCCGGAGCTTCACCCAGGGCACGCAGTACGAGGTCTGTTGTCTCCGGACTGATGCCCTTCGGCGCCGCCGCGATCCGTCCGCTCTGGGTGCGGAAGACACGGTCGACCTCCTTCTGGTCGACCTCGGTGAGGCGGTGCAACTCGGCCCGGTGGGTGGCGTAGTCCTCCAGCCGGGCGCGGAGCGACTCGATCTCGAACGGCTTGACCAGGTACTGGAAGACGCCGCCGCGCAGCGCGGTACGCAAGGTGTCGAGGTCGCGGGCCGCGCTGATGACGATCACGTCGACCGGGTAGTCCGCCGACGACTCACGAAAGCGGCGCAACACCTCGAGACCGCTCATGTCCGGCAGGTAGATGTCCAGCAGGACGAGATCCGGCCGCAGCGTCCGGACGGCTGCCAGTGCTTCCGTCCCGGTACGCGCGGCTCCGACGACCTCGAACCCCGGCTGCTGCGAGACCACACTCGAGTGCAGCCGCGCCACCATGAAGTCGTCGTCCACGACGAGCACCTGGATCATGGGTGCGCCGCCGCGGTGAGCACCGGCAGGGTCGCCACGAACACCGCACCCGCATCGTTGTGGACCGCCACGTCACCGCCGCGCTTCCGGCAGATCACCCGTACCAGGGCCAGCCCGATCCCGTGGTCGTCATCGCCCGGCTCGGTCACCTTCGTGCTGTAGCCGTGTGTGAAGACCCGATGCTGCATCGCGCTGTCCACTCCGGGTCCCGAGTCACGAACCTGGATCCGTACTGCGCCCGCGCGTTCGAGTACCTCGACTGCGACGAACGGATCCGGGGCGCCGGCGGCTGCATCGAGCGCGTTGTCGACCAGGTTACCCAGCACCGTCGACACATCGGTCGCCAGTCGCTCGTCGAGTCGCGGAAGCCAGGTTGCCGGCTCGACCACGAAGCTGACTCCGCGCTCGGCAGCCTGGCTGGATTTCGCGATCAGCAAGGCGGCAACGGCCGGGTCGGCCACCCGAGCGGTGACTCCCGCCGTGAGCTCGGTCTGGTCCGCAGCGATCCGCTGGATGTAGCGGCGGACGTCGTCGTACTCCCCCAGCTCGATCAGGCCGCTGACGATATGCATCCGGTTGCTGAACTCGTGGGCCTGCGCGCGAAGGGTGTCGGTGGTGTTGCGAGTCAGGTCGAGCTCGCGCTGCAGCTCGAGCAACTCGGTCCGATCGCGGAAGGTCGCGACCCAGCCGATGTGGCGGCCATGGCTGCGGACGGGCATCCGGTTCAGCGTGAGCACCCGACCGTGCAGCGGCAGGATCCGGTCGGTGGCTGCGTCCGGGCCGTCGAAGATCTCCAGCAGCCGGCCGGTGTCGTCGACTGCCGACAACGCACGACCCGCCGAGGCCAGGGGGATGCCCAGCAGGTGGGCCGCCTCGTCGTTGACCATGGTGATCCGTCGCTCCAGATCGACCGCGAGCACACCCTCCTTGATGCCGTGCAGCAACGCCTCCCGCTGCTCGACCAGACCGGTGATCTCCCGCGGCTCCAGCCCCAGCGTCTGGCGTTTCACGGTCCTTGCCAGCAGCAACGACCCGAGCACGCCGAGCAGGCTGGCGATGCCGAGATAGGTGAGCAGGTTCGGCCTCGCGTCCGCGAGGTTGGCCATCAGGGACGGGTACTGGCGTCCGACCGCGACCACGCCGTCGGTCTCCCGGGTGTTCACGTTGATGATCGGCGCCATCGCCAGCGCCGCGCCGGTGACCTCGTCCTGCCCCATCCAGGCGCGGCCGAGGAACGCGTCGGTCTCCTGGACCCGCAGCACGGAGTTCTGGGGTAGCGGGTCGGTGGACGCGATGATGCGCCGATCCTGGACCGCGACGACCACATAGGTCGAACCGGAGAAGGTGCGGCCGGACTCGACCACGGACTGTGCCTGCCCGATATAGGCACGGCCACCGTTCGCGGCCGCTGCCTCCCGAACGCCCGCGGTGACGGCCAGCCGTTCGGCGATGGCTAGCGCCCGTCTGGTCTCGGTGTCCCGGAACCGTGCGTTCGACTGGGCCAGCGACACTGCGGCCACGCCGACCAACACGATGAGCACAATGAGCAGTTGCATGGCGAGCATCCGGCCGGCGAGCGTCCACCGACGCCGCCCTCGGAGTGCTCGCCACCTCGCTGTCACGGCTTGATTGTGCTTGGCACGGCCGGATCGCGCCAACCTTTCGGTGAGCACAATGAACACAACTGAGTTTGCGTTCGTAACGGTGACACCCTTGGGGCGGCCACGGCACGCTGGCGGCGACCGCACCACCGAAGAAGGAGTCCGCCGTGAAAGCACGGACCTGGTTCACCAGCATCACCGCAGTACTGGCTGTCGCCGTGGCGGCGACCGGCTGCGGCGTCAGCGCCGATGACAACGCTTCCGGCGGATCAAGTTCCGGCCCGGTCAAGGGTCTGCGCATCCTCGTCCCCAACTCCCCCGGCAGCGGCTACGACACGACCGCCCGAGCCGCGGCGAAGGCGATGCAGGACGCCAAGCTGACCGACACGGTCGAGGTGTTCAACACCGCCGGCGCCGGTGGCACGGTCGGCCTGCAGCGGCTGGTGAACGAGAAGGGCAAAGAAGACATCCTGATGCAGATGGGTCTCGGCGTCGTCGGGGCCGTCTTCACGAACAAGTCGAAGGCCACCCTGCAGGACACGGTGCCGATCGCGAAGATGGTCGAGGAGGCCGAGGCGATCGTCGTACCGAAGGGCTCGCCGTACACGACCCTCGACCAACTCGTCGCGGCCTGGAAGGCGAACCGGGCAAGGTGCCGGTCGGCGGCGCCTCGAACGCCGGCGGTCCTGACCACCTGACGCCGATGCTGCTGGCGAAGGCGGTCGGCGTGCAGCCGAAGGACGTCAACTACGTCCCGTACGACGGCGGCGGCGAACTGCTGACCGCGATCCTCGGCAAGAAGGTGTCCTTCGCCGCCACCGGCATCGGCGAGGTCGCGGAGCAGGCCAAGGCGGGTGACGTGAAGATCCTCGCGGTCACCAGCGAGCAGCCGGTCGCCGGGATCGACGCACCGACGCTGAAGAGCATGAACGTCGACCTGGTGTTCACCAACTGGCGTGGCATCGTGGCGCCTCCCGAACTGTCGGCCGAGAAGCAGCAGCAGTTCACCGACCTGCTCACCAAGATGCACGACTCCGAGCAGTGGAAGAAGACGCTGGCCGACCAGGGCTGGACGGACGCCTTCCAGACCGGTGACCAGTTCAAGACCTTCCTCACGTCGGAGAACGACCGGGTCGCCGGCGTTCTGCGGGAACTCGGCCTCGTCGCCTGATGAAGGTCGTGAAGCAGGGCCGCTCCGAACTCGGAGTGGCCCTCCTGCTCCTACTGCTCGGTGCCTGGGCGATCACCGATGCCCTGCGGCTCCCGGAGCTTCAGACCCGGGGGCCGGTCGGGCCGAAGACGGTCCCGGTCGCGGTCGGAATTCTGCTCGTCGTCACCGCGGTCCTGCTTGCCGTCAACATCCTGCGGGGTGGCCGAGGCGAGCAGGAAGCCGGTGAGGACGTCGACCTCGAGCACGGCAGCGACTGGAAGACCCTCGGTCTGCTGGTGATCGCCTTCGTCGCGAACATCCTGCTGATCGAGCGGCTCGGCTGGCCCGTCTCGGGAGCGGTGCTCTTCTTCGGCACCACGTTCGCGCTGGGCGGCCGGCACCTGATCCGCAACGCGATCATCTCGGTCGCCCTGTCGGTCGGCACCTGGTACCTGTTCAACCTCGGCCTGGGCATCGCGCTGCCGGTCGGCATCCTCAAGGGAATCCTCTGATGGACGGGCTCTCCGAACTGCTCAACGGCTTCGCCACGGCCGCGCATCCCACGAACCTGCTCTACGCCTTCCTGGGAGTCCTGCTCGGCACCGCTATCGGCGTACTGCCCGGCATCGGTCCGGCGATGACGATCGCGCTGTTGCTGCCGCTGACGTACACGCTGGGCCCGACGCAGGCCTTCATCATGTTCGCGGGCATCTACTACGGCGGCATGTACGGCGGTTCGACCACGTCGATCCTGCTGAACACTCCAGGCGAGAGCGCCTCGGTGGTGACAGCGATCGAAGGCAACAAGATGGCCCGAAAAGGCCGAGCGGCCGCCGCCCTGGCCACCGCGGCCATCGGGTCGTTCATCGCCGGCACGATCGGCACGCTCGGCCTGGCGTTGCTGGCGCCCGCGATCGTCAAGCTGGCCGTGAAGATGGGCTCGCCGGACTACTTCGCCGTGATGGTGCTGGCCTTCATCGCCGTCACCACGGTGCTCGGCTCGTCGAAGGTCCGCGGCCTCGCCGCGCTCGCGATCGGTCTGCTGATCGGCCTGATCGGGATCGACCCGACCTCCGGCCAGCAGCGGCTCACCCTCGGTCTGCCAGAACTTGCCGACGGCATCGATGTGGTCGTGGTCGCCGTCGGGCTGTTCGCGGTCGGCGAGGCTCTGTGGATCGCCGCGCACCTGCGTCGTACACCGGCCCAGATCATCACCGTCGGCGCGGCCCGGATGACCCGGGAGGACTGGCGTCGATCGTGGAAGCCCTGGCTTCGCGGTACTGCGATCGGCTTCCCCTTCGGCGCGATCCCCGCCGGCGGCGCCGAGATCCCGACCTTCCTCTCGTACGTCGCGGAGAAGCGGCTGAGCAAGCACCCCGAGGAGTTCGGCAAGGGTGCCATCGAGGGCGTCGCCGGTCCCGAGGCGACGAACAACGCGTCGGCCGCGGGGGGTCTGGTTCCCTTGCTGACCCTGGGGATCCCGACGACCGCGACCGCAGCGGTGATGCTCGGCGCCTTCCAGGGCTACGGCATCCAGCCGGGTCCGCGGCTGCTGCAGACGCAACCCGAGCTGGTCTGGGGACTCGTGGCCAGCCTGTTCATCGGGAACGCGATCCTGCTCGCCCTGAACCTGCCGCTAGCACCGATGTGGGCCAAGCTGCTGCGGATCCCCCGGCCCTACCTCTACGCCGGCATCCTCTTCTTCGCGAGCATCGGCGCTTATGCGGCCAACACGTCGACCTTCGACCTGTGGTTGCTGCTGCTCCTCGGTGCCCTCGGGTTCGGGATGCGCCGCTTCGGGCTGCCCGTCGTACCGGCGATCATCGGCATCATCCTCGGGCCTACAGCGGAGGAGCAACTGCGCCGGGCGCTGCAGATCAGCGACGGCCACGTCAGCGGCCTGGTCAACACCTGGTTCTCGAAGATCGTGTACGTCGTGATCCTGCTGGTGCTGGTGGTTCCCCCACTGGTGAAGGCGCTCCGGGACCGCCGCGGGCCGCGAGGACCGCAGCAGCTGCCGCAGGATTCCGAGGTATCCCAGCACTCTGAGGTACCCCAGCACTCTGAGCAGGCGGGAGATCGATAGTGGCGATCGTCGTCGGGTATGTACCGACCGCGGAGGGGCATGCCGCCCTGGACAGCGCGATCGAGGAGGCGCAGCGGCGCGGGCAGCGGCTGGTCGTGGTGAACTCCAGCCGCGGTGAGTCGCTTGTCGATCCGCGGTTCGCCAGCGACGCCGAGTGGGAATCGGTGGACCAGCGCTTGGCCGACTCCGGGGTGGAGCACGAGCTCACCCAGCTCGTCGAGAGCCGGGACGCGGCCGAACAGATCCTCAAGCTGGCCAACGAGTTGAACGCCGAACTGATCGTGATAGGCCTGCGCCGCCGGACCCCGGTCGGCAAGCTGATCATGGGCAGCCAGGCCCAAACCATCCTGCTCCAGGCCGAATGCCCCGTTCTCGCAGTAAAAGACCGCCGCTGAGGTCCCCCCACAAACGCAGCGTCCGAAGAACCGTAGGGCGTAGCCCACGGTCCTTCGGACGCAGGCGGCAGGCGGCAGGCGGCAGGCGGTTTGCGGCTTCGTCAGCGGAGGACGACGAGGTCGTCTCGGTGGACGACCTCGCGTTCGTAGGCCGCTCCGAGTTCGCGGGCCAGGTCCCGGGTGGAGCGGCCGAGGAGCTCGGGCAGTTCGCTGGCGTCGTAGTTCACCAGACCGCGCGCGACCACCACGCCTTCCGGCGACACCAGATCCACCGGATCCCCTGCGGAGAAAGTGCCTTCGACTCCGCTGATCCCCGCGGGCAGCAGCGACGTACGACGTTCAGTGACTGCTCGTACTGCGCCTTCGTCCAACTGGAGGCGACCTTGGCCCGAGGTGGCGTGCTCCAGCCAGAGCAAGCGGGTCTTGCGACGACGACCGGTCGGGTGGAAGAGCGTGCCGACGGCGTCACCTCGGAGGGCCTCGCCGACGTGTCCCGCCGACGTCAGAATCACCGGAATCCCTGCCTCTGTGGCGATTGCGGCCGCCTCCACCTTCGTCTGCATCCCGCCAGTGCCTACGCCGGACGAACCAGTGCGGCCGATCTTCAGGCGTTCCAGGTCTGCCGGTCCATAGACGTCGGACAGCATCGTGGTGCCAGGCTTGCGCGGATCCCCGTCGTACAGGCCGTCCACGTCGGACAGCAGGAGCAGCAGGTCGGTGTGGACGAGGTGGCTCGTCAACGCGGCCAGTCGATCGTTGTCGCCGAAGCGGATCTCGGTGGTCGCTACCGTGTCGTTCTCGTTCACGATCGGGACGACGCCGAGCTCCAGCAACCGTGCGAAAGTCCTGTAGGCGTTGCGATAGTGGCTGCGCCGGGTCACGTCGTCGACGGTCAGCAACACCTGGCCCACGCGCAGTCCGTGGGCGGCGAAGGCGTCGCTGTACCGAGCCATCAGCAGGCCCTGGCCGACTGAAGCGGCCGCTTGCTGCGTGGCGAGGTCGCGCGGACGCGAGCGGAGGCCCATGGGCGCGAGGCCGGCGGCGATCGCACCGGACGAGACCAGCACGACCTCGGTGCCTTCGACCCGGCGGGCGGCGATCGCGTCGACGAGCAGGCGGAGGCGTTCGAGGTCGATCCGGCCGCGCTGCGTCAGCGACGACGAACCGACCTTGACCACGATCCGCGAAGCCTTGACGACCTCCGCGCGCTGCTTCATGGGATCCGCCGCATCATGCGTCCTGATTGCTGCTTTCTTCCGCGGAGCTTTCGTCGGTCTCGAGGCTGTCGTCGTTGCCCAGCTCCCGGGCCGCGGCAAGCTCGCGAGCCTCCTTGCGAGCCAGCTTCTCGGCCGCCTTCTGGGCCGCCTTGGTCTCGGCCGGGGACAGGTCGACCTCGTCTTCGATCCAGCCCTTGCCGTACTCCGAGAGGTCGGCCGGGCGGTCCATCTCGCCGGACCGGAACGCGTGGTACTCCTCGTCCTTGTCCCGGCGACGCTGGACGGCCGGGCGCGGCTCCTCCAGCCGGTGATCCTCACCGCGGCGGGCCAGGATCTCGGCGCCGGCCTGGACCTCGGGCGCGAAGTCGAAGACGACCGCGTTCGGGCCGTCGCCGATCATCACGGCATCGCCCTCGACGGCACCGAGCTGCAACAGCTCGCGCTCGACGCCGAGCCGGTTCAGCCTGTCCGCCAGGTACCCGGTCGCCTCGGCATTGCCGAAGTCGGTCTGCCGGACCCAGCGCTCGGGCTTCTCGCCCTGGACAAGCCAGGCACCGTCGGGCGTCTTCTTGACCTTGAACTCGGGTCCACCCGTCACCTGCGGGCGGATGATGATCCGGGTCGTGTCCGGCTTCGCGGCCTCTTCCCGGCGCTTCGTGACGATCTCCGCCATCGCGAACTTCAGCCCGTCCAGGCCCTCGTGGCTCGCGGTCGAGATCGAGAAGACCTTCAGGCCGCGCTGCTCGAGCTCAGCCGTCACCATCTCGGCGATCTCCTTGGCATCCGGCACGTCGACCTTGTTCAGGGCGACCAGCCGCGGCCGGTCCTCCAGGCCGCCATGAGCGGCGAGCTCGGCCTCTATGGTGTCGAGATCACTCAGCGGATCGCGCCCGGGCTCGTACGTCGCAGTGTCGATCACGTGCACCAGAGCCGCACACCGCTCCACGTGCCGCAGGAAGTCGTGTCCGAGCCCGCGTCCCTCGCTCGCACCCTCGATCAGGCCCGGTACGTCGGCCACGGTGAAGGTGGTGTCACCGGCCACGACGACGCCGAGGTTCGGGATCAGCGTGGTGAACGGGTAGTCGGCGATCTTCGGCCGGGCGCGGCTGATCGAGGCGACCAGCGACGACTTGCCCGCGCTCGGGAATCCGACCAGCCCGATGTCGGCGACCACCTTGAGCTCGAGGACGATCGTGCGTTCCTCGCCGTCCTCACCGAGCAGGGCGAATCCGGGGGCCTTGCGGCTGGAGCTGGCCAGCGCGGCGTTGCCGAGACCACCCTTGCCGCCCTGGGCCGCGACGAACTCCGCGCCCGGGCCGACGAGATCCGCCAGCACCTCGCCTTCCGGCGTACTGATGACTGTGCCGTCCGGGACCGGCAGGATGACGTCGCCGCCCTTGCTGCCGGCCTGGTGGTCACCCTTGCCCTGGGCACCGCTGGTGGCGGCGCGGTGGGCGGAGCGGTGGTAGTCGACGAGCGTGGTCAGGTCGGTGTCGACGCGCACGATCACGCTGCCGCCGTCACCGCCGTTGCCCCCATCGGGGCCGCCGAGCGGCTTGAACTTCTCCCGGTGCACCGAGGCGCAGCCGTTTCCGCCGTTGCCACCGGTGACGTGCACCGTGACACGGTCGACAAAGCTGGGGATCGCCATCGGTTTCTGCTTCCTGCTGGGTGAATGCTGGTTGTTGCCGCCGGCATTTGCTGCCGGATGGTGCTGTCGGCGCCCCGGCGACAGGCCGTCGCCGAAAAGGTGCCCTCCTACATAGCCGAAGGGCGGGTCGCGCTATTCCGCGACCCGCCCTTTCGACAACTACTGCAAAGGCTCTGATACTCCGGGTGGCGGTGTTACTCCGCCGGGGCCGGAACGATGTTGACGACCCGGCGCCCGCGACGGGTGCCGAACTCGACCTTGCCCTCGGCCAGCGCGAACAGCGTGTCGTCGCCGCCACGGCCGACCAGGTTGCCCGGGTGGAAGTGGGTGCCACGCTGGCGAACGATGATCTCGCCGGCGTTGACCAGCTGGCCACCGAACCGCTTCACGCCGAGGCGCTGCGCGTTGGAGTCGCGACCGTTACGGGTGGACGCCGCGCCCTTCTTGTGTGCCATATCTGATCAGCTCCCCTTCTTCTCAGAAGACGACAGTTTCTTCGAGTCGATCGCGGTGACCTTGACCTGGGTGTAGTGCTGACGGTGCCCCTGGCGCTTGCGGTAACCGGTCTTGTTCTTGTACTTGAGGATGTTGATCTTCGGGCCCTTGGTGCGGCCGAGGACCTCAGCTGACACGGCCACCTTGGCCAAAGCGGCGGCATCGGTCGTCACGGTGTCGCCATCGACGACGAGGACTGCGGGCAGCGAAACCGTGTCGCCGACCTGGTCCGTCAAGCTGTCGATCTCGATGACATCGCCGACGGCGACCTTCTGCTGGGTGCCGCCACTGCGCACGATCGCGTACACCGTGGATCTCACTCTCTGTTTGTTCGGAAGTCTTACCGGGCCTGCACAGACCTACTGCGGCCCACACAAAGGAGGCACGCGAGACGCGCGCCGAATGACAAGAATACGGCGCGCGTCACGAGTGGGTCAAACCGGGGTCGACGCCAGCTTCGAGGCGTCGGCCGACTGGTCGGCCCCGCTGTTGCCTGCGTCACTGTCCTTGTTGCTCCCCGCGCGGTTCCGGCTGCTCCGCCGACGGCGGGTGCTCCCGTTCCGCGCCGAGCCGTTCTGCTCAGCCTTGTCGTGCCCAGCGCTGTCGTGCTCAGCGCTGTCGTGCTCAGCGCCGCCCTGCTCCCCCTGCTCAGCCCTGGGACTGCCGCTCTGCTCGGCGTCGGCAGGCTCGCCCTGATGGCTACCCTGCGTGGCGTCGGACTGATTGGCGTTGGGCTGCTCAGCGTGGCGCTGTTCCGACTGGTGCTGGGCGCCGTGCGCGTCACCAGCGTCGGCCGACTCGGCTGCCTTGGTTTCAGTGGTGGCTTCAACGGTGGTCAGCGCGGAGGCTGCGGCGATCTGGGCCAGCTTCTGGGCTGCGTCGTTGTTCTGGGTCTCGGTCGACTCAGACTGCTCGTCGCCACCCTCGCCACGACCGCGACCCCTGCCACGCCCCCGGTTGCGGGAGCTCTTCTTGGCGCCATCACCGTCGCCCGAGCCGCCGTTCCCGGCGTCGTTGCCCGAAGCCGCCTGCCGGGAACCATCGTTGCTGCCGTTCCCGGAGCCGGAGTTGCCGGAGCCGCCGCGGTTGCGGCCGTCGTCCGACCTGCGCCGGGACTCCTTCGGCTCGTCGTGCAGGATGATGCCGCGCCCACCGCAGTGGTCGCAGTTCTCGCTGAACGCCTCGAGCAGCCCGGTACCGATCCGCTTCCGGGTCATCTGGACCAGGCCCAGCGAGGTGACCTCGGCGACCTGGTGCTTGGTCCGGTCCCGGCCCAGGCACTCCACCAGCCGGCGCAGTACGAGGTCGCGGTTGAGCTCCAGCACCATGTCGATGAAGTCGATCACGATGATGCCGCCGATGTCGCGCAGCCGCAGCTGCCGGACGATCTCCTCGGCCGCTTCCAGGTTGTTCTTGGTGACCGTCTCCTCGAGGTTGCCCCCGGAGCCGGTGAACTTGCCGGTGTTGACGTCGACGACTGTCATCGCCTCGGTCCGGTCGATGATCAGCGAACCGCCAGAGGGCAGCCAGACCTTGCGGTCCAGCGCCTTCTTGATCTGCTCGTCGATCCGGAAGTTGGCGAAGACGTCGGTCTGCTGGGTCCACTTCTCGACGCGGTCGGCCAGGTGCGGAGCGACGTACGAGACGTAGTCCTTGACCTGGTCGTAGGCGTCGTCGCCGGAGATGACGAGCTTGGTGAAGTCCTCGGTGAACAGGTCGCGGACCACGCGGATCAGCAGATCCGGCTCGCCGTGCAGCAACTGCGGCGCCTGGCCGGACTTCGACTTCTTCTCGATGTCCTCCCAGTACGACTGCAGCCGGCTGACGTCGCGGGTCAGCTCCTCCTCGGTCGCCCCTTCGGCCGCGGTGCGCACGATCACGCCCGCCTCGTCCGGGACGATGTCCTTGAGGATGACCTTCAGGCGGTTCCGCTCGGTGTCGGGCAGCTTGCGGCTGATGCCGCCGTTGCCCCCGCGAGGCACGTACACGACGTACCGGCCGGGCAGGCTGATCTGGTTGGTCAGCCGGGCGCCCTTGTGACCGATCGGGTCCTTGGTCACCTGGACCAGGACCGCCTGACCGGACTTGAGCACCGACTCGATCTTGCGCGGGCCGTTGCCGGCGCCGAGCGTGTTCCAGTCGACCTCACCGGCGTACAGCACGGCGTTGCGGCCCTTGCCGATGTCGATGAACGCGGCCTCCATGCTGGGCAGCACGTTCTGCACCCGGCCGAGGTACACATTGCCGATCAGCGAGACCTGCTCCTCCTGGGCGACGTAGTGCTCGACCAGGACGTTGTCCTCGGAGACGGCGATCTGGGTCAGGTCGCCGCGGGCGCGGATCACCATGGTCCGCTCGACCGACTCGCGGCGGGCCAGGAACTCGGCCTCGGTCACGATCGGTGCGCGGCGGCGACCGGCGGCGCGGCCCTCGCGGCGGCGCTGCTTCTTCGCCTCCAGCCGGGTCGAACCCTCGACCGCGGTGATCTCGTTCGCGGTGTTCTTGCTGCGCGGCTCACGCACCCGTACGACGATCTCGTCCGGGTCGTCCGGAGCCGAGGCAGCGTCCTCGCCCTTGCGGCGACGACGCCTGCGCCGGCGGCGGGACGAGGCGCCGGAGCCCTCGGCCTCGTCGTCGGAGTCGGGCTCGCCGGCCTGATCTTGCTCGTCGGTGTCGTCGTTGTCCGACTGGTCGGAACTCTCGTCGTCCGCGTCGTCGTCGTGCTCGTCGGCGCTGTCGTCGGAGCCGTCGGCGTCACCGGCCTTGCGGCGGCGACGGCCACCGCGGCGGCGGCGACGGCGCCGGGTCCCCTCGCCCTCCTCACCGTCGGCCTCATCGGTCTCGGCGTCGCTGTCCGTGGCCTCCTCCGGCTGGACCTGCTTGGCCTCCTCGAGGACCGGCTCGGCACGCTCGACCGCGACCTCCTCGGCGTCCCGGCCGCGACGGCTCCGGCGACGGCGGCTCGTGGTCGGCTGCTCTTCCTCGACCGCGACCTCGGCGGCAGGCGCTTCTTCCGGCGTGGCCTCGACCGGGCTGGTGGCAGCGGCCTGGGCCGGCACGTCGACCGGCGCCTGGAACAGCACCGCCGCTGCGGCAGGCGCCCGGCGACGCGTACGACGCTGGCTCCCATCCGCGGGTGCTGCCTCAGCCTGGCCGGCGGGAGCCTGAGCGGAGTCGGCCCGCGCCTGGCCCGCCTCGGTGTTCGCGGCGTTCGCGTCGTTCGCGTCTGCTTCGTCCTCGGCGACGTCAGCCGAGGCGACCGGGCCATCGGTGACGGCGGTGTCCGGAGTCACCAGATCCGGCTGCGGCGCGGCCGCGGCGTTCTTGGACGTGCGCTTGCGGGTGGTCTTCCTGGCCGTCCGCGCGGCCGGGGCAGCCTCGTTGGCGGCGGAGGCCTCAGCAGCAGGCGCAGCGACTGCGGGCTCGTCAGCCTCGGGCAGAGTGTCCTGCGGCGCGGCGGCGGCCTTCTTCGCCGGGCGCTTGGCCGCGGTCTTCTTCACAGTCCGCTTGGCGGCTGCCTTCTTGACCGGTGCGGGCGCCGGATCGGCGGCCTCCGCATCGGACTGGGTGCTGACGGCAGCCTCGACCGGCGCGACGGCGGCGGTGTCGGGAGCGGTGTCAGCGGGGGCGGCCTTCGCGGCGGCGGCCTTCTTGGCCGGGCGCTTGCGGGTCGTCTTCTTGGCAGCCGCCTTCTTGGCGGGCTGCTCGGTGGCGGTGACAGCCGTTTCGGCTGTCTCGGTGGTAGTCGGCTCGTTTTCGAGCATGCAGTGCGGGTCTCCTCAGGCCTTCCGGCGCATCCTGCGACCCCTGTCACGGGTCCGGCGCTGCCAGAAAGCGGTCTCGGTCTCGCCGTTCCCGACCTGTGGCCGGTCCGGCGGAAGCCTTCTGGATCCGCTCCCCCGCGCTCGTCAGGGCACAGATGGAGCGGCGGCGTCGCCCTCCGCTACATGCGTCTGGTGGTCGACCGCCTGGCCGGTCGCGGTCGCCTGGGTGGCGTCGCGGTCACGAGCGAGCGGATCGTCCACAGTGCCGGTTGCCGCGATGAGCGGGCCCTGGGCGAGCCTGGTCAGAAGAGCCGGGCCCGTCACCGGAAGCGTCGCTACTTCGAGCACGCCGGCGAGAACGTCGTCGGGTCTCACGGCCGGGGTTCCGTGCCGTAACACCACTTGCAGTATCGCACACGTCTCAACCGGCGCCGGTTCACTGCCGACAGCGAGTCGGAGAACGGCGTTCCGACAGTCGAACGAGCGAAGTCCCCGTTTGGTCATGCGTTCGACCAGAATCTCGTCCTGGGCGAGGAAGGCCTGGACCGCCTGCTCCGCCTCGGCCGGATCCACGCCCGGCAACGCGATCAGCCACTCGCTCGCCTCGAGCTGGTCCGCCAAAGACCCTGCCGAGGCAACAACCACCTCGACGATGTCCAGCCCCGGCGGCAGGGCCTCGTCCAGGTCAGCCTTGACCTTCTCAGGATCCCGCTCCTGTGTGAGCGAGATCTCCAGATACTCGGCCTCCGAGGCGGCCCCGGTCGGCGCGGCCCCGGCGTACGAGATCTTCGGGTGCGGGCTGAAGCCGTGCGAGAAGGCCACCGGCAGGTTGGCGCGCCGTACGGCCCGCTCGAACGCGCGCTGGAAGTCGCGGTGCGAGGTGAACCGCAGCCGTCCCCGCTTGGCGAAGCGGATCCGCAGCTTCTGTACCGCGGGAAGCTGCTGGGACGGAGGTGCCTGAACTGGTGCCACGTCCGCCATTCTGGCAGTTCTCCCCGTCCCGCTCACCATCCCGCCTCGCCACCAGCGGCAGTCCGACTGCGTCGGGGCTGATTCCCCTTGCCCGCAAGGCTGTTGCGGATGCGCTCTTGCTGGCGGTCCGGCCTCAGCGTGCGGTCAAGGGCTAGGCGCTGGACTTGCCGGTCAGCACGAGCGCGTAGGCCAGCAGGCCGAAGGCGAGGATGCTCAGCACCACCCGGATCAGGTTGAACGCGCGCCAGCGGCTCTCGTCGAAGGCGGCGCGGACGG
Organism: Kribbella alba; assembly: GCF_039529635.1. Lineage (NCBI taxonomy): Bacteria > Bacillati > Actinomycetota > Actinomycetes > Propionibacteriales > Kribbellaceae > Kribbella > Kribbella alba. Next base: position 373,439 of record NZ_BAAANE010000003.1, on the reverse strand, counting down.
CCGCCACGTCGATCGTCTTCGGATCGCCCGCAGCCTTGAGCGCGTCATTCAGCGGCACGTTCACGGCGATCGTGATGATCATGGTGATCAGGTAGAGCGCGAACGCGACCGCGATCCACGGCAGCGCGTCCTCCCTCAACTGCAACAGCGCAGCGAGCAGGGTGAAGAACAGCGCGCCGACGAATCCGAGGCCCAGGAACACCGGGTTGATGATCGCCCGGTCGATCGCCTGGAACGCGCTGACGAACGTCTTGTCGTCGGTCTTGGCGAGACCGGGCATGAAGGCGTTCGCATAGATCGCGTACACCCCGGCCACCAGTCCCGTGGTCATCGTGGCCGCGATCAGCGAAGCCACCCGCAATCCGTTCATCTCATCCCTTCGAAACGCTCTCGAGCCACGACTGGGCTTCGTACGGCATCATGAGGGCTCGGGGAACGTGAGGAAAGGACATCGATGACGGAACCGGCGCAGCCGCCGAGGCAGGAGCCGGACCGGGTGGACCCGGTCGACAACGCCGGTGACGGTGATGGCAAGGGCATCTACTGGCTGCTGAAGAACGTGGTCGTCGGCCCGCCGGTCAAACGCCTGTTCCGGCCGAAGGTGGAAGGCGCCGAGCACATCCCGGACGTGGGGCCGGCGATCATCGCCAGCAACCACCTGTCCTACGCCGACTGGATCTTCATGCCGCTGGTGGTGCGCCGCCGGGTCACCTTCGTGGCCAAGTCCGACTACTTCACCGGGGCCGGCCTCAAGGGCCGCTTCCAGCGCGGCTTCTTCAAGGGCACCGGCCAGGTGCCGATCGACCGCTCCGGCGGTTCGGCGTCCGAGGGCGCGATCCGGGCCGGGATGAAGGTGCTGGAGCGCGGCGAACTGTTCGGTATCTACCCCGAAGGCACCCGCTCGCACGACGGCAGGCTCTACAAGGGCCGGACCGGTGTGGCCCGGCTGGCGCTGGAGGCGAAGGTCCCGGTGATCCCGTGCGGAGTGATCGGCACCGACGTGGTCGCGCCGCCCGGCAAGATCGTCGCCTCGCTCGCCGCCCCCACGATCAAGTTCGGCGAGCCGCTGGACTTCTCCCGCTACGACGGGATGGAGAAGGACCGGCTGATCCTCAGGGCCGTCACCGATGAGATCATGTACAAGATCATGGAGCTGTCCGGCCAGGAGTACATCGACATGTACGCCACCAAGGCCAAGACGCTGGAGGGCCGCGCGACCACCGGCGCACCCAAGAAGGTCCGCAAGACGGACACCTGATCCAGAGCGTGAGATGTCGCGGGGCTAGGCTGGGTGATCGTGGACGGACCGATCGCTTATCAGGGTGAGCCAGGCGCCAACTCGGCGATGGCGTGTACCGAGATGTTCCCGGAACGCGAACAGCTGCCCTGTACGACGTTCGAGGACGCGCTCGAGGCGGTCAGCAAGGGTTCCGCCGGGCTCGCCATGATCCCGGTCGACAACTCGATCGCCGGCCGGGTGGCCGACATCCACCACCTGCTGCCGGAGTCCGGGCTACACATCGTCGGCGAGCACTTCCTGCCGATCCACTTCCAGCTGCTCGGCGTACCGGGCGCGACCATGGCGTCCATCCAGACGGTGCGCAGCCACGTGCACGCACTCGGGCAGTGTCGCAAGATCATCCGGGAGCACAGCTGGTCCACGGTGGTCGCCGACGACACCGCCGGGGCCGCTCGCGAGGTCGCCGAGCTGGGCGACCCGTCCGTGGCAGCCCTGTCCCCGCGGGCCGCGGCAGAGCTCTACGGCCTGCACACGCTGGCGAACGACGTCGAGGACGAGCACCACAACACCACTCGCTTCCTTGTTCTGTCGCGGGAGCCCGAAGTACCGCCGGTCGGGTCGGGGCCGGTCATCACCAGCTTCGTCTATCGGGTCCGCAACGTGTCGGCCGCGCTCTACAAGGCACTGGGCGGTTTCGCGACCAACGGCGTCAACATGACGAAGCTGGAGAGCTACCAACTCGGCGGGACCTTCTTCGCGACCCAGTTCTACGCCGACGTCGAAGGCCATCCGGACGAGCCGAAGGTGGCGCTCGCCCTGGAGGAGCTCGCCTTCTTCTCGGTAGAGGTCCGCCTGCTCGGCGTCTACCCGGCGCACCCGTTCCGCGCCCAGATCGCCGAACCCGCCGCCAACCGGGCCCTCCGCCCCCACCACTGACCTCTTCGGTTGGCTGACCCTGCGCGCTGACCCTCTTTGCTGGTTGGGTCCGGAGCACTTAGGTACTTCGGATGCGACTTGGAGAGTTGGCTGTGGAGGTTCGCGTTGTAGAGGCCGGCGATTCCCCGAGTGCGTTCGTGGTGCTGGAACAGGTCGCGGCCGAGCGGGAGTTTCCGACGCTGATGCCGGGCGATGAGGCGTTGGTATTGCTGACGTCCCCGCCCCCGCAGTACCGGTTCAGCTGTTTGTCGTGCGTCGAGGGCGACGAGGTGATCGGAGCAGCCTGGCTGACCTGGTCGCTCGCCGAGAACCAGCACCTGCTCGTGGCCGACATCGCGGTTGACGCTGCGCATCGCCGTCTTGGTGCTGGATCTGCTCTGCTGGATGCCGTCCGGGCCGAGGGTGTGAAAGGCGGACGGAGCGTGCTGCTCGGGGAGACGTTCAGCCCGTACGGCGCTGAGGTGGGCCCGGGCTCGGCGTTCGCGGCCGCGCGGGGATTCATCTCGCAGTACGCCGCTCTGCATCAGGTGCTTGACTACCCCGTCGCCGGGTTGTCCGAGAAAGCTTTGGAGGTTGCACCTCACCACCGCGACTACACCTTCGTCACCTGGCACGGGGAGTGCCCGGCGGAGTACGTCGAGGACTTCTGCGGGATGCTCAGCCTCGTCGACGAGGAGGTCCCGCTCGACGAACTGGAGATCGAACCGAAGCGCTGGACGCCCGAACGACTCCGCTCAGTCGAGGCACACCGGCGTACCCAAGGGCGCTTCGCCAGTACGACGGTCGCCGTAGCGCCGGGCGGATCCCTCGCCGGGTACACCGAGCTGACGGGATCCCCCCAGCGCTCCGGTCGGCTCGACCAGCGCGACACCCTCGTCCGCCCCGAGCACCGCGGCCACCGCCTCGGCCTGGCCCTCAAGATCACCAATCTCCAGGCCCTCCAAGCCCGGACCCAAGCCCCGGCCACCATCCACACCTGGAACGCCGAAGCCAACTCGCCGATGATCGCCGTCAACAACCACCTCGGCTTCCGCCCGGTAGAACACCAACACGTCTGGGTAAACCAGCTCGCCGTCTGACGCCCCGGCGGGGTGGCACGTTCGGCTCAGCCCCGAGGGAATCGGCGACCTTGTGCACGGTTCAGCCGTTTCCGGCGCCCGGAAATGGTCGAGCCGTGCACAAGGTCGCGGTCCAGGGGCCGCATTCAGGGGCCCGCATTCAGGGGCCGGCATTCAGGGGCCGGCATTCAGGGGCCGGCATTCAGGGGCCGGCATTCAGGGGCCGGGTTCCGGGGTTCCGGGGGGTCCAGGGTCCGGTTCGGGGCTCGGCTGTACCGACCGACAGGAAGTAGTCCCCGACTGGGGCCGGCCTACCGCCTGGAGCACCGGCGCGATCACCCGACCGGGCGACCACTTCCTGTCGGTCGGTACAGCAAACGGCCCCGCCCGTGCCCTCTACCACCCACCCGGCCCAGTCCGGCCGACCCGATACCGGCAAGACCGCCCCCGGCCAAAGGTTGGCCCCCGACGTGGTGGCTGTTGGCCGCCGATGTGGTGGGTTGCCCCCCGAAATGGTGGGTTGCCCCCCGATGTGGTGGGTTGGCCGCCGATGTGGTGGGTTGGCCGGCGATGTGGTGGGTTGCCCCCCGATGTGGTGGGTTGCCCCCTGAAATGGTGGGGAGGGGCCCCCGAGAATATGAGGTGGCAACCCTCCACCTCAGGGGTCAGCCCTTCGCGAATCGGCCCCGGCGCGGCCAGCCAGGCTAGAGGAAAGACCAGTCCGGGTAGCTGGTGGCGAGGACGGTGCGGTGGCCGGACCAGTCGGACGCGTCGCGGCGTACGGGGTCGAGGACGTCGGGGTAGCCGCCCGTGATGCGGTAGCCCCACGAGAAGGCGGCCACCGGCTCGAGGGCCCGGGTGCGGACGACGTCGGGCGCGATCACCAGGAAGGTGTCCGCGCGCCATTCGCCGTCTGGGTGGCCCGGGTTGGCGGGAGCGTCGAAGAACGTGGGCAGATGGCCGTAGGCGTAGAGCGGTCCGGCCTCGGCCAGCATCGGCAGCGCGTCGACCGAGACGTCGCCGTCGAACTCGCGGGTGATGAGCTGGACCCAGCCCATGATCGCGTTGATGCCCTGCCCGTGGTAGCGAAGCGTCGCAGTACAGATCGGGAAACCGCGGTAGGCCTCGGCGTCGAGATCCGGTACTACGAGTTGGTGGCCTGAGGCCCAGGGGTCGTCGTTCGGCAGCACTCGGACATTGATCAGGCCGCGCTGGCCGCGTACCTCGAACGGAACCGACAACTCTCGCCGCATGTGTCCTCCTCGTCACGCAATTCTCCAACGCCTGCCAAGGGGGTCAGCGGAACTGACTACCCAAGCCTATGGGGTTGTGCACCGGCGGTGACGGGAGGAAGGTGTTAGGCGAGCAGTGACCTTGGGGGCAACCTGTTCAGTGGGGGAAGGCGGCAAGCGCCGTCTTCGGCTGGGTCGTGGGTCTGGGGGATCTGGGAAGCGTCCCGGTCCGGAACTGTTGGCACGCGTGATCGACATCGCCGCGGCAGGTTCCGTCCTGCTCATCGACCCCGCACAGCAGCAAGGGGGAGCAATGCCGAGAAAGGCCAACGGCCGAACGGAGAAGACCAACCGGGCCCGCGACGAGATGCCGGGCGGCGGCATGCCGACCGGCGACGCATCATCGGCGAACGGGACGCCCTCGAGGGGCACGGCCGCCAACGGGACGCGGTCCGGCTCGACCGGACGAGCGATGGGCATGAGCGGCTCCACGGGTTCGGGAGGCCCGGGCGGATCCGGAATGCCAGGCGGCGGTTCCGGCAGCATGGGCGGATCCGGCGGCATGGGTGGTTCCGGCAGCATGGGCGGATCCGGCGGGATGGGCGGATCCGGCAGCATGGGCGGATCCGGCAGGATGGGCGGATCCGGCAGGATGGGCGGATCCGGCAGGATGGGCGGATCCGGCAGGATGGGCGGTTCCGGCGGGATGGGTGGTTCCGGCGGGGAGCCGCAGCCGACGCGGCGGCAGTGTGGCGTGATGGACGTGCACCGCCGGCTGCTGTCGACCTCACCGGAGTACGCCGCGGCCCGGTCCGCGATCGAGAACGCGACGATGCAATACGTGGCCCGCCAGCAACGTTTTGCCGGCGTCGCCAGGATTCCGGTCGTCGTCCACGTGGTCTGGAACAACGCCACCCAGAACATCTCGCAGGCGCAGATCGACAGCCAGATCGACGTACTGAACCGCGACTTCCGCGCCGCCAACACCGACCTCGGGTTCGTCCCGGCGCCGTTCAGCGGGCTGGTCGCGGATTCGCGGATCGAGTTCTACCTGGCCGACGAGGACCCGAACGGAAACCCGACCACGGGTGTCACCCGGACCCAGACGTCGACCGCGTCCTTCAGCACGGACGACAGGGTGAAGTCGTCGGCGACCGGCGGCATCGACCCGTGGCCGGCGGACAGATACCTGAACATGTGGGTCTGCCAACTCGGCGGCGGCCTGCTCGGGTACGCGCAGTTCCCCGGCGGACCGGCGGACACCGACGGTGTGGTCATCCTGCACAGCGGTTTCGGCACCAACGGCACTGCGGCCGCGCCGTTCGACCTGGGCCGGACCGCCACCCACGAGATCGGGCACTACCTGAACCTGTTCCACATCTGGGGCGATGACGGCACCGGGTGCAGCGGCAGTGACGAGGTCGCGGACACGCCGAACCAGGGCGGCCCCAACTTCGGCGTACCGACGTTCCCGAAGACGTCGTGCAGCAACGGGCCGAACGGCGACCTGTTCGTCAACTACATGGATTACACCGACGATCGCGGCATGGTGATGTTCACCAAAGACCAGGGCGCCCGGATGCAGGCCTGCCTGGACACGGTCCGGACGAACCTCAACCAGGGCTCCGGGGCGGCAACCCGTACGCCGGAGCCGGCCGGACCGGTGGTGTCGTGGGGCGAGAACAGGCTGGACGCGTTCGTCCTCAGCACGGATCACGCGATGTATCACAAGTGGTACGACGGAACGGGCTGGGGACCGACCGTCAGCGGTTACGAATACATGGGTGGTGTCTGTATGAGTGCTCCTGAAGTGGCGTCCTGGGGACCGAACCGGCTGGACGCGTTCGTCCTCGGAACCGACCACGCGCTGTATCACAAGTGGTACGACGGCACCGGCTGGGGACCCTCGACGACCGGGTACGAATCCCTCGGCGGCGTCTGTATGAGTCCGCCGCGGGTAGCCTCCTGGGGTCCGGACCGGCTGGATGCGTTCGTGATCGGGACCGACCGGGCGCTGTATCACAAGTGGTACGACGGCACCGGCTGGGGACCTTCGCCGACCGACTTCGAATCCCTCGGTGGAGTCTGCATGAGCCAGCCCGAGGTAGTTGCCTGGGGCCCCGATCGGCTGGACGTGTTCGTGCTCGGCACCGACAACGCGGTCTACCACAAGTGGTGGGACGGGTCTGCCTGGTCGACCGACTTCGAGTACCTCGGCGGCTACTGCACCTCCGCCCCTCGGGCTGTCGCATGGGGGCCGAACCGGCTCGACCTGTTCGTCATCGGCATCGACTACGCCCTTTACCACAAGTGGTTCGACGGTTCCTCGTGGTCGACGGACTGGGAGTACATGGGCGGCCTGTGTGCCACCGCTCCGACGGTCGTCTCGTGGGGCCCGGACCGGCTCGACGTGTTCGTCCTCAGCACCGACTCCGCGCTGTACCACAAGTGGTACGACGGATCCGGCTGGGGACCGTCCGTCACGGATTGGGAGTACATGGGCGGCGTCTGCACCGAGGAGCCGCGGGTCTCGTCGTGGGGGCCGGACCGGTTGGACGTGTTCGTCATCGGCACCGACTCCGCGCTCTACCACAAGTGGTACGACGGATCCGGCTGGGGACCGTCCGTCACCGGCTACGAGTCACTGGGCGGCCTCGTCACCGACTTCAGGATGACCGTGCCCGACTCGCCCGCGGACATCCCGTCGGCAACGCTCGGGGAACCGGTGCGGAGCTGAACACCGACACGTTGCTCGGCCGGTGGACGCATTCCTTCGAGGAGGACCACGACGGACTGCGTGTCTATCGCCGCGACGACTTCGCCTTCCCGCCGGCCCGTGGCCGGCGGGGGGTGGAGTTCCGCCCGGACGGGACCTTCATCGAGTGGGTCATCGGCCGCGGTGACGCGCCGGAAGCAAAAACCGGGAGGTGGGACCCGTCGGGAGTGATCACCCGCGCCGGCGGCATGCCAGGCTCGGTGCGGGTCGTCACCGCCACACCTGATCGCCTCGAACTCGCTTGGCAGGAGTGACATGACTACGCCTTCACCTGTTCGCTATCTGGTCGTACCGACCGTCAACGTCGCTACCGGTGCCGACTCGGCGCGCTTCGGCGAGCAGACGATTCTCTGGGTCCCGGCCGGTGAGCGGCTCGGCCGGGCGTCCCGGACCGCACCCGGCCTGCTGGTCGTCACCCAGGTCGGGCGGACCTTCCAGGACGAACACCCCGACGTGACGCCGCTGCTGGACCACGGTCGCCAGCTGGTGATCTCCGCCGCGGACAAACCACGCCGCAAGTCGACTCAGTGCTGGCGGGTGGAACCGCTGCGGCCCGGTCTGATCGTGGATGTCCCCGCAGTCTCAGCGGCACGCGTCGATCCCGCGGTGGCGAGTCTGCTCAGCCAGTTGTCGCCCACGTCGTACCAGGCCGATCTGACGTGGTTCGCGAGTCTGCCGACGCGGCATTCGCTCAGTACCTCCTTCACCACCGCGGTGGATTTCGCCACCGCCCGGATGGTTGCCCTCGGCTACAGCGTGACCCGTACGCCGATCACCGTGGGCGCCAGTCATTCCGAGAACCTGATCGGGGATCGGCCTGGCGCGGGGCCCGAGCCAAGGGGGCTCGTGGTGATCACCGCGCACCTTGACTCGATCAACCTCGCCGGCGGTCCCAGCGCGAACGCGCCTGGTGCGGACGACAACGCGAGCGGATCGGCCGGAGTACTCGAGCTCGGGCGGTTGATCGCCAGCCGCCCGTGGCAGCACGACGTACGGCTGATCCTGTTCGGTGGTGAGGAGGAGGGGCTGTTCGGCAGCAAGCAGTACGTCGCGGCGCTGCCGGCCGCCGAGCGGGCGAGGATCCGCGCCGTCCTGAACATGGACATGATCGCGACGTCCAACACCGCGATACCGACCGTGCTGCTGGAAGGCGCCACAGTGTCGTCACAGCAGATCGCGGACCTGGCGACGGCGGCTGCGACGTACACCGGATTGAAGGTGGAGACCTCGCTCAACCCGTTCGCGAGCGATCACGTGCCGTTCATCAATGCGGCGATCCCGGCGGTGCTGACGATCGAGGGCGCGGACAGCGCGAACGGGCACATCCACTCGGCCAACGACACGCTCAACTTCATCGACTGGTCGCTGGCCGCGGAGATCCTGCGGATGAACGCCGCCGCCCTGGCCGGCTGGCTCGGTGCGCCGGCCGCCGTTCGACCCAGACCAGCGGGCTCGGTGGTCTCGTGGGGCCCGGGTCGCCTCGACGTCTTCGTCGTCGGCGCGGACCGAGCGCTGCACCACAAGTCGTTTGACGGCGAGAACTGGTCGGACTTCGAGGCTCTGGGAGGCGTCCTCGGCTAACCGCCCCTCCAGCTCAGTGCTTGCGTCCGAAGAACTGGAGGTCCAGCCCACCACTTCTTCGGACGCAGGGACGCTCAGACCACGGAGAGAGGTAGCAGCTTTTTGCCGGTCGGGCCGATCTGGATTTCCGTGCCCATCTGCGGGCAGACGCCGCAGTCGAAGCACGGGGTCCAGCGGCAGTCCTCGACCTCGATCGCGCCGTCCTCCTCGAGCGCGTCCTGCCAGTCCTCCCACAGCCACTCGCGGTCGAGCCCGGAGTCGAGGTGGTCCCAGGGCAGCACCTCGGCGTACTCGCGTTCGCGGGTGGTGTACCAGGCCAGGTCCACCGGCTCGTCGGCCAGTGCCTGGTCGGCCGCCTCGATCCAGCGCTCGTAGGAGAAGTGCTCGCTCCAGCCGTCGAACCGGCCGCCGTCGCGCCACACCTGCTCGATGATCCGGCCGACCCGGCGGTCGCCGCGGGACAGCAGGCCCTCGATGATGCCCGGCTTGCCGTCGTGGTACCGGAAGCCGATCGCCTTCGCGTAGTTCTTGTCCGAACGGATCGCGGCGCCGAGCTTGGCCAGCCGGGCGTCGGTCTCCTCCACGCCGAGCTGCTCGGCCCACTGGAACGGCGTGTGCGGCTTCGGCACGAATCCGCCGATCGACACCGTGCAGCGGATGTCCCGCCGGCCGGATACCTCGCGACCGGTGGCGATCACCCGCTTGGCCAGGTCGGCGATCGCGAGCACGTCCTCGTCGGTCTCGGTCGGCAGGCCGCACATGAAGTAGAGCTTCACCTGCCGCCAGCCGTGGCTGTACGCCGCCGCGACCGTGCGGATCAGGTCCTCCTCGCTGACCATCTTGTTGATCACCTTGCGCATCCGGTCCGAACCGCCCTCGGGGGCGAAGGTCAGACCACTGCGACGGCCGTTGCGGGAGAACTCGTTGGCCAGCGTGATGTTGAACGCGTCAACCCTTGTCGAAGGCAACGACAGGGACACGTTGCTGCCCTCGTACCGATCGCCCAGGCCCTTGGCGACCTCGGCGATCTCGCTGTGGTCCGCCGATGACAGCGACAGCAGGCCGACCTCCTCGAAGCCGGACTGCTTCAGCCCGTTCTCGACCATGTCGCCGATGGTGGTGATGCTGCGTTCGCGCACCGGGCGGGTGATCATCCCGGCCTGGCAGAAGCGGCAACCCCGCGTGCAGCCGCGGAAGATCTCCACGGAGTACCGCTCGTGCACGGTCTCGGCCAGCGGGACCAGTGGCTTCTTCGGGTACGGCCAGGCGTCGAGGTCCATCACCGTGTGCTTGGCGGTCCGCCACGGGACCCCCGGCTTGTTCGGCGCGACGCGCTTGATCCGGCCGTCTTCGAGGTAGTCGAAAGAGAAGAACTTGGGGATGTAGACGCCACCTGACGCCGCGAGCCGCATCAGCACCTCGTCGCGACCACCCGGGGACCCTTCGTCCTTCCACTCCCGGATCACCTCGGAGATGGCGAGCACGATCTCCTCGCCGTCGCCGAGCACGGCGGCGTCGATGAAGTCCGCGATCGGCTCCGGGTTGAACGCGGCATGCCCGCCCGCAAGCACGATCGGGTCCTCGTCGGTCCGATCCACGGCGTACAGCGGGATGCCGGCCAGGTCGAGCGCGGTCAGCATGTTGGTGTAGCCGAGCTCGGTGGAGAAGGAGATCCCGAACACGTCGAACGCGCGCACCGGCCGATGGCTGTCCAAGGTGAACTGCGGGATCTTGTTGTCCCGCATGACCTTTTCCATGTCCGGCCAGACGGCATACGTGCGCTCCGCGAGGGTGTGCTCGCGCTCGTTCAGCACCTCGTACAGGATCTGGACACCCTGGTTCGGCAGGCCGACCTCGTACGCGTCCGGATACATCAGCGCCCAGCGGACGCTGACCGAATCCCAGTCCTTACTGACCGAGTTGAGCTCACCGCCCACATACTGGATCGGCTTCTGCACACCCGGCAGCAGCGGTTCCAGGCGCGGAAACAGAGATTCAACAGTCATCACAGAACTTCCGGTCAGAGGACAGAGCGCCTACCAGCCTAACGCCGAGCGCCGGATCAACCGGCCTTCAGGTCCGAACCAGGCTGCGGGAGGCGAGGAACGAGCGCCAATCTGCGTCCCAGATGAACTCCAGGTGGCTGACGACGGTTGTCACCCCGAGGGCTCAGCGGGGTGCGGGGGCTTTCCAGATGCTGCGGCCGAAGGTGGCGGCGTAGACGGTGGCGCCGTCGCCGCTGACCTTGATGTCGAGCACCGAGGTCTGGGGCAGGCCCTTGGCGATGCGGGTCCAGTCGCGCCGGCCGGACCTGACTGTGTAGGCGCCGAAGTCCGTGGCGGCGTAGAGGCGGTTGCGGACCGGGTCGTAGGTCAACATCTCCACCGGGGCGTTCGGCAGGTTCCCGCTCGCGTCGGTCCAGGTGCGGCCGCCGTTGCGGGTCTCGAAAACCGAGGAGGCCGCTGAGCCCTCCCGGAAGCCGGACAGGGCGACCCAGACGTGGTCCTTCGATCGCGGATCGACCACGATCGCGTTGACCCAGCGCTGCGGCACGCCCGCCAGCTTGGTCCAGTTCGCGCCGAGGTCGTCACTGCGCCAGAGCAAGCCGTTGTCCGTCCCGACGTACAGGGTCTTGGAATCACGGCCGACACCGATCGCGCTGATGGTGTGGTAGCTGTTCGTGTAGACCGGGTCGGGCTCCTCCCCGGTGGGCGGACCGCCGGCCAGGTCGGCGGCACCCGTGGGCGAGATCGCGGTGAACGTGTGGGCGCGATCGGTGGAGCGGTCGAGCACGTTGCCGCCGAAGTACATGATCGACGGGTCGTTCGGGTCGAATGCCATCGGTGCGTCCGTGGTGATCCGCTCGCTGTGGCGGCTGCCGAAGTTCCAGCTCGTCTCGGTGCCGTTCACGTCCTGGTGACCGTGGCAGGTGCCCTGCTGCAGGCACTCGTAGTACGTGTTGTGGTCGGTCGGGTCGATCAGCACCCAGTGACCGTCGCCGCCGCCGAAGGCGTTGAACTGGGTCAGGTCGCTGGGCGGACTCGCCGCGGTCCAGGACCGCACGCTGCCGTTGTCCTGCAGCCCGGTGGCTAGCCTCGTTGGATCGTCCTGCGCGACAGCCAGGTGGTACGACTGGTTGAACGGCTCCACCTCGGCATGGATGAAGGAGTTCGTCGCGCCGTTCTGGTCGGAGCGGTAGACGCCGCCGTCGTTGCCGACGTACAGGCGGTTCGGCACCTTCGGGTCCCACGCGAGCGCGTGCTGATCGGCGTGCAGGCCCGACAGCGCGGCCCAGGTCTTGCCGCCGTCGTTGGAGGCCCGCATGTTGAGGTCGGCGCTGAACAGGTGGTCCGGGTTCGCCGGGTCGACCCAGAGCTTCGCGAACCACCACTGGTACCGGCTGTTGCCGCCGGCTTTGCCACCCGCCGCGAAGGACGTGCCGAAGTCGTCGGAGACGTAGAAGCCCTTCTCAGCGCCGTACTGCGTGCCGGTGATGACGTAGACGCGATCGGGTCGGCTCGGCGCGATCCCCAGGCCGATCCGGCCGAGACTCGCGTCGGAGGTCAGCCCGGACGCGTCGCCATCGGACAGCTTGGTGATGTTCTGGACGCGGGTCCAGGTGGTGCCGCCGTCCCCGCTGCGGAACAAGCCGGAGCCGACCCCTCCGTACGTGCGCGTGCCTGCGGTGCGATGGTGGTCCCACAACGCCGCCAGCATCCGCTTCGGGTTGACGGGGTCGATCACGAGGTCGATGGCGCCGGTGGTGTCGTTAGGCGGCGCAAGCACCTGCTGCCAGGACTTGCCGCCGTCCTCGCTGCGGTAGAGGCCGCGCTGGGACACCGGCTTGTACGGCGAGCCGGAGGCCGCCACGAAGATGCGGCGCGGGTTGGTGGGGTCCACGGCGATGCGGCCGATCGCGGCGCTGTCCCCGAGGCCCCGGTTGCGCCAACTCTTGCCACCGTCGGTCGAGGAGTAGACGCCGTCGCCGAAGAAGGTCAGGCCACCGCCGGGCGGGTTGGCTTCGCCGGTACCCGCCCAGAGTGTGCCGTCCGAGCCGCGCTCCAACGCGCCCATCGTCTGGTTCTGGCTGGCCGGCCAGGCGGGCGTGAAGGTCTTGGCCGCATCTGTACTGCGCCACACGCCTCCGCCCGACGCCGCGACGTACACGGTGTCCGGCTGGGTCGGATCCACCACCAGGCCGACGATCCGGCCGCCGATGTTCGACGGGCCGACGTAGCTCCAGCTCTTCTTGCCCGCATCGTCCGGGATCTTGGCGGCCTGGGTGCGAGCCTGCCGAATCTGGTCGAGGCTGATGTCCTTGCCCGAGGAGAACTTTGTGGTCAGGTAGTCCGCCGGCCCGGTGGCGCCGGCCCCTGCCCGCTCCTGCAGCTCGAAGTGCGCAGCACAGATCGCCGGCATCCCGGCGGTCTCGGTCTCGGCAGGCTCGCCCGAGAGCTTGTGCTCCACCCGCTCCCAGCTGGCCTCTGCTCTTGCACCCACAGAGGGCGTCTGGGCCATCCCGCAGTTGTCCCGCGCACTGGCGCCAACCAGTCCCGCCGCCGCCAGCACCACTACCAAGGCGCCCGCACCGATGATCCGCGCCCGTCGAGCCGCTCGCTCGCTCAGCCCCATCACGACCACCATCTCCGCTCGTCAACCGATGAGATGGGCAGGCAGAACCCCCGGTGCCTCACGCCCAGGTCTGCTTCTACCCCCGGCTGCGCGAGCGGAAACGATTAACTCAGATGGGCCAGCAGCAGGTGGTTTATCACCTCGGGGTGGGAGTAGCTGACGAGGTGAGCGGCGTTCTCGATGATTTCGAGCTGCGCGCCCGGGATCTGCGAGGCCAGTGGCACCACGGTCTCCGGCGGGATCGACGTGTCGGATTCGGCCGTGATCAGCAGCACGGGCGCCGTGATCTCGGCGAGTTCGTCGCGCAGGTCCATCGCGCCGAGCGCCTCGCAACAGGAGGCGTAGCCCTCGTCGGAGGTGTTGAGGAGTTGCTCGCGAACCGGCTCGATGTCCTTGAACTCCGGCAGGAACCACCGGCCGAGGGTGGCGTCGACGATCGATTGGGTGCCTTCGGCACGGACTTGCGCGGCACGATCGGTCCACACCTGCGCGCCCGCCGCGGGATAGGCCGGTGGGCACATCAGGACGAACCGGTGGAAGCGGTCCGGCGCGTTCTCCGCCAGCCAGAGACCGACCGCTCCGCCCAGCGAGATCCCGACGTACGACGCCCGCTCAACCAACAGCGAGTTGAGCAGCTCCACGACATCCCCGCCGAGGTCTTCGATCGAGTAGGGCCCGGGCGGGACCTCCGAACCGCCATGGCCACGATGGTCGAAGGCAATCACCCGGAACCGTTCGGACAGCGGTTCAAGCTGGGGCGCCCACATCTCACGCGTCGTACCGAGGGACGAGCCGAGCAGCACGACAGGCGCATCCTCAGGACCGGTCATCTGGTAATCGAGTCGCATGAAGCCCACCCTACGGAGGTTGTCAGCCCGAGCGGAGTCACATCCGGTGCGAGCGGAGGTGGATGTTCTGGAGCAGGCCGACTGCCAGCAGGCCGGCGAACATGGAGGAGCCGCCGTAGGAGACGAAGGGCAGCGGGAGGCCGGTGACGGGCATGATGCCGAGCGTCATGCCGATGTTCTCGAAGGCCTGGAACCCGAACCAGCAGACGATTCCGGTGGCGATCAGCCGGCCGAACGCGTCGCGCGCGTTGACCGCGATGCGGAGGCCGCGCCAGAGGATCAGCATGAACAGGCAGATGATCGCGCCGGCCCCGATCAGGCCGAGCTCCTCGCCCGCCACGGTGAAGACGAAGTCGGTGTGCTGCTCGGGCACGAACGCGTTCTGCGTCTGCGACCCGTGGAACAACCCCTGGCCGAAGACGCCGCCGTTGCCGATCGCGATCCGGGCCTGGTTCACGTTGTAGCCGATGCCCTGCGGGTCCTGCGACGGATCGGCGAAGGCGGTGAATCGGGCCAGCTGATACTTCTTCAGCACGTTCAGCTGGATCGCCAGCACCGCGATCACGGTGGCGGCGGTGACGATGCCGAGCATCCAGCGCTTCGGTACGCCCGAGACCGCGATGATGCCGAACACGATCGAGCCGAGCACCATCACCGTGCCGAGGTCCGGCTGCAGCATCACCAGCACAACCGGTACTGCGGCCACCGCGATCGCCTGGGCGATGTCGATCGTGCGAACGTCGCGGTGGTTCGTCTCGCCCTTCTCGGCGATCAGCAACGCCATCCCGACGATCACCGCGAGCTTGGCGAACTCGCTGGGCTGGATCGACATCCAGGGCAGCTGGATCCACGAGCGCGACCCATTGATCACCGCGCCGACCCCTGGCACCAGCACGAGGACCAACCCGAGCACCGACGCGACATACAGGAAGGGGGCGAGGAGGCGCACGCGGCGGTGGTCGGTGACGGCGGCGCCGATCGCGAGCACCAGGCCGATGGCGAAGTTCAGTGCGTGCCTGACCATGAACGCGTGCTGGTTGCCGTCGGTGAGTGAGGTCCGCCGGTAGGTCGCTGACCAGATCAGCAGCGCGCCGATCGCCGACAGGGCGAGCACGCCGAAGACCAGGACCCAGTCCGCCTGCCACAAAGCAGATCTGCGGTCGACGCGAGACCAGGACGGGCGGATCGGGGTCAGGAGGCTCATGGTTTGGCCTTCTTCGCCGGCGGTGCGGGGGGCTTGATGTTGTAGAGCGTCTCGTAGATGTGCCGCACGGCCGTTCCGGAGGCGCCCGAACCCGTGCCGGCCTGGCTGATCATCATCACCACGGCATACCGATCCGTGTACGACGCGAGCCAGGACGTCGTCTGCTTGCCGTAGACCTCGGCGGTTCCCGTCTTGGCGCGCACCGGCACCTGGTCAAGGGGGAAGCCCACGAACTTCCAGGCCGCAGTACCGGTTCTGGTGGTCTCCTTCAGCGACTTGTCGATGTACTTCAGGGTGCTCGGGGGCACCGGCAGCCGGGCGGAGATCTTGGCCGGGACCGCCTTCGCCTTGCCGTTCGGCCCGATCACCTTCTTCGCCACGTGGGGCTCCCAGAGGATGCCGCCGTTCGACAGCGCCGAGTAGACCGTTGCCAGCTGCAACGGAGTCAGCGTGGTGTCGCCCTGGCCGATCGCGAAGTTGACCGCGTCACCCGCGCGGTAGCGGTAGCCGTCGGCGCAGAACTCGCGGGAGAACTGCTTGAGGAAGCTCGACGTTCCGGCCGGCGGGCTGTCCGCGAGCTTGCAGTAGTAGTCCTTCTGCGCGTCGTAGTACTCCTTCTTCCACTTCCGGTCGGCGATCCGGCCGCCGGTCTCGCCGGGCAGGTCGATCCCGGTCGGCCGGCCGAGGCCGAACTTCTGCGCCATCTCCACCAGCGGGTCGCGGGCGTTGAGATCGCCGGAGTTGCCGCCCTCCTTGAGCCACAGGTCGTACGCGATCCGGTAGAAGAAGGTGTCGCAGGACAGCGCGAGCGCCTGGTCGAAGCCGATCATCCCGTAGGAGGCGGACTCGTAGTTCTTGAACTTGCGGTTGCCGACCACGAAGTTCGGCGAGCAGTCCAGTCGGGTCTTCGTGCTGTAGCCGTTGGCCATCGCGGCCGCGGTGGTGATCGGCTTGAACGTCGAACCGGGCGCCAGCTGGGCCTGCAACGCCCGCGACAGCAGCGGAGTACCGGACTGGGGTGAGTAGAGCGCGTCCAGTTCGCGTTGCGAGATGCCACCGACCCAGACGCCCGGGTCGTAGCTGGGGTAGCTCGCCATCGCGACGATCTGGCCGGTCTTGGTGTCCATCACCACGGCCGCACCGGAGTCTGCGACGTAGTTGCGCCGGGTGATCTTGTCGTACTGCTTGCGGGCGGTCATGATTGCCCCGCGCAACTGCTGCTCCACCGAGGCCTGGATCCGCGCGTCGATGCTCGTCATCAGGGTCGATCCCGGCACCGGCGCGGTCTGCTTCTGGAGGCCGGTGGTGTACCCGACCGCGTCCACGATGACGTTCTTGACGCCGGGCGTCCCACGCAGCATCGCGTCGTACGTCCGCTCGACCCCGGCCCGGCCGACCAGGTCCGATCGGTGCGGGACCGAGTCCTGCCCGGCCTTGTCGAGAGCGTCCAGCTCGCCCGTGGTGATCGGCGACAGGTAGCCGAGGATGTGCGCGGCGTTCACCCCGTACGGCGCGGGGTAGGCGCGGAGCGGGGTGGATTCCGCCGCCACGCCCGGGAAGTCCTCGCGGCGCTCCATCACCTCGATCGCGATCTGCTCGCTGACGTCCTTCGCGACCGGGATCGGCTGGTACGGCGTGCCGTTCCAGCAGGCGGGTGGTTTCGACGCCCCGGGTTCACCGCAGAGCATGGTGCGGGCGGTCAGGTCGGCCGGTTTCTGGCCGAGCACCTTCGCAAGCCGGGCGAGCACCGCCTTCTGCTGATCGTCCGGGAGCTTGGCCAGCACCGACCGGTCGACGGTGATCACCAGGGACACCCTGTTCCCCACGAGTGTCCGGCCTGCCGAGTCGACGATCGTGCCGCGCGGCGCCGGGACGAGCACCTCGCGGGTGTGGTTCTGGGTCGCTGCCTGCGAGTAGTCGTCGGACGACATCACCTGCATGTACCACAGGCGGGCCAGCAGGGTGAACATCAGCGAGAAGACCAGCACCTGGATCACGAACAGGCGCAATCGCGGCTTCAGCGGAGCCGGGTTGAAGCTGTCGAAGCTCATCGCAGCACCCGCCTCAAGGCAGCACCCGCCGCCGCTCACGGGCCGGAACCACCCGGCGCATCACCCACATCACCAAGGGGATCACCACGATCGCGCCGACCACGTCGTACCCGGCGGCGATGCCGAGGCGGACGCCGAACTCGCCCCAGTCGACGGCGGGATCGTGCAGCAGCGACCCCGTGGCGGAGTACACGAGCAGTGACAGCGCAGCAGACAGCACGACGGTGAGCGCGACCCCGAGTGGTCCCAGCGGACCGGCTGAGGTCTCGCGCCTGATCAGGCCGGCGACATAGCCGGCCAGAGCCAGCGCGAGAGCCCATCGACCCGCGGTGTGATCCGCGGGCGGAACCACATCGAGCAACAGGCCTCCGCCGAATCCCGCGATCGCTCCCCACTCCGGGCCGCGGGACAGCGCGAGTGCGACCACCACGATCATCACCAGGTCGCACGTCACCCCGGCGACCGCCAGCTGCGGCAGCATCGACGTCTGCACGGTGACGGCGATCATCAGGAACAGCGCGGCCAGACCGATCCGAAGCGCGGGCATGTCAGCGTCCCTTCTCCGGTGAGACCGTGGTCCGTGGCGCCCGCGCGGGCGGACCCGTCACCACCCCGACCGTGTCGATCCTGCTGGGGTCGACGAACGGTTTCACCACGGCGGTCGAGCCCAGGGTGCCCTGGTTGGGCGTGACGGAGGTGACCACACCGATCGGGACCCCGGGCACGTAGGGCGCGTTGCCCGACGATCCCCAGGTGACGATCCGGTCCCCCGGCTTCGGCCGGGCCTTGAGATCGACCAGCTTGTAGTCGAGGGTGCCGGCGACCTCGCCCCGGCCGGAGACGAACCCGAGCGCCATCGTGGAGTTGAGGCGGCCACCGACCGTCGAGTTCCGGTCGCCGATCAGCAGCACGGTCGCGGTCGCCTCGGTCGCCCGGACCACCCGGCCGAGCAGGCCGTCGCCGTTCAGCACGGTCATGTCCGGCCGGACGCCGTCGGCCGTGCCGGCGTCGATCGTGACCGTCTGGTTGAAGCTCTGCGCACTGCCGATCCCGATCACCCGGGCCGGGGTGACCTTGTAGGCAGGGGCGACCTTCAGCAGCCCGTCCAGCTCGGCCGCACGGTTGCGGGCGTAGTCCGTGGTCTGGAGCTCATTGTTGAGTTTTTCGTTCTCTGCTTTGAGTTTCTCGTTCTCGGCCTTGAGCTTATCCACTACGGCGAAGCGGTCCCGGAGGTTGTCCACAGGCTGCCGGGCCGAGGTCGCGCCCGACTCGAGCGGGCCGAACACCGACGCGGCCGCCTGCCGCAACGGCTCGACCGGAGAGCCGGCCGAGCGGCGCGCGTCGAGCACGATCAGCGTGAACGAGGCCAGGATCACCAGCGCAAGGATGGCCCGGCGGCGGCGGATCTGCGGCGGCATTCCGGCGGAGCGGACCAGGCCCTTGGCGGGGGTACCGAGGTCTTTGAGCATGGGTCTCCCGAGCCAGGTTCAGCGGCGGTCGGTGACGAGGATGCGGTTCAGCGTCTCGATGTTGTCGACGCACTTGCCGGCGCCGAGCACGACCGCGTCCAGCGGGTTGTCGGCGACGTGGATCGGGATGCCGGTCTCGTGCCGGAGCCGCTCGTCCATGCCCTTCAACAGCGCGCCGCCGCCGGTCAGCACGATGCCACGGTCGACGATGTCGCCGGCCAGCTCGGGCGGCGTCTTGTCCAGGGTCGCCTTGACCGCGTCCACGATCGCGGTGATCGGCTCCTCGATCGCCTGCCGAATGCTCGACGAGGACACCTTCACGGTCCGCGGCAGGCCGGAAACCATGTCCCGGCCGCGGATCTCGGAGTCGGGCCCGTCCGTGGTCGGGAAGGCCGAGCCGATGGTCATCTTGATCTGCTCGGAGGTGGCCTCGCCGAGCATCAGCGAGTACTCCTTCTTGCAGTAGTTCACGACGGCCTTGTCGATCGCGTCGCCGGCCACCCGGATCGACTGGCTGGTGACGATGCCGCCGAACGAGATCACCGCCACCTCGGTGGTGCCACCGCCGATGTCGACCACCATGTTGCCGGTGGCGTCGCGGACCTCGAGGTTCGAGCCGAGCGCGGCGGCCATCGGCTCCTCGATGATGTAGACCTTGCGGGCCCCGGCCATGTAGCCGGCGTCGCGGACCGCGCGCTGCTCGACCGCGGTGATCCCGGACGGCACGCAGACGACGATCCGCGGCTTCGCGAAGTACCGGCGGCGGTGCACCCGCTGGATGAAGTACCGCAGCATCTGCTCGGCGGCGTCGAAGTCGGCGATCACGCCGTCCTTGAGCGGCCGGATCGCGGTGATGTTGCCCGGCGTCCGGCCGATCATCTTCTTCGCCTCGTGGCCGAAGGCAACGGCCTCGCGCGGTTCGTCGGTCCTGGTCGCGACGACCGAGGGCTCGTTCAGGACCACACCGCGACCGCGGACGTAGACGAGAGTGTTGGCCGTGCCCAGGTCGACCGCCATGTCGCGGCCGAGCATGCTGTTCGCCATTTCGGCGGCCTCCCGCTGCTCGCGTCCGGAGTTCTCAGGCTAAGCGGGCGAGGTCCGCCGCTCCGGGACCGACACGTCCGAACCACCACCGCCGCCCGGCACGCATCGTATCTGTCCGATCACCATCCGACGCGCTCACCCCTGCCGACCATCCGGCATCCGGACACGCCGGTGGTGCGTTCGCTTCCAGGCTCGCGTGGTTCAACCGATACCCGCAGTACCAGACCACCGGCGGCTGCCTGTTGCCGCGGCCGGCTGAGTGAACCGTCTGGTTCGGGTGGTGCCGCCGGGGTTTGACGCCGGCGGCACCACCCGCCCCCAGATCTCGCCCCTCCCTCCGACGGGCGAGCGCCCCTCCCCGAAGGTGCGGCGGGCTGGTGAGGTGCCCGCCGCCCGAGCATGACTGCAGGCGCCTTCAGACCGCTTTCACGGCCCTTTCACCGGCCCCCTACCGGCTCTGCGAGTTTTGCCCGATCCCCACCGCTGCGGCCCGATCACCGCCACAATGGCGAGCATGGAATTCCGGCTGCTCGGCCCGGTCGAGGTCCGCGGTGACTCCGACCGGCGGATCGACCTGGCCGCGAACAGGCTGCGGGTCCTGCTGGCCGCTCTCCTGCTGCGGCCCAACCGCCCGGTCGCGGCCCAGGAACTGGTCGACACCCTGTGGGAGGCCGACCTCCCCGCTCGGCCCCGATCCACGCTGCAGACCTATGTCTCCCGACTGCGGAGCCTGCTCGGCCAGGCGATCATCAGCACCGAGCCCGCGGGCTATGTCATCACCGTCGCCCCCGAGCAGGTCGATCTGACCCGGTTCCGTGCGTTGGTCTCGTCGAGCATGGCGGTCACCGAGCCCTCGGAACGTGCACGACTGCTGAGTGAAGCCCTCGGCCTGTGGCGGGGTGAGCCGTTGGCGGGTCTGACGGGTGGGGCCCTGATCCGTGACGCTGTACCGGTGCTGGCCGAGGAACGCCTGCACGCGACGGAGCTACTGCTCGCGTCGCGGATCGAACTCGGCGAGCACGCCCAGGTGACGTCCGAGCTCAGCGGCCTGACCAGGCGGCATCCACTGCGGGAGCCGCTCTGGGCATTGCTGATGCAGGCGCAGATCCGGGCCGGACGTCCCGCAGATGCACTTGCCACCTACAGCGAAGCCTCCCGGCGGCTGGCTGATGAGCTAGGCCTCGATCCCGGGCCCGCTCTACGTCGACTGCATCAGGCAGTACTGGCCACGGACGCCCGCGCAGCCGCAGTACGAACCTCACGCGAGGTGATCCCTCACCAGCTGCCCACTGGAGGGCGGAGCTTCGTCGGGCGGACGAAGGAGCTTGCCGAGCTCGATCAGGTCCTGCTGGGGTCGATCGGCCCTACCGCGTCGATCGCTGTGATCTCGGGGACCGCCGGGGTGGGCAAGACCGCGCTGGCAGTGGCTTGGGGCGAGCGGGTTGCTGCCGAGTTCCCCGACGGTCAGCTGTATGTGAACCTGCGCGGCTTTGACCCATCGGGTGACTTGGTCGCGCCCGAGGACGCAGTACGGGGGTTCCTGGATGCATTGCAGACAGCGCCCGGGCGGGTTCCGTTCGGGGTTGCGGCTCAGGCTGCGCTCTACCGAACGCTGCTGGCGGAGCGGCGCGCCCTGATCGTGCTCGACAACGCCCGCAGTGCGGCGCAGGTCCGGCCCCTGCTGCCCGGGGGTGGCGGCTGTCGCGTACTGGTGACCAGTAGGAGCAGGCTGCCGGGGTTGCTGGCCGGAGAGGGCGCCCATCCGGTGTCGCTCGACCTGATGGACTGGGACCAGGCTTACTCGCTGCTGGTCGGCGCCCTTGGTGCCGGACGGCTCGAGGCCGAACCTGCGGCGGCCGAGGAGCTCGTGTCGCTCGCGGCTCGGCTACCACTCGCGCTGTCGCTGGTGGCAGCCCACGCGGCGGCGCATCCCGCGTGGTCACTCGAGGCCGTGGCGCTGGACCTGCGCCGTACCAGACAGGGCTTGGATGCGTTCGCCGGTGAGGACCAGCTGACAGACCTGCGGGGTGTGTTCTCGTGGTCCTACCAGTTGGCGACGAGCTCCTCCGCCAGGGTCTTCCGGCTGTCCGGCCTACACCCAGGGCCCGACCTGCCCGTCGCTGCAGCTGCTGCCCTGGCCGGTACTACGCCCGATCGTGTCAGGCCCGCTCTTGCCGAGCTGGAACGAGCGCACCTGGTCAACCAGCTCGCACCCGAGCGGTACACCTCGCACGATCTCCTGCGCGTCTACGCCGCAGAACTAGCCAGAGCCGTCGACAAGGAAGACGAATGCCGCCTCGCCCTGTGGCGATTGCTCGACCACTACCTCCGTACTGCGGACGCGGGCGACCAGTGGTTGCGCCCGCATCGCGACCCCGACGTACTGCCTGAACTCTGCGGTACGACCAACGTGCAGAGCTTCGGGGGTTACCAGGAGGCGTTCGACTGGTTCGAGGTGGAGCACCCGAATCTGGTGGTGCTGATCGAGCACGCCGCGCGGAACGGCTTCGACGGGCACGCAACCCACCTCGCACGGACGATCACCGGGTTCTTCGAGCGGCGTGGGCTGTGGAACACCTGGGTGGACGTGATGCAGACGGCCGTGGAGTGCTGCGAGCGGTCCGGGGACATGCCGGGCCAGGTGATGGCTCACCGATACCGCGCACACGCCCTGACTCGGCAGAGTCGGCTCGACGAGGCTCTGGTGGAGTCACAGACGGCTCTGGACCTCGCAGTACAGGCAGGTGATCAGGTGGCGCAGGCGTGGTGTCAGCGGGTCGTGGCGTTCGTGCTGGCTCACCAGGAGCGGCTGAAGGAGTCGTACGAGCACGACCTGATCGCCTCGGAGTTGTTCAAGGCCAGCGGGCATCGGACCGGCCAGGCGCTCGCACTGAACTCGCTGGGATGGCTGCACGCTTCGACGTTCGGGGAATACGACCAGGCAGTGGCGTACTGCCTGCAGGCGCAGCAGCTGTACCAGGAGGTCGACCACAAGCTGGGTGAGGCCGCGACCTGGGACCACTTGGGCTACGCCAACCGGGGCCTCGGCGACCATGCCGAGGCGGCTCGCTGCTATCGGGAGGCGCTGTCGCTCTACCAGGAGCTCAACGACCTCTACTACCAGGCGCTGATGCTGCAGAGCCTCGGCGATGTCGAGCACGAGCTAGGCGACCAGGAAGCGGCCGGCGGCTACTGGCAGGCATCACTGGACCTGCTCCTGGAGCTGAACCACCCCGACGCCGAAACCCTCGACGACAAACTCCGCTCGATCGGCTCGTGACGCCCTCCGCCCGAGGGCGCCACGGCGCGACGGGCCCTACGGCAGGTCGGGGAACCAGATCTTGATCTCGCGGGAGGCGGACTCCGGCGAGTCGGAGCCGTGCACGAGGTTCTCGCGATTGGACAGGGAGAGGTCGCCGCGGATCGTGCCGGGCGCCGCCTTGCGACCGTCGGTCGCGCCGTTCAGGGCGCGGACCACCTCGACCGCCTCGTCACCCTCGAGCACCAGCGCCACGAGCGGGCCGCTGGTGACGAACTCGCGCAGCGGCGGGTAGAACGCCTTCTCGACGTGCTCGGCGTAGTGCTGGTCGGCCAGTTCAGCGTCGATCGTGCGCAGGTCCATCGCGACGATGCTGAGCCCCTTGACCTCGAAGCGGGCGAGGACCTCGCCGATCAGGCCACGGCGTACCGTGTCGGGCTTCAGCAGGACGAGGGTGCGCTGCGACATATCTCTACTCTCTCTGTTTCGACTCTGTTCGGCTCTGTTCGACTCTGGGCCGCTGAGCCTAACCGGCCTGGGGTTGCTGTGCTGCCTTGGCTTCGTCGATCCGCCTGCCGAGGACGTAGGCCATCACCCAGAACGCGGCGAAGGCGAGGCCGAGGACGAACATCGCCGGTACGACGAAGCCGAGGCCGACGGCAGCGACCTGGATGACCCAGCCGAGGATGTAGCCGACCTGGTTCCGCAGGAGTCCGGCCGCTACGACGCTGAGCACGGCGAGGCCGAGGCACAGCGGCACCGCAGTACTGGCTTTGACTCCTGCCACCGAGATCATCACCGGGGTGACGAGGGCCAGCACGAGCGCCTCGAAGCCGAGCACGATGGATGCGAGGGATCTCATTTGGTGCCCTCGTCCGCCCGCGGCCGCCGGACCAGCAGGGTGCGGGCCTCGCCGGCGGTGATCACGCTGCCGGTGATGAGGACGCCGCCGGTGCCCATCGCGATCGCGTTCTCCTCGGCCAGCCGGATCGCGTCGTCGATCGCGTCGATCAGCTTGGGCCGGACCAGCACCCGGTCCTCGCCGAAGATCTCGGCCGCGATCTCGCCGAGCTCCTCGGCCGGCATCGACCGCTCGAAGGAGTTGCGGGTGCAGACGACCGTCTCCATGATCGGCTCGTACGCCTCGAGTACGCCGTACACGTCCTTGTCCTTCATGCACCCGAGTACGCCGATCAGCGGGTTGAAGGCGAACGCCTCGGTCACGGTGGCGGCAGTCGCCTCGGCGCCGTGCGGGTTGTGCGCGGCGTCGACGATGATGGTCGGGCTGGTCCGCACCACCTCCATCCGGCCGGGGCTGGTGACCTCGGCGAATCCGGCCTCGACAAGCTCCCTGGTGACCCGTTGACCCTCGGTCTGCGCGGTGGCGCCGAGGAGGGCTTCGACTGCCGCGAGCGCCGTGGCCGCATTGTGCGCCTGGTATTCACCGTGCAACGGCAGGAAGATCTCGTCGTACTGACCGCCGAGGCCCTGGAGCGAGATCAGCTGACCGCCGACCGCGACCGACCTGCTGGTGATGCCGAACTCGATCCCCTCGCGGGCGACCTGCGCCACCACCTCGGCGGCCCGGCGCTGCAGCACGTCGAAGACCTCGACGCTCTGCTGGGACATCACCGCGATGCCGCCCGGCTTGATGATTCCCGCCTTGTCCCGGGCGATCGTGACCGGATCGGCGCCGAGGATGTGCGCGTGGTCGACCGCGACCGGGGTGATCACCGAGACCGTGCCGTCGGCGACGTTCGTGGAGTCCCAGGTGCCGCCGAGCCCCACCTCGATCACGGCCACGTCGACCGGGGCGTCGGCGAACACCGCGAACGCCATCCCGGTCATCACCTCGAAGAACGACAGCGGATGCTCGTTCTCGGCATCCACCACGTCGAGGTAGGGCTCGATCTCGGCGTACGCCTCGGTGAAGCGCTCCTCGCTGATCGGCTCGCCGTTCAGGGTGATCCGCTCGCGGACGGTCTCCAGGTGCGGGCTGGTGAACCTGCCGGTGCGAAGACCGGCCTCGCGCAGCAATGAGTCGACCATCCGGGCCGTCGAGGTCTTGCCGTTGGTCCCGGTCAGGTGGATGACCGGATAGGCCTTCTGCGGATCGCCGAGCAGCTCGACCAGCCGCCGGACCCGATCCAGCGTGGGTGAGATCTTGTGCTCAGGCCATCTTGCCTGGAGCCGCGCCGATACCTCGGCATAGGAGAGGTCGCTCATCAGGACCTCAGTCTAGAGAGGGGTGTGGATAACCGGTCGGAAGCACCCCTTGACAACCACTAGGATTGAACGCATGAACGAAACGTCCCGTGTTCCTGACAAGCCCACCCTCGAAGGTCTCGAGGAGAAGTGGGCTGCGGTATGGAAGGAGCAGGACACGTATGCGTTCGACCGGACGGCCGAGCGGGCTGATGTCTACTCGATCGACACCCCGCCGCCGACGGTGTCGGGCAAGCTCCACGTCGGCCACATCTTCAGCTACACCCACACGGACCTGATCGCGCGGTTCCAGCGGATGCGGGGCAAGAAGGTCTTCTACCCGATCGGCTGGGACGACAATGGTCTGCCCACCGAGCGGCGGGTGCAGAACTACTACGGCGTCCGCTGCGACCCGACGCTGCCGTACGACCCTGACTTCACGCCTCCGGAGAAGCCGGACCCGAAGAAGCAGATCCCGATCAGCCGGCAGAACTTCGTCGAGCTGTGCGGCGAGCTCACCCACATCGACGAGCAGGCCTTCGAGCGGATGTGGCGCCAGGTCGGCCTCAGCGTGGACTGGAACTACCTCTACACGACCATTTCCGAGGACTCGCGCCGCACCTCGCAGCGCGCCTTCCTGCGCAACTTCGCCCGTGGCGAGGCCTATCTGTCGGAGGCGCCGACCCTTTGGGACGTCACCTTCCAGACCGCGGTCGCGCAGGCCGAGCTGGAGGCCCGTGACTACCCCGGTGCCTTCCACCGGATCGCCTTCCACGGCGCCGACGGCCCGATCTACATCGAGACCACCCGGCCCGAGCTGATCCCCGCGTGCGTCGCGCTGATCGCCCATCCGGACGACGAGCGCTACCAGGCCCTGTTCGGTACTACGGTCCGCACGCCGCTGTTCGACGTCGAGGTGCCGGTTCTCGCACACTCGCTGGCAGAGCCGGACAAGGGCACGGGTATCGCGATGGTCTGCACCTTCGGCGACCTCACCGACGTGATCTGGTGGCGCGAGCTGCAACTGCCGGTCCGCACGGTGATCGGCCGCGACGGCCGGATGCTCCGCGACACCCCCGAGTGGCTCGAAGGCTCGGAGCTGTACGCCGACCTGGCGGGCAAGACCGTCTTCAGCGCACGCGAGTTGATCGTTCAGAAGCTGCGCGAGAGCGGCGACCTCGACGGCGAGCCGAGGCCGACCCAGCGGATGGCGAACTTCTACGAGAAGGGCGACAAGCCGCTCGAGATCGTCTCCACCCGGCAGTGGTACATCAAGAACGGCGGCCGCGACGAGGAGCTCCGGAACACCTTCGTCGAGCTGGGCAAGGAAGAGAAGTGGGTGCCGGAGCACATGCGGCACCGCTACCAGAACTGGGTCGAAGGGCTGAACGGCGACTGGCTGATCTCCCGGCAGCGCTTCTTCGGCGTGCCCTTCCCGGTCTGGTATCCGATCGGCGAGGACGGCGAGCCGGACTACGAGCACCCGTTGATGCCGCGCGAGGAAGAGCTGCCGATCGACCCGACCTCGCAGGTCCCCAGCGGGTACGACGAGTCGCAGCGCGGCAAGCCGGGCGGCTTCCAGGCCGACCCGGACGTGATGGACACCTGGGCCACCTCCTCGCTCACGCCGCAGATCGTCACCGGCTGGGAGCGTGACCCGGACCTGTTCGCCCGGACGTTCCCGATGGACCTGAACACGCACGCGCACGACATCATCCGGACCTGGCTGTTCTCCCGGGTCGTCCGCTCGTATTTCGAGCACGGCACGCTGCCGTGGGAGCGCTCGATGATCTCGGGATTCGTCGTCGACCCCGACCGGAAGAAGTTCAGCAAGTCCAAGGGCAACGCGGCGCTACCCGACGACATCCTGAACAAGTTCGGCTCCGACGCGGTGCGCTGGCGCGCCGCTATGGCCCGGCCAGGGCTGGACTCGCCGTTCGACGAGTCGCAGATGAAGGTCGGCCGGCGGTTGGCGATCAAGGTGCTGAACGCGTCCAAGTTCGTGCTGAGCTTCGGCGCGACGACCGTTGACGCCTCGGCTGTGACCGAGGCCGTCGACCTCGCGATGCTGCAGCAGCTCCGGTCCGTCATCGGCGACGCCACCGCGGCCTTCGAGCGCTACGACTACACCGGTGCGCTGGAGAACGTCGAGCGGTTCTTCTGGACGTTCTGCGACGACTACGTGGAGCTGGTGAAGGAGCGCGCGTACGGCGGCCATGGCGAGGCGGGTGCCACCTCGGCGAAGGCCGCCCTGGCCGTCGCCCTGTCGGTCCAGCTGCGCCTGCTCGCGCCGTACCTGCCGTTCGCGACCGAAGAGGTCTGGTCCTGGTGGCAGGAGGGCTCGATCCACCTGACCAGCTGGCCGGTCGCCGAGGTCGATGTCGCCTCCACGGAGCATGACCCCGGGGTTCTCGACGCGGTCGCCGAGGTCCTCGCGGGGATCCGCGGCGCCAAGTCGAAGGAACAGGTCTCGATGAAGACCGAAGTCTCCAAGGTCGAGGTCACCGGCCCGGCGGCCCGGTTGGCCCTGGCCGAGCAAGCCGAGGGCGACCTGCGCGCGGCAGGCCGGATCGTGGGCGGCATTGTCTGGACTCCCGACGAGTCCGGCGAGGTCTCGGTCAGCGCGACCCTCTGACCGTCCGGCTCGTGCCGCTGTAGAGACTGGTAGCGCTCGCTTCTTCTTCGGAGGCGGGCGCTACTGCTACGAAGCGAGCGGCTACGCTGCGGAACCGGTTGTCCCGATGTGGAACGATCGGAGCAACCCCGGCGAGAACGTGACTCTGTCCCGAGGAGCATGCCTGATGAGCGACCCCACCACCCCGGACCCGGCGGACCGCCCCACCCCGGCGACCGACGCCACCCCGGAGGTCGCCCCAGCGGACACCCCCGGCCCCAAAACCCCCCGCGGCGGCCCCACCAAAGCCACCCCCGCCCCCGAGGACACCGCTTCAGGCCCGGCCTCCGGCGACCTGGGGTCTGCGGAGGTTGGTCCTTCCACGGGCGCGACGGAAGAGTCGGACAAGCCGGAGCCCATCACCGCCCCGGCCAAGTCCACCTCGCTGCCCGCACAGACCCCGATGCCAAAGCAGACACCGCTACCCGCGCAAACCCCACTCCCCCCTCAAACCCCCGTCCGTCCGGCCCAAGCCTCCGCTGGACCTGAGGCCTCGACGCCCAGCTCGCCTGCGTCTTCTTCGGCCAGCGGTAGCCAAGCTGCGGGGAACTCACCCACCGGCAGTTCAGCAGCCGGTGGCAAAGAGCCTTCGAGCGCGGCCACGGGTAGCGGCACCACTCCAGCAACACCGCCTGCGTCGGCGCCCGCGTCGGAAACGCCCGGCGAAACTGCACCCAGCAGTCAACCGACCCCTGGCAGTCCCACGGCTCCCAGTGCGGCAAGCCCCAGGGCGACGGGACACACCTGGCCAACAACCGGCCCGACGGCTCCGCGTGCGGCAAGCCCCAAGGCGACTGGACACACCTGGCCAACAACCGGCCCGACGTCAGCCCGTGGCGGCAGCACGCCCGCTGGCGGCAGCACACCCGCTGGCGGGGCTAAGCCGGCCACGGGTGACCGCCCAGCCGTGGGAGGCACTCCGCCTGCTGGTGGCGCTGGCACCGGTCCACTTGACCCAACCACCCCCACTACGCCGACCGCTCCGATCACCGGCCTCGGCCCAGTTGGGAAGGCAGCGGCTGGCGGCTCGGCAGCAGGTGCTGCAGCGTCGACCCCGGGAGGTTCAGGCGTAGGAGCGGGCGCGGGCAAAGCGGCGGGTCGCGGCGTAGGTGCGGGCGCGGGCACAGCGGCGGGTCTAGCGGCAGGTCGCGGCGTAGGTGCAGGCGCGGGCACAGCGGCGGGTACGCCGGAAGGTCCGGGTGCAGGCACAGCGGCGGGTCCGCCGGCAGGTCCGGGTGGTGGAGTTGGGGTGGGCACTGGGACGGGGCCGGCAGGGAAGAAGAAGAGGGTGAGCTTGCGGAGAAATCCGTGGGTGACGGTGGGGGCCGTTGTGGTGGTGTTGTTGGTGTTGGCCGGCCTTGGGTATTTCGCGGGGCTCGGGCCGATGAATCGGTTGAATACGGCTCGTGGGATCACGCCGCCGGCGAAGTTGGCGGGACTCGATCGGATCACGGATCCGGCTATTCGCAGTCAGCTGGAACTCGACCAGACGCGTGATGCGCTGAGCCGGATCAACAACGGCAAGCAGGCGACGGTCGAGGCCTACGGAAATATCGACGGCAAGCGGATGTTCGTCCTGATCGCCCTGCGCGGCAAGGTCGACATCAACAAGACGATCAAGGACTCCGGCGCGACACCGGATCAGGTCAAAACCGTCGGCAAGTCCACCTGCGTCGCCTCGACGGACAAGCAGCAGACCCAGTGCTATCGCAGCTCCAACACTCTGACAGTGATCGCCCAGGCGGCCAACGTCGGCGTCAGCGTCCAAGAGGTCGGCCCAGTCTCCGACCAGGCTTTCGACGCGATGAAGTAGCCCACACCGCACTATGCGGGCGGAGCCGACAGGCGCAGGCGGGTTGCCTGGTACGGCGTCGCCGGGTCGTGCTTGGTGCCGAACACGAGCATGGGCGTACCCGGGATACGCAAGCGGGCGGCCGGTCTGTCGCGCCTCCATGCAGGGCTGCAGGCTGCTTCCGAGTGACGTGTACTCCTCCTTGCGCCGGCTCCATTCCACAATCGGTTGGCGAGCTTGCCAGCGGCAACGGTCGCGGCGCGCCGGCCTGTCCCTTTGCCACAGAGAAGGAGGCCGGTGTTCCGCCTTGCAGCGGACACCGGCCTCCTCGGAAGAGTGAGTCAGGCGGTCTTCTCGCGCCTTTCGCGCTTGCGCTCCATCTGGTCGCGCGGGATCAGCGTCGGGTTCACGTTCTCCAGCACGACCTCGCCGGTGACGACGACCTTGGCGACGTCTTCACGGCTGGGCACCTCGTACATCACGTTGAGGAGCACCTCCTCCATGATGGCCCGCAGCCCGCGGGCACCGGTGCCGCGCAGCAGCGCCTGGTCTGCGATCGCCTCGATCGCGTCGTCGCTGAACTCCAGCTCGACGTTGTCGATCTCGAAAAGCCGCCTGTACTGCTTGACCAGCGCGTTCTTCGGCTCCGACAGGATCTTGATCAGCGCGTCCCGGTCCAGCGGGGACACGGTGGTGATGACCGGGAGCCGACCGATGAACTCGGGGATCAGGCCGAACTTGAGCAGGTCCTCCGGCATCACGTCGGAGTAGCCGCCGACCTCGCGCGGCTTCTCCGTCTCTCGCTTGGCGTTGAAGCCGAGCGTCTTCTTGCCGACGCGCTGCTCGACCATGTGGTCCAGCCCGGCGAACGCGCCACCGACGATGAAGAGCACGTTGGTGGTGTCGATCTGGATGAACTCCTGGTGCGGGTGCTTGCGGCCGCCCTGCGGCGGGACGCTGGCCGTCGTACCTTCCAGGATCTTCAACAGGGCTTGCTGAACGCCCTCGCCGGAGACGTCGCGGGTGATCGACGGGTTCTCGCTCTTGCGGGCGATCTTGTCGACCTCGTCGATGTAGATGATGCCCGTCTCGGCCTTCTTGACGTCGTAGTCCGCGGCCTGGATCAGCTTCAGCAGGATGTTCTCGACGTCCTCACCGACATAACCCGCCTCGGTGAGCGCGGTGGCGTCGGCGATCGCGAACGGTACGTTCAGCATCCGGGCGAGCGTCTGGGCCAAGTACGTCTTGCCGCAGCCCGTCGGGCCGATCAGCAGGATGTTGGACTTCGCCAACTCGACTGCCTCGTCCTTGGCGTGCCGGCCGGCGCTCGAGGAGGCCTGACCGTCGCGGACCCGCTTGTAGTGGTTGTAGACCGCAACCGCGAGCGCCTTCTTCGCCACGTCCTGTCCGACGACGTAGGCATTGAGGAAGTCGTAGATCTCGCGGGGCTTGGGCAGCTCCGTGAGTCCGACCTCGGAGCCCTCGTTCAGCTCCTCCTCGATGATCTCGTTGCAGAGATCGATGCATTCGTCGCAGATGTAGACGCCGGGACCGGCGATGAGCTTCTTGACCTGCTTCTGGCTCTTACCGCAGAACGAGCATTTGAGCAGGTCACCGCCGTCACCTATGCGTGCCACCGGGACAGATCCCTTCTCTGAGCAGTCGAACCGGACCGTGGGCCGCCAGGGCCCCGCTGCCGTTTCGACGGTACCGCGCCGAGGGCCGAAACGCTGCGCTCACCGCCGCGTTGTGACTACGCCGGTGGCGAACGCCGGACCCCCTTGACAGCACCGCCGAAACGGATGGAGCGGTCAGACGCCGGCCGGAACCGGGGTCTTGAGGCTCTGCAGAATGTCGTCGATCAAGCCGTACTCGATCGCCTGCTCGGAGGTGAGGAACTTGTCCCGCTCGATGTCACGGGAGACCTCCTCGAGCGGCTTGCCGCTGGCCTCGGCGATCATCTGCTCCAGCAGCGCGCGGAGCCGCAGGATCTCGTTCGCCTGGATCTCGATGTCGCTGGACTGACCGTAGGTGCCCTCGGTGGCCGGCTGGTGGATGATGATCCGGCTGTTCGGGAGCGCCAGCCGCTTGCCCGGCGTACCGGCTGCCAGCAGGACAGCGGCGGCCGAGGCTGCCTGGCCCAGGCAAACGGTCTGCACGTCCGGCTTGATGTAGCGGATGGTGTCGTAGATCGCGGTCAGCGCTGTGAACGAACCACCGGGCGAGTTGATGTAGATGCTGATATCACGGTCGGAGTCCATCGCCTGCAGGCACAGCAACTGCGCCATCACGGCGTTCGCGATCTCGTCCGTGATCGGGGTGCCGAGGAAGATGATCCGGTCCTCGAACAACTTCGTGTAGGGGTCGATCCGGCGCATGCCGTAAGACGTGCGCTCCTCCCACTGCGGGATGAAGTAGTTCATGCTCGTTTCCTTACTACGGAGTGGGAGATCAGGAGTTGGGGCTGCCGCTGCTCAGCTGAGCCGCGCTGGCCACCACGTGGTCGATGAAGCCGTAGTCCTTCGCCTGCTCCGCGGTGAACCAGCGGTCGCGGTCGGCGTCGTTCTCGACCTGCTCGAGCGGCTGACCGGTGTGCTCGGCGATCAGGCGGAAGAGCTGCGCCTTGATGTGCAGCGACTGCTCGGCCTGGATCTTGATGTCGGAAGCCGTTCCACCCATGCCGCCGGAGGGCTGGTGCATCATGATGCGCGCGTGCGGGAGGGCGAACCGCTTGTCCTTCGCGCCGGCGCAGAGCAGGAACTGCCCCATCGATGCGGCGAGGCCCATCCCGACGGTGGCGACGTCGTTGGAGATCCACTGCATGGTGTCGTAGATCGCCATGCCCGAGTCAACCGAACCACCCGGCGAGTTGATGTACAGCCAGATGTCCTTGTTGGGGTCCTCGGCGTTGAGGAGCAGCATCTGAGCGCAGATCGCATTCGCGTTGTCGTCGCGAACCTCGGACCCCAAGAAGATGATCCGGTTGCTCAGCAGGCGCTGGTAGATGTGGTCGTCGAGTCCGCCGGATCCGTTGCCGCCCGCGGCGGTGGGGCTGGCTGCAAGTGTCTCGTTCACGAAGCCGACATTACTGGTCGGCGGCGACAGACCTAAGGCCGGTGGGCAGGTGTTCGCTCACGGCGCACTGTGTCTGCTGTCAGCGAATGACCGGACAGCCCCGCGAATCTCACTGCCCCGCTTCAACTGGCAGCGAACTGACCTGCCGGGACACGGCGACGGCCCGGATCCGCTGGGATCCGGGCCGTCGGCGGTGCTTCGTGGTCAGGCCTTCGCGGGCTCGTCGGCCTGGGCCTCGTCGGCCTGGGCCTCGTCGGCCGGGGTCTCGTCGGCGGTGGCCGGGCTCTGGGCGTCAGCCTCAGCCTCAGCGGCCTCGGGGTCGGCGTAGGTGCCGTCCGGCTGCAGGGTCTTCAGCTCGACCTCGTTGCCGGAGGCGTCGGTGACCCTGGCATTCTCGACCAGGTGCGCGAGCGCCTTGCCGCGGACGACCTCGGACACCAGGCTCGGCACCAGGTTGTTCTCGACCGCGTGCTGGGCGAACTGGTCCGGGCTGACGCCCGAGCGCTGCGCGTGCCGGACGATGTGCTCGGTCAGCTCCTGGTCGTTGACGCTCAGTTCCTGCTGCTCGGCGACCAGGTCGAGCACGAACTGGGCCTTGATCGCGTCCTCGGAACGCTTCCTCAGGTCCTCGTCGAACTCTTCTTCGGTCGACTCGTCGCCCTCGAGGTACTGCGCGAAGGTCATCCCGGAGTAGCCGAGCTGCTGCTCGAGGTTCTCCCGGCGGGCGGCCAACTCATCGGTCAGCAGGCCCTCGGGCACCGGCACGTCGACCATGGTCAGGATCTTCTCGAGCACCGCGTCGCGGGCGTCACCGGCCTGCTCGAGGCGCTTGCCGCGCTCCAGCCGGCTCCGCACGTCGGCGGTGAGCTCCTCGGCCGTGTCGAACTCCGACGCCGTCTGCGCGAAGTCGTCGTCGTACTCCGGCAGTTCCTGCTCCTTGACCGCGGTCACCTTGACCTCGACCTGGACGTCCTGGCCCTGGAGCTCGCCACCCACCAGCTGAGTGGTGAAGGTGGCGGACTCGTCGGCGGACAGGCCGATCACGGCCTCGTCCAGTCCGTCCAGCAGTTGCCCGCTGCCGACCTGGTACGACAGGCCGGTGGCCTGCGCCTCCTCGATCTTCTCGCC
The DNA here is from genome assembly GCF_039529635.1 of Kribbella alba. NCBI lineage: Bacteria > Bacillati > Actinomycetota > Actinomycetes > Propionibacteriales > Kribbellaceae > Kribbella > Kribbella alba. The sequence continues at coordinate 339,235 of NZ_BAAANE010000003.1, read as the reverse complement.
GTCCTTGGTCGCGGACAGGTCGATGGTGATGAAGTCCTTGTCCTGCACAGCGCGCTCGACCGGGTTCAGCGAACCGAACCGCTGCCGCAGCGCCTCGATCTGCTCGGTCACCTCGTCGTCGCTGATCGCGATGTCCTCGACGGCGGCCTCGATGCCTTCCAGGTCAGGCAGCGTGATCTCGGGACGCACCTCGACCTCGGCGGAGAACTGCAGGCTCTCCTTGTCGTTGAACTCGGTCACGTCGACCTCGGGCCGGCCGATCGCCTTGACCTTGTTGTCCTGGACGGCCTGCGAGTACAGCTTGGGCAGCGCGTCGTTGATGGCCTCTTCGAGAACCGGGCCGCGACCGACCCGCTGGTCGATGACCTGCGGGGGAACCTTGCCCTTGCGGAAGCCCGGGACGACGATCTGCGAGGCAATGCTCTGGTACGCCGCGTCGAGGCTCGGCTTGAGCTCCTCGAACGGCACCTCGACGATGAGCCGGACCTTGGTCGGGCTCACGGACTCGACGGTGCTCTTCACGGTGGCGGTTCTCCTTGATCGGTGACGTTCACAGCCGTGACCGCACAGGGCCACGCTGCAATGTGCTGCAGGGGTTTGTCGGGGCGACAGGACTCGAACCTGCGGTCTCCTGCTCCCAAAGCAGGCGCGCTAGCCACTACGCTACGCCCCGCAGTGACCGCATGAGTCTAGTGGACGCAGACCAGTGCTCGCGCCCCGACCCACCCCGCCCACTCCGGGGGAGGCCGCAGCGGCGCTCATCTGCGGAACCGAGTTGGCACCCGGCACCACCGATGTGGAATCATGTGCGGCGCTGCTCGACAGCACCTGCGGGTGTAGCTCAATGGTAGAGCCCCAGTCTTCCAAACTGGCTACGCGAGTTCGATTCTCGTCACCCGCTCCACACCACAAAGGCCCAGGTCAGAGGCACCTTACCCTCGACCTGGGCCTTTCGCCTTCCCACCGCCGATCAGGCCGCGTGCAATTGGCTCGCGAGTCGAGGCACCACTCTTCGACGCTAGTACGGCAGCCGTAGTTCGTGATGATGCCTTTCGGCAGGGGGCCGCGGAGGGCTGGGTGGGTGCGGCCCTGACCAAGAGTGGGGTCCTGGGACAGGTAGTCGGGGCCTTGAACACGTTATTTCCTGTCCGCGGTCCCTGTTTGGTGTTCAAGGCCACCACTTCATGACCGCTGCGCGCCACCGAGTCGGGTGCTGATCAATGGCCGCGTGGTTTCGGCGGGTTCGTGAGCCCCGCATCGCCAACGCTCATCAACCGCGACTGATTGCCTCCAGCCGAGCGTGCGTAGGCCAGCTCGCGACCAGGACCCGCAGGGTTGGCTGTGAACCGATCTTCCAACTGGCCTCGTGCTTTCGATTCTCGTCACCCGCTCACGCAGCAAAGCCCCGATCAGGTTCAACATCCTCCGACCTGGTGCCTCTTTCGCACGATCGCGACCCAGACCTAGGGAACTATGGGCAGGGCCATTCGTCCGCACATGCCGACGAAACACGTTGAGGGGGCTGGGCGTTCTGTTTGAGGCAAGCCTCACCGAGGAGCGGAAGCTCGCGATGATCGCGTTGCGGTTCTTCCCCGTCGAAGCGCGACGGGTCACCCGAGTGGCGCGCTCCTTCAATACGGTCTACCGCATTGAAGGAGCGGATGGCACCTATGCCCTCCGCATTGGCCCGCCGCTGCAGATACACGCCACCGGCACGGCTCAGGCCGAGGCGGCGTGGCAGCGCAGCTTGTACAACGACGGGCTGGCGGTGCCTGAGGTCGTAGAGACCTCGTTGGGTGAACCGATGGTTCTCGTAGACGATCCCGAAGGCCGAGCGCGCACCTGCGTGCTGTTCACCTGGATACGCGGCCGCTCGATGCGTACGCGACTAGCTCCGCCCCGGGCCCGCAAGCTGGGGCAACTGATGGCACGCCTACACGAGCACGCCGCTGCTCGTCGCGCTGACGGGGTACTGCGCGCAGACAGGGTGCTCTACTGGCGGCTGCCCGACCAGTTGGGAGACGTTCCCGAGCACGGCAAGGTCCTCATCGAGGCGAGAGACAGCGTCCAGCTGGTGATCGATGATCTCTGGCGGCGCCGGCCTGCGGGCTCGCCGCATCTACTACACGGCGACCTCACGCCGGCCAACGTCATCGAAGCCCCGGGCGTAGGGCCGGTGCCGATCGACTTTCAAGACATGGTCGTCGGCTTCGCGGAGCAAGACATCTCCTTCGCCCTCGCCTCCTTCGGTCGGCACCACGACCGCGACGGCCTGACGCAATCATTCCGAGACGGGTATTCGGAGGTCCGCACCTGGCCAGATGTTCCGCAAGCGGTCATGAGAGGTCTCATCGTCGCAAGGGGTCTACACCAGCTGAACCTCTCGCTAGCGACCGCGGAAGGCCCACTCCCCCGCGAATACCTCGATCACCATGCCTCCCGAGCACGGGCCTGGCTGGCTAGCGGGTCCGGTTGACCGGCGAGACCCGGCCCCCTGATCGGTGACCCGTCTGCCGACTCAACGGGTTCTCCTCCTCGTCGTCAGCAGTGACGGCTCAGCTATCGACGGCTAGGCGGACTCTCACGGTGTCGCCTACGTCGAGGCCTTCGGCCTTTCGGACCCATGCCTTGACCGGGACGATGTACTGACCGTCTTTCGGGAAGAGCGAGGTCGTCCACTCGGTTTCGCCGATCTGCGCGGCGACCGGGATCATGCCCCAGCCGTAGGAGACGAAGGCGGAAGTGGCCTCCAGCTCACCGCACTCGTCCTCCGGCACGGTCACGAAGTACCAGGGAGCCGGACCCTTCCAGAACCACACCTCGCCGCTGAACTCCAAGTCCATCCGCTCAGGATAGAAGCCAACCAGTTCCTGGCGACTGGATAATCTCGGGCGGGTGAGTGAGCCCCGGACGCCCTTCCAGTTGCGCGTCCAGGAATGGGAGGACCTGGACGCGATCGCGGTCTCAGCAAGACTGCGGCCTTGAGAGAGCGTCACTCGGCTGGGCGGGACGGGGTGGTTGACCGGGGCGTTCCGTCGGGGGCGGAGCTGTTGTCGCCGAATTGCCTCGGCTGGTGGCCGTCTGAGAGGTCTGCTCGGAGCTTGGGGAGGGTGTGGGGGTAATGCTCTCGGAGGTAGATCAGGAGCTTTTCGCGGATGTCGCAGCGCAGGTCCCAGTTGCTGGGGGCGTCGGCCGAGCTGACCAGGCCGCGGAGGACCATCGTCGTCGGCGTGGTGTCCACTACCTGCAGCACCCAGTCGCGGCCGTCCCACAGTGGTGATTCCTGCACGAGGCGGTACATCTCGGCGCGGAGTTCGTCGATCGGCACGGTGAAGTCGACGTGCAGGATGACGCTGCCGAGCACCCTGGCCTCGTGGCGGGTCCAGTTCTGGAAGACGTTGGTGGTGAACCACGAGATCGGCAGGATGAGCCGACGGTTGTCCCAGGTGCGGACCACGACGTACGTCAGGGTGATCTCGTCGATATGACCCCATTCGTCGTTGACCACGACGACGTCGTCGATCCGGATCGGGTCGGTGAAGGCGATCTGGATCCCGGCCAGCAGGTTGGACAGCGTCGCCTGCGCGGCCAGACCTACCACCACACTGAGCACGCCGGCCGAGACAAGGAAGCTCGCGCCGAAGGCCCGCACCGAAGGGATCGTCATCGCTGCCGCGGCCGCGCCGATGAGCACCAGGACCACGGCCATCACCCGGCGGAGTAGCACGACCTGGGTCCGGATCTTGCGGGCCCGCCGGTTGTCACTGACATCGACGTTGATGCGCGAGAGGGCTACGTCCTCGCCCACACGGATCAGCTGAACGAGCAGCCACACGATCGCGGCGATCAGGGCGAGGACCAGAACCTCGCGGATGACCTCCACGACCGGGCCGTTGAATCCCGCGGAAGGCAAGGCGATCAGGATCGCGGCAAGGGTGAGAGTGGTCCGGAAGGAGGCCCTGCACCGCCGCTGCAGGGACACCCACACGGGCGGGGTGGAACGGGCCTGCTCTCGGCGGACCAGGATTTCGACCGTGAAGGCGACCAGCCAGGCGACGGCGACCGCGATGACAATGGACAGCGCCGGCTGGACGAATCGCTGCATACTCCACCCCTCGGTGCGGGTTTCAGTTGGGCTTTCGTGAGGTCACTCCCGGCGTGCCTGTCCCGATACGCGCTCGCCAGGCGGCAGCCCACGGCGTACGTGTGCCGTCAGGCCGCCGGTGAGGCCGCTCTCCGCGCCGGCTATCACCGCGCGGACGGACAAAGGTGTGGCGATGGCCTCCAGCGATTGGCGTTCGGCATTGACGCCCCAGGCGAACTCGAGGAGGCCGCCGATCAACATCAGGCTCGAGCCCACCGCATAGCCGAGGAAGACGCGGCCGCGGTCGCTGCCGTCGCCGATCAGGGTCGCGAACAGCCAAGGCGCGATCACGCCGCCTGCGAGCACCGACAGGGCGAAGAAGAGTGCGATCGCCTGGGCCCGGATCTCGACCGGGAAGATCTCGCTGACAGTGAGGTACGCCGAGGACGCGGCGGCCGAGGCGAAGAAGAAGATGACGCACCACAGGATGGTCTGGGTAGTGGCGGTCAGGGCGTCTTCGTTGAACAGCCAGCCGGTCACGAAGAGCAGCACCGCGGACAGGGAGTAGGTGCTGCCGACCATGATCCGCCGGCCGATCGTGTCGAAGTACCGACCGAGCAGCAGCGGGCCGAGCAGGTTGCCGACGGCGAACGGGAAGATGAAGTACGGCACCTTGTCCGCCGGGATGCCGTAGAAGTCGGCCAGGATCAGCGCATAGGTGAAGAAGATCGCGTTGTAGAGGAAGGCCTGCGTCGCCATCAGGCTGAAGCCGACCAGCGAGCGCCGGCGGTAGTCCCGCAGTACCACGGCGAGGATCTCACGGTACGGAATCGTGCCGCGCGGGCTGAGCTCGATCGCGTGGTCGTCGCCGACGGGCTCCAGCGCGACGCCCTTCGATGCGACGTCCCGCTCGATCTCGGCGACGATGCGATCCGCCTCTTCAGCACGGCCGTGGGTGAGCAGCCACCTCGGGCTCTCCGGGAGGTGCCGCCGCAGCGGCCAGATCAGGATGCCGATCACGGGCCCGATCATCAAAGCGATGCGCCAGCCGAGGTCGGCACCGAAGTAGGCCTCGTTCAGGAAGAGGAAGTTCGCGCCCGCGCCGATCATCGCGCCCAGCCAGTACGTGCCGTTGATGGCGAGATCCGTGCGGCCGCGGTACGACGCGGGGATGAGTTCGTCGATCGCGGAGTTGATCGCGGTGTACTCACCGCCGATGCCGGTGCCGGCGATGAACCGGGTCACCGCGAAGAACACGAAGTTCATCGAGAACGCGGTCAGCGCGTTGCCGATGAGGTACACGCCCAGCGTCAGCAGGAAGAGCTTCCGTCGGCCGACCTTGTCGGTCAGCCGGCCGAAGGAGAGGGCACCTGCCACCTCACCCAGCAGATACAGGCTCGCGCCGAGGCCCACCTCCGACGAGCTCAGCCCCAGCATCGCCTGGTCGCGGAGCCGATCGGCGATCGTGCCGGCGACCGTGATCTCCACGCCGTCAAGCACCCAGGTGATGCCGAGCGCGATGACCACTTTCCAGTGGAATCCACTCCACGGCAGCCGATCGAGCCGAGCAGGCACTGTGGACCGTATCGGCCTGACCCCTCCCGATGTGGTCACCGCAATCGCTCCATCCGAAGGCTCACGAGAACTGCCCGCCTCCACCTGGGCGCAGCTTGTCGCCGAGACCGCCGACGGCCATGGTCGGTCTCCCGTTTCAGCCAGGTGAGGTCACCGCATCGGCCTGGCTGCCTCCGGCTCCCACAACGGGAAGCGACGGTTGCCCAAGCCTCGCAACCGGTGGTCTCGCGAACATCCCGCAAACAGGTGGTTGTGCGGAGGTTCCGCAGAGGCGAGGAGGTGGCGTACGTCGGGCGGCCCGGTCATCCGGATTTCGTCGGCCGATCGCCGTCGTAGTACTTATTACGACTCGTGATGGACGTGACCCCGGTCACCGCGCGACAGGGCCGTACAGCCATTGCAAGAAGTGGTAATTCAGCACCGGGGAATGGAAATCGGACGACAAGCGCTTACCTACTGAGCGATACTGGAAAGTGCGCCGTTTTCCGGTCGCAACCCAATCCCGTGCCGAGCATGTTGGGAAGTGCGCCCCTCCAGATGCCCTCAGAGCAACCTGTCCAAGCGCCGTCGATTGCTGCCCCTTCCAGACGTGACCACCGGCGGAGCCAGAATCTCTGGCGACTCCGCCCGTACCTCCGCCCACACCGCTGGCGACTGCTGACGATGTTCACCAGCGCCGTCCTCGGCGTCGGCGTCAGCCTCACCGTTCCCCTCGTCACCCGAGCGATCATCGATGGACCGGTCACCCGTCGCGAGATCGATCTGCTCCTCCCGCTGGGCCTGCTGGCCCTCGGCCTCAGCATCAGTGAGGTCCTGCTCGTCTGGATCCGCCGCTGGGCCCAGTCACGAGCCGTCAGCGACCTCGAAGCCACCCTCCGTCACGACCTGTACGTCCGGTTGCAGGCGCTGCCGATGGAGTTTCACAGCCGCTGGCAGAGTGGTCAGCTGCTTTCCAGGGTCACCGCCGACCTGTCCACCATCCGCCGGTTCATGGGCTTCGGCCTGCTGTTCCTGGTGATCAACGTGTTGCAACTGGTGGTCGTCACCACCTTGCTCCTCCGGCTCTACTGGCCACTCGGCATCGTCGTCGTGGTGGCCGCGGCACCGATCATCGTGGTGTCGCTGAAGTTCGAGAGGAAGTACCTGGCGATCTCCCGCCGCGTACAGGACCAGCAGGGCGACCTGGCCACCCGGATCGAGGAGTCGGCGGTCGGCTTCCGGGTGATCAAGGCGTTCGGTCGCCGCGAGCACGTGAAGAAGCAGTTCGACGACGGCGCGGTGAAGCTCTACGAGACGTCGGTGGACAAGGTCCGGCTGGCGTCGCGGTTCTGGACCTTCCTGGAGGTGATCCCGAACCTGACGCTGGTGATCGTGCTGCTGCTCGGCGCGCTCGCCGTCGGCCGGGACGCCATCTCGCTCGGCACGCTGGTCGCGTTCATCACGCTGATGCTGTCACTCATCTGGCCGGTGGAGTCGCTCGGCGCCATCCTCGCGATGGCGCAGGAAGCGATGACGTCGGCGGACCGGATCAGCGAGATCCTCGACACCGAGTCCACCATCACCGACGGTCCGGACGAGCTGGTCAGGCCGCAGGGGCACCTGCGGTTCGAGCACGTCAGCTTCCGGTTCAGCCCGGACTCGGCGGACGTCCTGCGCGACATCAACCTCGACCTGGCACCCGGCACGACGCTGGCCCTGGTCGGGGCCACCGGGTCGGGCAAGACCACGCTCACCTCGTTGGTCCCCCGGCTGTACGACGTGACCGGTGGGCGGATCACGATCGACGGGCACGACGTCCGGGATCTCACCCTCCGGTCGCTACGCAGCGCGGTGGCGTCGGCGTTCGACGACCCCACCTTGTTCTCGATGAGTGCCCGGGAGAACATCACGCTGGGCCGGCCCGACGCGTCCGAGGCGGACGTGCAGCAGGCCCTGCAGATTGCCCAGGCGACCTTCGCGAACGATCTGCCGTGGGGTCTGGACACCCGGGTCGGCGAACAGGGGATGTCGCTGTCCGGCGGCCAGCGGCAACGACTGGCACTGGCCCGTGCGGTGCTGGCCAGGCCGGCCGTCCTGGTGCTCGACGACACCCTGTCCGCGCTCGACGTCCACACCGAGGCTCTGGTCGAGGAGGCGCTGCGCAACGTGCTCGCCGAGACCACCGGCATCGTGGTGGCCCACCGGGCGTCGACGGTGATGCTGGCCGATCAGGTCGCCCTGCTGCAGGACGGCACGATCATCGCGGTCGGGACGCACACGGAACTACTCGCCACCGTCCCGGCGTACCGGCAGTTGCTCGCGGCTGAAGAGGAGGAGGTGCACGCATGACGACGACCCAGCAGACACCTCAACAGTCCCCGGCCGAGCGATCCGACCGGCAGGAGGATTCCTGGCGCGGTTACGCCGAGGAAGGCAACGACGAGTTGTCGAGGGCAACGACGCTGCGGCTGAAGGACCAGTCGCGCAAGTTGCTCGGCGAACTGCTGCGGCCCTACAAGAAGATGATCTGGCTGCTCGTCGTGATCGTCGTGGTGGAGAACGCGGCCCGGTTGTCGGTGCCGTACCTGGTCCACCTCGGCATCGACAAGGGCATCCCGCCGATCCTCGCGGGTGAGGGCAGCAAGACCCTCGTCACCATTGTCCTGATAGTGCTCGCCTCGGCGCTGATCCAGGCGGGAGCGCGGCAGATCTTTCTGATGCGTTCCGGGCGGCTCGGTCAGACGATCCTGCTGGGCCTGCGCCGACGGGTGTTCGACCACTTCCAGCGGCTCAGCCCGTCGTTCCACGACAAGTACACGTCGGGGCGCGTGATCTCCCGGCTGACGTCGGACGTCGACGTCATCGACGAGATGCTGGAGACCGGCTTCGACGGCCTGGTGACGGCCATGCTCACGCTGTTCGGTACGGCGATCCTGCTGCTGACGCTGGACGTCAAGCTCGGCCTGCTGGCCCTGGTGTCGTTCCCGGCGCTGTTCCTGCTGACGGCCTGGTTTCGTCGCCGGTCGGCGGTCGTCTACCGGCGGACGCGCGAGGCCGTAGTACTGGTGATCGTGCACTTCGTCGAGTCGATGACCGGCATCCGCGCCGTCCAGGCGTTCCGCCGGGAGCCGCGCAACGAGGAGATCTTCCACGGCGTCAACGACAAGTACCGCGAGGCCAACCTCGAGTCGTTCCGGATCAACGCGATCTTCATGCCGTCGATCAAGGGCGTCGGCAACATCACCATCGTCGCGATCCTGGCGTACGGCGGCTGGCAGGCCTACCACGGGCACGTCACGGTGGGCGTGCTGACGGCGTTCCTGCTCTACCTGCGGCAGTTCTTCGAGCCGCTGCAGGACATCTCGCAGTTCTACAACACCTTCCTGTCCGCGAGTGCCGCGCTGGAGAAGCTCTCCGGCGTGCTGAACGAGAAGCCCGATGTCGCCGAGCCGATCGAGCCGGCCCGGCCTGCCAAGGCGCGGGGACACCTCGAGCTGCGCAATGTGCAGTTCCAGTACGTCGACGGCGTGCCCGTCCTGCCTGGGCTGGATCTCGACGTACCGGCCGGGCAGACGCTGGCCCTGGTCGGGACGACCGGGGCCGGCAAGACGACCATCGCCAAACTGGTGGCGAGGTTCTACGACCCGACCGGCGGGCACCTGCTGCTGGACGGGATCGACCTGCGCGACCTGACCGAGGACGACCTGCGCGAGCGGGTGGTCATGGTGACGCAGGAGAACTTCCTCTTCACCGGCACGGTGGCCGACAACATCCGGTTCGGCAAGCCGGACGCCACCATGGACGAGATCGTGGAAGCGGCCAAGGTGATCGGCGCGCACGACTTCATCATCGCCCTGCCGAACGGGTACGAGACCTCCGTCGAGAAGCGCGGCAGCCGGTTGTCCGCGGGGCAGCGGCAACTGGTCGCGTTCGCCCGGGCCTTCCTGGCGGACCCGGCCGTGCTGATCCTGGACGAGGCGACCTCGAGCCTCGACATCCCCAGCGAGCGGCTGATCCAGCGCGCGCTGCGGACCATCCTGGACGACCGGACCGCCATCGTGATCGCCCACCGTCTGTCCACGGTGGAGACCGCGGACCGGGTGATCGTGCTGGAGTACGGCCAGGTGATCGAGGACGGCGCCCCCAGCGACCTCATCACCAGCGGCGGCAACTACGCCGACCTCCACCAGGCCTGGGAGGACTCGCTCGCCTGATCCGCAGTACCGAACGGCCGCCCGGGATCTCCTGATCTCGGGCGGCTGTCTGTTCCGGCGCCGCCTGTCCCGAGAGCCTGTCTTTTCCGGGGCCGCCTGACTTGGCGTCCGTAGGATGATCCGTGTGAGCGAGAAGAATGCGCTGGGCGCCTTTCTCCGGGCACGTCGCGGCCTGATCACTCCGCAGGAGGTGGGCCTGACCTCGACCGCCTTCCGCCGGGTTCCTGGCCTTCGGCGGGAGGAGCTCGCACTGCTCGCCCGAATCAGCGCCGACTACTACCTGCGGCTCGAGCAGGGTCGCGACAGCCACCCCTCCCCCGAGATCCTCGACGCCTTGGCGCGGGCGCTCCGGCTCGACGAGGCCGGGACGACATACCTCCACCAGCTCGCCTATCCTCCGATGCGCCCGGCCCGCGCACCGCAGTACGACGAAGTCTCGCCAAGTCTGCAGCGGCTGATCGAGTCCTGGTCGGCGAATCCCGCCCACGTGCAGGCGCCAGACATGACGGTGCTCGCCTCGAACGCTGTCGCGCTGGCGATCTCCCACGTCTACACACCTGGCACCAACGGGCTGCGGGCGGCATTCCTCGACCTATCGCTGCGCGACCTGTATGTCGACTGGCGGTCGATGGCGGAGCGCGTCGTCGCCGGTGTCCGGGCCGCGACCAGCCCGGACGATCCTCGGGTCGCTGAACTCGTCAGCGAGCTGACCGAGCAGAGCCCCGAGTTCGTCGAACTGTGGCAACGCCACGACGTTCATCCGCAGGGGCACGACGTGGTCCAGCTCAACCATCCGACAGTGGGCCGCCTGGACCTGTCGTACGAGAAGTTCCAGGTCGACGGGCGCGGCGGTCAACGCCTCATCGTGTTTCAGCCCGAACCTGGCTCCGAGGACGCCCTGCGGAAGCTTGCCGTCCAATGAGTTCTGCGGCGACTTCCCACAGGCGTCGAGCGTTGGCCTCATCGAGGGCATAGGGCGCGACTCCGCCGGCGCTGCCGAGAGTCGTGGTGCGTTCCTGAACCACGTCTGACTCGTTGCAGTTCTCGAAGTACCGGCCTCCGATTCCTTCGACGAAAGGAGAAGCGGCGAGCAGGACGGAGGTCGCCGCGCCCTGCTCGACGGTCTTGCGGAACTCCTCGGGGGTCCGCAGCCCGCCGGTGTGCTTCTGCAGGCCGGTGGCGATCGCGCCGGGGTTGAGCGAGTTGGCGACGATCTTGTCCCCGGACCACCGGCGGGTGGCTTCGACCGCGAGGAGTACGTCGGCCGTCTTAGACTGGCCGTAGGCGGTCCACGAGTCGTACGGGCGGAACCGATAGTGCAGATCGTCGAAGACCACGGGTGACATCTGGTGGCCGATCGAGCTGACCGAGACGATCCTCGCGCCGCCCGCGCTCGCCAGTGCGTCATGCAGGCCGACAGTCAGCGCGTAGTGCCCGAGGAAGTTGGTGGCGAACTGCAGCTCCCAGCCTTCAGGAGTGCGCTGCAGCTCGGGGACCGCCATGATCCCGGCGTTGTTGACCAGGACGTGCAGCGGCCCGGTCCAGCCGTCCACCAGCGCCCGGACCGACGCCTGGTCGGCGAGATCGAGCGCAGTCAGGTGGACGGCGTCGTTGCCGGTCGACTCCCGGATCGACCGTACGACGGCTGCCCCGGCCTCGGGGCGCCGTACCGCCAGGGTGACCTCGGCACCGGCGCTCGCCAACGCCCGAGCAGTCTCCGCACCCAGACCGTTGCCGGCTCCCGTGACGAGTGCGCGCTTGCCGCTGAGGTCGACACCCTTCAGTACGTCGGCAGTCGTTGAGGTGAAGCCAAAGGGGGTGATGTCCATGGCGGCCACGCTTCCATCTGGGGCTCTGCCCAGCCAGAACCCCGCTGACACTGGGACCGGGAGGACCAGTCAGCTACCTGAAGGCCGCCGGCTGAGGTTTGTCGGAAGGGGCCGGTACGTTGGCTGGCAGGTTGACGGCGTTGACCATCGAGAACTATTGGTCGTTGTCACCAGCTGGCCGTGCTCACGCCGTACACGCACTAGGCGGCGTTCGCCGGTTCGGACTCGTCCTTCACGGATTCGAAGCGGACCAGGATCAGCGCGCCGATCGCGGTCAGCACGAACCCACCGAGCGCCCCGGCGTACCAGCCTGGTCGTACTTCGTCGCCGAGGACCAGTACTCCGACCGCGGCCGGCGTGACCGTCTGCAGGGCGATCATCGGGGTGGTTGCCAGCGTCACCGAGCCACGCTGCAACGCGAGCGAGTAGAGGATGAAGGCGAGCGCACCGCTGACGGGCAACGTGTAGGTCGTGGGGCTGCCGAGGAGCTCGCCGATCGAGCCGTCCTGCAGCAACCTGGCCGAGATCGCGACCCCGGCGTACCCGAGTCCGGCCAGCACGCCGAGCAGCGCGGTCGCCATCGGGTGCTTCGAACGGCTCGCGAGCCCGCCGAGGACAGCGATGCAGATCAGTCCGATGATCAGGCCGACCGTCAGTCCGTGGTGCACCGTGCTGTTTCCGGCGTCACCGGCCGAGATCGCGAGCAACCCGAGCCCGACGCAGACGCCGATCACCGCCGACCACTCGATCGCGCTCAACTGGTCACTCATGAGCCGCGTGGCCAGCAGGGCGGTGACGACCAGGCTGGCGGCGATCCCGGCCTGCGCCAGGTAGAGCGGCAGCAACCTCAACGCGACGAAGTGCAGCCCGAACCCGGCGAGGTTGAGCACCAGTGCACCCAGGAACGCGGGCTGGTGGAGTAGTGCGCCGACGAAGCTGACCAGCCGCCGCAGGTCGAGCTCCGAACCGGTCGGCACTTTGCGGGAGCCGACCGCCTGCAGGATCGCGGCGATGCCGAAGAGCACCGCGGCCCCGAGCGCCGCACCTAGACCTAGTACCACTCAGACTGCCTTCACTCGCCGAGGCACCCAGAACGTGAGGTAGAGGCTCAGCCCGCCGTAGTACACGAGGTAGGCCAGCGAGACCGCGACGACAAGCGGGTTCGGGTGCGGCATCTGGGCCAGCAGCACGGCGTACGCCGCGAGCCAGATCGCGGTGGTCAGCAGGTTCATCGACCGGAACGCCTTGGTCCGCGACGGGTACACGTACTTCACTGGCACGAACACCAGGATCGAGCAGACCAAGAGGATGATGCCGGTCGCCGTCGGGCTGAGACTGAGCACCACGACGTAGAAGGCGACCACGTTCCAGTAGCTCGGGAAGCCCAGGAAGAAGTGGTCGTCGGTCTTCGCGTCGACCCGGCAGAACTGGTAGCTGGAAGCAAGCAACGGCAACGCGGCCAGTACTGCGCCGTACGCGCCGTGCGGCAGGTAGTCGCCGGTCCACAGCAGCACGATCGGCGCGAACGCGTAGGTCAGGTAGTCGACGATGTTGTCGAGCATCGCCCCGTCGAACCACGGGATGGTTTCCTTCACCCGCAGCCGGCGCGCGAGCATCCCGTCGGTGCCGTCGATCACCAGCGCGGCCAGGCCGAGCCAGAGCGCCCGGACGGCGTTGCCGTCGATGGCCGCGATCACGATCAGCAGCGCGAGCACCGTTCCGCTCGCGGTATAGGCATGCAGTGCAAGTCCGGCCAGACGCAGCCGCGTCGACCCGACGAACGGTTCCCGCACCGCGTCGTGTGTGGTCAGGAGGACTCCCAGAACTCGGTCGACGCAACGCGTCGGACTAACCGCCGCCAGCGTCTCACAAACCTGGTGCGCCTCCTGCCACCACCTGCCGTTGTTTGAAGACGCTCTTACCGAGCCGGCTCGAGGAGGAAGATCGGGATCACCCGGTCGGTCTTCTTCTGGTAGTCCGCGTAGTCCGGGTACGCCGCGACAGACCGCTTCCACCACAGCTCGTACTCCTCGCCCTCGATCTCGCGGGCGACGTACTCGCGGGTGGTCTCGCCGTCCTGCAGTTGGACCGTGGGGTCGGCCTTGAGGTTGTAGTACCAGACCGGGTTCTTCGGCGCGCCGCCGAGCGAGGCAACCGCGGCGTACACGCCGTCGTGCTCGACGCGCATCACCGGGACCTTCCGGATCTTGCCGGACTTGGCACCGCGCATGGTCATGAGCACAACACCCATGCCGTTCCAGCCGGCCACCTCGGTTGTACCGGAGCTACCGATCTTCTCCACCGCGTTGCGGACCCACTCGGTCGGACTCGGGGCGTAGTCGTTATCAGATGACATGTCACCAAGCCTACCGGTGACATGTCATCAAGGCAGCCCGGCTCAGTTGCTGACCGGTTCCAGTACGAAGACGGGAAGCACGCGTTCCGTCTTGGTCTGGTACTCCGCATAGTCAGGCCAGGCCTCGACCGAGCGGTCCCACCACAGCTTGCGCTCGTCACCCTCGAGTTCGCGGGCGACGAAGTCCCCGGTGACGTCGCCGTCCTGCAGTTGCAGGCGCGGGTCGGCCTTGAGGTTGTAGTACCACACCGGGTGCTTGGGAGCGCCGCCGAGCGACGCCACCACGGCGTACACGCCGTCGTGCTCGACGCGCATCAACGGCACCTTGCGGATCTTGCCGCTCTTGGCCCCTCGCATGGTCAGGAGCACGACACCCTTGCCCTGCTCGATGACCGAGGTCGTTCCGGCTTGTTCGATCTTCTCCACCATGTCCGCCACGAATGACATCGGACTGGGGGCGTACTCCGTTTCTGATGACATGTCACCAAGTATAGGTTGACACGTCATCTCAAGCCAGCTCCCGCGTGTCGGGTGGATCAGGCGGCGGTCTTGCGGGCGTTGGCGCGAGCTACCCGGGCGGCGCGCTCGCGTTCCATCCGACGGCGGGGATCCGCATGGTCCGGCAGGTCGGCGGGGCCGGCGACGTGCAGCAGCAGCCAGGTCATGCGCCACTTGATCCGATACAGCAGACCGAGTCCGTCATTCTTCTTGCTCATCGCGCCCTCTCAAGACGTTTGGTATGGCAATGATTTGTGTACCAATTGATACTCTAGTCAACGCCGACCGAAGGAGAAAATGCCCGGACCGTCCGAAGACGTGGACCTGCTGGCGCTGGACCGCCAGGTCTGCTTCGCGCTGGCGGTCGCATCCCGCAGCGTGATCGCGCTGTACCGACCGCTGCTGGAGCCGCTGGGGCTCACCCATCCGCAGTATCTGGTGATGCTGGCGCTGTGGGAGGAATCACCCCTGTCGGTGAAGCAGCTCAGCGGCCTGCTCCAGCTCGACCCCGGCACCCTCTCCCCCTTGCTCAAGCGCCTGGAGTCCAGCGGCTACGTCACCCGCCGCCGCGACCCCCACGACGAACGCTCCCTGGCCGTCACCCTCACCGAAGCCGGCCAGTCCCTGCGAACCGAGGCCCTGAAGATCCCACCTGCCATCATCGACCGCCTCGGCATGACCCTCCCCGAGCTGGAAACCCTCCACAAGAACCTCACCAGCGTCATAGCCGCCGCAACGACCTCGCCAGACCAGCGATCCCGATGACCTGAAGTTCTTCATCGTCCGAGCTGACGGTCAGTTCAGGCTGGTCGGGGCGGCGCATTGTCGGAGTTGGGCTGCGGTGGCGATCTTGGCTTCGATCCAGCGGCGGCGCAGGAAGTGGGCCTTGAGCAAGCGGTGGATGCCGTCGAGGACGACGAGGCGGCCGCGGTAGGCGACCAGGTGGATCGGGAAGTCGAGGTCGGCTCGCATCACCCGCTCGTAGTGCGGGCGGAAGTTCATCGGGGTGGCCGCGACCTGGTTCGGTGTCACCTTGAAGCGCTCGCCGTTCAGCTGCCACAGGGGCAGGTCGAACATCCAGAGCAGATCGACGACCTCAACCGGTTCGACCCGCAGGTCCAGCGCCCAGAGCTTGCCGAGCTGCCAGCGGGTCTGGGGAAAGACGTCCCGCAGCGCCGCCGGCATCATCGCCAGCAACTCTTCGAAGGAGACATCAGGCGCACTGCGGTCGGACTCGTCCACCCCATCGATCGTCACGACCGAGCACGCTACGCCAGCCACGGTCCGACTCGCCGGACAGCCGGCTCCGACGCGCGGCCGAAGCGGGTGAAGCAGCGGATCAGGCTGATCAGCCGCGCGGCTCAATGAGCGTGGCCGGCCGTTCCGAGCGAGCGCATCAGCGCCGACCGGAGGCGGCGGTGGGTGGGCTGAGCCTGACAGCTGGGAACGACCAGCTCGGAGGGGTGCATCTGGCGGTGGATCAGCACGATGGCGGAGTCGTCGCCCGGCCCGCCGATCTCCTCCACGAGCTCATCGGCCGCGCCCTTGAATCCCTGTGCCACAAGGCGTTCTGCGTGCCCGGCCAGCCGGTCCGTGCCGAGTCCGATGTCGCGGCGCGGGGTCTCGACCATGCCGTCGCTGTAGAGGAACAGCGCGTCGCCCTGCTTCAACAGCCCGCGATTCACCTCGAACTCAGGCGCCTCCATCAGCCCCAGCAGCGGCCCATCGGCGTCACGTGTCTGCCAGCGCCCGGACCAGGAGTCGAACAGGATCGCGGGCGGATGCCCAGCGGTGCGTACTTCGAAATCCCCGGTGGTGAGGTTGACCGCGACATGCACGACGGTCGCGAAATCGTCGTCCCAGTCCTGCCTGCGCAGATAGTGGTTGGCGGCCGGCAGGAACTCCTCGATCGGCACCACCCCGAGCAACCCGCCGAAGGCACCGGAGAGCAGCAGCGCGCGCGTTCCGGCATCGATTCCCTTGCCTGACACATCGACCAGTGCGACCTCGAGAACCTCATCGCCTCGGGTCGTCGACACCACGAAGTCGCCGGAGAACGACGCTCCGCCAGCGGGCCTGATCGCCATCTCCGCCCTCCAGCCGCTCGGCAACCTGGGCAGCTCGCCCTGGGCGGTGAGGGTGGTGCGCAGCTCGATCAGCATCGTCTCACCGCGAGTGCCCTGCACTCCCAGGCTGCTGCGCACCTTCGCGCCGGCGAGCACGATCCACGCCGCAGCGCCCAGCGCCACCACGAACCCTGTCGCCGGTCGTTCCGTGTTCCAGTCGGACACGACGTACGAGCCGGTCAGCAGGGTGATCACCGTGAGCGCGACCAATGGGCGGAACCTCAGCAGCAGTCCGCCGATGAGCAGAGGAATAATCAGGGCCGCGGTGGGTATGACGGAGGGCATCGCCCTCGCGGCGGCACCCAGAGTGAATATCAGAGCCAGCAGACCGACGAAGGTCAGCCGGTGGGATCTGCGCGCGTGCCGAACCGCCGAGCGCGCCGATCGGCGAGCCCGTCGCAAGCCAGCGAAATCCCCGCCGCTCCTCATGGTGAGTCGAAGATAACGGCACCACCCGGTCCGCGCATCAACTTGTCACAACTTCTTTCGGGTCAGTCCGGTCCGTTGGCATCTGGGGCACCAGAACAGGTTCCGTCCCGCCAGGATCTCGGTCCGGATCACCGAGTTGCAGACGTGACACCGCTGCCCCTGTCGACGATAGACGTAGACCTCGCCGCCGTGGTCATCCTGGCGCGGATCTCGTCCCATCGCCTCGGGAGTGTGATCGTCGGTGACCGTGTCGATCCGGCCTGTTTCGACGCCGTACTTCATCAGCTCGAGCAGGTCGCTCCACATGCCTTGCCACTCGCGCTTCTTCACCAGGTTGCCGGGCGTCATCGGGTGCAGCTTGGCCCGGAAGAGCACCTCGGCGCGGTACACGTTGCCGACGCCGCTGAGCACCTCCTGGTCCATCAGCAACTGCCCGATCGGCAGCTTGCTGCGGTGGATCCGCTTCCAGGCGAGCTCCGGATCGGCGTCGTCGCGCAACGGATCCGGCCCGAGTCGCGCGATCAACGCCTCGCGCTCGCCGTCCGTCAGCACCTCGCAGACGGTGGCCCCGCGCAGCTCGGCGTACGCCGTGGCGTTCTGCAGGCGGAGTCGCACCTGGCCGACGGGCTCGGGCGCAGGTGCTTCACCGAAGTCGACCTTGCCGATCAGGCCGAGGTGGATGTGCAACCACCCGGCGCCCTCGAAGTCGGCGAGGAAGTGTTTGCCGTGCGCCTCGGTCTGGCGCAGCACATGCCCGTTCAGCAACGCGGCGCCTTCGACGAACCGGCCCTGCGGGCTCGACGCCTGTACCGGACGACCGCCGAAGGCGTCCCAGACGTCGTTCGCCAATCGGTGCAGGGTGTGACCTTCGGGCATGATTCCTCTTATGGGTGTGACTTCAGGAGCTAAAGGCAGGGGCGGCCCGCCGACCCCGGCGGTTGTCGGCATCGGCCGGTCCATGCGCGCCAGGGACGTCTCGAGGCCGCGCCCGGAGAATATCGAGGCGGCCAAGAAGAAAGCTCAGGACGGTAAGGGCGGCAGCTCGCCGGTGGCCTCGTAGGCCGCCAGCATCTCGATCCGGCGGGTGTGTCGTTCCTCGCCCGAGTACTCAGTGGCCAGGAACGTGTCCACGAACCCGACCGCCTCGTCCTCGCTGTGCATCCGCGCGCCGATGCTGACCACGTTCGCGTCGTTGTGCAGACGGCTGAGCTCGGCGGTCTCGGTGCTCCAGGCCAGCGCGGCCCGGACTCCCTTGACCTTGTTCGCGGCGATCTGCTCGCCGTTGCCGGACCCACCGATCACGATGCCGAGACTGCCCTTGTCCTGCACGACGGCCACCGCCGTCCGCAGGCAGTACGGCGGGTAGTCGTCGACCGCATCGTAGACGGCCGGGCCGTGGTCGACGATGTCGTGCCCGGCAGCCTTCAGGTGCTGGACCAGATGATTCTTCAGTTCGAAGCCGGCGTGGTCGGAGCCGATGTGCACTCGCATGGCCTGAAGTCTGTCACTAACTACTGACAGTCGGGGACGCCGGGGAGCTTTGGTGCACCAGACCCGACATACACGTTGGTGACGTAGCCGCCGTACTTCGGCAGGTAGGCCCACCAATCGCTGGACCGGGGCGGTGCATCGATGAGCTGCCCCTTCTTCTGGCAGCTGACCAGTACGTCAACTCCAGAGGGCAGCGTGCCCAGTACTGCGCCGGCTGTGGTCGGCCCAGTCCGTACGCGAACGCCCGAGCCACTGGTCGTCAGCCAACTGCCGGGAGTGCGCGCACCACCGGGAACAGTCAGGGTTCGGGTCAGCCGGGTCAGGTCGGTGTAGGCCTTCCCGTACGCCGTACCGTCCGGGTGCAAGGTGTACACGGCGACGATGGTGCGGTCACCCGCGCCGACGGTGCCGGTGGTGTGCAGCGCCTCGCTGGTGAGGTCCACCGCATCCGTCTTCGGCTTGGCTCGCGCCGAGGTCGAACTGCTGAAGCCGGACCAGCCCTGCTTGATGCTGAAAGCCGGGTCGAACACCGACGCGATCCCGAAGTACTGGTCGAACCCGTCGGTGCCGTAGCGGGTCGCCTGATGCAGATTGCCCAGCACGTAGTCGCGGACCGGCGCCGGGGCTTGGTCCAGCAGGTAACGGTAGATCCGGACGGTGTCGCCCGCAGTCAGTGCGACGTATCCCCAGAAGCCTGGATGGGTCGCCGGTGGACGAGCGGTGTGCGTCAGGCCGAGCCGCGGCACCATTCGGTCGATGATCTTGCCTCCACCGAGCTGCTCCCAGTAATAGCTCGCCGCGTCGTCGTCGCTGCTGCGCAGCATCACATCCAGCCGAGTCTTGTCGGCCGCGGGGATCTCGTATGACGGCCCGCGGTTCCAGAGGAAGTCCAGCACGATCAGCAGCTTCACCACGGACGCGGACCGGAACTGCAGATCCGGATTCAGCTGCTCGGTGAACTGACCCGTCTGCCGGTCGAACACCGCGACGCCCGCAGTCACCCCGGGCGGAACGACCACTGCGTCGGCCGCCGCCGTCGTCGTTGCCGCAGACCCGGTCGGACTGACCGCCGCCGTCAACCAGATCACGCTCGAACCGGCCAGAACCGCGGACAGACCACTACGCAGAAGCTTCACGCTGGAACCTACTCACCGAGAGAGGGATGACTTGGTGAGTAACCTTCACGCGAGGTGCTGGAACGTTCAACCCCTGTACGACAGCTCGAAAGATCAGTCTCTCGATTGATCAGTCGCTCAATTGATCAGTCGAAGGCCGGCCCGCGATCGCGGGTCCGCTTCAGCTCGAAGAAGCCCTCGGTGCCGGCCACCAGCCGGACCCCGTCCCACAGCTTGCCGGCCGCCTCGCCCTTCGGTGCCGGAGTCACCACCGGGCCGAAGAAGGCGACGCCCTCGACGGAGATGACCGGCGTACCGACCTCCATGCCGACCTGGTCCATCCCCGCGTGGTGGGACTTCTTCAGGGCGTCGTCGTACCTGTCGCTGTGCGCCGCCTCGATCAGCGCTGCGGGCAGGCCGACCTCCTCGAGCGCCTCGGCGATCACCTCGTCGCCGTCGCCGATACCGCGGCCCTCGACGTGGATGCGCTTGCCGAGCGCGGTGTAGAGCGGGAGCAGCACCTCGTTGCCGTGCGCCTGCTCGGCGGCGATCAGCACCCGGACGGGACCCCACAACTTCTTCAGGGCCGCCTTGTACTCGTCCGAGAGCTCGTCCCGGCCGGCGTTCAGGACGGCGAGGCTCATCACATGCCAGGTCGTCTTCACGTCGCGCACCTGCTCGACCTCGAGCATCCAGCGAGACGTCATCCAGGCCCAGGGGCAGGCCGGATCGAACCAGAAATCTGCAGTGGCGGTCATGGGTTCGATCGTACAAAATACAACCAACTCGGTCACGGCCGGGCGTTTCCTTCTCACGCTACGAGATCGGCCGCCAGGCGATGGAAACGCTTTCGCAACCGTTGCCCAAGTCGCGGGGAAACCCTCGGGCAAGCGAACGCTCAGGTGCATAGGATGCCGACATGCCTGGAACCAACCTCACGCGCGACGAGGCGCGTACCCGTGCCGGCCTGATCAGTGACGTGAGCTACGCGATCGAGCTCGACCTGACCACAGCCGCCGCCGGCGCCGCGACCTTCGCGTCGACCACCACTGCCACCTTCGGCGCCGAGCCGGGCGCGAGCACCTTCGCCGACCTGATCGCGGCGACCGTGCGTGAGGTGACCCTGAACGGCCGGTCGCTCGATCCGGACACCGTGTACGACGGGGCGCGGATCCAGCTGGAGGACCTGGCCGAGCGCAACGAGCTGCGGGTGGTCGCCGACTGCATCTACTCGCGCACCGGCGAGGGACTGCACCGGTCGGTCGACCCGGCCGACAAGGAGACCTACCTCTACACCCAGTTCGAGGTCCCGGACGCCCGCCGGGTCTTCACCACCTTCGAGCAGCCGGACCTCAAGGCACCGTTCACCTTCACCGTGTTCGCACCCGCCCGCTGGGTGGTGATCTCGAACGCGCCGACGCCCGAGCCCACGCCGTACAAGGGTGAGAACGGCGAGGACCTGGCCCGCTGGGAGTTCGCGCCGACCGAGCCGATATCGACCTACATCACCGCCGTCGTCGCGGGGCCGTACCACGTCGTCACCGACACCTACGAGGGTCCGAACGGGAGCTACCCGCTGTCGCTGCTGTGCCGCCCGTCGCTCAAGGACGCGCTGGACGCCGACGACCTGTTCGAGGTGACCAAGCAGGGCTTCGAGCTCTTCGAGAAGGCCTTCGGTACGCCGTACCCGTTCCACAAGTACGACCAGGCCTTCGTGCCGGAGTACAACATGGGCGCGATGGAGAACGCGGCCTGCGTCACGCTGCGGGACGAGTACATCTTCCGCAGCCGCACCACCCACGCGGAGCTGGAGAGCCGCGCGAACACCGTGTTGCACGAGCTCGCGCACATGTGGTTCGGCGACCTGGTGACGATGAGGTGGTGGGACGACCTTTGGCTGAACGAGTCGTTCGCCGAGTGGGCCAGCCACTGGGCGCAGGCAGTCGCGACGACCAAGTACGCCGACGCCTGGACCACCTTCTGCAACGCCCGCAAGACGTGGGCCTACCGGCAGGACCAGCTGCCCTCGACCCACCCGATCGCCGCGGACATGGTCGACTTCCACGCGGTCGAGGTGAACTTCGACGGCATCACCTACGCCAAGGGCGCGTCCACCCTGCGCCAGCTGGTCGCGTTCGTCGGTGAGGACACCTTCATCAGCGCGTTGAAGGAGTACTTCGCCGACCACGCGTTCGGCAACACCGAGCTGGTGGACCTGCTAAAGCCGCTGGAGAAGGCATCCGGGCGGGACCTGGACGACTGGACCGAGCGCTGGTTGCGCACGGCCGGGGTGAACACGCTCCGCGCCGACTTCACCGTCGACGAGGCCGGCGCGTTCAAGACGTTCGCGATCGAGCAGACCGCGGCCGCCGCCTTCCCGACGCTCCGGCCGCACCGGCTGGCCGTCGGGCTGTACCGCAAGACCGACGAGGGCCTGGTCCGCACCGAGCGGTTCGAGGTGGACATCGACGGCCCGCGTACCGAGCTGGCCGAGCTGGTCGGCGCCGGGCAGCCCGACCTGGTGCTGCTGAACGACGACGACCTCACCTACGCCAAGATCCGGCTCGACGAGCGGTCCCTCGCCACCCTGGTCGACTCGATCGACCAGCTGAAGGAATCGTTGCCCAGGGCCCTCGTCTGGGGTGCGGCCTGGGACATGACCCGGGATGCCGAGATGCCGGCCAGCCAGTACGTCGGGATCGTGCTGAAGGGCATCCGCGCCGAGACCGACCTGACGGGTGTCCGCTCGTTGCTCGGCCAGGCGACCACCGCGATCAACAGCTACGCGGCTCCGGAGCATCGCGCCGAGCTGCGGGCGCAGTACGAGCAGACGCTGGCCGAGCTCCTCGCCGACGCCGAGCCCGGTAGCGACCACCAGCTCGCGTTCGCACGGGCCTACATCGCCGGCGTCTTCTCCGCCGCCGGCGCCGACCGGCTGGCCAAGTGGCTGGACGGCGAGGACCTGCCGCCCGGGCTGGTGGTCGACACCGACCTGCGCTGGACGCTGATCGTGGCGCTCGCGCGGCTCGGCCGGATCGACGCCGACGAGATCGAGGACGAGCTGACCCGCGACACCACCATCACCGGACAGGAGCGGGCCGCCCAGGCGCGCGCCGCCCGGCCGAGCGCCGAGGCGAAGGCCGAGGCCTGGCGGATCGCGGTGGAGTCCGACGACACCCCGAACGAGACGCAGTTCCGCACCATCATCGGCTTCCAGCAGCCGGGCCAGGAGGATCTGCTCCGCCCGTACGTCGGCAAGTACCTGAACGCGGCCAAGGACGTCTACACGCGGCTCGGTTCCTCGATGGGTGAGAACGTGCTCGTCTACCTCTCACCGCGCAACCTGCCGGAGGACTCCACCCTGGAAGCCCTCACCGGCTGGCTCGACACTGAGGCCGAGTCGGTCGACGCCCCCACCCTCCGCTATGTCGGAGAAGCGCGCGCCGACCTGATCCGTGCACTGGACGCACAGCGACGCGACGCTGCAAGCTAGTGCGGGTGGCTTCCCCTGACCCCGCACTGGCTGGTGCCGCCGCTGTCGCGTTGACGGGATTGGCTGAGGCTTACCGGCCTCGGCCGATCACGCCGTTGATGCCGTGGCGTTATTCGAACCGCTTGGTGAAGCCGTATGTGATCACCGCCCGCGGGCGGGCCTGGGACGACGGCATGGTCGCGCTGGCCCGGAGCGCCGCGAGCCGGCAGCTCGAGTTCGACGACGCGATGGGCGGGGTCGGCCTAGGCGTCGTGGTGCTGCACCTCGGCGACGACGGGGTGTACCTGGTCGTGCAGAGCTGGGCGAAGGACTTCCAGTCGCGGCTGAGCATTTTCAGCGGCTTCGACGTGGACGACCTCCGCCCGGCTCCGATCGGCGCGGCGCCCTGTATCTGGGAGCTGGAAGTCCTCAGCCACGAGCGGGCGTCGTACGTGAATCACATCCTGAACGCCGAGGTCGACGTCGCCTCCTGGCTCGACGATGCCCTCGACACCCGCCCGCAGCCGGCCGCGGACGGCATCCCCTCCGGCACCTGACCGACAGCAGCGCCTCGTACGTCGCGATCGCGCAGTCCAGATTCTCGATTCTCCTCGCCGCCGTGAAGTAGTGGCTGAATTGTTTTAATAACGGGAAATCAGCACCATCGCCGCACAGTGCCACCACGAACGCTGTCGGCGATATTCAAACGACTGTTCCACGGCGTACCGTATTGGCCCGGCTGCGTCCCGCTATCCCTGCCTGGCAAGGAGATTTCTGGCGCCTGAGGAGTACTCACTTATTCGCTTGACGGGCATTAAGCTGACCGGGATATCGATGCCAAAGGGAAGCCGGGGAGGGCCTTTGTCGTGACACACCTGGATCACCGGAAGCCGCCCGGCCGGGCCGCCAGGAAGAAACCCAACAGATCGCACAGCGCCATCGGTGCCGCCGTCGTCGCGAGCGCCGCGATGGTGGCCGCCTTCGCGTTCATCCTCACCAACGGCAACTCGACCCCGACGACCGACGACCGCCTGCGCACCGAAGGCTTGCCGCAGGTGACCACGCCGTCGGTGGCCCCGAGCGAGAACCCCGCGCCGTCGGTCGATGCGAGCAAAGCCGACCGCAACCCGAATGCCGCCAAGCCGGCCACACCGGCGACGCCGAACACCGGACCCGAGTCGCCCACCTTCCGGCGCGGCCAGTGGATCGCCGTGCTCGACACCTACCCGGCGGACGTGGGCATGGATGCCGGCGTACTCGCCAAGAACCTGGCCGCCAAGCTGATCGCCGCGGGCGTTCCCGCGAAGGCGATGCTGGCGAACGGGCAGTACCCCGGGTTGGCGAACAGCAGCCTCGAACCGATCCTCGCCACCTGGATCGTGTACCTCGGCCCGACCTCGTCGTCAGCCGCGGCCATCGACGTGTGCTCGTCCCCCAAGACCCAGAAGGCCTACGGCCGCCAACCGGTCTGCCCCACCTACGAGCCCGCCACGGCCCGCGCCTGAGGTTGAGTTCTACGGCCTGTCGCTCGCGAGCCTCGCGTGCAGATGCGAGTCGTGCCGCCCGCCGTCGAGTTCGACGAAGTAGTCCCGCATGGTCCCTTCCAGCAGGAACCCGGCCCGCGTCGCGACCCGGCATGACGCCTCGTTCACCAAGGCATGATCCAGCGACAACCTGTGCAGCCCGAGTCCACCTTGGGCCGTCGGCGTGAACGCCCATCGCGCCGTTGCATCCAGCGCGCGAGCAGCAACCCCCCGCCCTCGCGCCGCCGGACTGACCCAGTACCCGACCACCGCCTGATCCGGCACCCGGTTCACGTCGCGAAGCGTCACCGACCCGAGCACCTGATCCGTGGCGGCATCCGCGACAGCGAACACCGCGTTCCCACGGGCCCACCCGTCGATCCGAGACTCGAGCCACTTCGACGCCCGCTTCTCCGCCGGCGTCCGGATGACGGCATTGCCCGCGGTCCACCGCAGAACGTCCGGATCCCCCATCGCCACCGCCACCGCGGCTTCATCCTCCGCGACGAACGGCCGCAACACGAGTTCGTCGACCTCAACCCGCGCAGGCTCCAACCTCACGCCCCTGCACCTCCCACACCGACACTCCCCCGCGCATTTCTACCGCCTCTCCGTACGCCGGTACGCGCGGTACGCCCATACGCCGGCTGCAGGTGGCCGCGGCCCCCTGGATCCTCCTCAGCTCATCCGCCCGGTTCCGCCGTACTCGCGGTCCATCGCGTTGCGGCAGCGGCAGGCAGGGGGTTACGCACTGAAATGGTGGGTTGCCCCCCACGAGTTTGATGCGGCAACCCGCAATCTCAGTGGGTAGCCCGTCCGCAAGCTCGGCCTGGCGCAGCCCAAGGCGAGCCCGGCGTGGGTGGGCGAAGGCGGGGCGACTTACTGCTTGTGGGGTTCGTTGGCGTGGAGAAGGGGGGCCTGGTGGGCGTGCTCGCCTAGTTGCTGGACGCCGGTGACGAGACCGCCGGTGAGGTCGCCTGCCGCGAAGGACGTCTGCATGGTGAGGGCGGCGAGACCTGCGGCCGTGTCCGTGAGCTGGCGCCTGGCGTCTGCGCCGGTGACGATCTCCAGGCGGCGGCCGGCCGGGTCGACGTACACGAGGACACTGTGGTCCGGGTCGTCCAGCTCGTTCAGCAACTCGAGCGCGAAGGGGCGGGTCTCCTCGTCAGCGCCACCGACGTACACCGAGAAGTGCAGGCCGGATGCTTCTTCGGCGTGCCGGACCGCTTTCTCGATGTCGTAGAGCTGGTCGGGGGTGAATGCGTCACCAGCTGGCACTTGCGCCTCCGGTCGTGCGGGCGACGCCGGTGCCGGCGGTCGCGGGGGTCTTGCCGGCCGGGAGCTCGGGCAGCTTGGCCGGGTCCGGCTTGGTGTTGCTCGGGCCGCCGATCCAGACCGGCGGAGCCCACCAGGACAGGCCCGGACGATAGCGCGGGCCGCTCGCGATCGAGGACGCGAAGACGAGCAGCGCCACCACCGCGACAACCAGAGCGGGGATGCCGACGAACACCAGCAAGGTGTGGCCGGAGAGCTGAGAGATCACGATCCGAAGCCTATCCGGTACGCCGACGAGCCCAGTCGCGGTCCCCTGCATTCCGGTCGGCAGCAGGTCTTCCCGTTCGTCCCGGGCAGTTTCCCGGCGACCACGGGTACCGGTTCCATCTCTCCGGGACGCCACGACGCGCACACTGGCGAAGACCGTAGTGGTGGAAGGAGCTCGTCATGACCGAACTGGAGCTGTTCCTGGATCAGATGTTGCCGTCACAGGTCGCGGCGGAGAGGGCTATCCACGACGGCGATGTCGCACCGAGGCTGGCCCTGTGGTCCCGCAATGATCCGGTGAGCCTGTTCGGAGCCGTGGTGCCCTGCGAAACCGGCTGGCCCGACCTTGAGCGCACGTTCGGCATGGTCGCGTCATGGTTCTCCCACTGCACGTCCTACGAGTTCGAGCTCGTCGCTGCGGGGGTTAGTGGCGACCTCGCCTACACGGTCGGCTTCGAGCATACGACCGCCTCCGTGGAAGGTGTCCCCAGAACGTACTCTCTGCGGGTCACCCACGTGTATCGCCGCGAGGACGGCGTCTGGCGCATAGTCCACCGCCACGGCGACTCGCCGCCCGAGGACTTCCGCAGCACAACCGGCGCTGCCCGAGACGCCCTGCCTGCCAACTGACGTACGCCCGGGATCCGGGCCGGTAGTCGGTACCTCGGTCCGCTGGCGGGTTCTCCCTCGGTAGCGAGTTCGTGGTTGGAGCTGGTTAGAGGCCCTCCCCGAAAGACCCGAGGAGCGCGCGGCTGGCCGCACGTACCGCGCCCGCCCCAGGAACTGGTCCCGGGGCGGGCGCGGTGAGCGGTTGGGTCAGCAGCCGCCGCAGTTGTAGTAGGTGATGTCCCAGTGGCTGCCTTCGTCGGCGTAGATGTTGCCGGAGGCGGCCTGCCACTGGGCCGCTCCGTCGCCGCGGTTGGCGATGCGGGTGAAGTTGTTGTGGATGTAGTTGCCGACGCAGGTGTACTTCGAGATGTCGACCTTGTAGCCGTTGCGATGGCTGTAAGTGCCGCTGGCGTGACCCACCTCGGTGCCGCCGGTGATGTTCACGGCGCAACCGCTCGCCTGCTTGAGGGTCCGTACGCCGTACACGGTGCTGTCGTTGATGTTGGTGAACGACGTGCAGGTGGAGACGTTCCAGTCGGAGCAGTTGCCGCTGGACGACCAGGTGATGCCGGCCGCCTGGAAGATCGCGGTCGCCTGCGAGTGGGTCATCTTGGTGACGGCGGACGCCTGCTCGACCGCGATCACGCCGGGCAGCAACCCGACGATCACGGCGACCAGCGGGACGGCGACGCGGCGGACAAGAGATTTCATGGGGACACTCCTTGAAACTCGGGGCGGAAGGTTTCAAGAAGTGCCATTCCCAGGGAAGTTATTGACGAAACGTGCACTGAGGGAGAAAAAGAACTACGGGAGCCGGGCCGAGGGCAGTCGGCCCGGCTCCCCGACCACGAATGCTCGGTCGGTGCGCACTGGAATCAGAAACGCACGTCCGAGCATTGGTAGAAGGCGTTCGCCGTGTCCGCGATGGTCCAGACGGCTAGGATCATGTGCCGCCCAGTCCGGGTCGGAACGCGACCGGTGTGGGAGATGTCGCCGGCGGGGCGGCCGCCGTTCATCGGCACGGTCAGGAACGGCGTCAACTCGAGCGCCGAGCGGGTCAGCGGGGCGTTCTGATTCCAGCCCTGCTTGGTGATGTAGTACTTGAAGTCCGTAGTCGCGTGCGCCGCGGTCAAGTGCCAGCTGAACGTGTAGTTCGCGCCGGAGGTCAACTGCGTGGTCGGCCAGGCGCCGCCGCGTTGGTCGTCCAACTGGGCGAACTGGGACAGGCCGGCAGAACAAAGCTTGCCGTCGGCCGGGCCGGCACCAGGGAACCCCTTCGGGCCCTCGGTGCTCTGCGGCTCCCACTGGATCTGGCCACAGTTCTGCACGGTGCCGTTCGCGCAGTGCTTGGCGCGACTGATCGACGCGGTCGTGTACCCGTGACCGTAGGCCAGCGGGATCGAGGTCGAGACCGTCAGCGCGAGTGCACCGACGGCGATTCCGGCCATGCTGAACTTGCGTGCTCGCACCATGCGGACACTCCTTCTGATTCCCGGACAAGGGGGGCGGTGGGGAAAGGAAGGCACCTTCGTGCAATAGATAACAACCGTTCGAATCTATTGTCAACCGGTTGTGAGCAGATGTTTACAGAAAGCTAGATCGAGAGCGTGCCGATGAGCCTTCGAAGGCGTTGGTTGTTCGGCAGATCCTCGATCAGGATCGGCAGGCCGTCCGGTCCGCCGAGCGGGATCCGCCAGTTCGGATATTCGTCGGTGGTCCCGGGCTGGTTCTGGGTACGACGTTCGCCCACCGCGTCGGTCAAGGCGACTCCGACCAGCTTCGCCGGGGTGTGTGCCACATAGCGGTGCAGGGCTTCGACGATGCGCTCGACATCCCCGTCGGCGTTGCCCAACAGGTGTCGCTCACGCAGCGCGTTGAGCCAGGAATCCCGCTCTGCTTCATCGACAGCGAGTTCCTCAGCCACTGGCCGGGTCAGCAGGCCCAGGCGATCCCGCAGGTCCACGTGGTCGCCCGCCAGGTATCCCGCGGTCGGAGGCAGGTCGTGCGTCGTCACCGTGGCCAGGCAGAGCTCCCGCCATCTCTCGGGTGGCAGCGGCCTGCCGTCGGCGTCGCGCTCGAACCAGAGCACCGAAGTGCCGAGCACGCCGCGCTCCTTGAGGTAGTCCCGCACCCACGGCTCGACCGTGCCCAGGTCCTCCCCCACCACGACGATGCCGGCGCGGGTTGCCTCGAGCACGAGGATGCCGATCAGCGCCTCATGGTCGTACCGGACATACGTGCCCTCGGTCGGGGACTCCGTGGAGGTCACCCACCAGAGCCGGAACATCCCCAGGATGTGGTCGATCCGCAGCCCTCCGCCGTGCCGGATCACCCCGCGCACGAGGTCACGCCACGGCGCGTAGCCGGCATCGGCCAACGCATCCGGCCGCCACGGTGGCTGGGACCAGTCCTGCCCCTGCTGGTTGAACGCATCCGGCGGCGCACCCACGTGGATCCCGGCGGCCAGCACCCGCTGCAGCGCCCAGGCGTCCGCGCCGTCCGGGTGCACCCCGACCGCGAGGTCATGCAGGATGCCCAGCGACATGCCCGCGCTCTTGGCCCGCGCCTGGGTCCGCGCCAACTGCTCGTCGAGCTGCCACTGCAGCCAGCAGTGGAACTCCACCGCGTCCGGGTTTTCGTTGCGGAAGGCAACAACCGGCCCGGATGAGGGGTCGCGCAGCTCTTCGGGCCACTTGCTCCACTCTGGACCGTGCAGGTCGGAGATCGCCGCCCAGGTGGCGAAGTCGGTCAGCCCCTGCCCCTCGCGGTCGCAGTACGCGCCGTACTCCGCGATCCGTCCGATGGACGGGCGGACGCCGAAGAGCAACTGCAGGGCCTCCCGCTTGGCGGCCCACACGGTGTCCCGGTCCAGCGCGG
This sequence comes from Kribbella alba, assembly GCF_039529635.1. Lineage (NCBI taxonomy): Bacteria > Bacillati > Actinomycetota > Actinomycetes > Propionibacteriales > Kribbellaceae > Kribbella > Kribbella alba. The sequence goes on along the minus strand of NZ_BAAANE010000003.1, from coordinate 309,516 downwards.
TCGCGTCCTCGCTCAATGCCCGGGTCTGCAGGGACAGCGTTCGCACCCGATCACGCTCGGCCGGGGCGAGGTCGCCGTACTCCTCGATGTCCTCGATCCGCAGGTACAGCGGGTTCCCGAAACGACGAGAAGCCGGCAGGTACGGCGAGGGTTCCATCCGCCCGGCGGTCTCCGCGGCGTGCAGCGGGTTCACCAGGACGAACCCGGCGCCGAGGTCATTGGCGGACCAGGCGGCCAGATCCGCAAGGTCGTGCAGGTCGCCGATCCCCCAGGAGCGGCGCGAGCGAACGGAGTACAGCTGCAGGACCCAGCCCCAGGTCCGCCGCAGGTTCTGCGGCTCCAGCTTCTGCGGGGTGACGATCACCGTGCCGACGGAGATCTCCGGGTTGGTGCCGATCCGCGCACACAGCCGGTGATAGCCCAGCGGCAGGTCCCCTGGCAGTTGGTAAGTCGCCTCACCGACCTGTATGCCGTCGATCCACTCGGGCTCGACCCACTTGTTCTGCTGCGGGATGTCCCGGCGCTGGCCGCCATCCTCCAGATCCAGCCAGACCTCGGCAGCGGAACCGTGCGGCAGGTGTACTGCGAACCACGGCGTCCAGCCCGCGCGCATGACGACAGTGGCAGGGAGCACCCGGCGCCAGCGGGCCTGGCGGTGCTCCGCCAGGGCATCGGCGGCCCGGGCGGGCGTGGAGGCGTCGACCCCGAGCGCGGCGAGGACAGCGGCCACCACCTCGCTGGAGACCTGCACGTGCTTGCCCTGCCAGTCCCAGTACTCGGTCGCCACTCCATGCGCAACGGCTAGCTCGACAAGGGCCGCAGTGGGAGCAGTCACGCGAGCGAGTCTGCCGCATCCAGGGCCAACCAGCCCAATGCCGCGCGCGTCTCAGGCCTCAGTGGTTCGCCGCTGGCGGCGACCCAGCAGGAGAACGGCCAGCAGCAGAGCCGCGCTGGCTGTGACCAGGCCGATCGCCACACCGGCCAGGTTGTCGGTCAGCTGATAGAGGGCGATGGGCCAGATGACGAGCAGGATCGAGCAACCGACCACCGCGTACGCCGAGTGGTGGCGGCGGCTGTAGGCGACCAGCAGCGCGGCCGGCCCCGCAGTACCGACGGCGAGCGCCATCACCTCGCCGCGCTCCTGCACGAGCCAGCAGATGGACGAGCTGAACATGGCGGCGCCGGCGAGTGACCAGGCGGTCACCTGATCGCGGACCAACCCCAGCATCGCCATCACGAACGCCACCAGGATGAACCCGGTCGCTGCCAGTCCGGCGGTGTTCGTAGCGGTGCCGTCCTCGGGTGTGAGCACGTCCGCGGTGAGCACCAGGACGCCGACGGCCAGGATCGCGAACGTTGCCACTAGCAACGATGATCCCGCCAGCCACCACACACCGAGGATCGCCAGAACCAGCGCTACCCCCACCCCGGCCACCCGACCTGCTATGCCCTCGACAGCGACGTACGTGGCGAAACCGGCGACGCAGCAGCCGAGCGAGGCCAGCGCCGAGCTCAGCTGTTCCTGGCGGCGCAGCAGCGCGAGGACCACCGCGGCGCCGAGCAGGATGACGGCCGCACTTCCACCGGTGGTGATCCGGGCAGCCCTGCCCATCTCGCCCCAGTTCGCGATTGTGAGAAGCGCCACGGCGCCCAGCAGGAGTGCGCCGCCGATGTAGCCGAGCACCTCCATCAACGCCGAGGAATGAGTCGCGGTCGGCGGCGTCCGCGGCGTTTTCGGACCGGGCGGCTCGGTCACGGCCGGTGCAGGGGCGCCCGAGCCGTGCTGAGGGGAGCCGTAGGGAGAGGAGCCGTACGGAGTCGGCGTGGGCTGAGCGGCGTCGGCAGCGGCGGCGGAGCGCAGGGCGTCGGCCTGGTACTGGCGAAGCACTCCCGCGCTCACCAGCCTGCGCAGCTCGTCATCCAGCCGGCTCGGCATGACCGTCTCTCCTCCTCCAACGACGCGGGTCAAGACTGCGCCCATCCTGGCGGTGATGAGTTCGGTGGCGTTCACTACAGTAGGACGGCGAGATGCCTATTCTGCTCAGTTACCCCGTGTCCTTGATCAGTCACCCCCCGTTTTTCGTGTCGCAGGGCCTCCCGACGTTCTTCCGGATCGGCAATGACGGCAAGCTGGAGGTGACCGACCAGATCATTGTGGTCCCGGCCCGGATCCTCGGGCTGGTGGTCGCATTCTTTGTGCTCCGCTGGCTGCTGCACAAGGCGATCCGCCGGTTCGCCCGCCGCACCGGCAACGGCGCCGTGGCCGGCGTGCTGGCGAAGTCCAGCGTGCTGTCGAGGTCGAAGCGCGGTCAGGAGTTCGTCGAGCAGACACTGATGAGCGAGCGCCGGACCCAGCGCGCGGAGACCATCGCCTCGCTGTTGTCCAGCACGGTCACGATCATCCTGTCCGCCGTCCTCGTGGTGATGGTGCTGGCCGAACTCGGCTTCAACATCCTGCCGGTGATCGCCTCGGCGAGCATCATCGGCGTGGCGCTCGGCTTCGGCGCCCAGACGCTGGTGAAGGACTTCCTGGCCGGGATCTTCATGATCTTCGAGGACCAGTACGGCGTTGGCGACCTGATCGACATGGAGAAGGCCACCGGCGTGGTCGAGGCGGTCGGCCTGCGGGTCACCCAGCTGCGCGGCGAGGACGGCACCACCTGGTACGTCCGCAACGGCGAGGTGCTCCGCATCGGCAACCTCACCACCCGCGACCCCGCAGCCCCCGTTTCGTCGTCCAGCGGCGTCGGCAGCGCCACCGAGGCCGCCGAGCAGGACCACGCCGCCGAGGGCCAGGGCCGCAAGGAATGACGAAGGCGCCGGACTCCCCCGCTGTGGGAGGAGGCCGGCGCCGGTTCGCAGTACTGCGGGACGCTGTCAGGCGGTGAAGTTGACGTCCAGGGTGATCGTGGTGCCGGTCAGGGCCTGGGACACCGGACAGTTCTTCTTGGCGTCCTCGGCGAACTGGGCGAACTCGTCCGCGGTCAGGCCGGGGACCTTGCCGGTCACCGACAGCTTGATGCCGGTGATGCCCTGACCCGGCACGAACGTCACGTCGGCGGTGGTGTCGATCGCCTCCGGCGCGTGGTCGGCGCCGGCCAGCGCGTTCGACAACGCCATCGAGAAGCAGGTCGAGTGAGCGGCCGCGATCAGCTCCTCCGGGCTGGTCTTGCCGTTGGCTTTGTCCTGGGAGCGCGCAGCCCAGGTCACGTCGAAGGTGCCGAGGCCCGACGATTCGAGGTTGACCTGACCGGCCCCCTCCAGCAGTGAACCTTCCCAGTGGGCCTTGGCAGTACGGATAGCGGCCATGCTCGTTGTGTCTCCCTGTGAGTTCAGTTGCCGGACACGTCGATCGCGCCCGGGTACTGCGGTTCATCGGTGTTGACCATGCTGTGCGCGGCCGCGACCATGTACGTCCAGATCTCCTGGTCCCGGTCGGGGTCCAGCTTGATCTCGTCCAGTGCGTCGCGCATGTGTCCCAGCCAGCGGTCCCGTGCGCGCGGAGTGACGGCAAACGGCATGTGGCGCATCCGCAGCCTCGGGTGACCGCGCTGCTCCGAATAGGTCCGCGGGCCGCCCCAGTACTGCTCGAGGAACATCCGGAAGCGCACCTCGGCCGGCCCGAGATCCTCCTCGGGGTACAGCGCGCGCAGTTCCGGGTCGGCGGCCACGCCGCGGTAGAACGCCGCGATCAGCCGGTGGAACGTCTCGGCCCCGCCTACGGCGTCGTAGAAACTCTGTGGCTCACTCATCGCTCACCAGTCTCTCAAGTCGCCGAAACGTGCCGGACGAGGGCATCCCGCTCGGTCTGGCTCAGCGGCCGCTTGGCCTGTGTCTCGCCGTCCACCGCGACGATCACGGACACCGCCTTCGCGTAGACGATATCGGCGTCGCCGCCGCGATCGACGATGCGCGAACCCAGCGTGTACGAGGTGGTGCCGACCGCCTCGACCCAGACGTCGACGTCGTACGGGGGATGCCGCAGCAGGATCGGGCGCAGGTAGTCCACGGTCTGGCTGACCAGCACGCAAGGGAAGTCGCTGAAGTAGTCGCGAGACTCGGTGCCGACCACCTCGGTCAGGAACAGGATCCGGGCCTCCTGCAGGTAGTCGAAGTACCGGACGTTGTTCACGTGGTCGTAGGAGTCGATGTCCGACCAGCGGACGAGCACGGGATGGGTGAAGGTCACGATCCCACCAACTTCGACAGCGCCTCGCGCTCGACCGGGCTGATCCGGCGCAACCGGTCGGCGGCGAAGTCGAACGGAACCAGCCGGGTCCGCGCCTCGACGTACGTGCGGCGCGGTTCGATGTCGAGGATCTCGTAGTCGACGGTGAACGACGCCGCCCTGATCTCACTGATCCACAGCTCGATCCGGACCGGCTCGGGCCGGAAGACCAGCGGCGCGCGGTACTGCACCTCGTGCCGGGCGACGAGCAGGCCCGTCTCCAGGTCGTCCGCGCCCAACTCCTTGGCGGTCCGGAACAGGAAATCCACCCGGGCGTCCTGCAGGTAGTCGACGTACCGGCCGTTGTTCACGTGACCGAGCGCGTCCATGTCACCCCAGCGGAGCGGGCAGTGATAGACGTGTCGGTTGTGAGCCTCCCGGCGAGTCTCCCGGTGATCATCGCTGGGATCAGCGCTGGGATCATCGCTGTGATCATGCACACGGCGATCATCCCATCCGGGCCACAGCGCCGGCGGGGCAGGCGTGGGTAATGTGCATCCCGGACCATGACAGCTAGTGAAGGAGTTCGGCGGATGAGCGACCAGCAGCGGGTGGCGATCGTGACCGGGGCAGCCCGGGGAATCGGCGCGGCCGTGGCGCAGCGGCTGGCCGCCGACGGGAACGCGGTCGCGGTCCTCGACCTGGACGAGGCGGCCTGCGCGGGCACCGTCGAGGCGATCGCCGCCGCGGGCGGCAAGGCTGTCGCGGTCGGTTGCGACGTGAGCAAGTCCGACCAGGTCGCCGCCGCGGTCGAGCGGGTGGTCGCCGAGCTCGGCGCGCCGACGATCCTGGTCAACAACGCCGGCGTACTGCGCGACAACCTGCTCTTCAAGATGTCCGAGGACGACTGGGACACCGTGATGTCGGTGCACCTGCGCGGCAGCTTCCTGATGTCGAAGGCCTGCCAGGCGCACATGGTCGACGCGGGCTACGGGCGACTGGTGTTCATGTCGTCCACCTCGGCGCTGGGCAACCGGGGCCAGGCCAACTACGCCTCCGCGAAGGCCGGTCTGCAGGGCCTGGCCAAGACGCTGGCGATCGAGCTGGGCAAGTTCGGCGTCACCTCGAACGCGATCGCGCCGGGTTTCATCGAGACCGACATGACGGCGGCCACCGCGGCCCGGGTCGGCGTCGACTTCGAGGAGTTCAAGAAGGCCACCGCCGCGACCATCCCGGTCAACCGCACCGGCAAGCCGGCGGACATCGCCGCCGCCGCGTCGTTCTTCTGCAGCGAGGAGGCCGGCTTCGTCTCCGGCCAGGTCCTGTACGTCGCCGGCGGCCCCCGCAACTGACCCTTGCGTCCGAAGAGGTGCGGGGCCTGCCCCGCGGGTGTTCGGACGCAACAACTCTTCAAGAGGAGACATGGCGCAAACCTTCACCGGGGTCGACGAGGTCGTCCATGCGGTCGGCACCCAGCTGGGTGAGACCGAGTGGCTCGAGATCACCCAGGAGCAGGTGAACCAGTTCGCCGAGGCGACCGGGGACCACCAGTGGATCCACGTCGACGTCGACCGCGCGACCAAAGGCCCGTACGGCGGGACGATCGCGCACGGCTACCTCACGCTGAGCCTGATCGCCCGGTTCGGCGAGGAGCTGTTCTCGGTGAACGGCGTCACGGCGAAGCTGAACTACGGCGTCAACAAGGTCCGCTTCCCCGCCCCGGTCCCGGTGGGCAGCCGGGTCCGTGCCGGCGCGTCGATCGCCGGCGCCCAGGAAACCCCGGCCGGCGTCCAGGTCTCCCTCCAGTGGGTCATCGAGCTCGAGAACTCCACCAAACCCGCCTGCGTAGCCGAAACCGTAGTACTGCTGGTGCGTTGATCCCCTTGCGTCCGAACAACCGTTGGGCAGGACCCCCGGTTCCTCGGACGTAAGCGTTCAGAGCGGGCAGATGAGTACGGCGTGGGTGGCGGTGCGGTGATAGCCGAGCCAGGTGTTGACGGCGAGCATCGGCTCGTTGCCGTCGTAGTTCGCGGTGTACGCGCCCTTCACCCCGGCGTCCGCGGCCAGGTGCAGGGCGGCGCATTTCACCAGCTTGGCGATACCGCGGCCGCGGTGTTCCGGCATCGTCGCGGTCATCTGCGACCAGATCTTGTGGTGGTCCCCGTTACCCAGCGTGAACCCGACCACCCGGTCGTCGTCCACGGCCGCGACGCTCAGGTCCAGCACCAGACCGGGCGACTCCCAGACGCCGGAGAGCCAGTCCTCGTAGGGCCGTGAGGTGATCTTGGCGTCGCCCGGTTTGGTGCGCTGGGCAACGTCGTCCGCGGCGTAGACGGCTCGCGGATCCAGCTCGTCCAGCGGTACGAGCCGAAGCCAGTGCGGCACCGGAGGAATCGCGGGCGCCCGGCTCGGGTCGATCCCCGCGTAGTGCACCAGCCGGGTCTGGACGTAACCCCACCGCGCCGCCCAGTCGGCAGTGGAGGGTTCGGCGAAGACTCGCGCGCTGGTCGCTCCCGCCGACCGCAGGTCCTCGTGGACGGCTTCCAGCAACTTCGTCCCGATGCCCTTGCCCCGGTGGTCCGGGTGCACGAGCACCCGGAACTGGCCGTCGAGCGGATCGGAGCCCGGGATCAGCCCGGCGCTGGCCCAGCCGACCACCTCGCCGTTATCGACCGCGGCGAAGGTGCCTTCGCCCGGTTTGGCGGCTGTGCCCAGACGGCTGCGTAGTTGAGTGGTGGTGACGACGAGGTACGGCGCGACGCCGTCGTACAGGGCGACAGCGCCCTCGGCATCGTTCAGGTCGGCAGGCCTGATCTCCATGGGAACTCCTTCACCGAGTTCTGGGGAACATAACCCTTGCCAGGGGCAATGTCAGGTCAAGCTGACCACATCGGTGTGGCTCCGGGCCAGCCCCTCACAACGTGCGCAAGAGGCCCGTCTCGGTCTGGACGCGGCGGTAACCGAGCCAGTTGTTGACGGCAAGCATCGGACCGTTCTCATCATCGTTCGACGTGAACGCGCTGGTGATGCCGGCCTCCGCGCAGCGCCGCAGAGCCACGGATTTCACCAGCTTGGCGAGGCCTCTGCCGCGGTACGCGGGGATCGTTCCGGTCATCCCGGACCACGCGCGGTCGCCGTCGGTCTCGATCGCGGTGAAACACGCGACCTCGTCCCCGGCCATCCCGGCGACACCGAGTGACCTGTCGGGTCCCGGCGCGTTCCAGATCTCCTGCAACCACTCGTCGTAGTCCATCGCGTCCAGCGGCGAGTCACTCGGCTCGTCCAGCGACGCCACCGAGTCGGCGAGATAGAGCTGGCGTGGTTGCAGCTGGTCCAGCGTGACCAGCTCGATTCCCTCGGGCGTGGCCGGCTGGTCCGGGAGCACCCGCGGGTCCAGTCCCGAGTAGTGCATCAGCCGCGACCCGTCGTACCCACGGCGCTTGGCGAAGTCGAGCCCCTCGGGCTGAACGAAGGTCCGCACCCGGACGGCGCCGATCTCCTGCAGGCGCTGGTGCAACCGATCGGAGAGCGCTCCCCCGATGCCCCGCCGGCGATGCTCGGGGTGCACGTAGAGCGAGATGCCGGCCTGCCCCTGATCACTGGTCCACACGTTCAGACCGGCCGATCCCCAGCCGACAACCTTGCCGTCATCCTCCGCAACCAGCCCGAGGAACCGCTCTCCCGGGGAGTGCACGCTGATCATGTACCGGGCGGCCGCAGGCGAGAGCACCTTGTAGCGGAAGGTCTCGCGGCGCACGGCGGCGACGGCCTCGGCGTCATCGGGTACCGCCGGCCTGATCTCCATGCTGCGGACGATAACGGCCGGCCGACCGCCGTCGCCACGCAATAATCCGCGCGGTTGAAAGTGTGCGGAAGTCGCCATGAAAGAAGCCGGGCCGAGAGTTGGGACGTGATCGCAACAGCTGTGCGGTCGCTGTGATTCTGTCGGGAGGCTGGTGGGCCTTAAGGTTGGCCGGTGCCCGTGATCGCGACCGCATCGCTGACGAAGCGATACCCGCGTGTGACGGCCCTGGACGAGCTGACCGTCGAGGTGGGGTCCGGCGTGACCGGACTGGTCGGAGCCAATGGTGCCGGCAAGTCGACCCTGCTGAAGATCTTGCTCGGACTGATCGCCCCGACCGCCGGAAGTGCCATCGTGCTGGGACACGACGTGGTCACCGGCGGCGAGGCGGTCCGGGCCCTCGTCGGCTACATGCCCGAGCACGATTGTCTGCCGCCCGACGTGTCCGCGACCGAGTTCGTCGTGCACCTCGGCCAGATGTCGGGACTGCCCGCGACCGCGGCCCGCGAACGAGCCGCCGACGTACTGCGGCACGTCGGCCTGGACGAAGCTCGCTACCGCCCGATGGGCGGCTACTCCACCGGCATGAAGCAGCGGGTCAAGCTGGCCCAGGCACTGACGCACGACCCGAAGCTGGTTCTCCTGGACGAGCCGACGAATGGTCTGGATCCCGCCGGCCGTGACGAGATGCTCGCGCTGGTCCGCCGGATCGGCACCGAGTTCGGCATCCCCGTCCTGATCACCTCGCACCTGCTGGGCGAGCTGGAACACGTCTGCGACCACATCGTCGTGCTGGACGGCGGACGTCTGCTCCGTTCGGAGTCGAAGGCGGCGCTGACAGGCGAGACCGGCGTACTGGCCGTCGAGGTCCGCGACCTGAGCGGACGCGACCGGCTGGGCGCTGCACTGACCCGGTCGGGCGCGAGAGCCAGACCCGACGGGCCGCTGGTGCTGGTCGAGATCACCGGCGACGAGACCTATGACCTGGTCCGCGACACCGTTGCCGAGCTCGGGCTCGGGCTGGTCCGGGTGGAGCCGCACCGACACCGGCTGGAAGAGGTCTTCAGTGTCTGACCAGTTGCGCCCGCCCGGCGCAGGTGTCATCCACGACATCGGTTACCGGCACTACGACGGGCCCCGGCTCGGCCGGTTCGCGATCACCCGGGCGCTGATGGCGAGCAGCCTGCGGCACGCCTACGGCCTCGGCCGGTCCGGCAAGTCGAAGGTGATGCCGATCCTGCTGCTGGCGGTGATGGTCGTCCCGGTGGCGGTCATCGTCGGCATCGAGACCGCCATGCAGTTCGACAAACCACCGATCAAGCCGGTCGAATACCTCTTCCTGCTGCAGCCGGTGATCGCGCTGTACCTCGCCTCGCAGGCGCCGCAACTGTTCTCCCGCGACCTGCGCTACCGCTCGATCGTGCTCTACCTCGCGCGGCCACCGCGGCGGACCGACTATGCGCTGGCGAAGCTCACCGCGCTGGTCGGCGCCCTGATGATCCTGACCGGCGTACCGCTGTTCATCCTGTATGTCGGGGCGCTGCTGGCGAAGTACAACTTCGTTGCCATGAGCAAACAGTTCCTCACCGGGTTGGCAGCCGCCCTGCTGCTGGCGATCCTGCTGGCCGCCATCGGCGGGTTGATCGCCGCGGCCACCCCGCGCCGGGGATTCGCCGTCGCCGCGATCATCGCAGTACTGATCGTGTCCTTCACCGCTGTGGTCACCACTGTCGCGATCCTGGACAGCAACCAGACCATGACCAGCACCGCCGCCCGCTATGCCAACCTCGGCTCACCGTTCACTCTCGTGGACGTGCTGCAGCGGTTCCTGCTGCACAGTGGCGGCGACTGGACGCCTACGACCCAGCAGGGGCTGGTGTTCGCCGCGGTCTACGTTCTCCTCGTCGCGGTCTGCGTCTGGGGCGTCAACGCGCGCTACGCGAAGGTGGCGCGCGGATGAGCGTGATCCGGATCGAGAAGGTCTCCCGCTGGTACGGCAACGTGGTCGCGGTCAACGACGTCTCGATGACGATCGGCCCGGGTGTCACCGGTCTCCTCGGCCCGAACGGAGCCGGCAAGTCCACCCTGATCACGATGATGGCCGGATTCCTGCCGCCCTCGGTCGGAGCCGTCACGCTCGACGGGGTCCCGGTCTGGCGCAACGAGGGCGCCTACCGGCAGATCGGGCTGGTCCCGGAGACGGAAGCCGTGTACGACACGTTGACCGGCCGCCAGTTCGTGGTGGCGAACGCAGAACTGCAAGGACTGCCGAGCCCAGGACACGCCGCGGCGGCCGCGATCGCCACCGTCGCGATGGAGGAATCAGCCGGGCGCCGCATCTCGACGTACTCCAAAGGCATGAAGCAGCGGATCAAGATGGCCGCGGCGCTCGTGCATGAGCCGTCGGTGCTGCTGCTGGACGAGCCGTTCAACGGGATGGACCCGCGACAGCGGCTGCACCTGATGGACCTGCTCCGGAAGATGGGCGCGGACGGCCGGACCGTGCTGTTCAGCTCGCACATCCTGGAGGAGGTGCAGCAGGTCGCGACCCACATCGAGGTGGTGGTGTCCGGCCGGCACGCCGCCTCGGGCGACTACCGCGCGATCCGCACGCTGATGACCGACCGCCCGGTGCTCTACCGGCTGCGCTCCAGCGACGACCGCCGACTGGCTTCCGCCCTGATCTCAGACCCCTGTACTTCGGGCGTCGACCTCGACGGGTCCGCTCTGCAGGTGCAGGTGATCGACTTCGAACGCTTCAGCCGGCTGGTTCCTTCCTTGGCCCGTGAGCTCGGGATCCGGCTGCTGGAGGTCGCACCGACCGACGAGTCCCTCGAGAGCGTCTTCTCCTACCTCGTCGGGAGGCGCTGATGGTACGCACGATCGCCAGGCTGACGCTGGCCACGCTCTTCGGGCATCGGCGCGGATTGCTGCTCTTCATCCTGCCGGCCGTGCTGTTCGCGTTGTGCGTGCTGCTGGCCTTGACCGTTGACGACACGTCCGACTTCAGTGCGGCATTGCTGCAGCAGTTCGGCCTCGCGGTGATCGTGCCGCTGGTGTCACTGATTGCCGCGACCGGGGCGATCGCGACCGAGATCGACGACGGCTCGATCGTCTATCTGCTCAGCAAACCGATCAAGAGGTCCGCGATCATCCTGACCAAGGCGGCAGTCGCGATCGGCGTGATCCTCGTCCTCGGCGCGGTTCCGATGGTGTTGTCCGGGCTGGTGCTCGACCACTCCGACCCGGGCACGGCTGTTGCCTTCGGCATCGGTTCGTTGGTGGCCGGGATCGCCTACAGCGCGATCTTCATCGCCCTCTCGGTGATCTCCGGGAACGCGGTCACGATCGGCCTCTTCTACGCCTTGCTCTGGGAAGGCGTGATAGGCCAGTACGTCGACGGTGCCCGGGTGCTGTCGGTTCAGCAGTGGACGCTGGCCCTGATCGAGAAGCTGTCGAACGCGCCGCACGTGGAGTCCGCGGTCAAGCTCCCCATCGGCCTCATCCTCCTGGTCGCGGTCACCGCGGTCGGCCTGACCCTCGCCATCACCCGCCTTCGCACCCTCACCCTCTCCTCAGCCGAGTAGGGTCTGCCGACTCTTGCCGGGTGGTCGGCGAGTACGCATGCTGGGGGACGTGAGCAACAGTCGCCAAACCATTGCGCGCTCGCTCGCCATCTTCTATGCGCTGCTATGGCTGCTGCCGGGCTTCGCCATCATCGACCTGACAGTCACCTGGAGTTCGTCCTGGCCGGTGATGCTGGAAGCCGGCTGGGGCCTGCTGTTCGGCGCCCTCGTCGCTGCGCCGTTCGTCGCCCTGGCCCGCACCCCTGACAGCACCCCCGCGATTCTGCAACTGACTGTCGTCTGCCTCCTGGTCGCCATTGCGGCCGCGCTGTCACTGAACTGGCAGGCAGCAGCTCACGCAGCCGTCCTTGCCGTCCAGATCGCGTCCATCGTGCTCGCTCGCTCGGCGCGCTCCTGGAGCGGACTCGGACCGCCACGACGCTCCGTTCCACTCACGGTGCTCGCTGTGCTGGGCTTCGGACCATGGATCGCGTACGCCTTCGAGATGTTCGCAGCGGATCGCGAGAACCGCCCGGACAGCGACATCACCAATGGCGTCGACCACTACTCGATCCAGGGTGCGCTGGCGCTGGCACTGGTCGCCCTGACCGCCCTCGCCGCGTGGTGGCCGCGGCAGTTCTTGCTCGGCGCGGGCGGAGTGGCGGTGGCGGCGATGTACCTGGGCATCGTTTCCGCCGCACACCAAGGGACGGCAGGCGGCTTCAGCACGGCCTGGTCGTGGGCGGCCGTGCTCTGGGGCGCGGGAGTAGGCGGCGCTGCTTTGCTTCCTCACCTTGACCGGGCACGAGCGGTACCTGGGCGGCCATAGACAGCCGATCCGGAGACAGCCGATCCGGCCATTGACAGCTGGCTGTCATCGGCGGCCCGGAGTTAGCATCGGAATCACCATGCCTGCCGAGCTCAACCACACGATCGTCGCTGCCCGCGACCCGCTGGCGTCGGCCACCTTCTTGTCGGAGGTCCTCGGCCTGCCGGCGCCGGAGGTCTACGGCCCCTTCCAGGTGGTCCAGACCTCCAACGGCGTAAGCCTCGACTTCCAGCAGCGGGACGGCAAGATCGCCTGGCAGCACTACGCGTTCCTGATCAGCGAGCCGGAGTTCGACGAGATCTTCGGCCGGATCACGTCCCGCGAACTGCCGCACTGGGCCGACCCGTTCAAGCAGCAGCCCGACCAGATCAACCACAACGACGGCGGCCGCGGCGTGTACTTCGAGGACCCGGACGGCCACATGCTCGAGATCATCACCCGCCCCTACGGAGCCGGGGAAGACTAGAGGCGGTCAGCCCGCGATGCCGCCGTTGAGAGTGAGCCCGCCGTCGATGGTGATGGTCTGGCCGGTGATCCAGGAGGCCTCGTCGGACAGCAGGAACCAGACGAGCGACGCGACGTCCTCGGGCCGGCCGAGCCGCTTCAGCGGGTACGACGCTGCCACCTTGTCCTCGCGGCCTTCGTACAGGGCACCGGCGAACTTGGTCTTCACCACGGCGGGTGCGACCGCGTTGACCCGGATCGTCGGTGCCAGCTCCACCGCCAGCTCACTGGTGACCCGCGACAGCATCGCCTTCGTCGCGCCGTACCAGCCGATGCCGGGTGACGGCGCGAGGCCCGCGACGGACGACAGGTTGACCACGGCACCACCGTGCCCGCCCATCCAGGCGTCCCGGCAGGCCTTCACCCAGGCAATGGTCGCCAGCACGTTCGTGTCGACCATCTTCGCGGCAACGGCCGGGTCGACGTCCAGTAGCGAACCGTAGATCGGGTTGATGCCCGTGTTGTTCACCAGCAGGTCGATGGACCCGTACGTCGCTACGGCCGCGGCGACAACGCTAGTGCGGTGCTCGGGGTCCGCCGCCTTGCCCACAACGGCCAGGGCGTTCTCCCGACCGCCCAGCGACTCCACTGCCTGGTCCAGGGTCTCCTGCGTGCGCCCGGTGATCACCACGCGCGCGCCATCGGCCACCAGACGCTGGGCGATCGCCAGGCCGATGCCACGGGAGGCGCCGGTGACGATCGCCGTACGGTCTTTGACGCTCATCAGCTGAGGCGCTCCAGGATGACGGCCATGCCCTGGCCACCGCCGACGCACATGGTCTCGAGCCCGAACTGCTTGTCCTCGAACTGCAGGCCGTTCACCAGCGTGGTCATGATCCGCGCGCCGGTGGAACCGAACGGGTGGCCGAGCGCGATCGCGCCGCCGTGCACGTTCAGCCGGTCCTCGGCGATGCCGAGCTCGCGGGCCGAGCCGATCACCTGGACCGCGAACGCCTCGTTGATCTCGACCAGGTCGATGTCGTTGATGCTCATCCCGGCGCGGGCCAGGGCCTGCTTGGTCGCCTCGACCGGACCGAGGCCCATGATCTCCGGCGACAGGCCGCTGACACCGGTGGAGACGATGCGCGCCAGCGGGGTGAGGCCGAGCTCGCGGGCCTTGGTGTCGCTCATGATCACCACGGCCGCGGCACCGTCGTTCAGCGGGCAGCAGTTGCCGGCCGTCACCGTGCCGTCCGGCCGGAACACCGGCTGCAGCTGGCTGACCTTCTCCAGCGTGGTACCGGCGCGCGGGCCGTCGTCCTTGCTGACGACCGTGCCGTCGGGCAGCGTCACCGGGGTGATCTCACGCGCGAAGAAGCCGTTGTTGATCGCCTTCTCGGCCAGGTTCTGCGACCGTACGCCGAACGCGTCCTGGTCGGCGCGGCTGATCCCGCGCGAGGTGGCGACGTTCTCGGCGGTCTGGCCCATCGCGATGTAGACGTCCGGAACCAGCCCGTCCTCGCGCGGGTCGTGCCACGTCTCGTTGGTCTCGGCGTACTTCAGCGTGCGCTGCTGCGCGTCCGCGAAGAGCGGGTTGACCGAGCTGCCGTCGACCCCGGCGGAGTCGAAGTTCTTGTACCGCGAGACGCACTCGACGCCCGCGCTGACGAAGATGTCGCCCTCGCCGGCCTTGATCGCGTGGAACGCCATCCGGGCGGTCTGCGTCGAGGACGCGCAGAACCGGTTGACCGTGGTGGCGGGCGTGTTGTCCCAGCCGAGCTGGACCGCGATCCGGCGGGCCAGGTTGCCGCCGTGCTCGTCGTGCGGCTCGGCACACCCGACCGCGAGGTCTTCGATCTGGTCCCCGGTCAGGCCCGCCTTCTCGACGGCGGCCTTGATCATCTGGACGGCCAGGTCGTCCGGCCGGATGTCCTTCAGCGAACCCTTGTAGGCCCGGCCGATCGGCGACCGCGCGGTGGAGACGATGACTGCTTCAGGCATTGCGCTCTTCCCCTTCTACAGGCCCAGATCGCGGCCGATGAGTTCCTTCATGATCTCGTTCGAACCGGCCCAGATCTTCGTCACCCGGGCGTCCCGCCAGGCACGCGCCACCCGGTACTCGTTCATGTAGCCGTAGCCGCCGTGCAGCTGGACGCACGCGTCCAGGATCTCGTTCTGCACGTGCGCGCTCCACCACTTCGCCTTCGCCGCGTCGACCGCGGACAACCGGTCCTCGTCGTGCGCGACGATCGCGTTGTCGACGTACGCCTGGGTCACCTCGGCCTTGGTCACCAGCTCGGCGATCAGGAACTTGTTGTACTGGAACGAGCCGACCGGCTGGCCGAAAGCCTTGCGCTGCTTCACGTACTCGATCGTCTCGTCCAGGATCTGTACCGCGTGCGCGACGTTCGAGACCGCCGCGCCGACCCGCTCCTGGGCCAGCCGCTCCATCATGTGAATGAAGCCGCGGTCGACCTCGCCCAGCACGTTCTCGTCGGGGACGAACACATCTTCGAAGAACAGTTCCGACGTACCTGACTCGGTCTGACCGACCTTGTCCAGCTTGCGGCCGCGGGCGAAGCCCTCCATACCCTCCTCGATCGCGAACAGGGTGATGCCCTTCGCGCCCTTGGACGGATCGGTCCGGGCCGCGGTGATGACGAGATCGGCCATGTCGCCGTTGGTGATGAAGGTCTTCGACCCGTTCACCACCCAGCCGCCGTCGGCCTTCTTCGCGGTCGTCTTCAGCGCCGCCAGGTCGGAGCCGCCGGACGGCTCGGTCATCCCGATCGCGGCGACCAACTCGCCGGAGCAGAACTTCGGCAGCCACCGCTGCTTCTGCTCCTCGGTGCCCAGATCGACCAGGTACGGCGCGGAGCAGTCGTAGTGGATGCCGAAACAGCTCGACAGCGAGGCGGACACCTTGGAGACCTCCTCGGCGAACACCGCGTTGAACCGGTAGTCCCCGACGCTCGACCCGCCGTACTCCTCCGGGACGTCCAGACCGAGGAAGCCCTGCTTGCCGGCCTCCAGCCAGGCGGCCCGGTCGATTGTCTTCTCCTCGAGAAACTGCTCCATCCGCGGCACCAGGGAGCGGTCCGCGTACTCCTTGGCGCTGGCCCGGAACGCGTCGTGGTCCTCGCCGAAGATGATTCGCTGCATCGCTGGCCCTCCGAGTTGATCGACGCTGAGACAGATCACTAAGCGCTTGCTTAGCTTGGCCAATCTAGGGCAGGGTGTCAACGTGTCCGCGATCACCAGTCCCCTGGTTTGGGAGCACGTCCAGCCGGCCGCCGCCCGCCGGCTGCTCACCGGCGCCATCGACGCGTTCGCCGAACGGGGCTTTCAGGCGACCACCACCCGCGACATCGCCTCGCGCGCCGGGATGAGCCCGGCCGCGCTCTACGTGCACTACCCGTCGAAGGAACGCCTGCTGTTCGAGATCAGCCTGTACGGGCACCGCGCGGCACTGGAGATCCTGAGCGAGGCCGATGCAGGCGACTCCCCCGCGGACAGGCTGCGGGGGATGGTGTCCGCCTTCACCGCGTGGCACGCCGAGCACCACACGATCGCGCGCGTGGTTCAGTACGAGCTGGCCGCGCTGAGCCCCGAGCACCTGGCCGAGGTGGCGACGATCCGGCGGGCGATCTCCGCGAAGGTCGAGAACGTGCTGGGCGATGGAGTCAGCGACGGCACCTTCGCCGTAGACGACCTGCACGGTACGACGCTCGCCGTACTGTCGCTGTCGATCGATGTGGCCCGCTGGTACGACCCCGTACGACGGGCCGCGCCCAGGGAGCTCGGCCAGTTGTATGCGGATCTGGCCCTTCGAATGGTCGCCGCCTAGCTATGCCGAAAGGCCCCGCGCATCCCGATTGACGGGAGGCGCGGGGCCGTTCTGCGGAAGCGGTCAGGCCTGCAGTGCGGCCTGGATGTCGAGGCTGATGTCGACCTTGTCACCGACGAGCAGCTTGCCACCCTCGAGCGGCACGTTGAAGTCGATGCCCCAGTCCTTGCGGCTGATCGAGGCGGTCGCCTCGAAGCCGATGATGGTCTGGCCGTACGCGTTCTGGTCCACGCCGAGGAACTCGACGGCGAACTCGATCGGCTTGGTGACGTCCTTGATGGTCAGGTCGCCGACCAGCACGTAGGCGTCGCCCTCGGACCGGAGCGCGGTGCTCGCGAAGGTCATCTTCGGGCTCTGCTCCACATGGAAGAAGTCGCCGGAGCGCAGGTGGCCGTCACGCTGCTCACTGCGGGTGTCGACCGACGACAGCTCGACGGTCACGGTGGCGGTGGACTCCTCCAGCGAGTCCGTCACGACGATCTCGCCGCTGAACTCCTTGAAGGTGCCGCGGACCTTGGTCATCAGGTGCCGGACGGTGAAGCCGATCTCGGTGTGGGCTGCATCAAGGGTGTAGGTGCCGGCGACCAGGCCGGGAATGGTGGTCGTTGCGGTGGCGCTCATCTGGGGGTCCTCTCAAGCTTTTTCTGTGGGGGCGACGCAGTCATCGGCGAGAAGTTAGTTAACATTTCAACCGAGGACCATGACAGTAGGAGAGAACAGTTTAAAAGTCAACTACATTCCCGGTACACTGTACGCGTGACGATGACGACTGGGACCCGGTGGCTGGACGCCGAGCAGCAGGTGGCGTGGCGCGCGTACCTGCTGGGCACTGCGCGCCTGATGGCGAAACTGGACGACGACCTGCGCCAGTTCGGCCTGGGTATCAACGACTACGAGATCCTGGTCCGGCTCTCCGAGGCGCCCGACCGGCGACTCCGGATGGCCGAGATCGCCGACCGGTTGCACCAGAGCCGCTCCCGCCTGACCCACACGGTCGGACGACTCGAGGCCGCGGAACTGGTGCGCCGTACCTCCTGCAAGAGCGACAAGCGCGGGGTCTGGGCAGAACTCACCGAGGCCGGCTACACCCTGCTCCAGCAGGCGGCCCCGTTCCACGTCGCGGGTGTCCGGGAGAACTTTGTCGACCTGGCCTCCCCCGAGGACTTCGCCGCCATCGGCCGGGTCTTCGACACCGTCTCCGAGCACATCGGCCAGCGCTGAGCATCAGCGACGCCCTGTTCCCGGCGGGAACCCTCGTCGTTTTCCAGGGCGACTCGATCACGCACGGCGGGCGCGGACCCACCGAGGACCCGAACCACATCCTCGGCCACTCGTACCCGTTCCTGATCGCGGCCGAGGCAGCCGCGCGGCATCCACAGCGCGGCTGGCGGTTCGTGAACCGCGGGATCAGCGGTGACACGGTGCCGAAGCTGGCCGCCCGCTGGGAGCGGGATGCGCTGGACCACCAACCCGACGTACTGAGCATCCTCGTCGGGGTCAACGACGTTGCCGAGGTGATGGAGGGCAGATCCGGCGATGCGACCGGGCAGGACTTTCGGTCCGGGTATGACCAACTGCTGAAGCGGACGCGGGCCGAACTGCCTGAGGTCCGGCTCGTGCTGGGCGAGCCCTTCTACCTGCCGACGAGTCCCAAGCCTGCTCTCCGGGAGCTCTGGGCCACCCGAGTCGCGACCTATGCCGCTGTAGTGCGGGAGCTCGCCGACGCCCATGACGCAACGCTCGTCCCCTGTCAGCGGGCCCTCGATGCTGCCGCCGGCCGCGCTCCCGCCTCGCACTGGATCTGGGACGGCATCCACCCGACGTACGCCGGCCAGCGGGTCCTTGCCGACGCGTGGATCGAAGCGGTGTCCACGTCGCCCGTCAGCTGACGCCGCGCGCGTTCCGTAGTACGGGTGGTACCGCGGTACCACTGACCGCCGCACAAATCAGTCCGCGGTACCACGATCGAGGCTTTCGGCGTTCCTAGCGTGGATTGGTGAGGCGGCCGGGAAGCCCGGCTCCCGTGATAGAGGGACGACGCATGATCGAGGCACACCAACTGACGAAGCGCTACGGGGAGACCACAGCGGTCGACCGGCTGGACTTCACAGTCAAACCGGGCACCGTGACGGGGTTCCTCGGCCCCAACGGCGCGGGCAAGTCCACCACTATGCGAATGATCATCGGCCTGGACGCGCCCACCAGTGGCACGGTCACCGTCAACGGGCGCCCGTACGCCGAGCACACCGCGCCGCTGCAGGAGGTCGGCGCACTGCTGGAGGCGAAGTCGATCCACCCCGGACGCTCCGCCTTCGACCACCTGATGGCGCAGGCCTACACCCATGGCATCCCGCGCCGCCGGGTGGAGGAGGTGATCGAGCTGACGGGTCTGCAGTCGGTGGCGAAGAAGCGCGCCGGCGCGTTCTCCCTCGGCATGGGCCAGCGTCTGGGGATCGCGGCCGCACTGCTGGGCGACCCGGCCACCCTGATGCTGGACGAGCCGGTGAACGGGCTGGACCCGGAAGGCGTGCTGTGGATCCGGAACCTGCTCACGAGTCTGGCTGACGACGGGCGGACCGTGTTCGTCTCGTCGCACCTGATGAGCGAGATGGCGCTGGTCGCCGACCACCTGATCATCGTCGGGCGCGGCCGGCTGCTGGCTGACACCACCGTCGAGGAGTTGGTCCGGCAGGCCAACGGCGACAGCGTGACGGTGGCAACCAACGACCCGGCCCGGCTGCGCGAGGTGCTGGCCGGTCCCGGGGTCGAGATCATCGGTCGGGCCGGCTCGGAGGAGCTGCAGGTGAGTGGCCTGACAACCCGCGCGATCGGGCTGAAGGCCGCCGAGGCCGGGATCGCCCTGTTCGAGCTGACCGCCAAGACGGTCTCACTGGAGGAAGCGTTCATGGACCTGACCAGGGATTCGGTCGAGTATCACGGCAGCACCGAGGTATCCGGGAGGGCGGCCGCATGAGCGTTCTCACCTCTCCCCGGACCCCGTCGAGCAGTACTCCGGCCGTGCCACGTCCGGAGTACAAGGTGACCGGGCGGCGGGTGCTGCGCTCGGAGTGGTCGAAGCTGTGGTCCCTGCGCTCGACCTGGATCACGCTCGGGTTGGGCCTGTTGTTCCTGGTTGCCTTCGGCATCATCGCGGCCATGCGGTACAAGTCCAGCGTCACGTCGGGCCGGCAGCTGGATCCGGATTTCGCCGATGCCACTGCACTCAGCCTGTCGCTGTTCGGTGTTTCGCTTGCGCAGTTGGCGCTGGGCGTCCTCGGTGTGCTGGTCACTGCCGGCGAGTACTCCACCGGGATGATCCGGTCGACGCTGGCCGCCGTACCGCGCCGGCTGCCGGTGCTGTGGTCCAAGACGGCGGTGTTCGGTGTGGTCGCGCTGGTGATTGCCGCGGTCGGTGTATTCGTGACCTTCCTGATCGGCAGCGGGATCCTGACCGGCACTCCCGCTGCCCTGACGATCTCTAGCTCCGGGGTCGTTCGTAGCTTGCTGGGCGCGGCTCTCTACCTCGGCATGGTGGGCGTGATCGGCGCTGCTTTGGGTTCTCTGCTGCGCTCGGTGGCGGGTGGTATCTCGGTTCTGGTTGCCTCGCTGATGCTGGTTCCTGGGCTGATCTCGCTGCTGCCCGCTTCGTGGCACAACGCCATCCAGCCGTACCTGCCGAGCGTCGCCGGTGAGTCGATGTTCGCTCTGCACCAGGGCGCGCACACGTTGTCGGCTGGGCCCGGCTTCCTGGTCTTCGCCGCCTGGACCGCGCTGGCCGTGGGCGCGGCCGCGTGGCGACTGGTACGCAGCGACGCCTGACTCAGGCTGGCGTCGGATGCTCAGCACCTGACGCGCGGCCTGACGTCGGATGCTCAGCACCTGACACAGACTGCCGTCCCTCCTGGCCGCCAGCGCGGTACTTAGCTCACTCAGGTACCGCGCTGGCGCTGCGGCACACAATGGAAAGGTGACCACTGTGACCGTCAGCCTTCCCAGCCATCCGCCCGCCGCGGATCCCCTGTGGACGCACCCCCTGGTCCTCCGCTTCGGCCGGATCGGTCAGCGGCTGCGGCAGGCGGACCGGACCAGGCCGTGGGTGCTGGACACCGCGGTAGTACTGGTCGTCTTCCTGCTGTTCTGCGTGCCGGACCTCGTCCACGGCGGCGATCGGCGCGAGCTGACCAACGTCTTCGCGCAGTTGCCGCTACCCGAGACGCTCGCCTTGCAGGTCGGCCTGGTGCTGCCCCTCATCTTGCGGCGGCGGGCTCCGTTCGTTGCATTCGTCGCCATCGCCACTGTGTTCGTGCTGCAGTGGTCGCAGGAGGCTTTCCTGCGCGCGGACATCGCCCTGCTCGTCGCGCTCTACAGCCTGACCTTGCATGGACGGCTGCGCCAACTCCTCACCGCCAGCGCCATCACCGTGGGCGCGCTGAGTCTGGTCGGCGTACGGATCTCCGACGTGGCATCGGTGACAGAGGCGATGTTCTTCCTGGTCAGCGCCGCGACGGCAGCCATCGCTCTAGGGCTGGTCGTACGCATCAGGCGCTCACAGCTAGCGGCTCTGCGGGAGCACGCGGCCCGGCTGGAGATCGAGCGCGACCAGCGGAGCAGGCTGGCCGCGGCCAGCGAACGCACCCGGGTCGCACGAGAGATGCACGACATCGTCGGCCACAACTTGTCTGTCATGATCACTCTCGCCGACGGCGGCGCGTACGCAGCCGGCGTCACCCCCGACCGAGGCGCCGAAGCTCTCAAGCTGATCAGCGAGACCGGTCGCGAGGCGATGAGCGAACTCCGGCGCACGCTGGGCGCGCTACGCGAGCACACCGACGCGCCTCAACTCAGCCCGCAGCCAGGCATCGCCGACATCGACGCCCTCTGCAGCCGCATCCGTGCCGCCGGCCCGAGCATCACCTATCGCACGGCCGGCGACGTCGACACCCTCGACCGCGGCGTACAACTCGCGGCCTACCGCATCGTGCAAGAGGCCCTCACCAACTCCCTCAAGCACGCCGGCCCCGACACCGACGCACTCGTGTCCCTGAACGTCGCCGGCCACACCCTGGACATCCGCATCCAGGACACGGGCCCACGCTCCTTCGGCCCGCCGGAACCACCAACTGAGGACGGTCACGGAATCATCGGCATGAAAGAACGCGCAGCCCTGTACGGCGGAACCGTTACGGCAGGCCCCCGCCCCGGCGGCGGCTGGACAGTCCAAACAGGACTGGAGCTCACCGCACTGCACCCCTCCCGCGACGGTGCTTTCACGACGCCTGCAGCCGGCCTCACTCCCCTGCCTAGCTCGCTCGGAGGTCTTTCGTGACGACCGTGCTCATCGTGGACGACCAACCGTTGCAGCGGTTCGGGTTCCGCATGCTGCTCGAGTCGGTCCCCGACACCCAGGTGGCTGGTGAGGCCGCGACCGGCTCCGAGGCCGTCCGGCAGGCGGCCGAGCTGCGCCCGGACGTGGTCCTCATGGATGTGCGGATGCCCGGCATGGACGGCATCGAGGCGACCCGCCAGATCGTCGCGAACGGTGGTCGCTCCCGCGTGCTCGTTTTGACCACGTTCGACCTCGACGAATACGCCCACGCCGCACTACGCGCCGGAGCCAGCGGCTTCCTGCTCAAGGACGCCCGCCCCGAAGAGCTCCTCGGCGGAATTCGCGCGGTCGCCGCCGGAGACGCCATCATCGCGCCCGCCCTGACCCGCCGCCTCCTGGACGCCTACGTCCACCATCTCCCCAGCCGTAGCCAGCACCCGCAAGACAACCCGAAGCTGAGCACCCTCACGGACCGCGAACGCGAGATCCTGGTCGCCGTCGGCCGAGGCTGGACCAACGCCGAGATCGCCGAACGCCTGACCTTGTCGGAGTCGACCGTCAAAACCCACGTAGGCC
Organism: Kribbella alba; assembly: GCF_039529635.1. NCBI lineage: Bacteria > Bacillati > Actinomycetota > Actinomycetes > Propionibacteriales > Kribbellaceae > Kribbella > Kribbella alba. Next base: position 286,958 of record NZ_BAAANE010000003.1, on the reverse strand, counting down.
GGGTCCTCTCCAAAATCGGAGCCCGCGACCGAATCCAAGCGGTCATCCTCGCCTACGACCTGGAACTGACCCACCCCAACCCAACGCCCACCAGCTGACCCAACCCCGCTGACCGGGCCAGTGATCAGGCTCTTGACCGTTCTCCTGGCCGGTTGACCAGGAGACTGACCGGCCACTGACCGGGGTGCTGACCGTTCTCCTGGCCGGGCCACTGACCAGGCTGCTGACCGGGCCGCTGACCGGGCTTGACCGTTCTCCCTGGCCGGGCCAATGATCAGGCTGCTGACCCAGCTCGTGGCCGTGGGGTGTGCGGGTGGATCAGTGTGGGGGTGGATCAGTCGCGGGTCAGTTTGCGGTAGGTGACTCGGTGGGGGCGGGCGGCTTCGGCGCCGAGGCGCTCGATCTTGTTCGCCTCGTAGGAAGCGAAGTTGCCCTCGAACCAGAACCACTTGGAGGGATCCTCGTCGGTCCCCTCCCACGCCAAGATGTGGGTGGCGACGCGATCCAGGAACCACCGGTCGTGGGAGATCACCACTGCACAGCCCGGGAACTCCAGCAGCGCATCTTCCAGTGACTGCAGCGTCTCGACGTCCAGGTCGTTGGTCGGCTCGTCGAGCAGCAGCAGGTTGCCGCCCATCTTCAGCGTCAGGGCCAGGTTCAGCCGGTTCCGCTCACCACCGGACAGCACGCCGGTCGGCTTCTGCTGGTCCGGTCCCTTGAACCCGAACGACGCCACGTACGCGCGGCTCGGCATCTCGAAGTTCGCGACCTTGATGTAGTCGAGCTCGTCGGACACCATCTGCCAGACGGTCTTCTTCGGGTCCAGCCCGCCGCGCGACTGGTCGACGTACGAGATCCGGACCGTATCGCCGAGTCGCAAGGTGCCCTTGTCGGGAGTCTCCTCGCCGACGATCATCCGGAACAGGGTCGACTTGCCGACCCCGTTCGGGCCGACCACGCCGACAATGCCGGCTCGCGGCAGCGAGAAACTCAGGCCGTCGATCAGCTTGCGATCACCGAAGCCCTTCTCGAGCTTGTCGACCTCGAGAACCGTGCTGCCCAGTCGCGGGCCCGGCGGGATGTTGATCTCGTCGATGTCCAACTTCCTCGAGCGCTCGGCCTCGGCCGCGAGCTCCTCGTACCGGGCGAGCCGGGACTTGCTCTTGGTCTGGCGAGCCTTCGCGTTGGACCGGACCCACTCGAGCTCACGCTCCAGGATCTTCTGCCGCTTCGCGTCCTTGCGGCCCTCGACGACCAGCCGCTCCTGCTTGGTCTCCAGGTACTTCGAGTAGTTGCCCTCATACCCGTAGGTGCGCCCGCGGTCGAGCTCCAGGATCCACTCGGCCACGTTGTCCAGGAAGTACCGGTCGTGGGTGATCGCCAGGACGGCACCCGGGTACTTCTGCAGGTGCTGCTCCAGCCAGAGCACAGACTCCGCGTCCAGGTGGTTGGTGGGCTCGTCGAGGAGCAGCAGGTCGGGCTGCTGCAGGAGGAGCTTGCACAGTGCCACCCGCCGGCGCTCACCACCGGACAGGTTGTCCACCAGCGCGTCGGCCGGCGGGCAGCGCAACGCGTCCATCGCCTGCTCGAGCTGCGCGTCGACATCCCACGCGTTGCGGTGATCCAGCTCGGTCTGCAGGTCACCCATCTCGGCCAGCAACGTGTCGTAGTCGGCGTCGGGGTCCGCGAGCTCGGCGGAGATCTCGTTGAAGCGGTTCAGCTTCGCCTTGGTGTCACCGACCCCTTCCTCGACGTTCTCGAGCACTGTCTTGCCTTCGGTCAGCGGGGGCTCCTGCAGCAGGATCCCTACTGTCGCGCCCTCGGCCAGCCGGCCCTCACCGTTCGAGGGCTGGTCCAGCCCCGCCATGATCTTGAACAGCGAGGACTTACCGGTGCCGTTGGGCCCGACCACGCCGATCTTCGCGCCGGTCAGGAAGTTCAGCGTGACGTTGTCGAGAACGACCTTGTCGCCGTGTGCTTTCCGGACGTTGCGAAGGGTGTAGATGAATTCCGCCATGACCTAGAGCCTATGCGGTGAGCCCCACCGACTCCCAACCGGAGCCTCACCCGACAGAGGCGCCGGTTCTCGCCGCGACCGCCGCCAAGGCGATGTAGGCAAGGAGGTGGACCGAGGAGTTGAGAACCCGGCAGGAGTCAGCGGGACCGTGCGGACCTCTGATCGGCGAGATGGTCCCGGCCGGGTCAGGCGGCTTGCCGTTCGGGCGCTTGCTGCTCGGACCCACCGCCGTGCATCGCGGCGACCTCCTCTGCCGTGAACGGGCTGTCCTCGGCAGCCGGATCGCCGGTCTCCGCATCGCCGGACAGCTCCCGCATCTCGTCGTCCAGCGACGTCCCATCCACCGACTGCGGCCGAGGCGGGTTCTTGGTGAACGTCGTCGTCCCCCTGGCCAGGTCGTGGCCGACCGAGAACGCGTCGATCACCGTCCTGCTCTTCTTCTCTCCCTCCTCGACCCACTCCGTGGTTTTCAGGCGGCCGGTCACCACCACCGGCTGCCCTCGCCGCAAGGAGTCGTTCACGTTCTCGGCGAGCGTTCGCCAGCACTCGACCGTGAACCAAGCGGTCGGCCGGTCGGTCCAGCCCCCCGTGGCCCTGTCGAACTGCCGCGGCGTCGTGCCGAGGCGGAAGGAGGCCAGGGCCACCTTGCCCGACACCTCCTTGAACTTGACGTCGCCGCCGACCCGGCCCTGCACGGTCAGATAGGTCTCACCGACGCTCATGTCCGTTCACCTTCCCTTCAGTCGCAGAAGTGCTGTCACCAGAGAAGATGCACGCCGCGCGCGCTGATCCGTCGGACGACTTCTGGGGCTGGGGATAACTATCTCAGCCTTGACTTATATAAGCGAAGGACGGCAGTCTAGGGCCGAAGCCAGCGACGAGAGGAAGACCAGTGATCGACATCCTGGAGCAGATCAACGCGATCCATCGCCAGGTCAACCAGACCGGCGAGGAGGTCATTGTGCTGATGCGACGCACCTACCCCGCAGAGCCGGAGGAGGTGTGGGACGCGCTCACCGATCCGGAGCGATTGCGTCGGTGGTTCCTGCCCGTCAGCGGCGAACTGAAGGTCGGCGGCAGCTTCCAGCTGGAGGGCAACGCAGGCGGCGACATCCTCGAATGCGAGCAGCCGAAGCGTTTCAAGGTGACCTTCGGTGGGCCGACCAGCCTGGTCGAGGTCCGCCTGACGCCGGGCCCGGACCAGACGACCGAGTTCGAGCTGGAGCACTCCGTCAGCGCCGACATGGCCGGCGGAGCCGTCGGCGCCCTCTATGTCGGTCCCGGCTGGGACGGCGCCTTGCTCGGCCTCGCCATCTACCTGGCGGGTGAGATCGAAGAGGGACACGACCCGCAGGAGCTGGCGAACTCCCCCGAGGCGCTGAAGTTCTCCGAGCAGTCGGTCCGCGCCTGGCTCCAGGTCGTCCGCGAATCAGGCGCAGCCACGGAGGAGGAGATCATGGCGGCCGCCCAGGCCTCCTTGGCCCAGTTCGCCCCCGGCGGCGTCCTGTAGTACGGGCTAGCGGCGGGCGATCGCTAGTTTGTCGCGGCAGATGGTGTACGCCTCCAGCTCTTCGCGGGCCGGGGCGACTACGTGGCTCTCGGCCACCTTCTCCAGTTCGGAGCGCAGCGCCTTCGCGACCAGTCGGGCGCGGCGGTTGGCTCCGCTGCTCGCGAACAGCCTGCAGGCGATGGACACAACGACGCCCAGCAAGGCGCCGCTGATCAGCATGAGCGTCGCGATCGGGATCCCCTGCCACTTGGGCAGCGGCGGATCGTTGAGCTGCAGATAGCCAAGCACCGCAAGGACTGCGAGCCACACCGCTCCGCCCAGCGCTACAAGGAAAAGCAGCCACTGCAGGAAGCGAGCCACGCCCCACCAACCCGGGTTGGTGTTCGCGCCGAGGTCAGTACGCGCTACTGCCTGGTCCAGCTCATCGCCGAGAGTCTCCTCGCGACGGCGGATCGCCGTACGGACGGAGTCAGCCCACGGCCGGGACAAGCCTGCTGCTGCCTTGTTGGTGATGTTCCGGACCGCTGTGTCCATCCGTGCCCGCTGCACAGGTGTTGCCGCGGGCAACGATGAGCGTGCGATCGACACCTCGTTGGAGGCGGACTTCCGCAATGCCTTGCTCTGTTGCTTGGGTAACTGGTCCAGGTGCAGCCGCCGCAGTGGATCCGGCTTGAACCGCCCGAGCCACTTGGTGACGGGCCAGCCCGTCGCTGCACGAGCACGCTGCAGGTAGGACCGCCGTACGGCCTCCACGACGACAGGGACTCCGCTGGCGTCTGCCAAGGCGTCCACCAGCTCGGTGATGTCTGACTTGGCGATCTCTGGCGTCTTCGCGTTGCCGCATTGGCTTGCCATCCGGTCAGCCACGCGGTCCACGTCGGCGGCAAGGCGCTCGCGAGCGGCTCGCTTGGCGTTCACTCGGTTGACCAGCAGGCCGCGCAGGTCATTGAGGCCGGCGCCACTCACCGCCGAGGTGGCCACAATCGTTGGCGACTTCAGGCCGTCCGACTTCAGCAGGCGGGTGAGGTCCGCTACGCAGCTGTCGCGCTGTTCCTCGGACAGCTTGTCCGCGTGGTTCAGTGCGAACACCATCACGGACGAGTGCGACGCGAACGGCTTGATGTAGCGGTTGTGCAATGCGGCATCCGCGTACTTCTGCGGGTCCACCACCCACACCAGCAGATCCACCAGCTCGACCAGGCGGTCCACGATCAGCCGGTGCTCCACCTCGGTCGAGTCGTGGTCCGGCAGGTCGAGCAGGACGAGCCCGTCGAGGTCCTCCGACTGCGCATCTTCCAGCGAGCTTCGGTGCGCGACCTGGTGACGGCGCGGGATCCCCAGCCAGTTCAGCAGCTCACCGGCGGGCTCCTCGCCCCACACGCAGGCCAGCGGCATCGAGCTGGTCGGGCGGCGCGTACCGATAGCCGCCAGGTCGAGACCGGTGAGTGCGTTGAACAGCGATGACTTCCCCGAGCCGGTCGCACCGGCCAGAGCCACCACTGTCAGGTCGCCGGACATCCTGAGCCGCTGACCGGCCCGGTCCACGATCTGCGAAGCCTCACTCAGCACCACCGGGTCCAGCCGGCCTTGGCCTGCCTCGGTGGCATCCTCGAGCGCCTCGATCTTGGTCAGGACATCGGTCGAGCCCCTCACCAGACCCTTGACCGTATCCACGATTCCCGTCACGTGCAGTCCTCCACCGCGCGCGCGGCCTCCGTCAGTCGCCTGGGTGCGTCGGGATCGACCGGATGCTGGTCGAGCACTGCCAGGTAGCGGGCGAATTCGGCATCCATCAACGCGTGAACCCTACCGTCAAGGTCCTCGCGCGCCTTGCGTGCCAGGCTGCGGACCGCCTGGTCGCCGAAGACAGCTTCGAGCAACTTCTGGCCGACCACCGCGGTCCCGGCACCGACACCGACCTCGGCGCCGGTGATGCCCGCAGTACTGGCGAAGATGACGATCATCAGCGCCAGGCCAAGCCCATTGACGCCGTAGGCAAGGATCCGGGCGGTGGACCGCTTCTCTGCGCCTTCCTTGCGTACCAGGTCGAGCACGTTGCCCTGCCAGTCGCGCACAGCCTTCGCAGCGGCGGCAGGGAACTCCTTCGACATGCGCCCCATGTCACGGTCGCCGGAAGCCAGCAACTGCCGACCCGCGGCCAACGACTGCCACGACTCCTCGGCCCGCTCCGCCGCTTCCTCGGCGTGCTCGCGCAACAGCGACTCGAGGCCGGACTCGACGGCATCGTTGAGATCCCGGGTCGGCGGCGGTTTGCCAACAACCGCGGCCTTGACCTTGTCACGGACGCGCCCGACGTTGGTCTGCAGGCCTTTCAGCAGCTCGCCAGTGCCGACGAACTCCTGCCAGCGCGCGAGAACCTCGCCGCGCAGCATCGTCCCGTCCTGCGTGGCCTTGGCGACATCCTTGACCGCACGGTCGTACGCCGCCTCCGCGTTCGACCTCAGTTCCACGATGGTGTCGGCCTGGGCCCGTACTGCGGTTACGAAGGCGGGCGTCTTCTTCGTCATAGCGGTGACGGCGCCGTGCAGAGTACGCCGTACTACGGCCGTGCGGGCCTCGGCGTCAGCCGCCAGGTCGATCAGCCAGTCCTTGATCGAGGCAACTATCTCGGGCGGCAACATGCCGTTGCCGTCGACAACGGTCTCCTTGATGCTGAACAACGGCGAATCACCCAGGCCGCGCTCGAGCAGCATCTGCGCCAGGTGCCCGGTGATGTCGTCGATCGTGTCCGCCGGCGCGCGGTCCAGCACCACCGCGACCGCAGTACTGCGGTCTGACGCGCTCTGCAGGAAGTCCCACGGGACGGCATCGGCGTACCGGGCAGCTGTCGTCACGAACAACCAGAGGTCGGCAGCTGCCAGCAACTGGGTCGCGAGCTCGCGGTTCGCCTCGACGACCGAATCGATGTCCGGCGCATCGAGGATCGCGAGGCCCTGCGGAACGGTGTCAGCGGCAACCAAACGGATCTGCCCCGGATCCTCCGTCCCACCCGGCTTGTCGCCGCTGGAACGGGCCATGCCGGGTAGTACGCGATCGCCGGTGAACCACTCGGCGTCGACCGGGTTGTGGATCAGTACCGGCGACCGGGTGGTCGGCCGGAGTACGCCGGGCTCGCTGACGACCTGCCCGATCAGCGAGTTGACCAGGGTGGACTTGCCGGCGCCGGTCGAACCACCGACGACAGCGAGCACCGGCGCCTCGAGCTGCACCAGCCGCGGCAGGATGTAGTCGTCGAGCTGGTCGAGCATCTCCTTCTGCTGCTGTCGCGCCTCGTCGGCACCCACGACATCAATCGGCAACTTGCTGCTCGCAAGCGCACCCCGAAGCCGCATCAGCGCGGTGATCAGCGCCATGGCAGCCTGCTCAGTAGCAGCCTGCTCCGCCGCCTCACTCTCAGTCAGTACTACGTCCGCGCCCTCCACGCCTTCCCCGGTACCCGCCTTGACGCGTTCCGCAGCATCCGACTGCGCGTCGTCCGCAGCAAGCGGGTCCGCGGCACCAGCCACAGCCGCTGCACCAGCGCCAGCCTCGGCAGCTTCCTCAGCCCCGGACTCGGCGGCGTCAACACTTGGCCCGGCTTCGTCTGCACTTGGCTCGGCGTCGTCCTCACCAGCGGACTGGGCTTCGTCGGCAGCGGGTTCCGCACCTTCGTCGGCCGCGGTGCCAGCCTCGCCCGCAACCAACTCAGCAGCCTCGCCAGCTTCCTCGGTGGCAGGAGCGTCTCCCACAGGCTCTGCGTCTTCTTCGGCTTGCGGCTCTGCGGGATCCTCGGCAACAGTGTCGGCCGGACCGTCTCCGGTCGACTCGCCGCTCTGGTCGGCGACGGGCTGGTTGGCGCCCTCGGTTGCAGCGTCGGTGGGCTGATCGTCTTCCGGGTCGACCGAGTCCTCTGCGGCAGGGTCCGCGGGAACGTCGCCGGCAGCCTCGACACCCTGGTCGGTGACGGGCTCGGAGAGCTCCCCGGCCTCTGACTGAGCGGAGGTCTCGGGGGCGTGTTCAGCTTCCGCCGTCGCCTCGGCCTCAGCGGGGTGCTCGAAGACGTCATGCTCAGAGCCGGCATGCTCAGAGTCGCCATGCTCGGAGGCGGCATGCTCAGCGTCTGCGGGCGGCTCGGGCTCCGGCTCGGCGGACACGGACGATTCACCGCGGTCTGCGGCGGACTCGGGGTCGTTCGCAGGGTCCGTGGTTGAGGCTGTTTCAGGCGCGCGCTTGGTGCGCTTGTCGGGGTCCGGCGGCTTGGGCAGACCGATGATGATGTCGCCGTATTCCATCGGGAAAGCGTCCGTCGACTCATCGGGTTCGTAGACCACGCCGACCGTCGGGCGATGTTCTTGCACCGGTTCGGCGGTGGGCTCCCCCGCAGATTCGTCAGCGGACTCCGGAGTCTCAGCAGCGGCAGGCTCTTCTCCTGGGGCGGCCTGATCCGCAACGGCCTCCGCGGCAACGGCCTCCACGCCCCCAGGCTGCTCTCCCTCGGACTCGACATCGTTGCCCTGCGCCTCTACCTGGACGTCACCATCGTTGCCCTGGGCCTCTACCTCGGCCGCATCGTCCGCAACCGAACCGTCAGCACTCGACTCTTCAGAGCCCGGCTCGTCTGCAGTCTCAGCCGTACCGGCGTCCGCTTCAGCGGTGGGAGCCTGAGTTGTTTCATCCCCGGCGCCCCCAGACTCGGCGGCTGACGGCCCGACATCTGTCGACTTGCTTGCTTCTGCCTTGCCGAGTTCACCTTCGCCGTCGGTTGTCTTCGACTCGGCCTGCTTGTCGGCAGCAGCGACACTCTCGTCGTCAGCCGACTTCCTGTCCTCGGAGGCAACCTTGTCTCCGTCGGCCGGCGCCGCCTCAGCCGGCGTCGCCGCAGCTGTGGTCTCAACGGACTCCGTCTGCTTGCCCTCGGCAGCTTCTTCAGCAGGCTCGGACGACTTGGCCGCGGGCTCGGCTGACGTAGTACTGGGCGCGGCAGACGTAGTACTGGGGTCTGCTGTCTTCGACTTACGCAAGCGGCGCCAGAAACCCTTGCCCTTGGCATCGGAATCGCCAATCAACTTCGCCAGCTCCTGGGCAGGCTGATCCTGGGCCGGAACCCTGCGCTCATCGGAGCGTTCCGAACCCTCACCAGCTGCTGACCTGGTGTCAGCCACGGCTTCCGCCCACGAGCACAGAGTGCCCGGTCGGACAGCGCTGAAGCAAAGTCATCATCATCCCGTTTGGCGGCGTGGACGGGCGGTATGTCACTGCGACGGTGGATAGGGACCGTATCCTCCCGGCGATCCTTGCGGACCAGGGGGTCCCGGCGGGTAACCGGGCTGGCCCGCTGGGTAGCCGGGTTGCCCCGACGGATACCCAGGCTGGGGCGGCGGGTACCCACCCTGTCCGGGCGGATATCCCCCCGGCACGGGCCCACCCGGACCCTGAACCGGACCGCCCGGCATCGGCCCACCCGGCATCGGCGCACCCGGGATCGGCGCACCACCCGGACCCGGCATGGGAGCAGGCCCGCCCGGCATCGGACCGGGAGCACCCGGGCCCACCGGACCGACAGGACCGCCGTACACCGAAGGAGGAACCCGCGGAACGGCCTGCGCGAACGCCGGCATCGGCGGGAACGGCACACTCGCCCGCCGCGCCCGGAGCTCGTCGAGCAGTCGCTTCTCGGTCTCCAGCGCCTCCGGGCCGATCACCTGGCGGACGATCTTGTCCCGCAGGTAAGCAAGTTCCGTCGCGTTCTGCTGGAACGCCTTCGCCGCGGTCTCGGCCTGTACGCCGTACCGCTTGGCGTTCTGGCGGAGCGCCTTACGGCCGCGCAGCGTCGCGATCAGCGGCACGTCCTGTGGGATCAGCCAGCCGAAGCGCACGTAGTCGTACAGCCGGGACGCGATCATCTGCCCCTCGCGGGAGCGCATCACCAGGGCGAAGACCACCATGCCGATGAAGATCGGCACCATCAGGAAGAGGTACACGGTGATGAAGCCGCCGCCACCGGCCCAGCTGGCACCACCGTTCCAGAGCCCATGCGCAAGCACCGCAGCCAGGTACCCGACGATCGGCGCCAGATACCGAACCGCCGTGTTCCGATGCCGGATCGCAACCCCGATGCCGATCGCGGTGAAGGAGGTGAACAGCGGATGGGCGAACGGGGAGATCAACCCGCGGATCACGAACAGCACGAATGCGCCGCGCAGACCCGCGTCGCTGCCGGCCTCCTGGGAGAGCTCGTGGAAGATGCGCCCGTAGTACAGGATGTTCTCGGTGAAGGCGAAGCCGACGCCCACCATGCCGGCGTACACAAGGCCGTCGATGATCCCGTCGAACTCCTTGCGCCGGACCAGCGCCAGCAGCAGGATCACGGAGCCCTTCGCGAACTCCTCCACCGGCGGCGCCACGAACACCGCGGACCGGTTGCCGCCGCCCTGTGACTCCTTGAGCAGGTCCGCCACCTCGGTGTTGATGAAGATGGCCGCCAGCGTCGCGATGAACGCACCCCAGCAGAGCGCGAAGAGGATGTACTTGGCCGGCTCCGGCTCGTAGCGGTCCAGCCAGAGATAGAGCGCGATCACAGGGATGACTGGCACGAACGCGAACACGAGTCCCCAGGCGAAGCCGCCGGAGCCGGTCGACTTCGCCACGATCCCGAAGATCAGCAACCCGGCGATCGCGAACACGACCGCGATCACGATGCCGATCAGGATGCCCTTGTTCCGTCGCTGCCCGGGGACCGGATGGGTCCCCAGTGCGTTCGGTTGCGGGTACGGGCCACCGGGCGGGTAAGCCGACCCGGCCGCCGCTTGTGGCGACTGCGCTGGGCCTCCTGAGGGGTAACTCATGCCCGAAGCCTAGTTGTAGAGCCTTCACGGTCACAGGACCGCCCACGCAGCGTTACCGGGATGGAACGACAACCCTGTACTTCTTACTCCCCGTGCGGCCCGCAACACCGGGTTTCCCGATCTTTCCGTACTCCGGACGCCCCGCCGGCGCCCCAGACGGCCGCTCCCGCGCCCGACCCACCAAGGAACCCACGAGCGCGATCGGCCCACCATCTGAGAGACTCTGATCCGTGCCGCGGCTCACCCCCGGCAATGCGCCCGTAGCTCAGCTGGATAGAGCGTCGGACTTCTAATCCGTTGGTCGCAGGTTCGAATCCTGCCGGGCGCGCCACCCAAAAGCCCAGGTCAGTCGCACATCGACACTCGTCGACCCCTCAGGTCTCGGTCCCGCATGGGGCTATTCATGGTGCGAAGTGCGGTCTAACCGGGCCAATCAGCGCTATTGAGTCAGCAGCGCACCTGGCCGGATGACACCACGTCGCGGGGTGAGGCTGGCTAGCGCACCCCGACGAAAGGTCGAGTGCTCAATACCGCTGAAGGCCGGATCCGCCGGGCATACCCAAGCCACAGGTTATGGACCGAGTGGCATGCGGGGTCGACAACCTCGGCCTCGATCGTTCGCGTCCGCGATTAGCCACGCTCGGCGCACTCTCAAGGTGCTCTTGCTTGTACCAGTACGTGCCGTACTCATCGCGCACGGCGGGAATCCGCCCCTGGCGGCAAGCTCCGGGGCCCGAGACGCTCCGGCCGAACAGCCTCGCCGCGGCTGGCGTACTGATGTGACCCGCCGGTGGTGGCGGGCGGATTGTGCGCGCCGAGGAGTCGTGGGAAAACGTGGAAGAGCTCGTCCCGGACAGCCCAGCGGCCGGATTCCCGGCAAAGTCGTCTCTGTCAGCCAGCGCTATCCATGCCTTGATCTGCGACAATGTTGGGGATCAGTGGTAGCCGCTAGCGCGCCTCAAGAATTGTGACCACGGCGAGCACCTGTCGATGATCATCGACAGTCTCGGGCAGCGCCAGCTTGGTGAGGATGCCGTGTACGTGCTTCTCGAGTTAGCCCTCGGTCACCCACAGTTGGCGGCCGATGCCTGTATTGGAGCGCCCCTCAGCCATCAAAGAAAGTACCTCCCGCTCCCGCGGGCTAAGAACGGCCAGCGGATCGCCCCGGGGCGCCGAGACAAGCTCGTGCACCAGGGGCGCATGATCGTCCACGACGATGACCCGCATCCGGCTCCCAGAGGGGCCCTCTCGGCGCTAAGTCACGTTATCTGTCCCGCATCCCGCCCCTCTGCAAACAGAGCGGTTGGCCGCATGCGGTGGGGTGGTCACATGTCGCGCCGCTCAGGAGGTAAGCCACCGTGCGCGGCGGCCTGACTCGCCGCATGATCATCGCCAGCGGGCTGCTCACGCTGCTGACTACCGCCGCATTCGCCGTATTGCTGCTGGCGATCCGTGATCAGCGGAGCTCGGCTCAGTTGGCTCGACACTCCCAGGAGGTGCTGGCCGCCTCAAATCGGGTCGAGCGACTCCTAGTCGATATCGAAACCGGAACCCGCGGCTACTTGCTGACTGGCGAAGACCAATTCCTGCAACCGGCACACGCCGGCGAAGCCGGTTTTGCAGTGGCCAGCAGCGAGCTTGTCGACCTCACCACGATTCCGGAACAGAACGAGGCGCCCGCGAGGCTGACTGCGATCCACGTGTCAGGAACAGCACGGGCGATCAAAATCAAAGGCGAAGCATACATCCGGGACTATTTCCGGCCGCTCGTAGCGGCGGCGGAACGCGGCGATCCGGCCGCGCGCAGTGTGGAAAGGGCGCAGTTAGGCAAGGTGAAGTTCGACGATATCCGGTCGGACTGCAACACGCTGGAGCAGACCGAGCAGCAAGTCGCCGCGGAGCGCGATGACCGCGCGCGTGAAAACGCCAACCAGGCGACGATCGCCGCGATCGCTGGGCTGGGCGGGACCGGCGTGCTGGTCGGCTTCTTCGCCACCTATCTGAGCCGGGTGATCGTACGACCAGTCCGCCAGGCGTCCGCGATGGCTCACCGACTCGCGAGCGGCGATCTGTCGACCCGCATGCCGACGACCGGAGTCGCCGAGATCGGAGTGCTCGAGAAGTCTTTCAACACCATGGCGAGCGCGCAGCAGCGCAGCCAATCGGAGCTCGCCAATCTGCTTGAAGAGCAGGCCGCCCTGCGCCGGGTCGCCACCCTCGTCGCCGAGGGCACCCCGCCGGAGAACATCTTCCGCGCGGTCAACGAGGAGGTGGGCCGGCTGCTGGACGTCGACGGCACGCGCTTGATGCGGTACGAGGCCGACGGGACGGCGACCAGCGTGGCCAGTTGGGGTGAGCCGACGATCGTCCCGGCGGGCACGAGGATCGCCCTGGATGGGCGGAACATCGCAGCTCTGGTGCGCAGCAGCGGCAGGCCGGCGCGCATCGAGTACGAAGACGCTCCCGGGTCTATCGCCACGATCGCCCGCAAGAGCGGCGTCCGTTCGGCCGTCGGAGCCCCGATCACGGTGGAGGGGCGGCTCTGGGGCGCGATGGTTGCGTTCTCCAAGGCGGACAAGCCGCTGCCTTCGGGCATCGAGCTGCGGCTGGCCGACTTCACCGACCTCGTCGGCACCGCCATCGCCAACACCCAGGCGCGGGCCGACCTCACGGCGTCGCGGGCGCGCATGGTGGCGGCCACCGACGACATCCGCCGCCGCATCGAGCGCGACCTGCACGACGGCACCCAGCAGTGGCTCGTCTCACTCGCGCTCGACGTGCGCAACACGCTGGCAAGCGTCCCCGACACGCAGTCCCAGCTGAGAACTGAGCTGGCTAACATCGCCGACGGCATGGTCGCGGCGCTGGACGACCTGCGGGAGATCTCCCGCGGCATTCACCCGGCGTTGCTTGCCAAAGGCGGCCTGGATCTAGCGCTCAAGGCGCTGGTCCGCCGCTCGCCGCTCCCGGTCGAACTCGACATCACCCTCGACGGCCGCCTCCCGGACTCTGTCGAGGTCGCGGCCTACTACGTTGTCGCAGAGGCGCTGACCAATGCCGCCAAACACGCGCGACCCACGGCCATACGGGTTGCGGTCGACGTGGTGGACGGCCGCCTGCGGCTGACCGTGCACGACGACGGCATCGGCGGCGCGGATCCGGCCAACGGCTCCGGGCTGACCGGGCTCACCGACCGGGTCGAGGCGCTCGGCGGAACGATCACCGTGCACAGCCCACCGGGTGAGGGCACGACATTGCAGGTCTGGCTCCGGACAGCAGCGAGCTGAACGTGGGCTGGCGCCAAGGCCGGCGGTACGCACCGCGAGCCGGGTGTCGATGGACACGACGGGCTACGTCGCGGCCGAGACCGTGGTGATGTTGGCCTGGGTCCCGACAACGGCCGCCGTTGGGATGAAGTAGTCGGGCGACGGCTTCTGCTTGTCGACCAGCGCGTTGTACAGCCAGACGATGGTGTCGTAGGACTGGCCGTACGGATCCTGGCCGATAGCTGCGTACATATTGCCGGCCTTGATCTGGGCCACGTTTTCCGCGGTGAAGTCGAAGCCGATCACCTTGACCGTCGATGTCTTGCCCGCCGACGCCACGGTCTGGGCCGCGACCTGAGGATTGCCGCCGGTCACGTAGATCCCGACGAGGTTCTTAGTGGAGGTCATGTAGTCACGCGTCACCGACGCCACCCGGTCGGTCGACTCTTGGTACTCGACGCCACCACCGGACTGGGTCACCCACGGGCAGTTTTGCTTGAGTCCGTCAAGGAACCCAAGTCGGCGCTCTTCGAGCGCCTGGAATGTGAACGACTCGGTCTCGACGCCGATGACACCGGGCTTGGTCGCGCTGGCCAGGCCCTTCGTGGCAGTGCACATCAGCTTCCCCGCCTGCATGCCGGCCGCGCGAAGATCCTGGCCGTGGAAGAAGAGAGCACCTGAGCTCTGGGCGCAGGACGCATTGCCGTTGTATGCAGCTAAGAGCACGCCCTCGGCGTTCGCCTTCCGAACGTAGGTACAGATACCGTCACCGGGCATCAGCGCGGCGATGGCATCGTAGCCGTCGGCGACGGCGGCGTTGATCGCGTCACCGACGCTGTCGACCGTCACCTCGGTACCGGCGTTGATCCAGTCGACTGTACCGCCGGCGGCTTCGATCTTGGGCTTGACCGCGTCATATCCGGTCTTCACCTGCCCGAAGAACGGGTTGTTCTCGATCGCGATGATCGCGATCTTGACTGGCTTGGTGGGCTTCGTCGTGCTCAACGCCGGTCGCTTGCCCTGCGGCGGCGTTGTCGACGGCGTCGACAACGTGTTCGAAGACTGCTTCGTCCGGCTCTCCTGGGACGTCGCACACCCGGCGAGCAAAGCTACCGAGGCAACGGCGGCCACCGCGAAGGTCATTGCACTATTCACCGAGAACTCCTTGTCGATCGGCATGTCGGCCGCTGAGTGAGCTCGGCAGGGGTTGCAGTGTGACGAGACCCCCGGCTGCACGGTGCCCGGGAGACGTCGACGTCCGCTTATCAACATCCCATCCAGCATCGTCCCGGACGCGGACGGTGTCGATGTCACGCCTACCAGCACTGTGGCGGGTCGACGACGACGGAGCGGTTCGACCTGCTGCTGCGTAGCGGGGTGGAGGAGACCGCTCCCGCCGCCACGGTGCGTCGTTCCTGCGGACCAGGAGCTTGGTCCATGTGCTGTCCGAATCGGGCAACGTGCCGCAGCTCGGAACGATTGCCGAGCTGCGCCCAGCTACCGACCGCTGGGAATCTCTCTCCAGTTGTGGCCATAGAAGTCAGCCAGAGTCGACAGCGAGCGCAATGGAGTAGGTCAGAGTTCCGCGATATCAGGCGTGCCAACGCTGTCCGTCCACCTTCTAATCCGTTGGTCGCAGGTTCGAATCCTGCCGGGCGCGCCAGTGTGATGTCTCAGGACATCGCGGACGGCCGAACCCATAGATGTGGGTTCGGCCGTCGTTGGTTTTAGCGGGTGGGGCCGGGTGGTTGGCCGGTTCCTTGGTAGCGCTGGGTTGTGTCGAGGGCCAGTTCGCGGAGGAGTTCTCCGGTGGCGGTGTCGATGATGCGGATGTCGCGGTCTCGGGCTAGGACGATGACGCGGGTTCGGGCGTGGGTTCGGCCGATGCCGATGGAGTAGAGCGTCCCGCCGTGGCGCAGGGTGATCTTGCCGGACTTGTCGATGCGGTCGTGGCGGGTCCGGTCGTGGGTGTCGTCGGTGCGGTCGCCGGGGGTGGTCTTGGGTCGGCTGGTGTAGATCGTGGCCGGCGTGGCTCGATGCTCCAAGGATCTGTGCGGCCGTCGCTGGTTGTAGTCCTGGGTGAAGCGGTCGAGCAGGGTCTGGAGGTCGGCTATGGTCGCGGGCTGGTCGAGTTGGGCGCGGAGCCACTTCTTCATGGTCTGCTGGAATCGTTCGACCTTGCCCTGGGTCTGGGGGTGCCAGGGGCGGCCGTTTTTTGGTCCACGCCCAGTCGGCGCAGCTCGGTCTCGAGCGGGTTGCGGCCTCCTTTGCCGCCGGCCAGGCGGGTGGTGAACACCATCCCATTGTCGGTCAGTGTGGAGGTCGGGATGCCGTGTGTGGCAACGGTTCTGCGGAACTCGATGAGCACGATCGAGCCGGTGACCCGGTGGTGGGCGGTGTCTGCAGGGCGAACCGGGAGCAGTCGTCGAGCCAGGTCAGGATCTCGGTGTCGGCGCCGGGTCGGCCGTCGGGTCGGGCGAGTCGGTAGTGGGTGAAGTCGGACTGCCAGCACTCGTTGGGCATCGCGGCTTCGAACCGGATGTAGGACGACTTCGGGCGCTTCTTCGGTTCTGGGGTGACCATGCCGCGGGCGGTGAGGTGTCGGGCCACGGTGGCCCGGGACACGGGTGCCGTGGTGGTGGGCCAGGTGCCAGGCGATGGTCTCCGGTCCGGCGTCCAGGCCTTGGTCGGCCAGTTCCTTGCGGAGCCGCGCGATAAGGTCCACAACCTCTACGGGCGTCGCGTTCGGGTTGGAGGCGGGCCGTCGGGAGCGGGGCTCGAAGACCGCGTCTCCTTCACAGCGGTAGCGGGTCAGCAGTTCATAGAGCCACGAGGTTGACACACCGTAAGTGGCAGCGACTGCACCGACAGGACGGTTCTCGACCACCATCGCGGTGATCAGCAATCTGTTCGATGTCATGACCGCCAAAGCTCAGCGCGGGCAGCACTTCATTCCGGGATCTCTGGAGACATCAGTCCGGCATGTCGTGAGACAGGAGTCCGGGATGTCGTGAACCAGCACACTGTCGGGCGCGCCACCCGACCTAGGGCTGTGCCCAGCCAGGC
Organism: Kribbella alba; assembly: GCF_039529635.1. Lineage (NCBI taxonomy): Bacteria > Bacillati > Actinomycetota > Actinomycetes > Propionibacteriales > Kribbellaceae > Kribbella > Kribbella alba. Next base: position 270,254 of record NZ_BAAANE010000003.1, on the reverse strand, counting down.
GGCCCCGCGTCAGCGCTCCCTGTCCGGGATCCGTGAGCGTCGGGGCCGACAGGACGTGATGCCGCAGTCACGGCGATCCCGAAGGCTGCTGCTGCCAGGAGCGACGCCACACCGCCGGCCACGCCCCAGCTGTGCGGCTGGTTCGGCAGCAGCATCGAAGCGGCGGCGAGGTAGGCGTAGGTCGCAGCCACCCCGAATGCGATCACCTGCCAGCCGGGCCGGCGGGTCGCAGCTAGTAGACCGGCGAAAGCGAGCAGCATCAGGTGCTCCGCGTTGGTGGCCAACACATTGAAGTCCGATCCTTGCCCGCGGAGCAGGGTCGCCTGGGTCCGCAGAGCCTGCACCGCGATCGGCAGAAGCACGGCAGCAGCTACCACCGCCACCGCGAGCATCGCGACCGACGGTCCATGCCGCGACTTGAGAGAGAACAGTTCACGTCGATAGGGATAGGTCAGTGGGACGAGCAGGAGCAGCGCGACATTAATAAGGAATAGCGCACTGAACGGCACGATTACCGCCGCTGCCAACACTGTTGCGCAGAGCAGGTATTGCACCAGCAGCGCCGACTGAGCTGGCCGAGCCAACGATGCCACGAGGCACACCACTACCAGGACGTCGACGCCGCCCTCGAGGGCATGGTCCCAGCGCAGGTCCGCTGGGTTCGCCTGGCCTTCGATGTTCACCACCATCCAGGGGGCAAGAACGTTCGGAGAGGCGGTGAGCAGAGCCAGCGCGACCAGGCCGCCGGCGATGAGAAAGGCGATTTTTCGGCGGCGCGACGCCGTCCGGGGAACAGCTTTAGAAATAGACATGCCAGCGACGCTAGGCGTAAGTGCAGCACCGTCACATCGAACGCGGGGTTGACCTCTGGTCGCCGGTGTCGACCTTCCGGACGGCGGCATCCATCGCGAGGTTGACGCCCAAGCGCCGCAGGCAGGTCTACCCTCACAGGTATGCGGTTCAGCGGTGCTGAACGACCCCCTGCCGCCGACCTGCTGGCCGCGGCCGGACTGCTCGTCGCCGCACTGACAGAAGTGTGGGTAACGCAAACAGCCCCTGGGCCTCAGGGCATGGGCACGGCGGTGGCGATCCTGTCAGCCGCACCGCTGGCGTGGCGTCGTGTGAGGCCCCTCATCGCTGTCGGCGGTGCCGCGAGCGCGCTTCTGCTACCGCTGGTTTCGCAGCCTCCCGTTGAGACGGACGGGCTCGTGGTTCTCATCGCCTGGCTCGTCGCGGTGCACGCCGTCAACGCCTACGGCGGCCGATGGACGGCATGGTTGGGTACGTTGGCCGTCCTGGTGTCGATGTGTGTCTCGATCGTCTTCGTGCCCGCACCGCCGGGGCAGCCGCCGGGAGACATCGTCTGGGGGCTCGCACTCTTCGGGGCGGCGGCCGCGGCGGGGCGGATCATGCGGCACCTGGCTACCAGGCTGGTTTCAGAACGTGCTGTCGCGGAGGCTGATGCGCGAGCCGTTGAGCGAAGCCGATTGGCCCGCGAACTGCACGACGTGGTGGCTCATGGAGTGGCGGTGATGGTCGTCCAGGCAGGGGCTGCGCAGGAACTGGTCCACACTGCCCCAGACCGTGCGTCCTCCCTGCTTGATGCTGTTCAGCGCACGGGCGAACAGTCAGCAGCGGAACTGCGCCGCATGCTCGATCTGTTGGGCGCCGACCATCCTGAACTCGGGCCCCAGCCGCGACTGGCGGACCTGCCCGGCCTCGTCGCGGAGGTCCGGGCCGCGGGCCTGCTCACAGAACTGGACTCGCCCCCAGTTGCCGAGGACGTCCCGCCTGGACTGCAGACGGCCGCCTACCGGGTCGTGCAAGAAAGCCTGACCAATGCTCTCAAGCACGGTTCCCGCTCGGCAGTCGTCGTGAGGATCCGGGCAGACCTTGGCGTCCTGACCGTGGTGGTCGACGACGAGGGCGGCGTCTCGGCCCGGCCTCATTCCACGACGACAGCGGGTCGCGGGCTTCACGGCCTCCAGGAGCGGGTGCGCCTGTATGGCGGCACCTTGCAGGCCGGACGCGTGGGCTCAGGCTGGCGGGTGCTGGCGGTGCTGCCCCTCGCCTCCGAAACATCACCCGCGAGTGGCCGCAGCGTGTTGCCGATCGACCCCGAGACCGTCTCGTGATTCGCGTTGTGCTGGCCGACGACGAGGCCCTTGTCCGAGAAGGCCTCCGGCTCATGCTGGACGCCCAGCCGGATATCTCAGTGGTGGCAGAGGCCGGCACCGGACAGGAGGCCCTGGACACGGCTCGAAGCCTGCGCCCGGATGTCGTCATCATGGATGTGCGGATGCCGGGGATGGACGGCATCACCGCGATTCGGCACCTGCTCGCCACTTCGTCCTGGCCGGTGAAGGTCATTGTGGTGACCACCTTCGATTTGGACCAGTACGTCTTCGACGCGCTGCGTCTCGGAGCAAGTGGGTTCCTTCTCAAGACCGCACCGCCGCGCCTGCTGCCCATCGCAGTCCGGGAGGTCCACGCCGGAGAGACGATGCTCTCCTCGGAGCTCACCCAACGCCTGATCCAGCGCTTCGCCTCCGCTCCTCTCCCACCAGCCCCCAATACTGTGCCGGATGCTTTGTCAGTGCTCACGCCGCGCGAGCTGGACGTGCTCCGCGTCGTGGCACGCGGCATGAGCAACAGCGAAATCGCCAATGAGCTGTTCGTATCCGAGGCCACGGTGAAGACACACGTCGTACGAATACTCGCCAAGCTTGAACTGCGCGACCGTACCCAAGCCGCGATCGCCGCATACGAACACGGACTAATCACGGCAAGTCGCTCGTGAGCGGGGACGCCAGTGGGTACACAGAGGCGGTCCACTCCGCGCCGCTCGCCAACCTGCTCATGGCAACAGACATACTGCCCCCAGGGGCAGGTACGCGTCTCCGCGATCTCGCGCGCAGGTCGGTCCATCGAACTAAGGGCAGCCTTGGCGAACAACCTGTCCAGGTCTGATCGAAATTGGACGTTCGCAAGATGTTCGGTCAGGGGCGCCAGTTGTGACCTGGGGAAACGTAAACTCGGCGCCGCACCGCGTCCCCTCCGGGACTGGGTTTGGGACTGAATGCACCTAAAGTGTTCTCCATGGGCTAGTGATGGTGACCGGCTGCCGCCGCGGCGAACTGTGCGCAGTCCGATGGACCGACGTTCAGCTAGTTCGCGGGTCGCTCATGGTCCAACGACCGCGGCGAGGCGGTCGACCCACGTCGCCCGCCTCAGGCTTGAGGCCGTTGCTTCGATCGCGTCAGCCGCCCTGGATAACGATGCCGCTCCGTCACGAGACTGTCGGCACCGAATCCTCTCGGAGCCGGTATGACCCGTACGTGTCGGACCAAGGTGCGACAAGACTCCTTGCCGTCATCCTCCCGACACCGACGCCGTCCAGGCCGATGAACTCGGTGCAGCAGCAGGACCTCGATCACCCGGTGCCTGCGGCCGCCGGGCCTAACGACTCGATATCCAGATAGGACCCGGAGCGGTCACGCCTTTCAGTTCTCTGCAACGACGCAAGTCAGCCGAAGAAGGCTCGCAGCTCACGTGCGACACCTTCAGGTGCTTCCTCCGGAAGAAAGTGGCCACTGTCGGCGATTGCTTGGCCCCGCACGTCGTGCGCGTGGCGCTGCCAGTTGGACAGTAACGAGGACGAGGCCAGGGCACCCTGCTCTCCCCACAGCACGAGCATGGGCATCTCGGGCTTGCGGCCGGCAGCGGCGTCCGCCTCGTCACGAACATCGTCGATCACGTCGGCGCGGTAGTCGTCGAAGCCGCACCGCAGCGCTCCTGGCCGGGAGAAGGCGCGGACGTACTCGTCGACCGCATCAGGGGTGATGGCGTCGCGGTTGTGAGACATGCTCTGGTAGAAGAAGTTCAGGTACGCCGGGATGTCCGCGCCGACCAGCAGTTCGGGCAGATCCCGCTGACGATGGAACCACCAGTGCCAACTCTGTGCGGCGTCTTCCCGGTTCATCTGGGCGAGGGCGGGTTTCGGAGCGATGTCGAGCAGCGCCAACCGGGATACCTCCGCCGGATGGTCGAGTGCCCAGCGGTGGGCTACCCGCCCACCACGGTCGTGGCCCGCCACGGCGATCCGCTCGAAACCGAGTTCGCGCAACAACGCGGAAAGGTCGGCGGCCATCGTGCCTTTGTCCATCCCCCCGGCCGGCTTGTCACTGCGGCCGTAACCACGCAGATCGGGCACGATCACGGTGTGGTCGGCGGCCAGGTCGTCGGCGACGTGACGCCAGGCGTACCCCGTCTGCGGCCAGCCGTGCAGCAGCACAATCGGGGAACCCTCCCCGATACGCCGGTAGTGCATGCGAATGCCGTTGACTACAGCGGTTGCCATGGGTTCCTCCTTTTCGAAGAGTGCTCTGAGTTCTCAGGCGGTCGACGACCGAGCCTCCGCCTGACGGACCGTTTCCTCCCCTGGGCGGCCGAGAACACTCACGGCCACACCAGCCGCGGGCAGGATGGCGACCACGGCCAACGCGGCGGACAACGACAGGGCCGAAGCCAGGCCACCGACAACCGCGGTGCCGATCGAACTGCCCCCGTAGACCAGGAAAGAGAACAGGCCCTGAGCGGTGTCACTGTCCTTATCGGCCACCAACCTCGGTACCAGGCCGAACAGGACGGCTTGGGCGCCGGTGAATCCGCAGACCGCCAGTGCCAGGGCCACCACGACGAAAACCGGATCGCCGAGCGCCCCCAGCAGCATGCCGGTCATCGACAGCACGCCAAGCACCGCGGTGATCTGCCAGGTACGCACCCGTGACGTCAACGGGCGGATCAGCCGTGCGGCGACCAGGGAGCACAACGCCGCCGGAAGCAGGACCGCACCCACTTCGAGACTTCCCCACCCGGTGTTTCCTTCGATCAAGGCCGGTGCCGCGAACAACAGCGCGTAATAACCACCGAAGATCGCCAGGCCCGCGACAGCGCTGGTCAGGAAACCCGGCGCGCCGACCACCCGGCGAGGAACGAACCCGTCCGGCCTGCGACGTAACCGTCGCACAAGGATCGCGGCGGACAGCACCGCGGCCACGACGAGAGCGAGGATCACCGGCAGGGACAGCCCGGTGGATCGTGCTTGCAGCAAAGTCACGAACGCTCCGCCGAGCACCGCAAGGGCCGCGGCGCCGCCCCAGTCCAGCTTCTGCCGCGGCGTGTCCCGTTGCCCCGCGGGGGCGAGCCGAGCGGTGAACACGAGCAGCGGCAAACCCAACGCCGGCACTGCCATCGCGGCGCGCCAGCCGAGCCACGCCGTCAGGACACCACCGACCATCGTGCCGCAGGCCGAGGCCATTCCGCCGCAGGCGGCCACGGTGCCCAGCGCACGGTCCCGCTCTTTGCCCCCTAGAAGCCCGGTGAGGGCGCTGTAGGTCGCGATCATCATGCCGCCTGCACCGAAGCCGCCGATCAGCCGGCCCGCGACCAGGATCAGCAACGACGGCGCGAACGCCGCGATGAGCGACCCACCGGACATCATCACCGTCATCAACAGCAAAATTCGGCGAGTGCCCCACCTCGGCACCAGCCTGCCGGTTAGCGGCATCGCTAGCGCCGAGGTCAGCGCCCATCCGGCGAGAACCCAGGCCGTCGCTCCGAACGGCAGTCCGAGCGATCTGCCCACCGCGGGCAACGCGACCGAAGGAGCTCCCATCGCGACGAACTGCGGAAGCACCTGGCACCCGAAGAGAAATCCCGCCTTGCGCCCCGATGGACCAGCGCCGGCACGTCGGTCGGTCATGTCAGGTGAGGCTTCCGACGCGCTGCACGACATACGCTGACCTCACTTGGGGCGTAGTAGGCTAAATTAGCTTTGCGTATTACACATTAGAGGAGGATGGCGTGACAGGTCAAACGCCGTTTGACGACTACACCTTGCTCTCGCTGAACATTGCCGTCGATCTCGCGAACACGCTCCTGCCCATGGCGGGCGAGGACACCCTGGAACGCGCGGAGGACCTGCGGGACTTCCTGCGAGCTCACGACGAAGCCGTCTCCGCCGCCGACGAGCCCGCGGCGCGATGGCACGTGGACGCGGCACAGGTGCGCGAAACGAGGGAGCTGCGGGACACGCTGCGGGTGATCTTCGAGTTCGCCGCCACCGAACCGGCACGTGCCGTCGCCGCCCTCGACGCCGGCCTGATCGCGAGCGGTGCGACACCACGGATGAGCCACCGGGACGGGTGGCCGTACCGGTACTTCACCTCCACCCGGCCGGACTGCGCGAGCTGGCTGGCCGCCACGACACTGACTGGCGTGGCGGCGATGCTGAGCGAGTACGGCGGACGCAGGCTGGGCACGTGCACCGCATACTCCTGCCGCGCCGTCTACATCGACCTGTCCAAGAACACGTCCAAGGTCTACTGCTCCCAGACCTGCGCACATCGCCAGAGCGTCGCGGCATTCCGCGCACGCAAACGCGCGGGTTCTGTCAAGAAAACGGTGTAACTGATCTGTGATTCTGCTTGCGTCCGGCGGACATGCGTCCGTCGAACGTGATCTCGAAGCCGTTCAACGCTGCTTTCGTGCGCCGTGAGGCGCTGTGGTTTGAGTGGAGGTGAGAGACCGCCATCGTCGGGTCGTCGCAGCGGCCCGGCAGGAGCGCTGGTCAGCCGGCGACGGCTCTCGCTTCGGCGGCCTGCAGGATGAGTTGCGTCGCGGCCTCGGGCTGGGACACGAACGAGACGTGCGAAGCCGCGACCTCCACGATCGTCGCGTTGGCGCGCTCGGCCATGAATCGCTGCAGCTCCGGCGGGATGGCCTTGTCCTCGGTGCCGAGCAAATACCAGCACGGCAGTGTCTTCCACGCTGGCGGGGCCGACGGCGTGGCTGCGAATGCCGCGGCGGCGTAGGGCCGCTGTGCCGCGGCCATCACTGCGGCCTTCGCAGGATCGACGTCGGCGGCGAAGGCTTCTTGGAAGGCCTCGGGGGCGAGGTAGAGGTCGGTGCCCTCGCTCCCGTCGGGATTGGTGAACGGGACAGGCCGGATCGAGGGACCTACAAGGCTGCCTGCGAACCTTTCGAGGAGCTGCTGCTGGCTCTCGCCGACGTCGCACATCCAGCCGTTGAGGTAGACGAGTGCCTGGACCTGCTCGTTGCCGATGGCGGCGGTGGAGATCACATTGCCGCCGTAGGAGTGGCCGACGAGCACGATCGGACCGCTCAGGGTCCGCAGGAACTCGGCCAGGTAGGCGGCGTCGCCAGCAAGGTCGCGAAGCGGGTTGCCGAACCCGATGGTGGCATACCCGCGGTCCTGCAGGGCACGGATTTCGGCGTCGAAGCCGGTCGCGTCGGCCCATGCACCGTGGACCAGGACGATCGTCGGGGACTCAGCAGCCATTCTCATCAGAGCTCCAATGTTGACGGATTGCCTATGTCGCGACTGTAGACCTGTGAGGGGTGCCGGGGGCCACGGCAATCCAAGCGTATTTGGTATGTCGCAGTCACCCTTACGGACCTCGTGGTGGCCACCATCGCTGCGAGCGTGGCAATGAGCTGTGCCGGCGAGCCCGCGGAATGGGTGGGTGTGGCTGGTCTGGCCCGATGCCGGGCCTGCGACAACCGCGGATCGTTCAGGCTGTTCATGTCGTTCCGCCATCATTTCGCTGGGCGAGGCGTTGTAGTTGCCCTGTGTGCACGTTGTTCACCCATTCCCAGCCGCGCTTGGCCGACGGACCAACCCGCGGGTCGCTGAGATCCTGGCCGTCACGCAAGGCGCGCACGTACGCCCGATCTTGGTCGATCCGTGCGTGCACCTGGTCAGTTCCGCCGACGGACCCGTGGCCCGGGACAACGACATCGACATCGCCTGCCACGCCCTCGAGCAACCGCAGCGCGGTGAGGTAGTCCTCGATCGGGTCGGCGGTGCCGTTCAGGTCGAGCATCGGGATCAGTACATCCGAAAGCATGTCGCCGGCGACGAGAACCCCGCGCTCCTCGATCACCAGCGCCGCATGGCCCGGGGCGTGCGCCTGGTGCTCGACAATCCGGACGTGAGGGCCATCCCACGGAATCCGCGCGGTCTCAGCGGGAAGGCCGGTGATGAGGCCGAGCAGGTCGAGCGGCACCTGCTCGGGGATGCCGGCGGCCTTTGCGACCGCATCCACCCCGCCTGCCAGCCGATCCCTGGCAGTGGCCGCGCAGCGCGCGGTGGCGTGACGGGGCGGCGAGCCGAGCCCGGAGTGCCAGAGGAGGTGATCCCAGTGAGGATGCGTCGAGAAGCCCGCCACCACAGTCTGGCCGGAGTCGGCCAGGTCGCTGGCGAGGCAGTCAAGTTCGTCGGCATGCACCCCGGGGTCGATGAGCAACACGCCAGCCTGGCCCTGCACGACAACGGCGTTGCTCTGGCAGAACTCGCTCTCGTGGATCAGCACGCCGTCCGCGACCTGCCTCAGCATCAGCTTGCCTCGCTGACATCGCGGATGGCGTAGCGGCGCATCGTGACGCCTGATCCGAACGATCGCTGCTCAAGCAGATCGAGGTCGATCGGCACGTCGTATTCGTCGAACAGCGGCCTGCCGAAGCCGAGGATGGCCGGGTGGGTGCAGAGCAGCAGCTCGTCGAGAAGCCCCGCCCGGAGCAGCTGCGTAGCGAGCGCCGCGCCACCGACACTGATGGTGCCGTCGGTCTGGGCACGGAGGGCGGCGAGCTGCTCGATCGCGTCGTCTCCGCCGATGATCCGGGTGTTGTGATCGGCGCTGCGGCGCGTGCGGGAGACAAGCACCTTGGGCTTGGCAGTCCAGATCTCGCCGTACTCACGCATGTAGTCCGGCAGCGACACGTCCGCGCGCGCTCGTGGCCAGTACTCCTCCATGACCTCGTAGACGACCCGGCCCTGGACCATCAGCGCGAGCGCCTGCGCTTGCGCGTTGGCCTCGCGGTGAAATTCTTCGTCGATGCGCAGCCACTCGCCAGCACCGTTGTCCCCAGGAACCTGCTCGATCCGCAGGTCGAGGGACACGTTCATCGAATATACGAAGTGGCCCATCGTCTCCTCTTCCGAATAGTGATTGCGTTCTGCAAGTACTATATTTGGAGCGAAGTACCTGTCAAGGAGGAGTCGTGGAACCACGGTCCGGGTGTCCGATCAACGCCGCTGTCGAGGTGCTCGGAGATCGCTGGTCGTTGCGCGTGCTGCGCGATGTCATCTTCGGCGACCGCCGCTACTTTCGGGCGCTGCTCACCGGGTCGGTCGAGGGCATCGCTTCGAACATCCTCGCCGACCGCCTCGTGCGGCTCGTCGACGCAGGGATCCTCACCCGCGGCACCGCAGCGCGGGGGCAACGCGCTCGCTACAGCCTCACGGAAGCCGGCATCCAGACTCTCCCGATCATCTACGCCCTGGGCAACTGGGGCCTCGACTGGCGCTCGGGCAGCGCCGAGCTCCGGGCCCGTCAGCAGCTCATGCGCGATGAGGGTCCGGCGTTCATCGAGGAGCTTATGGACGACCTCCGCGCCCGCCACCTCGGCGCCCCGCCAAAGCCGCACGACGGCTCAGGCCCGCTCGAGCGCCTCGACGCCGCCTACGCCGCGGCATCCGACCCGACATCACCGTGACCCGGCAGCTTGGTGGACGGCCTGCCCAGCGACGCCCTCCCGAGCAGCAGTTGGGTCAGCTACTTGGAACCGCAGTCTGTGTTAGCGGCCTGACTCGATGGCGACGCGGATGGCTTGGATGATCGATTCGAGCTCGGCGTCCTTGTAGATCACCGACACGGCTCCGGCTGTCAGTGCGGCGTCGGCCTGTCGACCGCCGGCCGCGGACGTCCAGGCCACCACGCGAATCTGTGGCTGGAGCTGGACCAGTCGCCGGGTCGCTTCGATCCCGTCCAGGTGCGGCATGGCCAGGTCCATCAGACCGATCGGGTTGTACGACGTATGGAGCGGCGGGCCACGAGGCCGAGGGTGAGTCCGAGGGCCCAGCCTGCGATGGCGTCGCTGGGCCAGTGGTACTGCAGGCGGACGGTGGCGATCGCCACTACCGCGGCCAGGACGGGCGCGCTCCAGCTGACGATCCGGTCGGCCCGCGATCCGGGGCTGGTGGCCAGGGTCGCCGCGATGAGGAGCAGCGCGGCTGCTGAGGTGGAGTGGCCGGATGGATACGACATGCCACCGCTGTGGAGGAGATCTACCCGGCTCCAGGGCGGGGTGCGTCCGATCACCGTCTTGGCCGACCAGATCGTGGCCGCTACCACGACGACCCAGCCGGCCGCGAGCACAGCTGGCCGCGTACCCCGTCGGCCCACTAGGTGGATGCCGATCGCGGCGATGAGCACGGCGGCCAGTGTTGGGGGGCTGCCACCGTCGGCCAGCGTTTGCCACAGCACGTCAGGGGGTGACATGACCGGGCCGGTGGCTGCGATGACGGCGCGGTCCCAGTGCCGCAGCGGACCGTCTGCGGCCAGGTCAACGGTCACGACCGCGAAGATGATCCCGCTGGCGACGATCGGCGCCCAGCCGCACATCGAGGCCGGAGTCATCGTCTGGGCCGATTGATTGGTCGCCGGCGCCAGGCGCCCGGAGGATTGCTCGCCGCGCCGCAGGAAAGCCGCCAGCACAGCCAAGCCGACAGCAGCCAGCGCGAAGAGAGCGCCGACCCACACGGTGACCACGACGGGGCCGGTGAGGTGATCAGGCAACGACACAGCTGGCGTCGGTGCGCCCATCCGGGTCGCCGCGACGCTCACGGGATCCTCACCCCCAGGGCGGCCGTCGCCGCGGCGGCCGCGACGGCGAGCAGCATCGCTATCCCGGCGAACCGTGCCGTGACCTCGCGGTCGACGGTTTCGATGCCGACCGAGGAGCCGATGTCGTTGTAGACGTCCTTCAGCTCACCGGCCGACTCTGCGGTGTAGGCCTGGCCGCCGGTGGTCTGGGACAGTTCGCGCATCTCGGCGCGGTTCGGCGGGACCCGTTGCCGGATCCCGTCGAGTTCGAACGAGCCCGCGTCGGTCCCCAAGGTGATCGTGTAGACCGGCATCTTCTGTTGCTTGGCCGCTTCAGCGGCGTACTGCGCCCGGCGGCGCAATCCCGCCAGATAGACAAGGGGCCTATGGGTTAGCTGCTGGGCCGTCAAGCAGGCGTCTCGGGAACCCGGCAGGTGACGGCCCTGCGCGGCGAAGTCCATTAGTTGATCAGCGGGACGAGGCCGATGGCGAACACGATGTAGAACAGGGCTGCGGTGCCGAGGCGGACGCCGCTGAGCTTGCCTGCCCGCATGGTGGCGAGCAGGTAGACGATCGCCGCCATGGTGACCAGCCCGGACCACAGCAGTGCGTTGTCGAAGTGCCAGCTGGTGAACAGCAGACCCAGGCCGCTGGGAACGGTGGCCTGGATCATCATGGCGCCGGAGATGTTCGCCAGCGCGAGTTCGGTCTTGCCCTGGCGGACCCAGATGATCGCGTTCATGATCTCGGGCAGTTCGGTCGCGATCGGCGCGAGCAGCAACGCCGTCACCGCTGATGACAGCCCGATCATCGGGCCGACGGCCTCGAGCTGTTTCACGAACAGTTGCGACGCGGCGAAGATGACTGCCAGCGCGGCCACGGTCTGCGTCACGACCGCCCAGGTCGCCGGCGACGTCGCCTTTGACTGCAGCTTCAGCGGGGCCAGGTCCTCGCCCTGATCGTGCTCGCCGGCCTCGTTGGTGTCCGGACCACCGCGCATCTCGCGCCAGAAATACACTGCGTAGGCGGCGAAGAACAGCAGCCCCAGGGCCGGCTTGAACGCGAACGCCACCAGGCCGAGCGCGACCTTGACCACGAAGATCGCCAGGAACCAATGCTGGTCCTTGGCCAGCCGGGCAGTCACCTCAGCGCTGCACAATGCCTCCTCGACCGGTGACTGGTCGGCTGGTGACTGGTCCGCAGAACCTCCGCCGGCCGCGGCCAGCACCATCGCCCGCTTCTTGCGGCGTTGCAGGACCAGCATCGCTCCGGTCACGCCGTACGCGACCGTGCCCAGCGCCAACGGGCCGCCCATCGCGGCACCCACACCGATGTCCTTGGCCTCGGCGGTAGCACCGGTGGTCACCGCGACCAGGGTCACCACCGACTCCGGCAGCGCAGTACCGAATGCGGCCAGGATCGTCCCGACCGCGGTCTTGCCGACCTTCAGTCGCAGCCCAAGCCATTCCACCGCGTTGACGAACCACTCACACGCCAGATAGATGACCACCGCACACACGATGAGCAACACGAAATGCCACATATTGATCGCCCCAGCTCTCAAGGCGACGCGGGGACGAGGCAGCCTGAAAACAGACCTCGGCCCGCGACGCATAGCGACGTCTACGGGCCGAAGGTCTCGCCCACCCGGCAGTTACTGCGCGGGTGCCGCGGCCGGAGACCAGAGGCCTCAGTGTGTCGACGCGCGGGCTTGTGGACTACTCCCCTTCGGTGACACCCAGCCTGCCATCATTTCGTCACTTTCGCAACTAACGAAATAAAGCCTCGCCAGTGCCACCGCTCGATGAGCAACGCGGCTCGGCGCCCGACCGCCTCGCGGTCGGCCACCGATGTTGTCACTGGGCGCCGGAGTGTTGGTCAGCTGGCTCCTGGAGAGGCTCAAGGTGTGTCGAGACGACCGCGTGAGGTAGCTCCTTGCGTAGGTCGGCCGCGATTTGCTGGACCAGCTCGTGCCCGCGCCGGATGGTCCAGTCGCCGGGTACGCGGGCGTGAACGGTGACGAAGGCCTGCTGGCCGGCCTGGCGGGTGCGCACGTCGTAGATCTGCACGCTCGGGTTCTCCCGCGTCCGGAGCACCTGGCGGATCTGCGCCTGTTCGGGCTCGGGTAGCGCGCGGTCCATCAGTCCGCCGATCGAGCGGCGCAGCAGGCCGACTCCGGTGTAGACGATATTGACGGCCACTGCCAATGCGATCAGAGGATCGAGCAGCTGCCAGCCGGTGATGGCGACTGCCGCGACCCCGACGATCACACCGACCGAGGTCCACACGTCGGTCATGAGGTGCTTGCCGTCAGCCTCCAGAATGATCGACCGGTGCGCGCGGCCGGTGCGGAGCAGCAGCAGACCGACCACGAGGTTGATCACGGACGCACCGGTCGACAGCAGCAGCCCGAACCCCACCGACTCCACCGGCTGCGGGTGCATGAGCCGGTCGATCGCGGTGACCGCGATGCTGATCGCCGCGACGAAGATCATCATGCCTTCGGCACCCGCAGACAGATACTCGGCCTTGGTGTGACCGAAGGCGTGCTCCTCATCGGCCGGTTTGCTCGCCCACGCCAGCGCACCCAGCGCGACGACGGCAGCGACGAGATTGACCAGCGACTCGGCGGCGTCCGACAACAAACCGACCGACCCGGTCAGCAGGTACGCCGTGCTCTTCAGGCCGATGGTCGCCAGCGCCGCCGCGATCGACAGCCACAGCAGCCGGAACAGCCTGCGATCAGGCGCGCCCGGTGAAGTTATCGGATGCATGAACAGTCTCCTTCAAGGCAAGGCTCACTCCCGCGGCGCAGGCCGTCGATGCCCAGCCGGCGAAAATCAACTGGTTGCAGGGAATCTGGCCAACCGACGAAGGGACGCTGGCGATCTGCCGGTCCGAATTCTTGCGCCGCGAGAGCAGCCAGATGACGTCCCCACGGGGCTAGCCGCAGGTCACCGCTCAGACTCCTGGCCGGTGGCCTCGCCGAGGCTGCCGGCGGCAGTGTCAGTGACCCTCTGGCCGGCCAGGTCGGCGACAGCACCAAGAGGCAGGTCGACACCAGTCACCTCGCTCACCTTGCCACTGGCGCCCTGCAACAGCTCCGACGCCTTGTCTTTCAACATGCCGAACAAGCTCATCTCCGAACCCTCCGGTTCATGGGACTGCTGGGACAACAGGCCCCGTATGGAGTGCCCCGGCTGCCAGCGGTCTCGCGGAACGAGATTCTCTTTCGAAGGTCCGATTCTGCCTTCATTTCGTCACTTACGCAAACAACAGAATGGAGATGAGGAGCCAAGGTGACACTCCCCTCCGGATGCCGCGAGTTGTACCTATCACGGCCTGGTTACCGAGGCGCGCTCTGTGACAAGTACCTCTGCATGAAGGTGACTCCTTCGACGCCTGCCTGATCGCGGTCGCCGCGGCAACGCCGAGGCCTTCGGTGTCGAAGGCAACGACCTGGTCGAACACGAGGGCATCTCTACCGCAACCCTGCGCCAGGGCGACACCGAGGTTGGTGCCGATGAGCGTGCACTGGCTAGTGGGTACCTCTGTGCTCGAAGTGCGCCTAGCGGACCACGCGATAGTCGACTAGAAGGTGGCCAGTAGCTGAGGCAGTGCTGCGGATCGTCTCGAGCTGTATGGGTGGCAACCCGTCAAACAGTCGTTGCCCGCTCCCGACGATCGTCGGCGCGATGACGAGCCTGAGCTCGTCGACGACGTCGGCAGCAAGCAGCGTCCGAGTGACCGAAATGCTGCCGTGGACGCCGATATCGCCGCCCGGCCGTTCCTTCAGGTCCCGCACGAAATCGACCAGCCCGCCGTCGATCACGCGCGAGTTGGTCCACTCGCGTTCGAGCCGCGTCGACGTTGCGACGTACTTGGGAACGGCGTTGATGAAGGAGGCGAAAGGCTGGATCTCGCTGCCTGGCCAGAACGCAGCCCATTCGTCGTAACTCCGGCGGCCGAGAATGACCGCGTCCTGGGTTTCAATGAGATTGGCGCCGCTGGCATCCGTTTCGTCATCCCAAGCGGTGATGAACCGGTCGGGAGCCTCAGCCACTCCATCGAGAGACAAGAAGTAACCGGCGACTACCTTGCGCGGGCTCTGGCCAGTCTTCTTCTCGATGGTGTCGGGGTGAGCCTGGAACGACATGGTGGAACTCCTTCGGAGGATGTCGGGAGTGGTTGAGGGTCACCCCTACGTCGGACATGACATGGGCATTTCGACACCGAAGCAGGAACTTCTCGCTCTTTGACAGCCGAATGGCCGAGCTATGGCGCGAGGCTGATCGTGGTTGGGGTGCCCTGGCGGGTCAGCTTGGCATAGGGACAGATCGCCGCTGCCTTCGTGAGCATCCGGGTGGCTGTCTCACGCTCGACTTCTGGCCAGCTCACGACGAGGTCGGCTTGCAGCCGGTAGCCACTATCAGCGGGGTCAGTGTCTCGTCCCTCGTCGTGCTGTTCGCGCCCTGGTGGCTCTACTTTTCTCGAGGCTCTCAGCGACCGCCGCAACCGGTCCTATCTGTGTGGCTACGGTCACTACGGCATCTTCGCGGCCCTGACAGCCCTCGGCGCCGGCCTCGAGGTCGCAGTCGAGCAGACCGGCCACCATCTGAAGGCATCACCACTCGCAGTCGGCTACGCCGTCGCCATCCCGGTGGGCGTCTTCCTGACCCTGCGCTGGGCTGTACACCCGATCCGAGATCCACACAGCCAGCCGAACCTACGACGCCGCGATCGACGACCTCCTCACCCGAGCAGGCCTCGCCGCCTGAACCAGACCCAAACTTGACTCATCCGGAACGACAGACACGGTCCAAGCTGGGTAGCCACAACAACAGCCTGGGGCGGCAGACTCAGCAGATCGTCACTACTTGCCGTGCCCCTGGGTCTTGGACAAAGCCGCGTCCAGGGAGCCGTCGATCACTGCGGCGGCGACAGTACTGAGCTTGCGTCCGTTGTGGCGGGCGTAGGCGCGCAGCATCGCGAAGGCCGCGTCCACGTCGATGCCAGTTCGCTCGGCCAGTACTCCTTTGGCCTGTTCGATGAGGATGCGGCTGTTCAGCGCAGCCTGGAGTTGCTCGGCGACGATCTCGCCGTGGCGCACGGTGCGTTCCTGCAGCAGCCCGATGGTGGCGACATCCGACAGGGCCTGGCCCACCGCGAGGTCGTCGTCGCTGAGGCTGGACTGGTTCCGGCAGAACAGGTTCATCGCGCCGATGACCTGACCGCGCAGCCGCAGCGGCAGGGCGTGCACGGACCGGAAACCGGCCGCGGTGGTCGCGGCCTGGAAACGCGGCCAGCGGGCCTCGACCTCGGCCAGGTCGATGTTCACCACCGGCTGCCCGGTGGCGAAGCAGTCCAGACAGGGCCCCTCGGAGGCCTGCAGTTCGAACAGCTCCAGCACCCGAGCCTGGTCGGTGGTAGACGCCAGCACCTGCAGCTGGCCTCGCGAGTCGACCAGGATCAGGCCGGCCGCGTCGGCCTGCAGCAGCTCGACGCTGCGTTCGGTCAGCGTGTGCAGGAAATCGATCACGTCGAAATCGGTGACGAGGGTGTCCGCGAGCTCGACGAACACGCCAGCCAACCGCTGCTCCCTGCTCATGGCAATCTCTTCTCTGACGCAATCCTGACCCGTGACCGGGTGCTGCCTATTCATGATGATCGTCTTCGGGCTGGAAGCGAAGCCGTCGGGCGACGACGTCCCTGGCCACGTCGATCAGTGGACGTTCACTGCTGTAGGCGTGGGCCTGGAGTAGGAGGAGCGCCTCCGTCAAGCCGACCGCCGCCTGCACCGTGATCATCCCAGTCGCCTCATGAATCTCACGGCGGCTCTCGACGGTCTCCGCGAGCCGGGGGTGCAGCGGCAGGCCCCGCGGGGCCTTGTCCTGCAGGTGCAACAAGATCGTGGTCGCGGCCTCGGCGAATGCCAGCGCCTCGCGCAGCTGGAGCCTGTCCAACGAACCGGTCGTGTCGCGGTACAGATCGAGCACTCCCAGCCGGATCGCCCCGACCTGCAACGGGAACGCGAAAACAGCCGCGATCCCCGCCTCGAGTGCGCCGGCGGCGAAGCCCGGCCACCGCGAAACCCCTGTCACGGCAAGGTCGGACTGCAGCACCGGCCGCCGGTCCCGGGAGGCATCCACACACGGCCCCTCACCCAGAGCCTGCTGGAGGTCTTCCATCACCGCAGCTGCCCCGTCTGTGGCCGCGATGGTGCCGCCGTGACCTGCCGGGGTCATCAGTGCCAATCCGACTCCGCTGACCGGTATCGCCACAGCACAAGAGCGGCACAGCCGCTCGGGGAGCGCGCCTCGGTCGCCGGCCATGACGTCGGCCAGGATCTGCCGAACCCGCAACGATGACACCTGATCAGACCGCCCACCCACTCCACATCGCCAACCGAGGCCAAACCATCGATCAGCTGCTCACCGGTCATCCGTCGGCTTGACCGGCTGGTGACTGGTCGGAAGCCGACGGGTGGTGACCAGCGCGCCGGCGACGATGCGGAGCTTGACGTTGTTGTCTTGCGAATAGCGGCGCAGCACCGCGAACGCCTGGTCGGCGTCGATGCCGAACCGCTCCATCAACAGGCCCTGAGCCCGGCCGATGAGGGTGCCGGCCTCTACCGCGTGCGCCAAAGTTGACGCGTCCCGGACGGTTGCGACCGCGACCGAGGCGTGCCGGGCCAACAGACACGCGGTGGTCTCGTCGACGGTGGTGAACTGGCCAGGGCGGTTCGCATACAGGTTCAGCGCGCCCAGGGTCGACCGGGCAGTGAACAGCGGGACTGTGAGCACGCTGCGCAGCCCGAACTCGGCTATCCGTGGGCTCCACCGTGGCCACCGCTGGTCGACAACGGTGTCGCAGAGCAAGACACTGGGGTGATCCCTGCTCACCGGTACACATGGCCCCTCGCCGTACTGCAACTGCAGCCTGTCAGCGTGCGCCAACCGCTGGTCCGTGACACCGGCTGTCTGCAGGCCCTTCTCGCGGTGAACCAGGACAACTCCCGCGCAATCGCACCCGGTGGCGTCCACCGCGTACTCCAGCACCCGAGCCACCGTTTCAGCCATGCCTGACGCGTCGTACAGCTCCACCGCCAACTGCGCGAACCCTGCCACCATGTCTACCCCCGATGAACGGGGACCGCCGAGGTAACCGACAACCACAGGCGGCTGGCGATCTCCAGTACGTGTGAGAACCATGGCCCGACTCCCTGCAAAATGAACACTCCGCTGGAGCGCCGCCGGGTCTAGGGCAGCCGAACACACCGCCCCAAATTCAGCGGTGTATGACACCTCGAACCATACTGCCAATCCGCACCCACAGCACCACCGAAGTCCACAGCTGTACAAGCAAGTCGAACGCCCAGCTGGGCGGCGTTCAGCAGGCCGAGCAGCGTGGTCGGCACGCGGCTACTTCGGCCACGTCCGAAGGCACCAACCGGGTCGTTGAGCCCGCACCTGTGATCGTGTTGGCTAGCGGCACCGAACTGTCAGTACCGCTGGTGTCCGCTTGGCTGTAGCAGGGAGTTAAACGTGCGGGACATTGTCGTCGACCCCGGTGCCCACAATCGGGCAGCCTGGGACAAGTATGTCCAGGAGGGCAATGAGTGGTCGAGGCCGGTGAGTGCTGAGGATGTCGAGCGCGCCCGCATGGGCGACTGGTCGATTGTTCTCATCGGGCGTGAGCCAGTCGACCGCTCCTGGCTGCCGGCGGACCTGACCGGCAAGAACGTGTTGTGCCCAGCCTCCGGCGGTGGCCAGCAGGGTCCGATCCTCGCCGCCGCAGGGGCGCGGGTCACCGTGTTCGACAACTCGCCCCGCCAGCTCGGCCAGGACCAGATGGTGGCGGCGCGCGACGGACTCGAGCTGCGCACCGTCCTGGGTGACATGCGCGACCTCAGCGCCTTCGGCGACGCATCATTCGACGTTGTGTTCCACCCGGTCTCGAACTTATTTGTACCCGACTTGGCACCGGTGTGGCGTGAGTGCTTCCGCGTCCTGCGACCGGGCGGAAGTCTGCTCGTCGGCTTCCTCAACCCTGATGTGTACTTGTTCGACCACGAGGCCCTTGACGAGCGCGGCGAACTGGTCGTCGTGCACAAGCTGCCCTACAGCGACGTCACGCAGTACTCCGCCGAGGAACGCGCCACGAAGTTCGGCGCGGATGCCCCTCTCGAATATAGTCACACCCTCGCAGACCAGATCGGTGGGCAACTCGCGGCGGGGTTCGTCCTCACCGGCTTCACAGAAGCACCGCACCAATCCAACGCATCCGGCCAATACATGTCGCACTATTTTGCGACGCTTGCGGTCAAGCCAGGCTGACCCAGCCGCGGCGCCGGCCGAGACGGCCCTGAACAACGAAATGTCATTCGAAGATAGGCCACTGGTCTGCCCGGGCAGCTGTTCCACTGCTCGGGCGAGCTCCAACTGGACCGGCGGCGAGTTCGGGCGACAAGTTGCCCATGGCATCAGTGTGCACCACCGTCCCTGCCGCTCTGTTTCGTTGGCTGGCGGGACTGGAGAGGGTCACTGAGGAAGGGCGTCGAGCCAGGCGAGTGCTGCGTTGTGGATAGCGTCTTAGGGCGAACCAGGGGCAGCGAATCGCGATGCTCGCCTGAACGACCACGAGTCCCGGGTCATACTGCGCCTGGCGTCGGAGGCCTACAAAGCCGAGGCTGCGCCAAGGACACCGGACTCGGGAACCTGCCGTTGCACGACTCGCAGCGGGCCTGAGGAGGAACCGTGGATGCGATGGCCGGTGCAGCGGTTCAGGCGATCCGCTACCACGGGTGCAGGCCCGATATACGCCGAGCAGCGGGGTAAAATCTTGGGATTGTCGCTGAGGGATCGAGGATCCGATGAGCGAAACGTATGACCCGGCCGCCGCGGAGCGGGAACTGATCATCGTGGGGGTGGACGGCTCCGAATCCTCCAAGCGGGCCTTGCGTTGGGCCACCCCGGAAGCGGAGCTCAGAGCTTCGGATGTGGAGGCCGTCATCGCCTGGGAGCCACCCCAGGTGTTCGGATGGATGACTCCACCAGCGGCGGGGATGGAGGTCGACTTCAGCGCCGAGGCAAAGCGAGTTCTCGAGGACAGCGTGAAGTCCGTCCTCGGTGCTACGCCGCCAGTGCCCGTCCAGTGCAAGGTCGTGGAGGGCCGCGCCGCGACGGTCCTGGAGAGGGCCTCCGGGCGTGCAGACCTGCTCGTCGTCGGGAACCGTGGACATGGCGCCGTGGAGGAGGTTCTGCTCGGCTCGGTCAGCCTGCATTGCGTCTTTCACGCAACGTGCCCTGTCGCAGTGGTCCGTGGTCACGAACCACTGCGCGGCTAGATGTACTCCTGAGATACAGGTGAGGACACGACGGTGGAGCAGACCGTTTCGTCTTGGCCGCTGGGGAGATAGATGGCTGTATGCCGCAGGCCAGAGATGATGCACGGGCCTAGCAAGCAATCGACGCGCGGCTGACGTCACCGAGCCACTCCACGTTGCAACGATGACTAGAACCCAACTTGACCGCGCGCTGGTCAATATTCGGCTGCCAGAGACAAAGTGGTGGACTGCGCATCCCTAGGAATGGTCTTATCGCAGTGCCATGGATGAGGGTGGGGTTGTTACAGAGGATGAGATCGCCGAGGGCCTTGTTCGGCTGGGCCTGGACTCGACCTCGTCGGTGCTCGTGCACGCGTCGTTGCGGTCATTCGGCCGAGTCGACGGAGGGGCTGAAGCCGTCTGCCGGGCCCTGATCGGAACATGCGGGACGGTGATGATGATCTCCGGCACTTGGGACCTCACCGGGGTCGCCGCACCCCCCGGCCTGGTCCGGCCGCACAACGCTTACTTCAACGCAGAGACCTGGGCAGCCTTCGATGAGGCGCTTGGGAGCGCAGTCCCCTTCACGCCGGACCTGCCAGTCGACCGCTGGCTAGGACGTGTCGCCGAGACTATGCGGCTGGGCTTCGCACACGAGCGCAGTACACACCCTCTGTTCTCCTTCCTAGCGATCGGCACTCATGCGCGACGGTTGATCGAGGCCCAACGGCTCGAGTGGCCGCTCGGACCGATCGAAGCGCTTGCCGAGCTACGCGGGCATGTACTGCTCCTCGGCGTCGGCCACACGTCGAATACGACGATTCACCTTGCTGAGCAGCAGTTGGGCCGGTCGCGGTTCTATCGGTACGCCAAGGTGGCACCTGGGTCGTGGATGGAGCTGCCAAATGTCTCAGGCGAGAGCCACAGGTTCGACGAGATCGAACCCGAGTTGAGGCCGGTCACGACTGAGCTACGCATCGGCGACTGTCGCGCTCGACTGATCGCGGTAGAAGATGTGCTGGCATGCGCGAGCAGGCTCATCGTGACTGACCCAGCAGCCATGCTGTGCAGGGACCAAGACTGCCGGTGTGAAGCCGCACTGCAACAGCGGCTAGCCATCCTCCCCTGCTGAACTGCGACGGCGGCCTGAAGCGGGACAGGAACTGAGGCCGGCGACCGTGGGGAATGCGCGGAGTTCGAGAACCAATTCCTGCTCCGCAAGTTCGCAATCGGCGAGGGTCGGGCCTCGCGGGTCACTGCGCGTGGCAGCCTTGATCTGCTGGCAGCTGTCACGGCGAGCGGTGTATTAGCCCAGCGCGGCGGCCTTGCGGAGCAGCACTGAGCGTTCGCGCTGGTTGGCGCACAGCCGGGCCGCCAGCTCCAGCTCGGCGCGAGCTTCCGGTCGCCGTCCGAGCCGGGCCAGCAGCTCACCGCGTACAGTCGCAACCAAATGCGAACCGGGCAGCCGGTCCGAGGCGATCAGCTCGTCCACCATGGCCAGGGCTCGCGCCGGACCCGAGGCCATGGCCACGGCGACGGCCCGGTTGAGTTCGACCACCGGCGAGGGCGCGACCCGGCCGAGCGCTTCGTAGAGCACCACGACTCGGTCCCAGTCGGTCGCGTCGACAGAGGGCGCCGACGCGTGGGTGGCGGCGATCGCGGCCTGCAGACCGTAGGGGCCGAGGCCGCGAGTCGATGCCTTGGCCAGCGCGGCCAACCCACGGCGGATCGCCGAGAAGTCCCACAGCCGCCGGTCCTGGTCCTCGAGCAGGACCGGCGAACCGTCCGGGCCGGTCCGGGCCGGGAAGCGCGCGGCCGTCAGCTCGCACAACGCGAGCAGGCCGTGCACCTCGGGCTCGTCCGGCTGCAGCGCGGCCAGCGTGCGGGCCAGCCGGATCGCCTCGTACGCGACCTCGGGGCGCAGCAGCCGGTCGCCCGACGTGGCCGTCGACCCCTCGGTGAAGATCACGTAAAGGACGCTGAGCACGCCGCCCAGCCGTTCCCGGCGCTCGCCGGCCGCCGGCACCTCGAACGGCACCCCGGCCGCCGCGATCGTCTTCTTGCCCCGGGTGATGCGGGCCTGCACGGTCGGCACGGGTACGAGGAACGCGCGGGCGACCTCCTCGCTGGACAGGCCGCCGACCACGCGCAGGGTCAGCGCCACCCGGGCCTCCGGGGAGAGCACCGGGTGGCAGCTGACGAACATCAGCGCCAGGACATCGTCGTCGATCTTGTCGGGGTCGATTTCTTCGTCGACCGCCGGCTCGGCCGCCAGCAGGGCGTATCGGTCCTGGAGGGCGGTCCGGCGGCGGATCGCGTCGATCGCCCGCCGCCGGCCCGTGGCCATCAGCCATCCGGCCGGATTGGCCGGAGGGGCAAGCGGCCACGACACCAGCGCCTCGGCCACCGCCTCCTGAGCCGCGTCCTCGGCCAGCCCGAAATCGCCGGTGAATCGGGTCAGCGCGGCGACGATCCGCGCCGACTCGATCCGCCAGACGGCCTCGACGCCGGCCGTATCCATCAGCTCTGGCCGTTGCTCTCGCGCCCGGCCCGCTCCTTGACGATCCGCTCGTTGTCCTGCGGGAGCTCGTCGCTCCCGGCCACCCGTCGGACCTCGATCTTGGACCCGGGGACCGCCGGGACCCGCTTGGCCCACTCGACCGCCTCCTGTTTCGAGGCGACATCGAGCAGGAAGTAGCCCCCGAACAGTTCCTTGGTCTCTCCGTACGGCCCGTCAGTGACCACCGGGGTCTCGCCGCTGAAGTCGACCACGACGCCCCGGCCCGGGTCGTCCAGCCCTTCGGCCGCGAGGAGAACACCGGCCTTGATCATCTCCTCGATGAACCGCCCGGTCGCGGCCATCGCCTCGTCGATCGAAGCCATCATGGCCGCGTTCGTCTCATCGGTGCCCCGCATGATCAGCATGTACTTCGGCATCGCGTTCTCCTCATCCGGCGGGGCCGCCTCTCGACCCTCGCACCCACAGGTCGAACGAGCGGCCTGCGGATCGACACGGCCCCTGAGAAATCTCTCGCCGCGACACAGCCGATCCCTCCGACCCGCATTTCGCCCGTCAGACCGGCCCCTGAGCGATGGGTGACGCGGACGCCTTGCTGATCAGAGAGCTTAACGTCGCCGCTTTGGAATGCGGCAACGCTCACACGGATCTGGGAAAAGCATTCGGGACGCGGCCAGTAATTTCTTTCCGCTACCTGGCTGAAGACGGGCGAGGTAGGGGTAGCCCTCTAACCGTCCGGGAGTGGAGGCCGACAGGCGAGAACGCCCCCCTCTGGCTGGCAAGCGGCGTACGGTCAGTATTGCCGTCGGCTATTCGAGCTGTGCCGCTCAAGGCATGACCGTCCTCGGTTTTCGACCAATCTGCATGTCCTGCGATTGGGACGGGATGCATGGACGGAGCACCGATGGGTGCAGATGAGATGACTGTCGCCACCGATGGAATCCTTACTGCTTTCCAGACGCTGCTGGTGAGCACACCGAAAGTCGAGGACTTTCTGGCCGAGGTGGCCGGGCTGGCCGCGAACGTGGTGGTGCCACGGGCGTCGTGCGGTATCACTACCCACTACAACGGCAAGCCGCGCACGATCGCGACCAGCGATCGGCGCGCCGCGCTGGCCGATGAGCACCAGACCGACCGCGCCCAGACTCGCCACCGCCGCGATCAGCACGATCAGATCAGCGCCGGCCCGGCCCGGATCTTCCCGCGTTGAACGGCTGGCCGTCGCCGACGAACCCATCGAACCTATCGCCAGCCATACCCAGCCGGTGAACACGAGCGCCGCACAATCCCAGCCTGCCAACGGGGCATAACCCCAGGCGCCGGCCAATCCCGTCACGAGAGCCGCACAGAGACCCGTGATCAGCATGGTCGCGAGCCTGGTGTGGGAGGTCGCCGATATCCATCGGCTACTCGCAGGATCGCCGCCCGCCGCTCGCCGCTCGCCCGGAACTCGCTGTTCTCGTCATAGCGCCAGTCAACCAACTGGATCCGCCGGTCTATTTGAGCTCCCCCAGGTGGGTAAGGAGCATGGGGATGGGCCCGCGATCGCGACTATGCAGATGACCGCGAAGAAGAGCCAGGCCAGCGGTCGGGAGAGGGCACCGCTGACAAGGCGGCCCATTATTTGCCGGTCCTGGGACACGCGGATGATCGGTCAGAACGACAGCGGCATCGCCACCGCGGAGGCGATGACCGCGTACTCGGTCAGGTCGACGGGATTGACGCGCGTCTGAACGATCGCGTAGCCGATGCCGAAGGCACCGAGCACCGCAGCGGTCCACCGCTTGGCCTGGCGAAGGCCGTTCTTCTTGCCCCACGGCCAGCGCTGGTGCTGGGCAAGGGTGTAGGCACAGGAGAAGGCACTGTCGAGCGTGGCGCCGCCGATGGCACAGAAGGCACCGATCACGGCGGCGTAGAAGCCGATCGGGCCGAGCTCGCGCAGCGCCTCCTGGAGAACCGTGCCGAGATGCTGTGGAGTCACCTGCAGGGCCAGCAATTGCTGGGCCGCGACGACGGTCAATGCGACCGCGATGAGACCGCCGAGCGGGAATCCGAGCAGGGCGTTGGCCCGGTTCACTGGAAGCTGCTCCTCGGTCCAGCCCTCCTCGATGCCGCCGGAGGAGTAGGAGTAGATCCCATACGGCATCATCCCGGCGGCGATCATGCCGACCACGAAGTACCAGTACTGCGCGCTGCCGCCGGAAGGAATGAACCCCGTACCGATCGCGTGCCAAGCCGGCCGTGGTGCAATGCGGCAATGATGTAGACCAGCAGACCAAGGCCCAGATAGCCGAAAACCCTCTTGATCATCGCGAAGTGCAGCAGCAAGCTCGCCGCCACCAGCAGGGCCAGCCCGATGAGGGTGAAGAAGCCTTCGTTCCATCCAAGGACGCAATGCATCACCAGGCCGAGGCCACCGAGTTCGGCCGACAGGGTGATGAGACATACCGCCAGTCCGGCGACCAATGTTGTCGTGGACAACCATCGCGGGTATCGGTCACGCGCCAGGTCGAAGTTCGCCTTCTTGGTCACGATGGCCACGCGGCCGCTGAGCTCTGCGAACACGGTGAAGCCGATCACGCCGATAGGTACCGCCCACAGGGTGCGGTAGCCGAAGAGGGATCCGGTCTGGCTGTTGAAGACCAGTTCGCCGATGTCGACGAAGCCACCTAACGCCGCGATGACACCCCAGCGCGATCTGCAGGTACTTGTTCAGGAGCTCATCCTCGAGGCCTTCTCCCCCAGCATGTCGAGTGCCGCTTGAGCCTGTCTGGCAACGGACGGATCGTCGCGCACCCTGCTACTGATAGGGGTAGGAGGCAACAACTTACGGCCAGTAAGAGCCGGTCCATCTCGTGGCGCATGGCAACCTCCAATGGTCAGCACGCCGCGCTATCTAGTGCCCAGTCTTGTCTTTGTTGAAGTTTCACCGCGGCCAGCCGCCCAGAATGAGCGTGGCGAGTCGGAGATCACTGAGCGAGCGTGGTGTAGAGCTCGGCGACGATACGGTGGCCGACGGCAACCATTCCTGAGGCGCGGTCAGCCGTCCCCCAGTGCAACCGAGGCGCGCAGGAGCGCGACGCCCCTCGATAGTTGTTCGGACGTTGCCGAGGGCACCTCTCACGCGTCCTAGGTCTCTCACGACCTACATGGCTCGCCCGCGATCCCGCTTTGCAAGCTAACCAGCCCACCACGGGTGGCGAGCAGGGCGGGCCCCGGTCCCTAACCCGGCAAGCAATCCGCGCGGCCAGATCCAAACCAGTTGGTACATGCCGCCCAAGTACCCAGCGCTAGTGCATGAATGCGCCGAGTACTGGCCGCCGTCGGAGCCACTTCACGCTTCGGGGGTATCTCAGCGTCAACCAGGCCGCACTCGCGGAACCGCCCGCGGCGAGATGACCACGCCGGATTTCGAACGTCCTAGCTCGGCGTCTCCTCCCGCGTCGAGGTCGCCGGGGGTGGAGCGCGCTGACGGCCGAGACAGGTGACCACACGGATGCGGGCCCGGGCGCCGGGCGGCGAGGCTGTCGGCATGTTCAGTTCCCTCACCGAGCGCCAGAAGGGCGTGACCTACTACCTGCTCACCCTCACCATGGCGATCCTGGTGGCGACGCTCGGCCCCACGGGCGGGCCAGGCGACGCCGACCGGCTGCAGATCCTCAACATGCTCACTGCCACCGCGGGCGTGCTGCTGATGCTGCTGGTGGTCACCCGCGACGGGTACCGCCGGGCGGGCTGGGCGCAGCTCGCCTTGCACCGCGCCGGATGGCGGTACTGGCCGCTGGCGCTGCTGGCGCCGGCCGCGATCCTCGGCGCCTCCTACGCCGCGGCCACCCTGGTGGGTGCGGTGTCGTGGCACTTCGCCTCCGACACGCTGCTCAACCTCGCGATCAATATCGTGATCGGCTCGGGCTTCGCGCTGACCGAGGAGGTCGGTTGGCGGGGATATCTGCTGCCGAAGCTGGCCGCGGGCAACCGCCGGGCCGCGCCGGCCCTCGTCGGGTTCCTCCACGGTGTGTGGCACGTGCCGCTCATGCTGTTGACCACGGCGTATAACCCGGTGGGCAACCGCCTGATCGTGGTGCCGATGTTCCTCGCGGTGCTGACCGGTGCCGGCGTGCTGTACGGCTACCTCCGCGACCGGTCCGGCAGCACCTGGCCGGCGGTTCTGGCGCACGGGACGTTCAACGCTGTCCTGGGCGTCCTGGCCGGCGCGGCCGCCAGCGTCGACCCGCTGCGGACGGCATACCTCACCGGCGAGAGCGGTGTGTTCACGTTGGCCGCCGTGATCGTCCTGGCTTGGCTGCTGACCGTGCGCGCCCGGTCGGAGACCGGGAAGCAAGAGCCACAACAGCGGCCGCGGGCGCGATCGCAACCGGGGTCCCGGCCGGCAGTATCCTGACCATGTGCTGCACGGCCGGACCGGTGAGCTGGCGGTTCTCGACGGCCTGCTCGACCGGGTCCGCCAGCGGCACAGCGACGCGCTGGTGATCCGGGGTGAGGCCGGCATCGGGAAGTCGGCTCTGCTCGCCTACTCGGCCGAGCGCGCTAACGGCATGCGGGTGCTGCAGGCGGCCGGCGTCGAATCCGAGGCCGAGTTCGCCTTCGCCACGCTGCACCAACTGCTGTGGCCGGTCCGCGACGGCGTGGACGGACTGCCAGGTCCGCAGGCCACGGCCGTCCGCGCGGCGTTCGGCCTGGCACCGGCGCCCACCGAAACCATGTCCGGTGGCAACCACCGGTTCCTCGTCGCCGTCGCCGCTCTCACCCTGCTGGCCGACGCCGCCGAGCACCAGCCGGTGGTCTGCCTGATCGACGACGCGCAGTGGGTCGACCAGTCCTCGGCGGACGCGCTGCTGTTCGTGGGCCGACGGCTCGGGGCGGAGGGAGTCGCGCTGGTGTTCGCCGCCCGGGACGACGACAGCGCGTCGGGGACGGGGTTCGCCGCGCCAGAATTGCCGGAGCTGCGCCTTGCCGGCCTCGACCGCGATGCAGCCGCGGCGGTGCTGGCCGAACGGCGCTCCGGCCCGTTGCCACCGGAGGTGGTGGCCGAGCTGGTCGGCCGCACCGGCGGGAACCCGTTGGCGCTGCTGGAGATCACCCTGTCGCTGCAACCCGACCAGCTCGTCGGCGCCGCTCCACTGCCGAGTGCGCTGCCGATCGGCGCGCGGATGGAGCGCGCGTTCCTGGCACGGGTACGCCGGCTTCCAGAATCTGTCCAGGTGCTGCTGGAGGTGATCGCGGCCGAAGACACCGGTGACCTGGCGACTGTGCTGCGCGCGGCCGAGGCGCTCGGCGCGCCAGGCCCGGAGTCGCTGGACATGGCGCAGGAGGCGGACCTGACCCGCATCGACGCCGGGTGCGTGGAACTGCGCCACCCGCTCATGCGCTCCGCGGTGTATCAGGGTATGAGCTTCCTGCAGCGGCACGCGGTACACGGGGCGATCGCCGACGCGCTCGACCCGGACGTCGCCGACCGCCGCGCCTGGCACCGGGCCGCCGCCTGTGCCGGGCCGGACGAGGAAGCCGCAGCCGCGCTGGAACAGGCGGCCGACCGGGCCCGCGACCGGTCCGGTACCGCAGCGGCAGCGACCGCGCTCGAACGCGCGGCCGAGCTGAGCACCCACGACGACGCGCGCGGCCGACGGCTGGCGGCCGCCGCCGAGAACGCCTGGCTGGCCGGGCAGGCGAGGCGGGCGCAGGCACTGGTCGAGCGGGCCGCGCAGGTCGCGCGCAGCGAACCGGAACAGGCCCTCATCGCCCACCTACGGGGGCAACTGCAGCTCCGCACCGGGGTGCCCGCCGAGGCGGTGGACACACTCGTCGGCGGTGCGGCGCTCGCGGTCGGCCACGACCCGGGCCGGGCGCTGGAGATGCTCCTGACCGCGGCCGACGCCGCCGCCTACGCCGGCGAACCGGGCCGGCTCATCGACATCGCGCGGCGGGCGGCGGCGGTGCCACCGCAGCGCGACGAACGGGCCCGCTTCGCGGTGTGCTACCTCACCGGCCTGTCTAGCGTGTTCCGCGGTGACATGGCGCGCGGAGCTGAACTGCTCGACGAGGCGGACGCCCTTGCGGTGACCTTCGACGACCCGGCCTACCTGCTGTGGGCGGCCACCACCGGGCTGTACACCGGACGCGGCGACTCCAAGCAGCTGGTACTCCGGGCGGTGGCCCGCGCTCGGGAACTCGGCGCCGTCGGCGTCCTGCCTTACGCGCTCGAGTTCGCCGCCCTCGGCAACGCCATGGCCGGCCGCGTCACCGAGGCGGTCGTGCAGGCGTCGGAGGGCCTGCGGCTGGCGCGCGACACCGGGCAGGAGCCGTCGGCGTCCAACCTCCTGGCCGCCCTGGCCACGGCCGCCGCGCTGCGTGGACGCGAGGAGGACTGCCGGGCGTACGCCGAGGAGGCGCTGACGCAGGCCGTCCCGCGCCGGCTGGGCCTGACTGTCGCCCTGTCCTCACGGGCGCTGGCGCTGCTCGACCTCGGTCTCGGGCGGCCGGCCGAGGCGCTCGAACGGTTCACCTCGATCGCGTCGGCCGCACCCGGCGCGGGCCATCCGTTCATCGCCCTGACCTGCACACCGGACCTGGTGGAGGCAGCCGTCCGCGCCGGTTGCCCGGACGTCGCGGCCGAGGTGGTTGCCGGCTTCGCCGAACGGTCCCGCCACGCGGGCCCCGGCCAGCGCGGCCTGCTCGCGTACTGCGAGGGCCTTGTCGCCGAGGAGGGAGTCCCGGACGAGGGATACGCGGCTTTCGACGAGGCGCTGGGCCTCTTCCCGCCGGGAGCGATGCCGTTCTGGCGGGCCCGGATCGAGCTCGGGTACGGCGAGCGGCTGCGCCGGGAGCGCCACCGCAGCCGGGCCCGGGGCCACCTGCGCGCCGCGCTGGAGACGTTCGAGCGGCTCGGCACTACGCCGTGGGCCGACCGGGCCCGCACCGAGCTGCGTGCCACCGGCGAGACCACCCGCCGGCCCGACGGCACCGCCGCTATCAGCGAACTCACCCCGCAGGAGCTGCAGATCGCCAGCTTCGCCGGTCAGGGCGCCAGCAATCCGGCGATCGCCGCCCAGCTGTTCCTCAGCCGCCGGACCGTGGAATACCACCTGCGCAAGGTGTTCCAAAAGCTGGGCGTCAGCTCGCGGACCGAACTCGCCGCGCTCGACCTGCATTGATCGCTGGCGTACTTACCCCGAGGGAACCGGCACTCACCAGTGAGCTCGCTGATGCGGCCGGCCGGGTCCCGACGCGAGGCTGGTGGCCATGCAGACAACACCTCTCTCCGAAGGAATCGCGATCGTCGGCGGCGGACCGGCCGGCCTGGTGGCCGCCATCGCGCTCGCCCGGCGCGGCATCCAGACCACCGTCTTCGAGCGCGACGTGCACCCGGACGCCGCGCCCCGCTTCAACCCCGACCGCTCCTACACGATCGACATCACCGGCCACGGCCTGCGCGCCCTGCGGCACCTCGACGTCACACCGTACTTCGACGCGCGGATGCTTCAGTTCAAGGGCATCCAGTACCAGGGCCGGGTCGTGGACGACTGGCCGGAACAGGGTTGGACAGGTTCGCGGGGGGACATCGTCCGGTCGCTGATGGCACCGATCGCCGAGCAGTACCAGAAGTACGTGGACTTCGCGTTCAGTTCCCGGGTGACCGCGCTGGACGTCGAAGGCGGCACGCTCACCTCCGAACAGGAGGATGGTCCGCCGGTGACCCGGCGGTTCGACCTGATCATCGGCGCGGACGGCGCCGGTTCGGTCGTGCGGCAGGCGATGCAGCAGCAGGTGGCGGGCTTCACCGTGGAATCCCGGTCGATCCCCAACTACGTGACCATGATCGAGCTCGACCAGGTCGGCGACCAGCTCGACAAGGAGTACCTCCAGGCGCTGTCGATCCGGCATTTCTGCGTCGCCGGCGCTGTGCCGGGCGACGACGGGCCGGGCAGCCCGCGCTGGTTCTGCGCGGTCGGCACGAAGGAAGCACCGGACTTCGCCACCCCGGCTCAGGCGCGGCAGTACCTAGCCAAGGTCTGCCCGCCGATCCTTGACCTTGCCAGCGACCTGTCGATCGCCGCCTTCGCGGACCGGCACAGCTACCACGTCGGGCTGAGCACCACCTGCTCGCAGTTGCACGGTGGCAAGGCGGTCCTGCTCGGCGACGCTGCCGCGCCGTTCCCGCCGATCGGGCAGGGTGTCAACGCCGCGATGGAGTCGGCCACCGTGCTCGACACCCACATCGGCGCCCTCGCCGGGACCGATCTCACCGAGGCCGCCGCCAGTTACAGCGCCGCCTGGAAACCGGAGTCCGACGCAGTCACCTGGATCAGCGAACGCGTGCTGTTCGACAATCCGCTCAACACCCTGCGCTCAACTGTCACGATGGCGCTCGGCGTGAACGTGGTCGGCCAGGCCAAGAGCGTCCACACCTCCTACGCGGAGGTCAGGGAGAACGCCAGAAAGATCGGCTGGCTGTGGAAATGACCGCAACCCGTACCGGCGAGCCTCAGACGATGTCGGCCATCCCCGCGCCCTCTCTGTATCACCGGTCCGTGGGCTGGCATGCGCCCGCGATGCGGCGCGCCCTCATCGTGACAGGCATCGGCCTGGCGGTCGCACTGGCGATGCTCGCGTTCATGCCATGGGAGCTGGCGGCGACCACTGGGTGGAACGCCGCCGCGCTCGCATTCCTGTCGACGGTCTGGCCGATCATCCGGCGTGCCGAAGGATCCCTTACGCGGGACTTCGCCACCCGCGACGACGAGACCCACCGCTCCGCCCCGGTGCTGCTGCTCAGCGCCAGCGTGGCCAGCCTGTTCGGCGTCGGTTTCGCCCTCGGACGCGCCGGGACCGAGACCGGCGGAATGCGACTGGCGCTGATCGCCGACGCGATCCTCACGGTCGTGTTGTCCTGGGCCGTGATCAACACGGTGTACACGCTGCGGTACGCGCACCTGCACTTCGACTCCGCCACGGACGGCATCGTGTTCGGCGACTCCGACGAAGGTCCACCCGACTACCGGGACTTCGCCTACGTGGCGTTCACCATCGGGATGACCTACCAGGTGTCCGACACGACCGTCCGCAACCGCCGCATACGGCCGACCGTGCTCGCACACGCCGTGCTGTCGTACGTATTCGGGGTCGTGATCGTGGCGGGTGCCATCAACCTGGTCGCCGGACTCATCCGTTGATCTCCCCCGTCATCCCCTCGAAGAGGTCTTGGCCGACGTCAGGAACTCGTGAGGATGACGAGTCGCTGGGTCGCTCGGGTCATCGCGACATAGCGGTCGACCGCTCCTTCGATGCCCTCGCCGAACGCCTCCGGGTCGATGAGGACGACCAGGTCGAACTCGAGCCCCTTCGACAGCTCCGGGGTCAGCGATCGGACGCGGGAGGTCGCCCTGAACGTGCCGTCCTTAATTCCATCGGCGCCTATGACGCAGGCGATCCCGTCGGCGTGCGCGGCGAGCCAGGTGTCGAGGATCGAGCCCAGCTCCGAGGTCGATCCGTGGACCACCGGGACGTCGGTGCTGCGGATGGAGGTCGGCACGTTGGCGTCCGGGAGCACGGCCCGGATGACCGGCTCGGCTTCCGCCATGACCTCTTCCGGCGTCCGGTAGTTGATGCTCAGAGAGGCGAGGTTGATCCGGTCGAGCCCGATCCGCTCGAGCCGTTCCTGCCACGACTCCGTGAACCCGTGCCTCGCCTGGGCACGGTCCCCGACGATCGTGAAGCTCCGGGACGGGCAGCGGAGCAGCAACATCTGCCACTCCGCGTCGGTCAGTTCCTGAGCCTCGTCCACGACGATGTGCGCGAACGGGCCGGCGAGCAGGTCCGGGTCGGCGCTGGGCAGTGCTGTCTCGTCGACCAGGGCGTCCTTCAGATCCTCCCCGTGCAGCAGGATCATCGCGCCCTCGTTGTCGTCCTCGGCCTGGAGCAGGTTGTCGATGACATCGGCCATGCGTTCGCGTTCGGCGGCAGCGGCGGCCTTCTGCCGACGCTTCCGTCGTGACGCCCCCGGGTCGCCGAGCCGCTGATTTGCCGCGTCCAGGAGAGGCAGATCGGACACCGTCCAGGCCTGGGCGTCCCGGCGCTGCAGCTTCTGAATTTCATCGGGTTCGAGCCAGGGAGCGCACATGCGCAGGTAGGCGGGTACTGACCACAGGTCTCCGACGAGGTCTGCCGGTTCGATCAGCGGCCACGCCTTGTTGAAAGTGCTGACCAGATCCTCGTTCCGCTCCAGTGATCTACGCAGCAGGTCGGTCGAGACGTCGTCGTCTTCGTACTCGTCTTCGTGCTTGTCCATCAGGATCGTGAGCAATTCCTCCCAGACCTGGTCGCGCGCCTCGTTGTGCGGAGTACCGGAGTCTGCTGCTCCGAACGCCTCGGCCCAGTCGGCGGCGCTGAGCCAGATGTCGGACCAGTGGGTCTCGACCGTCATCGGCTTGGTGGGCGGCTCCTCGTAGAGCCTGACGGCCGGCTCGATCGCCTTCACCATGTCCGCGGACGACTTGAGACGGGCCACGTCCTGGTCGGTCTCGAGCTGAGCCGCGGCTCCGCCGGGGACGAGGTCCCGCAGGGTGCAGGTTTGCACGCCCTCCTCTCCGAGGCTGGGGAGGACGTCGGCGACGTAGGCCAGGTAGGGCTGGTGAGGACCGACGAACAGTACGCCGCCCCGGCGGTGACCGAGTCGAGGGTCGGAGTAGAGGAGATAGGCGGAGCGGTGCAGAGCGACGACGGTCTTTCCCGTACCCGGACCGCCGTCGACGACGAGAGCGCCTCGGGAACCAGCGCGGATGATGGCGTCCTGGTCGGCCTGAATGGTGCCGAGCACGTCTCGCATCCGGGACGACCGGTTGCTGCCCAGGCTGGCGATGAAGGCGGACTGGTCGTCGAGCGCTGCGTGCCTTTCAAACCCGTCCGAGGTGAACACCTCGTCCCAGTAGTCGCTGATCCGGCCGCGGGTCCAGCGATACCTGCGACGGCTTGCCAGACCCATCGGGTTGGCGTGGGTCGCTCCGAAGAACGGCTCGGCCGCTGGGGAGCGCCAGTCGATCAGCAACCGACGACCCGCGCTGTCCGTGAGGCCAAGTCGTCCGACATACAGGGGCTCGGGGTCGTCTGTGCTGACGATGTGTCCGAGACACAGATCCAAACCGAAGCGACGCAGGGCGCGCAGGCGAGCGGCCAGCCGGTGGATCTCCATGTCCCGGTCCATCGCCTCCTGGCCGCTGCCGCCAGGTGCCTTGCGCGCCGCATCGAGACGGTCGGACAGGTCGCCGATCGACTGTTCAAGACTTTCCGCGATGGCCGCGAAGTGCCGCTCATCGCCGGCGATCTGCGTCGGGTCGGCCTTGGGGGTGAGGTGGTCGGGAAGGTCGAACGCGCTGGTAGTCAGGGGGTTCACGTCAGCGGCTCCGATCGAGCAGCAGCTTCGCTGCCACCATCGCGCCGTCGGTTCGGATCGTGCCGGCCACGGCGGTTGCTCGTGCGTGGGTCTCGCGGGTCAGGGTCGTCTTGAGCGCGACTGACAGGGACTCGATGGTCGGAGTCGGACCGTCGTGCGCCGCGCCGATGCCCAGGTCGGCCACCCGGGTGGCCCAGTAGGACTGGTCGCCCGCCTGGGGTACCACCACCTGAGGCGCGCCGGCCCGGGCAGCCGTGGTCGTCGTGCCCGCGCCGCCGTGGTGCACGACGGCGGCCACCCGGCCGAACAGCTGCTGCTGATTGACCTCGCCGACGACGAGACAGTCGTCCCGGTCGTCGATCAGGGCCAGGCCCGCCCAGCCGCGCCCGACGAGTGCGCGGCGGCCCTGCCCGCGGATCGCCTCGATGGCCACCTGGGCGATGTCCTCCGAGACGCGGTGCATGCTGCCGAAGCCGACATACACCGGTGGTTCGCCGGCGTCCAGGAACGCCACCAAGTCGGCCGGCAGCGGGCGCTCGTCCGGCAGGACCCACGCACCGGTGTGCACGACGTCGAGGTCCGAGGTCTCCTGCCACGGACCCAGGGTCGGGTCCGTGGCTAGCCACGGGTGGTCGGTGAAGGTGAAGTTGCGGACGTCGTCCACCGACGGCAGACCGATCGAGGCCCGGTGGGTGTTGAGCGCCTCGCCGTGCAGCGCGTTGAAGGTCTGGGCGTTCAGGTCCCACAGCACCCGGTTGTCGGTCATCTCTGGTGGAAACGGCCGGCCCGGCAGGAGCGCCGGCGGCGGCGCGTGGTGCGGCGACGGCAGCAGGAACGGGCAGAAGGTCGCGTACACATAGTGGATGCCCAGCTTCTCGGCCACCGACCGCGAGGCGAAATGCGCCATGCCGGTCGCCAAGAGCGCATCACATCCCTCGGCTGCCTCGGCGACCGTGTCGAACTGCGTGGCGATCAGCTCGGTCACGCGCCGGGACACGTCCGCCGACGACGACGGCCGCACCATCGAGCGCATCGGCCGGCCGATCGGCACCAGCGGCACGCCGACACGGGCCAACAGTTCCGCGAAGTCCTCGTCCGGCGGCGCACACACCCGCGCCTCCGCGCCGAGTGCCCGCAACCGCACCGCGAGTCCCACCAGCGGTTCGACGTCCCCGCGCGACCCATACGTCGTCAACAGCACACGCATTTGGTGACTTCCGTTCCCGTAGGTTCTGCCTTCGGCCGACGATTCTGCGGCACGAACAGGGGCTTGCGGCAAGCCCCCCGGCGCGCTATAAGTTGAGAGTGGAAAGGGGTAAATACTCTCCTTTCCCTTTTTTGTTCACTCTTGATGGACAACCCCCTCGCGAAGCGGCGGCACGCCACGTACGGCGCGACCGTCGGCCCAGGGGATCTCCCATCGGCCTATGGATGCAGCCGCGGAACGTTCAGCAAGTCCGCCTTCGACCTCGTCGAGAGCGCGGCCATTCTCAGGGAGTTCGTCGCCGAGGCGCAGGACTCAGGAAGGCTCAGTTGGCCCTGGGCGAGCTCAAGCATCCCGGCTGGGGCAAGGACCTGTCGACGTACGGCTGCAGGGACCACACCCCTGCGTCAAGCACGTGAGGCACAACCTCGCGCAACCGGACCTAACTCAGCCAGTCGCCGATCCCGCCCCATGCCCGCTCCAGCGCTCGGGCCTGGTCGGGGTGCCAGTTGGACACCTGCTCGTGAGCGGCGCGCATCTCGGCGATGCCACCGCGATGGTCGAGCAGCTTACCGATCTCCTTGGCGCGCAGGCTGAACTGGAAACCGTCCGCACCGATACGGACCAGTTCGCGGACCAGCGGGTCGAGCTGGTCCAGCGGGGTACGCCGCCGGGCGCTGTACTTCGCCCGTTTCCGCGCGTACTTCGCCACCAGCCGCTCGTTACGCCTCTCACGCCCCCACACGGGACCTAACGATCGCGATGGCGTCCACCCCCGGCGTACGCCTTCACCCGGAGAGATCCAGACGGAAGAGGCTCGTTCATCGGGCGAAGGCCGCGACGAAGTCACGGCTGGACGGGCTGAAGTAGCGGCCGGCCGGCCGCTCCTGGTTGGACAGAAGCTTGTGAGGGACGGGGTTGGCCGCGTCGGGACCCGCCGAGTAGTACATGAACGACATCCACGCCGGGTTGATGTCGAGTTGCATCCCCTCGACGCATCCCGCGCGCTGGAGGAGGTCGGCGAGGGTCCGCGCCGACAGGGCGGGCCCGTAGACGTAGACCAGGCGCCCGTCCCGGGTCAGGCCCGCCCCGGAGCGCCAGACGAAGTACCCTCCCCCGAGGGTGCGCCCCCAGGAATTCCCGGCATTGGTGTCCACGGCAGCGGGGACGGTGCCGTGATCGACGATCAGTCGCAGGTTCTGCCGGACTCCCACGACTCCGGGACCCATCGCGACGTCGCGTCCCCACGCGCCGATCGCCACCTGACCGTCGCGGTGGAACACCAAGGATGCGGCTGACGGCTGGAGGACGCCTTTAGTGACCCCGTTCAGGTAGAACCCGCCGCCGGCCTCGTTGATCTTGAAGCCGCCGTTGAAGGTCGCCATGAGGCCCTTGCGTGCCCCCGGCAGGACCGACGTCGCCGTACCCCAATTCCCGGTGCCGGGGTCACTCTCACCTGGATGCAGCTGGAACCGCAGGAGGCGGGTGTTCATCGAGACGACCCCGGCGAGGTACGACGTGTGCGTCCGATCCGGTCGCAGGAAGGCCCCGAGAACCGCCGGAGTGCCGTGGACCTGCTCCAGGACGCGCCAGGCTCCCTCGCCTCTCAGCGGGGTGCCCGCGGGTGAGCCGAGCGGCGGCGGCAGCGGCGTGCGCCGGGACTTCGGCGTGCTGGCGGGGGGCGCGAGCGTCACGGAAGGTGTTCCGCCGACCTTCGGTGGGCTTGCCTGGTACTGGGCCGCCTCGAACCACGTCACGACGGCACCGAGGGCGTGGTCACGACCCCACCCCGCCAGCTTGGCCGCCACGCTGTCGTTCCCTGGCGCCCTCAACGCCGAGCCCACCGACCAGCCGAGCCACATGAGGCCGACGACGAGGAGCAGCGCGACGATCCGCCGCAGTCCTTTGAACCGGGGCTTCCGATGCCGGCGGGGGCCCGCGTGCTCCGGGCCGCCGCGAGATGCTGCCGCGGTGACGTCACCGCGCGGCGAGGCCGGTGGGTTCATGATGTCTACCTCCTACCGCGGTCGATTTCGGCGACCCCGTCCATGGTCGTGCCACAGGATCCGTCCAGGACGTCGGAGCCACCGGTGGGTGCGCGCGTCCTGCTCCACCACG
Source organism: Kribbella alba (assembly GCF_039529635.1). Lineage (NCBI taxonomy): Bacteria > Bacillati > Actinomycetota > Actinomycetes > Propionibacteriales > Kribbellaceae > Kribbella > Kribbella alba. The sequence goes on along the minus strand of NZ_BAAANE010000003.1, from coordinate 232,994 downwards.
ATCCGCTCGCCCGCCTGAGGAGATGCTGAGCGAGCGAGAGGCCGTCGCAGTGGGTCATTCCGCTGCCTCGCCCTACGGCACCCCAAGGATTCGCATGCAGCTAGAGGGCAGAACTGGCGGGGCGCGGATTCTCTTGCGGGTGTCCTCGGTGTGGGGGTCCGTGAGCGCCAGCGATGGCTCGGGCGCGTGAGGTGTCCGGATGGTGGGGTCCGCACTAGGCTCCGGCAATGGAGCGAAGCGAAGCGGCTGAGACCCGCGTCCAGGGTGATCGGCGGTCGCTGTTCGACCGGTTTGTGCAGACGGCCTACCTGCGGGTCAGCCAGGCGCCGTTCTTCTTCCTCTGCGTCGGCATCGTTGTTCTCTGGCTGGTCAGCCTGCCGCTCTGGGCGGACCTGAAGGCGTGGCAGGTGGCGATTCACACAGTGGCCAGCGTCGTCACCCTGCTCCTGCTGGTTCTGCTGGAGAACGCCGCCCGCCGGACCGAGGAGGCCTCCCAGGAGAAGCTCAACGTGATCGCCGAGGCGCTGGCCGAACTGATGGCATCGCAGGCCCGCACCGATCCCGACCTCGAGGAAGCCACCAAGAAGCTGCGCGACGCCATCGGCCTGGAGGAGCGCCATTGACATGCTGCGAACGAGGCGGGCCTGGGCAGCGACCACCTGTCTGGCCGCGGAGGGCTGGGGGGTGCGGCCTTGACCAACAGTGGGGACCTGGGACACGTCGTCGGGACCTTGAACACGTTATTTCGTGTCCGCGGTCCCTGTTTGGTGTTCAAGGCCACCACTTCATGACCGCAGCGGGCCACCGAGTCGGGGTGCTGATCAAAGGCGGTGTGGTTCGGCGGGTTCGTGAGCCCCGGAGCACCAACGCTCATCAACCGCGGCTGAGCCTCCAGCCGAGCGTGCGTAGGCCTGCTCGCGACCAGGACCCGCAGGTTGTGAGTGCTGGCAGTCCGGGCCTGTCCCTGCAACATCACAAAGTCCGGCTGTCGTACTAGGCGTCTTTCTGCGTCGAGGCACTGCATTACTTGGCCGTGCTGCAGGCGGCGGCTTCCACGGAGCGGAGATGCCGCCGCATGGAAGGCGCCGGCTCTGCCAGGACTTACTGCATCGTGGGTCTGGCCTGCGCGAAGGTCCAGCGGTGTCCTTCGAGGTCGTCGGCCTCGTAACAGCGGTACCCGTGCTGGCGGATCTCGGAGACGATCTTGGCTCCGTTCTCCGAACTCCGGGCGAAGTGCGCGTCGAGGTCGTCGACGTAGATCCAGACCCCGTGGTCGACCGGCCGCGGCTCGGGGGCTCGCTCCTTCAGCTCGAAGAGCAGGATCGCCGAAATACCTACGTGGAGCTCGATCCAGGAAGGCTGTTCGCCGACCGCGGGGATCCGGTCCCAGGAATCCAGGCCGAACACCGTATGCAGCCAGCGGGCCGCTGCGGTGGGATCCTCGTAGTACAAGGCGACGTTCAGCCGATCGAGCTCGCGCGGTGTCCGCTCCGCCGACTCTCGACGGGCGGCCCAGGCAGCAAACCACGGGATCACATTCGGCCAGAAGTAGAACGCCTTCTTGCCGCCCTGCACCAGGGCCTGCTCCACGCTGACCCGCGTTCCGCCGTCGAAGGGCTCGAAGCGGATCTCGGTGTCGGTGTCGTCCACCGAGCTGCGGTAGGCCAGCCGCGATCCGGGCTCCCAGACAGTGATCTTGCCCAGTTCGAGCACATCCTCGTCGGACGTGTCGCTGCCGGGCCGGTAGACCTCCAGGATCCTGCCGCCCACCCCCGGCTCGATCTGCATCCCCACGGCCCGGGCGGCATCGAAGAAGTTGATCGGCCCCCTGACCCACCACAGGTCGATCTCGTCGGTGAAGATCCGGAACGCCGTCGCCGGATCAGCGGCGACCTCGACGGATGCGGACGCTGACTGCTTGGTCACGATGTCTCCTTCCGCTCGACGTGCTTCTTGAAGGCGCCCAACTGCTCCTGCCAGTGCGCCTGGACCTGGTCAAGCCAGGCCTGGACGGCGACGACCGGCTCCTGGCGCAATCGGAAGACCCGCAGCCTGGCGTCGTCCGGCACTCGCTCATCGGTGATCACCTCGGCGGACAACAAGATTCGCAGGTGCCGGCTCATCGCCGGCGCCGACGAACCAGTCGCGACAGCAAGCTGACCGGCTCGCTGCGGTCCCTCCCCCAGCAACCGCACCACCTGCCGCCGGGTCGGATCAGCCAGCACCTCGAAGAAGCGATCCACCTCGTCGTCCACCATGCGCCAATAGTTACATCCCTGGTTAAATATTGGCAACCCCGTGAAGCAGGACAATCGCCCACGTAGTACGGGCGTGACCTCGTACGTCGCGTCAGCGGCGCGGCCCGATCGGCGGCCAGCCCGAGGGCGCGCTACACCTGGACGATGTGGTGGAGCCGGGCGGGGATCATTGGTTGGGATGGCCGAGATCGTGGCGTTGGGCCCAGAGGGCAGCCTGGGTCCGGTCGGCGACACCGAGGCGATGGAAGACGCTGGTCAGGTGGGCCTTGACCGTACGCTCGCTGATGCCGAGCCGGCGGGCGATCGCCCTGTTGGGGAGGCCGGAACCGAGCATCTCCAGCACCTCCTGCTCACGGGTGGTGAAGGTGATCTCCTCCGGCTGCTCGCGTCGGCTGTTGAGCAACATCCGAGCCGCCATCGGATCCAGTGGCGAGCCGCCGAGGACCAGCTGGCGGATGCCGCCGAAGATCGCCTCGGTGGCGGTGTTCTTGAGCAGGTATCCCTCGGCGCCGGCCTCCAGCGCGGCCAGGATGCGGTAGCGGTCGCTGAACGAGGTCAGCACCAGCACGTGGGTGTGGGGGTTGTCCGCGACGATGCGACGGGTGGCGGCGATTCCGTCGGTGCCTGGCATCGAGAGGTCCATCAGGACGACGTCCGGGTGGAGCTCGGCCGCCATCGCCACCGCCTGCTCGCCGTTCTCCGCGCTCCCGACCGGCTGGAGATCATCGGTCTCGGCGAGCAACTGCGACAACCCGGTCCGGACGACCTCATGGTCATCGACGATGAGCACCCGAATCATTCGACCGGGACCTCGACCATCACTCGGGTGCCGCGGCCCGGAGCGGCAAGGACCTGCAGCATGCCGCCGGAGGCCGACATCAGGTCGCCGGTCGCCCGCAGGCCGAAGTGCCCCTTGCTGATCCGTTCCCGCAGCCGCGCTTCGTCGAACCCCCGCCCGTTGTCTTGCACCACAAGCGTCGCTTGCCCGTTCCGGCGTCCTGCCTTGATGACCACGCCGCTGGCGCCACTGTGCGTGGCCACGTTCCGGACGGCCTCCTGGGCGGCTCGGAAAATGAGGGCCGTCGCGGCCGGCGGCAAGCATTCTGCCTCCGCGGTCTCGAGCTGCACGTCCATACCGGCTCGTTCGAGGTCGTCGGCCAACCCTGCCAGCGCACAACTGATGCCCAGCTCGTCAAGGTCCGGTGGATAGTTGTCGAACAGCAGAGTCCGCAGTGCTCCGATGGAGTCGCGCAGCCGGGACGCGCTGTCCGCGATCACCTCATCGCGCTGATCAGCGGACGCAGTGCCGATCCGCAGCCGCTCCAGCGCGTAATTGATCCCGGCTAGGTCCTGCACCACTCCGTCATGCAGCTCACCGGCCAGCCGACGCCGTTCCAAGTCGCATGCTTGCGCCGCATGTCGTCGCAACCGCTCATGCTCGCACTGCTGACGCTGGCTCCGTCTGAGCGCCCACCACGCCGTCAGGATCATCGCCAACTCGATGGCCAGCAGCGCCCCGACGGACGGCTCCTTCAACCTGTGCAGGACGGCCCGGGTTCCGTCCGTGACAGCCCAGGCATCCAGCCGAGGCTCCACCACGGCCCGCACCGCCGCGAACGTGTGCTGTCGCGTCGCCTCGACCGCTTCCACCGCTCCGACACGCAGGGCGATCAGAGGGATCGGAGCGACCGCCACTGTCAGCGCGACCAGTGACGCGATCGCGAAGCGCACCAGCAGGCTGGCGATCGCGGAAAACCCACGACCCACTGGCGCCCTACGACACAACTCCCCCAGAATCCCCATCTTCACTCCCCCGGTGGCCCCCTCCTTCGGATCATAGGCCTGTACTACGCGGGTAAGCAGACTCCAGACGTGTCGGGCATCCGCAATAGCGCGAAACTCGATCCGCAGTAGCGCTGACCGCACAGCCGGCGACCGAAACGGCGGGTACTAGCCCAAATGGGCGAGGGCAGGTAGTAGCCCAAATGTGCAATAGCGCAACAATGATGACCCCGCAATGGTTGAACGCATGAAGGTGCCGTTGAGTCTCAGTGTCGCGGGCCCCAGTGTCCGTTCACACACTCCGGCACTGGCCGCTGGGGCGATCCTCGTCGTGGTGCAGGTCGGCGTCGCATTGCTGCGTCCCTGGCCGTTGGCCCTGGCGGTGGACTACGCACTCGGAGGCAAGCCGCTGTCAGGGCACCTCGGGTTCTTGGCCGGGGTGGAACCGGCGAAGTTGCTGATTCTGGCGGCTGGGGCGACAGTCGTGCTTACGACGGTCGATGGCCTGCTCGAAATGGCTACCGTGCGCACTGCCGAAGGCGCGGCCGAGCGGATCGGCGCATCACTTCGTGCCGCGATGTTCGAGCGCGCGATGACCCGATCACTGCGGTGGCACGACCGGATGCGCAGCGGTGAACTGGTATCCCGGTTCACGACTGACGTAGGCCGGGTGCTGGACGGCGTCATCGCCATCACGATCTCCTTCCTGCCCGACGCGGTAATGCTGGTCGGCGTTCTCGTTCTACTCCTGGCCTTCGACCCCGGCCTGCTGCTGATCGGCCTGACAGTCGTCCCGGTGCTGGCCGGGCTGGCTGTGCGCCAACGCGCCCGCATCAGGGCTGTGGAGCAGGACGCCCGGGCCGAATCCGGTCGGCTGGCCGGTACGACGACCGATTTGTTGCGCAACGTCCGCGCCGTGCAGGCATTCGCTCGGACTGATCACGCCACCGGCGAGTTCGGCAAACAAAACCAGGCCGTGCTCGACGTCGAACTGCGCGCGGTCAGGGTGGACGCCCGCTGGACGCCGGTGGCCGACGTCCTGCTGGCGATCGGGTCCGCACTGGTTCTGGTGGTCGGCGGGATGCACGTGCTGGCCGGCGCGATGAGCATCGGCCAACTCCTGGTGGTGACCGCCTATCTGCGCGATCTCTACTCGCCGGTCCGCGGGCTGACCCGGCTGTCAGCCGTGCTGGCCAAGGCCGGCGCCAGCGCGACCAGAGTGCAGGACGTCCTGGAGTGCGACGAGGCAGTCACCGATCGCCCCGGTGCCTGGACGGCGCCACCCCTCATCCAGGACGTCCGATTCGAGAAGGTCGGGTTCCGCTACGAGCCGGGGCAACCGGTGCTCGAAGACTTCAACCTCCGGATCGCCGCGGGCGAGACCGTTTGCCTGATCGGCCCCAGCGGCATCGGCAAGAGCACCGTCCTCCATCTGCTGCTCCGGCTGTACGAGGTCAACACCGGCCGGGTGCTCATCGATGGGGTGAACGTGCGCTACTGCGCCCAGCAGACCGTGCGGAACCGGTTCGCCTATGTGCCGCAGGACCCGTGGCTGCTTGACGCAACAGTTGCGGAGAACATTGCCTTCGGCAACCCGGCGGCCACCCGCGCCGACGTGCTCGAAGCCGGCCGGACCGCTCAGGTGGACGAGTTCATCGGCCGGTTGCCCCACGGCTACGACACCTCGCTGGGGGAGGGCGGCGTCCGGCTGTCCGGCGGTCAGCGTCGTCGGATCGCCATCGCCCGGGCTGCCGTTTCGACAGCACCGATGCTACTGCTGGACGAGCCGACCGCATCGCTCGATCCCCGATCCGCCGCCTCGGTCGTCAAGGCGATCCAGGCCGCCACCCAACACCGCACCGTACTCCTGGTCACCCATGACCAGCACCTGGCCGCCATCGCGGACCGGGTAGTCAATCTCGCTCGCCCGGGGTCCACGGCGCGAGCCAGCAAACCTGAGATCACTGCAGATCTCAAACAAAGGGAGAAAAGAGGAGGGGGGTGAACATCATGCCTCGGATCGAACCGATCATGCACCGTGACGGACATGACGACGGCGGGCGCAAACGGCGGCACAAGAAGCACCACGGCGGCCACGGCGGTCACGGCGGCCACGGCGGCCACAGCAGGAGCCGTAGCCGCAGCAGGAGCCGCAGCAACAAGTGCTGATATCCGGCAATCGTCGGCCGCCGAGAGA